>NZ_CP047146.1:5502500-6987500 GCF_009834125.1 Streptomyces sp. GS7
GGTAGATCCCCGACCGGCGGGCCTCGTGCTGCGCCGCGGCGATGGCGGCGCGTTCGTGCACCTCCAGGGTCCGCACTCCTCCCTCGGGCCAGACCACGATCTTCGCACCGGCCGCGGCCTCCCGCCGGGTGGCGGCCAGCAGGCTGTCCGCCACGGCGTTCATGGCCGGTTCGAGCCCCGCGGGCGGCGCCGCGGCGACGGACCGGCGGCCACCGGTGACGTGGGAGAGCGCCGCCTTCTGGGCACGGAGCACGGACGTCTCGGCGGTGACGCCGGCGACCCGCACCGTGGGCGCGCCGGAGGGGAAGAAGGCGATCCGGGCCCCGCCGGCGAGGAGTACGGCCAGGAGGACCGCGGTGTAGGTGAACACGGCCCGGCGGACCGGGCGCCAGGAGGCCGTCTCCCAGACCAGGTTCACCACGCCCGCGCACCAGGCGATCAGGAAGCCGATCCCGTAGGAGCCGGTGACCGAGACGAGTTGCAGCAGCGGCAGGTTGCCGTACTGCGTGGCCGCCAGGGAACCGTACGCGCCGCCGAACGGCGTCAGCTGCGTGATCACGAACTCGGCCGCGACGATGGCCGAGGGATAGACGAGCAGCGCCATCCAGGGACGCAGCCGGCGGACCAGCAGCCGGTCGAGGAGGTACGGCACGGTCAGCAGCGCGGCCAGGGCGACCGCTCCGCCGACGGTGACCGGGCTGAATCCCAGCGCCGACTCGAAGAGCCAGAACACCGCCGCGGCGATGTTGGCCAGCCAGAGCCAGAGCATGCCGGACACCACCCGGCCGGTGCGGCCGAAGCGCAGCAGCAGCACCGGGAAGAGCCATGCGGCGGCGGCGATGTCCCAGCGTCCGCCGACCGCGAGGAGTTGTACGGCGGCGCCGAGCGCCAGCACCGGGTAGCGCCACCGGGCCGGTGGCGCGGGTACACCGCTCCCCGGATGCCCCGTACGCCTGCGGGCCTCGCTCGTCCCCCGGTCGTCACGCGTCTGCGTATGGGTGCGCATGTCCTCCGCCTTGTTCATCGGGTGTGGGTTCATCGGATCTGGTGGATCGGGTCGTCCAGCGGCCGGTGCGAGTTGTCGCTTCCGGCCTGTACTCGACGCTAGGGAACGGCGGGCCCGCACCACCTCGTCCCGGCTGCCGATCTGCCGCGGGCCCGCGCAACTTTCGATGCGCCGCAACTTTCGATGCGCCGGGACACCGGCGGATCCCTCCCTGCGGACGATCCCGCCCGCGGCGCGGCTCGCTAGCCTGACCACCGGACATGAACGCACACCCCATGACAGCCCTGCGCGCCGCGCGGCGCCGGTTCGCCGGCCGGCGCCCCTGGCTGACCGATCTCGCACTCGGCGGCGGACTGACCGCCGTCGACGTGGCGACCCTGCTGGCCCGGCACCCGGCGCCGGGCCCGGCCGGCGTCCCGCTCTGGGCGCTGCAGACCCTTCCGCTCTTCTGGCGCCGCCGATTCCCGCGCACGGTCCTGGCGGCGATGACCGCGGCCTTCATCGCCTTCGAGGTGCTGGCCCCAGTGCAGGGGAAGACGCCGGGGCCGTTCCTGCTGGTCTTCGGCGTGTACGCGCTGGCCCGCTGCACCCCGCTGCGGGTGAGCCTGCCCGGGACCGTGCTCTCGCTCGCCGCCGCCGTGGCGACGGACCTCCTCACCGGCCAGGCCGGGCCGCCGAAGCTCGGCTCGCTGGAGCCGATCACCGCGACGACGTTCGCGGCCTTCTACGCCGTCGCCTGGCTGCTGGGGTACGGACGGCGGCGGATCAGCATCCAGGCGGGCAGGCTGCGCGACCTCAACGCCCGGCTGCACGACGTCAACTGCCGGCTCCAGGACGCCAACGAACGGCTCCGCGCCGAGCAGGAGGCCAACGCCCGGCAGGCCGTCGCCGCCGAGCGGACCCGTATCGCCCGCGACCTCCACGACGTGGTCGCCCACCATGTGAGCGCCATCGCCGTACAGGCGCGGTCCACCGAGGAGATCATCGAGGACGTCCTCCGGGACGATCCGCGCGGCGCCCTCCGGGACGACCTGCGGGGCGTGGCGCGGATCGCGGAGACCGCCGACACCGCGCTCGTCGAGATGCGCCGCATCCTGGGCCTGCTCACCGCCCGGGACGAGGAGGCGGACCTGGCGCCGGAGCCGTCCCTGCGCCACCTCGACCGGCTGCTCACCGCGGTCGGATCGGCCGGCTGCGCGGTGACCGCGACGCTGGACGAGGACGCGCTCGGCGACGTCCCGCCCGCGCTCCAGGTCTCGGCCTACCGCATCGTGCAGGAGGCGCTCACCAACGTCCTCAAGCACGCGGGTCCGGCAGCCGTGTCGCTGACCGTGCGGCACGACGGGGCGGCGCTGGCGGTGGAGGTCGAGAACGGCCCGCCGGTCGCCGGCCACCGGCCCGTGCCCGGCTCCGGCCGCGGCCTGATCGGCATCCGCGAACGCGTCGCGGCCTTCGGCGGCACCGTACGCAACGGCCCGCGGCCGCACGGCGGTTGGCGGCTGCATGCCACGCTCCCGGTCCCGCTCCCGGCGGGCCCGGCCCCCTCCCAGCCGCTGCCGCCCACCCCGGAGGTCCCCTCCAGCCCAGAGGTGCCGTCATGACCGACCCCGCCCTGCGCGTGCTCATCGTCGACGACCAGGAGATGGTCAGGGACGCGCTGCGCGCCGTCATCGGCCGCCGCGCCGGGTTCTCCGTGGTCGGCGACGCCGCCGACGGCGCGCAGGCCGTCGCCCTGGCCCGCTCGCTCCGCCCGGACGTCGTGGTCATGGACGTCCGGATGCCCGGGATGACGGGTGTGGAGGCCACCCGCCGCATCCTCGACGACTGGCCGCACCCGGAACCGCCGCCGCGCGTCCTCGTCCTCACCACCTTCGACCTGGACGAGTACGTGCACGCGGCGCTGCGCGCGGGCGCCCGCGGCTTCCTGCTCAAGAACAGCCCACCCGACCAACTGGCCCACGCCATCCGCGTGGTGGCCGACGGCGAGTCGATGCTCGCCCCCAGCGTCACCCACCGGCTCATCGGCGCCTTCACCGCGCTGCCCGCCGGTCTCCTCCCCGGCGCCCCGCGGACCGGCCGCAGCCGCGCCACCGACCTCGTCGGCACGCTGACCGAGCGCGAACTCCCCGTGCTGGTCCTGGTCGCGCAGGGCCGCTCCAACCTCCAGATCGCCGAGGCCCTGGGCCTGACCGAGGCCAATGTGAAGAGCCGCGTCAACCGCATCCTGACCCGCCTGGGCCTGGACAACCGCGTCCAGGCGGCGCTCCTCGCCTACGAGGCGGGCCT
This sequence comes from Streptomyces sp. GS7, assembly GCF_009834125.1. NCBI lineage: Bacteria > Bacillati > Actinomycetota > Actinomycetes > Kitasatosporales > Streptomycetaceae > Streptomyces > Streptomyces sp. GS7. Next base: position 5,505,793 of record NZ_CP047146.1, read on the forward strand.
CCTCGGACCCGACTGGAGCGCGCCCGGCGGTACCACGCTGTAGAAAACACCTGCTCGACAAGTGGTTTCGAGCACTTCGGACAGCACTGGCGGGTGGATTCATGGTGGGCTGCACTGCATCCGCTGCCCAGCCCACCTCACACATTCGCGCTGATTCGCACAGCTCCGCACAGCGAAATTCCATGCTCGTCTCCCACTCGTCTCCCACTCCCTCCACCCGACGAAGGTGCCGAAAGAGGAGACTCGGTCGCGCCACTGACGGAGAGGCATTGCCGCCCACTGCACCTCTGTGACCGAGTGCGGCCGTGGGCCTGCCCGCTCTGGGTCAGAGTTCCTTGCATGTGCCGCCCATGAGCTCATAAGGCGCGGCGGTCTGCCAGGCTCGGTGAACGACCCGCATCGTGCACGACTTGGCGTTTGCGGGGTCCGTCGCCCCGCAGCCTTCGGGCGTCCAGTTCGCTTCTTCAGCCACCTTGCAGCTGCTTTCCCCGGCCTTCACCTGGATGTAGTACATCGTGCCGGCCACGGTACGGGTCTCTGCCTTCTCGATCTCGGCCAGCCCCAGGAAGTTCGTGCGGCCTGCCCGCTTCGAAGACTCCTTGAGCCCGAAGTAGGTCGCCGCCATGACATCTTCGTCCGTCTCGGGGGACGCGTGGGGAGCCCTCCCACCTGGGACGCCGTCATCGGCTTGGGCTTGGATGGTTCCCACGGTGGCGATGAACATCCCTCCGCACACTGCCGCTAGCGCGGCGCGGCTCCTAGATCGCCTCATGCTCATGTGCGCCCTCCTGGAGGTGGCGTGGGGCGGCTCGCTCAGGCCGCCCGCGTAACGGTCATTCCCATCGGATCAGATGATCGCCGGGCCCCATCCCGTGCCACGCGATACGCGGCCTCACCTCGGATTGAACGGAGCAGCAACAGAATTCCAGAACCGCACACGCGAACGATTTTCCGCCGGGCGAAGCGCACCACGTGTGCGTCGTCGTCGAGGGCGAACCGGGTGCCGAAGAGGTCCTGGGCGAAGCACAGCAAACCATCGGCCGCAGGTCCGGGCCCAGGGCCCTCGGTGCCGACGCGGAACCCGCTCCGACGCCAGAGCCGGCTTGCGCTGATCTTCACCGCGGAGGGGACATGTGTGAGTCCTGTACCTGGGAGGAGGACGGCGTTCGGCCGGAGTCAAGCCACGTGCGTCGCGAGCGCAGGCTCTCCAGTGTGCCCGTGGCGATGGCGGCGAGGGTGACCTGGCACAGGAGATTCTCCAGCGGCGCTTCGTCCTCCCGGCGATAACGTTCGTAGCGGGCGCGACCGCCGGCCGATGCGAGTGTGATGCCGAACTCGGCGAGGTCCGGTGCCCACTGGGCGAGTTCGGCGTGCTGCGCGTGTCCACACGTTGCGTCCGCGTAGTGGGGCAGGGTCGTCTCCAGGGCGTTGATGAGCTCGTCGAGCACGGACGCCTCCTCCCACATACCGGACGTGACGTAGAAGGCGACGGCTCGGACGGTTAGTAGCCTGTCGGTATGTCAGAGCGTGTCATGCCCGGTCGCACGGACGGCCTGATCGCCCTGGGCGCCGCGGACGCTCTGTGGGTCGATGTGACGGCCGACAGTGCTGTGCCGACGGCTTCTGGGGCATTCACCTGCTCTCCTGCCCATGCCCGGGTGGGGTACGTCCTGCTCGGCGGCCATGTGGTGGCGACGGTGCGGGCGAGCGGCGGCCAGTGGAGTGTTCGGGAGATTGAGGTGCGCCGGGCGGCCGCGGAACTGAACGCGGTGGGGATGGATCGGCAGGACCTGGTCCGCATCGGTCCGTTTCGTGGGGCGCCGCGGCAGGAGTGCAACGAGGAAACGCCGCTGCGTTGGCGCCGGCGCATCACGCGGGAACTGCAGGAGCCGGGCGGCCCCGAGCGGGCCGCACGGCGTGAAGACGGCCGGCCCTGCCATCTGGCGGGGATCGACTGGCGACAGATACTCGTGGAGCGGACCCGCGACGGGGCGCAGCGGACGTGGTGGCTGCCGCGCGCCGTGGTCAGGCTGCTGGACGCCGCCGAGCACACCGAGACGCAGTGGGTGCAAGCCGCGCGGACCCGCCAGGCGAGCGCAGCCGTCACCGAGCCGCCCTCCCGCCCCCGGCAGACCCGAGACGCCAACGGTCGGCAGACGACGAGCCCCGAGGGCCCCATCGCCCCACTGCGCCCGTACAACAAAGAGCTGGAAGGCCAGCTGTACTCGGTGCTCAGCAGGAAGCCCAGTACCTCCCGCAAAGTGGCCGGGTGGGCATGCGCCGTCTGCCACACTGCGCCCGCCACCGTCCTCGACCACTGCCACGAACACGGCTACGTCCGTGCCCCCGTCTGCCAGTCCTGCAACACACAGGAGCGCCCCGACCACCTGTACAGCAACGACATCCGCGTGGCGAACCACTACACACACCTCTTCCACACCGACACCGACGACTGGCTCCGCCACTGGCACCGCTGCCCCGGTTGCCGCGCACGCACCACCCTGCCCCTGCCCCACCTCGCCGCATGGACCGCCCACACAGCCTGCAGATCGCTGCGCCCGACCCACCGCGCCCCCCGCGGGCGCCAGCCCTGCGGTGTCCTGCGCGTGTCCTGGACGGGCAGTCAGAACGCGCCCCGTTCCTGCCTGCTCACTGTCGCCGTCGACTTCTGCCCCTCCGGCGAGCACCGTGTCCTGGCCCAAGTCCCCTACCGCGAAGCCGCCGAACGGTTTCGTGTCTGGTTGGCCGAGACAGCCCCCGCCGTGGCCGCCGCGGCCGGCCCTGACCGCCTGGACGGCCTCCCTGCCCAGTCCCGGCCAGTCATCGCGGACACCAGCGGCGAGGACCTGGCACTGTTCTGAGCGGGCACCGGGAGACCTGACACCCCAACACCGCCTCGCAGCCGCCTGCCCCCGACACGGTCACCGTCACCCCGCACGCCCCGGCGAAACACGCAGCAGAGTCACCCCGGACCCTGCTGCGCAATTGCAGGACGTGGCGGGTGATGCGACAGGGGCGCCCCTTGACGCCCAGGCGCCGCGACAGCGTCCTCCCGCGATAACCTCGCCGGCGCAAGCACCGACGACTTGACGGGGGGGAACACCGTGAAGCTACGCGCCAAACTCGCGGCCACCGCTGCAGCCGCTCTCCTGCCTACCCTCGGCCTGGCCGCACCCGCCCACGCCGACAACTACACCATGCTGCAAAACGTGGCCACCGGCGGCTGCATCCAGGGTCACATGCTCCGTACCGGCGTCGAGTTCCGCAGCGCACCCTGCGACAAGCTCGACTCCCGCGAATTCTTCCTGGTGGAGTAAGTCGGCAACGACGGCAGTCTCAACCTGTACCGCTACGCCCAGTCGTGGGGCGACGCGGGCACGGCCTGCCTCGGCGTCAACCCGCAGGCAAACGGTGACGGATGGCATGTGGCCGGAGCGTGGAACTGCGGTGATGACCTGTCCGTGTGGGCGGCTGACGGCTCTGCCTCCGACCGCGGCAGGGGCGGGATCCGGTTCTGGAACAAGTACGCGGAGGACGCCCGCTGGTCCGGTCAGTGCCTGGACACCTACGGGGACGGAAGCCGCTACTACAAGGTCAACGGCTGCAATGGCGGCAACTACCAGCGCTGGGACGACTTCGGCCGCAGCACCTGAGGGGGGACCGGTCGGAGTACCGCGGAAACGTGTCGTTGGGACAGGCATCCGCAGGTCAGCGGTCTGTGACGCCTCGTCGAGACTGCCGTGGTAAACCCAGACCGACCGAATCCGTCAGTGTTCGGACTCATCCCGATCCGTCTGGGCGGCCACCCAGTCCAGAAGGGCGTCCGTCAGGTCGGAAAGGGATCTTCCCGTGCCGAGAAGGACGAAGCGGCAGTCGAGTTGGTCTCCCGGATTGTGCGGGTTCAGCGTGCCACAGCGCAGACCCGTACGGTCGATCTGTCCGCCCAGGCAGGTACCCGCGAGTCTCGTCCACACCAGCAGGCCGTCCGTCCATAGGACGTCGACGGGGAAGTCCACACAAAAGTCTTCAGGTCCTGGCGCTCCCTCGGGCCAGCTCGTAACGCGGGCCGCCAACCGGTCGACCACTGGCCGCCAGTCTTCGCCGAACTCCCAGTCCGCGAGGTAGTCATCGAACGTGCTCATCTGGCCAGTGAATCACCTCTCTGGGAGGGCAGGGGCTCGCCCCGCGCCCGCAGGCTGGACAGCCGCTGCTCTGTGTGGTCCTCGTCGAAAGACGATCAGCAGCAGGGGGCGTTTCGTTGATGCGGCGGAGTGCCCCCTGCTGCCGGGCGGTCAGGGCAGTTCGCGGCGGACCAACGCCTGAGCGAACGGCAGTCCGGTGGCCCGGGCGTAAGCCATCCGCACGCGCACCTCGCTGAGAGTGCGTGGACGGTAGCCGGGGCCGCCACAGCAGCTCTTGTGGAACCGCACGCCGGCGTGCAGCAGCACGGAGAGCGTGCGCCAGGCGGCGGTGTCCCGCCTCTTGGGAGCCGCGAAGGCGGAGCCGACGTGGATCAGTGGTTCGGCGCAGCGCGGGCAGACCCGGTCGTGGTCGTGGTAACCGGGGTAGGGCTGCTTGTACGAGGCCCGGCAGGGCAGGCAAACGTAAGAGGTCTTTCCGTGGGCCATGCGGCAAGGGTAGAGCCGCAGAAGGGCCGGGCTCGACAGGTTTCCGGCATCCTGCACGGGCTCTTGATCAGCTGCAACGGGGCGGACGGCTGGCGACACCCCTGTAGCGTTGCCGGCATGATGGTTTGGATCTTTATCGCCATGGCCGTAGTTCTCGGCAACTTGACGATCTGGCTGTCTTTGCGCAATAGGGGTGAGCAACAGAAGAACGTTACCCGGTAGCGCTGCTGCGTCCTCCCCCCATAGAAGGTTCCCGCCCATCCCGGGTGTTGGGGATTCCTCAAAACGGCTCTGTCCACGGTTGCGTGAACTCCAAGGTCACCAACGGGCGTGGGGGAACCTTGCCCGGCATGGTTCTGCCTTGGCGAGCTACTCACTCAGCCTCACAACGCCCCACCCTCGTCGGGCCGCTTCGGTGTTCTCGCACGCCGCCTGCCCGGTGACCGTGCGAGCAGCACGCCGTAGACGTCCTGGCTGAAGAAGTCCGCGTCGGTGTGCTGCGCTTCGCTCGGGCACCCTGACTGGCCCCGACCTCGTAGCAGCCCGCATGAGGCTCAAGCACGCCGACTACCCCACCGATAGATAACGCACCCTGCAGAATGCCCCCGCCCAGGAACCCCGGGCGGGGGCATTCGTCGTCACGGGCGATGCGAGAACGCCACATCACCGAGTAGTACACCGCCGCAGCCGGACAGTTGGCGACACGGCGGTGCCCCTGTACGACTCGCGGGCCCGTCCCCTGCGCCACGCCAGACCAACGTGCTCGTCCTCCGGCACCCGACTCCAGTGTGACTTCGCGATCGATCCGGTTGAGGGGTCTGCGAGTCGTCGCCGGTAGTGGATGCGGCGTGACCTGGTCGAACATCGCCCGCCGGCGGGCGGCGTCTACGCTGTGGCCCGCGGCCACCGCACGATCTCCAGGAGTCCACACCACCCTTGATGATCAGGCGGTGGTCGTTGCCGTTCTCACCCGGCTCCGACGCGAGATCGCGAAGTCACATCGGAGTACTAGGAGGCCGTGACCTCGGTGGAGCCGAGCACGGGAGCAGTGTCGGCGACCGTGCAGTTGACGGTCAGCCCGAACACGTGCACCGCGATGGCGCCGGGGGTGTAGGTGGTTGTCCCGACATCGTTCAGCTGAATCGAGGCCGTACCGCCGCTCACCGAGACCGTCGAACCGCTCGGCACGGCACTGTCGTTAGTGAAGCCCGTGGCGGTCGCGGTGCCGGAGTTCGCACCGCCGAGCACGATGTCGGCCTCCGCGGTGACCGCGCCCGCGGGCAGGTCGACCGGCGCCGTCATCTGCGTGGTCGCACTCAGAGTGAGATTGGCAGTGCCGCCCTGCGCGATGGTGGCCGGTGCATTCAGGGTGACCTGGATCGGGTTGACGCCGCTGGGCGCACCCGCGCCCGTGCACGTGTAGCCGACGGACACGCTGTCGGCGCTGGCCTGCGGGGCGGCCAGTCCGATGCCGGCGGTCGCCAGCAGGGCGACGACCGTCGCGCCCGCCGTCGAGCGCCGGTGCCGCTTCGTTCTCTCCGTACTCATCGCCGTGCTCCCTCCACGCTTGAGGTGAGGCCGATGTGAGCACGTCATAGGTCGCATAGCGGGTGACAGAAGTCAACAGAATCGCGGGTGAACGATCCCAGCCTGCCGATCCCGCCCTTCGGCCGTTACGGTGGGCGTGCTCGGTGCAACTGTCATGCCCACATGGGTCTCGCGGGAACAGGAGGCGTCCCGGGCCGGCCTGGACTCTGACGAACGCGCCGAACTCCGGCAGGTGCGGCACCTGACTCGACTCCTTGCCCTGGCGCCGCGCGAGATCTGATCGGCCCGTTGGGCACTCAGGCCACCCATGAACTCGCGGGCCAGGACCAACGAACGCTCCGCCCGACCACAGCCACATCGATCGCGCCTCGGACGCCCGAGCCGCCGGACACACGGAACTCACGCCGCGACCGCACACTCCGGCTGGGAACACTGCCGGACACCGCCGGCAAATCCACGACCGCGACCACGACTTGCTCCAGCGGCGGCTGATCAGACCACCGGCGGCCCCGCCTCGATGCGGCGCAGCACCGGGGGCAGACGGTCGAGGTCGGGGCCGGTCTGCACCTGTCGCTCGTCCCACCAGGTAGCGCCTGCGTCGTGCAGCGGACCGATCACGTCCCTGGCCTTGGCCGCGTCCGGGGGCGTGGCGCCGCCGAGCACGAACTCAAAGGGGCGCTCGACCCCGGCCGCACGGTGCTTGCGGACATACCCGACCAGCTCCCCTACCTCCGCCGCATCCGGCACATGACCATGCCGGGCCGTCTCGAACAGCGGCACCGCGCCGTCCCACCGCGCTGCCCGCCGCATGGGCGGGCGATGCGGCCAGAACCCGCCGATCCACACCGGCGGACCGGGCCGCTGCACGGTGGCGGGAAGCAGCGTCACGTCCCGGACCTCGTAGTGCTCGCCGTGGTGGGTCACCGGCTCGCCGGACCAGAAGCGCCTCAACACCTCCAGTCCCTCGTCCAGCCGCTCGGCGAGGAGGCGTGGTTCGGCGGCGTCGCCGAAGCTGCGGTATTCGTCCTCGATCGGACCGCCCAGGCCGGCGGCGAAGGTCACGCGGCCGCCGCTGAGGTGGTCCAGGGTGGCCACTTGGCGGGCGAGTTGCTGCGGACGGTAACGGGGGACCGGCGTCAGCAGGGTGCCCAGTCGGATCCGGGAGGTCGCCAGTGCGGCCGCGGTCAACAGCATCCAGGGGTCTCCGAAGGGGCGCCCCTGATGTTGTCGGTGCAGCACGTGGTCCCAGACGAAGAGCCCGTCCCAGCCGGCCTGTTCGGCGGCAGCCGCCACGGTCGCGACGTTACGGGGATCGGCGAAGTCACCAAAGTTGGGGATGTTGATGGAGAAGCGCATTCCAGCAGGATGCGCAGCCGGCCACGAAGGGGCAATCGGTTTCCCAGCCAGGCGGCTTCGCAGCAGGCCGCCTGGCTGGGGATTACGTGACCACAGCCCCTGGGGAATCACGTGGCCTCGCCTACGGGGCGGGCCCCCTCCCGGCCGCAGCCCCCTCCGAGAACCCGCACCGGCCGTGACTCCCCCGAACCGGGCGGCGGGCAGGTTCAACTGACGCTTCAGCAGATATCTGGAGGGGTGGCCCGCGCTCTCCCGGCGCCTGCCCCGGCCCGGACCTGCGCGCGTGGCACTCTTGCGGCCCGCCGCGGCGGCGTCCAGTGTGAGGGGAGTTGTCCACCACCGGTGGTGTGCGGCCGGGTGGCCGTTCCCGTCACACGTCTGGAGTTGAGCGTGGCCTCCTTCGTACTGCCCCACGCCCTGCACGGCAGGGGATCGCACAAGGTCATCGCCGTGCACGGCTGGTTCGCCGACCGGTCCGCGTTCGACCCGGTCCTGCCCGACCTCGACCTGGACACGTTCCAGTACGCGCTGGTGGACCTCCGTGGCTACGGCGAGGCCCGGGCCGAAGCCGGTGCGTACACCACGGGCGAGGGCGCGGCCGATGTGCTGGCGCTGGCCGACCTGCTGGGCTGGGAGCGGTTCTCGCTGATCGGCCACTCCATGGGCGGCAGCGTCGTGCAACGGGTGCTGGCCGCGGCACCGCACCGGGTACGCCGGCTCGTCGGGATCTCGCCGGTGCCGGCCTCCGGGATGCCGATGCCGCCGCAGCAGTGGGAGCTGTTCGCCTCGGCGGCGCATGCCCCGGAGAACCGGCGGGCCATCATCGACCTCACCACCGGCGGCCGGCGCCCCGCCGCCTGGCTCGACCGGATGGTGCGGCGGTCCCTGGAGCGCAGCGACCCGAAGGCGTTCCGGGCCTGGCTGGACTCCTGGGCCGGCGACGGGTTCGCGGCCGAGGTCGAGGGCTCGGCGGTGCCGGCGCTGGCGGTGACCGGCGCGCTGGACCCGGCCCTCAGCGCCGAACTGGCCCGGCAGACCTGGATGAAGTGGTACACCGACAGCACGCTGCTGGACCTGCCGTCGGCCGGTCACTACGCCATGGACGAGACACCGCTGGAGCTGATCCGGGCCGTGGAGGACTTCCTGCGGGCCGACGACGGCGCCGGGGGCGGCGAAGGGGACGGCCGTGCGGAGGGCCGGGGGCACGGCGGTGGCGGACCGGCGGCCGGATGACGCCCGTGCCGTCCCCGGCTCCCCGGCCCCCCGGCGCCGCTCCCCCGGACGCCGTCCCCGACGTCTTCGATCCCCGCGTCCACGCCGCCGGGCTGCCGCACGGCGCGTACCGGCTGCTGCGCGACCGGCACCCGGTCGCCTGGCAGGACGAGTACGAGGTGCTCGGCTGGCCCGCCGGCCCCGGTTTCTGGGCGGTCACCCGGCACCGCGACGTCGTACGGGTCCTGAAGGACGCACGGACCTTCTCCTCTCACCTGGGCGCCACCCAGATCCGCGACCCCGACCCCGCCGACCTGCCGTTCATCCGCCGCATGATGCTCAATCAGGACCCCCCGGACCACGGGCGGCTGCGGCGCCTGGTGAGCCGCGCGTTCACCCGCCGCCGGGTCGACCGCTTCGAGACCGCCGTACGGGACCGGGCCCGCGGCCTGCTGGGCGCGGCGCTCACCGCGGCCCGGGGCGGCGACGGCGTCTGCGACCTCGTCACCGCCGTCACCGACGACTTCGCGCTGCTCAACCTCGCCGATCTGCTCGGCGTACCGCCCGGTGAGCGCGGGCTGCTCCTCGACTGGACCCGCCGCGTCATCGGCTACCAGGACCCGGACGAGGCCGGGCCGCCCGCCGCCGGCCCCGACGGCCGGCCCGTCGACCCGCGCTCCCCGTCGATGCTCCAGGACATGTTCGCCTTCGCCCGCGAGCTGGCCGCGCACAAGCGGCAGCACCCGGCCGACGACGTCATGACCGCGCTCGCCGCGGACCCCGAACTGACCACGCCGGAAATGGAGATGTTCTTCTTCCTGCTGACCGTCGCCGGAAACGACACGGTGCGCAGCGCGGCCCCCGGCGGCCTGCTGGCACTGGCCGGGCACCCCGGCGCGTACCGCGCGCTGCGCGGCGGCGCGGCGGGGATGGCGACCGCCGTGGACGAGCTGCTGCGCTGGCACCCGCCGGTACTCAGCTTCCGCCGGACCGCCGTACGCGACACGGAGCTGGCGGGCCGCCGGATCTACGCCGGCGACAAGGTGGTCGTCTTCCACGCCGCGGCCAACTACGACGAGCGGGTCTTCGCCGCCCCGCACCGGCTGGACCTGTCCCGGGCCCCGAACCCCCATGTCTCCTTCGGCGACGGCCCGCACGTCTGCCTGGGCGCCCATCTCGCCCGGTTGCAACTGCGGCTGCTCTACGAGGAGATGTGTGCCGCGGTGCCCGCTGTGGCGGTCGCCGGACCGCCACAGCGGCTGGTGTCGAACTTCATCAACGGGCTGAAGTCGCTGCCGCTGAGGATCGCGGACGCGGGGCGGGCGTAGCGGCGTCCGGTGGCGTCCAGTCCACGATCTGCACCGCCGCCCCGGCCGCCTCCCGGCCCCGGCAACGGGCGTGGTGGCGGCGGGCGATGGCGTCCAGGTCGAGGTGGCGGCCGAACGCGGGGTGCGCCGCCAGCCGGCGGGCGTAGGCCCACAGCCGGCGGTGGACGGCGATCCGGTGTACGGCCGCGGCGTCCAGGTGCCAGCGGTGGACGGTGTCCAGCTGGACGAGGGTCACCCACAACTGCACGTCGGCGGCACTGATTTCGTCGCCGAGCAGATACGTCCGGCCGGCCAGCCGCCGCTCCAGCGACGCCAGGGCGCCCAGGAGGGTGCCGACGGCGGCCTCGTAGCCGGGGTGGCCGGCTCCCAGGCCGCCGGCGTGCTGCGCGGCGTCGTTGACCTCCCGCTCGCAGAGCCGGTCGAGTGCCGCGGTCTCGTCGCGGGCGTGGTCCGGGTGGAGCACGGGCCCGTGCGCCCCGAACTGCTCGGCCAGGTCGTGCAGGATGTCGGGGGCGTGGGTGCTGACGATCCGTCCGGTCCAGCTGTCGCTGAGTACGGGCGCGGCGGCCGGCCCGGAGTACTGGTGCGCACTGGCCTCGTACAGCGGGCGCAGCGCGGAGTATCCGCAGTCCGGGGCGTCGGGCACGGCGGGCAGCAGGGTCACCGGGAGGGTGTCGCCGAGCTCCAGGAGGCCGTGGGTGATGGCGATCCTCAGACAGTGCGGACAGGACAGCGAGAGATGCAGCCGGTAGCGGTGCGGGACGGGGTAGTGGCCGCTCCGCGCGTCGGAGCCGATCCGGCCGCGGAGCGACGCGGCGGAGCCGGGTGCGTCCGCCGTGGCGGACGGCGCGGAGGTGGCGGAGGTGGTGGTCATACGAGTCCCTGGGGGCGAGGTCCGGTTCACGGACGTACGGACGGGCACGTACGGGCGTGGGGGGTTGCGGGGCGACGGGCGCCGCGCGGCGGGCATCGGGCACCCGGAGGGTGCCGGGTCCGACGGGGGCGGCGCGGAGCGGTGGGCGCGCGCCCTGCGGCGCCTCAGGCGAGGAGACTTGCCGCGCTGCACACCCGCAGCAGGTCGATATGCCGGCGCGAGGTCAGCAGGGCCGGAAGGGGAAGCCGCCGGGCCGCGCGGTGTGCGCGGTCGTCGCCCGGCTCTGCGTGCCCCATGGATTCCCACCCGTTCACTAGGGTTCCCGCCCATGAGTGTCGAGCCGCCGTCGTGTCGCGTCAAGGGGATGTCCGGCACCCGGCCACCGGAGGGGCGGGTCGGCGCACGGGGAGGGGTGAACGCCGGGGTCCGCTCCCCGGCCCCCTCCCCCTCGGGGATCCCTCCCCCTCGGGGATAATGCCGCCATGCGGATCTCAGCCAGAGCGGACTATGCGGTGCGCGCCGCCCTGCAGCTCGCTCACGCCCGGGACGCGGGGCCGCTCAAGGCGGAGGCCATCGCCGACGCCCAGGACATTCCGCACAAGTTCCTCGAAGGCATCCTCAACGACATGCGCCGGGGCGGTCTGGTCCTCAGCCAGCGCGGCGGAAACGGCGGCTACCGCCTCGCCAAGGCCCCGGAGGACATCAGCATCGCCGACGTCATCCGCGTCGTGGACGGCCCGCTGGTCTCCGTACGCGGCGTCCGCCCACCGGAGTTGTCGTACACCGGCCCCGCCGAGTCCCTGCTTCCGCTGTGGGTCGCGCTGCGGGCCAATGTCCGGGAGATCCTCGACGGCGTCTCCCTCGCCGATGTCGCGACGTCCGAACTCCCCACCCGGGTCTCCGCACTGACCCAGGACCCGGCCTCCTGGACGAACCCGTAGCCCCTGTCCGGCGTACCGCGACGGCTACCGGCGCAGCGGCCACACGTCCGGAATACGACACCCCGCTGTCCACCCTTTGAACAACCCTTGCCCTGAACCAAGTTCAGCAGCATCATCGTGAATTCCAATTCCCTACCAATCCAGTGGGAAAACTAGGAAAGCCGGAGGACGGTGAACGGCGCCATGCCGAAGAGGTCCGCAGCACCCCCCGCCGCCCCTCAGGCCGGCCCCCCCGCGGAGGACGACGTCTGGCCGCGCGTCACCCGCGAACTCGCCGACGATCTCGCCGTCGACGCGCTCAGCCGCGACCGCGCCGGCAAACCGCCCTTCGACGAACTCGCCCGGCTCCGGGAAGCCGGCCTGCCGGCCCTGCTGACCCCGCCCGGACCGCACCGCGGCGGCAGTGACTGGCGCACCGCCTGCGCGGTCATCCGGGAGATCGCCGCGGCCGACGGCTCCATCGGCGAACTGCTCGGCCGCCACTACGCGCTGACCTGGAGCGCCCGCTTCTTCGGCACCCCGGAAACCGCCGACGCGCTGGAACGCGGCACCGCCGCCGCGCAGTGGCTGCTGGCCGGCGACACCACGGTCCCGGGCGCCGGTTGCGACACGCCCGCTCCGGCCCGCGCCACCGCGCCCACCGGCCTCACCCTCACCCCCACCGCGGCCGGCTATCTCCTCAACGGCCGCCGCTCCTTCGCCGCCGGCGCCACCGTCGCCGACCGGCTGGTCCTCGGGGCCGTCTGCACCACCACCGGCGACTCCCTCATCGCCCTCGTGGACCCGGCCCACCCCGGCGTCACCAGCGACCCGGACCACGACCGCCTGGGGCAGCGGCTCACCGGGGCCGGCACCCTCACCTTCGACGATGTCCCGGTGCCGCCCGCCGGCATCCTCGGCTCGGCCGCCCACGACGAGCACCACGTCACCCCGTACGCCACCCTGGCACCGCTGGCGCTGCGCCTCGCCCTCGCCCACGTCGGCCTGGGGATCGCCGAGGGCGCGCTCGCCGAGGCCCGCGACGTCAGCCGCGCGGCCCCGCACAACTGGCCGGCCGAGGACCTGGACACCGCCGCGTACCGAGAGCAACCGGGCGGCGACCCCTATCTCCTGCTCGCGTACGGCGAGTTGGTCGCCGCCGCGCACACCGCGGCGGCGGTCGTGGAACCGGCGACCGAGGCGCTGGCGCGGGGCCTGCTGATGGGCCAGGACCTCGGGGTCGACGAACGCGCCGACATCGCCGTGCTCGTGGCCGCCGCGGAGGCGGTCACCAACGAGTCCGCGATCCGGATCACCACCCGCATCCTGGAGCTGACGGCCACCGCGGACGCCCCCGTCCACGACCCCGGTTTCGACCGCTTCTGGCGGAACGCCCGCGTGCTCACCGCCCAGCGCTCCCCCGCCCACAGCCTCCGCGCCATCGGCGACCACTATCTGAACGGGACGCAGCCGCCGCTGATGCTGCGGATCTGAGCACCGCCGGGCGGCGCGCCCCGGGGGCGTCAGGCGGCGGCCAGCATGCTCCGGCCGAACCAGTCCGAGGAGTCCCGGACACCCGGCAGCGCGAAGAAGTACCCGCCGCCGGTCGGCGATATGTAGTCGACCAGCGGCTCGTCGATCAGCCGCGTCTGCGTGGCCTCGAACTGGCGGCGGACGTCCTGCTGGTAGCAGCAGAAGACCAGTCCCATGTCGAGGTTGCCGACGTTGTCGACCCCCCGGTCGTAGTTGTAGCCGCGGCGCAGGATGCGGGAGTCGTCGGTGGCGGCGGTACGGGGGTTGGCCAGGCGTATGTGGGCGTCGAGCGGGATGGCGTTGCCGTGCGGGTCCTTGCTGTAGACCGGGGCGTCGTTCTCGTTCGCGCCGTCCAGCGGGGCACCGGTGTCCTTGCGGCGGCCGAACATCTTCTCCTGCTCGGTCAGCGAGACGCGGTCCCAGAACTCGACCAGCATCCGGATGATCCGGATGACCTGGTAGCTGCCGCCGGTGGCCCAGGACGGCTCGCCGAGATGGTCGCCGACCCAGATCAGCCGGTCCGTCTCACGTGAGGAGTTCACGTCCGGGTTGACGATGCCGTCCTTGAAGCCGAGCAGGTTGCGCTGCGCCCCGGCCGGCCGCGGCTCGTTCTGGAACCCGTCGATGCGCCACTTGATCTGCATGGCGCCGCGGGTGTGCCGGGCGATGTCGCGCAGCGCGTGCAGCACGACGTCCTGGCGTGCCGCGCATATCTGGAGCGAGAGGTCGCCATGGCATTCGGCGGCCTGGAGGTTGTCGTTGGGGAAGGTCCGCATCGGGGTGAGCCGGCGCGGCCTGGCCTTGGCGAGGCCGAACCGGTCGTCGAAGAGCGAGGCGCCGACGCCCAGCGTGACCGTGAGCGCGTCGGCGGGCACCACCGGCCCGAGGATCCCGTTGTCGGACGGCGGCGCGCCGACGCCGAGGTCGGCGGGGGTGCCGCCGGCGGTCAGGAAGCGGGCGCGCTCGGTGATCGTCCGCAGCAGGTCGGTGAGTTCCTTGCGGTTGTCCGCGATGACGTTGAGCGAGACGAAGGCAGCGGCGGCGGGCTGCGGTGTGACGATGCCGGCCTGGTGCACGCCGTGGAACGGCACCTTCCCGGAGTTCGCCGTCTCGGCGGCCGACGCCGTACCAACCCGGCTCAGGGCGAATCCGCCGCCGGCCAGCGCCGCTCCGGCCGCACCGGCGCCGAGCGCGGTCTTCACGAACGAGCGCCGGTCGGCGGGGCAGCGGCCCTGCGGGCCGGGCGTTTCGGCGGACATCTCGTGGTTCCCTTCGGAGCGTGCATCACAGGGTGCGGGGTGGGCGGTCGGCGCGGCGTTCCCCGGCCGGGGTTCCGGGCTGCCGGACATGCGGTCTTCCGGTGTCATCAGGCGGACTTCCGGATCTCCAGCAGGTCGGGCACCGGAGCGAGGTGCTCCAGCAGCTGCCCGGTCGTGCCGTTCAGCCGGGCCCGCACCGTCACGTCGAGCTTGTCGACCGGCGTCCAGGTGCTGTCGTGGTGCGCGCCGTCCAGCAGCTTCTGGAGTCGGTCGATGTCACCGTCGATCGTCGCGAGCAGCTGCGGATCGCGCTTGGTGATCAGCGGGCGCAGTACGCCGAGGAGTTCCCGCGTGCCCGAGAGGTTGGCGTCGGCGGTGGCGAGGTTGGTGCCGCTGCCCTCGTCGGTGTCGCCGGTCAGCTCGAACTGGAGGGTGTTCTCCAGGATCTCGTGGGTCCGCAGCGGCAGGTCGCCCGGGTCGAAGTCCTGCGTGGGGAATGCCTTCTTCAGCCCCGCGACATCGCTGTTCAGCTGCTTCGCGGGCCCGCTCAGCTCATCCGCGGACTGGCCGTGCCACAGCCCGTACTCGATCTTGTGGAACCCGTTGAAGTCCTTGTCGTGCACCCCCGCCGGGAGCCCGTCGGCCCGCCCGTTGATCTTCTTGTCGAAGTCCTGGAACGTGCCGTAGGCCGCGCCGAGCGAGGAGTACGTACGGTGCGCGGTGAGCCAGTCCGTCCGCGCGCTGTCCAGGTCGCCGCCCGCGATGTCGTCGCTGAGCTGCTGTGTCTGGGACACCAGGGTGCCCAGCCCCTGGTCGACGTACTGCTTGTACTGGCTCAGCGGGCCGGCCAGATCGTCCTCGGAGACCGGCACGACGGCCCTGGCGGCCCCGCCGCCGGTGACCCGTACGGCGGCGGAGGTGACGGGCTTTCCGCCGGTGGGCACACAGCGCCAGGCGTACGAGCCGCCGGCGACGGTCGCGACCAGGTCACGGGTGGTACCGGGCGCCAGGCCCTCGATCTCCCCGTACACCGCGTTCGACGCGGGGTCGACGAGGTACACCTCGGAGGTCTTGTCCCCGGTGTTGTGCATCTGGAAGGTCTGCCGGCCCGGCTTGGGCGCGGTGAACCCCTTGCCGCACTCCTTCTCCGACACCGAGACGGTCTGGGCGTCGGCGGGCTTGGACTTGCCGAAGGCGACGATGCCACCGGCGATGACGGCGGGCACGGCGACCACCGCGGTGGGCAGCAGCCAGCCGGGCCGCTTCCTGGGGGCGGCGGGGCGCACCGGCGCGGACTGCGGCGCGGCGGCGGGCTGTTCGGCACCGTCGGCCGCCGGCTCGCCACCGGCCTCCGCCACCTCCTCCGAAGCGGACTGCGCCAACGCCGTCTCCCCGACGGGCTTCTGCTCTGCCGGCTTCTGCTCCACGGACTTCTGCTCCACGGACTTCTGCTCCGCCGGCTTCGCCGCGGAAGACCGCACGCCGCGGACGAACAGCGTCATCACCGCGGCGAGATACGCGACATACGCACCGGCCTGCAACCAGGTCATCGCCGGCGTCAGGTTCAGGACACCCTGCACCAGGGTGCTGTACCAGGCGCTCGGGTCGACGCTCTGGCTCAGGTCGAAGGCGAACGCGGCCTTGCCGGGGAGTACGCCGCCCTCCTGAAGGTCCCGCAGTCCGTAGCCCAGGACGCCCGCGGCGATGACGATGAGCACGGCACCGGTCGCGGTGAAGAACCTGGTGAGGTTGATCTTCAGCACCCGGCGGTACAGACCCCAGCAGAGCCCGGCGGCGATGACGAGTCCGATGCCGGCCCCGATCATCGGCCCGGCGGACTCACCTGCCGCACGCGCCGTGGTCCACAGGAACAGCGCGGTCTCCAGCCCCTCGCGGCCCACGGCCAGGAAGGAGGTGACGATCAGCATGCCCGACCCCATGGCGAGCGCTCCGGTGACCTTCTCCTTGATCTCCCCGGAGAGGCTGCGCGCCGAGCGGCGCATCCAGAACACCATGCCGGTGACGAACGCGACGGCGATGACGCTGAGCGCGCCGCCGAACGCTTCCTGCGCGGTGGCCGACAGCGAGGCGGCGGTGAAGGTGAGCACCGCCCCGAAGCTCAGCGCCAGCGCGATGGCGGCGAGCACACCGGTCCACACCTGCGCCAGGCGCGACTTGGCACCGGCCCGTACGAGAGTGGCGACGAGGATCGAAACGATGAGTCCGCCTTCCAGACCTTCTCGCAAGCCGATCAAGAAGCTCGGAAACGCGTCGTCCCACATATGTGTCCTCCCCGGCCGGACCTCGCCGGTATGCCTTGCCTCAGTTAGCGAAGGCATACCTTAGTCAGCTGGCCTGATTATGTCTACGCAGGTGTAGTCACTTGGTCACGGGGAGGCAAAGAGCCCAGCTCACATCCCGTGCGCCGGGATACTGCACGAATGGACTCGATCTACCGCAGCGCGCGAGGCCGGGACCTCATCCGCACCTGGTGCCGCGACCGGCTGGCCGCGTGGCCGGTGCCGCACGAGCGGACGGCGCTGACCGCCAACGGCGCCCGGACCCACCTGGTCCTCGCGGGCTCCGGCCCGACCACGGTCGTCTACGTCCCCGGCACCAACTTCAACGCCGCCGCATCACTGCCCATGGCCACCTCCCTGGTCACCGCCGGCTACCGGGTGGCGATACCCGACGTCCCCGGCCAGCCCGGCCTGAGCACGGCCGAACGCACGCTCCCCGACGGCACGTTGTCCTGGTACGGCACCTGGCTGAGCGAGACGATCGAGCACCTCGCGACGGCACCGGTCGTGGTCATGGGCCACTCCTTCGGCGCCGCCATCGCCCTGTCCGCCGACTCCCCCCGGATCGAGCGACTGGTGCTGCTGTCCCCCGGCGGCCTGACGAAACTGAGAGTGCCCCCGGCGCTGCTGGCCGCCGCTGCCGCCTGGTTCCTCCGCCCCACCCCCAAGCGCAGCGCCCGGCTCCTGCGCGCCATGCACGCCCCCGGCCGCAGACCCCGCGAGGAGCTGGTGCACTGGATGACACTGGTCGCCCGGCACGCCCGCTCCAGCGCCGACCCCGGCCCCGCCGCTCCGCCGCCGCGCTCCGTCCCCCGTCTCCTCCTCACCGGCGAGCACGACGTCTTCCTCCCTCCCCGCCGGCTCGCACCGGTGGTACGTGCCACCCTCGGCACCGAACTCCGCGTCATGCCCGACGCCGGGCACCTGATCGTCGAAGAGCACACCGACCACCTGGCCGCGCTGGTGCGGACCCAAGCCTGACGAAGCCCGCGCCGGCATCACTTTCCGGCCGCCCCTCACCATGACGGGCACCACACAAGGAGGACCATGAAGTACCGCCGGCTCGGACACAGCGAGTTGGACGTATCCGCCGTAGGGCTCGGATGCATGGGGATGTCGATCGCCTACGGTCCGGCCGACGAGACCGAGACCCTCCGCACCCTCGACCGCGCGGCCGAGCTGGGCGTCACCTTCCTCGACACCGCGGACGCGTACGGGCGCGGCGCCAACGAGGAGTTGCTGGGCCGGTGGCTGCGACGCCGGGACCGCGGCACGGTGGCCCTCGCCACGAAGTTCGGGCTGCGGCACGATCCGGCGAGCGGCCGGGTCGACCGGGTCGACACCTCGCCCGCCCATGTCCGCGCGGCCTGTGACGCCTCGCTGCGCAGGCTCGGTGTCGACCACATCGACGTCTACTACGTCCACCGCCGCGACCCGCGGACACCCGTCGAGGAGACCATCGGCGCCATGGCGGATCTCGTCGCCGCCGGAAAGGTGCGCTGTCTGGGCCTGTCCGAGGTGAGCCCGCAGACACTGCGCGCCGCACACTCCGCCCATCCCATCAGCGCCGTGCAGATGGAGTACTCCCTCTTCACCCGGGACGTGGTCGAGGGCGAGATGCTCGCCACCTGCCGCGAACTCGGCATCTCGGTCACCGCCTATTCGCCTCTCGGGCGCGGCATGCTGACGGGAGCGCTCACCTCGCGGGACCAGCTCACCGAAGACGACAACCGCCGGCGCTGGCCGCGCTTCTCCGCCGACAACCTCGACCGCAACCTCGCCCTCGTCCGGTCCCTCACCGACATCGCGGCGGACATCGGCTGCACACCCTCCCAGGCCGCCCTGGCCTGGCTGCTCGCGCAGGGCGACGACGTCGTGCCCCTCCCCGGCACCAAGCGCGTGCGCTATCTCGAAGAGAACGCCGCCGCGGCGGACCTGACCCTCACCACCGACCAACTCGCCCTGCTGCGGGCCGCGGTACCCCTCGACGCCGTGGCGGGCGACCGCTACCCGCAACAGGCCCTGCACCGCCTGGGCCACTGAAGCACCGCGCTCCACCCCCTCCCCCGCGGTGACGGCTTCACCATGCCCGGACCGCCAGGCGGTACCCGGCCCCGTTCTCTCAAGTCGCCTCCGGCGCAAAGGAGATGGGATGCGGTCCGAGCAACCCTCCTGAACGACGCGTAGCCGCGACGGCATCGCCAGGCGACGAGAACCGTATAGCACCCCAAGCAGATTCACCCATATGTCCGTTAGGCCATTGGGGTGCCGAATACCCCGTTGGGGGTGACGTGAGGACAGCCTGCGCATACCTGGAGTCGCCCGATCCAATGATCCGTCCGAACCCGGCGGGGTGCTGGTCAACTGCCCACCGGGACAACGCATTTGACGAGAGGACGGGTGGATTGCGAAGGACGACGAGCAGGACGCGCAGGTCGGGCAAGGGGTGGGGCACTCGGCGGACCGCGCCGGTGGTGGCCGCGGTGCTGGCGGCGCTCGCCGGACCGACCGTCGCGGGACCGGCACAGGCCGCTCCCGGACCGGAGGTGTTCAGCTGGGGCGCGGGAGACGCAGGCCAGTTGGGCAGTGGGGGAACCGGGGACCGCTGGTCTCCGGGCCCGGTGATGGGAATGCACCGCGGGGAGGTGCGCAGAATCTCCGCCGGGGGGACGGGCAGCGGCGACTCCTTCGCCGTGGCGCAGTTGGAGAACGGCACCGTACGCGCCTGGGGCCATGGCTCCGCTGGGCAGTTGGGCACCGGGAGCCGCAGCGACCGGAGCACCCCGGACACGGTGAACGGGCTGCGGGACGTGAACGATGTCGCGGCGGGCGGCGCGCACGCGCTGGCGATCAGCAAGGGCCGGGTGTGGGCCTGGGGCGACAACGGCGACGGCCAACTGGGCAACAACCGTTCCGGCGACGACAGTACGTCCCCCGTGCGGGTGCCGAGCATCTTCATGGCGCGGCAGGTGGCGGCGGGCTGCGACTTCAGCATGGCGCTGATGGAGGACGGCACTGTGTGGTCGTGGGGGAACGGCGCCCACGGCCAACTCGGCACCGGAGAGCGGAAGTCCGAGTCCGTGCCGCAGGAGGTCAAGGGCCTGAGCGGGATCGCCGAGATCGCGGCGGGGTGCCACCACGGGCTCGCCCGCACCGAGGACGGCACCGTCTGGACCTGGGGGGACAACCTCAAGGGGCAGCTGGGCGACGGAACCACGAAGGGCAGCAGCGCCGAGCCCGTCAAGGCCCGGTGGCTGCGCGACATCCGCAAGATCACCGCGGGTGGGGATCACGGTTTCGCGATCCGCAACGACGACACCGTCTACGGGTGGGGGGAGAACCGGGACGGGCAGCTGCTGGAGGCCGACCAGTCCGACGACACCGGCCTGAGCCGCACCAACCGCAACACGCCCGTGGCGATCGACGCGCTCGAAGGAGCCCGTGACCTGGCCGCGGGGCGCAGCCACGACCTCGCCATCCTCGACGACAGGGTGGTGGCCTGGGGCGCCAACGGCGAGGGCCAACTCGGCAACGGCACCGCCCTCGCCCGCCACGCACCGGTGACCGCCGCCCGCGGGGACTTCCACCACGTCGCCGCGTCCCTGGCGGGCAATTCGAGCTACGCGTACTGACTCCTGCCGCCCTGCGCGCAGGACCTCACCTCATCTTTCGTACGGCGCTGGAGCCTGCCTCCGCGCCGCCACCTGTGAAAGGCATGCCCGAATGCAGAAAACGCAGACAGCCCGGCGTACCCGGCGTCGACTGCGCGGAGTGTGCGGTGTGGTCACCGCCGCCGCGGCACTGGCAGCGCTCGCGGGGACGGCCGCACCGGCCACAGCCGGTACCGCGTCGCCCGACCCGTGGGTATACAGCTGGGGCCAGAACGCCTCGGGTGAGCTGGGCAACGGATCCACCGTGGCGCAGCCGACCCCCGGGCCTGTCCTGGGGCTGGCGCGGGAGGACGTGAAATCACTTGAGGCCGGCGGCAGTACGACAACTGGTCCGTTCGCCGTGGCGTTGCTGAAGAACGGCACGGTCAAGTCCTGGGGGGACAACACCTACGGCCAACTCGGCAACGGATCCACCACCTCCCGTGCCTTCCCGGCCGCCGTCGCGGGACTGGACGGGGTCCGGTCGATCGCCGTGGGCTGCCACCACGCCCTGGCCCTGAAGAACGGGCGAGTGTGGGCCTGGGGCTACAACGAGTTCGGCCAGTTGGGCAACGGCACGAACAGCGCGAAGAACACCGGGGTCCCCAGGCCGGTCGCCGTTCAGGGTCTGGACAAGGTCAAGGCCATCGCCGCCGGCTGCCGTACCAGCCTGGCGCTCCGCCAAGACGGCACCGTCTGGGCATGGGGCGCAAACGCCCAAGGCCAGCTGGGCAACGGGAACACCACCGACCGCAACACCCCCCAGCGGGTTCCCGAGTTGGAGGGGGTGACCGCGCTCGCCGCGGGTGTGCTCCACGCGAGCGTTCTCACCAGCGACCACAAGGTCAAGGCGTGGGGCTACAACGCCAACGGCGAACTGGGCAATGACACCACCACCAACAGCAGTTCACCCGTCGATGTGCAGCACCTCGAAGGCGTGGCGAAGCTCTACGGCGGCCCCCACAGCACCCTCGCGGTTCTTGAGGACGGCAGCGTCAAGGGGTGGGGGTGGAATGCCTCCGGCCAGCTCGGCGACGGCACCAAGACCACCCGCACCACCGCCGTGGCCATCGACGGCCTGACCGGCGTCCGGGAGCTCGCCCCCGGACGCGACCACACCCTCGCCCTGCTCGACGACCAGTCGGTCGTCGCCTGGGGCGCAAACGCCAACGGCCAGCTCGGACATGGCAGTACAGACAGCACGGACCGGGCCGACAAACCGGCTATCGCCATCCCAGCCCACAGCGGTGTGAACCACCTCGCGGTGGGCCGCAACTCGGCCTTCAGCTTCGCGTACTGACCGGCCAGGCGCGGCGGCGACCCGCCACTGCCGGCGCCGCCGCGCCCACCTCGCTCGACCACACCTCGAAGGGAACCACCGATGAACCTCCGTACCTCACGGACCCGCACCGCACTCGCCCTCGCCGCCGCAGTCTGCGCCGCCACCCTCTACGGCACGACGAGCGCCACCGCCGCCCCGCTGCCCGCGCCGCACGCCATCTCCGCGCCCGCGGCCGCGCCCCAGCCCCCGTGCGACGAGAACGACAAGAAGTGCCAGGAGGAGAACAAGCGCGGGCAGGAGGAGCAGCAGGTCGACTCCGGGCGGGACCAGGTGTCGAAGGACTCGGCGGCGGCCAAGGAGGACATCTCCAAGGCCAAGGGCCAGGTCGAGGAGTGCAAGCCGGAGTCGAAGGAGTGCATGGGCAAGCTGGTCGGTGACGGCGCGGAGCAGAAGGAGGGGATGGCGGACACCCAGAAGAAGTTGGGCGACTTCCACCCCGAGGCGCAGAACGACGCCGGGGCCGCGGTGGGCGGCACCTGCGACAACTTCGCGAGCATGTTGCCGGGGGCGGCACTGAAGCACCACGACGGTGAGGAATCCCTCACCGACATGTGCGAGGCGATGGCCAAGTGAGCGCCCGCATGGTGTCCCGTCTTTCTTCTTCCCGTAGCCGTCGGGCCCGGCGGACCCGCGTCCTGCCGGTGACCGCGCTGGCGCTGGCCGCGCTCCTCCCGGCCGCCGGCTCGGTGGCCGCCCAGCCCCTGCCCGAGCCTCGTCCGCAAACGGCAGCAGGATCCGTGCACGAGGACGCCCAGGGGCCGGCCGCTCCGCTACCCGGGGCGCGTCCCACCATTCCCCAGGCACGGGCGTTCGACAGGAACAACAAACCGATGGCATCGGTGGCCCCGGTGCTGCGCTACTGCAACAAGAATCCCAAGGGCTGCAACTTCAAGATGACCCGGGCCCTCCCCTTCCAGTTCACCAGCGTGGTGAAGTCCCTGGGCAACGCGGTCATCAACTGCACCAACAAACCCATCACCGTGGAACGCACCGTCCAGCTCCAGACCGGCAGCCAGGACAACCTCGGCGGCGAGATCACCGGCTCCATCGCCCTGGAGGGCAACATCAACGTCTCCGGGGAGGTGTCGGCCGGCGTCAACGGCGAGGGGAACGTGACCGCCAAGACCCCCGACATGAGCAACGGGCCGATGGCCGAGGCGGGCGCCAAGGCGGGGGCGAACGCCAGCGGCAAGCTCGGCGGCCAGCTGGGCTTGAAGGCAACCTTCTCCGGCGCCTTCAAGGCCCACTACCAACGCACCTGGACCACCACCCACACCGAGTCCACCATGTACCGGATGGAGGTCAAGTCGGGAGACACCCTGGTCTTCGCCGCCAACGCGGCCATGGAGCGCATCTTCGGCGTCCTGACGACCAACAACGGCCAGCGGATCACCAACGTCATCGTCGACGCCCCGTCCTCGGTCAACAGCAGCTCCTTCATCGCCCGGACCGACACCACGCCCGGCGGCACCTGCAACCAGCTGCGCCCGTAGGGCACCACCCCGGGCACCGGCCGCGCGGCGTCCCGCGGCACCGCGGCTCCGCCCCGGTCCGCGGCACCGCCGCCGGCCCGACCCCGCTCCCCGCCGACCTCGCACGAAAGGCCCACAAGAGCCCGTGACCCGAACCGGTCGATCCCCCCACCGGCCCCGTCCGGCACGTACCGCCACCGCACTCGTCACCCTGGCCGGCACCCTGCTGGCCGGGCCGGCCCTCGCGCCGCAGGCATCCGCGGACCCCGCCACCCGCCAAGTGCCGGTCATCAACGGCGACTTCGCCGCACCGGGCTTCACCGCGTCCGGCAGCGGCGACAAGCTGACCGGCTGGACCATCCAGTACCCCTTCCGGCTGCTGCCTGCCGACGCCCGCCATCCCGACGGGCTGCCCGCCGTCCTGCTACGCAACAAGCGCACCACGGACCAGAGCGTGAGCCAACGCCTGCGCGGCGTACGGGCCGGCGCAAAGGTGACCGTGACCTTCGACGACAGCACCGGCGGTCTCAGGAGCGCCTGCTCCGAGGACCAGATCGCGAACGGCCAGCCGTACACCCTGCAAGGCTCCGGCGGCACCCGGCAGACCTTCACCACCGACCCGGGCAGCACCGACTGGCACCGCGACCGCACCTACACCTTCACCGCCGACGAGAACGAACCTCTGATCACCTTCGCCTCCGCGCAGACCAAGGGGTCCTGGGACTGCGGCCCGCTCCTCGCCAAGGTCCGCGCCACCGACGTGCCGCCCCCCGTCGACAAGACCATCGACAAGGCCCGACTGCCCGCCCCGGAAGCCTTCGAAGGCAACGAGCGCATCGACGCCAGAAAAGCCGCCGACCACTGTGCCAACAGCCGCAACACATGCACCTTCACGGTCGACGAGCCCTACTCCTACACCTACTACGACAAAGCCCGCGTGATCGGCGAGGCGTACCTCAACTGCAGCCGCAACACCCTCAACCACGACCGCCCGGTCGACTTCACCGGCCACTCCTACGACAGCCTGAGCCAGCACGCCGACGTCGACCGGCTCCCCAACCCCAAGGACAACCTCCACCAGCAGTTCCTCAGGGGATTCGCCAAGAACTCACCACAGCCCTGGCGTTGGGACACCGCCACGGGCCGCAGGATCCACGAGACCATCGAGGCCGGCGAGGTGTCCTGGATCGAGGGCCAGCCAGGCCGCCAGCGAGTCGACGGCTGGTTCGTCGGCGACGGCGAGGCCCCCGACAAGCAGATCCGCCTCCACGTCGTCGCCGACGGCCCGTCCGCCCTCGTCCCCGACCGCATCTACCAGCGCACCGGTCCGTTCACCGCGGCCGAGAAGAGCCGCTGCCGCTCCGACCGGCCGACCGCCCCCACCCCGGTGGACGCGGGGGCACCGGCAACCGGCACCGACCGGGAGAGCAAGGGGGACAGCGGAACGCCCTGACCCGCCGACGACCATAGCCACAGGTGAGGGGTCGGGCGGCCGCCGGCCCCTCACCGCGCTGCCGGTCACCGGGCTCCTGGGCGGTGCGTACGGCGCAGGCAGGGACGCGGGCGCCGAACACCGCCCGGATGCTCGACGGTGAATCACCCGGCGGCGAGCCGTCGTTCCCTAGCCTGCTCCGCAGAAGCCCGTTCCCTCCCGGGCCTTAAGCCCCGGGCAGCCCCGAAGGAATCCCTGTGAAGAAGCCTCTGAAGACCGCCACCAACACAGCGCTGGCCCTCGCCGCCCTCCCGCTGACCGCGCTGGCCCTGGCCGCCCCGGCCCACGCCGACGACGGCGTCATGCCGAAGGTGAGCGGCAAGGGCCTGGTCTCCGCGTACCAAGCCCTCGACTACAGCACCCACGTCCAGCTGAAGGACGGCCGTGGCACGAGCCGCCACGTCCTGTGGCCCGGCAGCTGGAAGGTCTGCGAGCAGCAGCCGGCGCCCGGGGCGCGGCTGGGGCACCAGAAGATCACGCTCACCGTGGTCAAGACCCACGAGCAGTGCGGTACGCACGCGACCGGCTGAGCCGCCCGGCAGCACCGACGGCACGGCGCCGCGGCTCACGGGGGGGGCACTGCGTGACGACTGGAGGGTCGCGGTCCGGGCGCAGCCGCAGAGGGCGCGCGCCGTGCCCTCGCCTCTCGGGCGGTGCCGCGGACGCGTATCAGTCCCCGGACACAATTCAGTCCCCGGGAGTCCGCGTCGTCACCATCTGCCTCACTCGTCGGTGAGGCTCCGGTATCGCGGGGCTTCCGGGGGCCTAGCCAGAGCCACGTCAAGGGTCTCCTGCCAACAAACGTCTTTGTCGACGGTGCGGCTCTCCGGTTGTCTGGTGTAAACACCAGTTTCCTCCCGATTCGCCCAGAGTCAAGAGGGAAATCGGAGAGACCTGGATGGGCTGCCGCGACTTCAAGGGAACGTACAGACTGCCGCGATTCGGCAACGTCCGGTGGCCGTCCCGGATGGCGCGATCATCCCCGTTCGAGCGATGTGAGCGAGCGAGGGAGAGTCGCCGACGGGGCACGGACGGCGCGGGCCGGTTGCCCCGTACGGTCGCGAACAACGTGGCCCAGGGAGTGGAGCTGCTCGGGTCGGCGTCGGGGGCGACCTGGACGCGCTCCTGATGCGGGTCACCGGCGGCGCGGGCACCGGCGGCACCGGCGAAACGGACCCGCCTCGCGCCGCAGCGGCGGCGAACGGCCGCATCGAGGTCACCGACCCGCCTCGCCCGCAGAGCGGTTGCCGCCCCTGATGCCGCCCCTGGCTCGCGCACTTCGTGGGCGGGTGGGGGCGGCAGCCACCCCGGACCGCACGATGCCACCATGAGCAACCACCCCTCCACACACGGCAATCACACCGCTTGACCGAATCATCCCTTTTGCCTGAATTTTCATATATCATTCTTGTTGGGACCGTGGGCCCGACGTAGGGTCGAAAGCGTCGCGGCGGGATCGTTCCAGCGGAACGGACCTCAGGAACGCCCCGACGGGCGCGCCGAATCGCCACCGGAGCACGATCCGGGGAAGTCGCGGCGAAGCACGACGCACAGGAGGCGAAGATGACCTTCAAGGCACTCTTCCCCCGCCTACGCAGGAACGATCGAGTCCGTTACGGCGGAGACTGGGATGACTGGGGTTGGCGCGGCGGCTACGGCTACGGCGGTTGGGGCCGTTGGGGTCGTTGGGGCGGCGGCAACAGCTTCGTCGTCATCATCCGGTAGTGACCTGATCCGCTGTCATCGCATGCGCGCGACAGCTGTCGACCACTGAGAGATGCGCCGGGTCCACGGAACCGACGCACGGCCCGAGGCGGGCCCGCGAGTGCCACGCGGGCCCGCCTCCTCCTGCCGGCATCCGTCATGAGGACGGGATCAACGCCCGGAGTGCGCTCTTGTCGGGCTTGCCGAACGCGGTGAGCGGCAGCGCGTCGAGGAACGAGACGGACTGCGGGGCGTCCAGGGCGGTGAGCTGTGCGCGTACCGCGTCGCGGAGCGCTTCGGGGTCGGCCTCGGTGCCCGGCTCGCGCACCACGAAGGCGTGTACGGCCTCTCCGGTCCGCTCGCTCGGTGCGCCGACGACGGCCGCCTGCCGCACACCGGGGTGGCCGGTCAGGGCGTGTTCGATGGGGGCGGCGTAGCAGTTGTGCCCGTCCACGATGATCATGTCCTTGGCGCGTCCCACCAGGTGCAGATAGCCGTCCTCGTCGAGGCGGCCGAGGTCCCCGGTGCGCAGCCAGCCGTTCCGCAGGACCTCGGCCGTCTCCTCGGGCCGTCGCCAGTACCCGGTCATCACCGAGGGCGACCGGACGCACACCTCGCCGATCCGGCCCGCCGGAAGCGGGCGGCCGTCGGCCGACCGGATGTCCACGCGCACACCGGGCAGCGGCCGGCCCACCGAGGTCAGCAGCTCGTCGCGGTGCTCGTGCGGGTGGAGCAGGGCGATGCCCGGTGCCTCGGTGGAGGCGTAGGTCTGCTGGAGGACCGGGCCGAGGCGGTCGAGGGCCTGGCGCAACCTGGCCGGGGCGGCCGGTGCGCTGCCGTAGCTGAGGAGGGCCAGGCGGGACAGGTCCGCGGTGGCGGTGGCGGGATGGTCCAGCAGCCGGTAGAGCAGCGACGGGTACAGATACGTGGCCACCCGCCCCGGCTTCGCCAGCGAGGCGAGCACCGTGTCGGGGTGGAACTCGTCGTGCAGCTCGACGGTGACACCGGCCATCAGCATGCCGGCCGCCATGTCGCCGGTGGCGTGGGCGGTGGGCGTGACGGCGAGCAGCCGTAGGCCTTCCGGGAGTTGACGGTCCTCGAACCCCCAGGACCGGTACGACGCGAGCAACCCGCCGTACGTGGTGGGGACGCCCTTGGGCAGACCGGTCGTGCCGCCGGTGTAGGTCAGCTTGGCGATGTCGCCGTCCCGCGCCCGCGCCGGCATCGGATCGGCGGGCTGCCCGGCGGCCGACGCCGCCAGCTCGTCGAGCGGCAGCACCGGCCGGATGCCTGCCGCGAGTTCGGGCACCGGGCCGCCCGCCGCGGGCCGGGCCGGGTCGAACACCACCGCTGCCGGCTCGGCGTCGCGCAGGATGTGCGCCAGGCCCTGGGTGGCCGGGCCGAGATGCACGGCGGTGAAGCGCAGGCCGAGCAGGAACGCGGCGAACCGCAGGGTCAGCGCCTCCGGCGGGTTGGCCGCCAGCAGCGCCAGCCCGTCGCCGCGCCGCAGGCCGAGTGCCTCCAGCGCGCGAGCGCGTTGGAGGATCTCCGCCACCAGATCCCCGAAACGCACCGTGCGGTCGCCGTGCACCAGCGCCGGACGGTCGCCGTGCGACCTCATCTCTGCCATCGCACCGTCGAGGAACCCCTGAATCGCCTCGGCCATGCCCGCCGCCCCCCGTAAAACTACGTACGTTAGATTAATGTCATGGACAGTGTACGACCCCCGAAACGACGCAGGGGCAGGCCGCCCGCGAACACCGCGGTGATCAGCCGGGAGGCGGTGCTCGCCGCCGGCCTGCGTGTGCTGGAACGGGACGGCCTCGACGCGCTCACCATGCGCAAGGTCGCCGAGGAGCTGGGGGTGCAGGCGGCTTCGCTGTACTGGCACGTCCGGGACAAGGACGAGTTGCTCGACCTGCTCGCCGACGAGCTGCTGGCCGGTGCGGACCTGCGGTCGCTGGTCGACCCGGCGGACTGGCGGGCCGGTGCCGCCGCGATCCTTCGCGAGATGCGCCGCCATCTGCTGGCCCGCCGGGACTCCGCCCGGCTGCTGGCCGGCCGCTTCTCCGCCGGGCCGAACCGGCTGCGCTCCATGGAGGCCGTCCTCGGCGTGCTGCGGTCGGCCGGGCTGGGCCCGCACGACACCGCGTACGCCTGCTACTTCCTCATGGTCACCGTGATCGGATTCGTGGCCAACGAGCAGGCACCGCTGTCTGCCCAGGTCAGGAACGGCATGCCGGCCCGGGAGTTCCTGGACGGCCTCCGCGACCGGCTGGCCGGGCTGCCGGCGGAGGAGTACCCGCACACGGTCGCCCTGGCGGCCGAGGTCACCGGCCCCGACCTGGCCCGCCGCTTCGACTTCGCCGTGGACCGGATGCTGGACGGAATCGAGACGCTCAGGGGAGAGCGCGGCTGATCCCGGTCGGTGCCGATCCCGTACGGTTCATCGGCGCGGACGGGCCGACGGCTTGGGATTCGCTGAAGGGGATACCACCCCGGTGCATGTGCCGGTGTCAGCGGAGCGCGGCGAGGACGAAGAAGGCGACCGCGGTGATCGCGGCGAGTCCGGCGCCGATGCCGTAGGCGAGGACCCGGTGGTTCTCGCCGCGCAGGAGTTCCTCCTCGGTCTTGACGGACATGACGAAGACGCCGCCCTCGGCGGGGGCGGCCATCGCGAGCAGGCCGTCGGCGTCGCCGGCCTCGCCGTGCACGTAGAAGCGGCTGCCGGGGCGGACGATCCACTCCTCGCGCCGGAAGCCGATGGTCCTGTCGCCGCCGCCGAACTTGAGGCGCAGCGGGCCGAGTTCGAGGCGGTTGCCGTTGTCGGTGTGCGGGTCGAAGCGGTCGAGGACCTTCTCCGCGCCGATGACGCTCTCGTTGCCGGGGCGGACGGCTATCGCGCCGGTGGCGTCGGCCACGAAGAACGCGGTGGAGCTGGTGTGTTCGGAGACCACTTCGGTGCGGGTCCGGCGCCTGCGGCCGCCGTTGCCGTCGCGGTAGGTCTCCTCGTACTTGCGGGTGATCCGGTGCCTGTGCCAGACGCACTCCAGATTCTCCAATTCGGAGCGGAGTACGCCGTCGTTGTACGGCAGTGACTGGCCGACCACCTCGCAGCGGTAGCGGAAGTGCCCCTCCCCCGCTGCCCGGGCCGCCGCCTCGTGCATGGCTCGGAGGTCCTGGACAGGCAGCGTCTCGGTGCTCTCCATCGCGCGGGCCCGGGTGTTCGCGACGCGCGCCAGGTACGCGCAGCACGCCGCCACCACCAGGCAGGCCAAACCCATCCAGATCACGACAACACCATTCCGTCCGGTTGCTCCCCGACCGCGCGACCATACCCGGGCCGGTCCGCGCCAGGACAGCCACGGGCCGAGGTTCCCTAGGCTGTTGGCATGCTCACCTCTCTCTTGTGGTTCGCCGGTGTCGCGGCGCTCATCAATGTCACACCGGGGTTGGACACCATGCTCGTCCTGCGGACCTCCGTGGCACACGGCCGGACCGGCGGCCGGGCCGCCGCGTTCGGCATCCTCGCCGGGTGCCTGGCCTGGGGCGCGGCGACCGCCGTCGGGCTGACGGCGCTGCTGTCCGCCTCCCGGCTCGCCTTCGACACCCTGCGCATCGGCGGCGCCGTCTACCTGGCGTGGCTGGGGGTTTCGGCCCTGTGGAAGTCCCGGCGGCGGTTCACCGGCCGGGCGGCGGTGGACGGCACGGAGTCGGCGGCCGACGGGGCGGTCGTGGCCGCGGCGGCGGACGGCGGGTCCACCGACGGTGCGTCAGGGCGCGGACGGCGGGCCGCCTTCCGGGCCGGGGTCGCCACCAACCTGCTCAACCCGAAGGCGGGCATCTTCTACATGAGCCTGATCCCGCAGTTCATTCCGCACGGCGCGCCGGTCTTCGGCTCCACGCTGCTGCTCACCGCGGTCGACGTGGCCGAACTGGCGCTGTGGTACTGGGTGGTGTCCACCGCCGCGTCGGCCCTCGGCGAGCGGGTCCGCCGGCCGTCCTTCCGGCGCCGGATGGAGCAGCTGAGCGGTGTGGCGTTCCTGGGGTTCGCCGCGAACCTGCTGCTGGCGGAGCGGGCGTGAGGCACGGCCTCCCGAGGGGCCCGCGCGGCTCGGCCGACGGAACGGGCACCGCGGCGTGAACGAGCGAGCCCGGCCGGGCCACCGCGCGGGGCGGCGGTCCGGCCGGGATACGGGCCGGTGGGCCGGGCGTCAGGACGCGCCCTGCTCCTTGCGGCGCCGGAGGGCGAAGACCGTTCCGGTCGCGCCTGCCGCGAGCACCGCCGCCGCGATGCCGACGGGCACGACGGGGAAGCCGGACGCGTCACTGGCCGAGGCGGTGTCCTGCATCGCGGGGCCCGGGTCGATGGAGGTGTTCACGGGCGCCACGGGGCGGATCGGGCCGACCGACTTGACCGAGCCGTCGGCGTTGAGCAGCACCTGCTTGTTGTTGGGGTGCCGGAAGTCGAACATGCCGTTCAGCGAGCCGGCGCGGGCGTCGAACGAGGCGTCGCCGATGCGGCCGGTGTGCCAGTTGTCCTCGATGAACCTGATGATCGAGGTCTGCTCGGTGGCGGTGTGGTCGATCTTGTTGGTCCTGCTGTAGGGCGAGATCACCAGCAGCGGCTGGCGGGCGCCGGGGCCGCAGCGGTCCGCGTAGCCGCCCGCGGCGGCGGGGCCGGACTGGCAGGCCGGGCCGTCGGTGGCCTTGCCGTTGGAGCCGGTGGAGGTGTCCTTGGAGCCGTTGCGGGGCTTGGCGTAGACGTGGTCGTACCAGCCGTCGGAGTCGTCGTAGGCGACGACCACGGCGGTGTCCTTCCACTGCGGCGACTGCTCGATGCGGTTGATCTGGTTGACGAGGAAGTGCTGCTCGTCAACCGGGTCGGAGTAGCCCGCGTGACCGTCCTGGTAGGCGCCGGCCTTGAGGAAGCTGACGGCCGGCAGCTTGCCCGCGCGCAGCGCCGCGTCGAAGTCGCTCAGGTCGTAGTTGTGGTTGGCCTGACCGGCGTGGCCGATCTCGTCGACGCTCTTCGGCGGCAGGTGGTGCGGGTTGGAGGTCGACTTGTAGTACTGGAACGGCGCGTGGTGCGGGCTGTAGTCGACGACCGGCGCGCCCCCGACGTTGGCGTGGTGGGTGTCGCACTTGGCGTAGTGGCCCTGCTGACCGTCCCACGCGGTGCTCGGCCGGAAGCCGCCCTGGAACCAACCCCAGCTGACCTTACGGGAGTTGAGGATGTCGCCGATGTTGCGGCCCTGCATCGCGGCGAGCGCGTTCTTGCCGGTGTGGTCCTTGCCGGAGCAGTCGTCGTAGGCCGGGTCCGGGTCGTTGACCATCGTGCCGACGCCCTTGGCGTCGGGCGACTGGACCGCTTCCTTGTCGGGCTTGGCGGTCTGCTTGGGGTTCTCGGTGCCGGAGGCCGGGTCCGTGGAGATGATTCCATGGGTCTGGCCGGAGACGAGGTTGATGGCACCGGGGCTTGACGGACCGTAGACCGACCCGAAGGAGCGGTCGTTGAGGGCGTAGTGCTGGGCGTAGTTCCACAGGCCGGTGACGGTGTTGCCGTCGTAGTAGTCCATCACCAGTCCGGGCTCGCCGAAGAGGCCGCCGGAGCACTTGCCCGAGTCGGTGTTCTGGACGAACTTGTCGGCCTTGCCGCCGTTGTACGCGTACTGCTCGGGCCCGTAGTCGTGGTTCTGGTCGCAGGTCATGGCCTGCTTCGGGGTGAGCCGCTTGGGGGCGTACTGGTTGGGGTTGTGCTTGAGCAACCCGGCGGTGCGCAGGTTGTCGATGTCCCGGGGGGTCGTGGGGGACGGGGTGAACTTGGTCCCGTCGGTGTTCGCGGCCTGCGGGTAGGTCGCGAAGTAGTGGTCGAACGAGATGTTCTCGTCGAAGAGGACCACCACGTGCTTGATCGGGGTGGCGGTTCCGGTGGAGCCGCCGTGCGGCTGACCGGCGGCCAGGACAGGGGCTCCCCCGCCCGCGGCGGCGAGGGCCACGGCGCCCGTGAGGGCTCCCAGGGTCCGTATCGCTGCTCTTCTTCCCCTACTGGTCATGCTGGTTCTTCCTCCGGGCGGATCGAGTGGGTCCGTACGTCCGGATGCTCTGCGGGACGGACGGCGACGCGGCAGAGCCATGATGGCGCGAGAGTGAACACCGGGTCAGGTATCCCAGGCCAAACCTTGACCCGCTGTTGACCTTTGGGGCCACCGAGCGGCTCGTATCCAGTACTACGCGAGCGGGGCCCGGTCTGCCACGTGGAGTACGCCGCGGGCCCGGCCGCGGTCCACCGGACGGGCCCTACGCCCCGAGGAGCGCCCGGCCGTACCAGTCGGCGGTGTCGCGGACGCCCGGCAGCGCGAAGAAGTAGCCGCCGCCGAACGGCTTTATGTAGTCCGTCAGCGGCTCGCCGGCCAGTCGGTGCTGGATCGTCTCGAACTGGCGGGCCAGGTCCTGCTGGTAGCAGCAGAAGAGCAGGCCCATGTCGAGGTTGCCGTTGCCGTCCATCCCGCGGTCGTAGTTGTGGGCGCGGCGCAGGATGCGCTGGTCGGCGGTGGCGGCGGTGCGCGGGTTGGCCACCCGGATGTGGCTGTCCAGGGGGATGACGTCGCCCTTGGGGTCGCCGGGGTAGTTCGGCGTGTCGTGCTCGTGGTCGCCGTCGAGGGGGGCGCCCGTCTCGCGGGCGCGGCCGAACATCCGCTCCTGTTCGGTCAGCGAGACCCGGTCCCAGAACTCGACCAGCATCCGAATCAGACGGACGACCTGGTAGCTGCCGCCGGCCGTCCAGTCGGGCTCGCCCTGGCCCTTGCCGACCCACACCAGGCGGTCCATCTCGCGGGCCGATCCGGTGTCCGGGTTGGCGGTGCCGTCCTTGAAGCCGAGGAGGTTGCGGGGTGTGCCGGTCGGACGGGGCGGGTTGGCGAAGCCGTCCAGGCGCCAGCGGACCTGCATCCCGCCGCGGGTGTGCCGGGCGATGTCGCGCAGCGCGTGCAGCACGGTGTCGGTGTCGTCCGCGCAGAGCTGGAGGCTGAGGTCGCCGTGGCACCAGTCGGCCTGGAGGTCGTCGTCGGGGAAGGCGGGCATCGTGGCCAGATGGCGGGGCGCATGGCCGTGCAGCCCGAAGCGGTCGTCGAAGAGCGAGGCGCCGACGCCGACGGTGACGCCGAGCGCGCCGGAGGGCAGCCGGGGGCCGAGGATGCCGGAGTCGGCGGGCGGGCCGGTGATGCCGACAGGCGCAGGGATACCGCCGCCGGTCAGGAAGCGGGCCCGTTCGGTGACGGTCCGCAGCAGGTCGGCGAGCCCCTGGCGGTCGGCGGCGGTGACGTCGAAGGCGAGGAACGTGGTGACCCGGCGCGGCGGGGTGAGAATGGCGGCCTGGTGCGCGCCGTGGAAGGGGGTGGCGGAACCGGTCGACAACTCCGGCCCTGGAAGCGGGAGTTGCCCGCCGGTCTGCTGCGAGCCGGGGGCGGCGGCGCCGGCCGCGAGTCCGGCGCCCGCGAGCGCCGCGCCGCGCAGGAACCCCCGTCGGCGGAACCCGCTCAGGTCACCACTCACCGGTACCCACCGTTCATCTCTCCTCCTGCCCCGTTCTCCACCTGTGCCACTGCCTCAGACGGTCCTGCGCGGATCGCACAGGGTGGCCACCGACGCCAGCCGCTCCACCAGGTCCCCCAGCACCGCGTTGGCCTGTTCCCGGCGGCCGCGGTCCAGCTCGCCGAGCGGCGTCCACCGGCCGTCCGCGCGGAAGCCGTCCAGCAGCCGCTGGGTACGGTCCAACTGCTGGTCCAGTTGCGGGAGTTCGGGGAACCGGGTGGTGAGCAGGGGGCGCAGCCGGGCGAGTACCGCACGGGTGCCGTCGAGGTTGGCGCGGGCGGTGGCGAGGTTGCTGCCGCTGCCGTAGTCGGTGCGGCCGGTCAGCTCGAACTGCACCGTGTTCTCCAGGATCTCGTGCGCCCGCAGGCCGAGTGCCGCCGGATCCATCCGGGCCTGGGCCCAGTCGTCCCGCAGGGCGGTGACCGCGTCTGCGAGCGCGCCGGCCGGGGCGCGCAGGGCATCGGCGGACTCGCCGTGCCACAGGCCGTACTCGACGCGGTGGAAGCCGGTGAATTCCGGGTCGCGCACACCGCCCGCCAGGCCCGCGGTGGTCCCGTTGATCTTCTTGTCCGCGTCGCCGAACGCCCCGTAGGCCGCGCCCAGCCGCTCGTAGGTGAGGTGGGCGGGCAGCCAGGCGTCGCGGGCCGCCGCCAGGTCGCCGCGGGTGACGGCGTCGCGGAGGGCGCCGGTCTGCCGGACGAGGTCGTCCAGTCCGCCGCCGACCCACTTCTGGTAGTCGATCGACGGGTCGATGAGGTCGTGCTGGGTGATCGGGGCGGCGGCCGGTCCGCCGCGCCCGCCGCCGGTGATCCGCACGGTGGGCCCGGTGACGGCGTCGGCGTCGTCCGGCAGGCACATGAAGGCGTACGAGCCCTGGCCGAGCCGGACCCGCAGCTGGCGGGTGGTCCCGGGGCCGATGCCCTCCACCTCGCCGTAGACGGCCCCGGTGCCGACGGCCTTGAGGTAGACCTCGGCCGCGTTGCTGGAGGTGTTGTGGAGGTCGAAGACCTGGGTTCCGGGGCGGGGGTGCCGCCAGCCGTGGCCGCAGCCGCTCGGGGAGATCTCGATGCTGGTGTGCACCAGCCCGTCGGCGGCGGTCTGCGCCCCCTCCTCGGCGGCGTCCGGGCCGCTGGTCAGCACCAGCGTGGCCACCACGCCGCCCGCGAGCAGTACGCTTCCGGCACCCCAGATACGAGGCGACCGCAGCCGGGCAGGGCTGGGTCGTGGCACTCCGGTCCTCCTGGGTCGTGCGAGGGAAGGGATCTTGTCTCGCCGCACATGCTAGGCAGGCGCAACGCCTCCGAACATCCTTCCGCCCCCTTAGATGCGAAGAGTTTCCCCGGGGTTCATCGGTCGGTTGATCGATCATTCGGCCGACCCGGCCCCACTCCCCGGAGCGCATGCACCTTCGCTCCCCAGGGGGTGCGCAGACCCCACCCGGGATCGTCTACAGTCCTGTAGACGATCGCGGATCGCGAAACGGCGCACCGCGCCGGAAGGGCGGAACATGACGATGGGGCAGCCGAGCGGCACGACGGTGGCGGCGCCGGCGGGACAGGAACGGCACCACGGAGCCGCGGGACACGGGGCGGGCTGGAGCAAGGTACCCGAAGTCACGGCACTGTTCTGGGTGGTGAAGATCCTCACCACCGGCATGGGCGAGACCGCCTCGGACTACCTGGGCCGGACGCTCGGTCCGATACCTGCCGGTGCGCTCGGATTCACCGCTTTCGCCCTGATGCTGGCCGTGCAGTTCCGGACCCGGCGCTACCGGGCCGGGATCTACTGGTCCGCGATCGTCATGGTCAGCGTCTTCGGCACCATGGCCGCCGACGTCGTCCATGTCATCGCCGGCGTCCCCTACGCGGTCTCCACCGTCGCCTTCTCGGCCGCACTGGCCGTCATCCTGTTCGCCTGGTACCGCTCCGAGGGCACGCTGTCCATCCACAGCATCCGCACCCGCCGCCGCGAGACGTTCTACTGGGCGACCGTGCTCGCCACCTTCGCGCTGGGCACCGCGGTCGGCGACCTGCTGGCCGGCACCCTGAAACTGGGGTACCTCCCCGCCGGCATCGTCTTCGGCGTGCTCATCCTCGTGCCCGCGCTGTCCGGCCGCTTCCTCGGGCTGAACGCGGTCGCCGCCTTCTGGGGCGCGTACATCCTGACCCGCCCGCTCGGCGCCTCCTTCGCCGACTGGATGGGCGTCTCGGCCCAGCGCGGCGGCCTCGACTGGGGCACCGGTCCGGTCACGCTGGCGCTCACGGCGCCCATCGTGGTGCTCGTCGGCTACCTGGCGATCAGCCGCACGGACACGCCCAAGGACGCACTCCCGGACGCCGGCTGACCGGGGCTCGTCCGGAAAGCCGGGGCCTGCCCGGAAAGACACCGCCTAGCGGATCGCCACCAGTACGTAGCTGTCGCCGAACTGCCAGACCGGCAGGACGTGCGCGAAGCCGGCCTGGAGGAGCAGGGCGGTGTGGCCGGAGACGGACAGGCCGTTACCGGCACCGTGGCCGTCACCGGCGCCTTGGCCGCCGCCGGGGGCGCACTGCCGGCGACGGCGTTCGGCGAGCGGTTCGGCCAGCTCCGGCTCGTCCGACACCGCCGTCCACCAGGCATCCCAGTCCTCGTCGGCGTACGCCTGCTGCCGATCGGCGCGGCGGTGCCCCACATGGGCGGCGAGCGCGGCGGCGACGGGGTCGCGCTGCGGCAGGTGGTCGCCGTTGATCAGCGCGCCGCCGGGCCGCAGCAGGGCGGCGAGCTGGGCGTAGGTGCACCGGAGGGTGGCCTCGGGGAGGTAGTGCAACGCGGTGGTGGACACCGCGGCGTCCAGCGCGCGGCCCAGCGCCAGGGCCTCGGTCCAGCCGTCCTCGCCGATGACGGTGTCCACGTAGCGCGCCGCGGCGGAGTGGTGGGTGCGGGCCAGTTCCAGCAGCAGCGGGTCCATGTCGACCGCCACCACCTCCGCACGGGGCAGCCGTTCGGCGAGCCGGGCGGCGAGCGATCCGGGTCCGCAGCCCAAGTCGACGACCAGTGGGCGATTCTGACCCTGCGTCACATGCTCGACCACATCGGCGATGACCGTGAACCGCTCCTCGCGGTCGATGGCATAGCGCCGCTGCTGGCGCTCCCAGCGCTCCACCCACAGTTCCGCCGCCGCCATGCTCAGCCCCATCTGGTCGCGCCACCTCTGCCGTTCACACCCGCGATAACCGGTCCACCACGAGGCTACAGGTGGAAACGGTTTCCATTAGCCATAAGGGTCGCCATTCACTCCCGAGTGGCAGCCACCCCGGAGTGGCAGCCACCCCCGAGGAGCGGCCCTCACACCAGGGAGGCGAGGACGGCGAGCAACCGGTCGATTTCCTCCGGGGTGTTGTAGACATGCAGGCTCACCCGCACCGAACTCGACCGCTCCCCCGCCCTCCCCTGGCAGTGCCCGTCCGTCCGCACCATGAAGCCGTGGCTGAAGAGGATGAAGCCCAGGTCGCGGGCGCTGATGTCGCGGTGCCGGAAGGTGACGATGCCGCAGCGCTGCTGAACCGGCGAGTCGAGCGCCAGACTGCGCTGGCAGCCGAGGATCTCGTACGCGTCCAGCCGCCGCAGCCCGTCGGACAGCCGTGCCGCGAGGGCGACCGTCCAGCGCGCGATCCGGTCGGTGCCCGCGGCGTCCAGCCAGTCGAGCGCCGCCGAAAGGCTCGCTACGCCGGTCGTGTTGGGGCTGCCGCGCCAACCGCCGGGGACGAACTCCGGACCGCGGGCCTGCCGGGCCCACAGGGCGCCGGAGCCGGGCAGCGCCAGGGCCTTGTGCCCGGAGAACACCACGAAGTCCACGTCGAGTTCGGCGACCGAGACCGGCAGATGGCCGATGCTCTGCGCGGCGTCGAGGCAGATCGGCACGTCCGGCCCCACCACCCGCCGGATCAGGTGCACGTTCATGTTCCCGCCGTAGACATGGTGCACGTGCGTGGCGGCGACGAACCGGGTGCGCGGCCCGGTCGACTCGGCCAGCGCCGCCGGGTCGTAGTCGCCCGACGACGTCTGGTAGGGCATCTCCCGCACCCGGATCCGCACGCCCTGCCGGGCCAGCCGGTCCCGGGCCTCCAGCCACGGCGAGAGATTGGCCTCGTGGTCGGCGAACGGAACGACGATCTCGTCCCCGTCACGGAGCAGTTCGGGCAGCCAGTCCTGGGCGAGGACCCGCAGCCCTTCGGTCGTCCCGCCGGTGAAGTGGACCGCGGAGCGGGCCGGGTCCGGGTCGCCGAGAAAGGTCTTGATCCGGTCGCGGGTACCGGCCACCAGCGCCGTGGTGGCATTGGCCCACGGGTAGGAACCGCGGCCCGCGTTGGCGTTGGCGGTGGTCAACTGGGCCTGGACCGCGTCCAGTACGGCCTGCGGCTTCTGGGACGTGGCCGCGCTGTCCAGGTACGCCAGCTCCGGATTGCCGGTGATGATCGGGAACTGGGCGCGCAGCGCGCGCTGCCACGGGCCGAGCTCCGCGAACAGCGCCGCACTGCGGTCACGCGCCGCGATGGGGGCCATACCGGTCACTCCCGCACCAGCGGAGCGCCGGCGTCCCGCCAGGCGATGACCCCGCCGCTGAGGCTGCGGACGTCGGGATGCCCCATGCGGGTCAGCAGCGCGGCATAACGGGCCGACTGCTCGCCGACCGGGCAGACCAGCAGCACCGGCTGCTGCTTGCCGAACGGCAGCCCGCCCCGCACCAGTTCCTCGAAGAGCTCGTCCACGATGTTGATCGCCCCCTCGATGTGCAGCGCGGCGTACGCGAACGGGCTGCGCAGGTCCACCACCAACGGGCGCTCCTGCACCATCCACTTCTGGGCGTCCTGGGTGTCGATGGCGCCCGCCGAGGCGATCTCGGCGGCGGTCAGATCGGCCACCGCGTTCCTGCGCGGCGGCTGGTGGAACAGGTCGGGGCGGCGCTGCCTGGTGTAACCGAGATAGCTCTCGATGCGGTCGCAGACGATGAAGACCGCCGACCTGCGCGCACCGCGCGCCGCCGCACTCCCCTGACCTGACGTCAACTCATCGTCCCAGGCCTGCAGATGGCGCACCGTTCCGTAGTAGGCCGCCCCGCCGGTGGGTCCCGCCAGGATGCCGCAGCGGCGGGCCAGGGTCAGCATCCCCTCGATGGCCTCGTCGGAACTGACCGACTCCATGGTGTCGTAGGTGTCCGGGTCGAAGAGGCCGACCTCGTGGACCTCGTCGAGGGTGCGGATGCCGGGGATGAAGTCCGCCTTGCCGGCGACCAGGCCGACGACCCGGACGCGCGGATCGTGCTCCCGCAGCACCCTCGCCACCCCGGTCGACGAACCCGCGGTGCCGACACAGGCGATGAACCAGTCCGGTGCCCGCCCGTCCAGGTCCTTGACGATCTCCGGGCCGGTACCCGTCGTGTGCGCCTCGGTGTTGCGGGCGTTGAAGTACTGGTCGGTGTGCAGATAGCTGTGGCCGAGCCCGGACAACTCCCGGTGGAAGAGGGTGAGGGGGTCGTCGGTGTTGGTCGGGTCCAGGCATTCGCTCTGCCCGGGAAGCTCCTCGATCTCGGCGCCCAGCAGCAGGAGCAGGTCCTTGATCTCCGGTATCCGCATCCGGTTCGTCACGCTCTTGAAGGAGAGCCCGTGCATGCCCGCGATCACGGCCAGCGCCTTCGCGGTGTTGCCGCTGGAGAGTTCCACGACCTGGCTGCCGTGCGCGACGGCGTCGGCCAGCCCGGCGCGGGCCATGTGCCACGCGGCGCGGTCCTTGACCGAGCCGAAGGGGTTGAGCAGTTCCAGCTTGGCGTACAGGTCGATATGGCGCAGCCCGTGCACGGCCGGATCGATACGCACCAGCGGGGTGTTCCCGATGGCCTCGGTGATGCTGTCGTACCTCATCGCTCTCCCCCTGGACGTGTGATCGGCCAGTACTGCTCGTCGAGGCACCAATGCCAGGAGCCCTCCTCCTGCCAGGCGGCGACCTTGCGCGCGACGGGCTGGTGCTGCGCGCCGCTGGTCTGGAAATCCATGCAGTAGCCCGCGGTGTTGGCGAAGCCCAGCAGTTCGCCGGGCCGGGGCAGCCGCGGCAGGAAGACCATCCGGCGGGTGATCAGATCGGCCTCCAGGCAGAGGCTGCCCGCCAGATAGACGCCCACCGGCTCACCGCCGCAGGTGGCGCGGACCCCGTCCCGGGCGAGGAGGACGGGGTCCATCAGCACCCCGTGCTCCTCCAGCCCCGCGTCATCGGCCTTCATCCCCAGCCGGACCAGGTGCTCGCCGCCGTCCGTGCGGCGTACCTCCAGCACCCGGGCCAGCACCAGCCCGCACTGGTCCACCAGGGCGCGCCCCGGCTCCGTGTACAGGTCGTAGAGGTTCTCCAGCAGCAGGGTGGCCAGCGGCCGGCCGCCGAAGGAGGGCGCGGGCAGGGACAGCAGCTCGTCGAGGTACCGGTCGCCGGCGACCGGGCGGTGGGCCGGGTAGAGGGCGAGCGAGCCGCGCAGGGTGCCCGCGTCGTTGCGCAGCCCGTAGCCGTGTCCGCGCCAGGTGATGGCGGGCCGCCGCCCCAGTACGGCGGCGGTCAGCGCGGAGGTGTAGCGCTCCCATTGCGCCCCGTGGGCAAGGTAGTTGACGCCGAAGCCGCCGCCGATGTCCACCACCCGGGGCCGCAGTCCGCGGCCGCGGCAGGCGTCCATGGCCCGGACGCAGCCTTCCAGGGCGCGGGCCTTCTCGTCCAGGCTGGTGGTGTCCAGGTGGTAGCCGACACCGATCAGCTCGACCGCGTCGGCGTGCCGCTCGACCGCCTTCAGCAGTTGCTCCAGCTCCCCCGCCGGTGAGCCGAAGCGGCTGGGCCGGCTGAGCACCCGGACGCCGGGGCCGTCGAAGGCCGAGAGCCGTAACAGCACGCGTATTCGGGCGAGTTCACGCTCCCTCACCAGGGTGGCGAGCGCCTCCAGCTCACCGTACGAGTCGACGTTGACGGTGACGCCGGTGCGGGCGGCGAGCCACAGGAACTCCGGGTTCTTGGGGCCGGTCGCCATGATGCGGTCCGGGGTGAAACCGGCCCCCAGCGCATGCTGCAACTCGCCCAGCGAGGCGACGTCGACGGCCGCGTCCGCCGCCGCGAGCCGCCGTACCAGCGCGCTGGAGCGGTTCGCCTTGTGCGCGAAGAACACCTGGCCGCCGAGATGACGGGTGCCGTACGCGGCGCGGAACCGCTCGGCGTTCTCGGCGATCTGGTCCGGCAGTACCACGTTGAGCGGCGAGCCCAGCGCGTCGACGAGGGTGTGCAGCAACCGCCCCGACCTCAGCAGCGACGCCAGACGCTCCTCCAGACGAGGCTCCAGAGACAGCGGCTCCGGTGACGATGGCACAGCAGCCGCCAAGTGACCCCCCTGGAAACGGACATGACGCATCCCGCTCGGTTCGCGTTAACCACTTCCCGCTCCCGGCGGCCTTTACGCCCGAGTGCGCCCGCCCGCCGGGGCCCGGCCCGGCGGGCGGTGCGGGTCACACGCGTACCAGAGTGTCCGGGCGGAGGTCGGCGAGCGTCGGGTAGCCGTCCACCGCCATCAGGAGATCGGCCTCGGCCAGCAGCGAGCGCAGGACGTGGACGATGCCGTCCGTGCCGCCGAGGGCCGCGCCGTAGGCGTACGGGCGGCCGACGGCGACCGCGGTCGCGCCGAGGGCGAGCGCCTTGACGACGTCGGTGCCGGTGCGGACACCGGAGTCGAACAGCACCGGCAGGCCCTCGGCGGCGGCCACCACACCGGGCAGCGCGTCGAGGGCGGGCAGGCCGCCGTTGGCCTGGCGCCCGCCGTGGTTGGAGCAGTAGACGCCGTCCACCCCGCCGTCCCTTGCGCGGCGTACGTCCTCGGGGTGGCAGATGCCCTTCAGGAGCAGCGGCAGGTCGGTCAGGGAGCGCAGCCAGGGGAGGTCGTCCCACGTCAGCGGGTTGCTGAAGACGCCGGAGTAGAGGGCGACGGCGGCGCCGGGGTCCTCCTCGGGCGGCTTGGGCAGCCGGGCGCGGAAGACCGGGTCCGAGGTGTAGTTGGCCAGGCAGTGGCCGCGCAGCTGGGGGAAGTTGGCGGTGGCCAGATCGCGCGGGCGCCAGCCGAGGGTCCAGGTGTCCAGGGTGACGACGATGCCCTTGAACCCGGCGGCCTCGGCGCGCCGGACCAGGCTCTCGGCCAGCTCCCGGTCGCTGGGGGTGTAGAGCTGGAAGAAGCCGGGGGTGCCGCCGTACTCGGCCGCGACCTGCTCCATGGGGTCGGCGGACAGGGTCGAGGCGATCATCGGTACGCCGGTACGGGCCGCGGCGCGCGCGGTGGCCAGATCGCCGTGCCCGTCCTGGGTGCACAGTCCGATCACCCCGATGGGAGCCATCAGCAGCGGCGACGGCAGGGTCATCCCGAACAGCTCGACGCTGAGGTCGCGTTGGGCGGCGCCGACCATCATCCGCGGCATCAGCCCCCAGCGCCCGAAGGCGCTGACGTTGGCGCGCTGGGTGCTTTCGTCCCCGGCGCCGCCGTACACGTACGACCAGACGGACGGTGGCAGGGCGGACTCGGCGCGCGCCTCCAGCTCGGCGAAGGTCATCGGCAGCCGCGGCAGTTCACCGTGCAGCAGGCCGTTGGCGTGGATCTCGTTCTGGTAGTCGCCGAAATGCGGGTTCGTGGGCGCCATCTTCTCCGTCTCCCTGGTGTCGCGGGGCTGCTGTTCTGTTCTCTTCTGTTCTGTGCGGGACGCGTCGGTCGCTTCTTCGGCTCTCTTCGGTGTTCCGGCGGCTTCCCGCGCGTTCCGGTGCGCTCCTGCCGCTCCCTGCGACGTTCCTACCGCCTTCCGCGGTGGCATGCCGCCGAAGGCACGCAAGCGGCCCGGTCCCCGTCGAGGTGGGGCCGCAGATGAGCCACCTACGTGTCCGGGATCCCGGGGACAGCGGTTCGTCGCCGGGGCCGGGAAGTCGCGTACGCCCGCTCCTCCTACGGGAGGTTTGCCGCCTCCCTCAGGGTCGTTTTGGACTCGGCGCGATTTCTCCATACGATCCGGCGATGATCACCAGAACGATCACCAAACGGATCACCAGGCGAAGGCTGGCGGCCGGGGTGTGCGGGCTGCTGGCCGCCCTGACGGTCG
This sequence comes from Streptomyces sp. GS7, assembly GCF_009834125.1. NCBI lineage: Bacteria > Bacillati > Actinomycetota > Actinomycetes > Kitasatosporales > Streptomycetaceae > Streptomyces > Streptomyces sp. GS7. Next base: position 5,549,135 of record NZ_CP047146.1, read on the forward strand.
GGCTGTCGCCCACCCCGGCCGCCGCCGGCGAACCCGCGCAGCAGTCCGCCCCCAAGGTCGAGCTGACGCTCGACGTCAGCGGCTCGATGCGGACCCGGGACATCGACGGGCAGAGCCGGATGTCCGCGGCGAAGCAGGCGTTCAACGACGTGCTGGACGCCGTCCCCGAGGGCGTCCAGCTCGGCATACGCACCCTGGGCGCCAACTACCCGGGCGAGGACCGGCAGGTCGGCTGCAAGGACACCCGCCAGCTCTACCCGGTCGGCCCGATCAACCGCACCGAGGCCAAGACCGCGGTCGCCACGCTCGTCCCCACCGGCTGGACGCCGATCGGCCCCGCCCTCCAGGCCGCGGCCAAGGACCTCCAGGGCGGTGACGGGCAGCGCAGGATCGTCCTCATCACCGACGGCGAGGACACCTGCGCCCCGTTGGACCCCTGCCAGGTGGCGCGCGACATCGCCGCCCAGGGCATCCACCTCACCGTCGACACGCTCGGGCTGCTGCCGGACGCCAAGACCCGCAGCCAGCTGAGCTGTATCGCCGAGGCCACCGGCGGCACCTACACCTCGGTGCAGCACCGCGGCCAACTCCGCGACCGGGTCCACCAGTTGGTCAACCGTACGGCGCATCCCGTGCGGACACCGGTCGCCACCCAGGGCACCCAGCAGTGCACCGGCGCCCCACAGCTCAAGCCCGGTCTCTACAGCGACCGCGAGAAGTTCGCCGAGCACCGCTGGTACCGCGTCGACGTCAAGCCCGGCCAGGAGCTGCGCGCGTCGGTGAGCGTCGCGGCGGACCGCGCCGTCAACAACGACTACGGGGTGCTGCTCCGGGCCTCCACGGTGCACGGACGGGAGATCGTCCGCGGCTCCGAGGCAGGCGACGGCCGTACCGACGCCGTCTCGACGGGGCTGCGCTACGCCAAGCCCCCGGCCGGCTCCTCGGACGACGCGGGCAAGAACGCGGCGGAGACCGTCTGCCTCCAGGTCAGCAACTCCTTCTCGGCGCCCGCCTCGGTCAAGACCGACCCGGGCATGCCGGTCGAGCTGGCCGTGGATGTGGTGGACGGGCCGCACAACGCCTCCGACGCGGCCTCCTTCGGCCTCGGCCGGGGCTGGTGGCTGCTGGGCGCCCTGGCGCTCGCCGGGCTGCTGGGCGGCCTGCTGTGGGGCTGGATCTCCCGTTGGCGCGTCACCGTCTGGAGGACCAACTGATGCGTAGCGTACGTCGATTGACGACGACCGTCGCCGCGGTGCTGGTGGCGTGCGCCGGGCTCGCCGGTGCGGCAGGCACCGCCGTCGCCGACAGCCCGAGCCCGAGCGCCAGTGCCTCCGCCGGGGCTGACAGCGCCCCCACCGAGGCCGGTACCTCCTTCCGTACCGCGACGCCGATCAGGATGGACCAGCGGGCCACCGCCGGCGCCTCCACCGGCGACTACCTCTACTGGGTGCTGCCGATCGATGCCGGAGCGCGCGCCACGGTCAAGGCGAAGGTGACGCTGCCGCCGTCGTCCGCCCGGCACGGCGCGGCGACCTGGCAGCTGGACGTGTACGACGGGCTGCGCCGCCGGCAGGCGTGCCGGTACGGGGCGCAGACCAAGGCGGCGGCCAAGGACGCCGCGTCGGTCGAGCTGTCCTGCTCGCTGCGGACCGTGCGCGGCTGGGCGGAGCAGTGGGCGAACGACCCGCTGCCGGGGAGCTACTACATCCGGCTGACCGTCGTCGACCTGCCTCAGGACGACCTGGGGCAGCCGGTGCACGCCGAGGTCGAGGCGTCCGCCTCCGAAGCGGGCGGCGCGCAGGCGGTGGACGGCAAGCTGTCCGCTCCCCTGGTGCCGGGCGCGGTCGCGCCGGCCCCGAAGCCCAGTGGGAGCGCGGCGGCGCAGCAGCCCGCGGCGTCCGACGCGCCGGACGGCGGCTGGTCGTCGGGCTGGTGGTCGGACCGCTGGGTGTGGACCGCCGTGGGCGGCGTTCTCGCGGCTCTCGCGGGCATCGGCGGCTACCGGCTGACCCGGGGCTCCGGCCGGCCGTCGTACCTGCCGCCGGGGGCCTGACCCGGCCGGCGGATCCGACGGGGCGGTCGCGGCGCGGGCCGTGGCCGCCCCGATCAGGAAACCGGCTCATCTCGCAACCTGGCGGCGGCAATTGCCATCAAGACAAGCGAGAGGCGCACGAGCCGGACACCGCACGACGTACGCCCATGCACCCGACCGAACACGACACCAGCAAAGGACGCCACCTGTGAAGCCAGCCCTTCTGAACCGCCGGGCCGCCGGTACCGCCGTCGCCACCCTGACGCTCGCCGCGTGCACCGTCGGCGCCCTGGCGTCCCCGGCCGCCGCCAAGGCCAATTCCATCACCGTCGGCAAGGTCGCCCTGGACACCCGGCACGCGGTGATAACGGCCGCCCTCGCCTACTCCTGCGACCCCGGCTCCGACGTGCACCTGGCGACCACCGCGACGCGCCTGCACCCGGCAAAGGGGCACCGGCCGGCCGTGGCCACCGCGACCCTGGCCAACAAGAAGCTGGTCTGCGACGCGCGGCAGCACCGGGTGCGACTGACCCTGCGCCCCAAGCCCGGCTCCTCGTTCCACAAGGGAAACAAGGTCCAGGTCGCTGCGAGCGTCGTCACCCCGCACGGTGCCCACTACGCCGACGCGAAGAAGATCGTCACCCTCTGACCCGGGACGCCGTCGCGCTCCGGCACGGGGCGCGACGCGGCAGCCCGGAACCTGTCCGGCCGGCCTCTCCGGGCGGCCGGACAGGCCCTGCGGGCACTGCAGCCGCGCCGGGTGTAAAGAGGAGGTATGCGCGTCCGGCAGGGTCGCCCCCGTCCCGGCAGGTCCTGGCAGCTGAGCCACGGGTTGGTCGCCATCCCGCTCGCGCTGATCGTCGCGGTCACCGTGCTGGACATCAGCACGCCCACGAGCATCCACCTGGGCCCGTTCCTGGTGGCCGCGCCCGCGATCACCGCGTCCTTCGCGGGGGCCCGCCTGACCGGCGCCGTCGGAGCCCTGGCGGTGGCCGCCCAGATCCTCATCGGCCAGCTGCACGGCGGGTTGACGACCGCGAACCACCAGGCGCAGGTCGCCGCCCTCCTCGTCCTGTCGGTACTGGTGACGATCTTCCGCTATGTGCGCGACCGGCATGCGCGGCAGCTCGTCCAGGTACGGTCGGTGGCCGCGGCGGCACAGCAGGTGCTGCTGTGGCCGCTGCCCCGCCGGATCGGCCGGCTGCGGATCGAGTGCGCGTACATCTCGGCGGAGGAGGAGGCCGAGATCGGCGGTGATCTGTACGCGGCGGCGCCGGTGCCGGGCGGGGTCCGGCTGGTCATCGGGGACGTGCGCGGCAAGGGCCTGGCGGCCATCGGCGAGGCGTCCGCGCTGGTCGGCGCCTTCCGCGGGGCGGCCTACCGGCACCTCCCCCTCGCGGGCATGATGGCGCACCTGGGCAACTCGGTGTACTGGAACCTGGCCCACGCCCCCGAGGAGGACCCGGAGTCGTTCGTCACCGCGCTGATGCTGGACGTGCCCGACAGCGACCCGTTCCTGCGGATGGTGAACTGCGGACACCCTCCGCCGTTGCTGCTGCGCGACGACAGGGTCCTGCCGCTGGAGGTCGCCGATCCGGCGATCCCGCTGGGCCTGAACACCCCCTCGCCGAGCGAGTACGAGGTCGAGACGTTCCCGTTCGCATCGGACGATGTGCTGCTGCTCTACACGGACGGGGTGATGGAGACCCGCAACCGCGACGGCGTCTTCTACCCGTTGGCCGACCGGCTGGCCTCCTGGAACGACCGCGACCCGGCCTCCCTCGTGCGGCGTCTCCACGACGATCTGCTCCGGTACGCGGACGGGAACCTGGGCGATGACGCGGCGATGATCGCCATCACCCGGTTCCCGGACGCCGAGGAACCGGGCGCGGGGCGACCGGCCCCGGAGCAACCGGACGCGGAACAGCCCGCCACGGGGACGTCGGCGGGCCGGCCGTCACCGCCGCCGCGGCGCCCGGCGCCGTAGCGGTGCGGCGGTACCGGAGGACGGGGACCCGACCACGCCGCGCACCGACCCTCACGAGGCGACCGGCGGTCGGCAAGCACATCGTCCGGGTCGATCCGTCCGACGACGCCACCGGCACCCCGCGCATCACCGGCTCTTCCCGCTCGCACGGGACGCCGGCCGTCGACTGCCCCCTCACTCGCCCCGTACCGGCAACTCACCACCGTCTCCCTTGAGTTGGACCGATCCGCAGCACCCCTCCGCGGACTCACCGTTGCGCGGCGACACGACGTCCGGTCGGGCGGGCCGCCGGGAGCCGCCGGGGCCCGGGTGGTGGCGGATGCGGGCGGCGAGGACCGCGACATCGTCCTCGGCGCGCCGTCCGTCGAGGCGGAGCAGCACCTCGTCGAGCACGTCCTCCACCCCGGCGCCGGCGGGCAGGCGCATCCCCGCGACCCGGTCCAGGGAGGCGTCGATGTCCTCGCCGCGCCGTTCGACGAGGCCGTCGGTGAACATCACCAGGGTGTCGGCGGGGGTGAGGGCGCGGGTGACCAGGTCGTAGCCCCCGACGCCGGTGCCCAGCGGCGGGCCGACCGGGACGCGGAGCAGTTCGGCGGTGCCGGCGCCGGTGAACACGACCGGCGGGAGATGGCCCGCGGCGGCGAACGCGGCGATACCGCGGGCCGGATCCACCCGGGCCAGCAGACAGGTCGCCGGGCGGCGGCCGTCGTCCTCGGCCACCGCGAGGTCGAGCTGGCGCAGGACCCGGTGCGGCGGCAGATCGGCCGAGGCGACGTAACGGAGGGCGGAGCGGTAGGCGTTCATGTCGACGGCCGCGTCGAGCCCGTGCCCCATGACGTCGCCGACGGCCAGCAGGGTGCGCCCGAAGTGGAGCCGTACGGACTCGAACCAGTCGCCGCCGACCAAGGCGCTGGTGCCGGACGGCAGATAGCGGGTGGCCAGCTCCAGGTTGGGGTGCGGGCGGCCGGGTTCGGCGAGCAGCGCGCGTTGCAGGTCCATCGAGGTGCGCCGGGTGGCGGCGTGGCGCCGGGCGTGCGCGAGATGGGCGGCTGCCAGGCGGGCCGCGTGGCGGAGGGTGGCGCTCTCGTCCTCGGTGAAGCCGCCGTCGGCGCGGGCGGCAAGCAGCACGCCGTAGAGGTGGCCGTGGGCGAGGAGCGGCACCGACAGGGGCACCGGTACGGCGGCGAACCCGGATTCCAGCAGCGGGGCGGAGCCCGCCTCGGCCGCCCGGTGCAGCGCTGCCGGGGACGGTGGACCACCGGGTGTTCCGGGTGCGCCGGTGGCCGCGTCCTCGGGGAGGAGGTCCACCGCGGCGGCGTCGCACAGCCGTCGGCAGACGAACCGGGCGAGTTCGGCGCAGGTGGTCTGCTCGTCCAAGGTGGTGCCGATCCGCTCGGCTGCCTCCTCGACCGCGTGCAACCGCGCCCGCAGCCCCGCGCCGGGCTCCGTCGGCGGGCGGTGGTCGTCAGCCGAGAGCACCCGCGCTCAGCGGTTCGCCGCGTGAGGGGCGGCCAGCACGGCTCGGTCGTCGCCGGATACTCCCCTCGGCCCTCCGGCGCTCTCGCGCCGGTCGGTGATGCCAGGGCGGCCGGCAGGAGAGACCGGGAGGCATTCCGTCACGTCCTCGGTGATTTCGAGGAGGACGGCCTCGCCGATGCTGATCGTGCTCATGGTCCACTTCCGGAACGGTGCGTTGACGGCACTGAAGACTGTGAGGAGGGGGGTGTGGTGATGCACCCCCGATCAAACACGGTGCGGAAGTTTCCGGTCCGCACATCCGAACGGAGATCCGGTGAATTCTGCGCTCGCCGGAATTTCCCCCGCATATCCGCGGGATTTACCTTGCGGCCGTTTTCCGGGCCTTCGGGACCGGCGCGAGATAGGCACGGTATCCCCGGAATCGGGTGGAGTCGGGCAGCGGCGCGGGGTGCCAGGAACGGGCGTAGGCCGGGGGCGCGGTGCGCGGCGGGACGAGCAGGGCCACCGGGCGTCGGTTGGCCTCGGCGCGCAGTCCGTCGGGGGTGATGCTGGCGTCGGGGCCGCCGATCTGCCGGGAGGCGCAGCCCGTGTAGTACGCGATCTGGACGGCGTTCTCGCCGGAGAGCGTGCAGGGCGGGCGCAGTCCGAGGCCGTGCAGGGCGGTGGCGACGGCCGTGAAGTCCTGGTGCATATGGCGGTTGCGGGCGGTGTTGCCGGTCAGCACGGCGCCCTGGACGGCCAGATGTCCCAGGAGGGCCACGGTGAAGAGGATCGTGGCGAACGGGCGGAGTCGGTCCCCGCGCGCGATCAGCCGCCACACGCAGTCGGCCACGGGGAGGGCCAGCAGGGCGTAGCCGGGCAGCAGGAAGCGGGGCGCGGCGTAGTCGATGAGGAAGAGGTAGGGCACGGCCATCACCAGCGCTACCGCGCCGGGCAGCAGCGCGGTGGCTGGGCGCCTGGCCCGTACGGCGGCCAGGATGCCCCCGACGACCAGGACGGGCAGGGCGAACCACCACACCGCCGTGACGGGGTGGCTCCAGGGCACGTCGCAGGGACGGCACAGCCCGACCCCGTCCAGACTGCGGATCTGGTCCTCCACCGCGACGTTCCAGCCGATGCCGCCCTGGATCTCGGCGGCCCGGTGCAGCCGGGCGAGCAGGCCGCCGTAGCGGGTGTACGCCTCGACGACCCAGTCCGCGCCGCCCAGCACCAGCCCGCCCACCAGCAGCAGGACGAGCCCGGGGCGCCGCCACCGGGGCACCGCCAGCGCCGCGGCGGCCAGCGCGAGCACCAGCCAGACGGCGTCCGGCGGGCGCATCAGCGCCACCACCGCGACGGCGAGCGGGAGCATGACCCGCGCCGACCGGTCGGCGCGGTCCCGTACGGCGCGCAGGAAGCAGCCGACGGCGGCCAGCGTGGCGTACGCGCTCCAGGGGTTGGGCATGGCCTGGGGCGCGTAGTAGAGGGTGATCCAGAGGGTGGCGAAGAGGGCGCCCCCGAGGGCCAGGACGCGGGTGGGCAGCAGCCGGCGCCAGATCCACAGCGCGCCCAGGAGACCGGCGCCGGAGAGCACCGCGAGGACGATCCGCAGGACGGTGGTGGAGGAGGTCAGTTCGGTCACCGGCGCGATCAGGTAGGTGATGCCGCGGGCCCGCGGTGCGCTGAAGAAGGCAGGTGGCGCGTGCCGGCTGACCTGGCTCGCGTAGACCGTCTCGTCCCAGCCCAGCCCGGATCCGGGTGCCACCAGGGCCACCTGGAGGAGGACGAAGAGCGCGCTGACCGCGACGAGCCAGGGCAGCGTGCGCGGGGCGGAGACGTCGGCGGGCAGCGGGCGGAGCCCGTGGACCTGGACCGGAGCCCGGCGCAGCGCCCGACCGTCCCTCAGGGCCCGGCTCCATTCCGTGGTCCGGCCCCCGTAGGTGGCCCGGCCACCGGCAAGGGGCCGGGGCGCTTCCATGGTCCCGTTCTCTTCCATCGTGAGACCTCGCGAGATCGAGTGGCTGATGCGGCCGTGATGCACCCGTGGTGAAGCATTCGCCATCATGGGGGCAGCCGCGGCTCCCGGCACTCCGCACTCGCCTGTTCGGCACTGGAAGCTTCGGCCTGTCAGGGCATACGGCCCGCCGCCTACACTGGGCGTTCCGGGGACAAGGGGACGCCCCGGAAGGACGGAGAGCGGCAGTGGTGACCAGCTTCGACGGCAAGGCCGCCAAGGCCGCCAAGCCCGACCCGTCCGCCGAGGTACTGGCCGCGGCGGCGGCGATGTTCGGGCTGCTGGCCTCTCCCCCGCGCCTGCACATCGTCTGGGCACTGGCCCAGGGCGAGAGCGACGTCAGCGGGCTCGCCGAGCGGGTCGGCGGCGCCCTGCCGGCGGTGAGCCAGCACCTGTCCAAGCTGAAACTGGCCGGACTGGTGCGCTCGCGCCGCGAGGGCCGGCGCGTGGTCTACCTCGTCGACGACCCCGACGTGGTGGCGGTGATGCGGACGCTGGTCGTCCAGCTCGCCGCCCGTTCCGAGGTAGAGGCGCCGTTCCGCCTGCGTGAGCTCGGTGCCTGAGATCACCGCGGCACCCGGGACCGGCCCGACGTCCCCGGACACGGAAGACACCCGCGCGGACGGGGAGCCCCGCCGCGCCCCGGCGGGGGTCGGGGCGCTGGCCGCGCTGACGTCGTTGCAGCTGATGCGGCGGCTGGACAGCGGGCCGCGCGGACTGACCGACGCGCAGGCCGAGGAGCGGCTGGCCCGGCTCGGCGAGAACACCATGCCGTCCTGGAAGCCGGTGTCCTGGCCGCGGCGTTTCCTGGGCAGTCTGCGGGATCCGTTCACCACGGTGCTGCTGTGCCTGGGTCTGGTGTCGGCGGCCGTCGCCTCCTGGGGCACCGCCTGCGTGATCCTGACGCTGGTGGCCGTCAGCTGCGCGCTGCGGTCCGGCGGCGAGCACCATGCCAGCCGCTCGATGGCGGCGCTGCGGGAGCTGGTCGCCACCACGGCGACGGTGCAGCGCCGGACGGACGACGACGCTCCGCCGCGGGTGCGGGAGATCCCCGTCGACCAGCTGGTCATCGGCGATGTGGTGCGGCTGGGCCCGGGAGACCTGGTACCGGCGGATGTGCGGCTGCTGCGGGCCAGCGGGCTGACCGTGCACCAGGCGGCGCTGACCGGTGAGTCCGCGCCGGTGCCGAAGCGGCCGGTGGACGCGCCGCTCGACGGGGACGGCGGGCCGGCCGAACCGCCGCACATGTGCTTCCAGGGCAGCAGCGTGGCGTCCGGGAGCGGGACGGCGCTGGTGGTGGCCACGGGGGCGGACACCCGGTTCGCCGCGGCGTACGGCGGGCGGGCCCGGCGGCGCGGGGAGACCGCGTTCGACCGCTCGGTGCACGGCATCGCGTGGACGCTGATCCGCTTCATGCTGCTGACGCCGCCGCTGGTGCTGATGGCGAACGCCGCGCTGCGCGGACGCGGCCTGGAGACGCTGCCGTTCGCGGTGGCCGTCGCGGTGGGTCTGACGCCGGAGATGCTGCCGGTGATCGTCACCACCGCGCTGGCCCGGGGGGCCGCCGCGCTGGCCCGGGCGAGCGGGGTGATCGTCAAGCGGCTGCCGGCACTGCACGATCTCGGGGCGATCGACGTGCTGTGCCTGGACAAGACGGGCACCCTGACCCAGGACCGGCCGGTCGTCGTACGGGCCGTCGACGCGCGCGGCGTCGGCGATCCCGAGGTGCTGCGCTGGGCGGCGGTGAACAGCTTCTGGACGATCGAGCTGGCCGAGCTGCCGGTGCCGGACGCGCTGGACGAGGCGGTCCTGGAGGCGTCCGACGCGTGCGGGGCGGATCCGCTGGAGTACGACGGGATCGCGGCGCTGCCGTTCGATCCGGTCGGGCGGCTGGCCGCGGCGGTGGTCCGCAGCCCCGGGCGGCACGGCAGCCACACTCTCGTCGCCAAGGGCGCGGTGGAGGATGTCGTCGCCCGCTGCGGGCGGCTGAACCTCGACGGGCAGGACGCCGAGATGGACCAGGCGGCCCGCGAGCGGCTGCTGCGGTTCGCCGCGGCGGAGGCGGAGGGCGGTCTGCGGCTGCTGGCCGTGGCGCGCTGCGAGCGCCGTCCCCGGCTCGGCGCGTACACGGACGCCGACGTCCGGGGGCTGACCTTCCTCGGCTTCGTCGAGCTGAGCGATGCGCTCGCGCCGTCCGCGGCCGACGCGCTGGAGGTACTCGCCGAGCGCGGGGTGGCGGTGAAGGTGCTCACCGGCGACCACCCGGGCACCGCGGCGCGAGCCTGCCGGGATCTGGGGCTGGAGCCGGGCGAGGTGCTCACCGCGGACCGGCTCGCCGGGTGCGGCGGGCCGGCGCTGGCCGCGGCGGTCGAGCGGGCGACGGTCGTGGCGCGGTGCACGGCCCAGGACAAGGCCCGGATCGTCACCGCGCTGCGGGAGAGCGGGCACACCACGGGGTTCCTCGGGGACGGGGTCAACGACCTGCCCGCGCTGCACGCCGCGGATGTCGGGATCTGTCCGCGCGGGGCGGTGCCGGTCGCACGCGAGGGCGCGGACGTGGTGCTCGGCGAGAAGGATCTGACCGCCATCGAGCGGGCGATCACCACCGGCCGGCACGCGAGCAGCAACATCGCCGCCTATCTGCGGATAACGCTGTCGTCCAACCTCGGCAACGTGATCGCGATGCTGGCGGCGGGTCTGTTGCTGCCCTTTCTGCCGATGCTCCCGGCCCAGGTCCTGGTGCAGAACCTCTGCTTCGACGCGGCGCAGCTCTCGCTCGCCTTCGACCGCCCGGGCCCCGGCTCGGCGCGCCGTCCCGCCGTGCTGCGCCCGCGGGTCTTCCTCCGCTTCATCACCGCCTTCGGCCTGATCAACGCCGCCGCCGACCTGGCGACCTTCGCGGTGCTGGCGTTCTCGGCCCGGGCGACGTCGGGGACCGACACTCCCACGATGTTCCACGCCGGGTGGTTCACCGAGAACCTGCTGACCCAGGGGATGGTGATGCTGCTACTGCGGACGGGCCGCCGGGCCGCCGAGGGCCGGGCCATCGGACCGGTCCATCTCGCCGTCACGGCCCTCGCGGTCGTCGGTCTGCTGCTGCCGGTCTCCCCGCTGGCTCCGCTGCTGGCCATGTCGGCCCCGCCGCCGCTGTACTACCTGCTGCTCTCGGTCGTCCTCGCGCTCTACGGGGCGGCGCTGACCATCGCGCGGATGCGGTACGCGCGTCGGGAGAACGGCTGACGGACCACGGCAACGACCAACGGACCGCGAGAACGGCCGAGGGCCTGCCCGGAACGGAATCCGGGCAGGCCCTGGCGCGTCGGCGGGTCAGCCGTGGTTCACCGGCTCACCAGTCGCCGCCGCCACCGTCGAAGCCACCTCCGTCGAAGCCGCCGCCGTCGCCCCAACCGCCGCCGAAGTCCGCCGGGTTGAAGTTGGCGCCGGAGTCGGTCCCGCCCTCCGTGCCGCCGAAGAACGACGGGGAGTCGGCGTAGGCGGACGGGGCGCTGATGAGGGAACCGAGCACGGTTCCGGCGACCAGGGCGGGGAGCACGCCGCTGCCGAAGTAGCCGCCGGCCCACGGCGAGTAGGCGGGTCCGGCGTTCCAGTACGGCTGCTGCCCGTCGGCGGTCTGCACCGTACGGGACATCGGCTCCTGGCCGTCGGCCAGCCGCGTGGCGTCGGCCGCGCAGGCAGGGACGGGGCGCGGCGCGCCGCCCGGCGGGGCCCACTGCACGTCGACGGTCGAGGGACCGTGCCGCGGGTCGAAGAAGCAGGGCTTGCGGTGTTCCGGCAGCGGTGCGCCGGTGCGCCGCGCGGCGAGCGTGGCCAGCGCGAACCGGCCGCGCTCCAGGGCGTCGGTCACCGCCCGTACGTCCCCGGGGACGCGGGCCTCGGCCATCGTGGTCTTGGCGAGGTCGTAGGCATCCAGGGCCGTGGTGTAGTCGGCGCGCATGTCGTCGGTGGCGCCGGGCTCGGAGGGGTTGAAGTCGAGGTGCTCCAGAGCCTCGCCGAAGGCGGTGATGTCCTCGTCGACCACCACGCGCAGCTGCTCCAGCTCGGCCTGCTCGCGCCGCTTCCGGTTCCGGCGGTACAGGGCGTAGCCGCCTCCGGCGCCCGCGACGACCACACCGGCGGCGATCAGCCCGGTGGTGGAGCCGCCGGAGCCGCCGCTCGCGTCGTCGCCCCATGAGGAGGGTGCGGTCCCGTGGGCCTGGGCGATGGCCTGGGTGACGAAGTCGGTGACCATGCCCTTGGCGTCGTCGCGGCTGTGGGAGTCTCTGACGGCCTTCTTGAGGTTGTCCATCGCGTTGGTGGGCAGCACCGTCCGGTCGGCGCCGGCGTTGAAGCCTACGGCGCTGAGGTGGACGGCGTAGACGCCGGTCACGCCGACCCTGGTCCGCAGGTCCTGCAGCAGCGTCTTCTTGGGAAATTCGGCGGTGTCGGGCAGCACGGCGACGAAGACCGGCTTGTCGGCGTCGCGTATTTTCTTCGCGAGGGCGTCCCGGTCCGCGTCCGGCAGTTGGTCCTTCACCCGCGGATCGACATATACCGGGCTCTTTCTCAGTGCCTCGGCCACGGTGCCCAGGCCACTGCCCGCGGCGTACGCCGGCCGCGGCAGCACGGCCACCGTGGCGAGCAGCACGAGGGCCGCCAGCAGGACGCCGGACAGGACTCCGGTCAGAGGGCCGGGCGAGGGCCGGCGGAGGGCTGACATAGGGCTGATCTCCTCAGGAAGCTCGGGATGTGTACGGGATACGTAGGGGCGAAACAGGGTGAACGGGACTCCTGCGACTGTCCATTATGGGCGGTCGTCAGCCGTAGGAGAGATCGGAGCAGGGGTTGTCGTCGGCGGACCGGGCCCTGCCGCCCACCTGTGACGGCTCTCCTCCGTGCGGGGACGCAGCGGGGGCGGGTCGGGTTGCGTAGGACCGGCCGAGGGTGACGTTGACGCCCGGGGCGGCGGCCTGCTGGAGCACCGCGTCGGGGAAGAGCCGGGCGACGGCCACGGCGTGGTCCTGCCGGCCGGGGCCGTAGCTGATCACCGTGGTGGTGTGCCGCTGGGCGCCGGCGGTGGCGGTGCCGGTGACGGTGAAGCCGGCGGCCTTCAGCTCGTCGGCGGCGCGGGCGGCCAGCCCGGGGACGGTGGTGCCGTTGTAGACGGTGACGCGGATGCCGGCCCCGGACACCGTGACGCCCGGCCCCGCGGCGGTGGCGTAGGCGGCCTTGCCGTCATCGTCCTTGTGCGCGGACGTGCCGCTGGCGTCCTGGCCGTCCACGGTGCGGTCGGCGCGCATCGCCGCCCACAGGTTGTCCGCGTCCGGATGCACGATCGCCACCCGGGCGCCCTGATAGCGCCACGGCAGGGTGACGAACTTGGTGTCGTGCAGATCGATGTTCTTCATCGACATCGCGAAGGCGAGGAGCTTGTCCGCCGAGCCCAGCCCCGGGTCGACGGTCATCGACTCGGTGGCCGCGTTCGCCAGCGGCAGCAGCGCGGAGGGGTTCATGCCCTGCGACCTGACCTTCTTGATCAGGCCGGAGACGAACGCCTGCTGCCGCTTGATGCGCCCGATGTCCGAGCCGTCCCCGATGCCGTGCCGCAGGCGTACGTAGTCCAGCGCCTTCCGGCCGGAGACGGTCTGCGGGCCCTTGGCGAAGATGAGCTGCCCGCGCGATCCCCGGTTGGGGTTGAGGTCGCCCTCGTAGACGTCCTTGGGCAGGCACACGGTGACGCCGCCGACCGCGGTGGTCATCTTCGAGAAGCCCGCGAAGTCCACGACGACGGTGTGGTCGACACGCAGCCCGGTCAGCTTCTCCACGGTGTTCTGGGTGCAGGCCGGATTGCCCTTGGCGGTCTGGCCCACGGTGAACGCGGAGTTGAACATCGCCCCGGACTGCGGGGCGGTCCAGCTTCCGTCGGGCAGCCGGCACGGCGGGATCTCGACGAGGGTGTCGCGGGGGAACGACACGGCGCCCGCGTGCCGGCCGTCGCCGTAGACGTGCAGCAGGAAGGCGGTGTCCGAGCGCCCCACGTCGCCCGTCCCGCCGCCCAGCCTGGCGTTGCTGCCGGCGCGCGAGTCGGAGCCGATGACCAGGACGTTGCTGCCGCCGGCGCCCGCGGCGGGCCGGTCCCGGCTGAGGCCGTCCGCGCCGAAGGTGGTGATGTTCCCGTTGAGCTGGAGGTAGAGCCAGCCGGAACCCGCGACCGCAAGCAGCAGAACGGAGACCGTGAGCGCCGCCGCTGTCCGGACCCCGCTGGGCCGACGCCGCCGTCCCCCGACAAGCCCGTCCTCGCTCCCGCGTACGGCTTGTGCCTTGTGGCTGCGTGTCACGTGTGCACCCTCGTCCGTGCGATTTCGTGCAGGCAGACGGGGAGCCCCTGCACAGGGTTATACAGTTGCGCAATGTAGCAAGTGAAATCCGGGGCCGGTCCCCGTCGGCCGCGACTGTGACAACGAGAGAAAGGCGGGCAGCGATGCTGCGCAACGGACTGGAACCCTGGCATCTGCTCGTGGTGGCAATCGTCGTGATTGTTCTCTTCGGCTCCAAGAAGCTGCCCGACACCGCCCGCGCACTGGGGAAGTCGCTGCGGATCCTCAAGAGCGAGGCGAAGGCGATGCGGGAGGACGACGGGACGCCGCCGACCGCCACCTACGAGGCGGGACCCCAGGAGCGGACCGAGTCGCCGCGCACGATCCACGCGGCACCCGGCGCGCCCGGCAGCGTCAGCTCGGCGACCGCCCCCGGCAGCGCCGGCGCCGAGCGTCCCGCCGCCGCCCGCGCGGACCAGGAGGCCGGCCCCCGCCCCGCTTCCTGAGGCAGGGGCACGGAACTCCTCACCACTGACGGACCGTCAGGGGCTGACCCCGTCGAACCCGTACCGCAGCGGCTCGCTCTTCACCTTCAGGTCACGGCGGTAGATGTGCAGCGCCGCGATCTGCATGCCGTCCGGTGCGTTCTCCGCCTGGCAGGGGTGGTTGACCTGCAGCACGCTCGGCCGGCCGCTCAGTCGCAGCCGGACCCCGTCCGCCGGCCCGCCGGAGAGTACGGCCGTTTCCCACCCTGCTGCGTCCATCTCATCCATGAGCAACACTTTAGAGATTGCGCAATCAGGGAACCATCAAGAAGTGCACCACGTTGGTCGCACAGTGACCGGAATGCATCGCCGTCCGGTCGGCCCCGGCAGAGCACCGGGCCGCACCGCGCAACCTTGGCTCCCTCAACCCACCGGGGAATACACGTGCACGAGAACGACCGCTTAGAGGCACAGGACGCACCCGAATTCGAGCGCACCCTGGACCGGGCCCTGAACTCCCCGGAGGTCAGGGAGGCGTTGCAGCGGACGTCCAGGACGCTCAACTCCGAGCAGTTGCGCAGCGAGGCGCTCGGGGCGCGCGCCGCGATCACCGCCGGGGCGGCGGCCGAGTACCGCGAGTTCGTCCGGCTGCGGGCCGCCACGACGCCGATCCGCCCCGTGGAGCCCGCGACCGGCACCGGCACGCAGGCCCGGAGCGGCGGACTGCTGCCCGCGCTGGGGGTGTTGGTGCCCGGCCTGGCCGCCACCGCGGCGGCCGTCTTCCTGCTGTTCGGCTTCGGTCTGCGGGCCGTCGCATCGCCGTCCCCGCTCGCCGACGAGCTGATCACGGCCGGCTGGACGTCCGCGGGTGTAGCGGGTGTGGCGACGTTGACGGGGCTCGTCTGGGTGCTCGCGGCGGCAGCGCGCAACCGCGCGGCGGCCGACGCCCGGACGCCGGAGGACGCCGATCCGGAGACCGCGCGGGCGCACGCCGCCTGGCAACTGGCCTTGCTGGAGCGGGGAATCATGCCGTTCCTGCTCGGCCGGCTGGACACCACCTTGAGCGGCGGCGGGAGTCGCACCGGACGCCCGGCCCTCCCGCGCCCCGCCGCGGCCGGTGTCTCCGGCGGCACGGGCGAGGGGCGCCCCGTCCACACCGACGGCCCGGGTTTCAGCTCCCCGGACTTCTCCGGCCCCGACTTCGGCAGCCCGGACTTCTCCGGGCCGAAAGCGCCCGGGGCGCAGTAGCGAGCGCCGTCGAGACCGCTCCTCGACGGCGCCCCCGCGCCCTCACGGCCACCTGCCACAGCCACCGGCGCCACCGGGATCCGGCCCGCAGCGTGACGCATTCGCCCTGGCGCGCGTCGTCACGCATACGCCGTCGAGCGCGTCGTCACGCATGCACGGCGACTCGCCTCGTCACAAGTGCGCGGCGATGGTGGGCATCAGATCCTGGAACGTCCGGCCGTGCGCGGGCGTGCCCAGCGCCGCCATCTGCCAACCCCCGTCCGCCCGGAAGACCTTGGCCATGACCTGGGCGGTGTGCGCGCCGCCTCCGGAGAGGGTGTACCGCGCCAGTTCCTGGCCGTTGGTCTCGTCGACCAGGCGGCAGAAGGCGTTCTCCACTTCCTGGAAGGTCTGCCCCGTGAAGGAGTTGACGGTGAACACGATCTGGTCGACGTGCGCGGGGACCCGCTGGAGATCGACCAGAACCGACTCGTCGTCATCCCCCTGGCCGCTGCCCCCGACCAGATTGTCGCCGGTGTGCCGCACCGAGCCGTCGTCGCTGACCAGGTGCTGGAAGAAGACCACGTCCATGGGCTGCTTGCCCGCGAAGAGCACCGCCGACGCGTCGAGGTCGATCTCCCGGGCCGTCAGGCGGGCGAGAAATCCCTTGCGGCGCGCGGCCTGCCAGCCCAGTCCCATCCGTACGACACTCAGCGCCCCGCCGTCGGACTTGCTGAGGCTGACTTTCTGGCCCTTGCTCATGTTCACGGTCATCTGATTCCCCAATTCCGGTCTGCCGGGGAAACGGACGCGCCGGCACGGCGGTTCCCGCAGCCGCGAAGAAACCTGTGCCTCTCCCGGTGCGGGTGGAATCGACTCAGTCCCGTGAATTCCCGAACAGCAGCCGGTAGATGATCAGCAGCACGAGCGCACCGGCGACGGCGGCGATCCAGGTGGCGGCGTCGAAGAAGTTGTGGGCGATCGGCCGGTGCAGGAACTTCGCCGACAGCCAGCCGCCGACGAACGACCCGGCGATACCGATGAGCGTGGTGCCCACCAGCCCGCCCGGATCGCGCCCGGGGAGAAGGAACTTGGCTATCGCACCGGCCAGGAGTCCGAGAACGATCCAGCTGACGATGCCCACGGGACATCCTTTCGTCGGTCGTTGGCTACGGGCGGAAATCTACAGCACTGTAGAAATTCGCTGCTCGGGATCAGGCCAGTGGCCGGCGGGTACGGCGGGCGGTGCCTGCCAGCGTTTGCCCGGTGCCGGGGCGGGCGCGACGCTGGAGGGGTGGCAGCCGTGGCGCGGGCGGAGACGCTGTCCGGCTGGGCCGTGGAGCGGCCCGGTCCGGCGGACTCCGGACCGCTGACGGCGGTGCGCCGGCCCGTTCCGGAGCCGGGGCCCGGCGATCTCCTGGTGAGCGTGGAGGCATGCGGTGTCTGTCGTACGGATCTGCATCTCGCTGAGGGTGATCTGGCGCCGCACCGGCCGGCGACCGTGCCGGGACACGAGATCGTGGGCCGGGTGGTTGCCGCGGGCGAGGCGGTGACGGCGTTCCGGACCGGTGACCGGGTGGGCGGAGCGTGGCTGCGCGGCACCTGCGGGCGGTGCCGCTACTGCCGAGCGGGGGCGGAGAACCTCTGCCCCGAGTCGACCTATACGGGGTGGGATGCCGACGGCGGATTCGCGGATACGGCGCTGATACCGGCCGACTACGCGTATCCGCTGCCGGAGGCCGCAAGCGCCGAGAAGCTGGCGCCGCTGCTGTGCGCGGGGATCATCGGCTACCGGGCGCTGCGGCGCAGTGCGCTGCCGCCCGGCGGCAGGCTGGGGATCTACGGCTTCGGGGGCTCGGCACATCTGGCGGCGCAGGTCGCGCTATCCGAGGGCGCGACCGTCCATGTGCTGACCCGGTCGGCGCGGGCGCGCGACCTGGCGCGCGAACTGGGGGCGGCCTCGGTCGGTGGCGCCTACGACGCACCGCCCGAACCGCTGGACTCCGCGATCCTCTTCGCGCCGGTCGGGGATCTCGTACCGGTGGCGCTGGCGGCGCTCGACCGGTCGGGCACGCTCGCCGTCGCCGGGATCCACCTCACCGACATCCCCCCGCTCTCGTACCACCGCGAGCTGTTCTACGAGCGGAACCTGCGCAGTGTGACGGCGAACACCCGGCGCGACGGGCGGGAGTTCCTGGCGGCGGCGGCGCGGATCGGGATCCGGGTCACCACGCGGCCGTATCCGCTGAGCCGCGCCCCGGAGGCGCTGGCGGATCTGGCCGGTGACCGTATCGAGGGGGCGGCGGTGCTGCTGCCGGACGAGCCGTTCCGACCGTCCTGACGAGCGGCGGCGCGGTCGGCCGCGGAGCGGCTGTGCGACCCGCCGCGGAGCGGCGAAGTACCGCCGGCTCGCGGTCAGTCCCGGGTCGGGAATGCCTCGACCAGTGCGTCCGGGGCCGCCTGCTTCCAGGAGTCGACGAGGATGTCGCGGAGTTCGTCGATGTCCTCCAGGGCGGCCAGGCGGACCCGTACCCAGTTGGAGCCGGCCTCGTGAGGCGGTACCCAGAACTTCTCCGGCTCGGCCGCGATCAGCTCCTGGCGCTCGTGGCGGGGGCAGCGCACGGCGAAGGAGGTCTCGTCATCGGGGACGGTGATGAACATCTTCCCGGCGACGCGGAAGGTGGGCATGCCCCATGCCTGCTTCTCCGTGGTCTGCGGGAGGCCGAGGGCGATACGGCGGATGTCGTCGGAGTCCGGCTCGGTCGTGGTCACGTCACCAGATTACGGCGCACCGGCGGAGCCGTGATCGCCCGCGTCCGCGGTGCCCGGCGAGGACGCCGTCCACCACTGCGGGGGACGGCGCCCGGTGCTCACCAGGCCGCGGGGGCGTAGTCCTTCAGGAAGCAGCCGTACAGGTCCTCGCCCAGCTCGCCCCGGACGATCGGGTCGTAGACCCGGGCCGCGCCGTCGACCAGGTCGAGCGGGGCGTGGAAGCCCTCCTCGGCCATGCGCATCTTGGCGGGGTGCGGCCGCTCGTCGGTGATCCAGCCGGTGTCGACGGCGGTCATCAGGATGCCGTCGGTCTCCAGCATCTCCTTGGCGCTGGTACGGGTGAGCATGTTGAGCGCGGCCTTGGCCATGTTGGTGTGCGGATGCCCCGCGCCCTTGTAGCCGCGACTGAACTGGCCTTCCATCGCCGAGACGTTGACCACGTACTTGCGCCGGGCCGGGGACGCGGCCATCGCCGGCCGCAACTTGCTGACCAGGAGGAACGGGGCGGTCATGTTGCAGAGCTGGACTTCCAGCAGCTCGACCGGGTCGACCTCGTCGACCTTCTGGATCCAGCTGTTGCTCGCGTGCAGGTCGGGGACCAGACCGCCGGCGTCGATCGCGGTGCCCGCCTCGATCCGGGCGGGCGAGGCGGAGCCGCTGGTCAGGGCGAGCGCGGTGAGGTTCTCGGCGGTCAGCTCCGGCCGCCCGTCGGCCCCGGCGCCGGGGAGCGCGGGGGCACCGCTGCCGAAGTGGCCGAGGACGAGCGAGGCGGGCAGCTCCCCGGCGGGCAGCGGCGCGGACTCCGCGGCGACCAGCCGGTCGTACGCCTCGGGCGAGCGGCGGACGGTCTGGGCGGCGTTGTTGATCAGGATGTCGAGCGGGCCCTCGGCGCTCACCGAGTCGGCCAGGGATATCACCTGGGCCGGGTCGCGCAGGTCGATGCCGACGATCTTGAGCCGGTGCAGCCACTCCGCGCTGTCCGGCATCGCCGTGAAGCGCCGGATCGCGTCGTTCGGGAAACGGGTGGTGATCGTGGTGTGGGCGCCGTCCCGGAGGAGCCGGAGGGCGATGTACATGCCGATCTTGGCGCGTCCGCCGGTGAGCAGCGCACGCCGCCCGGTGAGGTCCGTACGGGCGTCGCGGCGGGCGCGGTTCTCCGTGGCGCAGGCCCGGCAGAGCTGGTGGTAGAAGGCGTCGACCTCGACGTAGCGGGCCTTGCAGACGTAGCAGCAGCGGGGGCGTTCCAGGATTCCGGCGAGTTCCGAGGTCACCGAGCTGGTGAGCGCCACGCCCAGGGTCTCGTCGTCGATCCGGTCGGCGGCTCCGGTGGCCGTCGCCTCGGTCACCTGCTTGTCGTTGGCGGTCTTGGCCGCCCGGCGCTCCTGGCGCCGGCGCTGCTTCACCGTCCGGTAGATGCCCGCGGTGGCCCGCCGTATCGTGATCGCGTCGGGGTGGTCGACCGGGATGGTGTCGAGTTCTTCGAGGACGCTGAGGCAGACCGCCATCCGCTCCGCGTCGATTCCCGCGCCATCGGCCCGGCTGTCATCGGTCACCGTCATCGCCGCTGCCGCTTTCCTGGGATCGTTCGTCCTCGTCAGGCCGGCTGTTCCAGCCCTTCGCACCGCCTGTTCGAGCTTCGGCGGAACTTTACGTAGCGGCGGGCGGCTGCGCCAAACCGGAGGCGGCGGGCACGCCCGGCGGCCGGCCCGGCGCGTGCCCGCCGCCGGCGGCGCCGCACGCCCCTCCTCCACCTGCCCGCCTGCCCGCCTGCCCGCCTGCCCGCCTGCCCGCCTGCCCGCCTGCCCGCCTGCCCGCCTGCCCGCCTGCCCGCCTGCCCGCCTGCCCGCCGCGATCATGACCGGTGGTAGCGAGTCCCTCACCGGGGCACCCGCAGGCCCCGCCGGTGATACGGCCGTTCCGCTGTCGTGATCGCCGCTGATCGGCACAATGAGTGCGTGCCGAATCACTCTGAACTCACCCTCGCCGATGGAACATCCATCCGTCTGGAGCTCACTCCGGTCGACGGCGCGCACCGGCCGCACCCGCAGCCCGACGCGGCCACGGACCGGACGGAAGCCGCGGATCTGCCGGAGGGGACGGGGCCGACCGGGCCAGTCGCCCGCGGCGGCGCGGCGGCAGCGGCGACGGCGGTCGCCGCGCTGCACACGACGCTGCGACCGCTGGGCCCGCTCCTCCAGGAGATCCATGACGCGGTCACCGCCTCCGAACGGCCCCCGCACGAGATGTCGGTGCAGTTCGGGGTGCAGGTCGGCCAGGACCTGAAGCTCGGCCTCGTGGGGGCCAACGGGCGGGCGAGTCTGACGATCACCGCGACGTGGCGGCCGCAGCGGACGGAGTGACGGGCTGATTCAGGGGACCTTCGACGCGGAGACGCGGGCCGGCCGGAGGGCGCCGTGCTGCGGGGCCTGTGCAGGGCGCCTCCAGGCCCCGGGTCGGCGAGGCGATGGTGGTCCACTGGATACCGCCGCGACGGCTCGACGGCGCCCAAGGGCCGCCGGGACAGAGCGAGTTGGAATGGGCCGGCGGTCTGGCGGCGCTCCGGGGCACCGCCCCGCCGGTGGAGTTGCCGGACCCGGCGGACCCCGCGGGGCCGGCGGATCCGGGCGGGTCCCGGAGACGGCGGCTCAGCGGCGGGTCACCGGCGGAGCGAGGGCGTCCGCCAGCGCCGCCCGGTCCAGCTTCCCGTTGGCGTTCAGCGGGAGGGCGTCCAGCGCGGTGAGGGTGGCCGGGACCATGTAGGCGGGCAGGCGGGCGCGGAGGGCGGTGCGGAGGTCGTCCTCGGCGGCGGGGGCGACGCCGGTGGTGTAGGCGGCGGTCAGTTCGGTGCCGGCGGGGGTGGCCCGCGGCAGCACGGCCGCGTCGAGGACGCCGGGAAGGGCGCGCAGTGCGGCCGCCACCTCGCCCAGCTCCACGCGGTAGCCGTGCACCTGTACCTGCTGGTCGTCGCGCCCGAGGTGGACCAGCGGCGGCTCGCCGGGCGGGCCGCCGGCGGCGGGGCCGACCCGGTCGCCGGTGCGGTACCAGTGCGCGTCGGTGAGCGGGGTGGCGGGGTCGTAGGGGGAGGTGTCGGGGGCGAGGAAGCGGCCGGCGTCGTCGGTCGGGTCGAGGTAGCCGGGGAAGCGCTGCGTTCCGCGCACGCACAACTCGCCCTGGTGGACGAGTACTTCGAGGTCCGGGTGCGGGGCGCCGATGGGCACGGTGCCGTTGGCGGGCTCCGGCCAGGCGGTGCGGTCCGCGGGGAGGCGGTAGGTCACGCAGGTGACGGTCAGTTCGGTCGGACCGTAGGCGTTCTCCACCGTGCTGTGCGGGGCGGCCTGCCGCCAGGCGTCGGCCTGCGGGAGGGTGAGCGGTTCGCCGCAGAACATGCTGCTGCGGAGGGTGGGCAGGGCGGCCGGCCGGAGGGCGCGCAGACGGTGGGCGAGGGAGATGGCCGAGGGGACGGAGTTCCAGTGGGTGATCGCCCGGCGGTTGATGAAGCGGACCGGGGACAGGAGTTCCCCGCGGGACGGTACGACGAGGGTGGCGCCGCTCCCCCAGGCGGTGAACATGTCGTGTACCGAGGGGTCGAAGGTCAGCTCGAAGGTCTGCGAGAAGCGGTCGCCGGGGCCCGCGGCGTGGCGCGGGACGACGTGGGCGAGGTAGGCGCGGATGTTGCGGTGCTGGATGGGGACGCCCTTGGGGACGCCGGTCGAGCCCGAGGTGAAGAGGATGTAGGCCAGGCCGTGCGGGCGGACGGGGTCGACGGCCGGGAGCGGTTGCGGTGCCAGGGCGAGGAGTTCGGTGTCGGTGAGGGTGAGGGTCGGGGCGCCGAGCCGGGCGGTGGGTGCGGGGGTGGAGTCGGCGAGGACGGCGTCGAGTCCGGCCGCGGCGGCGATCGCGGCGTTGCGCTCGGGCGGGAAGGCGGGGCCGAGCGGGACGGCGGTGGCGCCCAGCCGCTGGATGGCGAGGTATCCCGCGTAGGCGACGGCGGTACGGGCGGCCAGCAGCCCGACGCGGCGGGGCGGCGCCCCTGTGCCGAGGTGCCGGTGGAGCCGGGCCGCCAACGCGTCGACCGCGGCGGCCAGTTCGTGGTAGGTGAGGGCGATCTCGCCGACTTCCAGGGCGGGTTGGGTGCCGTGGCGGGCGGCGGAGGCGGCGAACCAGTCGTAGAGGGTCTGCGGTGCGGCCAGGGGCGGCGTGCTCATGCGGGCGGTCCGGCTTTCTCGTGGTCGTCAGGATCGGTGAAGGCGCAGCTCAGCGGCACGGAGGAGTGGTCGCGGAGGCTGATCCAGCGGTAGCCGCCCCAGCGTCCGGTGCGGGCGCCGGGCGGGATGCCGATGGTCCAGGGGCGGCCGGCGAGCCCGGCTCCGGCGGCCTTGACGCAGGCTTCCTGGGCGGTCCAGACCCAGGCCACCTCCTCGGCTGCGCGCGCCGGGGGCAGGGCGGCGAGCCGCGGGGCGTGCGCGGGCAGCAGCCGCCGGGTGAAGGACGCGGTGACGGCGGGGGCGGGGCGCTGCACGTCCACGCCGAGGTCGCGGCCGAGGGCGAGCCCGGCGGCCGTCGCGCCCGGGGTGTGGGAGATGCTGACGCCGATGCCGGGGTGGCCGCGCAGGGCGGGCTTGCCGCGCCGGTCCCGGGCGATCTCGGCGTCGGCCAGCTCCGGCCGGATCGCGGTCAGCAGCTGCCGCAACAGGCCGCGTCCGGAGAGGAATTCGCGGATGCGCCATTCGGGCAGGGTCGCCGCCCGGCGCAGATCGTCGCGGTGCCGGCTGGGCTCGTGCCGTGTCCCGGTCACGGTGCTCACCCAGACCCGGTCCGCGACCTGGAGCGGGCCGGTCACGGGAGGGTGCCCGGCCGGGCCAGTGCGGCGAGGACGGACTCGGCGGCGTCCGCGACGGTGCCGAGGACGACCTCGGTCGCCCCTCCCCCGATGCCGAACAGTGCTGCCTGGGCGCGGAGTTCCTGAACGCCGCCGGTGGTGAACCCGGCCGCGCCCCAGAGCCGGCCGCAGGTGTCGAGTACGTGATGGACGGTGGCACCGGCGGCGGCCTTGAGGGTGGCGGCGGCCGTGGCGTCGTAACGGAATGCCACCGCGTCCGACAGGTCCGCGACGAGCGCCCGCAGTTCGCTTGCCCGGACCAGGCAGGACGCGAAGCGCTGGCGGACCGCGTCCAGGTCCCACAGGGTGCCGTCGCCGTGGGCGCGTCGGGTGAGGTGGCGGTGGGTGTCCGCCAGCACCCGGCGGCAGAGGGCGACCGCCCACTGGGCGCCGGCGAGCCGTTCGGTGGCGATGTGGCGGGCGAAGAGCGGCAGCCCGAAGCCGGTCCGGCCCAGTATGTGGTCGCGGCCGAGCCGGACGCCGTCGAACGCGAGGTGTCCGGTGCCCGCGTCGGCGAAAAGGGCCGAGTCGGCGGGGCGGACGGTGACGCCGGGGGTGCCGGCGGGGACCAGGACCCAGGTGAAGTGGGTGAAGTGGCGGCCGGGGCGGTGCCGGGCCAGGACGAGGAAGTGGGCGGCGGTGGTGGTGTTGGCGATCCAGTTCTTCTCGCCGGTGAGGGTCAGCCCGTCGTCGTCGAGCGTGACGCGGGTGCGCAGGGCGGTGAGGTCGGTGCCCGCGGTCACGTCGGTGGCGGCCAGGGCGACGGTGGCCCGGCCCGCGAGGGCGCCGTCCAGTGCGTGGTGGGCGCGGCGTTCCCGGCCGACCGCCAGGAGGGGTAGTGCGGTGGCGAGTTGGACGCTGACGGACAGTGTGGCGGCGAGCGAGAAGCGGGCGTCCACGGCGCCGAGGAGTTCGGCGAGGCCGTCGGGGTCCGGTCCGGTGCGGGGGTCGCCGCCGCGGTAGGCCCGGGTGAGCAGGCCCGCCCCGCCGAGGGCGCGCCAGACTTCGGCGCCGGTGGCGGTGGGCGGCAGGGCGTCGAGGGCGGCGCCGTCGGTGGCCGGGGGGCCGGGCGGGTCCACCGGGTGCCGGGTGTCAGGCAAAGCCGACCCCCTGGTCGCGCAGCGCCAGCCGGCCGTCGGCGAGATGGAGGCGGTCGTTGCTGTAGTTGAGGGCCGCGGAGCGCAGGTCCCGAAGGGCGCGTTCGAGGCGGGTGGGTGAGTCCTGGAGGTAGCCGTGACGCAGGCCGAGGGCGGTGACCAGGTCGTCGACGGCGGCGTGGCACTCCTCGGCGGCGGTGATCTTGAGCGCGTTGAGCTGGAGCTGCCGCGCGGGGACGGAGAGGTCCTGGCCCGACTCCAGTGTCCTCAGGGTCTGTTGGAGGAGTGCGTGGACGGTGTCCAGCCGCTTCCGGGACCGGGAGAGGCGGGTGAGCAGCAGTTCGGAGGAGAGGTCGAAGCGCTCCCGGCCGGAGGGGCTGCGCAGCAGCCGCAGGACGCGGGAGAGCGCCCCGGCCGCCGTGCCGAGCCAGACCGCGGACCAGCCGGTGTGGGCGAGCGGGCCGAAGACCTCGGCGGCGATGCGGTGGAACCCGCCCTGCTCGCCGACCACTTGATGGGCCGGGACACGGCCGGTCAGCCGCAGGGCGACGCTGTGGCTGGCCCGCATTCCCATGGGCTGCCAGTCGCCGGAGGGGGTGATCTCGACTTGGTCGCGGTGGGCGAAGACGAGGGACACCTCGTCGGCCGTGGCGTCCTGGCTCGGACTGCGCATGGTGACGAGGAAGCCGTCCGCGTGGGTGCCGCCGGTGACGATCGGGGCGAAACGGTCGAACGCCAAGGTTCCGTCGGTTTCGGCGAGTTGGGCATGGGCGCTGAGCAGGTGCCCGCCCTTGCCGGTCTCGGTGGTGACGGAGGCGAGATAGAGTTCGCCGGCCGCGACCCTGGGAAGGAGTTCCTTGCGCAGCCGTGCGCCGCCGTGGTGGACCAGTGCCGCGGACTGCTGGCAGTGCATGGCGAAGACCATGCCGACGGACATGTCGCTCCGGCCCAGGGCCTGTGCCGCGGTCACCAACTCCCGTACGGATCCATCGAGTCCGCCGTATGCGGCGGGTACCAGCAGGCCGAGCAGGCCGGTGCGGCGCAGCGCCGCCAGGGCGTCCACCGGGAAGGCGGCGGCCCGGTCGGTGTCGGCCGCGTACCGCTCGGTGACCTCGGCGACCTCGGCCAGGCGGTCGGCCAGGGCGAGCGGGCCGCTCATGCGGAGACCTTGTCGGGGAGCTGGTCGGCGATCACGCGCCACAGGCTGCCGGCGGTGGCGAAGGTGGTGTCGTTGAGTTCGTCGTCCGGCAGGGAGATGCCGAACGTGTCCTCTATGGCGAAGAGCAGCTCGATCGCCTGCATGGAGTCGACGCCGAGCCGGCGCAGGTCGGTTTCGGGGGTGAGGGCGGCCTCGCCGGGGCCGGCGTGCTTGAGGAAGGGGCGGAGGAGTGCGGTGAAGCGGGGGTCCATGGGGGTGCGTCTCCTGTTCGGGGAGGGGCTCAGCGGGCGATACGGCAGAGGTCGTCGACGCGGCGGAGGTTCTCCGGGATCAGTTCGTCGGCGTCGAGTTCCCGGCCCAGCGCGCTCTCCAGCTGCTCGATGATCTCGACCAGCCGGAAGGAGCTGAAGGAGGGGAAGGAGTCGAACGGCGCTCCGGCGAGGAGTTCTGACGGGGCGACACCGAGCACCGCGCCGGCGACGGCGGCCACCTGCCGGCGCAGCTCGTCGTCGGGGGCGGGGGCGGCCGCCCGTTCCGGTACCACGCCGAAGACCGTACGGTCGGCGGCGAGGACGGCGCGCAACCGGTCGACGACGCCAGGGGGTTCGGCCCGGCCGCGGGAGACCCGGCGGTGGGCGAGGTAGGTCTGCTCGACGACCTTGTCCCAGGCGCGCAGGTGTTCCGCCTCCGGGCCGGGTCCGGGCCCGTCGACCCGGCCGGAGAACAGGGCGCGGTAGGTGGCGTGCAGCTTGCGCGTACGGGCCAGCAGCCAGGTCTCCACGGTGAGTTGCCCGATGGCGCGGGCGCGGTCCGGGCAGCGGTCGTAGGCGTCGAGGTAGGCGTCGACGGCCGTCCCGTCCAAGGTCGGCGCGGGCGGCAGCGCGGCGATCGGGGGCGGCTCCGCCGGGGCCAGCTCGACGACTTCGGCCGCCGCGATACCCGCGAGGTCCGACGCGGACAGCAGCCAGTGGCCGGGGGTGGCCGGGCCCCAGGGGGTCTCGTTGCGGTAGCCGTCGGTGACCCGCCAGCCTTCGGGGTCCGCGGCGAGCAGGAAGCTGTGCTCCATGTGCGCCTGGCCGTGATACGGCAGCCAGGGCAGATGGTAGGAGTCCGCGACGACGTAGCGGGTGCCGCCGTCGGCGGTGAGGGCGGCGAGCGGTTCGGTACGCGGCAGGCGGGCGCGCCGGACGACTCGGAGTCCCAGGAGGCCGGGCAGGGTGGCCAGTTGCCGCGTCAGCGGCGGGTCGACGGTCGGCAGGCCGTCGTCGGCGCGCCGCCAGGCGCGAAAGCCCAGGGACGAGCCGAGGCGCAGGTGGGTGCCCGGGCCGTGGTGGTGGTCGGCCAGTACCGCCAGGTTGACCTGGATGCAGTCCAGCAGACCGGTACGGACCGAACCGAGTTCGAGGTGCGCCATTCGGGAATCGCTTTCTTCCGGTCGGGGGGTGGCGGCGTTCGCGGGGGCCGGGGTCACAGCCAGGGCGGCAGTACGGGCAGTTGCCCGGTGGTCGAGTGGAGGCCGGTACCGCCGGTCCGGCCGGCCAGCCAGCCGAGGGCGTCGGCGGGGGTGCCGGTGACGGCCGGGCCGCCGGTCCCGAACCGGGCCAGCACCGCTCCCCCGTGGTCGCGCAGGGTGAAGTCCGGTACCCCGTCGGCCTCGGCGTAGTAGCCCAGGACGTCGGCGAGGATGATCCGCCGGGCGGATGCGGGGATGTCGGCGACCTCGTAGCCGATGGCGAGGTCGACGTGGTGCAGTTCGAGTTCCCGGACGCGGATCGCCAACACCCGCTGGGGCGTGCAGAGTTCGCCGGTGAAGGGCCGGATGGTCGCCTGCCAGGCGGGCGCCGGGAGCGCTTCGGCGGTGCGCTGGAAGTGGGCCGCGGTGGCCCGGACGTCCGCGGCCAGGGCCGCCGCGGGGCGGTGTGCGCCCGCCTCGATCTCGGCGTCACGGGTCGCCCGGTCCGGGTACTGGGGCGTGACGACTCCGGTACGGGCCCATTCCAGCAGCCGTTCCAGGGCCGGGGCCTGCCGGGCGAGGTGGCACAGGACATGGCCGCGGGTCCAGCCGGGCAGCCTGGACGGCACCGGGATGTCGGCGTCGGTGAGGCCCTCGATGCCGGTGAGCAGCCGATCAGCGGCGGCGGCGATCTCCCGGAAGGATTCCGGGGTGGGGGGTATTTCCTTCACGGTGCTTCCTCCGGTCGGCGGTGCGGGGCGGCGAGCCGGCCGAACCCGTCGGCGATTCGGGCCAACTCGCCAGCGATGTGGGGTAGTTGTGTGGGGTCGTCGGCGCACAGCGCCTCCGCCTGCTGCCGCTCGTCGCCGTAGAGCAGGCTGGTGGCGGCCTTGAAGCGGAGCGCCTGGGGGTCGTCGCCCAGGAGGTGGCCGGCGAGGACGACGATGCCGGAGTCGTCGAGGAGGGCCGACGCGAGGGACGCCGAGTCGGTGATGCCGCGGGCGGCCAGCCGGTCGCGGAGCGGTGCGAAGTCAGGGTAGACGTAGAACCCGCCGGTGGGCGGGCGGCAGCGGGCCCCGGCGTCGACGGCGATCCGGTGGACGGCCCGGGCCACCGCGCCGTGCAGCCGGGCGGCGGCCCGCACCCGTGCCACGATCTCCGGCGGCTCGGCGTAGGCGTACTCGGCGACGTGCTGCATCGGGCCGGCCAGAGTGGACCACAGCTCACTGGCGGCGGCGACGACCGCGTCCCGCAGCAGTTCCCCGGTGTCGCCCTCGGGGAACCGCGCCACGCCGATCCGCCAGCCGCCGAGGCCGAGGGACTTGGACAGCCCGCTGGTGACGACGGTGCGTTCCGGGGCGGCCTCGGCGGGGCTGAGGAAGGGGGTGGCGTCCGGGTCGTGGACGATGTCGCGGTAGATCTCGTCGGCGACGATCAGCAGCTCCTCCTCCCGTGCCAGCGCGCCGAGTTCGCGGATCAGCGCGGGCGGGGCGAGGGTGCCGGTGGGGTTGTCGGGGAGGGTGAGGATCAGCAGGCGGGGGTCGGCGCCGGTGGCCCGGGCCCGGTGCAGGGCGGTGCGCAGCGCACCGGGCTCGGGGACGCCGCCGCAGTCGGCGGGGATCGGGACGCCGAAGGCCCGCTTGCCGGCGTAGGCCGCCTGGGGTGCGTAGGTGTTCCAGGCGGGGCGGGGCAGCAGCACATCGCCGGGGATGACGAGTTGCAGGGCCATCAGCAGCGGTTTGCTGCCGGGGGCGACCACGATCCGGTCGGGGGTGGTGGGCAGCCGGCGGCGGGTGAAGTAGCCGGCGACCGCGGTGCGTACGCCCTCGCCGCCGGCCACCGGCCCGTACGCGGCACGGGTCGCGCCGGCGGCGAGCCGGTCGGCGAGCTGCGGCAGGACCGGCAACCGGGCCTCGCCGAAGGCGAGATGGACCAGGGAGTCGCCGCGGGCCCGGCGCCGGTCGACGAGCTGGTTGAGGGCGAGGTTCGGTGAGGGCGCGGGCGGCGCGGCGGTGCCGGCGGTCATCGCGGGTTCCCTTCGGTGTGCGCGGCGTCGCCGCGTACGGCTGCCGCGAGGTCGGCGGGCGTGGCGGGGTCCAGGTCGAGTTCGTCGAGCCAGGCGGCGGTGGCCGAGTAGCGGGCCCGGAACGGCCGGCCCACCAGATCCGGCTGCCGCGCCTGGAGCATCCGCAGCTGGAAGAAGGCGCCTTCGGGGGTGTGCTCGACCCCGTCCACCGCGACCTTGCCGGGGGTCGCGGACATGACCGGGCCGCGGACCGTGCGGGCGAGTCCGGGCAGCGTGCGGTAGGCGTCGGCGAAGATCTCCGCGGCCCTGGCCAGCGGCACCTTGAAGTAGTCGTACGGTCCGGTGTCCCGCTCCACGAACAGGTAGTACGGCACGGCACCGGCGGCGAGTTCGGCCCGCCACAGCTCGCTCCACACCCGGGCGTCGTCGTTGACGTGGGCGATCAGCGGCGCCTGGCAGTAGACCACCGCACCGGTGGCGCGGATCCGGGCCAGGGCGCGCCGGGCGAGGTCGGTGGCGAGTTCGCGGGGGTGGCTGAAGTGGGCCATCACCGCCAGCTGCCGCCCGGAGGCCGCGATCCGCTCGAAGAGCCGCAGCACGTCGTCGGCGTCCGGGTCGGTGACGTAGCGCTGCGGCCAGTACGCCACGGACTTGGTGCCGATCCGGATCGTACGGACCGCGTCGACGCGGAGCAGCGGCTCCAGGTGGGCGCGCAGCCGCTCGGTGGACATCACCATCGGGTCGCCGCCGGTGACCAGGACGTCGTGGACCTCGGGGTGCGCGCCGAGGTAGTCGATCAGTCCGCCCGGGTCGGGGACGGCGAAGCGCAGATCGGCGTCCCCGATGAACTGGGCCCAGCGGAAGCAGTAGGTGCAGTAGGCGTGGCAGGTCTGGCCCTGGCCGGGGAAGTAGAGGA
Source organism: Streptomyces sp. GS7 (assembly GCF_009834125.1). Lineage (NCBI taxonomy): Bacteria > Bacillati > Actinomycetota > Actinomycetes > Kitasatosporales > Streptomycetaceae > Streptomyces > Streptomyces sp. GS7. Next base: position 5,578,954 of record NZ_CP047146.1, read on the forward strand.
CGGTCTCGCGGTATTTGTGCTGGAGGCCGGGGAGTTCGGCGCCGTCCCGGCGGGGTACGTTGAGTCGCTGCTGGCCGGAGGGGTGCGGGTTGAGCCGGCCGCGGATCTCCTGGACGGCCTCGCGCAGCAGTGGTGTGTCGGCGGGGTCGGCGGAGAGTTTGGCGAGCCGGTCCTCGTCGTCCCGGGACAGCATGCCGCGCTGCGGGAAGGTCAGTTGGAACATCGGGTCGCCGGGTACGTCGTCCCAGTCGATCAGCTCGTCCAGGACGTACTCGTTGACGCGGAAGGGCAGCACCAGCGACACCCGGCGGACGGTCTCCCGGATCTCCTCGGGCAGTCCGTGGCGGGCGGCGATGGCATCGATGTGGCGGGGGCCGTAGGCGCGGAAGCGGGGCGGGGCGGCCGAAGCCGACGGCTCGGCCGTCATCGGCGGGCACCCCCGGTCCGGTCGCTCTTGCGGTAGAGGTCGTCGCCGAGGACGAGGAAGTCCAGGTCCATGGCGCGGAAGGCGGTGAGCGCGTCGGCGGCGGTGTTGACGATGGGTTCGCCCTTGCCGTTGAAGGACGTGTTGAGCAGCACCGGTGGTGCGCCCTGCGTGCGGAGGGCGTCCAGGGCGGCGCCGACGGCCGGGGCCTCGTCGCCGTGCAGGACCTGCGGGCGGGTGGTGCCGTCGATGTGCACGACGCCGGGGGCGACCTGCCGGCCCAGCGCGGTGGCCCGGGCGGCGCCGAGCATGTAGCGGCTCAAGTGCTCCTGTTGCTCCCAGAGTTCGGCGCCGTAGTCGGGCCTGGTGACACCGGCGAAGGGGCGCCACTGCTCGCGGTTCTTGAGGGTGTTGACCCGTACGGTGACGCCCGCGGTGTCCGGTACGGCGATGATGGAGCGGCGGCACAGCGCGCGCGGGCCGACCTCGGCGCGGCCCTGGGCGACCGCGCCGATCCGGCCGTCCAGGAGGAGGGCGGCGAGGTCGTCGGTGTCCAGGTCGGTGCGGACCAGGTCCGAGGTGTCGAGCGCGGCCCGCCGTCGGGCGGAGTCGGGGCCGTGGATGTCGGTACCCAGGTAGGGGCTGAGCGGGGTGGTGTGCCGCCGGGGCGGGCGGACGGTCCAGGCGGCGCCGAGCGCGACCCCGGCGTCGTGCGGCACCGGCGGGACGTAGAGCGGTCCGGGCAGGGTGCCGTTGGTGCTGCAGTTGAGGGCGACGCCGCCGCTGAGGCAGAGCTCTTCGACACCGGCGGCCTTGCGGGTGAGCGAGGCGAGGTGGCGGACGGTCTCCTCGATGACGCGCTGAGCGGTGTAGGCGACGAGGACGGCGTTCGGGTCGTCGGTGAGGCTGCCCTCCGGCGCGCTCGGGCCGTCGGCCCCGGCGATTCGGGAGTAGCGGTCCCGCCAGCGGCCGACGACGGTGTCGTACTGCTCCTTGATCTCGTCGGCGGTGGCGCTCCCCCGGTTCTCGGTGAGCGGTGCGACGGCCGGCCGGAAGTCGTCGGCGGTGAGGTCGACGAGGGGTTCCACCTCGATGCCGGCGGCGCGCCCGTAGGCGGCCAGGCCCATGGTCTTGCCGGCGTTGAGGAAGGAGAAGCCGAGCCAGGTGGAGGCGGCGTCGTAGGCGTAGCCGAGGGAGGCGGTGCGCTGCCAGCTGCGCTCCAGGCGGGGTGCGGCGCCGTCCTCGTAGGTCCAGATGGTCGAGGACTCGTTCTCGCCGTGGCCGTCGACGACCAGGACGCCGGCCTTGGTGAACGGCGAGGCGTAGAAGGCGGAGGCGGCGTGCGCCTGGTGGTGGGGGACGCGGACGACCTCGGGGGTGCGGTCGCCGAAGTCCAGGCCGACGGCGTAGGCGAGGAAGTCGGCGTCGGTGGCGAAGCGGCGCGGGTAGAGCTGTTCGCTGTCCCAGCCGAGGGCGACCACGTCGACGTCGGCCGGGGAGATGCCGGCCTGGTGGAGCACGTAGCGGGCGGCGCCGAGGGGCTTGCGGTAGAGGGAGTGGCGGTGGCGGTTGCAGCGCTCCTCCTCGGAGAAGGCGATGATCTCGCCGTGTTCGTCGATGAGGCAGGCGGCGCTGTCGTGCCAGCCGGTGGGCGGTGCGTTGACGCCAAGGATCCACATGACGCGTTTCTCTCTTCGTAGGCGGGTGGTGGAGGGAGGGGCCCGGGTCACCGGAGGGGGGTGAGGGAGTACCGCACGGCGTGCCGGGCGCGGTCGAGGGCCGCCGCGCAGTCCTCGGGGGTCGCGCCGACGGCCAGGAGGGCGGCCAGGCGCGGGACGACGCCGTGCGGAGGCAGCCGGAGCACGGTGCCGGGGGCGGCGAGCGGCACGGCCTCGGCGATGCCGGGCTCGGCGGCGGCGGCGCGCACGTCGAGGGACCGCACGGTGCCGTCGTGTTCGGGGTAGAGGAAGCGGACCTCGGCGCAGCGGTCGCGGGCGGGGGTGAGGTCGGGGGTCCGGCCGAGGGCGAGGTCCGCGGCGGCGGCGACCGGGTCGACGCCGGTGGCGAGGGTGCCGAGGAGCGGGATGAAGTCGCCGCCGAGCCGGCCGTTGACCTCGACGATGCGCGGGCCGGTGGCGGTCAGCCGCAGTTCGGTGTGGGTGAGGCCGGTGCGGATGCCGAGGACGGCGTGCGCCTCGGCGACCACGGTCCGCGTCTCGTCGGCCCACGGCTCGTGCCGCCAGGGGGCGACGAGATGGCCGGTCTCCTCGAAGTACGGGGCGAATCCGAGGCGTTTGCGCGCCACGTTGACGATCCGTACCGCTCCGTCGGCGACCGCGCAGTCCACGCTGATCTCCGGTCCGGACAGGTATTCCTCCACGATCACCCCGTCGAGCGCGCCGAGTCCGGGGAAGGCGGCGGACACCGCCTGCGCGTAGGCGCGGGCGACGGCGCCGGGGTCGGCGGCGAGGGTGACGCCGATGCTGCCGGCCAGGGCGCGCGGTTTGACCACGACCGGGAGCCCCAGCTCGCGGGCCGCTTCCTGGGCCTGCGCGCCGCTGTGCGCGTGGTGGAAGCGGGCGGAGGGCACGCCCGCGGCGGCCAGCAGCCGGCGGGTGGTGAGCTTGTCGCGGCAGCGGCGGACCGCCTCCGGGCTCATGTGCGGCAGGTGCAGCCGTCGGGCGACCTCCGCGGTGGTCTCCAACAGCGCCTCGTCCCAGGTCAGTACGGCTCCGGGGCCCGGGTGCGCGGCCAGCAGCGCGGCGGCGGCCCGGGTGGTGGCCGCGGGGTCGGCGGTGTCCGCGGCCCGGAACCGGTCCGCGACGTAGCGCCGCTGCCAGTCGATGTCCGCGGACTGGACGAGTGCGGTGCGGGCGCGTTCGGAGACGGTGCGCAGCGCGTATCCGCGGTAGGGCGGGTTGCCGCAGCCGATGACGACGAGCTGCGGGGCCCCTTCGGGGTCGACGGGCGTGCAGTCCAGGACGGCGCCGCGCATCGTGCGGCGGACGGCGGCGGCCACCTCGGCGCTGCTGCCGCCGCGGAAGCGGAACCGGGCCCCGGCGTGCTCGTAGCCGCCGCCGGTCAGCAACGCGCCGACCTCGGGGAGGACGTGGGCGTAGGCTCCGCCCTCCTCGTACGGGGGATGGGCGCGCACCCGGCAGGGCATCGGCACCGTCGGCGGCACCAGCAGCCAGCCCGCCACCGCGCCGGGGGCGGGGGCCGACCCGGCGGAGCGGTCGTCGGTGCCCGCCTGGTGCGCGAACGCCGCCGCCATCAGGTCGATGCCGTGCACCTCCCGCCAGACGAAGGGCACTTCGGCGCCGCCGGGCCGGGCCCCGATCTCCAGGACCGTGAGCGCCCCGCGCTCGCTCGCGAAGAGCTCCAGGTGGAAGACGGACGGGCCGGTGAACAGCGCGCCGGCCGTGGCGGCGGTGATCTCCTCGATACGGGCGAGGAGTTGAGGATCGTCGATCTCGACCGAGGCGAGCGCGGTGCCGCTGGTGAAGTCCAGACAGGTCGTCAGATAGCGGGCGGCCCGCCAGGCGCCGAGGCCGTCCCCGGTGAACACGCCGTCCACGTGCAGCACCTGGTCCGGCAGCCAGGACTGGACCAGCATGCCGCCGTCGCGGGGGATCTCGCAGGCGGCGAGCCGGTCCGCGGAGTCCAGCCGGGTGATCCCGGCGCTGGCGGTGCCGCGGCGCGGTTTGAGCAGCACCGGCCAGCCGTGCCGGGCGGCGAAGGCGGCCACCGCGGCACGGTCGGGGGCGGCGGCGGTGGGCGGTACGGCGATGCCCGCGGCGGCCAGCTTCCGGGCCATCAGCAGTTTGTCGCGCAGCGGCTCCAGGTCGGCGGCGCGCTGCCCGGGCAGGTCGAACTCGCCGCGCAGATCGGCCGCCAGGTCGAGGTCGGTCTCCTGGAGCGCGACGATCCGGGTCACCGGCCCGACCCGCTCCACCAGCGTGTCGATCGCCTCCCGGACCGCCTTCACGTTCTCCGTGCTGTCCACGATCCGTACGCCGGCGGCCTGTTCGGCCGGCAGGTGGCGGGTGGCGCGTTCGGTGGTGACGTAGCTGACGCGGTGCGCGGCGTGGTCGAGGTAGGCGGCGTAGTCGGCGTAGCGGTCGGTCCAACGGTGGATGATGATCACGTGTTCGGGCACCGGAGGGCTCCTGGGGCGCGGTCGGGCACGGGGATGCAGGGGGCCGGGGGCGGGCAGACCGGACACCGGGCGGGCGCCGGTGCACGGGGAGCGGAGGAGGGCACGGAGGCGGCGGGATGAACTCCGCCCACTCGGCCGACTCGCCATGCGTGAAGCGGTGTTGGAGAGTCACGGGGCGGGCGGGTGCGCGCCGGGTTCCGGCGGTCCGGGCCGCCGCCGGGTCAGTTCCCGCGGGCGGCGGTCAGCAGGGCCTCGTGCGTGTCCCACAGCAGTGCGGCGCACCGGTCGCGGCCGAGGTCCTTGGCGGTCAGCCGGATGGACAGGGCGCGGTCGGTCTCCAGCGCGCGGGCGTAACATCGCGGGCCGATGGTGGTGAAGGGCTCCTCCCAGGTGAGGGCGGGCGCCCCGGCGGAGGCCGGAAGGACCGGCACATCGGGGGCCGAACTCTCCGGTACTGCAACGTAGTTGAAGGCACAGGCCGGTTCGGGAGCCGCCGGCATACGGGCCCGGAGCGCGGCCACGGCGGTGACGTCGTGCATACCGTGCCGGAAGGCACCGAGGCCGCTCCAGTGGACGGCGTCGGCCAGTTTGACCAGGTCGTCGCCGCGGGCGTGCTCGATCAGCGCCGGGACCCACTGGTTCATGGAGGTCACCACGTTCCGCCAGCGGCCGGCGAAGCGGTTGGCACTCATCAGCTGCACCAGCAGCGTGTCCGCGCCGCACATCCGGGCCACGCTGCGGGCGTAGGCCGCGAGGACGACGCTGGCGACGGAGACCCGGGCGCGCTCGGCGACGGTGTGCGCGGCCGGGCGGGCAGGGGCGGAGCGCAGGGTGCCCTGGACGACCCGGCCTTCGGCGGCGGCGTCGCGCGGCAGGGCCGCGGACGGGGCGCGATCCAGGAGTTGGGCCCAGTGGTCGAGGGCCTGCGCCTGGCGCCGGAGCCCGGCGGGGGTGTGCTGTGCGGCGGCGAGGTCGGCGGGACCGGGCGGGGTGGTGCCCAGTCCTGCCGGGTGGGTGAGCGCCCGGCGGAATTCCTGGTGGAGGAGTTCCTGGGCCCAGGCGTCCGCGGCGATGTGGTGCTTGACGAACAGCAGATGGGAGGCGATGCCTCGGCGGGTCAGTAAACGGGCCCGCCAGCCGTGCTGCCGGCCCAGGTCGAAGGGCTCGGCGGCCAGCCGCGCGGCGAGCTCGTCGGGGCCGGTGCCGTCGTCCTCGACGACCGGCAGGCGGTCGCCGGTGGGCTCGTCGGGCGGCAACTGGCGCGGGGCGTCGGCGTCGTGGACGTCGTAGCGCGTCCGCAGTGACGGGTGCCGGGTGACGGTCACGCGCAGCGCCGTACGGGCCGCTTCCACGGTCGCTCCGGGCGGCAGCGGCCAGGCCGCCGCGTTGTTCGGCTCGTGCCGGCGGGAGGCCGGCAGGCCCCGGATGTCGTGCCACACCGAGAGCTGACCCAGCGAAAGCGGTCCTGCCTCGGACATACAATTCCCCCATGTCACATTTCCATTATGCGGAAGTTGAATTCCACGCAAGGGTGACGCTGCCACAATCCATCGACCGCCGCAAGGAGTTGCCGAAGCGGCGAGGTGATCCACCTCACACGTCGACGCCGTCGCGGACATGAGAGCCTGATTGCCGCCTGCCGGAATCATCTTTCCAAATCCTGGAAAATCGAGGCAGTATTTCTCCGCGCTTCCCGCCCTTCGCCACGTCATCGCACTCCCATCGCACTCCATCCGCTTTCGCGCCAACTCTCCGTTCCCGAAGGCCACAAGGGGGCTTTGCCACGTGAGTCAGCAGCAGCCCACCCCCGTCGACACCGCCGGGGGCATCCGCCATGACTTCCTGCACGACTTCCTTCTCGACCCGGCCCGGCACTCCCCCGGCGACCCCGCGGTCATCGCATCGCCGCAGGCCGGCCACACCGCGGTGACGACCTACGCCGAACTCACCGCCCTGGTGGGCGAATACGCCGCTGAACTGCGCGCGCTGGGCGTCGAACCCGGCGCCCGGGTCATCCTGGAGGCGGACACCACCGCCCCGGCCGTCGCGATGCTGCTCGCCTGTTCGCGGGCCGGCCTCACCTTCGTCCCGGTGAGCCCGGAAACGCCGCGCCGGCGCCTGGAATCCATCGTCGATGCCGTTCAACCCGCCCTGCATCTCCAGGAGTTGGCCGGGCAGCGGGCGGATCTCCCGCCGTCCGTGGGGACCGCGCGGTTCGGTCCGGGCGGGCTGGCCGTCGACCGCGCCCCGGTACGCCGCCCGCCGCGGCGCACCGCGCCCTGTGTCACCGACCCGGCGTACGTCATCTTCACCTCCGGCACCACCGGCCGCCCCAAGGGCGTGGTGATGAGCCACCGCGCGGTGGTCGCCTTCTACCGGGGCATGCTGGCGCACCGGATCGCCGGCCCCGAGGACCGGATCGCCAGCACCTCACCGCTCCAGTTCGACTTCTCGCTGCTCAACATCGGGCTGGCGCTGGGCAGCGGCGCGTCCGTGGTGCCGGTCCCACCGCGGCTGGTGCGCTGGCCCCGGCATCTGCTGCGGGTGCTGCGCGAGACCGGGGCCACCCAGGTCAACGGCGTCCCGTCGATCTGGCGGCAGGCGCTGCGCCACGAGCCACGGCGGCTGGCCGCGCTCGACCGGCTGCGCGGCGTCCTGTTCTGCGGCGAGGAGTTCCCGCTGCCCGAACTCCGCCGCCTCCAGGAGCTGTTGCCGACGGCCCGGATCATCAACTGCTACGGCGCGACGGAGTCCATGGCCTGCTCCTTCGAGGACGTGCCCCGCCCGCTGCCCGCGACCTGCGAGCGGCTCTCGATCGGCATCGCCCACCCCGGCGCCGAGATGCTCCTCGTCGACGAGGCCGGCGCGGTCGTCGACGCACCCGGTGTGGTCGGCGAGATCCATCTGCGCAGCCCGGCGCTGTTCTCCGGCTACTGGGACGACCCCGAGGCCACCCGCGCGGCGCTGGTCCCCGACCCGCTGTGCCCGCAGTCCGGCCAGTACGTCCTGCGGACCGGGGACCTGGCCCTGCGCGGCCCGGGCGGCGAGTTCTACTTCGCCGGACGGACCGATTCCCAGGTGCAGATCAACGGCAACCGCGTCGAACTGGCCGAGGTGGAACGGCGGTTGACGGAGCATCCGGGCGCGGCGGCGGCCACCGCGCTGCCCCTGCCGCTGCCCGGTGGCGGACAGCGGCTGGCCGCGTTCGTCGTCCCGGCCGCCGGTCACGACCTCGGCGACACGGGCGCGCTCCGGGAGTTCTGCGCCCGGACGCTGCCCCCGTACATGGTCCCCCAGGAGATCCGGCTGCTGGACCGGCTGCCCACGACCGCGCACGGCAAGGTCGACCGGACGGCGCTGGCGGCGGGGGCGGTGCCGGCCGCGGCGGGGGCCGCCGGAGGCGCCCGGTGAGCCGGCTCGACGAGCCCGGCCCGGTGGCCGGCGGGGTCGCCCGGGACGGCCGGCTGCGGGCGTTCGTCCGGGTGCGGGCCGGCGGACTGCCGGGGGCGTTCTGGGTGCTGTGGGGCGGATCTCTGGTCAACCGCCTGGGGGCGATGGTCAATCCGTTCCTGAGCCTCTACCTCACCGGTATCCGGCACGTCCCGATCGCCACCACCGGCATCGTCCTCGCGGTCGGCGGCGTCGGCTCGGTGATCTCCCAGCCGCTCGGCGGGTTCCTCGCCGACCGCTTCGGCCGCCGGGTGGCGCTGACCGGCGGGATGCTGGCGAACGGCGCCACGCTGCTCGTCCTCGGGCACGCCCGGAGCCTGGCGGTGCTGGTCGCTGCCTGCTTCGTCCTCGGCATCACCCTCGACCTGTTCCGGCCCGCCGCCCAGGCCCTGGTCGCCGACGCGGTGCCCGCCGCGGACCGGACCCGGGCGTACGGGCTGCTGCTGTGGGCGATCAACCTCGGCTTCTCGGTCGCCATGGTGATCGGCGGCTATCTCGCCGGCCACGGCTACGCATTGCTGTTCTGGCTGGACGCGGGGGCCTGCACGGCCTTCGGGGTGCTGGTGTGGCTGGCCGTCCCGGAGACCCGGCCGGCCGCCCGGGAGCGCACCGGCGGCGGCTTCGGCACCGTCGTACGGGACCGGGTGATGCTCGCGTTCGCCGGCATCATCGTGGTCTACGCCGTCGTCTTCCAGCAGGCGTTCGCCACCCTGCCGCTGGCGATGCGGAGCACCGCGATGTCCAGCGGCGCCTACGGCATGGTGATGGGCGTCAACGGACTCGTCGTCATCGCGGCGCAGCCGCTGATCGGCCACCGGCTCGCCGACCTCGACAAGAGCCGGGTGCTGGCCACCGGCTTCGCCGTCGCCGCCGTCGGCAACGCGGTGGCCGCCACGGCCCAGGCCGCGGTGGTCTACGGCATCGCGGTCGCGGTGTCGACGCTCGGCGAGATCCTGGTCTTCGCGGTCACCGCGGCCGTGGTCGCCGACCTCGCGCCCGCCGCGCTGCGCGGCCGGTACAACGGGCTGATCGGGATGGCCTGGGGAACCGGCTTCCTGATCGCCCCCGTCGCCGGCACCCGGCTGCTGGTCGTCGGCACCACCACCCTCTGGCTGAGCTGTACGGCGCTGTGCCTGCTGGCGGCGCTGGGCCAGTTGGCGCTGGGCCCGGCGCTGCGGCGTCGGGCGGGCCGGTGACCACGCCGCCCGGCCGTCCGCCCCATCGGACCCAACCCCGTGGTGCGGGTCGGCCACGTCGTGCCGCGGGCCGACACCGCAGCCGAGGTCGACCGGGCCGCGGACGCGGCGATGCGCTCGGTCACGGTCGAGTTGGCCACCCGCCGGCAGGACTGCCGCGCCCCCGGGAGCGGCGTAACGTCAGCACTGTGCCGTGGTGGCTGCGGGCAGGTGCGACATGACGGCCCATGGGACCGGTGACTCAGCCCTGGGCCGCGCACTGCTGCGGTCGATGCACGAGACCGGGGCCTCCTCCGGCGTGGTCTACGAGCTCGCGGCCGACGAGCCGGTGCTGCACCTGGCCGCCATGAGCGGCATCCCGCCGCCGGTGCTGGACCCGTGGACCAGGATCGCGCTCGCCGCGCCCATCCCGGTCGCCATCGCGGCGCGCTGCGGGCGCCGGGTGTGGGCATCCGGGCAGCAGCAGCTGGCCCGGGACTTCCCGCGCACGGCGGTGGCGCTGCCCTACGACTTCGCCCTCGGCGCGGCCCCCCTCAACGACGGGACGGTGTGCCGGGGTGCGGTGGTGCTGCTGTGGCCGGCCGGCCACGCTCCGGAGCTGTCCGGGGCGGAGTCCACGGCACTGGACGCCGCCTGCCGCCGGCTGACCGCGCTGCTGCCGACGCAGGACACCGCCGACGGCCCGGCCGTGGTGCTGCCGCCCCCGGCCCGGACGGCGGGGCCGCGGGAGGCGCAGGCCGCGGTGGACTTCGCGGAACGGCTGCCCGGCGGCTGCTTCGCGGTCGATCTGGAGGGCCGGATCACCGCGCTGACCACCGGCGCGGCGGAACTGCTGGACGCCCCGGAGTCCCGGCTGCTCGGCGCCCGGCCGTGGGACGTGCTGCCGTGGCTGGCCGACCCGGTCTTCGAGGACCGCTGCCGGGCCGCGGTCATCAGCCGCCGGCCGACCTCGTTCCACGCCTGCCGCCCGCCGCACCAGTGGCTGGCGTTCCGGCTGTTCCCGGACGGGCGGGGGGTGAGCGTCTGGGTCCGGGCCACGGTCCGCGCGGGGACCCCGGTGATCCAGTACCCCACCGACGACGTCACACCACTGCGGGCCGCGCAGATGTACCACGTGCTGCACCTCGCCGCCGGGCTCACCGAGGCGGTCAGCGTGCACGACGTCACCGAGCTTTTCGCCGAGGAGATCGTGCCGGCGTTCGGCGCCCAGGGCATGCTGATGTACGTGGCCGAGGCCGGCCGGCTGCGGACCGTCGGCCAGCGCGGCTATCCGCCGGAGGCCGTCGAGGCGTACGAGGGCAGCCTCCTGAGCACCGCGAACAGCCCCACCGTGCGCGCGCTGGCCACCGGCGAGCCCGGCTTCTTCACCTCCGCCGAGCAGACCGAGCGCCAGTTCCCGGGGCTGGCCGGGCTGACCGGGATGGCGGCGCGGGCGGTGCTGCCGCTGATCGTCTCCGGCCGCCCGGTCGGCTGCTGCGTCCTTGCGTACACCCGTCCCCGGACGTTCAGTCCCGAGGAGCGCCAGGTACTGACCTCGCTCGCGGGGCTGATCGCCCAGGCGCTGGACCGGGCGTCGCTCTACGACACCACACAGCAGCTGGCCCATGACCTCCAGGCCGGTCTGCTGCCGCGCAGCCTGCCGGAGACCCCCGGGCTGTCCGTCGCCGCCCGCTACCTGCCGGCGACCCGCGGGATGGACATCGGCGGCGACTTCTACGATCTGATCCGGCTCGACGCGCACCGGGTGGCCGCGGTCATCGGCGATGTGCAGGGCCACAACGCCGCGGCGGCGGCGCTGATGGGCCAGGCCCGGACGGCCGTGCACGCGCATGCGACGGCGGGGGTGGCGCCCGACGAGGTGCTGGCCCGCACCAACCGGCTGCTCACCGACCTGGATCCGGACCTGTTCACCAGCTGCCTGTACGTCCTGATCGATCTGCGCACCCACGAGGCGTGCCTGGCCGGCGCCGGCCATCCGCCGCCGGTCCTGCGCCACCCCGACGGCCGCACCGGCGTGCTGCGGATGCCTCCCGGGCTGCTGCTGGGTGTCGCACCGGACGCCCGGTACCACGCCACGACGATCGCGCTGCCGCCGCAGGCGGTGCTGGCCCTCTACACCGACGGCCTGGTGGAGCGGCCGGGCGCCGACCTCGAAGAGGGCATCGCCGGACTGGCCGCCGACCTCGCGGACGCGCCGTACGGGGACCCGGACGCGGTCGCCGACACCGTCCTCAAGCGGCGCGGCGCCCACGCGGAACGGCTGGACGACGTGGCGCTGCTGCTCCTGGCGCCGACCGGCGGGGACTGACCGTGGCGGGCCGCGGATGAGCGCCCCGGCCGAGCCGCCGCCGGGCAGCGGCGAGCACGGTTTTCCGGCCCATCAGGCGCCGCGCTGCACGGGGTTGGCGGCGCTCGATGCCGCCGTGGTGGGCTGTCGGGCCTGCCCCCGGCTGGTGGCCTGGCGGGAGCAGGTGGGGGCGGCCCGGCGGGCGGCGTTCCGGGACTGGGACTACTGGGCGAAGCCGGTGCCCGGGTTCGGCCCGCCGGACGCCGCGCTGGTCGTCGTCGGGCTGGCACCCGCCGCGCACGGCGCCAACCGCACCGGCCGGATGTTCACCGGCGACGCCTCGGGGGACTTCCTGTTCGCCGGGCTGCACGCGGTGGGCCTGGCCAGCCGGCCCACCGCGACGCACCGCGGCGACGGGCTGGAGCTGTACGGCGTACGGGTCACCGCGCCGGTGCGCTGCGCCCCGCCGGCGAACCGGCCCACCCCGGCCGAGCGGGACACCTGCCGCCCCTGGCTGGTGGCCGAGCTGGGGCTGCTCTCCCCGGGGCTGAAGGCGGTGGTGGCGCTCGGCGGGTTCGGCTGGCGGGCGCTGCTGCCGGCGCTCGGGGCGGCGGGCTGGCCGCTTCCGCGCCCCCGGCCCGCGTTCGGCCATGGCGCGGAGCTGACGTTGCCGGCCGCCGGCGGTCGCCCGGAGCTGCGGGTTCTCGGCTGCTACCACCCCAGCCGGCGCAACACCTTCACCGGCCGGCTGACCTTCGCGATGCTCGTCGAGCTGCTCACTCGGGCCCGTGAACTCGCCGGGCTGCCCGCCGGGCCGAAAGGCCCGTGACCAGTACCCTCAGGAGGGGTAAATCGCGCATATAACACATTCGGTCGGCAGAGACGGAACGGCTCAGATGGTGGAGTGCGAGGAGAACGGCCACTACGGGCGGCGGGCGCCGTTCGACATCGCCGACGCCGCCCTGGTGCTGTGCGACGCGCACGGCCGGGTCGAGAGCTGGCCCGAAGGCGCCGAGCGGCTGCTCGGCCACCCCGCCGCGGACGTCGTGGGACGGTCCGTCACGGCGCTGCTGGTGCCCGAGGACGCGGCCCGGGTGCCCGCGCTCGCCGAGGAGTGCCGCGGCCGCGGCGGCTGGAGCGGACCGCTGACCGCCCGCCGCAAGGACGGCGGCCTGGTCGGCGTCGTGGCGCAGCTGGTCCTGGTGTCGGACGGCGCCGGCGAGCCGCACTGGCTGGTGGGGGCGGTCGAGGCGCTGCCCCTCCAGGGCTGGACGATGAGCCGCCCGGTGATGGAGCGGATGCTGATGCAGAACCCGGTCGGGATGGCCGTGGTGGACACCGATCTGCGCTTCGTCTGGTCGAACAGGGCGCTGGAGCGGTTCGGCGGCGGCCCGGCACAGCAGCGGATCGGGCGGCGGCTCGGGGAGATCCAACCCGGCCTGGACTCCGAGGCGTTGGAAGCGAAGATGCGGCAGGTCCTGGAGACCGGCGAGCCGGTGCTCGGCCACGAGCACATCGGCCGCCCCCGCTCGGAACCCGAGCAGGTGCGCGCCCACGCCATGTCCTTCGTACGGCTGGAGGACGGCAACGGCAGCCCCTTCGGCGTCTGTTACACCGTCATCGACATCACCGAGCGGTACCGCAACCGCCAGCGGCTGCTGCTGCTCGACCGGGCCGGCAAGGACATCGGCCGCACCCTCGACGTGATGCGGACCGCCCAGGAGCTGGCGGACGTCGCGGTGCCGGACCTCGCCGACTTCGTCGCGGTGGACCTGCTGGACTCGGTGATCCAGGGCGGCGAACCGCTCACCGGGCCGCGCGGCGACGCGGAGATGGTGGCACTGCGCCGCGGCGGCCAGCAGTCCGTACGGGAGGGCATCCCCGAAGCCGTCATCGGGGTCGGGGACCTGGCGTCGTATCACTCCTGGTCGCCGCCCATCCGGGCGCTGGCCGACGGCAAGTCCTGGCGGGTGGAGTGGCTGGACCCGCTCGGCGCGGAGTGGGCCGCCGACATCCCCGGCGGCCGGCGGGCGCGGATGCGGGCGATGGGACTGCACACCGCGATGGTGGTGCCGATCCGGGCGCGCGGCACGACGATGGGCGTCACCAGCTTCTTCCGCAGCGAGCAGGGCGAACCGTTCGGCGAGGACGACCTGCGGCTGGCCGAGGAGTTCGTCGCGCGGGCCGCGCTCTGCGTGGACAACGCCCGCCGCTACACCCGGGAACGCGAGGCGGCGCTCACGCTCCAGCGCAGCCTGCTCCCGCACGGCGTCCTGGAGCAGAGCGCGCTGTCCCTGGCGACCTGCTACCGGCCGGCCGACGAACTGGCCGGCGTGGGCGGCGACTGGTTCGACGTGATCCCCCTGTCCGGGGCGCGGCTGGCGCTGGTGGTGGGCGAGGTGCGCGGGCACGGCATCGGCGCGATCGCCACGATGGGGCGGCTGCGCACCGCGGTGCAGACGCTCGCCGCCCTGGACCTGCGCCCCGAGGAACTCCTCGCCCATCTCGACGACTTGGTGAGCCGGGTGTCGGAGGAGGGCAGCGAGCCGCCCGGCGCCGACACCGGGGTCCTCGGCACCAGCTGCCTTTACGCGGTCTACGACCCGGTCGGCCGGTCCTTCACGGCGGCCAGCGCGGGGCACCCGGCCCCCGCCGTGGTCGCGCCGGACGGCACCGCGTCCTTCGCCGAGGTGCCGATCGGGCCCCAACTGGGCGTCAGCGGAATGCCGTTCGAGGCCGTCGAGGTGCCGGTGAAGGAGGGCAGCGTGCTCGCGCTCTACACGGACGGGTTGCTGGCCGGCGTGGACCGCGGCGGTCCGCGCGGTCCGGCGCGGCAGCGGCTGCTGGAGGCGCTGACCGCGCCGGGCGACGCGCTGGACGCGCTGTGCGAGTCGGTCATCGGCACGCTCGTACCGGAGCGGCCGTTCGACGACGTCACCCTGCTGCTGGCCCGGACCCGGGGCCTGGACCCGGACCGGTTCGCCTCGTGGGAGCTGGCCCCCGACCCCGCCGTGGTGGGCCGGGCCCGCGAGATGGCCGCCGCGCAGCTCGCCGAATGGGGCCTGGCGGAACTGGAGTTCACCACCGAGCTGGTGGTCAGCGAACTGGTCACCAACGCGATCCGGTACGGCTCCGGGCCGATCCGGCTGCGGCTGATCCTGGAGCACACCCTGATCTGCGAGGTGTGCGACGGCAGCAGCACCTCGCCGTATCTGCGGCATCCGCGCACGACCGACGAGGGCGGCCGGGGGCTCTTCCTGATCTCGCAGTTCACCCACCGCTGGGGCACCCGGTACACCACCGACGGAAAGATCATCTGGGCCGAGCAGCTCCTCGGCTGATCCGTGCACCACCGCACCGGCCGGCCCCGCGACAGCGCCCGCATCGCCCGACAAGCGAGTAGACACCGTCTACGCCCTCCTGGTAGACACTGTCTATGAGCTCTGCGAACCCTCCATCCGACGCCTCCCTCCGGGAGCGGCTGATCGACGTCGGCGTCGATCTCGTGACGACCGACGGACCCGCCGCGCTGGGACTGCGCGAGATCGCCCGGCGCGCGGGCGTCTCGCACGGCGCGCCGCGGCGGTACTTCCCCACGCACCGGGCCCTGTTGTCGGCGATCGCCCGCCGGGGGTTCGCGGAACTCGGGGAGCGGATCGCGGACGGGGCCGGCGCGGCGGGTCCGCCGCGCGAGCAGCTGGCGGCGCTGGCGCGGGCCTATGTCGGGTTCGCACTGGAGCGGCGCGGCATGTTCGAGCTGATGTTCCGGCACGACCTGCTCAACAGCGAGGGCGAGGAAGAGGCGGCGGACGGGCCGCAACTGCGGGAGTCGACGGTGCCGCTGTTCGGGATGCTGGTGGAACGCGTGGCCCGGTGCGGCGGGTCCGAGGCGCCGGGGGTGACGGCCGCCGCGCTCTGGGCGAACCTGCACGGGATCGCGCAGCTGTGGCGGTGGGGCAGTCTCCAGCTGGCGATGGGCGCCCCGGCGGCGGGCGGCGGCACGCCGGACGCGGAGCTGCTGGACCGGCTGGTGGCCGCGGCGCTGGACGCCCATCTGGGGCCGGTGGCGCGGTGAGCGCGGGGATACGGGAGCGGCTGGCGCTGGTGGTCAGCGTGGCCGGGGCGATGCTGGTGGCGCTGGACGGCACGGTGCTGATGGTGGCGCAGCCGGGACTGCGGCGCGATCTCGGCGCGAGCGTGGCGCAGGTGCAGTGGACCAGTACGGGGTACCTGGTCGCGGTGGCATCGCTGCTGGTGATCGCCGGCCGGCTGGGCGACCGGTACGGCCACCGGCGGCTGCTGCTCGCCGGCGTCGCCGGCTTCGGCCTGGCCTCGGGCGGGATCGCGCTGGCCCCCGGGATCGGCTGGGTGGTCGGACTGCGGGTGGCACAGGGGGTGTTCGGGGCACTCCTGCAACCGGCGACGCTCGCCCTGCTGCGGCTGGCGTACCCGGCGGACCGGCTCGGTACGGCGGTCGCGGTGCGGACCGCCGCGATCGGGGTGGCCGCGGCGGCCGGGCCGGTACTGGGCGGGGTGCTGGTCGCGCAGTGGGGGTGGCGGTCGGTGTTCTGGGTGAACGTGCCCGTCGCGCTGCTGCTCGCGCTGCTGGTCCTCGCGGTGCGGGTGCCGGCCGCGGCACCCGCGGGGGACGGGCGGCTCGATCTGGTGGGGGCGGGTCTGCTGGCGCTGGCACTGGGGGTGTGCGTCGGAACGCTGAGCGGGGTGCCGGAACGCGGCTGGGCCTCCGTGCCGACGGTGTGCGGGCTGACCGCGGCGGCGGGCCTCGCGGGGGCGCTCGTCGTACAGGAACGCCGCAGCGCACAGCCGATCGTGCCGTCCGTCGTGGCCGGGTCCCGGTCGGTCACGGCGTCGATGGCGATGCTGCTGCTCGTCAGCGGCGGGATGTTCGGCGCGCTGTTCGCGGCCACCTTCCTCCTCCAGGACGTGGCCGGGCTGGGGCCGTTCGCCAGTGCCGTCCGGGTGCTGCCGCTGACCGCGCTGATGGTGCTCGGCGCGCCGGTCGCCGGTGCCGCGCTGCGGCGGTACGGCCCGCGCCGGGTCGCGCTGGCCGGTGTCGCCCTCGTCGTGCTCGGGCTGGTGGGGTTGTCGGGACTCGGCACGCACTGCGCGTGGGCGGTGACCGGGGCCGCGTTCGCCGGGCTGGGCGCCGGGTTCGCCACAGTGATGGTGACCGCCACCGGGACCGTCGTGGGCGACGCGCCACCCGGGTACGCCGGGGTCGTCGGCGGGCTCAAGCAGACCGCGGTGAACGTGGGGCCGGCCTTCGGGATCGCCGTCGCGGCGAGCATGATGTTCCTCAAGTCGGCGGCGGGCGGCCCCGGTTCGGCGTCGGACGGGTCCGCGGCGGCGACCGGTGGCACGCTGCTGGTGCTGGCCGCTGTCGCGGCGCTCGCGCTGCTGCCGGCGGGGCTGCTGCCGGGGCGGCCGGTTCCGGCCGCCGTCGGCGGGTGACACCGCCGTGCCGGCCGGGCCGCGGCCGGCACGGCGCGCCGCCCCGTACCGCGCACACCGTCCCGGACAGATGTCGTCTCAGGCGGTCACCGCCTGGGCGGCGGCCCGCTTCCGGGCGGCTTCCGCCCGGTCCGGAGCGCCGAGCCGGTCCTCCAGGCGGGCCTTGGCCGACCAGTTGTACGGGCAGATCGGGCGGAGTTGGATGCGTTCGCTCAGCAGGGTACGGGCGAGTCCGGGCCGGTCGGCGCGGAGCGCGGCCTCGACCAGGGTGCGCTGCACGGCGTCGCGTTGGGCGTGGCTGCCGCCGAACTCGTGGACCCGGTGCCGGATGGGCAGCAGCAGGTCGGCGGCGCCGGCGTAGTCCCGGCAGCCGTAGGCGATCAGGGCGCGGCAGACGGGCAGGCCGATCTCGGCGGTCATGGCGCGGTTGGCGCCGGCGGGTTCCGCTGCCAGCCAGCTCTCGCGGTCCCGGACGAGGCACCGGGCCCGGTCGATGCGGCCGGCGCCGACGTACGCCATCACCGCGTGGGCGTCGTTGAAGGCGTAGTGGGGACCGTCGGCGCGGCGCTCCCAGGCGTCGGCGAGGGCGGTCCAGCGGGTGCTCTGGTCGTCCTCGGCCAGGTAGAGCCGCCAGAGGAGGGCGGCGGCGTCCAGGAGTTCCATGGCCACGCCCGCCGAGCGGTCGTGGTGCAGGGCGGAGTCGTAGATGCCCAGGACGCGGGCGGTGTCGCCGGACTCCAGGGCGTAGAGGGCGTAGTGCCACCAGTTGTGGACGGTCAGCAGGGTGCCGCTCGACCAGTGGGCGGTACGGGCGTCGAGGAAGCGGATGCCGTCGGCGAACCGGCCGCGCATCTCGTAGGTGTGCACGACGCCGTGGATGGCCCACACGTCGTGCGGATGGCGGTCGAGGGCGGCCCGGCCGACCTGCTCGGCGTGCTCGTAGTGCCCGGTCTCCTCCAGGCCGAAGGCGTACATGCCGAGCAGCGGGGCGCGGTGCGGATCGTCCTCGTCCCAGGCGTCCAGCGCGCCGCCGACCCGGTCGCGCAGGCGCTGGGCATCGCCGGTGAGGAAGTCGTGGTGGTGCCCGGCGAACAGGGCCAGCAGGTCGCGGGGGTGGGCGACGCTGATCTCGCCGAGGACGCGGCCCGCGGTGCGGTAGTCGCCGTCGAGCCAGGCGGTCGCGGCGGCGATGTGCATGCGTTCGCGCGGGGTGAGGCGGTCGGCGTCCAGGCCCGCGCGAAAGCGGCTGAACCGCTGGTGGGCCTCGGCCGCGCCCTTCTCCTCGGTGCCCAGGACGCCGAGGTACGCGGCGAGGGCCTGGCCCATGGGCGCGCGGGGCGCGGCGGCCAGCAGCGCCAGTGTGGTGTCGGTGATCGCGGGGCGGAAGAACAGCAGGTCGTCCAGGGCCTGTTCGTAGTGGCGCAGGGCCTCGGCGCCGGTATCGGTCATGGCGTGTCCGTGCCGGTCCACGGTCATGGTGACTCCTGCGGGGTGCGGGGGGCGCGGGCGAGCGGACCGCGCGATCCCGCCTGGTGGACGGGTGGGGTTCGATGGGGCGGCAGGTGCGGATCCATGGAGGCATAGGTACCCCGCTCCTCGCGTCCACGCCCCGGTTCTCTCGGAAAGGTCCTCATATGCTCCCTCTGGACGGCATCACCGTGGTCTCCGTCGAGCAGGCGGTGGCGGCACCGTTCGCCACCCGCCAGCTCGCCGACCTCGGCGCCCGGGTCATCAAGGTGGAACGCCCCGGCGCCGGCGACTTCGCCCGCTCCTACGACGAGACGGTGCGCGGGATGTCCAGCCACTTCGTCTGGCTGAACCGCAACAAAGAGTCGATCGCGCTCGACATGAAGGACGCCGCGGACGCCGAGGTGCTGCGGCGGCTCGTCGCGCGGGCCGACGTCTTCGTGCAGAACCTCGCGCCGGGGGCGGCGGAGCGGCTGGGGCTGGACGCCGCCACGCTGTGCCAGGGCGATCCGCGGCTGGTGGTGTGCGGCATCTCCGGTTACGGGTCCGGCGGGCCGTACGAGCACAAGAAGGCGTACGACCTGCTGGTGCAGTGCGAGGCCGGGGTGATGTCGCTGACCGGTACGGAGGAGGCCCCGGCCAAGATCGGGATCGCGGTGGCCGACATCGCCGCCGGGATGTACGCCTACAGCGGGATTCTCACGGCCCTCTACGAGCGCGAACGCACCGGGCGGGGCGGCTCCTTCGAGGTGTCGATGCTGGAGGCGCTGGGCGAATGGATGGGGTACCCGCACTACTTCACCCGCTACGGCGGCAGCCAGCCACCCCGCTCGGGCGCCGAGCACGCCGCCATCGCCCCGTACGGGCCGTACCGGGCGGCGGCCGGGGCGCAGGTCTTCCTGAGCATCCAGAACGAGCGGGAGTGGGCGGAGTTCTGCACCCGGGTGCTGGACCTGCCGGAGCTGGCGGCCGATCCGCGGTTCGCCCGGAACTCCGTACGGGTGGCGAACCGGGAGGTCCTGCGGGAGCGGATCGAGGAGCGGTTCGGCACGATGACGGCCGAGGAGGTCGAGCAGCGGCTGGAAGCGGCGCGGATCGCGCACGGTCGGCTGCGCGACGTCGCCGGGTTCGCGGCGCATCCGCAGCTCGCCGCGCGGGACCGCTGGCGGACCGTGGACTCCCCCGTGGGCCCGCTGGACGCGCTGCTGCCGCCGGTCACCGTCGCCGGACGGGAGCCCAGGATGGACAGGGTGCCGGCGCTCGACGAGGACCGGGCGCGCATTCTGGCGGAACTCCACGGGACGGCACGGGAAACGGGAGGGGAACGATGACGCCCCTCTGGTCAGCCGCCGTTCGCCGTACGACCATGTCGGCTGACCACCCTGTCAGTTGACCCCCGGGTCGGCTGACCACGTGTCGGCCCGCCTCGGCTCCTCGCACCTCGCCCCGTCTCGCGCAGCCTCTCGTTCGTTCCTCGCCGTACGCCGTATGACGTGACCTCGAAAGGAACACGACCATGGGCAGACCCCTTCCCGCGCCCGGCCGCCTCGCGCGGCTGCTGCTCGCCGCGCTGCTGCTCGTCCTGCCGCTGACCGCCCTGCCGGCACCGCTCGCGCACGCCGCCGGCGATCCCGGCTCCCCCGCGTCGACGGACGACCGCTACTGGACCGCACACCGCATGGAGGCCGCCGAACCCGTTGCGACGAAGGGGAGTTCCCCCACCCCGAAGGCCGCCGGCACGCCGGTGCCGCCCAGCCATCCCTTCGACGGGCTCCCGCAGGTGGGCACGTTCTTCTGGACGGACGGCCACAACATCGGCCGCTTCTGCGGCGGTACGGTCGTCCGCAGCCCGCACCGCAACCTCGTCGTCACCGCCGGGCACTGCCTGCTCTCCCCCGACCCGAAGAAGTACCTGTCGTTCGTGCCGCAGTACCACGACGGACTCAAGCCGCACGGCATCTACCCCGTCGAGCGGATCTACCTCGACCAGCACCTCTACGACCTGGGGACGGACGGGGGCGCCCGCTGGGACTACGCGGTCGTCCAGGTCGGCCCGCGTGAGGACGGCGCCGAGGTCCAGGAGGTGACCGGCGGCTTCGACCTGCTGCCCTACCCCGGCTACGTCCACCACGACGTACGGCTCATCGGCTACCCGGGCAGCAGCGACGCCACCTACCCCAAGCCGCTGGACTGCTCCTCCGCCACCCACCGCTACACCAGCACCGACCCGGCCGCCCCGGGCGACTTCCTGGAGATCCCCTGCGCCGGCTACATCGGCGGCACCTCCGGCGGGCCCTTCCTCGTACCGGACTTCCGCGGCTACGCCCTGATCGGTGTCATCGGCGGCTACCACACGGGCGGCGACACGCCGGACATCTCCTACAGCGCGTACTTCACCTTCGACACGGCGCTGCTGTACCTGCACGCGGTGCGGGGCGACACGCCGGCCGCACCGCGCCCCAAGCCCACGGCCTGACGCACCGGACCGCCCGGCCCCGGGAACCCCGGAGCGGGGCGGTCCGCTTCCCCTCGTCAAGGGTGCCCCGCCGCCGGGGCGGAGCTGCGCCGGGGGTGACCGGAACTCCTCGGAGCGGGTGACCGGAAACGCATCAGGGTGGCCTGAATTCCCCTGTGCGGGCGGCCAGTTGGGCGGGGACCATCGTTCATCTGTTCGCCTTTTCTTCACCCGGCAGACGCGGCCGAATCCATACGTCGGCTTCTAGGGTTACCGCGCTCCCTCCCCCACTCGTCACTCCTGTCCGGAGGACAGTCATGACCGCAGCCAAGGCACGCAAGCGCACCCGGCGCACCCTGACCGCGCTGGCCGGTGCGATGGCCGTCACCGCCACGTCGGCGGCTCTGTGGGCCACCACCGGCTCCACCGCGTCCGCGCAGACCGCCGGGCTCCCCTCGCCCGACCACGTGGTCGTCGTGGTGATGGAGAACCACGCCTACGGCCAGGTGATCGGCGACTCCAGCGCTCCGTACATCAACAGCCTCAAGGCGGGCGGCGCCGACCTCACCCAGTCGTACGCGCTCACCCACCCCAGCGAGCCGAACTACTACATGCTGTTCTCCGGCGACAACCAGGGCCGCACGGACGACAGTTGCGTCGACGTCGGGTCGATGTCCGCGCCGAACCTCGCCTCCGAGCTGATAGCCGCCGGCCAGAGCTGGGCCAGCTACAACGAGTCGCTGCCGAGCCAGGGTTCGACGACCTGCAGCAGCGGAGACTACGCACAGAAGCACAACCCGTGGTTCGGCTTCTCGAACGTGCCGGCCGACACGGCCATGACGATGGATCAGTTCCCCAGCGACTACAGCACGCTGCCCAAGGTCTCCTTCGTCATCCCGAACCTCTGCAACGACATGCACGACTGCTCGGTGTCCACCGGCGACAGCTGGCTGAAGGACAACCTGAGCGCCTACGCGGACTGGGCCAAGAGCCACAACAGCATCCTCGCGATCACCTTCGACGAGGACAACCGGCTGTCCGGCAACCGCATTCCGACCCTGCTCTACGGCCAGCACGTCGCGCCCGGCAGCACCAGTGACACCCAGTACAACCACTACAACGTGCTCCGTACGCTGGAGGACCTGGCCGGTCTGACCACGCACGCGGGCAACGCCGCCTCGGCATCCGACATCAGCGACATCTGGAACTGAGGCCCGTGTATCTCGCGGACTCCCGCAACGGCACCACGCGCGAGCCCTCCAGCACCGCAGCCGCCGCCCCGGGCAGCATCCGTCCGGGGCGGCGGGCTGCGGTGCCCGGGACGGTCCTGGCACTCGGCGCGGTCAGTCTGATCACCGATGTCTCGGCGGAGATGATCACCGCGGTGCTGCCGCTGTACGTCGTCACCGCACTCGGGCTGTCCCCGCTCGGCTTCGGGCTGCTGGACGGCATCAACAACGGTGTGGGCGCGCTGGTCCGGCTGGCCGGCGGCCACCTCGCGGACGGCGGCGGCCGGCGGCACAAGGTGGTGGCCGGGCTCGGCTACGGCCTGTCGGCGCTGTGCAAGCCGCTGCTGCTGGTCGCCCACGGACTGCCCGTCATCAGCGCCGTCCTGGCCGCCGACCGCACCGGCAAGGGGCTGCGCACCGCGCCCCGGGACGCGATGATCTCGCTGGCCACCCGGCCCGAGCACCGGGGCCGGGCCTTCGGCGTGCACCGCGCCATGGACACCACCGGGGCGCTGCTCGGGCCGCTGGCCGCGTTCGCCGTACTGCGGGCCACCGTCGACGGCTACGACGCGGTGTTCACGGTCAGCGGCTGCGTCGCGGTGCTGGGCGTGCTGGTGCTGGTGCTGTTCGTGCCCGGCCGGGCCGGGGGTGCGGACGCCCGGCCCGCCGCCGCGCGTCCCGCGCTGCGCGACTCGCTGGCCCTGCTGCGCCGTCCCACCCTGCGCCGGCTCACGCTGTGCGCCGCGCTGCTCGGTCTCACCACCGTCAGCGACTCCTTCCTCTACCTCCTCCTCCAGCGCGAACTGGGCGTGCCCGCCCACCTGTTCCCGCTACTGCCGCTCGGCACCGCGGCGGTGTTCCTGCTGCTCGCCGTCCCGCTGGGCGCACTCGCGGACCGGATCGGCCGCCGCCGGCTGTTCCTGGCCGGACACGGCGCGCTGCTGCTGGCCTACGGGCTGGTGCTCTCCCCGCTGGACGGCGCCCCGGCCGTGGTCGCGGTGCTGGTGCTGCACGGCGCGTTCTACGCCGCCACCGACGGGGTACTGGCCGCCGCCACCGCGGGGGCCGTCCCGGCCCGGCACCAGGGTGCCGGGCAGGCGCTGGTGGGCACCGGCCAGGCACTCGCCCGGTTCGTCTGCTCACTGGCGTTCGGCGCGGCCTGGAGCCTGTGGGACGGGCGGGCCGCGCTCGCGGTGACCGCGGCGGGACTGGCCGTCGGCGCCGTCGTCGCGGCCCGCGTGCTGCGGACCGTCGAGGGCACGCCGGAGGAGAACGACGACGACCGACGCATCAGCGACGAGGTGTGAGGATGACCCAAAACTCCCGTCTGGCAGTCCTGTTGGCCGCCGTGCTGCTGCTCGGGGCGGTCGGCGCCGTGGCGGTGCTGCGGGCCGCCGACCGCTCCGGCAGCCGCGACCGTCAGCAGGCCGGCGGCCCGGCCGTACACGCCGGCAGCGTCTCGCTCCGGCCGGGCACGGGCCGCCGGCTGCTGGTCCGCAACCTGGCGTGGGGACCGCACCGCGACGAGATCGCGAGCGTGCCCGCCGACCGTCCGCAGGGCCCGCGCACCGCCTCCGGCGTCAAGTGCCTGCGCTTCCACGCCGCCGCCGGGACCGCCGTCTGCCTACAGGCCGAGCACGGCGCCCTGGAGGACACCTACCGCGCCGTGGTGCTCGACGCGCACCTGCGCGAGCTGCACCGCTTCCCGGCAGCCGGGATCCCCACCCGGGCCCGGGTCTCGCCTTCCGGGCACCGGGTCGCCTGGACGGTCTTCGTCAGCGGCGACTCGTACGCGGGCACCGACTTCTCCACCCGGACCGCCATCGTCGACACCCGCACCTGGGCGATCGACGACAACCTGGAGCGGTACGCCGTCGTCAAGGACGGCCGGCCGTACCACGCCTCGGACATCAACGTCTGGGGTGTCACCTTCGCCGACGACACCCGCTTCTACGCCACTCTGGCCACCGGCGGCCAGACCTATCTCGTACAGGGCGACGCCGCGGCCCGGACGCTGACCACCCTGCACCGCAACGTGGAATGCCCCTCCCTCTCCCCCGACGGCACCCGCATCGCCTACAAGAAGCGCGCCCCCGGCGCCTCCCCGGACGCCCCGTGGCGGCTGTACGTCCTCGACCTGCGCACCATGGCGGAGACCGCCACCGCCGAGCACCGCAACATCGACGACCAGGCACTGTGGGCCGACGGCGCGAACCTGGTCTACGCCCTGCCCGGGGACTACGGCTCGGATCTGTGGACGGTCCCGGCGAACGGGTCAGGGGCGGCCCGCCGGATGATGACGTCGGCGGTGGCACCGGCGTACGTACGCTGACGGGCGGCAGGTGCGCGGTGCCGACGGGGCCGGCTCAGGCGGGCGAGCCGGGCGGCGGCCCCGCGGCCTGACCGGCCGCCAGGTCCCGGGCCAGCGCTACCCGGGAGAGCATCACCGCGCCCCACAGGACCAGTCCGACGCCCAGGCCCTCCAGCAGCAGCCACCACCCCACCCGCACCTGCTCGTCGAAGAGCGTCACCCCCAGCGACAGGCTGACCAGCGCATC
This sequence comes from Streptomyces sp. GS7, assembly GCF_009834125.1. Lineage (NCBI taxonomy): Bacteria > Bacillati > Actinomycetota > Actinomycetes > Kitasatosporales > Streptomycetaceae > Streptomyces > Streptomyces sp. GS7. Next base: position 5,603,651 of record NZ_CP047146.1, read on the forward strand.
GCCGAGGGTGAGGACCGGCTGGGAGGCTGTCAGCGGTCCCGACTGCATGGCGTTCTCCATGAGGAACAGCGCCAGTGCGCCGGCCAGCGCGAAGCCGTAGGTCTGCCAGGACAGGAAGAACGCGGCGGGGCCGGCGGCCTGCCAGACATGGGTGGCGTCCTTCAGCAGGGCGGCGGTCAGTGCGTACGCCACGGCCGTGGCAGCCCCGAAGCCGGCGGCGCGTACGCTGCCGGCGCCGCGGCGCAGGCCGGCACCGACGGTGGCCGCGATCACCGTGGCGCAGACGACCAGGGCGGGCACCCAGCGGCTGAGCGGGGCGTGGTCGCGGCCGACGCTGGGCGCGGCGGCGGCCAGGGCCGTCCCCAGCCCGACGACGAGCAGACCGACGCCGGCCCAGCCGGGCCGGGAGATCCGCCCGCCCAGCAGCAGACGCCCGATCAGCAGCGCCAGCGGCAGCTCCAGCACGAAGATCGGCTGCACCACCGACAGCGCGCCCAGCGACAGCGCCAGCGCCTGGAAACAGGCCGCCGGCAGCACCATCGCCATCCCGGCGAGCCATACCGCGCGGTGCAGCAGATCGGCGATCAGGCCCAGCCGCAGCCGTCCGCAGACCGGTACGCTGCGAGCCGCGCGCCGCTGGAGCACCGTGGAGAGCGCGTTGCAGGCCGCGGCGAGCAGCGCGAACAGCACGGCCGGCCATCTGGCCACGCACCCACCTCCTCGTCCCCGTCGACGCTAACGGCGGCCCGGCCGGGCCGCCCGGCTCCGTCGTGCAAGGGGACGGTCGCTGTCGTTCGTCCGCGTGACCTCCCGGCGCGTCGCTTGGACCGCGGCCGGGCCTCCTCCACCGTGACACCGTGAGCCGCTCTCTTGTCCTCGCCCTCGTGTCCGGTCTGCTGCTCGCCGCGACCGGCTGTGTCGCGCTCGCCCGGCCGCCGGGTCAGGGCGCCGGTTCGCGGCACCGCACGGTGGCGCCGGCGCAGCTCTCCCGGACCCTGCTGACCTGGCTGGAACGGCCGGGTGCCGGTACCGCGCCGAAGCGCCGGTGGGAGCATGCCATGGACGGGTGAGGGCACTTGGGCCCGCACCGCGGAGAGGAGCGGCATGGGGTACGACGCGTTTCATCCCGACCTCGACGGCAGCGGGGCGGACGGCCCGGCCCCGCTGCGGGCCCGGCTGCACCACATCCGGGCGGACGCGCTGGACGGCGACACCGCGCAGACGGACGGGATGCGGCGGTTCGCCGCGATCAGCGGGGGCGCTGTGGGATCGGAGCGGATCTGGATGGGGCAGACGCACGTCGCCCCGGGTACCGCCTCCTCGAACCACCACCACGGGGCCTCGGAGACGGCGATCTACGTCGTCAAGGGGCATCCGGAGTTCGTGTTCGCCGAGGACACCGGCGGAGCCCGGGAGGAGGTCCGGCTGCGGACCGATCCCGGGGACTATGTGTTCGTGCCGCCGTACGTGCCGCACCGGGAGGAGAACCCGAGTCCGGACGAGGAGGCGGTGGTGGTGATCGCCCGGAGCACGCAGGAGGCGATCGTGGTCAACCTGCCGGGGCTGTAACGATTCCGCTGCGCTTTGCCTGCTTCCCACGTTGTCGGCTGTCCCGCCGTAGGGGTTTGTCGCCGTTGCGCGGCTCCGCTGCGCTTTGCCTGCTCCCCACGTTGCCGGGTGCGGCGCCGTTTCGCCTGCGGCGGGCGGGTCCGCTGCGCGGGGCTGTCGGGTGCGGTGGCGGTCCTGCGGGGCAGGGTGTCCGGACTGCTTCGCTTTACGTCCGGACACCCTGCCCCTCCGGCCCGCCCCTCCCGTGAGTGGGTGAGAAAAGGCCGATGGGGTGCGCGTAAGTGGGACCGTGCCGGTTCACGGGTGGAGGGAAACCCTCAGCGGACCACTCGCCCCAGCCCCCACCCACCGTCTTTCTTCTCCCCCCACGGGAGGGGGCGGGCCGGAGGGGGTGGTGTGCAGGACGTAAAGCGCAGCAGTCCTGCACACCACCCCCGGAGGACCACCACCGCACCCGAAAGCCCCGCGCAGCGGACAACACCCCGCGCCGAAGGCGCAAACACGCGAACCCCCACGGCGGGAAAGCCAAAAACGTGGGAAGCCAGCCAAGCGCAGCGAAACGGTCAGGGGGCGCCGTACACCGCCTGCGCCGGCTCCGCGGCGGCGAGCAGCTTCCGGGCGGTTTCGCCCGCCTCGGCCGGGGTCCAGCGGGCGCCCTTGTCGGCGGTGGGGCCGGGCCGCCAGCCCTCCATCACGGTGATCCGACCGGCCTCCGCCTCGAAGACCCGGCCGGTGACATGGGCGCTGTCGGCGGCGGACAGCCAGACCACCAGGGGGGAGACGTTCTCCGGCGCCATGGCGTCGAACTCCCCCTCGGCGGGCGCCGCCATGCTGTCGGCGAAGGTCTGCTCGGTCATGCGGGTACGGGCGGCCGGGGCGATGGCGTTGACCTGGACGCCGTAGCGGCCCAGTTCGGCGGCGGCGACGAGGGTCAGGCCGAGGATGCCGGCCTTGGCCGCGGAGTAGTTGCCCTGGCCGACGCTGCCCAACAGCCCGGCGCCGGAACTGGTGTTGACGATCCGTGCGTCGGGTGTCCGCCCGGCCTTGGCCTCGGCGCGCCAGTGGGCGGCGGCGTGCCGGAGCGGCAGGAAGTGGCCCTTGAGGTGGACGCGCAGCACGGCGTCCCAGTCGTCCTCGTCGAGGTTGACCAGCATCCGGTCGCGCAGGAAACCGGCGTTGTTGACGAGGCTGTCCAGCCGGCCGAAGGAGTCCAGGGCGGCGGCGATCAGCGAGGCGGCGCCCTCGCCGGTGGTGATGTCGCCGGTGTGCGCGACGGCCTCGCCGCCGCGGGCGCGGATCTCCTCGACGACCTGCTGGGCGGGTCCGGCCGAGGCCCCGGCGCCGTCGGCCGCCACCCCGAGGTCGTTGACCACCACTCGGGCCCCCTCGGCGGCGAGGGCGAGGGCGTGGGCGCGGCCCAGGCCGCGGCCGGCGCCGGTGACGGCGGCGACGCGTCCGGTGCAGATTCCGGTCATCTCAGGGCTCCTTGGGGTGGTTGACGGTGGCGGCGTCGAGGAAGGCGGGGCGCTCCCCGCCGCCGTGGACCAGCAGGCTGGCGCCGCTCACGTAGCGGGCGCGGTCGGAGGCGAGGAAGACGCAGGCGTCGCCGATCTCGGCGGGTTCGGCGAGCCGGCCGAGCGGTACGGTCGCGCCGACGGCGGTCAGGCCCGCCGCGTCGCCGTAGTGCAGCGCGGCGAGTTCGGTCCGCACCATGCCCAGGACGACGGTGTTGACCCGCACCGCGGGCGCCCATTCGACGGCCATCGAGCGGGCGAGGTTGTCCAGGCCCGCCTTGGCCGCGCCGTATGCGGCGGTGCCGGGCGAGGGGCGGGTGCCGCTGACGCTGCCGATCATGAGCACCGAACCGCCGTGCGGCTGGCCGCGCATCACCTCGTACGCGGCGAGCGAGGCGGTCAGCGGTGCGGTGAGGTTCAACTCCACGACGCGGGCGTGCCGTTCGGCACCGGTCTCGCCGAGCAGCCGGTAGGGGGTGCCGCCGGCGTTGTTGACCAGGCAGTCCAGCCGGCCGTGCTCGGCCGCGACGCGGGCGAAGAACTCCCGTACGGCAGGCGGGTCGCGCAGGTCGAGGGGGCGGAAGCGGGCGGTCCTGCCGTCCGCGGTGACCGGGGCGTCCGGTGGCCGGCGGGCGCAGACGACGACCTCGGCGCCGGCCTGGAGGAAGGCGCGGGCGATTCCGGCGCCGACGCCCCGGGTGCCGCCGGTGACGACGGCGACCTGTCCGGTCAGATCGAGAGTCAGGCTCAACGGGCACCTCCCGCAGCGTGCGATCCGCTGCTAGCTTCGCTACCTAACAAACGCTTGGTGGAAAGGTAGCTGATCTGCTCATGGGTGTCTCCACCTCCGGTCCGGACCGGGGCATCGCGGTCGTGACCGTGGACTTCCCTCCGGTCAACGCCCTCCCCGTACAGGGCTGGTACGACCTCGCCGACGCCGTACGGGCGGCCGGCCGCGACCCCGACGTCCGCTGCGTCGTGCTGGCCGCCGCGGGCCGCGGCTTCAACGCCGGAGTCGACATCAAGGAGATGCAGCGGGACACCGCGGCGGGCGGCCACACCGCCCTGATCGGCGCCAACCGCGGCTGCGCCGAGGCGTTCGCCGCGGTCTACGAGTGCGAGGTGCCGGTGGTCGCCGCCGTCCAGGGCTTCTGCCTGGGCGGCGGAATCGGGCTGGCCGGCAACGCGGACGCCGTCGTGGCGAGCGAGGACGCGACCTTCGGCCTGCCGGAGCTGGACCGCGGCGCGCTGGGGGCGGCCACCCATCTGGCCCGGCTGGTCCCGCAGCATCTGATGCGGGCGCTGTACTACACCTCGCGCACCGCCACGGCCGCCGAACTGCACGCCCACGGCTCGGTCTGGAAGGTGGTCCCGCGGGACGAACTCCTCGAATCGGCTGTGGAGCTGGCCCGTGAGATCGCCCGCAAGGACGGCTCGCTGATCCGGCTCGCCAAGGCCGCCATCAACGGCATCGACCCCGTCGACGTCCGCCGCAGCTACCGCTTCGAGCAGGGCTTCACCTTCGAGGCGAACCTCAGCGGGGTCGCCGACCGCGTCCGCGACACCTTCGGCCGGGCCCCGGAAGCAGCGGACAGCGAGGAGGACTGACCTTGACGGACAAGACCATGACCCCCGACGACGTGATCGCGCGGCTGCGCAGCGGGATGACCCTCGGCATCGGCGGCTGGGGCTCGCGCCGCAAGCCGATGACGCTGGTCCGTGCACTGCTCCGATCCGAGATCACCGATCTCACCGTCGTCTCGTACGGCGGCCCGGACGTCGGCCTGCTCGCCGCCGCGGGAAAGATCCGCAAGCTGGTCGCCCCCTTCGCGACCCTCGACTCCATCCCCCTCGAACCCCATTTCCGCACGGCCCGCCAGGCCGGCGCGTTCGCCCTGGCGGAGGTCGACGAGGCGATGTTCATGTGGGGGCTGCACGCCGCCGCGAACCGGCTGCCGTTCCTCCCCGTGCGCGCCGGCCTCGGCTCCGACGTCATGCGGGTCAACCCCGGCCTGAAGACGGTCACCTCCCCGTACGAGGACGGCGAGACCTTCGTGGCCATGCCGGCGCTGCGCATGGACGCGGCACTGGTGCACCTCAACCGCGCCGACCGGCTCGGCAACGGCCAATACCTGGGCCCCGACCCGTACTTCGACGACCTCTTCTGCGAGGCGGCCGACGCGGCCTACGTCTCCTGCGAACGACTCGTGGACACCGGCGGCTTCCGGGACGCCGCACCGCAGACCCTCCTCGTCAAACGGCATGCGGTCACCGGAGTCGTGGAAACCCCGCACGGCGCCCACTTCACCTCCTGCGTCCCGGACTACGGCCGCGACGAGCCCTTCCAGAAGCTCTACGCGACCGCGCCCTGGCCGGAGTTCGCCGCACGGTTCCTGCACGGCGACGAGAAGACCTACCAGTCCGCCGTCCGGACCTGGCACGAGGAGCTGACGGCGAAGGAGGAACAGAAGTGACCACGACCAGCGGACCGGCCGCCAACGCCACCGCCACCGCCACCGCCACCCGCGCCGAATACTGCGTGATCGCCTGCGCGGACGCCTGGCGCGACAACGGCGAGGTGCTCGCCAGCCCGATGGGCACCATCCCGTCCATCGGCGCCCGGCTCGCCAAGCGCACCTTCTCCCCCGACCTGCTGCTCACCGACGGCGAGGCGATGCTCGTCGGCCTCGACGGCGAGCCCGAGGGCTGGCTGCCGTACCGCCGGCATCTGGCCATGGTCACCGGCGGCCGGCGGCACGTGATGATGGGCGCCAGTCAGCTCGACCGCTTCGGCAACCAGAACATCTCCTGCATCGGTGACTGGCAACGGCCCGCCCGCCAGCTGCTGGGGGTGCGCGGCGCCCCCGTCAACACCCTCAACCATCCCGTCAGTTACTGGATCCCCCGGCATTCACCCCGGGTCTTCGTCGAACGGGTCGACATGATCAGCGGCGTCGGGTACGACAGCGCAGCCGCCGCCGGCCCGTCCGCGACCCGCTATCACCGCATCCCGCGGGTGGTGAGCGACCTCGGCGTCCTCGACTTCGCCACCCCGGACCACACCATGCGGCTCGCCTCCCTGCACCCCGGCGTCACGGCCGAGGAGGTCCGGCAGGCCACCGGCTTCGCGCTCACGGTCCCGGAACAGATCCCCTGCACCCGCGAGCCGACCGGCGACGAACTGCGGCTGATCCGCGAGGTCATCGACCCTCAGGGACTGCGCGACCGCGAGGTACCGTCGTGAGCGCCGGCACCTCACCCGCGCTCGCCACACCGCTCACCGAGCTGGTCGGCGTACGGCATCCGATCGTGCAGACCGGCATGGGCTGGGTGGCGGGCCCCCGACTGGTCTCGGCCGCCGCCGACGCGGGCGCGCTCGGCATCCTCGCCTCGGCGACCATGACGCCCGATCAGCTGCGCTCCGCGATCCGCGAGGTCAGGTCCCGCACGGAGCGGCCCTTCGGCGTCAATCTGCGGGCGGACGCGGGCGACGCGGCCGAGCGCGTCGGCATCATCGTCGCCGAGGGCGTACGCGTCGCCTCGTTCGCGTTGGCGCCCTCGAAGGAGCTGATCGCCCGGCTCAAGGACGCGGGCGTGGTCGTCATCCCCTCCATCGGGGCCCGCCGGCACGCCGAGAAGGTCGCCGCCTGGGGAGCCGACGCGGTCGTCGTCCAGGGCGGTGAGGGTGGCGGCCACACCGGCGACGTCGCCACCACCGTGCTGCTCCCCCAGGTCGTGGACGCCGTCGACATCCCGGTGATCGCCGCGGGCGGCTTCTTCGACGGCCGCGGCCTGGTCGCCGCGCTCGCCTACGGGGCGGCCGGCATCGCCATGGGCACCCGCTTCCTGCTGACGTCGGACAGCACCGTGCCGCGGGCCGTCCAGACCCGCTATCTGGAGGCGGCGGTCAAGGACGTCACCGTCACCACCAAGGTCGACGGGCTGCCGCACCGGATGCTGCGCAGCGAACTGGTCGAGTCCCTGGAGCGGTCCGGCCGCACCGCCGCGCTGCTCACCGCGGTACGCCACGCCGCGGCGTTCCGGAAGCTGTCCGGGCTGAGCTGGACCCGGATGGTCCGCGACGGGCTGGCGATGAAGCACGGCAGGCAACTGACCTGGAGCCAGGTCCTGTTGGCGGCCAACACCCCGATGCTGCTGAAGGCGTCGATGGTGGACGGCCGCACCGACCTCGGCGTGATGGCCGCCGGCCAGGTCGCCGGGCTGATCGAGGATCTGCCGTCCTGCGCCGAACTGATCGACCGCATCATGACCGAGGCACACGGAACCCTGGCGGACCTGCCCCGCTGACCGCCCACCCGCCAACCCAACTCCCCACATAGGGACCGGTGTTGTCGCTCCCCCATCCCTACACCACCCACCGGCACCGGGACTACGGCACCATCCCGGGCCACCTCACCGCCCGGCTGGGCCTGGACGCCGGGCCCCTCGCCCGGATCCGCACCCGACCGCCGCACTGGTCCCCCCTGGCGACGTCGGCCCTGGCGATGTCCACGACGCAGGCGTCGGCCCACTCTCCCCCCAAACCAACACCATCACCCGGGTGCGGGACCGCCATGTCGGTATGGCATGCTCACGTCCAAACTTGCCCTCGGACGGGCTGCAGGCAGGCCGGACCACCGACATCCGCTACACGGCCACCGGCGACATCCACCAGACCGGCACCGGCCCCCTGCTCCAGGCGGTCGCCGGCTCCCTCTTCGCCGCGGCCACCGCCACGGGAGGCATCGCCGTCCTGCTGCTCGCCTTCCGGCGGGTGAACCCCGCGCAGACCGACCGGCGGGGCCCGGCGCGGCAAGTGGGCGCCTTCCTCGTCCAGTTGCCGGTGCGGACGCCTGCTGCACGGCAATGGGCCATGTCCGGTCCGGGCTTCGCGCGCGGGCGGCTGCCGACACGCACCACCGGCACGATGCAGAGGCAGCAACCGCGGGGTCGGGGCGGGGTCCGGCCCCCTTCCTGACCGCACCGAAAGGTGTCCGGCTCGGGTCGAAGTTCCCGCGGAACGAGGAGAACGAGGAGTAAGCAGCATGGCCAAGGGATGTAAAGGATATCTGGTCGGCACCTACCGATCGGTGCGCGACCCGGAAAAGCTCGCCGCGTACGGGGAGTTGGCCAAGCCCGCGCTGGAGGCGGCCGGCGGCTGGATTCTGGCCCGGGGCGGCCGGGTGACCGCGTTCGAGTCGGGCCTGCCCGAGCGCACGGTCCTGGTCGAGTTCCCCAGCTACGATGCCGCGGTCGCGGCCTACTGAGAACTCGCGCGGATAGGCGTGGGCTTACGGGCATCGCCTCGGACGGTTGTCCCAGCGATGGGTAGTCCAGGATCGTCGGATCAGGCTGCGGACGGTGATGATCGTGTCCGCGAGGTCGAAGAAGGCGTCGATCACGACGGCGCGGCGTTCGTAGCAGCGGGAAAGACGGTGGAAGGCGTTCTGCCAGGCGTGGGTGCGCTCGACGTGCCACCGCTGGCTTGACTGAATCGGGGCTTTCTCGCCCTTGTGCGCTATCCGACCGTGCAGCCCGCGTTCGTCGAGCAGGGCGCGGGTCTTGTGCGAGTCGTACCCAGCGTCCAGGTGCACCGTGATGTAGTCGGGCAGCGGCCCGAGTTCCGCGAGGTGGTCCAGGGTCGGGGCCAGCAGCGGAGAGTCGTGACAGTTCGCCCCGGCCAGAACGCGGCCGAGCGGGATTCCGTAGCCGTCTGTCATGCCGGAGCGTTTCAGGCCCTGTTTTCCCCGGTCGACCGGGGAACGCCCGGCGACCTCGCCGCCGCCGGGTGCCTTGGTGAGGGAGCCATCGATGGCGATCTGATCCAGCATCAGGCCGATGATGCGGTCGTAGGAGTCGAGCGCGATCCGCTTCAACTGGCTGAAGATGCCCAGGCGGATCCACTCATCGCGACGGCTGCGGATGGTGCTGGCCGAGCAGGTCGTGTCAGCGATCGCCTCGTAGGGGCAGCCGAACCGCAGCAACTGCAGAAGCTTGTCAAACACGATCCGGTCACTGATGCGCGGACGGTGGCAGCGCAGAGGATGGGCCGGGTGGTGGAGCGGCCGCTGGGGCAGCAGCGCCGAGAACTGGGCCCACAGCGGTTCGGTCAGCCATGACGGAAGAACAGGCACAGGTCTCCCCGATGATCGCAGAGCGTCGCGCAGAAGCCGGCAGCAGCGGTCGTCTCGACTGCCTGCGTCCGACGCCCTTCCCGAGAACGTCGCCGCATCGTGGTCGCACTCCAGAGTTGACCATCCCACCCCAGTGCTGTCATCATCGATGACAGCACTGATGATTTCGAAGGTGGGGCGGACATGGCTGTGGGCAAGGGCCGGGCGGTGCGGTTGTCGCCGGAGCTGATCGTGGAGGCGGCCGTGCGGATCGCGGCGCGGGCGGAACCGGACGGGCTGACCGGACGGGCTCTGGGGGAGGAACTGGGCGTGGACCGGTCGGCGGTGTGGCGGCATTTCGCGGACCGGGACGCGCTGCTGCTGGCGGTGGGTGACCGGCTGCTGGCAATGGCCGTGGAGCGTGTGCCCGACGGCCTGGGGCCGCGGGAGGTGCTGCAGGAGCTGGCCCGCTCCCTGGTGGAGGTCTTTGAGGCCCACCCGTACGTCGGTGCGGCCGTCGCGTGCCGGACCACCCGCGGCCCGGGCGAGTTCGCTGCGATGGAGACGATGCTCGCGGCGCTGGAGGAGATCGGTCTGGACGAGGGCAGTGTGGCCCGGTACCAACGGATGCTCGCCGATACCGTGTTGGCGTATGCGGGCATGCGTGCCGGGTATGCCGCGCTCCCGCAGGAGGTGCGCGCCGCCGACGAGCATGCCTGGGCCGGGGCGTACGCCACCATCTCCCCCGAGCGCTATCCGGCCATCACCACGCACCTGCCCCAACTGGCAGCGCAGGACGACGAGGCCGTCTTCCAGACGCTGATGGAGGCGTTCTGGCTGGCCGTCGACGCAACCGCCCGCACCACTCCCAAGGACGACGCCGATGTCTGACCATCGCCCTGCTGTGGAAGCCGCCGACGAGGCTGACGAGGCTGTCGACACGAGCCAGAAAGCCCCCCAGGACAGCGGTCCCGAACCGGCAGCCAGCTGCCCGTCCGCTTCCGCTGCCGGTCCCACCACCCGGGCCGTGGAGCCGACCGACCGCACCGTGGCCGCCTCGCGTTCGGCAAAGCCGCGGACACGGCGCGCACTTCGGCGCACCCTCATCGCACTGCCGGTGGCGCTTGGCGTGCTGGTGGCCGGCTCCTACACGGCCACCGCGCTGCTCGACATCCCCTCCCCACCCACGCTGGTCCAACTGCTGACCACCGAGCCCTCGCGACAGGGCGGCCTGTTCGCCACCCGCACCATCCCCGCCTCCGCCACGCCGGCACACCTGCCCGTCCACGACGAGTCGCTTCCTGCGACCGTGCCATGGAAGGGCGAGCGGGTGCCGGTCGAGCAGTTCCTGACGACCACCCACACCAACGCCTTCCTCGTCCTCAGGAACGGCCGACTGACCCACGAGTGGTACCGCAACGGGGTGGGCTCCACCACCCGCCTGTCCTCCTGGTCGGCCGCCAAGTCGGTGGTGTCCCTGCTCGCCGGGCAAGCCATCGAACAGGGCAAACTCCGCGAAGACGACCGGCTGGTCGACATCCTGCCCCAGCTGAAGACCGGCGGAGCCTACGACGCCATCACCGTGCGCGACCTGCTGGACATGACCTCGGGCGTGGACGTCCCGGAGAACTACAACGAGTACTACCCGCTGACCGGCACCGCCCGGATGTACCTCACCCGGGACCTGCCCGCCTTCGCACACGACCATCGCAACCTGCAGTTCCCGCCCGGCAGCCAAGGCGCCTACCGCAGCATCGACACCGAACTCCTCGGACAGGCCCTGGCCAAGACCCAAGGCCGACCGCTGGCCGACCTCCTGGCGGACAACATCTGGGCACCGATGGGAGCACAGGACAACGCCACCTGGAACCTCGACCACGACAACGGCCACGAGAAGGCGTACTGCTGCATCAACGCCACCCCCCGCGACTACGCCAAACTCGGCCAACTCGTCCTCAACAACGGCCGCGCCCAGGGCAAACAGATCATCCCCTGGCATGGATCAAGCGCATCGCCACCCCAGCACCCCACAAAGTCGACGGCTGGGGCTACTCCGCCCAGTGGTGGCATCCGCCCGGCGGCAACGGCAAGGACTACTCCGCCCTCGGCGTGTACGGGCAATACATCTACGTCGACCCCGTAAGCAGGACCGTCGTGGTCAAACTCAGCGACTACGGGGACCAGCAAGACGAACAGGAGACCTTCGACGCCCTGCGCGCCATCGCCCAGACCGGCTGACCTGCGCCTGCCGTGCCGTCACGGGCACCCCCACACCTATCTGCGCGAGCTCTTAAGCGAGGACTACCAGCAGGCCGTCGCGGTGCTGGACGACGGTGCCGACCGCGATGTACGGGTCGTGGCGGGGCTTGACTGAGCGCCCCGACACCCGTGTGGTCCCCGCCGGCAACGGCGGGGACCCTGCACGAGATCCATCCCCTGAATCGTCGAACGGTCAAGGCGACGCGTCGAGTTCCCATCCCCATCCCCATCCCCATCCCCATCCCCATCCCCATCCCCATCCCCATCCTCACTCCGCCCGTCCTGGTCCGCGTGTTGCTGCGAGCACATCGACCGCTTCGGTATAGCGCCGGAGGCACCTACTTCTTCTGCGGCGAAGGCGGTGAGGAACGGCCTGTCCTGTACGCGGATTCCGAAGGAGGAGCGGCGCTGGTCGCGATCGGCCTGCCCGAACTCCCGCGGCTCCTGCTGATCGCCCCGTGGTGGCGCGACTGCCAGACGTTCACCGCCGAGGAAAGCCGTGGCCTCGCGGCCGAGTACCTGGAGGACATGCCGGACCTCTTCGCCGGACGGGACCGTGCCACCGCGGCCCTGGGCCTTGAACTCCCCACGGAAGAAGGCGCCTTGGCCCGCTTGCGGGAGGTAGCTCTCGGGGCGCTTGCGATGGGTCGCTTCAGGGCGGTGTGGGCGGGTGGGCCCCAGGTGGGTTTGCCGCCGGGGCGGTCGTGGATACCGGCCTCTCCGATGAGGACGCCGCGGAGGGCTTGCGATATCGCCCAGCCGCGGGCGCGGCGCAGTGTCGTGACGGCCGGGCCGGTTGGCGGGCGTCATGGAAGCGGCCGGCGGCGCCCTCCGGTAGCAGCACCCAGGAGGCGGCGAGGTCGCGGGCTGGATCGCCTGCGCAGAGGTCGCCGAAGTCGATGACGCTGCAGAAGGTGCCGTCCGCGGCTTCCGGGGAGTGGGGATGCTCGTCGCTCCGGAGCCCCCTCTCGGTATCGAACAGGTGCGCCCCCAGACGGTGGACACGGTTGCGGTCCGAGGCCGGAATGCAGAAGGCTCCCATCCTTCGGGTGACGTGGCGTTAATATGCACGGCGCGGAGGAATGCCTTTCATCGAATCCACTCCGCCTCGGGGCGCTCTGATCACGACTTCACGCGTGTCATGGGTGCACACCGACGCGGCCCGCTATCGGAAAGAGAGAAAGGGGCTACCATGCGGCGCCATCTCCGCATCATGACCGTCTCCGCCATGCTCACCCTGCTGACCTTCGGCCTGGCCGCGCCGGCCCAGGCCGCGGTTTCGAGCGGCAAACCCCCGCTCACGGCCGTCCTTACCAGCGTTCCCGTTGTCAGCGACCTCCTGGGGCTCGACGACTGAACGGCCGGGGGCGGTTGAGGAGATCGCCTCCGAACGCGGCATGTTGCGACACGTTCCGACACGGCGCACGTGTTGTGCAGGGTGTCCGTGACGGCACCAGACGGCTCTGGTGGCGTGCGTCGGTCGGAATGGGGAGTTGATCGCCAGGGCGAAGTCCTGCTTCCTGGAGCCCTACGTCGTCCCAGAGGGGACGTCTTCGCCGACTGTCCGCGAGCTTGTGACGCCGACCCGAGGCGACACCGCCGACAGTCTGGCGTGGGCAGGTCTTGTAGGCGCACCGCGCAACGAGTGCTCCACTTGCGAGGCACGACACGATGGCCTCGGACCTCCCCGCCACCGCCACCGCCACCGCCACCGCCGAGATTTCCGCACAGGCCGCCCAGGTTCTGAGAAGGGTCGCGCTCGACGAGGAGCTGAAGGCGCGCGTTCCGCAAGACCCGGTCCTGGGCCCACTGGTCCGCAAGGTCGCCGGGCGCTACGTGGCAGGCGAAACGCTGACCGACGCGCTGGACCACGCCAAGCGCATCCGCGGCACCGGTCATCGCACGACCGTCGACTACATGGGCGAAAGCTGCCGCGCCCCGCAGCGGGCCACCGAGGCGACCGAGGTGTTCCTCGACGCCGCCGGACTCCTTGCGCCCGGCTGCTCGCTCTCTCTCGACCTGTCCCGCATCGGCCTGGTCGTCGATGAGGAACTCGCCCCGGCCAACGCCACCCGCATCGCGCACGCCACGGCCGAGACCAACCGGGAAATGATCATCTCGGCCGAGGGCTCCGACCGCCCCGACTCCGTACTGGCCCTGCACCGCTCCCTGTGCCGTCGGTTCGACCACGTCGGCGTCACCATCCAGGCGCGTCTGCACCGCACCTCCGACGATCTTCAGCAACTCCTCGCCCTCCCCGGCCGCATCCGCCTGGTCAAGGGCTCGGCCCGCACCGTCCCGTCCCCCGTCCCACCGGCCGACCAGTGGCGATGCCCCGTACCCCGGCAACCGCTCCGCCAGCAGCTCCAGGTGGCCCTGGAGGCAGTGCGCACGCTGGTGGGCACGCAGCCGAGATCGGCGGCACACGCCGACGGGGAGTCGAAGGCGAGGAGGAACCCGGCCCCTCGTCCCCCGACTCCCCCTGCGTGACCAGGAGTTCGGCAGGGCTACCTGGCGCGAATCCTGAACGGCAACGTCCGGTAGAAGAACGACGTGTCGCCGGTACCCACCGACACACCCGCTTCGACGTCGGCCGCGGGAGCGCCTCCCGCGACCGCCAGACGCAACCGGTAGACGGCGGTGGCGCCGGGTGCCAGCGGCGACCTGGCGGTCGGGGTGAGCTCGGCGCTCATGCCCGGGTCGCAGCCGCCGGGCACCAACGGCACGCGCTGCCACCCGTGGCCGGGCACGTACTGCTGCAGCACCAGGTCCTTGGGGGCCACGGCACGGCCGCCGCTCTGACCGTAGGCGAAGTACCCGGCGTTGAGCGCCGGATAGGCCCGCTTGGTGGTGTTCCTGACCGTGAGCTCGAACTCCTTCGCCGCACCGCCGCGCACCAGGCCGGTACCGCTCGGCCAGCCCGTGACCGTGGTGGCGGGCCGGTCGACGACGGCGCTCCGCGTGGGCGCGCGGTAGGTACGGCCGTGGCGGTCGACGACCGAAGCGGCCACGGCCAGGCGGCCGGGACGGTCGATGGCCTGGACCCGGAGAGCCACCGTGGCGGGGCGGCCCGGGCTCGCCGCCACCGAGACGGGGAAGGAGAACCTTCCCTTGTCCGGCCGCTCGGTGCCGACCCGTTGGACGTCCAGGTCGACCCAGCGGTGACTCTTCTCGTCGTAACGCTGCATCAGCAGAGAATCGGCGATGAAGCCCTGTGTGGTGACGTCCAGGCGGACGGTGCCCTTGGAGACCGGGGTCCGCAGGGTGACGTTCGAGGACGACCAGAGGCCGATCGGCGCCTCGGGAGCGAGGCTGTACGACAGCTTCTGCGCCGCACTTCCGGTGACGGCCGTGGCCGGACTACCGGTGAAGCCCGTGTCCGGGGCCGTTTCCGTCCCCGCCGCGGCGTTCGACCGCGCCGCCGCAGCGCCGGGTGCCGTCGCTGCGGCACCGCAGTTCGGCACGGACGACCGTGCCCCCGCAGTCGCCGCGGGGACCGCCTGCCCCGGAGCCGCCGCCCCGATCACCAAGGCCAGTCCCGCGACCACCGCTGCCGCGGAGCCGGCCGTCGCCTGCCGCGCACTCACAGGCTGTTGCGCCCTACGTGTCATACTGCCCCCACTTCGTACCGGACGCACCGGTGTGCGTCTCTGCGAATGAGGAGTCGACTCTCCAGTACAGGGTTCCCGCAAGCTCCCGAATTGACGCATTTCAATGGGAAACGATGCGGGGCGGGGTCGGCAGCGTGATCCCGATCGGGACTGTGGGGCCATGTGAAGTCCGCATAGGCAAGGTGGGTTGGTCGTCCCGCAGTGGTGGGGCGAGCTGCCGCAGCCCAGCCTCTCGGCAGACCACTCAGATCAGCGGGGTGATCTGCTCCTCGATGCCGAGCAGGGCACGACCGTAGATCTCGGCCGCGATGGCGGGATTGATCATCGCGTGCCGGCTGCCGGTCCCCAGATCCCGCCAGATGCGCTGCAACGGGTTTCCGTCGGCGAAGCCCCTGGCCCCCTGCACGGTCAGCAGGATCTCCAGCGCCTCCCGTGAACGGCGGACGAGGGTGGCGACGTCCATGCGCACCCGGGCCCGGTCGGGCAGGGGCATGCACCGGCCGCTCGCCGCCCAGTTGTCCACGTCGTCGGCCGCACGCATCAGGTGCAGGGTGGCGGTGTCGATCAGTTGAGCGGCCTCTGCGAGCTGCGTCTGAGTCGCGGGCGCCTCGCGGGCTTCCTCGTAGAGGGTGTGCGAAATACCGCGCCCCTCGGCGAGGGAGGCCAGCACCAGTTCCAGTCCGCCGCGGGCGAGGCCCAGCAGCGGGCCGGCGAGCGACAGGGCGAGCGTGGGGACGAACGCGGCGCGGTACAGGGCCTCGTCGGTGAACTCGGTCGGATACTCGCCGCGCCTCGCCTTGGTCACCGACAGGATGCGGTGCGCGGGGACAAAGACGCCTTCGGCGACAAGGGTGTTGCTGCCGGTGCCACACATCCCGGCCACATGCCAGCTGTCCTCGATCGTCAGCCGGTCCATCGGGACCAGTGCCAGCCCTTGGTCCAGCTGCTCGCCGGACGCGCCGGTCACCGGCGTACCGAGCAGTGCCCATCCGGCATGGAGGCAGCCGGACACGAAGCGCCACCGTCCGGAGATGATCTGCCCCCCGTCGGCTGCCTTGCTCGTGCCTTGGGGAGGAAGGGCGGAACAGGCGCGGGCGCGGGGATCGGCTTCGTAGACCTCACGCTGCGTGCGTTCGGGATAGAGGCCGATGAGCCAGCCGGAGACGTTGGTCAAGCTGGTGATCCAGGCAGTGGATCCGCAACCGCGGCCGAGTTCCGAACTCACCTCGACGAGGGTGCGGATACTTGCCTGGGGGCCGCCGAGCCTCTCGGGCCTCGTGATGCCGAACAGGCCGGCCTCATCGAGCGCGGCGATGTTCTCCTCGGCGACCCGCCGGTCCTGCTCGGTGCGGGCGGCATTGCGCCGGAGCAACTCGACCAGCCCGGCGGCCCGTTCGGGTAACCCGGCCCACTCCTTGTTCGCCACCGGCCCCGTGCCGGTCGTCGGCCCGGTGGCCCGGTCCCTCGCGCTTGCCGTCATGGGGGCTCCCTCCACACTCGGGTACCCCGTTCACAGATGGGGAGCACCCTGACGTGCCCCATGAAAGCATCACCAACCGCCGAACGATGGCAGAACGATGTGGGCCGCGCCCTCTCCCTCCGCACGGCATGCTCCGGCCACCCTGCCGGTGGCGGTCGAAGCGGCCGTAGCGGTCGCGGATCGCCCTGTTGACGATGCTGCCGCCCCAGTACGTGAGCCGATGCACGTACAGGGTGAAGTGGTGCCCCTCCCACGGGTGGTCGGGCAATTCCCGGCCCCAGAAGAACTCGGCCATTCCGTAGTCGCGCCACATGCTGTGGTCGTCAAGGGAGTTCTCGGCGAAGTCGGCGCCCAGAATCGCGGTGACCTGGTCGGGACTGTCCGCCGGCTTGGCGCCGAGCACCGTTCCGGACGCGACCGTGTCCACGGAGAACGCGAGCCACCGGGTCAGCTCGATCCCGAACGCGCACGATGCCCGGCCGTCTGCCCGGGGCGCAGCGGGTCGAACCGGACGTCGCGCCACAGGGCGCGGAGCCCGGTCGTGTCGTCGCCGACCAGGTGGTCGCCGGGTACCGCCCAGGACTTGACCGGGGTGGCGGCGGCGGTGACCGCCGGCCAGCCCGGGTCACCGGTGGCCACGAAGCCGGTCCAGGAGCGGAGCATGCGGCGGGACAGGGCGCGGTCGTGGTCGTCGGGGGCACCGCCGATGAGGAAGTCGGCGCCGACGGCGTCCAGGTTGCCGAAGGCGAAGGGGATGTCCGCGGTGTGCCAGGGCCTGGCCTCTCCGCGCCTGCGGGCGAAGCGGGCCAGGTACGCCCGGCCGCCGGCCCTCGCGTGGTGCTCGGCGAGGCGGGTGGTGTACTCGCCGAACTTCGCGTCGCCGGAGATCGCGAGGTAGCGGTCCAGTACCGGAGCGTCAGGCAGCAACGCGCGGTAGCCGTCCACCAGGTGGGCCGGGAGGCGCAGGGCCTCGGCGAAGTCCGCCAGTTCCGCCTCGGTGGTCACCTCCCGCACGGCTCCCACGGCGTGGAGGAACCAGTATTCCTCCAACGCGTGGCACACCAGCAGGTCCACCTCCCGCGCCGTCCCGGAGGCGAGCATGCGGAGTGGGTCGGCGGGCAGCACCGCGCCGTCGACGACGGGTTGGAAGACCACCGGGTCAAAGGCGTGGACCGCCGCCGCGGGGTCGGTCCCGCAGCGGGCGGCGGTTCTGTCGGAGGCGGCCACCAGCGCCTCGGGCGACACGGACAGCAGTCCCTCCGCCGTCGGGGCAACCCCCGCCTCCGCCGCGATCCGCTCCGTGACCGCCGCTGCCAGCTCGACTGTGAAGAAGACACCGGGCACGCTGTGGGCAACGGCCCGCCGGAACAGTCCCCGTGTCTGCTCCATGCCCATCAGGCAGACCACCGAGGCTCCTCCGGAGGACTGCCCGGCGACGGTGACGTTCCCGGGGTCGCCGCCGAAGGCCGCGATGTTCTCCCGGACCCAGCACAGCGCGGCGACCTGGTCCAGCAGCCCGCGGTTGTCGGGAAAGCCGGGCGCATGCCCGAAGCCCTCGAAGCCCACCCGGTAGTTGCAGCTGACCACGACCAACCCGGCGCGGGCCAGGGTCGTCCCGTCGAAGTCGGGCTGGGCGGAGGAGCCGAACGTGTTGGCGCCGCCGTGTATCCAGAAGAACACCGGCAGCGCGCCGCCGTCCGCACGCTCCGGCACCCACACGTTGACGGTGAGGACGTCCTCGTCCCCGGGATGCCACGCAGGCGCTCCGGGCAGCTCCGCCGACTGCGGGGCGATGGGGCCGAAGGCCGTGCAGTCCCGGACCCCGTCCCAGGCAGGAGCCGGTTGCGGCTCCCGGAACCGGCGGGCGCCGAACGGCGCGGCCGCGTACGGGATACCGAGGACGGCGGTGACGCCGTCGCCGGCCCCTCTGCCCCGCACCCGGCCACCGGCCGTCCGAAAGGCTGCTTCGACACCGCATGGTTGCTCACTCATCGCGCGTCAGTCTCGCTCATCAACGGGCGCCCGCACGACCGGTTTTGGGCTCGACGTCCCCCGGCGATCAGCGCACCAGGAGTTCTGCCGGTCCTTGCGTGCGCAGCCCCGCTTCCAGACGGTGCAGTTGCTCCACCGCGGAAGCCACCGTCTCACTGCCCGCCGACCTCACGACGCCGTGTCGGGTGAGGGCTCAGGACCTCGATGACGCGAGCGTCTCGGAACACCCTGGACAGCGGCCCGAGAACAGTCCTGACGGCTCTCCCTCGGTGCCCTTGCCCACCCACGAAGTGCGGCCCGCGTACACGACCCGCCGCCGCCCCGACGCACGGTAGTTCGTGGAGTCGTCGGGATGAATCGTGATGGCGAGCCTGGCCCACGGTTACGCATTCCCCATCGCCGTGGAACAGCCGTACCTCCCCCGGCATCCGCTCAACCGCCAACGCGTCGAAGTGATCCCCGACTGAACCGGAGGACCGCCGGGCTGCAGGTGGGGAGTTCAGTCGCCCAGTGGCGAGCCGGTCGCAGGTCCAGCTGTCCGAACTCCGGGCGGAAAAGGCGGAACGGCCCGTCAGCGCGCGCCTCCAGGCACTCCTGATGAGGGACCGGCCCTCGTGGGTCATCTGCTCCGCTGGTCAGACGAAGTAGAGGCGTTCGAGTTCGTCGCTGTCGGCGGACCTGGTGTAGAGGGTGCCGCCTTCTTGCGTGACCTTCTCCAGGTAGGCGTAGATCTGCAGGGCCCGGTTGATGGTGTCGGTCTTGGTGTCACCGGTCAGCTTGACGGCCTGGTCCAGCGCCGCGGCGGCCTTCGGGGCGAGGTTGACGGTGATGCGAGTCGGGCCGGCGCTCTGCCACTCCTGGGCAGCGGCTCCCTTACGCGAGGTGGGCATCTGACGGCTTCCCCTTCGTCTGGTCCATCCGCGGTCTGACCTGACCAGACCTCTACCCCATCCAAGATGCCCGATCGTCCATACGCTGTCAAGCAATCGTATGGATGATACGCACATGATGCACGCACAAGACGTGCTTCGCGGTCGAACACCGACCGATTCCGTCACCAGTGCGTGGGTGCTGAGTAACAGTCACGTAAGGGCGGAGAAAGTAAAGTTGATGCACCTCACGCCTGATCGCTAACGTCGGGGCGTGAGCGGTTTAGGAGACGGAGGACAGCTGAGGGGAGAAGGGTGGGAGATGGCCACCAGAGATCTCGACCTCAGCGTGGAAGAACCCAGCAACCGCGCGGACGCGGCCGTACTCAAGGAAAGCACCGGACTGACCTTCAGGTGGGAGCTCGGCCCCGCCAAAATGGAGGTCGCCACCGATGAGGCCCAGTCGATGTCGCCGTCCGCGATCGGCATCGCCATGCTGCTGCTGTCCGCCGGAAGCAGCGTGCCCGCCGTGGTCCTCGCCCTGGCCAACCAGATGCTCCACGCCCCCGCCGTGCTGATGGCCACCGGATCGATCGCACTGTTCCTGGTGGTATTCGCCACCGGCACGCTACTGATGCTGCACGGCGGGGCAGTCGCGAAGTCCCCGCAGGCCCCCGCCGCTGGAGACCGCCCGGCCTCGGACAACGGGCGTTCGCGCGCCCGTCGACGGTTCCGGCCGCACCGCCCCGCATCGCGTCGCTCCCGCTGATGCCACGCCGGCGCGGTGTGGACGTAGCGCTGTAGGCGAACGACGCACGGGCACGCCACTCGGCGTGCCCGTGCGCGGGGCCGTACGCGTCAGTGGATCGAGAGGGAGCGCCGTCCGGCACACGTTCTCCACCCGGCAGGTGTCTTCCCGCCTGCGGCCCGAGGAGTCTCATGGCGGCTCAGCGGCAACGGGCGGGAAATCCAGGTGAAGTTCGCGCGCTGCGGGAGCACCATCGGCGCATGGACGTGGAAGGTTTCGTACGCGACGGCTACGTGGCCGTCCGGGGCGCTTTCGATGCGGATACGGCCAGGGCATGCCGGGAGATGATCTGGGAATCGCTGGGCGAGCGGGGAGTCCGTCGGGAGGCCCCCGACACCTGGCGCCCGAGCGTGGAGATCCCCTGCCCTTCCGGCGAGCCGTTCACGGCAGCGGCCACGTCGCCGGTGCTGACCGCTGCATACGACGAACTGATCGGGCCGGGCAGGTGGACCCGTCGGGACCGGGTCGGCGGCGCGGTCCCCGTCCGCTTCCCGTCGGAGGAATACCCGGGGATGGGTTCCGGCTATCACGTCGAAGGCAGCTACGAAGGGCCGGACGGAGGCTTCTGGGTCAACCTGCGCTCCCGTGCAAGGGGGTTGCTCGCACTGTTCCTGTTCTCCGACACCGGCGCCGATGACGCGCCGACCCGCCTCGTCAAAGGCTCGCACCTGCACATCCCGCCGGTCCTCAGGCCCTTTGGCGAGACCGGGGTTCCCGCCGAACAGGTCGAATCGCTGTGGCGACCGTCGGTGCTGTGCCGGGCCACCGCGCACGCCACCGGCAAGGCGGGCGATGTCTACTTGTGCCATCCCTTCATCGTGCACACCGCCACGTGGCCGCACCGGGGGACGATTCCACGGATGATGGCCCAGCCCGCCGTGCACGTACGGGAAGGGTTCATCGTCGATGGCTCCGACCCTTCTCCGGTGGCCCGGGCGATCACGGCCGGGCTGGCCATGTCCTCCTGAGCACCCGGGATGATCTGCGCGCAGCAACACCGGCAACACCACCCCCTGAGACGAAGCCGTCCGAGACGGCAGGATCACCCGAGACGGACCGCCCGCGGCAGTGGCCGGGTCAGAGGCGTTCGATGATCGTGACGTTGGCCTGGCCGCCGCCCTCGCACATGGTCTGGAGGCCGAACCGCCCTCCGGTGCGCTCCAGTTCGTTCAGCAGCGTCGCCATCAGCCGGACGCCGGTCGCCCCCAGCGGATGGCCGAGGGCGATGGCGCCGCCGTTGACGTTGACCCGCTCGGGGTCGGCACCGGTCTCCTTCAGCCAGGCCAGGACGACCGGCGCGAACGCCTCGTTGATCTCGACCAGATCGATGTCCTCGATGGTCATCCCGGCCTTCTTCAGCGCGTACGCCGTGGCGGGGATCGGGGCGGAGAGCATCCGGATCGGGTCCTCGCCGCGGACCGAGAGGTGGTGGATCCGGGCACGCGGGGTGAGCCGGTGCTCGGCCACCGCCCGCTCCGAGGCGAGCAGCATCGCCGCCGCGCCGTCGGAGACCTGCGAGGAGACGGCGGCGGTCAGCCGGCCGCCCTCGACGACCGGCGCGAGGGCGGCCATCTTCTCCAGCGAGGTGGTGCGGCGCGGCCCCTCGTCGGTGGTGAACTCCCCGTAGGGGACGATCTCGCGGTCGAAGCGGCCCTCGTCGATCGCGCGGATGGCCCGCTGGTGGGAGCGGAGCGCGAACTCCTCCATGTCCTGGCGGGAGATGTCCCACGTGGTGGCGATCAGTTCGGCACCGTGGAACTGGTTGACCGGCTGGTCACCGTAGCGGGCCCGCCAGCCCTGGGAGCCGGCGAACGGGCCCTGGGTGAGGCCCAGGGGGTCGGCGGCCTGGCGGCTGGCGAAGGCGATCGGGATCTGCGACATGTTCTGCACCCCGCCCGCCACGACCAGGTCCTGGGTGCCGGAGAGCACGCCCTGGGCGGCGAAGTGCACGGCCTGCTGCGAGGAGCCGCACTGCCGGTCGACGGTGACCCCGGGCACCTCTTCGGGCAGCCCGGCGGCCAGCCAGCAGGTCCGGGCGATGTCCCCGGCCTGCGGACCGACGGTGTCCAGGCAGCCGAAGACGACATCCTCGACGGCGGCCGGGTCGGCGCCCGTACGCGCCATCAGCGCCGTCAGCACATGGGCGCCCAGATCGGCGGGATGGACGGCCGAGAGCCCTCCGCCCTTCTTCCCCACCGGGGTGCGGACCGCATCGACGATGTACGCCTCGGGCATGGTGAACTCCTTGGTCTGATTCTGCGGAGGTGCCGGTCAGGTCCGCAAGGCGATGCCGTCCAGCACCGTCGTGAGGTACTGGCGGGCGATCTCCTCGGGGCTGTGCTGTGCGCCCGGCCGGTACCAGGAGGCGGCGACCCAGACGGTGTCGCGGACGAACCGGTACGTCAGCCGGATGTCGAGATCGGCGCGGAAGACCCCGGCGGCCACCCCGCGCTCCAGGGTGCCCAGCCAGGCCCCGGCGAACTTGTCCCGGGCGTCGGCGAGACAGCCGAACCGCGGCTGCTGGGCGGCCAGGTGGCGGGCCTCCTTCTGGTAGATCGCGACGGCCGCGCGGTGCCGGTCGATCTCCCGGAAGGACTCGGTGACCAGGGCCTCGACGGTCTCGCGGGGGCCGAGCCGCGCGGCGAGGACCGCCTCGTAGCCGGCCCGCAGCTCGTCGAGGAAGGTGGACAGGATCTCGTCGAGCATCGACTCCTTGGAGTCGAAGTGGTAGTAGAGGCTGCCCGCGAGCATTCCGGCCGCATCCGCGATCTGCCGGACGGTGGTGGCGTCGTAGCCGTGGGCGGCGAACACCTCCGCGGCGGTGGCGAGGAGTTCGCGGCGGCGCTCCTCAGGCATGCTGGGAGCTGACGGAGACGGTCTCGCCCGTCATGTAGGAGGCGTAGTCGCCGGCCAGGAAGACGATGACATTGGCGACCTCCCAGGGCTCGGCGTAGCGGCCGAACGCCTCCTTCGCGGTGAGCTCGGCCAGCAGTTCGGGCGTGGTGACCTTCACCAGGTGCGGGTGCATGGCGAGGCTGGGCGCGACCGCGTTGATCCGTACGCCGTGGTCGGCGGCCTCCAGCGCGGCGCAGCGGGTGAGGGCCATCACCCCGGCCTTGGCGGCGGCGTAGTGGGCCTGGCCGCGCTGGGCGCGCCAGCCGATGACGGAGGCGTTGTTGACGATCACGCCGCCGCCCGAGGTCCGCATCCGGCGGAGTGCGGCGCGGGTGCAGCGGAAGGTGCCGTTCAGCGTGACGTCGATGACCTTGCCCCACTGGGCGTCGGTCATCTCGACGAGTTCGGCGGTGCCGCCGAGCCCGGCGTTGTTGACCACGATGTCGAGCCGGCCGTGCCGCTCCTCGGCCAGCGCCAGCAGCGCCTCGACCTGCGCCTCGTCGGTGACGTCACAGGGCAGCCCGGCGACCCGGTCCGGCCCGAACTCCGCGGCCAGCGCCGCCGCGCTCTCGGTCAGCCGCCGGGTGTGCGCGTCGCCGATGACGATCCGCGCTCCCTCCTCCAGGAACCGGCGCGCGGTGGCCCCTCCGATGCCGGCACCGGCCGCGGCGGTGATGACCGCCGTCCGCCCGCTGAGCAGATCATGACCGGGTACGTAGGGCGGTGGGGTCATGCCGGCGCCTCCTTCGGCAGGCCGAGCACCCGCTCGGCGACGATGTTCCGCTGGATCTCGTTCGAGCCTGCGTGGAGCGTGTCGGCGCGGGAGAAGAGGAACAGCCGCTGCCGGTCGTCCAGGTCGTACGGTTCCCCGGCGGCGAGCGTGCGGTCCGCGCCGCGGATGTCCATGGCGAGTTCGCCGAGCGCGCGGTGCCAGGTCGCCCAGGAGATCTTCCCGATGGACGCCTCCGGACCGGGCGCTCCGGCGGCGACGCCCTCCAGCATCCGCCGGGCGTCGAAGCGGGGCTGCCGCGGCCCCGCAGGTCCGCGAACTCCCCGGCGAAGTCGGCCCGCAGCCGGCTGCGGAACTCGGTGCGGAAGCTCGCGACGGTGGCGGGGCCTCGACGCTGCTCATGGCCGTACGTTAACCTACCAAACACTTGTTAGGGAAGGAGTCGCCGATGACCTCCGGCGAGGACACGTCCGTCGTGCGCTACGAGCGGCAAGGCTCGGTCGCCACCGTCACGATGAACCGCCCGGACTACCGCAACGCCCAGAATTCCGCGATGACCTACGCCCTGGACCGCGCCTTCTACCGCGCCGCCGAAGACAACGACGTCAAGGTCGTGGTGCTCGCCGGCGCGGGCCGGCACTTCTCCGCGGGCCATGACATCGGCACCCCCGAACGCGACGCCCATCTGCCCTTCGACCGCACGGCAGGGCTGTGGTGGGACCACTCGGACAAGGAGGGCGCGGAGAGCCGCTTCGCCCGCGAGTCCGAGGTCTATCTGGGGATGTGCCGCCGCTGGCGGGAGCTACCCAAACCCGTCGTCGCGGCCGTCCAAGGGGCTTGCGTGGCAGGCGGGTTGATGCTCGCCTGGGTCTGCGATCTGATCGTCGCCTCCGAGGACGCCTTCTTCGCCGACCCGGTCGTACGGATGGGAATCCCCGGCGTGGAGTACTTCGCCCACCCGTGGGTGATGCCGCCGCGCATCGCCAGGGAGTTCCTCTACACCGGCGACCGGATGACCGCGCGGCGGGCGTACGAGGTGGGCATGGTCAACCGCGTCGTACCGCGCGACGAACTGGCCGACCGCACAACCGAGTTGGCACTGCGGATCGCCGAGATGCCCCGGCTGGGCCTGGCCCTGACCAAGCGCGCGGTCAACCAGGCCGAGGACCTTCAGGGCCTGCACACCGGAATGGACTCGGTGTTCGGACTCCACCACCTCGCGCACGCCCACAACGCGGAGACCGCCGCGGACCCGCTCGCCGGGGTGGACATCGCGGCGATGCGCCGGCACGGCGCGGACGGCTCGCCCCGCCCCCGGCAGGCGGGAGCGTAATGGACCGCGAAATCATGGGAGTTGGCGTCTGATGGATCTCGACTTCACCGCCGCCGAGGACGCCTTCCGGACCGCCGCACGGGCCTGGCTCACGGAGAACGTGCCCGCAACCCCCCTCCCGTCGCTGGAGACCCGCGAGGGGTTCGCCGCGCACCGCGACTGGGAACGCCGGCTCGCCGCCGACCGCTGGTCGGTGGTCTCCTGGCCCGAGGCGTACGGCGGCCGGGGCGCCTCCCTCCTCCAGTGGCTGGTCTTCGAGGAGGAGTACTACGCCGCCGGCGCACCCGGCCGGGTCGGCCAGAACGGCATCAGCCTCCTCGCGCCGACCCTCTTCGAACACGGCACGGAGGAGCAACGCGCCCGCGTTCTGGGCCCGATGGCCACCGGCGAGGTGGTCTGGGCGCAGGCGTGGTCCGAGCCGGAGTCGGGATCGGACCTGGCGTCGCTGCGCTCCACGGCCGTACGGACCGACGGCGGCTGGCTGCTGAGCGGCCAGAAGACCTGGTCGTCCCGGGCCGCCTTCGCCGACCGCGCCTTCGGCCTGTTCCGCAGCGAGCCGGGCACCGACAAGCCGCACCACGGCCTGACGTATCTGATGTTCCCGCTGGACGCGCCGGGTGTGACGGTGCGGCCCATCGGCCGGCTGGACGGCAAGCCGGCCTTCGCCGAACTCTTCCTCGACGAGGTGTTCGTCCCGGACGCGGACGTCATCGGCGAGCCGGGACGAGGCTGGTGGGTCGCGATGAGTACGGCCGGCAACGAACGCGGGCTGACCCTGCGCAGTCCGGGCCGCTTCACGGCCGCAGCCGACCGGCTGACCGCGCTGTGGCACGCGGCGGCCGACCCGGGCGACACCGCGCTGCGCGACCGGGTGGCCGACGCCGTGATCGGCGCCCGCGCCTACCGGCTGTTCGCCTACGCCAACGCCTCGCGCCTGGCCGCCGGTGGCACCCTGGGTGCCGAGTCCAGCCTGAACAAGGTCTTCTGGTCCGAGCTGGACATCGCCCTGCACGAGACCGCCCTCGACCTCCTCGGCCCCTACGGCACCCTCGCCGACGGCGCCGACGAGGCTCCCGCACACGGCAGTTGGGCCGATGGCTACGTCTTCTCCCTCGCCGGCCCGATCTACGCGGGCACCAACGAGATCCAGCGGAACATCATCGCCGAGCGGCTGCTCGGCCTGCCGAAGGGACGCCGGTGATGCGGTTCCTCCTGACCGACGAGCAGCGGGAGTTCGCGCGGACGCTGGACGGTATGCTCGGCGCGTTCGGTACCCCGGCTGTCGTGCGGGCCTGGGCGGCCGGGGAGCACAAGCCGGGCCGCGACCTGTGGGCGCGGCTCGCGGAGACCGGGGTGTTCGCCCTCGCGGTCCCCGAGGCGTACGGAGGACTGGGCCCACTCCCCCTCGAACTCGCCGTCGCCTACACCGAGTTGGGCCGCCATGCGGTACCCGGCCCGCTGGTGGAGACGGCCGCCGC
The DNA here is from genome assembly GCF_009834125.1 of Streptomyces sp. GS7. Classification (NCBI taxonomy): domain Bacteria; kingdom Bacillati; phylum Actinomycetota; class Actinomycetes; order Kitasatosporales; family Streptomycetaceae; genus Streptomyces; species Streptomyces sp. GS7. The sequence goes on from NZ_CP047146.1 coordinate 5,630,302, forward strand.
GGCGGCCTTCCTGGACCGTCTCGGCGAGACCGGGGCGGCGGACGCCTGGCTGCCCCGCATCGCCTCCGGTGACGCGATCGTCGGGCTGTGCGCGGACGGTGCACCGTTCGCGCTGGACGCGGACGCCGCCGACGCGGTCTTCGTCGTCCGGGGCGACACGGTGTGCCGCACGGAGGCCCACGGCCCGGTGCAGCCCTCGCTCGACCCGGCCCGCCGGCTGTCCCGCCCGCTCGGAGGCACCGTTCTCACCCGCGGCCCGGCGGTCACCGCGGCCGCCACGTACGCCACCGACACCGCCCGGCTGCTCACCGCCGCGCAGGCGCTCGGCCTGGGCCGCGCCCTGCTGGACGAGACCGTCGGCCACGTCAAACGGCGCACCCAGTTCGCGGTGCCGATCGGCTCGTTCCAGGCGGTGCAGCACCGACTGGCCGACACCCTCCTCGCCCTGGAGTTCGCGCAGCCGCTGGTCCATGCGGCGGCCCTGGCACTGGCCCGGGACGCCGCAGGTGCCGGCCCGGATATCGCGGCGGCGAAGGTGGCGGCGGGCGAGGCATGCCATACCGCGGCGCGCACCGCGCTCCAGCTGCACGGCGCGCTCGGCTACACGGACGAGCCGGACCTCTCCCTCCGGATCCGCAAGGCCCGCCCGCTGCGGGACGCCTGGGGCACCCCGTCCGAGTGCCGCGCCCGGGTCCTGGCCGGATAGCGCCGCCCGCGCGCGCCACCGCCGCCGTACCCGTCGATCCGACCGAGGTACGGGGGCGGCTCCTTGCGCGGCACCGCCTTCAGCCGACGCGCGGAAGGTCCGTCAATCCCGGTTCCTCGGCCAGTCGCCGGCGGTGTTCGGCAGGTGCGCCGAAGAGCTGGGCGCTCCCGTGCGCGCGCTTGAAGTAGCGATGGGCGTCATGCACCTGGGCCCGCACGGCGCCCCGGGGCACCCGTACGCCTCCCCGGGCATGGCCCCGGACCTCACCGGGCTGCCGCCCGCGCTCCTCGTCCTGCCCGAGTGCGACCCGCTGCGGGACGAGGGGCGCGCGTACGGACGCGCCCTGCGGCGGGCGGGCGTGGCGGTCCGCGTCGACGAATGCCGGGGGACCTTCCGCGGCTTCCTCGGCGCGGCCGGCCGACTGCCGGCGGCGGACCGGGCGCTCCGTGCGGTCGGCGACTGGCCGGCCGGCACCCTGTGTGACGGCTGAGTGACGGGCGGATGGAGGAGGGATGGTGACACAGTGAGCGGGAGCCGTGGCGGCCTGTCGATACGGTGCGCCGCCGCACCTCAGGTGCCAGACTTGAAGCACCGCGCCCGGCGGCCGGCCGGGGCCCTTGGGACCGAGGGGAACATCATGACCTGGGCATCTTGGACCACGGTGGGGATCCACGCCCGCCCCGGCGCGGTGCGCACCGAGGAGATCGGCCCGATGCAGGGCGACCTGACCATTCACACCACGTGGTCGGAGGACGAGGCGCACGTGGCCGTGCAGTACACCGGGTCGTCGGACTGGTACACCATGGTCGGCAGCCCCGTGCCCTGCCATTCGGAAGAGGACAGCCGGACCTTCCATCAGGCCGTGGTGGAGGCGGTGCGCGGCGGCGAGAAGGCGCATGCGTCGCTGGAGGAACTCTTCCATATGTAGCGCCCGCGAGGGCGCCCAGGACGATCCGGGCCGGGACAGCAGCCGCTGTCCCGGCCCCTGCCATGCCGGGCAACCCTCGTACCGCGTCGTGCGTCCCCCCTCCCAGAACACATTTGGTCACCTTGTGACTACCTAAAGCTGATGAATTGTCAATTTTTGAATTCTTCGCATCGGAAATCGATCATTTTCCTTTACATGCGCATGCCAGACATACCAGGGTTTGCGCGGGGCCACACAACCCCCACGGTGCCCAACGGCACCGTGCGTACGGGCGGTTGGCGAGCCGGCCGCCCCCGCAGCCCAAAGGACCCACACCGGTGCGTAGACCCCACATACGCAGGTACCACCTGGCGATAGCCGTGGCCGTGACCACGGCCGCCACCCTCACCTCCGGAACCGCGGGCGCCGCCACGGCCGCCCCCGCCACCCCCTCCGCCCCCTCTTCCGCTTCCCCCTCCGTCGTCGACGCTGCCCGCGCCGCCGCCTACGCGCACTCCGCGGCGACCGGTGTCGGCAGCCAGGACACCCTCCAGGCCACCGACACCCTGGTCGACCCCGACGGCCGGCAGCACGTGCGCTTCCTCCGCAGCCACCGCGGACTGCCGGTGCTCGGCGGCGACCTGGTCATCCACCTGGGCGCCAACTCCGCCTACGAGGGCGTCACCCGGGCCTCCCGCCATCAGGTCGACGTCACCACCACCGACCCGAAGCTCACCGGCCGGCAGGCCGCGGCCAAGGCCGCCTCCGTTGCCCAGGGCCGGGCCGGCGAGCCCCAACTGGTCGTGGACGCCCGCGAGAACCGCACGACGCTCGCCTACCGGGTGCACGTCGACGACAGCCGCACCGCCGAGTCCGGCGGCGCCCGGACCGTCGTCGTCGACGCCACCACCGGTGGCGTGCTCAGCGACATCCCGGCCGCCGACTCCTTCCTGTCGCCCTCCCTGCAGCGCACGCTCCGGCAGCGCGGCGAGCGGCTCGCGCCCGCCACCGGCCCGGCCGCCGCCGCGTCCGCCACTGCCACGCCCGGCAAGGCCGGCGGCTTCCCCGCCCCGGCGACCGGCACCGGCTCGTCCTTCTTCGTCGGCACCGTGCCGCTGTCCACCACCCAGACCGGCAAGGCCGCGTTCACCCTCAAGGACAGCACCCGCGGCAACACCGAGACCCGCGACGCCGGCGGCAGGGAACTCGACAAGTTCGCCGACGGCAAGGCGCTCACCAGCACGACCGACCACTGGGGCAACGGCACCGCCGCCGACCCGACCACCGCCGCCGTCGACGCCCAGTACGGCATCACCAGCACCCTGGACTTCTACAAGAAGACCTTCGGCCGCAAGGGCATCAAGAACGACGGCGCCGGCGCGCACGCCCTGGTGCACTTCGGCAAGAACGTCGGCAACGCCTACTGGTCCTCGGACTGCGGCTGCATGCTCTACGGCGACGGCGACGGCAAGACCTTCACCCAGCCGCTGGTCGTCCTGGACGTCACCGGCCACGAACTCACCCACGGCGTGGTCGACGCGACCGCGAAGCTCCAGCCCACCCGCGTCGACGCCGAGGGCAACCAGTTCGGCGAGCCCGGCGCGCTCAACGAGTCGCTGGCGGACATCTTCGGCACCGCGGTCGAGTTCGCCACCAACAACCCGAAGAACCCCCCGAACTACCTCATGGGTGAAAAGCTGGGCCTCCAGCAGAAGTTCCTGCGCCGGCTCGACAAGCCCTCCCTCGACAAGCTCGAAGGCACCGTCGACTACTGGTCGAAGCAGACCCACGACACCGAGGTGCACGCCGGCTCCGGCGTCTCCTCGCACGCCTTCTACCTGCTCGCCGAGGGCAGCGGGAAGAAGACCATCGGGGGCTTCGCCTACGACTCCCCCACCTACGACGGCGCGAAGGTGACCGGCATCGGCCGGGACAAGGCGACGGCGATCTTCTACCGGGCACTCACCCGGTACATGGTCTCCACCACCGACTTCCACGACGCCCGGATCGCGACCCTCAAGGCCGCCAAGGACCTCTACGGCGCGGGCAGCACCGCGTACAAGACGGTCGACCGCGCCTGGGCCGCCGTCAACGTCACCGCCGCCAACGCCCCCGGCAAGGGCTGAGCCGACCCGCCCCGTCCGACAGGTGCCCCCGCCACGCGCGGGGGCACCCGCGCGTGGCGGTCGACGGGTGCGGGCCCGTCCCGCGCCCGGACCTCGATCGTCGGCGGCCGGGTCCTCGTCGACCGCGGCGAGCCCCGACTTCCGGAGCCGATGGGGAAGTTGCGGGAGCACGGACGGGTGGCACGGCGCATGCAGCGGACGCAACGATAGCCGAATCGGCAACCGGCCGGCCCGCTGGGCGAGTTGGCGTTCACCGGCCCGGCCCGCGAGCCGCCCCGCGCCGCCACCCGCCCCTCACCGCACCGCTTCCCCCGCCCGCCACTCGGGCGCGCGCCCCAGCGCCGTAAGGATCAGCTCCAGCACACCCGCGCCCTCGGCGCCCGACAGCCCCGGCTTGAAGGAGCTGCCGGCGGCGAGCCGGGCCTCGCCGTCCGGGACCGCGCGGGCGATCGGGAGGGCCGCCGCGAGCAGTTCGGGGTCGGGGTCGTAGGCGAGGCCGAGGCTGCGGGCGACATCCCAGCCGTGGACGACGTAGTCGATGAGATGGAAGCCGATGGCCTGGATCGCGGGGAAGGTCCGGTCGGTGGTGAATTCGGGGAGGGCGAACTGCCGGCCGGGGGTGTCCACGGCCGCGAACGCGGCGATGACCTCCTCGGTGGCCGAGCGGTGGTCCGCCACCACGTCCGGGATCCGGTCGCCCGGCGGGCGGACCGCCCAGTGCGCCAGGTCCTCCCCCCGCCCCAGGGCCGCCGCCGCGAAGCCCCGGTGCTGAGCGGTCATGTGGCCGAGCAGGGCGGCGAGGTCCCACTCCGAGCAGGGCGTCGGCCGCACCAGGTCCCCGGGGGCGAGCCGGCTCACCAGCGCCGCGCTGTCGCGCACCGCGCGGGCGTTGAGCCTCCTGAGGCGGTCGAACGCCGGGCGGTCGGGCTCCGCGGAGGGCGCACCCGCGCCGTACGGGTCCGGGCTCGCGGTGTGCGGTTCGGCAGAGTTAATAGGCATGCGCTTACGATCTGCGTGAGCACATGATCTGTCAAGGGGTATTTTCCTGTCCATGGCCGAGAACGCAGCTGACCTGGACACCTCCTCCGCGGGGCGGCCGACCCGCCCCGATCTGGCCGCGATGCTGGTGCCGTTGGGCCGGGCGCTGACCGCCCTGGAGCAGCCGGTACTCGACGCGCACGGCCTGGCCATGTGGGCGTATTCGGTACTGCTGCACCTCGACGAGACCCCGATCCGCACCCAGGCCGCCCTGGCCGAGACCATCCGGGCGGACAAGACCCGGATCATCCCGGTCCTCGACGACCTGGCGGCCCGCGGACTGATCCGCCGTCAGCCCGACCCCGGGGACCGGCGGGTCCGGCTGCTCTCCCTGACCCCCGAGGGCCGGCGGCTGCGCGACGCGGTCCAGTCGGACATCCAGCGCGGCGAGGAGCGGCTACTGGCCCGGCTGCCGGCCGCCGACCGGGACGGTTTCCTGCGCGGCCTCCAGGCTCTGCACGCCGCCCTGCCCGAGCTGTCGCCGCGCAGGGCCGCGGACGGCCGATGACGTAGGGAAGGCGCCGGCAGCGGTGACGGACCGGTACCGTCAACTCGCCGCGTTCGGCGGCGTATTGGCCGTCGTGGCGGGCAGACACCCGGAGGGCTCGTACGGCAACCGGGAGCCGGGGCGCAATCCGAGCGCCACCAGGAGGACGGCCACCGCGAGGAACCCGGCCAGCACCGCGAAGCCGGTCAGGCTCGACCCCGTGGCATCGGTGAGCCACCCCACCAGATACGGCCCGGCGAACCCGCCCAGATTGCCCAGGGCGTTGATCAGGCCCATCGCGACCGCCACCGCCTCGAACCGCAGCAGCTGCCCCGGGATCGCCCAGAACGGGCCGTAGGGCGCGTACACCGCGGCGGCCGTGAGACACAGCAACAGCATCCGGGGCAGCGCGCCGTGCACGGCCTGCCCGAGGAGCAGGGCGGCGATCCCGACCACCAGGGGGACGGCCACCGCCTGCCGCCGCCGGCCGGTGCGGTCGGACCAGGCGGCGTTGCCGATCATCGCGACGAGCGCGACGGTGAACGGGATCGCGGTGAGCAGCCCGACTTCCGTCGGGGAGCCGTTGTGGGTCAGCTCCTTGATGACGGAGGGCAGCCACAGGCTGAAACCGTAGAAGCCGGTGATCCAGAAGAAGTAGACACCGATGAGGACCAGGACCGGCCGCTGCCGGACCGCGTCCCGGTACGAGCCGCCGCCCGCCGGGGACTTGGCGGCCTCGTCGGCGGCGAGCGCCCGCTCCAGGTGGGCGGCCTCGGCCCGGGAGATCCAGCGCGCCTGCGCCGGCCGGTCGGCGACCGTGAACCACCACACCACCGCCCACAGCAGCGGCGGCAGCCCCTGGAGCACGAGCACCCAGCGCCAGCCCGCGTGGTCGAGCATCCAGCCGGACAAGGGCGCCATCAGGACGGAGGACAGCGGCAGGCAGGCCATCCAGAGCGCGTTGGCGCGGGCCCGTTCGCGCAGCGGGAACCACGAGGCGAGGAGGATCAGCACCGCCGGCCAGACGCCGCCCTCGAAGAAGCCGAGGACGAAGCGCGCCACGTAGAACTGGCCGCGGGTCCGGACGAGACCGGAGAGCATCGCGGACAGCCCCCAGGCGACCATGAGGATCAGCACGGTCTTCCGGGCGCTCCAGCGCTGGGCGAGGACCGCGGCCGGGATCTGCAGGAAGACGTAGCCGACGAAGAAGATGCCGCCGGCGAGCCCCTGGTCGGCGTGCGAGAGCGCCAGATCGCCGTGCATGTAGGGGAGGATGACGGAGATGTTGTTGCGGTCCAGGTACGCCAGCATGTACATGATCGCGGCGACCGGGATGACGTAGGCCCAGCGCCGTGCCGGAATCGGGGGCAGCGGAGCGCCGTCCGCGTGCGGTGCGTCGGTCATCGCCCGACCGTCGTCCCGTAGATGCGCTTCACGCAACGGGAGGTTAGCAGCCGGCCGCTCTGCCGATCAGGGGCCGTCGGGGGCGGACTCCCCGTCGGACAGCGCCTGTTCGGTCCAGATGACCTTGCCGTCGCCGGTGTACCGGGTCCCCCACCGCTCGGCCAGCTGCGCGATCAGGAAGAGGCCGCGCCCGCCCTCGTCGGTGGTGGCCGCCTGCCGCAGATGCGGGGAGGTGCTGCTGCGGTCGGCGACCTCGCAGATCAGCGAGCGGTCCCGGATCAGCCGGACGCGGATGGGGCCGGCGGCGTAGCGGATGGCGTTGGTGACCAGCTCGCTGAGGATCAGCTCGGTGGTGAACGCCTCGTCGGCCAGCCCCCATTCGATCAGCTTGCGCACGGCGGCGGCGCGCACCTGGGCCACCGCCGAGGGGTCGGCGGGCACGTCCCAGTCGGCGATCTGCGCGGCGCCGAGCACCCGGGTGCGGGCCACGAGCAGCGCGATGTCGTCGGCCGGGCGGTCCGGCAGCAGCGCGCCGAGCACCGCCTCGCAGGTCTCCTCCGGTGTGCGGTCGGGGTGTCCGGCGAGCGTACGGCGCAGCAGCGCCATGCCCTCGTCGATGTCCCGGTGGCGGCCCTCGACCAGTCCGTCGGTATAGAGCACCAGGCTGCTGCCCTCGGGGAGTTCCAGCCGGCAGGTGTCGAAGGGCATCCCGCCCAGCCCCAGGGGCGGGCCGCCGGGTACGTCGACGAACGCGGCACTGCCGTCCGGGCGCAGCAGCAGCGGCTGGACATGGCCGGCGCGGGCCATGGTGCAGACCCCGGAGGCGGGGTCGTAGATGGCGTAGAGGCAGGTGGCGCCGGTGACGGACGCCTCGGGGCCGTCGCCGGTGCCCTCGGTGCCCTCGTCCTGGTCGATGCGGGTGACGAGTTCATCGAGGTGCCACAGGAGTTCGTCGGGCGGTACGTCCAGGTTCGCGAAGTTGTGGACGGCGGTCCGCAGCCGGCCCATGGTGGCCGCGGCGTGCAGCCCGTGCCCGACGACGTCGCCGACCACCAGCGCCACCCGGGCCCCGGGCAGCGGGATGATGTCGAACCAGTCGCCGCCGACGCCGCCCAGCCCGCCGAGGCCGGCCTGGGCCGGCCGGTAGCGGAAGGCGGCCATGACGGCGTTCTGGTCCGGCAGGGCCCGCGGCAGCAGGCTGCGCTGGAGGGTCACCGCCATGGCGTGCTCGCGCGTGTAGCGCCGGGCGTTGTCGATGCTCACCGCGGCACGGGCGACCAGCTCCTCGGCGAGCGAGAGATCTTCCTCGTCGAACGGCTCGGGGGTGCGCGAGCGCCAGAAGAGGACCACGCCCAGGATCACGCCGCGGGCGCGCAGCGGAACGGCGATCAGCGAGTGGATGCCGTGAGCGACGATCTGCCGGGCCCGTTCGGGGTCGTGGTGCTGCCAGCCGGCGAACTCCGCCAGATCGCTGTCCAGGAACGGCTCACCGGCGGGCAGGCGGGCGCCGAGCGCGGTGTGGGGCGCGAAGCGAATCGGTTCGCCGACCGGGTAGAGCGAGCCGTCGGGCGGTTCGCCGCCGACCGCCGTGCGGCGCATCTCGATGCCGGCGCCGGTGACCGTCGGTTCCTCGCCGCCGAGGACGGACACGGCCAGGTCGACGGTCGCCAGGTCGCTGAAGCGCGCGGCCCCGAACCCGGCGAGTTCCTCGCAGGTGCGCACCACGTCGAGGGTGGTGCCGATCTCGGTACCCGCGTCGTAGAGCAGCTTCAGCCGCCCGCGGGCCACGTCGGCGCGGCCGGTGACGGCCTGCAGCTCGGTGGTGTCGCGCAGGGTGGTGACGCTGCCGGGCGGGCCGCCGTCCTGGTCGGTCGACCGCTGGTTGACGGCTAGCAGGCGCTCCCCGACGGGGTGGACCTCGTCGGTGACGGTCCGGCCGGACTCCAGCAGGCCGGCGGTGGCCGGGTCCAGTCCCAGGTCGGCGACCTGGCGTCCTTCGACGTCCGGCGGGAGGTCGAGCAGCCGGCGCGCCTCGTCGTTGGCGAGGACCAGCCGCCCGTCGCCGCGGACGATGATCACCCCTTCGCGGACCGCGTGCAGCACCGCGTCGTGGTGCTCGTACATGCGGGTCATCTCGGCGGGTCCCAGGCCGTGGGTCTGCCGGCGCAGCCGCCGGGTGACCAGGGCCGTACCTCCGGTGGTGAGCAGCAGGACGCCGGCCGCCGAGCCGAAGAGCAGCGGGAACTGCTCGTTGACGACCCCGCTCACCTTGCTGATGGTGATGCCGGCGGAGACCAGTCCGACGACGTTGCCGCCGTGCCCGAAGACCGGCACCACGGCCTGGACGAGCGGGCCGATGGTGCCGGTGACCTGCTCGGTGACGACGACTCCACGCACCGCGGGCTGGAAGGTGCCGACGAACTTCTTGCCGATGCGGTTGGGGATCGGGTGGGTGTAGCGGATGCCGTCGGTGTTCATGACGACGACGAAGTCGACGCCGGAGCCGCGGCGGGCGGCCTCCGCCCGGGGCTGGAGGGCGGCGGTCGGGTCCGGGCTCTTGAGGGCGGCTTCGAGGCCGGGGGAACTGGCGAAGGTCTGGGCGACGGCGAGCGATCTGTTCCGGGCCTCGCGCTCCGAGTCGGACCCGGACTGCAGCACGAGGGCCGCAATGGCGGCGGCGACGAGCAGGACCACGATCGCCACCTGCAGGAGAAAGACCTGACCTGCGACAGTTCGCATCCGCAGAACCGAACGCGGGCGGCCGTAGCGTCCGGCCATGTCCTCTTTCTACACCTCCCGCATACGGTGGGCGAGCTGCACATCGCGCAGCGCAGCGGCCGTGGGCCGCCGCGCGACGGTCGGTGCACAGGCGTCGGAGGACGATGATCCCGTGGCCGCGGCCCGGGCACCAGGGGGCCAGTAAACCAGCGGGTATGTTTCAGGGCTACGGGTCTGCGGTAGACGTGCGGGCCGCGATAACGCGGCGGGAGCCCCTTGCGTGTAACTCTTCCCACAGGCCCGGACGGTTGCGGCGGCCCTCCGGATCTGCCGCGCGATCATGGCGTTTCGGGCAACACGCCTGGTCAGGGGCGCTTGCTCAGGAGTCGGATGCGGCGCGGGGCGCCCGGACGGGGCCGGGGGGCGGCCTCCGGGCCGGCGGGCGCGTATGAGACGTTCGTGGGCATGCGTATTGCAGAGGACATCCGTGCCGGGGCGGCCGAGCTGATCGACCACCTTGTGCGCGGACTGTGGAAGCCCAACGACGCCGACCGGCAGACCGCCGTCGCGTTGTACCGCTTCCTGGAGACGGGGCTGCCGCTGAACGGCGAGCAGATCCGTTCCGCCCTCGCGCACCCGCAGCCGGCGGCGCCGGCCAGCGCGGGACTGGTGGGGCTGCTGGGGGCGACCGCCGGCCTCCTCGACGACACGGACGTGGCCGACGGCCCCGCCGGGCGGGATGCCGTCGACCACGTGTGCCTGCTGCTGGACGCGCTCGCCCTCTCCCGGCCCGGCGGCCGGTAGAAGGGGCCGCTCAGACCCGCGGCGCCTCGGCGGCCAGGTCGTCCTCCGGGACGGTGATCACCCAGTGGCTGTCCTGCCGCGGGCGGAGGTAGACCGCCCAGTACACCGCCGCCGCGGCGACCACGCCGCCGGTGATCAGCAGGCTGACGGCGCTCTGCTGGCACAGCACCCAGGCCAGTACGACGACCAGCAGGGCGGGGATCGCCGGCCACAGCGGCATCCGCCAGGCGAGGCGGTGCCTGTGCTCCCCGCGGCGGGAGACCAGGGCGCCCAGCGCGACGAAGACGTACATGCCGGCGACGGCCACGCCGGTGACCTCGTTCAGCATGTCCAGCTTGGCGAAGCAGAGCGCGGCGCCGGGAACGCCCACCGCGAGGGTGGCCGCCCAGGGGGAGCCGAAGCGCTTGCCGACGTGCGAGAAGATCCGGTTGACCGGGGTCGGCCAGGCCGCGTCGCGCGCCGAGGAGAAGACCACCCGGGAGTTCTGGATCACCATGACGATCGCCGCGTTGATGATCGCCAGGGCGATGCAGAGGCTGACGAAGGTGCCGACGGCGGAGTTGCTCCAGGTCTGCACCATGCCGGCGATGTCACCGGCGCCGAGGGTCTTGAGGTCGGGGGCGCCGAGCGTGATGGCGACGACCGGGATCAGCACGACGGCGGCGCCGATGGCGAGGGTCCACAGCACGGTGCGGGAGACATTGCGCCGCGGGTTCTCCATCTCCTCGGCGAGGTACACGGCGGTGGAGAAGCCCTGGAGGATGAAGAGCGCGGTGGCCAGTCCGGTCACCATCAGCCCGGCGGTGACGGCCGTACTGGTGCCGTGCCCGGCGTCCATGACGGGGTGGATGAGGGTGGCCGCGGACCGGTGGGGGTGGGTGAAGCCGAGGAACGCGACGAGCGCGCTGGCCACGACCTCCAGGACGAGGAAGATGCCGGTGATCCACGCGTTGGCGCGCAGGTCGAGCAGGCCCATGGCGGTGGCCAGCAGCATCACGCCGGCGGCGGTGTACTGCGGATCGAGGTGCACGAGCGGCGCCAGGTAGTCGGCGGTGCCCAGCGCGATGATGGGCGGCACGATCATGACGACGATCAGCGAGAGCACGAAGACCAGCCAGCCGGCGAGCCGGCCCATCAGGGTGCCGACCATCGCGTACTCGCCGCCGGAGCTCGGGACGAGGGTGCCCAACTCGGAGTAGGTGAAGGCCACTCCGACGCACAGCAGGCCCGCGATGGCGATGGTCAGGGCCGTTCCGGTACCGAGTGTGGCGAACGAGCCCGGCACGATCACGAACAGCGAGGACGCCGGGGTGAGGCAGGACAGCGTGAGCAGGGTGCCGCCGACCACACCGATCGAGCGGGTGAGTCGGGGGGTGTCCGCCGCTGTCGCACTGCGGGTGTCCGGCTCCGAAGCTGCGGTGGCAACAGGCGTGTAGGGCATATCGGTCATCCGTGTCCCATCAGTGCTGGAGGCAGGAAGGGGTGGCACATACAAGGCGGAGTGCCGTAAAGCGGTCGGACCGGATGAATCGCCGGGTCCGCTTCGGTGACCGGAATACAACCGCCGTCGTCGACTCCCGTCAAGGTCTTGTTAAGACACCGAGACAACGAAATCCGCAGCCAACGCCGGACCAGAACGCCCCAATCCATGCGAGAGCAGCGCTGTCACCGCGAATTCCGCTGACCTTGGCGAGCTGCGGATTCCCCTGTGGGGCGCGGGGGCGGGCGGCGTTTTTTGCGGGCGCAATACGGCCGTCAGTCGCCGCGGCGCCCGATTCGCGCCACGAGCAGCGCGACGTCGTCGTGATCGTTGCCGCGCCGCAGCACGCTCAGGAGGCGGTCGCACAGCTCCTCCAGCGGCCGTTCGGGCTCGGCGAGCAGGCCGAGGAGGATGTCCAGGCGGACGTCGATGGGCTGGTCGCGGGTCTCGATCAGCCCGTCCGTGTAGAGCACCACCTGGTCGCCCTCGCGCAGCGGCACGGTGGTCTGCTCGAAGGGCACCCCGCCCACGCCGAGCGGGGCGCCGGTCGGCAGGTCGAGCAGCTCGGGCGGCCGGCCGGGACGTACCACGACCGGCGGGAGGTGACCCGCGACGGCGATCCGGCATTCCTCGCGGTGCGGGTCGTGGACGGCGTACAGGCAGGTCGCGAAGGCCGGATCGAGGCCGCCGGCGATGTGGTCGAGGTGGCGCAGCACCTCGTCGGGCTCCAGATCGAGATCGGCCAGCGCGCGGATGGTGGTGCGCAACTGCCCCATGGTGGCGGCGGCGTTGATACCGCTGCCCATCACGTCGCCGACGACCAGCGCGGTCTTGTCGCCGGCGATCGGGATGACGTCGAACCAGTCGCCGCCGACCTCACTGGCCGCCTGGGCGGGCTGGTAGCGGAAGCCGATCTCCATGGCGGTGGGCTGCAGCGGACGGTGGTTCATCAGATGCCGCTGGAGGGTGAGCGCGGTGCGCCGTTCGCTCTGGTACGAGCGGGCGTTGTCGATGCACACCGCCGCGCGGGCGGCCAGCTCGACGGCGAGCACCGCATCGTCGTCGTCGAACGGCACCTCGTTGCCGATGCGGTACAGCGACAGCGTGCCGAGGACCTCGCCGCGGGCGATCAGCGGCACCGCCAGATAGGAGTGCAGCCCGGCCGCCCGCAGCAGCTCGGCGCCCTCCCCGTCGGCGGCGATCCGCGGCAGGTCCCCCGGGCCCACCCGGGAGACCAGCACCGGGCGGGCCTCGGTGACGGCGCGGGTGATCAGCCGGTCGGCGCCGTACGAGGCGAGCTCCCCGGTCGGGTCGGCGGCACGCACCGCGGGTGTCTCGCCGGACGTGGAGACCGCCAGCGCCCGGAAGCGGGCGGCGCCGTCGCGGCCGACCGCGGCGGGGCGGCGGCCGTCCAGCACGGTGTCGAGGACGTCGACGGCGGCCAGGTCGGCGAGTTCCGGCACGATGACGTCGGCGAGTTCACGGGCGGTCTGGTGGACGTCGAGGGTGGTGCCGACGGTCGCGGAGGCGTCCGCGATCACCGCGAGCCGGCGCCGGGCGCGGGCGGCCTCGGTGGCGGCCCGGTGCTGCTCGGTGACGTCCACGACCGAGGTCGCGAGGCCCAGCACCCGGCCGTTGGGGTCCTCCAGTCGGTAGTACGACACCGTCCACGCCTGGTCGGTGTCGGGATGGCCGGCGGTGCGGCCGAGGGTGAACTGGTCGATCAGCGGCCGGCCGGTGGCCAGCACCTCGCCCATCCGCTCCACGATGACGTCGGTGTCCAGGAAGGACAGCGCCTCCCGGACGTGGCGGCCGACGTGCTGCTCCGCGGGCAGGTCGTTGAGCCGCTCCAGCGCCGGGTTGACCATCACGAACCGCAGATCGGTGTCGAGCACCGCGAGTCCGATCGGCGACTGGGCCACGAGGCGGACGGAGAGCGCCAGGTCCCGCTCCACCCGCCGGAGCACGGCCTGGTCGGTGGCGATGCCCAGGGCGTAGGACTCGCCGCGCTCGTCCAGCAGCCGCATGTTGCGGAACTCGACCAGCCGGACGCTGCCGTCCTTGTGCTGGACGGGGAAGACGCCGGCCCAGCTCCCGCTGCCGGCCATGACCTCGGAGAACAGCTGCAGGACGAGATCGACGTGCTCCGGAGGGACCAGCAGCGGGGCCGCGTACCGACCCAGCGCCTCCTCGGCGGTCCAGCCGAACAGCTCCTCGGCCTGGGGGCTCCACAGCGTGATCCGGCCCTTCGCGTCCAGCATCACGGCAGCCACACCCAGGACGTCGAGCAGCCCGCCGGGCTGCGACGGTCCGGCTCCGACCGGGACGGCGCGCTCGGGGAACGCGTCGGTCGCACCCATCCAGGCACTCCTTCCGCCGGTCTCCGGGGACCGACAGCCGTGGCGCTCCGTGCACCGGCCGACTCTCGCCGTGCTGCCGCTGCCCTCCATCATCCCTCCACACGGGACGGCCGCGCCCCCACACACATGGCGAGCGAGATCCACAAGGGGTGGGCCCGTACCGGATGGAGCATTATGCGTCGCCCTCCGCCAGGTCGGCGACCTCGTTGGCGATATTGGTCCGGCCTCCCGCGACGGCACAACGCCCGCGCCCGACCTCCCGACTTGGAGATGTGGATCTCTTGGGACTACCCTGACATTAGTTGCTAGGGGCAACCAATAATGGAATTTCGCACCACCGGCGTACCCCCATACGCCGCCGGGGTCAGGAGGAATCCGTCGATGCCCATATCCGACCAGCAGTTCCGTACGTACGTGGAGGAGAATCTCGATGCACTTAGCCTCGACCCGGGGCGCGAAGCCCTGGTCCACCAAGGCCGCCGGGTCACCGCCGGCGAGTTCCGCACCCTGGTCCTCAAGATGGCCCGCGCCCTGCGCACCCAGGGGATCGAACCCGGCGCAACCATCACCCTGCTGAGCGGCAACCTGCCGGAGACCATCGCCGCCCGCTACGCCGCCAACCTCATCGGGGCCCGGGTCAACCACCTCTACAACAAGCTCTCCGCCGACTCCCAGGCCGCGATCGTCCGCGACGTCGAGACCCGCGCCCTGATCGTCGATCCGAGGCTGGCCGAACGGGCGGCGGAACTGGTCGAGTTGGCGCCCGTACCCGACGTCCTCGTACTCGGTCCGGCCAAGGTGGGCGCCGACCTGCTGGAGCTGGCCGCCGCGGAGAGCGACGAGCCGTTCGCCACGCTCGCCCGGCCCGAGGACATCTGCACCATCCGCCACACCGGCGGCACCACCGGCCACCCCAAGGGCATCTGCACCACCTTCGAGCAGGTGCGGTGGTTCACCGGGGTGCTGCCGGAGTTCGAGGGCGTGCGGCACCGGCAGCTGGTCTGCACCACCCTCGCCCACGCGGCCGGCTACATGGCCGACACCGTCCTCCAGTCCGGCGGCACCGTCGTCCTGCACGACGACTTCGACGCCAAGGAGGCGCTCGCGGCCATCGAGCGCGAGCGGATCACCGCCCTGTTCCTGCTGCCGCCGCTGCTCTACCAGTTGATGGACCACCCCGACCGCCCGCACACCGACACCTCCAGCCTCCGCATGGTCACCTACGGCGGCTGCCAGGCGTCCCCGGCCCGGCTGGCCGACGCGGTACGGGCGTTCGGGCAGGTGCTGGTGCAGGGCTACGGCCAGAACGAGGCCGGCGGCATCAGCGTGCTGCTGCCCGAGGACCACGACCCGGACCGCCCCGACCGGCTGCGTTCGGCCGGCAAGGTGCTGCCCGACGTCGAGGTGGCGATCCGTGACGAGTCCGGGCGTGATCTGCCGGCCGGCGAGCACGGCGAGGTCTGTGTCCGCTCCACCATGATCATGCAGGGCTACTGGAAGCAGCCCGAACTGACCGCCGAGGTGCTGCGGGACGGCTGGCTCCACACCGGCGACGTCGGATTCCTGGACGGCGAGGGCTACTTGACGATCGTCGACCGGCTCAAGGACATGATCGTCGTGGTCGGCGGCCATGTGTACACCACCGAGCTGGAGGACCTGCTGAACTCGCACCCGCAGGTACTCCAGAGCGCCGTCTACGGCGTCCGCGACGCGGACCGGATGGAGCGGGTGTACGCGACGGTCGTGCGGACCCCCGGCGGCGACGTCGACGCGGAGCAGCTGCGCGCGATGGTGCGCGAAGTCCGCGGCACGATGTACGAGCCGGCGCGGATCGCCTTCGCGGACGCGCTGCCGCTGACCGACGCGGGCAAGCCGGACAAGAAGGAACTCCGGCGCCGCGCCGAGGAGTCGGGCGACGCGGTCTGATCCCGGCCCGCCGGTCCCGGGGCACCGGACCGGCAGTGGCGGGCCGCCGCAGTGCGCAACTGCGGCGGCCCGCCTGGTTCCTGCCGGTCAGAGCCAGCCGAGCAGACCGTGAAGAAGCCAGCCGAGGAGGCCGAAGTGGTGCTCCTCGCACCCCTCGCGGAACTCACGTCCATGGTGGCCCTTGCGGTGATGGCGTCCCTCACGGCCCTCACGGCCCTCGTGGCCGAAGCGACCGAAGCCGAAAAAGTCGCAGTCCTCGTCGCGCCGGTGGTGGCGGAAGTGACGGCCGTGGTGCCCACGGCCGTGATCACCGCTCACCGCGACGGTCTGGCTCCGAGGGGCGGCCTGGACCATACCGGCGGAGGGGACGACGGTGGCCGCGGCAAGCGCCACGGCGGCGACGGTACGCCCTATGAACTTACGCATGCGTTTCTCCTGTTTGGCAGGAAATAGGACAAGTGATGCGTACCGCGCGGTGCCACCGTCCTCGCAGGCACGGCGGCCGTCCACTCCAACGGCCCTCGGAATTGCTCCGGTCGCGGCACGGCTCCGGGTCCGCCGCGCGGCTACCCGGACACCGTCCGGCGTTCTACTGCTTGCGGGCGCGGCTCGGCTGGACCCTGGCCGGTTCGCCGGGCATCTTCGGGTGGTCGGGCGGGTACGGCAGATCGCCCAGCCCGTCGTCGGCGGCGTGCCGGTCGGCCAGCTCCAGGAGGGATTCCAGGCCGTAGGCGTGCTCCGTCATGTCCGCGTGCACATCGCCGAGTTCCGCGAAGCGGGGCGGGACGGTGCGCAGGTCGAAGTCCTCGGGCGCGGCGTCGGGCAGCTCGTCCCAGCGCAGCGGGGTGGAGACGGTCGCCCGGGGGCGGGCGCGCAGCGAGTAGGGCGAGGCGATGGTGCGGTCGCGAGCCATCTGGTTGTAGTCCACGAAGACCTTCTCGCCGCGCTCCTCCTTCCACCAGGCGGCGGTCGCCAGCCGCGGCAGCCGCCGCTCCAGCGCCCGCGCCACGGCGATCGCCGCCCGTCTGACCTCGGTGAACGTCCACTCGGGGCGGATCGGCACGTACACGTGCACACCACGGCCGCCGGAGGTCTTCGGCCAGCCGCGCAGCCCGTGGGCGGCCAGCAGCTCGCGCAGCTCGTGGGCGACCTCGACCGCGTCGGCGAAACCGGTGCCGGGCTGCGGGTCGAGGTCGATGCGCAGCTCGTCGGGGTGGTCGGTGTCGCCGCGGCGGACCGGCCAGGGGTGGAAGGTCAGACAGCCCAGGTTGGCGGCCCACAGGACGGCAGCTGGTTCGGTCGGGCACATCTCGTCGGCGAACCGCCCGCTGGGGAAGGTGATCCGGGCGGTGGGCAGCCACTCCGGCAGCCCCTTGGGCGCCCGTTTCTGGTAGAAGAACTCGCCCGCGACACCGTCGGGGAACCGCTGCATGGTGGTGGGCCGGTCGCGCAGACCGCGCAGCACCCCGTCCGCGACCGCGAGGTAGTACTGGACCACGTCCCACTTCGTGAAGCCGCGTTCCGGGTAGTAGATCTTGTCGGGGTTCGACACCCGTACGGTGCGCCCCGCGACGTCCAGCTCCACAGCTCGGGCTCCGGCCATGCCTCCACGCTAGGTTCCGTGCGGGAGTGCCGCGCGCCGGGCGGCGGGGCGCCCGGCGGTCCCCGGCGGGCGCAGGCGGCGCCCTGCCCCCAGGATCGGGAGCATGGACCTGCCCGTGATGCCCCCGGTCTCCCCGATGCTCGCGAAGTCGGTGGCGGAGATCCCCGCCGGCATGCAGTACGAGGCGAAATGGGACGGGTTCCGGGTCATCGTCTTCCGGGACGGCGACGAGGTGGAGATCGCCAGCCGGACGACGAGGTCGCTCAGCCGCTACTTCCCCGAGGTGGTCGACGCCGTACGGGAGGAACTGCCGCCGCGCTGTGTGCTGGACGGCGAGATCGTCGTCGCCCATGACGGCCGGCTGCACTTCGAGGAGCTGCTGGAGCGCATCCACCCGGCGGCTTCCCGGGTCCGTACGCTCGCCGCGCGCACGCCCGCCTCGCTCGTCGCCTTCGACCTGCTGGCGCTCGGCTCCGCCGCGCTGCTGGACGAGCCCCAGACGGCCCGCCGGGAAGCCCTGGTCGAGGCGCTGCGGACGGCCCGGCCGCCGGTGCACACCGCGCCGGCGACCCTCGACCGGGAACTGGCGGCCCGGTGGTTCGCGCAGTTCGAGGGCGCGGGGCTGGACGGGGTGGTCGCCAAGCCGCTGGACCTGCCGTACCGACCGGGCGACCGCGCGATGTTCAAGATCAAGCACGCCCGGACCGCGGACTGCGTCGTGGCCGGCTACCGGCTGCACAAGAGCGGGCCGGTGGTCGGCTCGCTGCTGCTGGGGCTGCACGACGACGCGGGGCACCTCCAGCACGTCGGGGTGTGCGCCGCGTTCCCCATGGCCGAGCGGCGCCGGCTCGTCGAGGAGCTGGCGCCGCTGCGGATGGCCGACGTGGCCGGCCACCCCTGGGGCGACTGGGCCGACGAGGCGGCGCACGTGTCGCGGCGGATGCCCGGAGGGCCGAGCCGGTGGAGCGGCGGCAAGGACCTGTCGTGGGTGCCGCTGCGCCCGGAGCTGGTGTGCGAGGTGGCCTACGACCACATGGAGGGCAGCCGCTTCCGGCACACCGCCCGGTTCCGGCACTGGCGGCCCGACCGTACGCCGCAGAGCTGCACCTACGCGCAGCTGGAGGAGCCGGTGGGCTACGACCTGGGGGAGCTGCTGGGCGGCTGAGCCGCGCCGTTCACCCGCTCACCCCGGCTCGCCGTCGGGCGGCCACCGGCGCCGGCTCTCCCCCGGTGCGAGCCGGTCGACGACCTCGGCCAGTTCCGTGCACGCCTGCTCGATCTTCCGTCGGATGGTGCTCTGCTCGGTGACGATCGCCGACAGCAGCAGCGCGGTGAGCGCGGCGGAGGCGTTGAGGGCCTGGAGGTTGACCATCGACTCCAGGAGGCTGTGCCCGGTGAACGGTCCGCTGCGGCCGGTCGCCGCGTTGATCGCGAAGACCGACATCACCAGTACGCAGGGCGCCGCTCCCACCAGTTGGAACCGCAGTGCCGCCCACACGATCACCGGGAAGACCAGGAAGAGCAGGGACATCGAGCTGCGGGTCGTCAGCAGCGAGACGACGACCGTGCCGGCCAGCAGCACCGCCGCCTCGGCCCAGCGGTAGAGGGGGACGTTCCGGGGCGGACGGACGTTTCGGAAGGCGAGCAGCAGCGGCGCGATGACCAGGACGCCCATCGCGTCGCCCACCCACCAGGCCGACCAGGTACGCCAGAAGTCGCCGGGCGGCAGTGCCCCGGTGAGCACCTGGGTGCCGCTGCCCAGCGTCGCGCTGATCACCATCGCGGCGAAGGCGCCGAGGGACACCAGGGCGACGCCGTCGCGCAGCCGGTCCAGTTCGGTGCGGAAGCCGACCCGCCGCAGCATCAGGCAGGCGCAGACCGGCGCGAGGGTGTTGCCGGCCACCACGCCGAAGCCGGCCAGGTCGAGCCTGGTGAGTGTGGAGATGACCAGGAGAGTGCCGAGGGCGATGCCCGGCCACATCCAGAGGCCCAGCAGGAGCAGGCAGCTCAGCGCGATGCCGGTGGGCGGCCATAGGGGCGTGACCACCGCACCCGCGACCACGACCTGCTCCAGCAGGCCGACCTTCGCGGACGCCCAGTAGACGCCGGCGAGTACGAGGTTCGCCAGGGCTGCCGCTGCCGGCCGACGGAGTTCCCCGGTGCGTACCACGTGTGCCATCAGACAACGCCGGTGGCCGGGCGCCGGCCGCGACACGCGCCCCCGGCGCGTGCTTCACCCGGCCCTGCCGTCCGCGCCGTCGAAGCGCAGCACGATGACCGCGGCGTCGTCGGTGTGCCCGGTCAGCTCGGCGACGCACATCACCGCGTCGGCGACGTCGGCGGGATGGTCCCCGGCCTTGGCGCTGACCAGCCGGGTCACCTGCGCCAGTCCGTCCTCGATGGGGAAGCAGGGCCCCTCGACGACCCCATCGGTGAGCAGCACGAAGGCGCCCGCCGTGGTCAGCCGCCGCCGGGTGACCGGGTACCGCTCCCCCGGCAGGATGCCCAGCGGGACGCCGCCGGGGTCGTCGGTCACGCCGTGGCGGTCGTCGGTGGTGGCCCAGATGCCGGGGACGTGGCCGGCGCGGGCGCTGGCCAGTTCCCAGCGGACCGGGTCGAAGCGGACGAAGGTGCAGGTGGCGAAGAGTTCGCAGTCCACGGAGAGCAGCAGGTCGTTGGCCCGGCTGAGCACCTCGCCGGGGTCGGCGGCGTGCGCGGCGACGGCGCGCAGCCCGATCCGGATCTGGCCCATGAAGGCCGCCGCCTCGACGTCGTGGCCCTGCACATCGCCCACCGAGAACGCCAGCGAGCCGTCCGGCAGCCGGAAGCCGTCGTACCAGTCGCCCCCGATGGCCAGGCCGTGCCGGGCGGGGGCGTAGGTGGCGGCGGTGCGCAGCCCGGGAAGCTCGGGCAGCGCGCCCGGCAGCATCTCGCGCTGCAGCGCCTCGGCGAGTTCGACCCGGGCCCGCTGGAGTTCCGCGCCTTCCCGCGCCTGGGCGGTCAGCCGCCCGAGCGTGGTCAGCAGATCGTCGGCGCTCGCCGACCGCGGGGGACGACGCCGAAGCATGGCTTCATGATATTTCGGGGGTCCGGCATCCGCTTCACGACCCGGGGCGCCACGGCCGTCACTCCCCGGCGGCCGGCCGGGACGCCGTCAGGTGGCCGACGCCCGACCGTACGGCCCAGAAGAAGACGGCCAGCGCGACGGCGGCCACGGTGAGCGAGTCGTACGGGGCGGGCAGCCGTCCGGAGCCCTTGAAGGTGCCCAGCCAGGACAGCAGCGTCAGGGCGAGGAGATAGACCACCAGCCAGGCGCCGGTGCGCAGTTCGGCGCCCAGCGGGCGGCGCGGCCCGGCGCCGTCGTCCTCCGCGGCCCGCGCGCCGGGCCGCCGCATCAGCAGGAAGACCAGCAGTCCGGCGAGCACCAGCGGCAGCGCCAGCCGCAGATCGTGCCAGCCGGACCAGTAGACGAACTCGCTCGCCACCACGAAGCTGACCGGCGCGATCCAGCGCAGGCCCGGCACCCACCCGGCCGTGCTGCCGCCCGGCTCGGCGCGGAAGACCGCGACGGCGACCGCGGAGGCGGCGTAGATCAGCAGGTACATGTCGCCCATCACGCTCACGATGTCCTGCCAGCCGCCGAACGGCAGCAGGAACAGCACGATGACGACCAGGTTGATCGCCAACGCCCGGCGGGGCACGCCGAAACGCTCGTCGACCTTCATGAAGTAGCGGGGAATCGTGCCGTTCTTGGCCAGCGCGTAGGTGTGCCGGGCGTCGATCGCCACCCCCACGTACGCCGAACCGCCGGGCGAGAGCACCGCGTCGGCGTAGAGCAGGCTGGACAGCCAGTGCAGGTTGAGGATCAGTGCCAGCTGCCCGAAGGGCGAGTCGAAGGAGACGCCCTTCCAGCCGCCGCCGAGCAGGTTCTCGGGCACGGTGAACAGGAAGGCCAGTTGCAGCGCCAGATACATCAGGACGGCCAGGCCGATGCCGGTGAGAACGGACCACGGGATGGTGCGGCGGGGGTTGCGGGTCTCGCCGGAGAAGTCCAGCGGGGCCTGGAAGCCGTTGACCGAGTAGACGATGCCGCCGCCGGCCAGCGCGGTCAGGCAGGCGACATAGCCGTACGGGGCGAAGCCGCCGTGGTCCGTCAGGCGCCCGGAGTGCCAGCCGGAGGCGATCAGGGCGAGCACGGTGAGGACCGGGACGGCGATCTTGAACACCGAGACCAGGTTGTTCAGCCGGGCGAACATCCGCACCGCGAACCAGTTCAGCGCGGTCAGCAGCACGCTGAGACCGGCGGCCAGGGCCAGCCCGGAGGCGGTGAGGGTGTGCCCGTTGTACAGGCCCGGCAGGTAGTGCGCGGTGTACTGCATGATCGCGCTGATCTCGGCGGCGGTACCGCCGACCGACAGCAGCACCGACCAGCCGACGAGGGTGCCGACCAGCCGGCCGCTGGCGTACAGCGGCCAGCGGACCGTACCGCCGCCCTCCGGCCGGGACGCGCCCAGCTCGATCATCACCAGCGCGACCAGCCCGCACAGCAGGCCGGCCGCCACCCACGACAGCAGGGCGGCGGGTCCGGCGGTCTGCGCGGCGTACATGGCGGCGAACAGCCAGCCGGAGCCGACGATGTTGGAGAAGCCGATCCCGGTCAGCCCCCAGAACCCCAGGTCGCGGTGCAGCCGGCGCTCCTGCATCCGCACGTCCGGTGCGCCGCTCCCGCCGTATTCCTCCGGTACTTGACGATCCGTCACGAACACGGCCTCCTCGACTCTCTGTTCCGGCTGGTCAGGACCCTACTCGACGTGTTCGCGACAGGGGCGCGGCCGGAGATGGCGAACAGGGGGCAGGAGATGGCGAGGAAGGGACCGGACAGGAGCCGGGGACCTAGCCGAGCCGGTCGGGCGGGACGCCGAAGGTCGCCGCGAGACCGTCGCGCCCGGCGTCGGTGAGCCGGACGACCCGCCGGTAGGTGCCGTGGCGCAGCCAGTCCAGAGCGAACATCCGGGCGGTGACCGCGGCGCCGAGGGCACCCGCCAGGTGGTGGCGCTGTTCGGCCCAGTCCACGCAGTAGCGGACCGCGGCGCGACGGCGCGGCAACCGGTCCAAGTCGACGCCGAACGCGGTCAGTTCGCGGCGGCCGGGCGGGGTCAGCAGGTAGCCGACGCACTCGGTGTCCGCGCCCGTCCGCTCCTCCTGGAGGACGCCGCCCGCCAGCAGCGCACTCATCAGGGCGACACCGAGGCGGCCCGCCAGGTGGTCGTAGCAGAGCCGGGCGCGCAGCAGGGCCCGGGCGCGGGTGTCGGCGTTCAGGGAGCGCACCGGGAGCGGGCGGGCGATCATGGCGAGCTGCTCCAGGGCGCGGGCGACGTCGGTGGTGGCGAGTCGGTAGTAGCGGTGCCGCCCGTCGAGTTCGACGGTCAGCAGCCGGGCGTCGCGGAGCCTGGCCAGGTGGCCGCTGATGGTGGAGTTGCCCACCCCGGCCTCGGCGGCCAGCGCGCTGGCGGGCAGCGCACCGCCCCCGGCGAGAGCCATCAGCACCCTGGCGCGGGACGGGTCGCCGATGGCCGCCGCCACCTGCGCGATGTCGGCCTCGGTGGCGCGTTCGGTCTCGTTCCGGGCATCCATGGTGCGACGGTACGCCCAAGACGATTCGGCAGATGGCGAAACGACCTCGCGCCGCGGGGCACCCGGTACGGCGGCCGTACGGCGCGGCGCCTCGCCCCAGGAGCGCTGCCCCGAGGGGCAGAACGTTTCGCCGGGGACCGCAGTATTCCGCCAGGACACTGACCGCATGCCGACACTCTCCACACCGCTCCGCACCCCTCCGGCCACCCGCCCGATGTCCCCGCTGTCCCTGGTGGCCGTCTGCCTGGGCTACTTCATGGTCATCCTGGACGTCACCGTCGTCACGGTGGCGCTGCCGGAACTCGGCGGCGCGCTGCACGCCGGGGTGACCGGGCTCCAGTGGACGGTGGACGGCTACACCCTGGTCTTCGCCGGGCTGCTGCTCTTCTGCGGCGGGCTCGGGGACCGGCTCGGCGCCCGGACGGTGTTCCTCGCCGGGCTCGCGGTGTTCACGCTCGCTTCGGCGGGGTGCGCCCTCGCGCCCGCGGTCGCGGTACTGGTCGTGGCCCGGCTGGTGCAGGGGGTCGGCGCCGCGCTGCTGGTGCCCGCCTCACTCGCGCTGCTGCGGGCGGCCTGCCCCGACCCGGCGTCCCGCGCCCGTGCCTTCGGCCTCTGGGGCATGGTCGCCGGTCTCGGCGCCGGGGCCGGGCCGGTGCTCGGCGGGGTGCTGGTCACCGCGCTCGGCTGGCGCTCGGTGTTCTTCGTGAACCTGCCCGTGGGGCTCGCCGCGCTGCTGCTGACGCTGCGGTGGGTACCCCGCTCCCCCGCCGCCCCGGCCCGGACCGGTCTGGACATCCCGGCGCAGACCGCCGCGGCGGTGAGCGTGGCGGCGCTGGCCACCGGCTGCATCGAGGCCGGCCCCCTGGGCTGGACCCACCCCGCCGTGCTCGGCGCGTTCGCCGTCACGCTCCTCGGATCGGCCGCCTTCCTGTTCCTGGAGCGGCGCTCGGCGGCGCCCATGCTGCCGCCGGCTCTCTTCCGCAACCGGGCGTTCTCCGCCTCCGCCGTCATCGGCGTGCTGCTCAACACCGGTTTCTACGGGCTGCTGTTCCTCGCCCCGCTGTACTTCCAGCAGGTCCACCACTACAGCGCGCTGCGCACCGGCATCGCGCTGCTGCCGGCCGTCGGGCTGGTGGCCGCCGGCTCCGCGCTGGGCGGGCGCCTGACGGCCCGGACGGGTCCGCGGCCCCCGATGGTGGCGGGCCTGGCCGTCGGCGCGGCGGGCCTGGCCGGCTGGCTGTGCGCGGCCCCCGACACGCCGTACCTCGCCCTGGTGGCCCCGATGGCCGCCGCCGGGTTCGGTACCGCGTTGACCATGCCGGCGTCCACCGCGGCCGTGATGGACGCCGCGCCCGGCGAGCGTAGCGGCGCCGCCGCGGCGGTCTTCAACGCCGCCCGCCAACTGGGCAGCGTCCTCGGTGTCGCCGTCTTCGGGACGCTGACCGCCGCCGGGCTCGTCCCGGGGCTGCACACCGCGGTGTCCGCCGGCGCGGCCGGCTTCCTGGTCGCGGCCGGACTGGCGGCGCGATACGTCCCGGGGACCGCCGGGACGCGCACGACCGGTCGCTAGCCGGCGGTCCGACCGGGTCAGCCGCAGGTCCAGCACCCGGCCCAGCAGGCCAACCGGGCGCTGTGGTCGCGCAGCCGGAGCGCGGTGAGCCCGTCGTCCGGGACCTCGTGCGACACGGGCCGGGTGCCGGCGAACCGGGCGCACAGGATGACGGTCAGTGCGGCGAGTTCCTCGGGCTCGGCGTGGCCCCGGACGATCCGGAACCGGATCTCTGACGGGTCATCGGTCGGGCGGGTCACACGGCCGACGCTAGGAGCAGCGGCGGGCCGTGTCGCGCGGGAGCGGGCCCGGTGTGCGCCGTTCGGGCGGCCGGACAACTCCCCAGGCGTGATTCCGCCGGGCCCTGCCGTGTTGAGCGCGGGGCGCGCGCGGCGGGCGGTCAGGATCGCGCGCAGGTACGGGCACGTACACCGGCACGGGACGACGAAGTGGAGAGGGCGGGACGATGAGACGTGAGCGGACCGGCGAAGAGCGGGACCCGGCGCCGGACGACGGGCGCCGGGACTTCCTCAGATGTGCGGCGGGGTTCGCGGGGACGGCGGCCTCGGTGGGGCTGGCCGGCGGGGCCGCCGCGGTGCCGGCCGGCCGGTCGGCACAGGAGGCGGCGCCGGCCCCGTACGGCAGGTCGGACGACGGCCGGCGGCTGCCGCCGGACCGGGTGCCGTTCCACGGCTGGGCGCAGGCCGGGATCGTGACACCGCAGCAGTTGTTCGCCGGTTTCGTCGCCTACGACTTCCTGGGGCAGGACCGAGCGGCCCTGACGAAGCTGTTGCGGCGGCTCACCGAACGGTGCCGGGTGCTGGCGGCCGGGGTGAAGCCGGCGGACGAGAAGGTGGCGTCGGAGCGGTCCACGCCGGACTCGCTGTCCCTCACCGTCGGCGTGGGGGCGTCGCTGTTCGACGACCGGTTCGGGCTCGCCGGGCACAAGCCGCGGCACCTGAAGGCGATGCCCGCGTTCCCCGACGACCGGCTGGACCCGGCGCGCTGCCACGGCGACCTGTCGTTGCAGATCTGCGCGGAGCACCCGGACGCCGTGGTGCACGTGCTGCGCGACCTGGCCCGGGAGACGGAGGGGATGCTGCGGCCTCGCTGGCGGATGGACGCCTTCATGAACCCGTCGCGGCCGTCGGGTTCACCGCGGAACTTCCTCGGCTTCAAGGACGGGATCGTCAATCCGGACACGTACTCGGCGGATGAGGTGGACCGGCTGCTCTGGGTGACGCCGCGGTGCGGTGAGCCGGAGTGGGCCGTGGGCGGCAGCTACCAGGCGCTGCGGCTGATCCGCTTCCACACGGAGTCCTGGGAGCGGGTGCCGGTGTCCCACCAGGAGCGGATCTTCGGGCGGCGCAAGGCGAGCGGCGCTCCGCTGGACGGCGTGCGCGAGAACGACCCGCCGGACTACGACGCGGACCCGGACGGCAGGAAGATCCCGTTCGACTCCCACATCCGGCTGGCCAATCCGCGCAGGCGCGGCACCGACGACTCCCGTTTCCTGCGGCGGAGTTACAACTACAGCACGGGGTTCGACCAGCGCGGCGAGATGGACCTGGGACTGGTCTTCGTCGGCTACCAGCAGAATCTGGAGCGGCAGTTCGCCACCGTGCAGCGGCGGTTGCGGCACGAGCCGCTGTCCCGGTTCATCACCCCGTTCGGCGGCGGCTACTTCTTCGTGCTGCCCGGCGTACGGGACCGGGACGACTGGTTCGGATCCCAGCTGATGCGGGACACCCGGCCCCGCGGCACCTGAGGCGCCAGACGACACGCACCCCGCGAAGACGCCCCGGGGCGCCTCGGCTCACGAGGCGCCCCGGGGCGCGCGTCGTCCGGGGTGCGCGCGGCGGTGCCGGTCAGCCGCAGTTGCCGGCCGCCGGCCTGCCCGCGAAGCGGTCGGCGAGCCAGTCGGCGGCCGGTACGGAGCCCACGATCGCGCCGGCCACATGCTCACCCAGGGGGACCGAACTCCACTGCACCGGGGCGCCCTTGGCGCACCAGTCGGCCCGCAGCCGCCTGCCGACGGCGTACGGGATCAGCTCGTCGGCGGTCCCGTGGTACAGGTACACCGGCGCGTCCGGCGTACCTGTGCCGAGAGCGGATTCCCGCAGCCGCGCCTGCCAGTCCGGCTCGTACAGCGGGTTCTTGACGGTCACGTCGGAGATCCGCTTGAAGAGGCCGGCGGCGACGTCGGCGGCGACGCAGTTGTTGCGCAGGAAGTCGACGTAGTGGCGGCCCTTGTCGTTGAGGTAGCGGTCCAGGTGCAGCTCCGGGAAGGCGGCGTTCTGGCCGATGGCGGCCATCAGGATCAGCCCGGCGCCGATGGTGCCGTTGTCGGCGTCCGCGACCTTGAGCAGATCGGCCGGTACGCCGCCGGTCGCGGTGCCCTTGACCTTGAGCTCGGGCGCGTAGGAACGGTGCAGTTCGGCCGCCCAGCCGCTGGCCTGGCCGCCCTGGGAGTAGCCCATGATGCCGACCGGGGAGTCCCCGCTGACCCCGGCGGCGCCCGCCCCGGGGAGCCGTTCGGCGGCCCGGGCCACGTCCAGGACCGCCTGGCCCTCGGCTCGCCCCACGGTGTAGGTGTGGTCGCCGGGGGTGCCCAGGCCCTCGTAGTCGGTGACCGCGACCGCCCAGCCGCGGCGGGTGAGCTGCTGGATGAGGTTGGCCTCCATGGTGGTGCCCTTGGGGAAGCCGGCCGAGGGTGCGCAGGAGTCGGCGAGGCCGACGGTGCCGACGGCGTACGTGACGAGCGGGCGCGGGCCGTTCTTGCCGTCGTCGGGGACGATGACGGTTCCGGAGACGGTGTTGGGGGTGCCCTTGGCGGTGGTGGAGCGGTAGGTGAGGTGCCAGGCGCGGGTCCGGGTGGGCTGGCCGGGCAGCGGGTGGAAGGAGGTCGGGGCGGCGGTCACGATGTCACCGGGGCGGCCGTCCCCGGGCGCGGGCTGCTGCGCCGTCGCGGCGCCCGCGCCCGAGAGGCCGAGCAGCAGGGCCAGGGCGGCGGCAGTGGTCGGTAAAGCGGAGCGAAGGTGCATACGGCTCTCCCAACTGACCTGAGGGCTGGGGTCGTTGGGCCGACCGTAGTGACTCGCGGGTAAGGAGGGGGCTGACCGGGACGCTCAGCTTTGCTGGCCGTGCGGGGCAGGCGGCGGGCGCCCGCCGGGATCGGCACCGCCGCCCTGCAGTCGGTAGGCGCCCGGTGTGGTGCCCGTCCAGCGGCGGAAGGCGCGGTGGAAGGCGGTGTCCTCGGAGAAGCCGATCCGCGCCGCGAGTTCGGCGATCGGCTCCCGCCCGGCGGTCAGCGCGGTGATCGCCGCGTCCCGGCGTACCGCGTCCTTGAGCCGCTGGTAGGAGGTGCCCTCGGCCTGGAGCCGGCGCCGCAGGGTCGCCGGGCTGACCGCGAGCCGGGCCGCGACCTCCGCGGCCTCCGGGAGCCGCGCGGGCGCCGGAGTCCGCAGCGCCCGGGCGAGGGTGCGCCGCACCTGCTCGGCGACGGTGGTCCCGTACTCCCGCCGGGCCAGCAGATCCGCCGGCGCCCGTCGCAGCATCGCGGTCAGCGCGGTCTCGTCCCGCACCACGGGCGCGGCCAGCCAGTGCGCGTCCCAGCCGGCCGCGGTGTGCTCGGCGCCGAAGCGGACCGGGCAGCCGAAGAGCAGGTCGTACTCGCCGGCGTGGCCGGGCGCCGGATGCGCGAACCGGGCCCAGCGCAGCGGGATGCGCCGCCCGATCAGCCAGCTGGAGAGCCGGTGGAAGATGATCAGTACGCATTCGGCGAGGAAGTCGGCGTCGTCGTACGGGCGCAGATCGCTGCGTACGGAGAAGACGGCGGTGCCGGAGGCGGTGCCCCCGTCGACGGACATCACCGGGCCGCCGGGGAACAGCGCGTAGAAGCGCGCGGCCCGCTCCAGGGCGGACCCCAGGTCCGGGCAGCCCAGGCAGGCATGGCACATCATCGCGAAGGTGCCGCGGCGGCTGGGAACCGGGCCCAGGCCGAGGAACTCGTCGTCGGTGGCGCGGTGCAGGGCCCGGATCAGGAGGGCGAACTGCTCCCCGGTGACCCGGGCCCGGTCGTCGCCGAGCAGCAGCGGCGGGATCCGCGCGCCCTGGAGCAGCGGCACGGTGTCGATGCCGAGCCGCCGCGCCCCGCCCAGCGCGGCCCGCACATGGTGCATCGCGATCGTCGAGCGCCCCATGGCCCGACACGGTAGCCGCCGTGGGCGCAGAGGTCAGCGGCCGAACTCCCCGCCGCGCTCAGCAGATCCGCGGCAGCTGCTCCCCCAGCGGCAGGTCGACCACGCGCGTACCGCCCAGCGGGGTACGGGCCACCACCATCCCGGGGTGCGCCGCGACCGCCTCGCCGATCACCGCGGCCCCGGCCCCCAGGGGGTGCGCGCGCATCGCGTCCAGCACGGCGTCGGCGTGCTCGCGGGGGACGAAGGCCACCAGCTTGCCCTCGTTGGCGACGTACATCGGGTCGAGGCCGAGGATGGCGCAGGCGTTGGCGACGACGGGCGGGACGGGGATGGCGCGCTCGTTGATGACGACGCCGGTCGCGGAGGCGGTGGCGATCTCGTTGAGCGCGGCCGCCAGTCCGCCGCGGGTGGGGTCGCGCAGCACGTGCAGATCCGGGGTGACGGCGAGCATGGTCTGGACGAGGCCGCCGAGCGCGGCGCAGTCGCTCTCGATCTCCACGCCGAACTCCAGGCCCTCGCGGACGCTCATGATGGCCACGCCGTGGACGCCGAGGTCGCCGCTGACGATCACCACGTCGCCGGGCACCACCCGTTGCGGACGCAGATCGACGCCCGGCGGGATCAGCCCGATGCCCGCGGTGTTCAGATAGACCCCGTCGCCGTGGCCGGCCTCGACGACCTTGGTGTCACCGGTCGCCACCTCCACCCCGGCGGCCCGCGCGGCGGCGCCCAGAGCGTCGGCGACCCCGGCGACCACCGGCATCTCGACGCCCTCCTCCAGGATGAACCCGCAGGAGAGGTAGGCGGCCCGGGCGCCGCTCATCGCGAGGTCGTTGACGGTGCCGTTGACGGCCAGGTCGCCGATGCTGCCGCCGGGGAAGAACAGCGGCCGGACGACATAGGAGTCGGTGGAGAAGGCGAGCCGCAGACCGCCCAGGGAGAACACCGCGGAGTCGCCGAGCTGGGCGAGGAGTTCACCGCCGAAGGCGGGGACGAAGATCTGCTGGACGAGTTCGGCGGAGAGCGCGCCGCCCCCGCCGTGCCCCATGACGACGCGGGGGGTCTCGCGCAGCGGGGTCGGGCAGGTCCAGCCGGAGATGTCGACGGCGGGCAGGTCGCGGGGGCTCTGGGAGGTGGTGTCAGACAACGGGGCTCGCCTCCAGCGGGGTGGGCGTGACGCCGAGTCGGCGGTAGAGGTAGTAGGCGGCGCAGGCGCCCTCGCTGGAGACCATGGTCGCGCCGAGCGGGGTGCGCGGGGTGCAGGTGGTGCCGAACGACGGGCACTCGTTCGGCTTGATCAGCCCTTGCAGCACTTCACCGCTGCGGCAGGCGGCGGGCTCGCGGGTGGTGATACCGCCGACCGCGAAGCGGTGTTCGGCGTCGTAGTCGCGGTAGCGCTCGGACAGCCGCCAGCCGCTGGCGGGGATGGTGCCGATGCCGCGCCAGGCCCGGTCGGTGACCTCGAAGACGTCCGCGAGCATGGCCTGCGCCGCCGGGTTGCCCTCCGGCCGGACGGCCCGCGGATAGGCGTTGTCGACGGTGTGTTCGCCGCGCTCCAGCTGGCGGACGGTGCGCCGGATGCCCTCCAGGATGTCCAGCGGTTCGAACCCGGTGACGACGATGGGCACCTTGAAGCGCTCGGCCAGCTCGGGGTACTCCCCCATGCCCATCACGCTGCACACGTGGCCGGCGGCGAGGAACGCCTGGACGCGGCAGCTCGGCGAGGTCATGATCGCCTCGATGGCGGGCGGCACGCGGACGTGGGAGACCAGCAGACTGAAGTTGGGAATGCCCAGCCTGCGTGCCTGATGGACCGTCATGGCGTTGGGCGGGGCGGTGGTTTCGAATCCGATGCCGAAGAACACCACCTCGCGGTGCGGGTTCTGCTGGGCGATCTTCAGCGCGTCGAGCGGGGAGTACACGACCCGGACGTCGCCGCCCTCGCCGCGCACCTGGAACAGGTCGCGGTCGCTGCCCGGTACGCGGAGCATGTCGCCGAAGGAGCAGAAGATCACGTCCGGGCGGGCGGCGATCTCCAGCGCCTTGTCGATGACCTCCAGCGGCGTCACGCACACCGGGCACCCCGGACCGTGGATCAACTCGACCTCATCGGGAAGGAGTTGGTCGATACCGTGGCGGATGATCGTGTGCGTCTGGCCGCCGCACACCTCCATCAGCGCCCACGGCCGGGTCACCGTGGCGCGGATCTCGTCGAACAGTCGCCGGGCCAGCTCCGGGTTCTGGAACTCGTCGATGTACTTCACTGCCGCGCCTCCTGGCCCACTTCCGCCGCCGCTTCCCACGGGTCGCCGAACTCCTCCTGGAGCAGGCCGAGTTCCTCGAAGAGCGCCAGGGTCTTCCGGGCCGACTCCTCGTCCAGCCGTTGGAGCGCGAAGCCCACATGGACGATCGCGTACTCACCCACCGCCAGATCCGGTACGTACTCCAGGCACACCTCCTTGACCACGCCGCCGAAGTCGACGGTGGCCATCCGGGTGCCGTCCCGTTCCTCGATCTCCATCACCTTGCCGGGCACCGCCAGGCACATGGGTCCTCCTCGTCGTGCGGGTACACAAGCGGGTAGAAAAGGGTTACGAGCCGCGCGTCCGGGCCGCGACCAGCAGCTGACCGAGCGCCAACCCGCCGTCGTTGGGCGGCACTTGGCGGTGCCGCAGCACGGTGAAGCCGTCCTGCCGCAGCAGAGCGGCGGCGGTCTCGGCCAGCAGGGTGTTGGCGAACACCCCGCCGGTCAGCGCGACGGTCGCCAGCCGGGTGCGCTCCCGCGCGAGGATGCAGCAGCGGCGGACGAGTTCGGCGACCGCGGTGTGGAAGCGGGCCGCGATCACCGCCCGGCAGGTGCCGGCGCGGACGTCCTCGGCAACGGCGGTGAGGACCGGGGCGGGGTCGGCGACGAGATCGGCGCCGGCGGCCCCGGCCCCGATGCGCAGCGCGAAGGCGTAGCCGGGTCCGTGGTCCTCACCGGCGGTCAGCGCGGCGGCCTCCAGCGCGATGGCAGCCTGGGCCTCGTATCCGGCCCGGTGGCAGATCCCGGCCAGCGAGGAGACCGCGTCGAAGAGGCGGCCCATGCTGGAGGTGGGCGCGCAGTTGAGATCTCGCTCCAACTGGCGGGCCAGCAAACGTCGTTCGTCCGGCGGGCAGGCGGCCACCGGAGGCAGTTCGTCGCTCCAGGGGATCCCGGCGGCGTGCAGATGCGCCAGCGCCATCCGGTAGGGACGGCGTACGGAGGTGTCGCCACCGGGCAGCGGGACGTAGCCGAGCTGGCCGAAGCGGCGGTATCCGGCGTAGTCGGCGAGCAGCACCTCACCGCCCCAGACCGCGCCGTCGTCGCCGTAGCCGGTGCCGTCGAAGGCGACACCGATCACCGGGCGGCTGCCGTCCAGTCCGTGCTCGGCCATGGCGGCGGCGATATGCGCATGGTGGTGCTGGACGTGGACCAGCGGCCGGCCGTCGGTGTGGCGGCGGGCCCACTGGCCGGTGCGGTAGCCGGGGTGCCGGTCGGTGGCGAGCAGCCGCGGGCGCACCCCGGTGATCGTCTCCAGGTGCGCCCCGGCGCGCTCGAACGCCAGCTGGGTCGCCAGGTCGTCCATGTCGCCGATGTGCGCGGACAGCCAGGCGCGCCGCCCCTCGCCCAGGCACAGCACGTTCTTGAGGTCGCCGCCGGTCGCCAGCGCGGGCCGTACGGGGACGGGCAGGGCGATCGGATACGGCGCACAGCCGCGCGAGCGCCGGACGTACAGCGGCTCCCCGTCGCTGATCCGGACCACCGTGTCATCGCACGGGACCTGGATCGCCCGGTCGTGGCCGAGCCAGGCGTCCGCCAGGTGCGCCAGTCGCTCCAGTGCCTCACCGTCGTCCGTGACGATCGGTTCGCCCGCGACGTTCCCGCTCGTCATCACCAGCAGCCGGGGCCCCGGGGGGTCGCCCGGCAGCCCGAACAGCAGGTGGTGCAGCGGCGTGTACGGCAGCATCACCCCCAGGTCGGGGCTGCCGGGCGCGACGGCGTCCGACACCGCCGGTGCGCCGGGTGCCGCCCGGTCCCGCCGGCGCAGCAGCACGATGGGCCGAACGGGCCCGGTGAGCAGCGCCCGTTCGTCCGCGCCGACCGCCACCAGCCCGTCCAC
Source organism: Streptomyces sp. GS7 (assembly GCF_009834125.1). NCBI lineage: Bacteria > Bacillati > Actinomycetota > Actinomycetes > Kitasatosporales > Streptomycetaceae > Streptomyces > Streptomyces sp. GS7. The sequence continues at coordinate 5,663,388 of NZ_CP047146.1, forward strand.
ATCGGAAATATGACGGGTCATCAGCGCAAACGGTTTGTCGCCGCGGGCCTTGCGCCGCCGCAGCAGCGCGACGGCGGCGTCGTCACCGGCGTCGCAGACCAGGTGGTAGCCGCCGAGTCCCTTGACCGCCACGATCGCGCCGTCGGCGAGCAGCCGCCGGGTCGCGGCGACCGGGTCCCCGGACACCGGGCGCGGCGCACCGGCGGGATCGTCCGGTGCGGCGGCCAGCAGCCGGAGCCGGGGGCCGCAGTCGTGGCAGGCGATCGGCTGGGCGTGGAACCGCCGGTCGGCCGGATCGGCGTACTCCGCCGCGCAGCGCTCGCACATGGGGAAACGGCCCATGGTCGTCTGCGCGCGGTCGTAGGGCAGGGCGCGGACGATGGTGAAGCGCGGCCCGCAGTGCGTGCAGGTGAGGAAGGGGTGCCGGTAGCGGCGGTCGGCCGGATCGGTCAGCTCGGCCAGGCAGGCGTCGCAGGTGGCGGCGTCCGGGGCGACCAGGGTGCGGGCGGGGCCGTCGCGGCGGGACGGGAGGATGGCGAAGCCGGTGTCCCCGGCGACGGCGATGTCCTCGCCCTCGACGGCCTCCACGACGGCCAGCGGCGGCGCCTCGCCACGGATCCGCTCGCCGAAGCGGAGCAGCGCGCCGGGCGCGCCCTCGACCTCGGCGACCACGCCCTCGCCGGTGTTGGTGACATGGCCGGTCAGCCCCATTTCGGTGGCCAGGCCGTGGACGAACGGGCGGAACCCGACGCCCTGGACGATGCCGCGCACGACGATCCGGCGGCGGGCGGCCGTCGCGGCGGCCTCGGCGGAGCGCGCCGCTCCGGTGCGGGGGGCCGCCCCTGCGTACGGGGCTCCCCGCTGCTCGACCGGAGTCGGAGACTCGGGGGTGGATGCGGGAACGTGGGGAGCAGCGCCCGCACCGGGCCGCCCTGTGGTCATGAGCGGCTCGACCCCACGGCTCCGGGGTCGCCGACGCGGTCCGCCGTGCCGTGATGGTGCGGATGGTGGTGGCCGGCGTCGTGCACATGGTGCGACTGCCGGGTCATGACCGGGATGTGGACCGGCCCGCCGTCCCGTGCCGCCAGCGCCCGGTCGAGCAGCACCCCGTCGCCCTCGGCGCCGCGCACCGAGGTGAGCACGACCTCGACACCGGGGTTGACCCGCTCCACGTTGGCGCGGAACGCCGCCTCGTCGAAGCCGACCGCGCGGGCGATGTCGGTCTTGGTGACCACCACCAGGTGGGCCAGCCCGAAGGCCGTCGGGTACTTCAGCGGTTTGTCCTCGCCCTCGGTCACCGAGGCCAGCACGATGCGCAGCGTCTCCCCCAGGTCGTAGGAGGCGGGGCAGACCAGGTTGCCGACGTTCTCGACGAACAGCAGCCGGGTGTCCGCGGGCAGCCAGCCGTCCAGGTGCCCGCCGAGCATCTCGGCTTCGAGGTGGCACAGCCCGTCGGTGAGCACCTGTTTGACGGGCACTCCGGAGCGGGCCAGCCGGACGGCGTCGTTCTCGGTGGCCAGGTCGGCGGTGAGCGCGGCGACCGGCACCCCGCGGCTGCGGGCCAGCGTCAGCTCCCGTTCCAGCAGGGCGGTCTTGCCGCTGCCGGGGCTGGAGAGCAGGTTGACGACCGCGGTGCCGCGGGCCGCCAGGTCCTCGCGCAGGGTGTGGGCACAGGCGTCGTTCTTGGCGAGCACCGCCTGCTGGAGGTCGATGACACGGCACATGGGATCAGCGCTCCTCGTGCGTCGGTGTGGGTACCGGGGCGTCGTGCCAGCTGACGCCGGCGATCCGCAGTTCACGGCCCGACAGCAGCTCCACGGACGCCCCGCCGCATCCGGGGCAGCTCAGTCGCGGCGGCATGCCGACCGGCCAGCTCTCCGCGCACGGGATGCAGCGGGCGCGCGCCACCACCGCTTCGGTGACGAGTTCCGCACCCGCCAGCACCGTTCCCTCACAGGCGAGTTGGAACGAGAAGGCGAGTGCGTCGGGGACCACTCCGGCGAGTTCGCCGATCTCCAGCCGGACGCTGCTGACCGCCGTCGCCCCGTCCGGCCGGTCCGCGCTCTCGACCTGGTCCACGACCGCCAGCGCGATGGACATCTCGTGCATCGGTCCGTCTCTCTCTGGTGTGACGACCGGTTGCCGCTGGCTTCATTAGACGGCGCGGCCCCGGGGCGTCCGGGGTGCCTCGCCGGGGCGGCGCGGTGGCGTACACCGTTCGGTGCAGCGCCCCGCGCCGGTCCGTCTCACATGGTGCGCATCCGCAGATAGCGCTTGAGGTCGGGCAGGTTGCGCAGGGCGAGCGCAACGGCGGCGGCGAACGCGCCGCCGAGGACCAGCTTCAGCATGGTGTCGTGTTCCTCTCACTGGTGGTGGCCGGGGCCGGCCGGTCCGCGCCGACCAGCTCCAGCACGGTCCGTACGGCCTCGTCGACGGCGGCGGCGACCGGCTCGCTGAGCCCGATGCCCTCCGCGGTGTCCGCCGGTTCACAGCCGACGACCAGGACGCGCCGCGGGCGCCGGCCGCCGGTGCCGGCGCTGAGCGTGTCGAGCAACGCCAGCACCGCGTCCGGTGTCATGTGGTGCCCGTCGAGGGGGGTGGTCTCGGGCCCGTGTCGTTCGGTGGGGTCGGTGGCGTCGAGGACGTGGAGCGAGCCGGGTGCGCCGCCGCGCGCGCAGGCGTCGACCAGCAGCACCGTCTCGTAGCCGTCCAGCATCTGGTAGGCGAGATGGACGCCCCGCACGCCGGCGTCGACGACCTCGACGCCCTCGGGGAGGGGGTGTTGGCCGAGCGCGCGGACGGCCTCGACGCCGAAGCCGTCGTCGCCGAGGAAGATGTTGCCGACGCCCGCGATCAGCGTCCTGCCGCTCGGCGCGGTCCGGGGCGCGTCGCGGTTCACGCGTCCTCCAGGGGCGCGAGTTCGTCGGGCTGGAAGTACAGGAAGCGGCCCTGCTCCCGCCGGATGTCGGCGCCCGGGTCGCCGTCCACCGTCACCGCGAGGTGCACCCCGCCGTCCACGTCGTGCAGGACGGCCTCGACCTGTGCGGTGAGCCCGTGGAGGAAGAGGTCCTGGGCGTCGGTGCGGCGCCGGCCGGGGCGCAGCTGCACCCGGCTGCCGGAGCCGACCGACCGGCCGTTGATGATGATCCGGTCGCGCTCGGGATCCACCGAGCGGTCGCTGCCGGGGTCCCACCAGGGGGCGTCGGTACGGGTCGCCTCCCGGGCCGGGTCCGGTCCGGTGGCCTCGTGCAGTGACCGTACGGCGCCGTGCAGCCGGTCCAGCACCTCCGGCGGGATGGTGTCGGCGAGGTCGATGACCTCGGCCGCCCGGGGGTCGGTGCCACGGGCCTCGCGCTTCTCCTGGTCGGTGAGGGCCGCCGTGCGCAGGGTGAGGATCTCGTCGATCTCCAGGGCGTCGTAGAGCGGGCCGGGGCTCTCGGGGGCGACGGCGGGGTGGTCCTCCAGGATGATCGGGGACGACAGGACCACGTCGTCGCTGCCGGGCTGGCCGGCGAGCACCGGCCAGGTGTGCTCGTTGCGGCAGTCGGCGACGGCGCCCTTGGCCCACTCGGGCGGGTCGGTCAGGGACAGGAACCGGCCGCTGCTCAGGCCGAGCAGCAGATGCGCGGCGACCAGCGAACGCGGCAGCGCCGCCTCCCGGTCGGCCGCCGGCTCCGGTGCCCAGTCGCTGGTGTTCTCCACGGTCGCGGTCAGTCGCAGCACCGCGTACGGTCCGTCGACCTCGCTCGCGGTCAGCCGCAGCCGGCCGCAGACCTCCTCGCGGCGGCGCACCAGCCGGCCGACCAGCTGCCCGTCCGCGTCGTGCACCGGCTCGGTTTCCTCGCCCGCGGGCCAGGTCAACGGGACGGTGATGCCGTCCCCGGCGAGATCGGCGACCGCCACGTCGAGCGGGCAGCGCTCCTCGGCGCCCTCGTCCCATGGGACCAGCACCCGGTCGGGCAGTTCCAGTTCCGGTACGGTCTCGAACTCGCCGTCCGGGCGCAGGCGTTGGACGGTACGCCGCTGGGCGCGCAGAAACCGGAGCTCGGCGCGGAGCCGGGCGCCGGAGCGGGGCTCCATGAGGCATTCGGTGCGCTGGTGGGACTGCTCGGCACGGTCCGCTCCCCAGGTGGGCGGCACCAGCACGCCGAACTGCCAGCGCAGCCGGTTCTTGGCGGCGGACGCCCGGTAGGGATAGAGCACATAGCCCTCGAACAGCACGGCGTCGGCAACCTGCCGGACGGCGGCGAACCGCTCGCCCAGCGCATCGTTCGGCACATGTGTCGTCACGACTCGGTCCTCTCGGTGACGGGACGGGCGGCGGCTCCGGGGAAGAGCCGGGCGCGCGGCCCGGGGTTCTCCGCACGGGCCAGCAGCGCCTCAACGGTGGCCTCCCAGGACGGCAGCGCGTGCCGGGACCGGAAGGCGAGGAGCGCGTCCAGGGTCTCCCGGGGAAGCCGCAGCCAGCCGCCGCCCGGGAAGTGGGTGTCGGTCATCTCCTTCCAGACGGCCACCGGCATCCGGCAGACCGCCTCTTTGTGCCAGGGCACCGGGATCACCCGGAAGCCGCCGGCACCGGCGAACACCGTGCCGGAGAACAGCAGCAGCAGCGGCACCTCGCCGTCCCGCAGCGCGTGGAAGTAGCGCCCGGCGGCGACCTCCAGGTCGTAGGTGCAGGGCACGGGCAGATCCACCTCCGTCTCACCGGTGAAGCCCGGTACGACGAGGGAGACCTGGGCGAACTGGAGCGGTTTGAGGGTGCTGCCCCAGCGCGCCCGCTCGCCGAAGAGGTCGGCCAGCGCGGCGGCCTCCTCGGGGCCGTAGTCGCGCCGGGCCGGTTCGATCCGCAGCTGGCAGCGCAGCGCGACGGCGTGCACCCGGTCCGGTCCCGGGGCGGTGATCCGCAGCCGGAAGAGGAGGGTGGGCGCGGCGGCGTAGCGGTCGGCGCGGACGCCGAGGCAGGTGAAGGACAGCTCGGTCACGGCCGCCGGTCCTCCTCACGCGGCGCCCGGGCCCGGCCGGCGACGTCGCGGAAGAACTCGGTGAGCGCCTCGCGCGCCTCGGCTCCGCCGTCGAAGCCCCGCCACAACAGCCGCATCCGGCCGACGAGTTCGTAGGCGATGTCGACCGGTACGAGGTAGCACTCGATCCGGTCCTCGGTGCGGCGCAGCAGCAGGGCCTCCACATCCGGTTCGAGGAGCCCGGCCAGGTCGCTGGCGTCCAGCAGGGTCTGCCAGCGCGCCGGGTCGAGTTCGCTCTCGGTGGCGCCGGCCGGGCTGGGGTAGAGCGCCACCAGCCGGTCCAGCGCGGCGTTGCGGAGGAAGAACGCGACGCCGACGGGGATCTGGAGCCGGTCCCAGGCCGCGTCGTCGAGGCGGTGCGCGGGGTCGGTGAGGCAGCGGTCCGGGACGGTACGGAACTGCCCCCCGCCGGCCCCCGGCCGCTGGAAGAGCAGTGCGCAGGGAATGCAGGCGCAGGCCAGCGCGCGGTTGGTGGTGTCGACCAAGTGCCGGTGCCGGCCGACCAGTTCGGTACCGCACAGTTCGCAGCGCTCGGGCGGCGGGGGCGCCGGGGCGCGGAACCGCTGCAGTCCGCGGTGCGCGACCGTTTGCGGGGTGCTCATGGCGCCGCGGCGGCGGTCGGCGGGCGCCGGGAGATCTGCAGCAGGGCCGGCTCCGGCGTGCGGTCCTGCGCCTCCCACGCGATCGAGGCCACCTCGGGTGCGAAGCACGACAGCGCCGCCGCCACCGCCTCGCGGTCGCCCGCCGCGCTGCCCGGGCAGCCACAGCCGCCGGACCCGGCGGTCCGCAGCCGCAGCGCGCCGGTGCCCGCGTCGAACTCCGCCACCTCCGCGGCGATCTGCCGCCGTACGCTCTCCAGCGCCCGGCCGATGCGGGTGGTGACGTCCTCCGGGTGCAGATCGTGCAGCACCAGCAGGCTGCTGACCAGCTCGTCCGCCAGCAGCGCGGCCCGCGGCCCGCCCTCGCCGGTGCGCCGCTCCACCAGGTGCATGATCCGGGTGAGCCCGGCGCCGTAGAAGTCCATCAGCACGCGGACGAGTTCCTCGGCGGCTGCGACCGATCCGCCGTCGCCCTGCGCGGTGAGGCGGTCCAGTACTTCCTCGACCCGGCGGCCCGTCAGCTCGGCGGTCGGCGCGGTCATCCGGCCAGTCCGCTCAGCCCGGTTGGCACGTGCATGCTCTGCACGGACCGGCCGTTGCCGACGTACATGTGGACGCCGCAGGGCAGGCACGGGTCGAAGCTGCGCACCGTCCGCATGATGTCGATGCCCTTGAAGTTCTCCGGGGAGTTCTCCTCGAAGATCGGGGTGTTCTGCACCGCGTCCTCGTAGGGGCCCGGGGTGCCGTAGGTGTCGCGGGTGCTGGCGTTCCACGGGGTCGGCGGATACGGGTGGTAGTTGGCGATCTTGCCGTCGCGGATGACCATGTGGTGCGAGAGGACGCCGCGTACCGCCTCGGTGAAACCGCAGCCGATGGACTCGTCGGGGACCTCGAACTTCTCCCAGGTCTGGGTGCGTCCGGCGCGGACCTCCTCCAGCCCCTGCTCGGCGAAGTGCAGCGCCATGGCCGCCGCGTACGCCTGGAAGTAGGTGCGGGCGCGGTTGCGCTCCAGCGCGTTGCTCCACTTCGGGATCTTCCACTCGAAGCGGGTCTCGGGCCGGGTCATGCTGCGCGGCAGGTCGATGACGACGCTGTTGCCGGTGGCCTTGACGTACGGGGTGTCGACGAGCCCGGACAGCGCGGTGGACCACAGGCGGGCGATCGGGCCGCCGCCGGTGTCCAGGGCCAGGTGCTCCTTGCCGTCGAACCAGCGCGGCGACATCACCCAGCTGTACTTGTCGTTGAAGTCCCGCTTCTGCGGGGCGGGGATGGTGTGCTGGTTCCAGGGGTGGCGCGGGTCGATGGGGTTGCCGAGCGGATCGTGGGTGACGAACTGCTCCTGGCCTTCCCAGTCCTGGTAGTAGGAGCTGCCGAGCAGGATCCGGATGCCGAGGTTGATCTGGGTGAGGTCGTTGGTGACCAGCTTGCCGTCGACGATGATGCCCGGGGTGACGAACATCTTCCGGCCCCAGTCCGTCATGTTGCGGTAGGTGAAGTCGCAGTGCTCCGGGTCGTTGAGCGCACCCCAGCAGCCAAGCAGCACCCGCCGCCGGCCGACCTCCTCGTAGCCGGGCAGCGCCTCGTAGAAGAAGTCGAACAGGTCGTCGTGGAGGGGCACCACGCGCTTCATGAACTCCACGTAGCGCATCAGCCGGCTGAGGTAGTCGGTGAAGAGCTGGACGCTGGCCACGGTGCCGACGCCGCCCGGGTAGAGCGTGGAGGGGTGCACATGGCGGCCCTCCATCAGGCAGAACATCTCCCGGGTGTAGCGGCTGACCTGGAGCGCCTCGCGGTAGAACTCGCCCTCGATGGGGTTGAGGGAGGTCATGATGTCGGCGATGGTGCGGTAGCCGTGCTCGCCGGCGTGCGGGGCCTCGGTGCGCTGGGCGAGTTCCCAGACGCCCGGGTTGGTCTCGCGGACCATCTTCTCGCAGTAGTCGACCCCGACCAGGTTCTCCTGGAAGATGTTGTGGTCGAACATGTACTCCGCGGACTCGCCGAGGTTGATGATCCACTCGCCGAGGTGCGGCGGCTTGACCCCGTAGGCCATGTTCTGCGTGTAGACCGAGCACGTGGCGTGGTTGTCGCCGCAGATGCCGCAGATCCGGCTGGTGATGAAGTGGGCGTCGCGCGGGTCCTTGCCGCGCATGAAGACGCTGTAGCCGCGGAAGACGGACGAGGTGCTGTAGCACTCCGCGACCCGCTTCTGCTTGAAGTCGATCTTCGTGTGGATACCGAGGCTGCCCACGATCCGGGTGATCGGATCCCAGGACATCTCCGTCAGACCGCTGCCGTCACCGGCTGTCTTGGTCTTCGCTGCCATGGTGTGTGCCGTGCCCTTCTGCGCGCGCGGGAAGTGGGGTCTGACCTGTGGTCCGACATCGTGTCCGGCAGGTGTGCTCAGGCGGTTGCCGACGGGCCGACGGCCGCCGGGGCGGCCGTCGGCCCGCGGCGGTCACCACGGGCGCCGGTAGCCGGTGGTCAGCTTCTCGCCGCGGTGCCGCCACTTCGGTTCGTGGTCCACGGTCCGGGCCGTGATGCCGCGGAGTCGTCGGACAACGGTGCCGTAGGCGGCGCTGGTGGTGCTGGAGAGCTTCGCGCCGGGCGGCTCGTCCATGAACGGCATGAACTTGTCGGGGAAGCCGGGCATGGTGCAGGCGATACAGACCCCGCCGACGTTGGGGCAGCCGCCGATGCCGTCCATCCAGCCCCGCTTGGGCACATTGCATTTGACCACGGGTCCCCAGCATCCGAGCTTCACCAGGCACTTGGGCGAGTCGTAGGTGGTGGCGAACTGCCCCTGCTCGTAGTACCCGGCGCGGTCGCAGCCCTCGTGCACGGTCTCCCCGAACAGCCAGGTGGGCCGCAGCTGCTCGTCCAGCGGGATCATCGGTGCCGCGCCGGCCGCCTGGTAGAGCAGGTAGACCAGCGTCTCGGAGAAGTTGTCGGGCTTGATCGGGCAGCCCGGTACGCACACGATCGGGATGCCGGCCTTGGACTTCCAGTCCCAGCCCAGGTAGTCGGGCACGCCCATCGCGCCGGTCGGATTGCCGGCCATGGCGTGGATGCCGCCGTAGGTGGCGCAGGTGCCGATGGCGACGACGGCGAGCGCCTTGGGGGCCAGCCGGTCGATCCAGTCACTGGTGGTCATCGGCTGGCCGGTCTCCGGGTTGTCCCCGAAGCCGCACCAGTAACCCTCCGGCTTGATCGACTCGTTGGGGACGGATCCCTCGATGACCAGCACGAACGGGTCGATCTCACCGCGTTCGCCCTTGAAGAACCACTCGATGAAGGTGTCCGCGCCCTGCACCGGACCGCTTTCGAAGTCGATCAGCGGCCAGTGCACCTGGATCTTGGGAAGTCCTGGCAGCACGCTGAGCGCGATTTCCTCGATGCTCGGCTGGGTCGCGGCGGTCAGGGCGACCGAGTCGCCGTCGCAACTCAGGCCGGCGTTGATCCAGAGGACGTGGATCGGGGACTCGTCCTCGGCCGACGGCCGGGCGGCGTCGGTCGCGGTCGCGGGTGCGGCATCCATGGCGGTGTGCCTCCTTAGGGGAGGGGTGCAGCGGAAGCGCTCGGACGGCTTCCGTTCACCTTCGTAACACCGCCGCGGGGACCTGGAGAGCCGAGCGGGGCCGTTCCGGTGACGCACCAGCACCGGAACGGCCCCGTGGCCGGAAAGAGGTTTCGCGGGTCAGCTCGGCGACCCGGCCTCCATCGACGTCACGGTGAACGTGCCGCCGCACACCCGCAGCCCGCCGCTGCCGGTGGTCATCGACTCCTTGGAGCCGGGCGGGTAGACGAAGACGATCTGCGAGTTCTTCCAGCACGGGGTGTCCGAGACGCCGTCGTTGACCGTGTGCAGCAGGGCGTGGGCGCTCTGCCCGGGCCGGAGGCGGATGGTGCCGCCCGCGGCACCTTCGCGGCTGGCCGGCTTGCCGACGGAGGACCCGTCGCGCTGGATCAGCGAGACGCCGGGGAAGCCGCGCAGCGAGCACGTCTTCTTGCCCTTGTTGGTGAACACCAGCGGGACGCGGATGTTGCCCGCGCCGATGTCGACGCGGCCCAGGTGCAGCGACATGTCGGTCGCGGTGCAGCGGTCCGAGTCCGTCATGGCCGAGGGGTTGGCCTGGCTGGCGTTCGGCAGGCCCGCGGCGGTGCCGGAGGGCTTGGCGCCGTTGGACGACCGGGCACCGTTTCCGGTGGACTGCGCGTTGGCGCCGGCCGACTGCCCGTTCGCCGTGGCGGTTGCGGGTGCGGCGGCCGACGAGGGGCGGGACGCGGTGTCCGTGCCGTTCTGGCAGGCGGTGAGCGTCAGCGCCGTGACGGCGATCAGCGATCCGGCGGCGACACGCCGGCCGCGGCCGAGGGTCTTGATGGTGAGCGACATGAGTCTCCCCCTCGTCTGGTAGGTGGGTACCCTCGTAACAGTTGGGTGCGTACGGTCCGTCCGTTGCCCTTCCAGCGTGGCCCCGGGCACTGCCGGTCCGCTAACGGTGCGCTAACACACCGCTAACGAGTCCGCGCGCCCGGGATGACGCCGCCCCGGCGGCCTTGTGACCAGCCGGAACTCCGGTGCGCCGCCCAGGCTCGCAGAAATCTTCACGGTTGCGGACGCGGCACTACGAGGTTCGGCCGTTTCAGACCTCCCGCCCACCGGTCCCGGCCGCCACAGCCGCCCCGGGAGCCCCGCCGTACGGTCCCGCGCCGCCGTCCGGCGCATACGGACGCCCGCGGGGCGGTGGCGCCGGCGGTGACCGCGGGGCAGCGGTGGGCACCGGGCGTGGGCCGGTGGTCCGCAGACGGCCGAAATACCACCATCGGGTGTGGACGCACCGCGGTCATTGACGGCGCCGTCGTGGCGAAGGCTCCTGGCCGCGCTCGAAGTACCCCCGCAGCTCGCCGTCGAGCGGCGCCACCTCGTACGGGACGCCGCCGGAGCGCAGTGAGCGGGTGGCCGCCTCGCCCGCGGCGACGCTCATCCGGGCGGAGACCGGTGAGGTGTCCGTGGCCCCGCCCTCGCGGACGAACCGGAGGAACTCGTCCATGATCCGGGCGTCGGCACCGCCGTGCGATCCGCCGGCCTCGGGCACCCGGTGGGTGACGTCGCCTTCGGGGCGGTAGCCGCTGGGTCCGGTGTTCCACACCCGCACGATGTCGCCGGGGCCGTCGCCGAAGTTCTCCAGCCGGCCCTCGGTGCCGATGACGGTGTAGTTGCGCCAGTAGTCGGGAGTGAAGTGGCACTGCTGGTAGGCGGCGAGCACCCCGTTGTCGAGCTGCATGTTCATCACGGACGCGTCCTCGACGTCCACCACGTGGTGCAGATCCCGGCGGGCGGTCGGCGGCCAGTCGTACTCCCGCAGCCAGCCGTCCGGGCGCGGGGTGCCGGGGGCGCGGCGCGGCAGGTCGCCGTAGACGAGGAGGTCGCCGAGTGCGTTGACGCGGTGGGTGTAGCCGCCGGCGAGCAGATGGATCACGTCGATGTCGTGGGCTGCCTTCTGGAGCAGCAGGCCGGTGGTGCGGCGGCGGTCGGCGTGCCAGTCCTTGAAGTAGTAGTCGCCGCCGTACGCGACGAAGTGCCGGGTCCACACCATCTTGGGCTCGCCGATGTCGCCGCGGGCGATCAGACGGTGCATCAGCCGGACCACGCCCATGTGCCGCATGTTGTGGCCGACGTAGAGGCGGGTGCCGGTACGCCGGGCGGTGCGCAGGATGGTGTCGCAGCTCTCGGCGGTGATACCGAGCGGCTTTTCGACGTAGACCGGGCGGCCCGCCACCAGAGCGTCGCAGGCGATGCGCTCATGGGTGTCGTCGGGGGTGGCGACGACAACCGCGTCGACCCAGTCGTCGGCGAGGAGTTGGCGGTGGTCGCCGGTGGCGAGGCGGGCGCCGAAGCGGGCGGCCGCGCGGCGGCGGACGCCGGGGTCGAGATCGGCGACGGCGGTGACCGCGGAGCCCCGGCCGGGCCGGTGCGCGGCGTCCGCCAGGTTGCCGCGCATGCCGAGTCCGATGACGCCGATGCCGAGGTCCGCTGCCACGGTGTCTCCTGTCCGCTCGCCCGTCCGTGGGTGCACCGGCGCTCCGGTGCACCCGACTGCCGGTCTGCCCCGGTGCCGGCCGGCTTACGCCCCGGGGGCCGGGGCGGACAGGATGCGGCGGTCGACGGCCGCCGGGACGGCCCGCAGGACGGCCCGCAGGGACACGTCGGCGCGGAGGTGTCCTGGCCCGCGCCCACGGTCGCGGCGACGCCCGGCACACGGCCCTGGTGGAGGCCGACGCGAGCGGTGGCGCCGAGGCGGCCGGCCGCTCGCTCCGGGACGAACCGGCCGAAAGGCGGGCGCACTTGACGGTGCGGTGAGCCGTACCGCCCGGCGGCGGGCCGGGGCGTGTTGGCACGGTGCGGGCCCGGCGCACACGGGCGGCGCGCGGGCCCGCCGGCGGTCGTCAGCCCGCCTCGGCACCCGACGGCTGGACGAGGTCCAGATCCAGCACCGCGTCGCCGCCGCCGGTGAGGGATATCGGCGCGGCGTGCGGCGGATAGCCGGCCGCCGCGAGGGTGTAGTGACGGCTGCTCAGATCGGCGAACGCGAAGGCGCCGTCCGGGCCGGTGACCGTGTGTCCGGCGACCGTGCCGTCGTCGAGGAGGGTCACGGCGGCGTCCCGCAGGGGCTGCCCGTCCGGGCCGCGGACCGTGCCGCGCACGGTGGCGTTCGGCCGGAGCCGGGCGTCCTGGCGCTCCGGGCCGCCGCCGGACAGCTGGACGGCACGGGCCTGCGGCTGGTGGCCGGGGGCGCTGAGCACGAGGGTGTGGTCACCGTTCGCCAGCTGGGCGACGGCCCAACTGCCGTCGGCGCCGGATGACGTACGGGTTACCACATCGCCCCGGGCGTCGGTGACGACGATGCTCGCACCGGCGAGCGGGGTCCCGTCCGGACCGCCGAGCACGGTCCCGCCGAGGCGGCTGCCGGCTGCGGTCAGTATCAGGTCCGTCTCGACGGGCGCGCCCACGCCGCGGCAGGTGGCCGCGACCGCGTGCGGGGTGTGGCCCGGCGCGGCGCCGGTGAGCACGTACGTGCCCGCACCCGGGGCGGCGAGCGCATAGCGCCCCTCGGCGTCGGCCGTGGTGACACCGGCCTGCCGCCCCTGCCGGTCGATCAGCGTGACGCCGGCGCGCGGCACCGGCCCGCCGGCCCCGTCGACGACCCGCCCGCGGAACCCGGCCGCGGGTGCCTGCGCCGGGGCGCGCTCCGCCGCCGGCTCCGGCGTGGCCGCCACCGCGTCGGCCGCGGCGGGCTCGTCGGCCGCGTCCGCCCCTTCCGCGTGCCGGGCGACCGGCGTCGGCCGGGACGAGGTCCGCTGGGACGGCAGGAAGGCCGCCACCAGTACGCCGAGGGCGACCGCCGCGGTGGCGATCAGGAAGGAGACCCGGAAGCCGGACATGGTGGGCACCGAGACCGGGCCGATGCGCGTCGACATATGGGCGAGCACCATGCCGATCACGGCGCTGGACACGGATGTGCCGATCGAGCGCATCAGGGTGTTGAGGCCGTTCGCCGCGCCGGTCTCGGAGGGGTCGACGGCGCCGACGATCAGCGCCGGCAGCGAGGAGTAGGCCAGCCCGATGCCCGCTCCGACGACCACCGCGATGATGACCGTCTGCCAGGGGGCGCTCATCAGGCCGATGCCGCCGCCGTAGCCGATCCCGATGACCAGCATGCCCAGCAGCAGCGAGATCTTGGGGCCGCGCCGGGCGGCGATCCGCGCGTACACCGGGGCGACGAACATCATGGTCAGGCCCAGGGGCGCCACGCACAGACCGGCCACCACCATGGACTGACCCAAGCCGTAGCCGGTCGACTTCGGCAGCTGGAGCAGCTGCGGCAGCACCAGCGAGATGGCGTAGAACGCCACACCGACCGTGATCGAGGCGAGGTTGGTGAGCAGCACCTCGCGCCGCGCGCTGGTCCGCAGGTCGACCAGCGGATCGGCGATCCGCAGCTCCATCACGCCCCACAGCGCCAATATCAGCGCCGCGGCCCCGAACAGGCCGAGGGTGGTCGGCGAACCCCAGCCCCAGTCGCTGCCCTTGGTGATCGGCAGCAGCAGGGCGACGAGCCCGGCGGACAGCCCGAGGGCACCGGCGACGTCGAAGCGGCCCGGGGCCCGCACCGCGGTCTCGGGGACGAGGAGGATGATGAGCACTATCGACAGCACACCGAGCCCGGCGGCGCCGAAGAACAGGGCGTGCCAGTCGGCGTGTTGGGCCACCAGGGCGGCGGCCGGCAGCGCCAGCCCGCCGCCGACGCCGATCGACGAACTCATCAACGCCATGGCGGAGCCGAGCCGTTCGCGCGGCAGCTCGTCGCGCATGATGCCGATGCCGAGGGGGATCGCGCCCATGGCGAAGCCCTGGAGCGCCCGCCCGACGATCATGACGACCAGGTCGTCGGTGAACCCGCAGACCAGCGAGCCGACGACCATGACGGCGAGGCTGGTGAGCAGCATCCGCCGCTTGCCGTACAGGTCGCCGAGGCGGCCCATGATGGGCGTTGCGACGGCACCGGCGAGGAGGGTGGCCGTCATGACCCATGTGGCGTTGCTGGCCGCGGTGTTGAGCAGCGTCGGCAGGTCCTTGATGACCGGCACGAGCAGCGTCTGCATCACCGCGACGACGATGCCGGCGAAGGCGAGGACGGGGACGATGCCGCCGCCCGCCCTGGGGTGGGCGTCCCTGCCCGGGTCGGACGGGGGCGGCGCGGCGGAGGCGCCGGCCGCCCTTGCTGGTAGCTGGTCCGTCGTCGTCTGGGTCATGCGGGCGGCCTCCAGTGCGGCAGGGGTGAGCGGAGAGGGGTGCGCGGTGAGCGTCGTGAAGGGGAGTGCCGGCCCCCTGGTACGTGCATGCCGAACGTTTTATCTCGGGGCGCTATTCCGCCACACGTCCCACCGTCTCGCCCGCCCGCCGGTGATCTCCCTCACTCCCGCCGACCTGCATCGCGGCCCGCTCGCCGGCCCGTTCATGGCCCCTCCCCCGGTCTCGTTCCGGACACCGACTCCAGTGAACCGCATGCCACTGACAATCGCCCCGGGTCGCCCCGGGACCGCGGTCAGGACCGCACGCCCGGTATGGTTCGGCCGGCTGATTCGCCCGTGTCGCCCCTCTGGATCCCGCCCTTTCCGACTCGCGGGCAACAGCCCGAATTCCTACGACGCCGCGTCCGCAAGGGAGTTGCCCGCGTCCAGGAACGCGCCCTCTTCCGTGCGCCCGCCCCGGAGTTCCAGGTCGAGCTTCTCGCCGCGCTCCGGGTCCAGCTTCAGCTTGGCGAGGACCGCGGGCACCGCGATGCTGGGCAGGGTGTGTTCGAAGAAAACGGCCAGCCGGTGGCAGAGGTCGGCCTGATTGGTCAGCGCGTGCGACATCGTCTGGAGGCCGGCGAACGCCCCGACGAACAGCTCGGCCGTCTCCCGTACGACCACGCTGTCCAGCACTTCGCCGCGCTCCTTCGCCTCGGTCAGCAGCTCCTCGACGAACCGGGTCCACGCCAGCATCGACCGCTTGCGGTCAAGGCGGTTGGAGCCCTGCTCAACGGCGAGGCGGGCGGCGCCGCGCTGCATGGGGTCGCGCCGCAGCCGGTATGCCAGGACCTGGCCCGAGTCGACGAACTCCTGCAACTTGATCTTCTGCGGCGCCACCGCGATGTCCACCACGTGGTCTTCGAGCACGGCGAGGGCGAGTTCCTCCTTCGACGCGAAGTGGAAATAGAGGGCGCCCTTGGTGACACCGGCTCGCTCGAGAACTTCGGCGATGGTCGCGCGGTCGTAGCCACGGTCGTCGAAAACCGACGCCGCGGCTTCCAAGATGTTCCGCCGGGTTCTGATCGCGCGGTCCTGTTGCGCCACAGGACGCCTCCTGTCTCTCGAAGCACACGGGTGTTTCCCCAGTGGGTTGTCGCCCAAGTCTCCCGCAGATCGGCCGTTGGCTCGAATTTCCTCGTCGGCATTGAAAAGAAAACCGGATGGTACGTATCTTACCAGCGTCGTACCTCTTCCCGTTGAGACGCCTGGGGGCAGTCATGAGCGACACGTTGCAGGTCAGCGGCACGATTCGGCCCCGGGCCAAGCGCCTGGCGCAGCCGGTCCGGAGCCCTCGCGCCGACGCCCGGCCCGGTCGGGGATTCGCCACCCGCGTACCGCGCGAGTTCGTGCACCGTCCGTTCGCCGAGGATGTCCTGATCACGTCGTGGCGCCGGCTGGACGAGAGCCACTTCTCGGTCACCGCCCAGTGGCCGCACAACCACCGGTACTTCGCCCCGACCAACGGCCGGCACCACCTCCTCCTCGCCGGCGAGACCATCCGCCAGGCGGGGCTGCTGCTCTCGCACGCCGAACTCGGCGTGCCGGTCGGCCACCACTTCATCCTCGGGGACCTCGTCTACACAACCGACCCCGAGCAGCTCGCCGTTGAGAACGAGCCGACCCGGCTGACCATCGACGTCACGTGCAGCAAGACGCGGATGCGGGCCGGTTCGCTGGTAAGCAGCCGGTTCGACATGACCCTCCGCAAGGAGGGCCGGATCGTCGCGACGGGCAATTCCAGCGTGAGCGTCACCTCGCCCGCGGTCTACCGCCGGATCCGCGGCGAGCGCCTGGCGGCACGCCGTACCGTCGGCCCGCTGCCCACGCCCGTCCCGGCCGGCCTGACCGGCAGCGCCACCGACGGCGATGTGCTGCTCGCCCCCACCGACCGGCCCGACCACTGGCTGCTGCGCATCGCCCCCGGCCATGCCACGGTCGTCAACCCGGCGAACGACCACGTGCCCGGCCTGTCGCTGCTGGACGCCGCCCAGCAGGCCGCCCGCGCGGTGACCGCCCCCGACGCCTTCGTCCCCTACGCCTTCGGCACGGAGTTCTGCCGGTACGCGGAACACGGCGTCCCGTGCGTGATCGAGGCCCGCCGGGTCCCGTCGGCGATCCCCCGCACCACGATGGTCCAGGTCACCGGCTCGCAGAACGGTGAGCCGGTCTTCACCTCGACACTCACGGCACTGGACGCGCCCGGCCGGGCGGACGCGCCCCCGGCGCCGGACGTGCCTCAGGCGTCGTGAAAGACCAGCCCCAGGGAGTGCCGCAGGCCCGAGCGGACGGCGCTCACGCCGTGGCGCACCGGACCCGCCGCCCAGCCGCGGGTGGAGCGCACCGGGCGGTCCCGGGTGGTGAAGACCAGCCCGCGGCCCTGCGGGAGCACGGTCGAGGTGCCGCGGGACTGGGCGCGCGGGCGCTGCTCGACGAGCAGGAACTCGCCACCGGTGTAGTCGGTGCCCTGCGCGTCGAGCCCGATGACCACCTGGAGCGGGAAGACCAGCTCGCCGAAGAGGTCGCGGTGCAGGGCGTTCCAGTCGCCCGGCCCGTAACGCAGCAGAATCTGGGCGGACTTGGACTGGCCGGCCTCATGGCACATCGCCAGCCAGTCGGCGAGCGTGTCCGGCCAGGGGGCCGGTCGGCCGAGCCGGGCCGCCCAGTCGCGGGCGGTCCGCAGCAGGTACGGGTAGAACGCCTCGCGCAGGGCCCGGACGGGCTCGGGGAGCGGGTCGGCGAAGTAGCGGTACTGGCCGGCGCCGAAACGGTGCCGTGCCATGTCGACGGTGGAGCGGAAGCGGCCGGGCTCGTCGTACAGGCCGCTCAGCGCGCGGCAGTCGGCCGGGGTGAGCAGCTGCGGCGTCAACGCGCAGCCCAGGGAGTCGAGTTCGCCGGCGAGGGCCGTCCAGTCGGCGGCGGCCACGCGGTCGGCGAAGGCGGTGGGGCGGGTCGTGGTGGCGGGCATGGTGGTGTGCTCCAGAGGGGCGGAACGGTCGGGCGGGTCAGCTCTCGGCCGGCAGGGCGCCTTCGAGCGCGAGCAGTTGCGCCTTGCGTTCCAGGCCGCCCGCGTAGCCGGTCAGCGACCCGTCGGCGCCGATGACGCGGTGGCAGGGCCGGACGACCAGCAGGGGGTTGGCGCCGATGGCCGTGCCGATGGCGCGTACCGCGCCGCGCGCCGCGCCGATGTCGGCGGCGATCCGCCCGTAGGTGGTCGTGGTGCCGTACGGAATGTCCTCCAGCGCCTTCCAGACGCGCTGCTGGAAGGCGGTACCGCGGGTGACGGACGGGATCTCGAAGCGGGTCGGCGCGCCGTCGAAGTAGGCCCGCAGCTGCCGCTCGATCCCGGCGAACGCGGCCGGGTCGTACGTCCAGCCGTCCTGGACGGTCGCCCCGCCCTTCTGGCCCGGTACGGACAGTGAGGCGAGTGCGACACCGCCCGGAGCGGTGGCCGATTCCTCGCCCACCAGGAGGAGTTCGCCGAGGGGACTGGCGAGAGTGGCGTAAAGGGTCAGGGTCATGGGTCCGGTCATTCCGTTCGCTTCGTCAGTCGGTCGGGGCGTCGGTCGGGGTCGATGCGGTGCGGTGGCCGGTGGTCTGCCGCTCCGGGATCCGGTGCGTCGCCCGCGGCTTCGGCCGTCCAGAGGTAGTGCGTCGCGTACGAGCGCCACGGGCGCCAGGCCGACGGGTCGGCGCCCTCGATCGCCCGCGCCTCGCCGGCCGGCAGGACGTCCGGGTCGCCCAGCGCCCGCATGCGGAGGTAGCCGGCGGTCCAGGGGCCGATGCCCGGGAGGCCGAGGAGGGCGCGTTCCGCCTCGTCGCGGTCGGTTCCGGCGTCCAGGATCACCGTGCGGTCGGCGAGCGCGGCGCTGAGGGTCCGCAGCGTCGCGCGGCGGGCCTCGGGCAGGCCGAGTCCGGTGAGCGGCGCCCGCGCCAGGTCCTCGACCCGGGGGAAGAGACGGGTGAGCGCGCCGGCCGGCTGCGGCAGCGGCTCGCCGTACGCGGCGATCAGTGCGCCGCCGAGCGTACGGGCGCCGGCGGCCGACATCCGGCGGCCGAGCACGGCGCGGACGGCGACCTCCTGCGGGTCCGCGGCGCCCGGGGAGCGCAGACCCGGGTAGCGGGCCACCAGCGGGGCGAGCACGGGATCCGCGCCCAGCCGCCCGGCGACCGCATACGGGTCGGCGTCCAGGTCGAACAGGCGGCGGATCCGCTGCGTGGCGGTGGTCAGATCGCGCAGTTCGGTGAGGCGCAGCCGGCACTCCAGCCAACCGTCTCCGGTGGCCTCGTCGACCTCCACGACGCCGGTGCCGTTCGGGAGGCGCAGCGTACGCCGGTAGGTGCGGCGGCCGGGCGCGCCGCCGACGTCCTCGATCCCGGCGAGCGCGTGCCGCTGGAGGTGGTCGAAGATCTGCCGCGCCGCGTACGGACCGCGGAACGGCAGCCGCAGCGGGAGGACACCGGGCGTGGCGGACGGTGCGACGGGGGCGGACCGGGCGCCCGTGCCGGGGCGGGCGGCACCGGCGGGACGGGCCGCGCGCAGGGCGCTCGGGGTCAGCGCGTAGATCTCCTTGATCGTGTCGTTGAACTGCCGGACGCTGGCGAAGCCCGCCGCGAAGGCGATCTCGGAGACCGGCAGTCCGGTGGTCTGGAGCAGGATCCGCGCGGTGTGGGCGCGCTGCGCGCGGGCCAGCGCGACCGGCCCGGCGCCCAGCTCGGCGGTCAGCTGCCGCTGCACCTGCCGGGCGCTGTAGCCGAGCCGGTCGGCCAGACCGGCGACGCCCTCGCGGTCGACCACCCCGTCGCCGATCAGCCGCATCGCCCGGCCTACGACGTCGGCCCGCGCGTTCCACTCGGCCGAGCCGGGCACCGCGTCCGGGCGGCAGCGCCGGCAGGCCCTGAATCCGGAGCCCTGGGCCGCCGCCGCGGTGGGATAGAAGCGGACGTTCCGCCGCCGCGGGGTGGTCGCGGGGCAGCTCGGCCGGCAGTAGATCCCGGTCGTGGACACGGCGAAGAAGAAGGCGCCGTCGAACCTGGCGTCCCGGCTCCGCACCGCCTCGTACCTGCTGTCCTCGGTCATCACACGACCCACTGTGCGGCACTCGGAGCCCCGGTGCTGGCGGAAATCGGACACCGCGGTGGGCGCGCGACGGCCATGGGGCGGAGCCAGGGATCCGGTCGCGGCCTCGGTGGGCGAGCCGCCTGCCGCTCCGGTGGCTCGGGTCATCGACGTCCGGTGGCTCCGGCCTTCGACCCACTTGCTGGTGGCTCCGGTCATCCACCCGCACTCGGCGCGCGGCGACCGCCCGCCTGTCCCATCGCCACGGACGAGGTCCCCCCATCCCGGGCCCCTTCGCACGAGGTCCCGTCGCCCCCCCGGCGGCAACATCGAGCCGCCACCGTCCCGTCCGTACAACTCCGCTGCGCTCGCGCTCAGTTCGGAACAGTGGAGCCCCAGACCGCCCGACGGTTCACGCGCGCGGAACCGGCCAGTCGTCCAGCGAGCCGCCGCGCCATTCGACCAGGCGCGGATCGTCCAGCGCGATGTCCTCGGCGGGATCGGCGACGCCCGCGCGGCGCAGGAATTCGGCCACATCCCCGCGGCCGTGGGCCAGGCCGACGATCTGCCCGTGCACGGTCACCCGACGGCCCCCGGAGGGCGTCGGCGGATGCACGATGACAGGCGGATGCTCGGTCATGCCTCCAGCGTGCGCCGGGCTCCGCGCGCTCGCACCTCGGCGGCGGGTGGGCGGGCGGGTCGCCGGTCACCGGGTCGGTCACGGAGACGGTCGCAGCAGGGGTGGCGACAGGGGCGGTGGCAGCGCATACGGCGGACGGCCGAGGGTGCCACCGCCCATGCCCGAGGGGCCGACGGTAGGCCACAATCACGGCCATGACCATGGACGATCTTGTGATACCCGAGACCACCGCCTGCCGTGCCGCGCGGGAGGTGGCGAGCGCCTACTGCTCGCCCGCACTGCTGAACCACTCCGTACGGGCCTACCTCTGGGCGGCCGGATATGCGTCGGCCCACGGCATCGCCTTCGACGCGGAACTCCTCTACGTGGCCGCGATGTTCCACGACATCGGGCTGGTCAAGGAGTTCGACAGCCACACCGTGCCCTTCGAGAACGCCGGCGGGCATATAGCGTGGGTGTTCGCCGCGGGCGCCGGGTGGCCCGTGGAGCGCCGGGTGCGGGCGTCCGAGGTGATCGTCCGGCACATGTGGGACGAGGTGGACGTGGCGACGGACCCGGAGTCGCATCTGCTGGCGTTCAGCACGTCGTTGGACATCTCCGGGCGGCGTCCGGACGCCCTCCCGGCGAGCCTGCGCAACGAGGTGCTGGACCGCTACCCGCGGCTGGGCCTCGGCGAGGAGTTCCTCGCCTGCTTCCGGGACCAGGCGGAGCGGAAACCGGACAGTGCCGCCGCGGAGTGCGTACGCGCCGGCATCGCCGACCGGATCGCCGCCAATCCCCTGGACGCGCACGGGGCGTAGGCGCGGACTGCGGCCATCCCTCCCAGCGTCCAGCAGACGGAAACGGAGAAGGAGACGGAGACGGCAGAAAAATGCCCCGGCCAGACGGGGGAGACTGGCCGGGGCGGCTTGGCGGAGGCGTTTCTCAACTGCCCACACTCCATTGAACGGTGAACAGAGGATGAGCGTTCCATGAAGGATACGTGACGGTCATCACAGAGGCCATCAACGGGGACGTTCAAGACAGTCAACCGGGACAGTGAGTGGGCGGGCGGCGGACGGTGCGGAGCCCGGGACGCCGCCGTGGGAGCCACATGTACGCGTATACGCGGTCTACGCGTACCGGCGTACGCGCGAACCGGCGCCGCGACTGCAGTGCGGCAGTCGCGGCGCCGGTTGTCGGTGGCGGTCTGCGGCGCGTGCCGCGGACCGGTTCAGCCCTGGGTGGGGTGTCCGGAGAGGCGTTCGACGCCGCGGAGGAGGGCGGAGTGGTCGAGGCCGCCGTCGCCTTGTGCGCGCAGGGAGGCGACGAGGGTGGCGACGACGGTGCCGACGGGGAGGGCGGCGCCGACGTTGCGGGCGGCGTCGGTGACGATGCCCATGTCCTTGTGGTGCAGGTCGATGCGGAAGCCGGGCTTGAAGTCGCGGCGCAGGAAGTTGTCCTTCTTGCGGGCAAGGACGGTGGAGCCGGCGAGTCCGCCGCCCAGGACGTCGAGGGCGGCGTTGAGGTCGACGCCGGACTTCTCCAGGAAGACGACGGCTTCGGCGCAGGCTTGGATGTTGACGGCGACGATGAGTTGGTTGGCGGCCTTGACGGTCTGGCCGGAGCCGTGGGGGCCGCACAGGATGATGGTCTTGCCGAGGGCTTCGAGGATGGGCTTGGCGGCGTCGAAGTCGGCCTGCTCACCACCCACCATGATCGACAGGACGGCTTCGATGGCGCCGGCCTCGCCGCCGGAGACGGGGGCGTCGATGACGCGGATGTTCTTGGTGGCGGCGGCCTTGGCCAGGTCGATGGAGGTCTGCGGGGTGATCGAGGACATGTCGATCAGCAGCGCGCCGGTCTTGGCGTTGTCCAGGATGCCGTCGGGGCCGTAGGCGATGGCCTCGACGTGGGGGGAGGCGGGGACCATGGTGATGATGACGTCGGCGTCGGCGACGGCTTCGGCGATGTTGGTGGCGGCGGTGCCGCCGGCCTGGGTGAGGCGTTCGAGCTTGTCGGCCTCCAGGGTGTAGCCGGTTACGGAGTAGCCGGCCTTGATCAGGTTCTCGGCCATGGGCGAGCCCATGATGCCCAGCCCGATCCACGCGATCTTGGGGAGGTTGCTCATCGAAAAGCCTCTTTCACATTCAAAAACAAATGGGGGCGGCGGGTGGCGTGGTGCCTGGCTAGTGGGCGGGGCGCAGGGGTGCGGGGAGCCAGGCGAAGGCGCTGGCGCTGGGGGTGTTGCCGGGCTTGTATTCCAGGCCGATGTAGCCGTCGTAGCCGTTCTTCTTCAGGCGGCCGAGCAGGGCGGTGAAGTCGAGGGTGCCGGTGCCGGGGGCGCCGCGGCCGGGGTTGTCGGCGATCTGTACGTGCGCGGTCTTGCCGGTGTGGTGGTCGATGACCTCATCGAGGTCCTCGCCGTTCATCGACAGGTGGTAGAGGTCCATCAGGAACCGGGTGTTGTCGAGTCCGGTGGCGGCGTTGACCGCGTCGACGACCTCGATGGCCTTGGGTGCGGAGACGATCGGGCACAGCGGCGATTCGGGGGCGTTGAGCGCCTCGATCAGCAGCGTGCCGCCCACCTCGCCCACCGCACGCGCCGCGAACGTCAGGTTCTCCAGCGCGAGGGCGTCCTGTTCGGCGGGGTCTGCGCCCTCGATGCGGTTGCCGTACAGGGCGTTGAAGGTGGTGCAGCCCAGCGAGGTGGCGAACGCGATCGCCACCGGCACGTTGGCCCGGAACCTCTCCGACTCCGTGCCGGGGACCGACAGCGCACCGCGGTCGGGGCCGGGCAGCCGGCCGGCGTAGAAGTTCAGGCCCACCAGGTGCACCCCGGCGTCCTCGATGGCCTCACGCAGCGCGTCCAGCTCGGACTGCTCCGGAGTGGGAGCGTCCACCCACGGCCACCACAGCTCCACCGCCGTGAAACCCGCCGCCCGCGCGGCAGCCGGCCGCTCCAGCAACGGAAGCTCGGTGAACAGAATCGACAGGTTGACGTTGAAGCGCGTGTCCGTGAAACCCATAACCGCTCGGCATCCCTTCCGGGTGACTGAGTTATGCCACCCTTCCGGATGGCGGAGTTCTTTTTCTGCTGCACGGGATGGTGGCCGTGCCGGGCGCGGCGGTCAAGCCGCGCCCGGGACACCGTCCGCATCGGGGCCGGAATCGGACCTCGGCCGGAATCAGACCTTGAGCGGCTTGATCGCGGTGGGGGCGTGACCCGGCTCGGTCGCGATCTCTTCCCACTCGTTCACCTTGTCGATCTCCGCGGCGGCCATGGAGATGTTGGTGATCCGCTCCAGGATCGCCTCGACGACGACCGGGACGCGGTGCTCGGCGGCCAGCTTCTTGGCCTCCTCGAAGGCGGCGCCCAGCTGGCTGGGGTCGGCGACCCGGATCGCCTTGCAGCCCAGGCCCTCGGCGACCTTGACGTGGTCGACGCCGTAGACGCCCAGCTCCGGCGAGTTGATGTTCTCGAACTCCAGGTTGACCTGGAAGTTGATGTCGAGGTTGCGCTGTGCCTGGCGGATCAGGCCCAGGTACGCGTTGTTCACCAGGACGTGGACGTAGGGGATCTTGTGCTGGGCGCCGACCGCCAGCTCCTCGATCATGAACTGGAAGTCGTAGTCACCGGACAGCGCCACGACCGGGGTCTCCGGGTCGGCCTTGGCGACGCCCAGCGCGGCCGGGATGGTCCAGCCCAGCGGGCCGGCCTGACCGCAGTTGATCCAGTGGCGCGGCTTGTAGACGTGCAGCATCTGCGCGCCGGCGATCTGGGAGAGGCCGATGGTGGTGACGTAGCGGGTCTCCGGGCCGAACGCCTTGTTCATCTCCTCGTAGACGCGCTGCGGCTTCATCGGGATGTTGTCGAAGTGCGTACGGCGCTGGAGTTGAGCCTTGCGCTCCTGGGTGGAGGCGGCCCAGTCGCCGCGGTCGGGCAGCTTGCCGGCGGCCTTGAGCTCCTTCGCCACCTCGACGAACAGCTCCAGGGCGGCCTTGGCGTCCGAGGCGATGCCGTAGTCCGGGGCGAAGATCTTGCCGATCTGGGTCGGCTCGATGTCGACGTGGACGAACTTGCGGCCCTTGGTGTACAGGTCCAGCTTGCCGGTGTGGCGGTTGGCCCAGCGGTTGCCGATGCCGAGGACGAAGTCCGACTCCAGGAAGTTCGCGTTGCCGTAGCGGTGCGAGGTCTGCAGACCCACCATGCCGGCGTTCAGCTCGTGGTCGTCGGGGACGATGCCCCAGCCCATCAGGGTCGGGATGACCGGGGTACCGGTCAGCTCGGCGAACTCGACCAGCAGGTCGGACGCGTCAGCGTTGATGATGCCGCCGCCGGCGACGATCAGCGGGCGCTCGGACTCGTTGAGGAGGGTGATCGCCTTCTCGATCTGGGCGCGGGTCGCGGCCGGCTTGAAGGCGGGCAGCGGCTCGTACAGCTCCGGATCGAAGTCGATCTCTGTGAGCTGGACGTCGATCGGCAGGTCGATCAGGACCGGGCCGGGACGGCCGGAGCGCATCAGGTGGAACGCCTGCTGGAAGACCCCGGGAACCTGGGCGGCCTCCATGACCGTGGTCGCGGCCTTGGCGACCGGCTTGGCGATCGCGGCGATGTCGACGGCCTGGAAGTCCTCCTTCTGGATCACCGCGGTGGGCGCCTGGCCGGTGATGCAGAGGATCGGGATGGAGTCGCCGGTCGCGGAGTAGAGGCCGGTGATCATGTCGGTGCCGGCCGGGCCGGAAGTGCCGATGCAGACGCCGATGTTGCCCGGGTGGGTCCGGGTGTAGCCCTCGGCCATGTGCGACGCGCCCTCGACGTGGCGCGCCAGCGTGTGATCGATCCCGCCTGCACCCTTGAGCGCCGCGTAGAAGGGGTTGATCGCCGCGCCGGGCACGCCGAAGGCGTTGGTCACGCCCTCGCGCTTGAGGATCTCCACCGCAGCGCGGGCTGCTGTCATTCGAGGCATCGGGTACTCCTGCGTCGGCCTGTCACGGGCTTTCCGGCCGAACCGGCCGGGACTTAATTCCGCATCATGGAATTAATGTTTTGCTTTATGGAAGGAACGTAGAGCGAGACGTTCCACCCGTCAAGAGGTGCCTGGTGAGCGATGCGGGCGAACCGGCCTGCGGACAGCGAAAAGCCGCGCACCGGTGGCTACCGGTACGCGGCTCGGTGCGGGATGGGGCCGCCCCTGAGGGGCCGGTTCACACCGCTCGGCCCCGTCTACTGAGCCGACTCGGTCGCTGCGTGAGCCGGCTCGGCCTGCCCGCTGCGGAACACCTCCTTGACGAGCCTCTGCTGCGCCTTCTGGAACGCCTCGGCCGTGGCGGCGAAGTCGAGCTCGGCGTCACCGGTGGCCAGCGAGGCGGTCAGGGTCCTCCTGCCGTCGGGCGTGCTGTACATCAGCGCCCCCCAACCGAAAAAGCCGCCGTTGTGGTGGAAGACGGTGCCGCAGTCCGTCTCCTCCACGAACAACCCCAGGCCGTAGCCGAGCTTGGGGTGCGGCCTGCGCATCTCGGCCAGCAGTGAGTCCGGCAGGAGCTTGCCGCTCATCAGGGCGGAGAAGAACGTGTGGAGATCATCGGTCGTCGAGATCATGTCGCCGGCGGCGGAGATCCAGGAGACGTTGAAGCGGGTGACGTCGACCACCTTCCACTGGCCGGCGTGCTCGTACCGGTAGTAGCCGTGGGCGTGCGGCTCGGGGATCTCCGGCGAGGCGCCCGGCACCACGGTGCCCGACAGTCCCAGCGGCTGCAGGATCAGCCGCTGCATCTCCTCGGCCAACGAGCGGCCGGTGACCTCCTCGATCAGCAACTTGGCCAGCACGTAGTTGGTGTTGGAGTAGCTCCAGTCCGCCCCTGGCTCGAACCGCGCCGGCTTGGACAACGCCAGCCTTACCAGCTCCTCCGGCCGGTAGGTGTGGAACTGGTTGTCCACGTACTCCTGGCCCTGCCAGGGGATCCCCGGCGCGACCGTCCCATCGTCGTAGTACTCGCCGGTGTAGTTGAACAGCCCGCTGGTGTGCTGCAGCAGCATCCGCACCGTGATCCGGCGGTCCAGCCCGAACCCGGGCAGGTAGTCATCGGCCGGGCTGTCCAGCCCGATCCTGCCCTCGGCCACCAGTTGCAGCACCACGGTCGCGGTGAAGGTCTTGGTGGTGCTGCCTATACGGAACCGCCCGTTCGTCGACGGCTTGGCGCTCTCGCCCAGCTTGCGCACCCCGGCGCTGCCGACCCACTCGCCCCGCTCGTCGTTCACGCGCAGTTGCACCCCGGCGAAACCGGAATCGACGATCTCCTCGATGGCCTTCTGCAGCTCCGGGCGATCCTGCCCGATGAGGGTGAGGGACATGACTGTGCTCCTTATGAGCTGTGGGTGATCGTTGCGGCGAGGTGTGCGGCTGCCCGGCGGCGGCGATGAGGTTGTGCCGGCCGCCGAGGGCGTGGGCCGTGAGCGCGAGCGGGCGAGCACGTCCCGGACGGTGCTCGTGCTGCGTTCGCGGTGCGGGATGCCTGCCCGGCGCGGGGCGGGGGCGGCCTGGCTCGCGCTGGACTGACCGCCCGGCGGACCGGGCGGCGAGCCGGACGTCCATGCCATTCGCGAAGTCCGGCCCGGTAGGCCCGTGGTGGTCGGAGCCCAGTTGCATCTACCCGTGATCTTGGGGGCACCTCAGACGTCGTTGTCGCCGTCTGAGGTCCGCAGCCCGTTCGCCCCGAAGGCCGGGGGGTGCTGCGGGGTGTTGCTTGGGGGGCGGGTTAGAGGCTGCGGGCGGTGATGTCGCCGTGGGAGGTGGTGGCGCGGATGTCGAGTTCGGCGGTGCCGTCGTTCTTGAGGGCGTTGTGGATGCGGCCGTAGGCGGTGTGGGCGTCCAGGGCGGCCGAGACGCCGGCGGTGGCGCTGATCGTGATGTCGCCGGCCTGGGTGCGGAGCACGACCTTGCCGCCCGTGGCCTCGGCGATCCGGATGTCGCCCCGTGCAGTGCTGATCTCCGCGGGCCCGCCCAGCCGGCCGACCTCGACGTCACCGTCGACGGCAGTGAGGCGCACGCTCGCGGCCTCGTCCAACTTGGTCTGGCTGTAGGCGCCTTCGAAGACGACGTCGCCGAGGCGGCCGAGGGTCCGGAGTTCGGCACTGGCCGTCTTGGCCTCGACGTGGGAGCCGGCGGGCAGCTTGACCGTCACCTCGATGGATCCGGACGGGCCGAAGTACTGGTCCTTCGCCGACGACTCGATCCGCAGGACGCCGTCGGCGTACTCGATCGTGGTCTGCTCCGCCGCCTTCACATCGCGGCCCTTCGAGGTGTTCGCGGGCAGGACCTCGACCGTGGTGTCGGCTCGGTCCGCGGCGATGAACTGGACGCGTCCGGCGGGCATGCCCAGGACGGCGGAGATCGGGGCGGGGGTGTGGAACTTGTGCATCATGCGCTCCTGTGTGCTGGCGACTCACTGTTTCCTGATGACGGAAACGCTACGTTGCTTTCCAACTTCGAGCAACAAGCCCTTTGCATGAAAACAGCATCTGCGCAGGTGGAAGCGCGGCAATCATTGCAACACTCTCCCGCTTAACGCAACGATGGAACGGTCGCCCGTTGCAATGCGTTGAGGGTGAACGCTATGGTGAAGGCGTCGAGGAACACCGAGCAGCACCATGGAGCACCCGTGGGGCATGAAGGGGGTCGTCATGCCGGGAGGCAGGCTCACCCAATCCGAACGCCAGCAGATCGCCACAGGGCTGGCCGACGGCCTGGCCTACGCCGAAATCGCCCGCCGTCTCGACCGCCCCACCTCCACCATCACGCGCGAGGTGATGCGCAACGGCGGCCCCGCCGGCTACCGCGCCGACCTGGCCCACCGCGCCACCCAGCAACGCACCCACCGGCGCAGGCACACCACGCAGCAGGGGCCGCAGACGCTCCCGCAAGGCTACGGACGCGACACCGAAGCCGTACGCGACTACCAGGAAACCCTCACCACCGTCTTCATGACCTCGGGCCTGCCCAAGATGATGGCCCGGGTGCTGGGCTGCCTCTACACCACCGACACCGGCAGCCTCACCGCCTCCGAACTCGCCAGGCACCTGAAGGTCAGCCCGGCATCCATCTCCAAAGCGATCACGTTCCTCGAAAGCCAAGACCTCGTCCGCCGAGAACGCGACGAACAACGCCGCCGCGAGCGCTACGTCGTCGACGACGACCTCTGGTACCAAGCGATGCTCCGCAGCGCCCGAGCCAACGACCAGTTCATCGAGACCGCACGGCAGGGCGTCGACATCCTCGGCCCCGGCACCCCCGCCGCCACCCGCCTCGAAAACGCCACCCGCTTCCTCGACTTCGTCAGCGAAGCACTCACCCGCGCCGCCCAGCAGGGCCGCGAAGTCCTCTACACCAGACCCGAAACGACCCCAGACAGCACCGCCACGCCACGTTCACCGGACAGCACCGCCACGCCACGTTCAGAAGGCGCCGAGACAAGTGCTTCGTCGCAGCTCCGTCGCTGATCGGGTGGCGGCATCCGCCGGGGTACGGGCGGGGCACGGCCAGGGCCGGCCCCAA
Organism: Streptomyces sp. GS7; assembly: GCF_009834125.1. Classification (NCBI taxonomy): domain Bacteria; kingdom Bacillati; phylum Actinomycetota; class Actinomycetes; order Kitasatosporales; family Streptomycetaceae; genus Streptomyces; species Streptomyces sp. GS7. The sequence continues at coordinate 5,692,091 of NZ_CP047146.1, forward strand.
GCCGAGCCGGCGGCCATGTCCGCTGCAGCTTCCGCCCCACCTGCGCGGTCGGCCTGCGCACCCTGACCGGCCGTGCCGTACCGCCTCCTTGCATCGATCGGACGCATCGTCAGATTCAGCCGATGCGGGGCCGATCACCACCAACCGTTGGTCATGTCCGGTCACAGCACCAGCAGTTCAAGAATCTCCCAGAACACGGGCATGGAGGTGCATGTCGTGCCAGCCATCCAGTCGCAGGTGCGCGCTGCGCCGAGTGCCCTCCAAAGCGAAGCCGGACTTGGTGGCCACCCGGCAGGAGGCTTCGTTGTCGACTGCGTGAGCGAGTTCAAGGCGGTGAAAGCCGGCCTCGTCCAGCGCCCAGGCGGCCAACCCGGCGAGGGCTCGCGGGGCGACACCGGTGCCACGAGCGTGTGGCAGGACCCAGTACGCACACTCGGCGAGGCCGTGGAGCAGATCCATCCAGCGCAGCGCCACCCGGCCGACGACCTCGCCGCCAACCCGGGTAACAGCCCACTGGGCAGCCTGCTCTTGCTGCCAGGACCGGTGGGAGGATGCGATCCAGTCGCGAGCTTCCCCCGGCGAACTCACGTGGTGCGTGTGCCAGCGCCGGATTGAAGGGTCCTGGAAGGCACGTTGAAGGATGGTAGCGTCGTCCGACTCCCATGGCCGTAACAGCAACTCACGGTCATGCGACGGAATCGAGGGCTGAGCGGAAGCGGAGAGGGTCCCAGCCGGGATGGCGGGTGTAATAGCCAGGCTCATGAGCGGCAATGATGGCTCACGGCCTGACTCGGAGCGCCGGGAGGGTCGCCCCACCCGAACGCAGGCGGAGTGAGGGCCTGCTCGGCTCCGCCCTGGACCCGCTCGCCGGTCCCGGTGCCCGGGAGGTCCATCACCGTCCAGACACATCCGCATCTGGGCCCCACCCGCGAGAACATGGCCGTCGAGCGGCTGCTCAAGGACAGCGGCATGGCCTGGACGGTTCTGCGGCCAACGCAGTTCGCCTCGAACGCCCTGTGGTGGGCGGCGTCAACCCGCCAGCACCAAACGGTCCGCGTGCCGTGTGCGGACGCCGGGCTGCCCACGATTCACCCTGCGGACATTGCGGCGGTGGCGCGAGTGGCTTTGGCCGAGCCCGGTCACCAGGGGCAGACGTTATGCGCTGACTGGTCCGGAGCGGGTGACGGCCCGGCAGCAAGTTGAGGCCATCGGGGCGGCGTTGGGACGGGAGGTGCCCGTTGCGCAGATCGGCGGGGAGGAGGCTCACCGGCACATGTCCACGTTCCTGGGAGCCGAGCCGAGGCCGCGGATGCGGTGCTGGAGGTGACAGGCGGGGACGTCAACTACGAACTGCAACCGTGCGCGACACGGTCCCAAGGGTCACCGGATCCCCTGCCAGGCCGTTCCACCAGTGGGTTTCGGAGAATGCCGCAGCCTTCCGCTGAGGCACCCGTCCCGGAGCACACTCACGCGGGCTCAGTTGGGACGCTCGCGTGTATGCCGAGAGGGGGAAGGCCGACAACCCGTCAGAGGGTGGCCGGCCGTCGAGGCCATGGCATCAGAGGTCAGCCCGTCTTGGCAGGCCCTCCCCCTGGCGGCCGGGGCCGGCCAACGGTGGGAGGCGGTGCGGGTTTCGATGATGGTGCCGTTGAAGCTCAGCCGGTCGAACGAGAACTGTGCAGCGTCGGCGAGCGCGCGGTCAGAACCAGTGCAGGCAGTGCGGGGAGCGCTCGGCGCGGAAGAGGGCGTCGGCGAGGGTGGCAGCGCCCAGGCGGTGGGCCCGGATGTGTCCGGCACGCACGAGCGTGCTCGGGGCGGTGCCGCCGAGGTAGACCGAGCCCAGGTCGCTCACGTCCAGGGACAGGTCGGGCTCCCGGTCCGTCGGGACGCAGTCGGCCTTGCTGTCCTGGACGGTCAGCAGGTAGCGGCCGTGTTCGCCGAGGAACGGGTCGTCGACGTCGAGGACGAGTTCGCCGTCCGTGAACCAGCCGCGCGCGGTCAGCGCGCGTGGGACGTCCAGCAGCCGCACCCAGAGCCAGTCGGTGCCGTCGCTCACCTGGCCGGCGCGGAGGTCCGCGAGCTGCCAGCGCAGCGGGTGCTCGGGCGGGACGTGCTTGAACACGACCTGGGTGACGAGGTCGTGTCCGAGCACGAACCGGGCCAGGGCCGTGAAGACGGCGTCGTCGGTGGCGATGGTCTCGTCGACCGTCAGGGTGCCGGACTCGACCGAGTAGCTGGCGTACCCGTTCGGGGCTCCGTCGGCGTCACGGTGTACGGCGACGCGGCGCGGCGCCGGAGAGACCGGGGGCTGCCCCGCGCCCAAGGCCCACCAGCGGTGCGGCCGGGACAACGCGCCGGGCTGTGCGCGGCGGTACCGGTCGTAGACCTCTTCCAGGATCTCGCCGCACTCGGCACGCGGTAGCAGCTGGACCGTGCCGGTGTCCGAACCGGTCGCCACGGCGCCGGCCGTTCCGCGCGCCCGGGGGAAGGCGAAGGCGGCCTGGTGGCGTGGCACCGTCAGCCGCTGTGTGTAGGTCGCCGGTCCGTAGCCGAACCTGCCGTAGATCAGGGCCTCGGAGGCCAGCAGTACGGAGAGGAACTCCCCTCGGGCCCGGAGTTCGGTGAGCTGATGCCGCATCATCGCGCTGAGCACGCCCTGGCGTCGGTGCGAGGGCAGGACACCGACGGCGCTCACCCCGGAGGCCGGGGCGAGGATCTCACCGGGCAGGGTGAGCTCGAAGGAGTACGCACCGGCGGTGCCGACCGGCCGCCCGTCCGCCGCCATGGCGAGCAGGTTGCGGTCCATTTCGAGCGCCGACCACCAGACCCCGCCGCCACCCTCGGCCGGGGTTTCCGGGAAGCGCCCGAACGCGGCATGAAGTGTGTCGACGAAGACGTCGAGATCCTTGTCGGTCGTCGGACGGATCTCCATAGCTGCCGCTGCCTCCCCGGGATACCGGCACCACGATTCATGGTGACCCGCCACAGTGCAGCGTTGCCCCATGGCCCGGTCAAGAGAATTACGGCTGAGCCCGCGGTGGAACTGTCGACGAGTGGGTCAATCCGCCAACTGCCCATCGCCGCCTCGTGTGTCGAGTCGGTTGCACACGGTTGCGCATGGTTGCGCGATGACCGTCCCGCACCGGCAGGGCCTGGTCAACCTGTCCGGACGGGCAACCGGTGGTGCGGTGAGTGGGGTGGGGTGAGTGGGGTGGGGTGGGGTCGGGTGGCGGGCTGGTGTCCGTGCTGGGGCAGCTTCCGGCCAGACCGGGAGGAGGGGCAGGGGACGTGGTCGGATCGATCAGGAATCGAGAAGCGCGGCACACGGAGCCGGTTCTAGCCTTCTCGTCATGGACATCACCATTCACACGAGTTCCCTGCCGCACGACGATCCGGACGCGTCGCTCGCCTTCTACCGCGACGTCCTCGGCTTCGAGGTCCGCAGCGATGTCGGTCAGGGCAGGATGCGCTGGATCACGGTCGGTCCGGCCGGTCAGCCCGACACGTCGATCCTTCTGGCGCCGCCGGCCGCCGACCCTGGAGTCACCGAGGACGAGCGCCGCACCATCGCCGAGATGATGGCCAAGGGCACCTACGGCTGGATCCTGCTGGCCACCCCGGACCTCGACGCCACGTTCGAGAAGGCGCAGGCCGGTGACGCCGAGGTCGTCCAGGAGCCGACCGAGCAGCCGTACGGCAACCGTGACTGCGCCTTCCGCGACCCCGCGGGCAACCTGGTCCGCATCCAGGAGCTGCGCTGAACCTGCGGACGGCGCTGCGGCCGTGCCGGTCGGCACCGCGACCACCTGCGAAGAAGGCGGCGCACCGTGCCGCGGTGTCCGCCCCGCCGGCCGCCCACCGGGGCCGCGTCCGCATCGGACAGGGGCCCGGAGTCCGTTCCGCTGCCGTCCGGCAGAGGCGCGACCGGCTGCTCGGCTCCGGCGCGCCGGTCCTCATCACCGAGCGCCCGGGGGGCCTTGTCCCGGCAAGCGCCCCAAGCGCTCGTAGGCGTCGACGGAAGTGGAAGAGGCAAGAAGGGAAGGGGAGTTCTGCCATGTGCCAGCCCGAGTGGCGCCGTGCACGCGTCGAGGCGCAGCGCCTGACCGATCTCGCGCGGCTGCGCCGCGTCCGCGACCGGATCGACAGGGAGTACGCACAGCCGCTGAACGTGGAGGCACTCGCCCGCGGCGTGAACATGTCCGCCGGGCACCTCAGTCGGCAGTTCCGGGCCGCCTACGGCGAGTCGCCGTACGCGTACCTGATGACGCGTCGCATCGAGCGCGCGACGGCGCTGCTGCGGCGGGGCGATCTCAGCGTCACCGAGGTCTGCTTCGCGGTCGGCTGCGCGTCCCTGGGCACGTTCACCACCCGCTTCACCGAGCTGGTCGGCATGTCGCCCGGGGCCTTCCGGCGCCGCGCGGCGGATGGGGCGCATGGGGCGCATGGGGCGGCCGACCGTGCCGATGCCGCAGGTGCGGCCGGTGATGCGGGGCCTGCGGTCACGGTGGAGGGGATGCCGGCGTGTGTGGCGAAGCAGGTGACCAGACCGGTCAGGAATCGAGAAGCCCCGGCCGCCGAGCGGCCCCTAGCGTGATGGCCATGGCAATCACCACTTCCACCGCATCCACCGCGCACCTCGCATCCGTCACCCTTGAGGTGGCCGATCCCGAGGCCGCCCACCGCTTCTCCACCGCCCTCGGAGTGGACATGCACATACGCCTGCGGGCGTCCGAGGCGCACTCCACCGGATTCCGCGGCTTCACCCTGGCGCTCACGGTGTCCCAGCCGGCCTCCGTCGACAGCTTCCTCGGCGCCGCCGTGGACGCCGGCGCCACGGTGCTGAAGCCCGCCGCGAAGTCTCTGTGGGGCTACGGCGGAGTCGTCCAGGCGCCCGACGGGACGATCTGGAAGGTCGCGACCTCGGCGAAGAAGGACACCGGCCCGGCCACCCGCGAGATCGACGAGATCGTCCTCCTGCTCGGCGTCGAGGACATGAAGGCAAGCAAGCAGTTCTACGTCGGCCGGGGTTTGACGGTGGCCAGGAGCTTCGGCGGAAAGTACACCGAGTTCGCCTCCGGCGAGGCCGGCCCCGTCAAGCTGGCGCTGTACAAGCGCCGCGGCCTGGCCAAGGACCTCGGCGTCCCCGCCGACGGCACCGGCTCGCACCGCGTCGTCCTCGGCAGCACCGCCGGCTCCTTCACCGACCCGGACGGATTCGCCTGGGAGGCCGCCACCCCGCTCACCCCCGCGCCGTCCACGGCGTCCGCACCGTCCTGACTCCCGGCCCTGACCTCCCGGCGCTCAACTCCCGCCCCGGCCTGCTCATCCCCGTACGAGAGGAAATCTGCCATGCAGCACACGAAGTCGTCTGCCGAGAACTCCGGCACGGCCGCCGAGCAGTACAACGGATTCACCGCCGAGGAGCGGGCCGCGATGAAGGAGCACGCGCAGGAGCTGAAGAAGGCGGCGGTGCGGCGCGGTTCGCGGGCGGAGAAGGAGGCGGCGGCGGAGCGGGATGTGCTCGCGAAGATCGCCGAGATGCCGGAGGCGGACCGGGTCCTCGCCGAGCGGATCCACGCCGTCGTCAAGGCCGCCGCACCGGGCCTCACGCCCAAGCTCTGGTACGGGATGCCCGCCTACGCCAGAGACGGCAAGGTCGTCTGCCACTTCCAGAGTGCGCAGAAGTTCACGTCGAGGTACGCCACGCTCGGATTCAGCGACCAGGCGGCGCTCGACGACGGCGCCATGTGGCCGACCGCCTACGCTCTGAAGGAACTCACCGCAGCCGACGAACAGCGCATCAGCGCGCTCGTGAAGAAGGCGATGGGCTGAGGTTGCTGGAGAGGCCGGAGGCCGCCGGGCAGGTCGGGGAGTGGGAACGCACAACGGCTGTGCATGTCGCTACTCTCTCCTCCCCCACGAAAGCGATCTCCCAAATCTCTGCCACCAGCGGTATGCGACATCCAGGAGACGGCCAAGGGCCCCACTCCAGGTGGCGTGGAGCCCTTGTTCTTTCACGGCGGACTATGCGCGTCTTACCACGGACCATGCGCGTCGTGCAGGTGCTTCGTGTCAGCGGATCGGCATTCCCGACAGCGTGCGGGAGATCACCAGCCGCTGGATCTCACTGGTGCCTTCGAAGATCGTGTAGATGGCGGCGTCGCGGTGCATCCGCTCGACCGGGTATTCGCGGGTGAAGCCGTTGCCGCCGAGGATCTGGACGGCCTGGGCGGTGACCTTCTTGGCGACCTCGCTGGCGTAGAGCTTGGACATGGAACCCTCGGCGGAGGTGAAGGGCTTGCCGGTGGTCGCCATCCACGAGGCGCGCCAGACCAGCAGCCGGGCGGCGTCGATCTGGGTCCGCATGTCGGCGAGCTGGAAGGCCACGCCCTGGTTGTCGATGATCGGGCGGCCGAACTGCTCGCGGGTCCTGGCGTACTCCAGCGCCTCCTCGTACGCCGCGCGGGCGGTGCCGACGGCCATGGCGCCGACGGCCGGGCGGGAAGCCTCGAAGGTGGCCATCGCGGCGTTCTTCACGCGCTCGCCGCCGCTCCGGGCTCGCTCGCGGGCGCGGGCCAGCCGCTCGTCGAGCTTCTCCTTGCCGCCGAGCAGGCAGTGGCCGGGGACCCGGACGTCCTCCAGGACGACCTCGGCGGTGTGCGAGGCGCGGATGCCGTGCTTCTTGAACTTCTGGCCCTGGGAGAGGCCCGGGGTGTTCGGCGGGACGATGAAGGAGGCGTGCCCCTTGGAGCCCAGCTCCGGGTCGACGACGGCGACCACGACGTGGACGCCGGCGATGCCGCCGTTGGTCGCCCAGGTCTTGGTGCCGTTGAGCACCCACTCGTCCTTGGCCCCGTCGTAGACGGCCCGGGTGCGCATCGAGGCGACGTCCGAGCCGGCGTCCGGTTCGGAGGAGCAGAAGGCGGCGACCTTGACGTCATCGGGGTCGCCGTACATCTGCGGGACCCAGGTGCCGATCTGCTCCTCGGTGCCGTTGGCCAGGACGCCGACGGCGGCGAGCCCGGTGCCCACGATGGACAGCGCGATGCCGGCGTCGCCCCAGAACAGCTCCTCCATGGCCATGGGGATGCCGAGGCCGGTGGGGTCGAAGAACTGCTGGGCGTAGAAGTCGAGGGAGTACAGCCCGATCTTGGCGGCTTCCTGGATGACGGGCCAGGGAGTCTCCTCGCGCTCGTCCCATTCGGCGGCGGCGGGGCGCATGACATCCGCGGCGAAGCCGTGAATCCAGTCACGGACTTCCTTCTGCTCGTCGTTGAGCTCCATGGTGAACTCGGCCATGTCCCCTCCAGTGGTGCGCGCATGCCAGATGTTACTTGCGGTAACCCGAGTCTGTTACTCGCCAGTAGATAATGTCAACTCCTCCGCGCGACCCAACCGGCGCCGCAGGGCATCCGCAGCGCGGTCCGAATCGGCCGCGGAGTTCGGGCCTTGCGCAGTTCGGGTGTTACGTTGCGCGAGCGCCACGGATTCACAAGGGTGGGGAGCACGACCATGGACAGCGAAGAGCACAGCGACACCACGCACAGCGGCACCACACACAGCGGCACCGCGCACGGCGAGGCCGGGCAGAGCGACCGGCAGCAGACCGCGACCGAGCGCAGACGGCGGGAACTCCTGGAGGCGGCCGAGCGCATCGTGCTGCGCGACGGCCCGGGGGCGTCGATGAACGCCATCGCCGCCGAGGCCGGTATCACCAAGCCGATCCTCTACCGGCACTTCGGCGACAAGGGCGGGCTCTACCGCGCCCTGGCCGTGCGGCACACCGACGCCCTGCTGGCCAACCTGCGCACCGCACTGGACGCCCCGGTCCTGCGCCGGGACCGGGTGGAGGCCACCCTCGACGCCTATCTGGTCGCCATCGAGGCCCGGCCGCAGGTCTACCGCTTCCTGATGCACCCGGCGGACGAGGACATGCCGTCGGAGTCCGGCTTCGACGTGGGACGGCACTCCGCCCCCCTGCTGCGCCGGCTCGGCGAGGAGCTGGCCACGGTGATCTCCGAACGGCTCGACCTGGGGTCGGACGGCGCGGAGCGGGCCCGGGTCTGGGGCCACGGCATCGTCGGCATGATGCACGCCGCCGGGGACTGGTGGCTGCGCGAACGCCCGTGCTCCCGCGAGCAGTTGGTGCGCCACCTGGCCGATCTGCTGTGGGGCCAGCTGGCCACCGTCCGGGACCTGGCGGACGGCCCCGGCTTCTGAGCCGTACCGGGGAGCAGTGTCGTACCGGGCGTACCGGGGACCTGCCCTATGCCGGGACGGTCCCCGCCGCCCACGGGGACCGCGCCGCCGCGCGCAGCGCCCGGCGGCGCCGGAACCCGGTGAGCCGGTCCAGGTAGAGGCCGCCTTCGAGGTGGTCGCACTCGTGCTGGAGGCAGCGGGCGAAGAACCCGGTGCCGGTCACGGTCACCGGCTCGCCGGTGACCGTGAGCCCTTCCACAACGGCGTGGTCGTGGCGCGGTGTGCCGGCCTCGATACCGGGCACCGAAAGGCAGCCCTCGGGTCCGCGGACGACCGGGCCGTCCGCCTCGACGAGCCGGGGGTTGACGAGGTGCCCCAGGTGGCGGCGCTCCTCGTCGTCCGGGCAGTCGTAGACGAACACCCGCAGCGGGACGCCGATCTGGTTGGCGGCCAGTCCCACCCCCTCGGCGGCGTACATTGTCGCGTACATGTCCTCGACCAGCGCTGCCAGCTCGCCGTCGAAGGCGGTGACGTCCTCGCAGGGCCCGGTGAGGGCGGGGTCGCCGAGGAGGCGCAGGGGGCGGACGCGGCCGGAACTGCCGGGGATGGTGCGGTGGCGCATGTGCCCCAGCGTACGGGCCGGGGCATACCGGATGGTGTCACACAGGTGGCGGAGTTCGGGCCTGCCGCCGGATCTCGATAGGCTGATCCCCGACCGAAGCCTCCGGCCGGCCGTCGGCCACGGAGGGGGCGTTCCACCGGCAGCCTGAGGCCAGGAGGGCGCCGGATGCAAGGAGGATCTAGGACGATGGCAGGCAACACGGAGCCGCTGTCGCCGCGGGCCAAGCTGGCCGTGACGGCCGGCAAGGCCGCGGCAGCGGTGTCGCGCGCGGCGGGCCGCGGCAGCGGATCGGTGATCGGCGGCCGGGTGGCACTCAAGCTCGACCCCGACCTGCTGGCCTCGTTGGCCAGGCATCTGGACGTGATCCTGGTGTCCGCCACCAACGGCAAGACCACCACGACGCGGCTGATCGCCGAGGCACTGCGGGCCAGCGGTCCGGTGGTCTCCAACGCGCTCGGCGCCAACATGCCGGCGGGGATCACCTCCGCCCTGGCGGGCGGCTCGGACGCCAAGTACGGCGTCATCGAGGTGGACGAGAAGTACCTCGCGGGAGTGGCACGGGATGTCACGCCGAAGGCCATAGCGCTGCTGAACCTCTCGCGGGACCAGCTCGACCGCGCCGCGGAGACCCGGATGCTGGCCGAGCGGTGGCGCGAGGGGCTGACCGGTTCCAAGGCCCTGATCATCGCCAACGCGGACGACCCGCTGATCGTCTGGGCGGCCTCGTCGTCCGCGAACGTGGTGTGGGTTGCGGCCGGGCAGGAGTGGAAGGACGACGCCTGGTCCTGCCCCTCGTGCGGCGGTGTGATGCAGCGGCCGGGCGACGACTGGTTCTGCGCCGAGTGCGGCTTCCGCCGCCCGACGCCCAGCTGGGCGCTCTCCGGCGACCACGTGCTCGACCCGCACGGCAGCGCCTGGCCGATCAAGCTCCAGCTGCCGGGCCGCGCCAACAAGGCGAACGCCACCACCTCCGCCGCCGTCGCCGCCGCCTTCGGCGTGCCGCCGCAGGTCGCGCTGGAGCGGATGTTCACCGTGCAGGCGGTGGCCGGCCGCTACGACGTGGTCGGCTTCATGGAGCGGGAGCTGCGGCTGCTGCTGGCGAAGAACCCGGCCGGCTGGCTGGAGACCTTCTCGCTGATCGACGGGCCGCCGACCCCGGTGATCATGTCCGTCAACGCGCGCGGCGCGGACGGCACGGACACCTCCTGGCTGTGGGACGTGGACTACACCCGGCTGGCCGGGCACCCGATCTTCGTGCTCGGTGACCGCAAGCTGGACCTGGCGGTGCGCCTGGAGGTCGCCGGGCTCGACTTCCAGGTGTGCGACAGCCTCGACGAGGCGGTACGGGTGGCGCCGCCCGGCCGTATCGAGGTCATCGCCAACTACACGGCCTTCCAGGACCTGCGCCGCCGTGTGGGCAACTAGTGCGATCCCACCGACCTCACGGACAAGGACGAGCGAGCATGAGTGACAACAGTCTGCGCCTGGTGTGGATCTACCCGGACCTGCTGAGCACCTACGGCGACCAGGGCAATGCGCTGGTGGTCGAGCGCCGGGCGCGCCAGCGCGGTCTGGACGTCCAGCGGGTGGACGTACGGTCCGACCAGCAGATCCCCACCTCCGGCGACATCTACCTGATCGGCGGCGGTGAGGACCGGCCGCAGCGGCTGGCGGCCGAACGGCTGATCCGCGACGGCGGCCTGGACCGCGCGGTCTCCAACGGCGCGATCGTCTTCTCGGTGTGCGCGGGCTACCAGATCCTGGGCCACGAGTTCATCAACGACCTCGGCGAGCGGCAGCAGGGCCTGGGGCTGCTGGACGTGGTGAGCACCCGCGGCGAGGGCGAACGGTGCGTCGGTGACGTACTGGCCGATATCGACCCGCAGTTGGGGCTGCCGCCGCTGACCGGCTTCGAGAACCACCAGGGCGTGACGCACCTGGGCCAGACCGCCCGGCCGTTCGCCAAGGTGCGCTTCGGCAACGGCAACGGGGTCGGCGACGGCTACGAGGGCGCGTGGAACGACACCGTCTTCGGTACGTACATGCACGGCCCGGTGATGGCCCGCAACCCGCATATCGCGGATCTGCTGATCAAGCTGGCGCTGGACGTCAACGCGCTGCCGCCGGCCGACGACACCTGGTACGAGGCGCTGCGCCAGGAGCGGATCGCGGCGGCGACGGCGCAGACCGCCTGAGCGGGCCGGCGACCACCGCGCGGAACCGGCCGGATACGGGGCGTTATGCCCCGCATCCGGCCGGTTCCGCGTTGTCGTGGGTGCGCGTCCGCAGTGCGGGCGTCCCTGTGCCGGGTGGCCGTGCGCTTGTAGGCTGGGCGGGATTCCCACCGGACGACGGGGTCCGGCCTCCGGTTGAGTTGCAGAGGGTTCTACGAGCAATGCGTATTGGTGTACTCACCTCCGGCGGCGACTGCCCCGGTCTGAACGCCGTCATCCGGTCCGTCGTCCACCGTGCCACCGCCGACCACGGTGATGAGGTGATCGGCTTCCGCGACGGCTGGAAGGGCCTGCTGGAGGGCGACTACCGCAAGCTCGACCTGGACGCGGTCGGTGGCATCCTGGCGCGCGGCGGCACCATCCTCGGGTCGTCGCGGGTGCAGCCCGCCCATCTGCGGGACGGCGTCGAGCGGGCCCGCGGCCATGTCGCCGAGCTGGGTCTGGACGCGATCATCCCGATCGGCGGCGAGGGCACGCTCAAGGCGGCACGGCTGCTGTCGGACGCCGGGCTGCCGATCGTCGGCGTCCCGAAGACCATCGACAACGACATCGCCGTCACCGACGTCACCTTCGGCTTCGACACCGCGGTGGGGGTGGCGACCGAGGCGCTGGACCGGCTCAAGACCACCGCCGAGTCGCACCAGCGGGTGATGATCGTCGAGGTGATGGGGCGGCACACCGGCTGGATCGCGCTGCACTCGGGGATGGCGGCCGGCGCGCACGCGATCGTGGTGCCGGAGCGGCCGTTCGACATCGAGGAGCTGACCGCGCGGGTCGCCGAACGGTTCGAAGCCGGCAAGAAGTTCGCGATCGTGGTGGTCGCCGAGGGCGCGAAGCCGCGTACGGGCACCATGTCGTTCGACGTGGGCGGCACGGACGTGTACGGCCACGAGCGGTTCGCCGGTGTGGCCCGGCAGCTGTCACTGGAGCTGGAGGGCCGGCTCGGCAAGGAGGCCCGTCCGGTCATCCTCGGGCACGTCCAGCGCGGCGGGACGCCGACCGCGTACGACCGGGTGCTGGCCACCCGCTTCGGCTGGCACGCCGTCGAGGCCGCGCACCGCGGGGAGTTCGGGATGATGACGGCGCTGCGCGGCACCGAGATCACGCTGGTGCCGCTGGCGGAGGCCGTGGAGAGCCTGAAGACGGTGCCCGCGGAGCGCTACGACGAGGCCGAGTGCGTGCTGTGACCGGCACCCTGATCCCGCCCCGGGCAGGAGCGGCGATCCACCCGTAGTAGTCCAGTACTGGACGAAGCGCCCCCGGCCGTGGGATCGGCCGGGGGCGCCTCTACGCTTGTCGCCGGAGTACCGGTACGAATCAGGAGCGAGCGGATGGATCACAGCGGGCACGGCATGGACGGCATGAACATGGATCTGCCGCCGTTCACGCTGGGGCGGGGCCTGGAGTTCGGTGGTGATCCGTTCTTTCTCGTCGGCTGCCTGCTGGGGCTGGCGCTGTACGGCTGGGCCGTGATCCGGCTGCGGCGGCGCGGGGACGCGTGGCCGATGGGCCGGGTCGTCGCCTGGGTGCTGGGTGTGGTCAGCGTCGCGCTCGTGATGTGCACCAAGCTCAACGACTACGGCATGGCGATGTTCAGCGTGCACATGGTCCAGCACATGGTCATCAGCATGCTCTCCCCGATCCTGCTGCTCCTGGGGGCGCCGGTGACGCTGGCGCTGCGTGCGCTGCCGGCCGCGGGGCGGGGCCGCAAGGGGCCGCGCGAACTCCTGGTGGCGCTGCTGCACAGCCGCTACATGCGGGTCATCACACACCCCGCGTTCACCATCCCGCTGTTCATCGCGAGCCTCTACGCGCTGTACTTCTCCCCGCTGTTCGACCTCCTGATGGAGTCCCGGGCCGGGCACATCGGGATGATGGTGCACTTCCTCGCGGTGGGTCTGGTCTTCTTCTGGCCGATCATGGGCGTGGACCCGGGCCCGCACCGGCCTGGCTACGTGATGCGGATGCTGGAGCTGTTCGCGGGTATGCCGTTCCACGCGTTCTTCGGGATCGCGCTGATGATGGCGTCCGAGCCGATGGTCGACACGTTCCTGCACCCGCCGGCCTCGCTGGGCATCGAGCCGCTGGCCGACCAGCAGGCGGCGGGCGGGATCGCCTGGGCGTTCAGCGAGATCCCGTCCGTGGTGGTGCTGATCGCGCTGGTCTACCAGTGGTACAAGTCCGAGGAGCGCCAGTCGCAGCGCGCCGACCGGGCCGCCGAGCGCAACGGCGACCGGGATCTGGCGGACTACAACGCGTACCTCGCCTCGCTGAACGCGCGGGGGCGGTGACGGGGTACCGCGGCGGAGCGCGGATCCGCAGGTCATCTGGCGGCACGGGCCGCGGCCGGGGACGATGGTCCCGGGGTCGCGGCCCGTGGCGTTGTCGCCCGGGCGGTCCGTGAGGAGGTTGCGGGTATGCCCGGATCTGCCAGGGCGATGACCGTGTGCACGGTGTGCGGGCTGGTGGCGGCGAGCGCCTACACCGTGGTGTTCGGCGGCGACGGCCGGCTGTGGTTCGCGTGGGTGGTGCTGGCGCTGGTGACGGTCGGCGTGGTGGGCGCGCGGCGGGTCTGAGCGCGGTCCCGGAGCGGGACCGGGGTCAGAAGCGGAAGACCGGGCCGGTCGCGGCGTCCATCGTGCAGGCGTTGGGGTACTCCTTGTGCCAGTCCACCGGCTCACCGCGCCAGGTGCCGGACGCGGCGACGACGACCGGGTCGTACTCCCTTGTGCAGACGTGCGGTTCGCCGCGCAGGGCGTCCAGATCGCCGTGGGCCGAGGTCAGCGCGTCGCAGGCGGCGGCCCCGTGCGGATGGCTGCCGCGGGTGTCCGGGCAGGTGAGCCGGACCCCGTGGATCCAGGTGTCGTCGGAGCCGGACACCGTCAGGAACAGGCCCTCGCCGGCCCGGTCCACGGCGGCGCCCGACGCACCGCCGAGGGCGGTGCACAGCGCCGCGGCCACGCCCACCGTCACGGCGGCACGGAAGGTACGGCGTCGGCGGCTGACGGGCATCGGGGTCTCCTGGAGCGTTCGGGGGATCGGGGCTTCGGTGGGACGGTGGCCTCGCTGCGGTGGCGATCACCGGGGCCGGCGGGCCCGGCGGCCCCAGGCCCAGGGCACCCCGCCGCGCTTCGGTGCGCAAGCGGCCACGCCGTGCGGTCGCCCGTACGGCCCGGCGCGGGCCGAAGGGTGCCGATCCGGACCGGCGCGGTTACGGAGAACGGCTTCCGCGCCTACACTGACGGCCCTGGAAATCCCCGGTGACCTGGCACGACGCGATCGCACAGGTGACCCGCGGGATGGGATAGGGGGCCGCCGTGTTCTACCAGGTGCTGAAGTACATCCTGCTGGGGCCGTTGCTGCGGCTGGTGTTCCGGCCGCGGATCGAGGGGCTGGAGCATGTGCCCGAGGAGGGCGCGGCGATCATCGCGGGCAACCATCTGTCGTTCGCCGACCACTTCGTGATGCCGGCGATCGTGCCGCGCCGGGTGACGTTCCTGGCGAAGGCCGAGTACTTCACCGGGCCCGGCCTCAAGGGACGGCTGACCGCGGCGTTCTTCCGGGGCGTCGGGCAGATCCCGGTGGACCGGTCCGGGGGCCACGCCTCTCAGGCGGCGCTCGCCTCGGGGCTCTCCGTGCTGCGCAAGGGCCGGCTGCTGGGCATCTGCCCGGAGGGCACCCGCTCGCACGACGGACGGCTCTACAAGGGGCGCACCGGAGTCGCCTCGATGGCCATCCGGACCGGGGTCCCGGTGATCCCGTGCGCGATGATCGGCACGTTCGAGGCGCAGCCGACCGGGCGGCGGCTGCCGCGTGCGAGGCGGATCACCATCCGGTTCGGCACCCCGCTGGAGTTCTCGCGCTACGCGGGCCTGTCGGATGAGCGCACCGCGCTGCGGGCGGTCACCGACGAGATCATGTACGCGATCCTGAAGCTCTCCGGCCAGGAGTACGTGGACCTGTACGCGGGCGAGGCGAAGGCCGCGGCGCAGGCGCGCGGCCACGGGCGGCGGGGCTCCGGCGGGAGCTGAACCCCCGCGCGCGGCACGGCGGATGGGGATATCCGTTCGCGGGGCGTGGCGCCCGCCCGTACGGTGAGTTCCATGATCGAACGGATAACGGGGTGCCGACGATGAGCGCCCGGCTGCGCGGGATGGCGCAGGAGACGGAGCGGATCGTCGCGACGGGTGCGTACCGCGCGCCGAGCGGGCGGCTGGTGGAGATCGCCGGGGCGGTGCGGCGGGCGCGCGCCGGGACCCGGCTGTACGGACCGGAGGCGGTGGCCGTGCCGGGCCCGGCTCCGGGGCTGCGGACGGTGTTCGAGGTGACGGGCGAAGGGAGTCTGACGGCCGGCCGGCGGCTGGCCGCGGCGGGCGCGGAGCACGGCCCGGTCGCGGTGCTGAACTTCGCCTCGGCGCGCAATCCCGGCGGCGGCTATCTCCGCGGCGCCCAGGCCCAGGAGGAGGCGCTGTGCCGGGGGTCGGCGCTGTACGGCTGTGTGCGCGAGGCCCCGGAGTTCTATGCGGCGCACCGGGCCGCGACCAGTCCTTTCTACAGCGACCGGGTGATCCTCTCCCCCGGTGTGCCGGTGTTCCGCGACGACCGCGGTCGGCTGCTCGAAGTGCCCTACGAGGCGGGGTTCCTGACGTCGGCGGCGCCGAACGCGGGGGTGATCGCCCGGCAGCGGCCGGACGAGGCGGGCCGGGTGCCGGCGGCGCTGGCGGTCCGCGCGGAGCGGGTGCTGGAGGTGGCGGCGGCCGGCGGGTACCGCCAACTGGTGCTGGGTGCCTGGGGATGCGGGGTGTTCCGCAATGAACCGGCCGATGTGGCACGGGCGTTCGCGGTGCCGCTGCTGCCCGGGGGCCGGTTCGCCGGCTGGTTCGGGCGGGTGGTCTTCGCCGTGCTGGACCAGCGGGCGGACTCCCCCACCAGGGATGCCTTCCGCGCGGTGTTTCCGGTGTGATGCCGGGGACGTCCCGGCTGCTGCGGCGAGGCGGCGGGACCGGGGGTCGGTGCGGCCCTGCCCCGGACAGGCCGGGGGCGGCCGGGGAGTCTCCCCGGCCGCCCCCGGTGGGTGTCAGCCGGCGGACTTGGCCGCCTGCTTGCCCGGGACGGGCGTGGCGTGCGGAGCGCAGGTGACGTCCTTGGGGTCCGTCTTGCCCTCCAGGAAGTACGCGTCGACCCGCTTGTTGATGCAGGGGTTGACCAGGCCCGTGACACCGTGCGAACCGGCGCCCCGCTCGGTGATCATCCGGGAGCCCGCGAACCGCTTGTGCAGCTCCACGGCGCCGTCGTACGGCGTCGCCGCGTCACGGGTGCTCTGCACGATCAGCACGGGCGGCAGGCCCTTGCCGGTCGTCACGTTGACCGGGGTCTGCTGCTTGACCGGCCAGCTGGCGCAGGGCAGGTTCATCCAGGCGTTGGACCAGGTCATGAACGGTGCCCGCTGGTTGACGCGGGTGTTGTCGCGGTCCCACTTCTGCCAGCTGGTGGGCCACTTGGTGTCGGTGCACTCGACCGCGGTGTAGACAGCGTTGCCGTTCTCCGCCGTGATGTTGGCGGCCTTGTCGGCGAGGTGCGGTCCGGCCTTGTCGATCAGCGGCTTGCTGTCGCCGGCGACGTACGCGCTCCATGCCTGGGCGACCTCGGCCCACGAGGAGTCGTAGTACGGCGCGTTCTGGAAGAAGGCGGTGAGCTCGGCGGGGCCGACGACGCCGCCGATGGGGTTCTTCTTCGCGGTGGCGCGCAGCTTCGCCCAGGCGGCCTGGACCTTCTTGGGGGTGTTCCCGAGGTGGTAGGTCGCGTCGTTCTTGGCGACCCACTTCTCCCAGTCGCCCCAGCGGGTCTCGAAGGCGATGTCCTGGTCGAGGTTGGCCTGGTACCAGATCTTCTCGCGCGCGGGGTCGACCACGCTGTCGACCAGCATCCGGCGGACGTGGTCGGGGAAGAGCGTGGCGTAGACGGCGCCCAGGTAGGTGCCGTAGGAGACGCCGAGGTAGTTGAGCTTCTTGTCACCGAGCGCGGCGCGGATCACGTCCAGGTCGCGGGCGGTGTTCGCCGTCGTCATGTACGGCAGCAGGCCGTGGCTGTGCGCGGCGCAGCCGAGGGCGTACTCCTTCGCCAGCTTGCGCTGGGCGAGCTTGTCGGCCTCGCTGCCCGGCACCGGGTCGGCCTTGGGGGCCTTGACGAACGCCTGCGGGTCCTCGCAGGAGATCGGTGCGGAGTGGCCCACGCCCCGGGGGTCGAAGCCCACGAAGTCGTACGCCTGGGCGGTCTTGACCCACAGGGGGCTCTTGGTGGCGATGCGGTTGGGGAACCTCATCCCCGAACCGCCGGGGCCGCCCGGGTTGTAGACCAGCGAGCCCTGCCGCTTCTGGGGGCCGCCGGTGTTGACGGCCCGGTCGACGGCGAGCTTGATGGTGCGGCCGTTGGGCTTGGCGTAGTCGACCGGGACGGTGACATAGCCGCACTGGACGGGGGCCTTGAACCCCCAGGCGGCAGGACAGTCCTGCCACTTGACGCCTTCCTTGGCGGCGCGGGCGGCGGCGATCTGGACGCCACGCGCCTCGGCCGATCCGCCGGGCCGCGGCTCGCCCGCGGCGGCGGGCGTCGCGGCGATCGCTCCGGCTATGAGCGCGCCCGACACCAGGGTGCCGGCGGCTCCGAGCGCTGCTGTTCGTTTCATGTGTGGGGATCCCCCTGCAGGGTGCGCCGCGAGTCGCGGCGGTGATCACAGCGTTACAAGGCGATCCTTTCGTCTCCTGCCCCTCCTTGACCAGATTCGGCCAGAATTTCTTTACCAGACCGTAGGATTAGCACGGTTGCGGCGAGGGCGGGTCACAGGGCGTGGCGCCGGGTAACTGTCCGGACATGACCGTGCCGCCCCCCATGGTGTCCGCGCAGGACATCGGCAAGTTCTTCCTCGTCGACGGCCGCGCCGTCCAGGCCCTGGACGGTGTCTCGCTGACCGTCCGGGAAGGCGAATTCGTCTGCGTCGTCGGCCCGTCGGGCTGCGGGAAGTCCACCCTGCTGCGGATACTCGGCGGGCTCACGGAGCCGTCGACGGGCACCGTCACACGGCGGCCGGGGCGGCCGCCCGTGCCCCCGGCGGCGTTCGTCTTCCAGGATTTCGCCGTCCTCCCCTGGCTCACCGTACGCAGCAACGCCGCCTTCGGCCTGCGGATGGCGGGTGTCCGGCGGCGGGAGGCCGAACGGGCCGCGGATGCCTGGCTGCTGCGGATGGACCTGGCCGACTTCGCCGACGGGTATCCGGAGCAGCTCTCCGGCGGCATGCGGCAACGGCTGGCGCTGGCCCGGGCGTTCGCCACCGGCAGCCCGGTGCTGTTGATGGACGAGCCGCTCGGCTCGCTCGATCCGCAGACCCGGCGGCTGATGCAGGAGCAGCTGCTGGAGCTGTGGCAGGAGGAGCGCAAGACAGTGGTGCTGGTGACGCACTCCCTCGACGAGGCGCTGCTGCTGGGCGACCGGGTGCTGGTGATGTCGGCACGTCCGGGACGGGTGACCGACGAGTTCGCGGTGCCGTTCGCCCGGCCCCGCGATCCCGGCATCCAGGACGGTCCGGAGTTCGGCCGGCTGCGGGCCCGGATCTGGGACGTGCTGCGCGACGAGCTGTCGGTGAGCGCCCGGTGACCGCCCCGCCGCGGCTGCGGGCCGTCGTACCCGCCGACGACGCCGTGCGCGCCGTGGTCGTACGGGCCCGGCGGACGACCTGGCGGCACGCCGCGCTGGGCGTCTCCGTACCGGCCGTGCTGCTGCTGGGCTGGCAGGCCGCGGGGATGGCGGGCCTGCTCGACGCGCTGCTGTTCCCGCCGCCGTCGCGGATCGCGGTCCGGTGCGTCGAGCTGACCGCGTCGGGGGACCTGGGCGCCGACACCCTCGCCACACTCGGGCGGCTGGTCCCCGGGTACGTGATCGGGGCGGTGGCCGGTGCGCTGACCGGGTTCGTGATGGGCGTCTCCCGCACCGCGGGCGCCGCCCTGGGCCCGCTCTTCTCCGCGCTGTACTCCGTGCCGAAGATCGCGGTACTGCCGCTGCTGCTGCTCCTCTTCGGACTCAACGACACCCCCAAGATCCTCTCCGTCGCGATCACCGTCTTCTTCGTCCTCCAGATCAACACCGCTTCCGCCGTCCGCCAGATCGATCCCCGGCTGCTGGAGTCGGCGCGCTCGTACGGCGCTTCGGGGCTGCGGCTGCTGCGGTTCGTGCTGCTGCCGGGCGCGCTGCCCGGGGTGCTGACCGGGCTGCGGACGGCATCGGGGCTCGGTGTGGTGGTCGTCGTGGCGGTCGAGTTCGTGGCGTCCGAGAGCGGTCTGGGCCATCTGATCTGGAACGCCTGGACGCTTTTCCAGCCGGACCGGATGTATGTCGGCCTGGTCGCGGTCGCGATGCTGGGCACGCTGTTCTCCGCCGCGGTGACGCTGGTCGGGCGCCGGGCGATGCCCTGGCGCCCCGAGTAGCCGGGACCGACCGATGCCTGCCGAAAGGATCCCCTCCCCCATGCCCCGTACCCTCTCGCCCGTCCGGTCGGCCCTGCCGGTGCTGCTCGCCGTCCTCGCCCTGCTCGCCGCCGGCTGCGGGAGCGGCGGTGCGGACGGGGACGCGGCCGGCGGGTCCACGGTGCGGGTCGCCCACGTCCCCTCCACCCTCTTCGCCCCGCTCTACATCGCCGAGGCCAAGGGCTACTTCAAGGAGCAGGGCCTCCGGGTCCGGTTGGAGACGGTCAAGAACGGCCAGGACGCGGTGCCGCTGGCCGCCTCCGGGAAGGTGGACGCGGTGGTGGCCGGGTTCTCCGCGGGGCTGTTCAACGGGGTGGCCAAGGGCCTGAAGGTGCGGGTCGCCGCGTCGATGGGCGCCGCCACCGGAGCCGGGCCGTCCCCGTCCGCGCTGGAGGTGTCCCAGCGGCTGCTGGACTCGGGGGAGGTCAAGACCGCCGCCGATCTGCGCGGACGGCGGATCGCGGTGTCCGGCGGGGTGGGTGCGGCGGGTGGTTACCAACTCGCCTCCGCGCTCCAGGAGTCGGGGCTGACCCTCAAGGACGTCACGGTGGTCGATGTCGCCTTCACCGACATGCGCACCGCCCTGTCCACCGGGAGCGTGGCCGCGGCGCTGCCGCCCGCACCGCTCACCACGGCCATGGAGGAGGCCGGGGTGTCGACGCCGCTGGCCGTGCCTCCCAGGGGCACGGTCGCGACCGGGGTGCTCTTCGGGACCCGGTTCGCGGCGACACCGGCCGCCGCGAAGTTCCTGACGGCGCTGCGCAAGGGGGCCGCGGACCTCCAGGGGACAGGGCGGACGGCGGAGGTCAATCTGCGCATCCTGGCCCGGGCGACCGGGCAGCGGCTGGGCGTGCTGCGCCACACCCCGTCGTACGAGTGGGACCCGCAACTGCTCCCGGACACACGGCAGCTGATGAGGCAGCAGGCGGCGTACCAGGAGGCCGGGCTGCTCGACGGCAGAGCGCTCACGGCACGGGATCTGGTGGGCTGACCGGTGCCGCGGACCGGGCCGGAGACAACGGGCCGAGGAAGGGCGAGAACCGGTCAATTGCCGTACGCATGACCCATATGCGTATGCCCGGCGCCCGCGTTACGTTACCTTCCGTGCAGGCTCTCCCACTCACCGCCACGTGGGAGAGCCTCCGCGTTTTGCCGTGTGCCTGCCGGAAGGAGACCTGAAGTGCCCGGTATCGACCAGGTGTTGGCCCGAGCGATGGGGATACCCGGAGTCCTGGGTGCCGGGCTGATCGACTGGACCAGCGGGCTGACCCTCGGTACCGCCGGGCAGGCGCCGCACGCCGATCACGACGCCGCCGCCGCGGACACCGCCGAGGTGGTGCAGGCCGTGGCCCGCAACGCCACCTTCGACACCGCGGGCGGCGAAGGCCCCGCGCTGGAGGATCTGATCATCACGGCCGCGCGCAGCTACCACCTGATCCGCTTCGTGCCCACCGCCTTCGACAGCCAGACCTTCCTCTACCTCTGGCTGGATCGCGCCCAGGCGAATCTGGCCATCGCCCGGTTACGGCTGCGGGATCTGGCCGCGGAGCTGGTCACCGGTTGACGGCCCGTCATGGCACCTCCACTGCCGACCCGTTCGGCCACGTCCGGCGACGGCGGCGGGTCCGGTCTGCTCGGCCGGTACGCCGCCGAGCGCGCCACCGGCGCCCTGCGCGCCCCGAACGGCTGCGTCTATCTCCGCGAGGGCGCGGTCTACTGCGTCGAGTGCCCGGCGGCTCCGGGGCCCGAGGCCCGGCTCACCGCGGCCGGACGGCTCTCCGCACGGTCCCGGCAGCGCGCCGCGGAGGCGGCGGGTCCGCAGCGGCGCGGTGGCCGGTTCCTCGTCGAGCAGGGGTGGCTGACCCAGGGTGAGCTGGAGATCTGCCAGCTCGCGGCGCTCCTCGACGCGGCGTTCTTCGTCCTGCCGCTGGCGCCCGGAAGCACCACCTTCACACCGGGCGAGGGGCACTGGCTGGGTGTCGTACGCCTGGTCGGCGCGGCGGCGCTCCAGGAGGCGACGGCGCGCCGGCGGGCGCTGCTCGACCGGCTGCGGCCCTGGGCGGCGGCCGACGAGGCGCCGGTCGTCCCCGTGGTCCCGGTCCGCTCGGCCGGAGCGGACGGACCGGGTGGCCCGGAGGGGCCGGCCGGCGCAGTGCGCCCGGCCGTCACCGGTCGGCAGCGGCGGCTGCTGGAGCACGCGGACGGCCGGCACACCCCGTACGAACTCGCCCATGCGCTGGGCCAGTCCGCGTATCTGACGCTCCTCGACGTCCGGGGGCTGGCCGCGGCCGGGCTGATCCGGCTGCCCCCGAAGCCGGCGGCGCTGCCCCGGCGGCGGCCGGGGGCGTCCGGGGCGGACCGGCGCGCCGCGGCCCCCGGCGCCGCACCGCGCTGGCACCTGCCGGACCCGGGCGTCCTGGAGACCGCCGATCCGGACGTCGCCCTCCTTGTCCGACTGCGCACCGCGCTGGAGGAGAACCTGTGAACCCCTGCGAACCCCTGCCATGAGGCACGTATTCGGCAAGCGCGCCGGAAGAAGGAGATTCAGCAAACCGATGACGATCGAATCCGAGGCGATCGCACCCGGAATCCGGGAGGAACTGCTCGCACTGCGCGACCAAGTGCGGCACCTGCACGGCGGAATGGTGGCCAGTGCGGACGGCATGGTCATCGCGCATGATCTGCCGGATATCGAACCGGACGGCCTCGCCGCGCTCACCGCCGCGGCGATCGGGGTCGCCAAAAGACTGGCCGACGCCACCGGGCAGGGCGCGTTCGAGGAATCCCTCACACGTGGCTCGGGCGGCTATATCGCGGCCTATTCCGCCGGGCACCGCGCGGTCCTCACGGCCGTGGCGGGACCGGACACCAATATCGGGCGGCTCCATTTACAGGCCCGGCGGACCGCGGCGCGCATCGCGACCCTGCTGGACGCACCGCCGGGCCGCTGATATTCCGCCCGCGCATCACGAGAAGGCACTACCTACACCGAAAGGCTCGACCCCTCATGGCTCAAATGGAAAAGGCCCTCGCCGAAGCGATATCGACCATCGAAGGCGCCATAGGCGTCGCCCTGGTCGACTACACCAGCGGAATGGCGCTGGCCACGCTCGGCGACAACCAGACGTTCGACCTCAATATCGCCGCGGCCGGGAACACCGACGTCGTACGCGCCAAGCTGCGCACCATGGAAATGCTGGAACTCCAGGGCGCCATCGAGGACATGCTGATCACGCTGACCGCGCAGTACCACATCATCCGGCCGGTGACGGGCAAGAACGGCAGCGGCCTGTTCCTCTACCTCGTGCTGGACCGGAAGCGCGCCAACCTCGCGCTGGCGCGCCACCGCCTCGCCCGTCTGGAGGCCGAGCTGGAGGTGTGAGACCTCAGCCGGCCAGGACCTCGTCCAGCAGCCGCCGCAGCCGCAGCCCGTCCGGGGCGACCGCGGTGACCAGGGCGGCGGGTCCGGCGAGCGGTGCCAGGACGCCCTGGCCCGCGCCGTCGCCGGCCACCCCGCCCAGCAGCCGCACCTCGGCCGGCTGCTGCTCGTACTCCGGTGTGACGACGAGGAGTTGCCCGACGGCGCGGTTGCCGCCCAGGACGGCCGAGGTGTCCCAGCCGGGGGCGCCGGGGCCGTAGGCGGTCTCCTGGTCGAGCAGCGTGCGGCCGGCCCGGCGGACCGTCAGGCGGCTGCGCAGGGCGCCGGTCCGCTCGCCGCTGCGCCCCAGGACCTGCTCCTCGCGGAGCACGAGCCGGGCGGTGGGGGCGAGTTCGACGGTGGTGGTCATCCGCAGATCGCTGCCCTCGGCGGAGATCAGCGGCTCCGGCAGCCACTCCAGGACAGCCCCCTCGCCGACCGTCAACCGCACGTCGTAGGTGGCCTGTTCGGCGGTGCGGCCGGGCAGCGCGACGGTCGCCGCGGCGGCCGTGACGCGCAGCGAGGCGCCCGCCTCGGCGGTGGCCTCGATGCCCAGCCGGTCACCGCCGAGCGGGGCGCTCATGGCGCCCACCACGCAGACCCGCGCCTGGCCGGCGTGCGGCTGGATACGGCGCAGCGCAAACGGGCCGCCGCCGTCGAGGACCGGCAGCCGGGTCGCGCCATGGGCGTCCGCCCGCGCGACGATGCGGGCGGTGGCGCGCAGGCCGGCCGCCGGGAGGGCGGTGGCCCGCACCGCCGCGGGGGTGGGAAGGACTGTGGTCATGCCTGTGCCGCGGTCCAGTCGGCCAGCCGCGCACGGACCCACTCCGCCACGGGACGGACACCGTTCGGCAGCTTGAGGGCGGTGAAGGCGACGGGGAGGTCGCCGCGTTGGGCCTTGGCGTCGCGGGCCATGCCGTCGAGGTCGACGCCGACGTAGGGGGCGAGGTCGGTCTTGTTGATGACGAGCAGGTCGGCGGTGGTGACGCCGGGACCGCCCTTGCGCGGGATGTCGTCGCCGCCGGCCACGTCGATGATAAAGATCTGGGCGTCGACCAGCCCCTTGGAGAAGGTCGCGGTCAAGTTGTCACCGCCGGATTCGACCAGAACAAGATCGAGCGGGCCGACGCTCTCCTCCAGGTCCTCCACCGCCTCCAGGTTGGCGGAGATGTCGTCGCGGATGGCGGTGTGCGGGCAGGCGCCGGTCTCCACCGCGGCGATCCGCTCGGCGGGCAGCACCGCCTCACGCAACAGGAACTCGGCGTCCTCACGGGTGTAGATGTCGTTGGTGACGACCGCGATGGACAGCTCGTCGCGCAGTGCGCGGCACAGGGCGGCGACGGTGGCGGTCTTGCCGGTGCCGACCGGGCCGCCCAGCCCGATCCGCAAGGCGCGCCGGGTTCCGTCCGTGCGGACCGGATCGGCGGCGCTGTAGGTGTGCCGCTCGGGGAAGCCGTCCTGGTGGTCGAGGTGCATGGTGGGTCACTCCGGTGGTTCGTACGGCCGCGGGATGCGCGGCGCGGTGGGCGGGCGGCGGAGGTCAGGACGCGAAGAGGCGCACCGGCCAGGCGGCGTGTGCCTCCGCGGTGATGTCGAGCAGCGGCGCGGAGGCGGCGGGCAGGGCGTCGAGTCCTTCGGCGGCGACGCGGGCCGCGGCCTCGGCTCCCTGTTCCGCGACCCGTTCGAGGTCGGGGGCGAGGCGGGCGAGGACGGCGGTGGCGTCGAAGGGGTCCAGGCTCAGCAGCCGGACCGCGGCGGTGGCCGGGCCGCTGATGTTCTCGTAGGCCACGGCGTACGCGGCGTCCAGCGGCGTCAGGCCGGCGGACCGGGCGGCCAGGCCGAGGACGACCGGCTGGTGGGCGCCGCGCGGGCGGGCCGCGGCCAGCGCGTCGAGTTCGGGTCCGGGCCAGGTGGCGCGGGCGGCCCGCATCATCTGGCGGCCGAGCCGCCGGGCGACCTGCCGCAGCGCCGGTACGGGCGTACGGGCGTCGGCGGCGTCGTCCAGGAGGAGCGGGTCGCAGCCGCCGGCGGCTGCCGCGGCGAGTCCCGCGGCGACCAGGCCCGCGGTGTGCAGCCGGCCCCGGCAGAAGGTCTCCAGGGAGGCGGCGTCCTTGATACGTCCCGCGGTGACGGCCGGTTCGGCGCCGCCCGAATGGGCGTGCCCTCCGGCGGGGAACCGGCCGTCGGCGAGGACGAGCAGCGCGGCGCGACTCATGCCGACACCTCGCTTCGCTCGGCTTCGCATTCGCTCAGCACGCACCTTTGAATGGCTCGCTCGCTACGCTCGCTCATCGATGGCGCTCCGGATCATTCGGTGACGACATGGACGGCACGTCAGAAGAGGAAGTACCGCTGGGCCATGGGGAGTTCGGCGGCGGGGGCAGGTTCGACCACCTCGCCGTCGATGGTCACCGTGAAGGTGTCGGGGTCGACCTGGACGCGCGGCAGGGCGTCGTTGTTGCGCATGTCGGCCTTCCTGACGCCACGGGTGGAGCGGATGGCCTCGAAGGACTTGGCCAGCGGGAGGCGTTCGGGGAGGTCGTCCTCGATGGCCTGCTGGGAGACGAAGTTGAGCGAGTTGCTGCCGGGGGCCCGGCCGAAGGCGCCGAACATCGGGCGGGGCAGGACCGGCTGCGGGGTGGGGATGGACGCGTTGGCGTCGCCCATCTGCGCGTACGCGATCTGGCCGCCCTTGATGACGAGCTGCGGCTTGACCCCGAAGAACGCCGGGTCCCACAGCACGAGGTCGGCGAGCTTGCCGCTCTCGACCGAGCCGACGACGTGGTCGATGCCCTGGGCGATGGCCGCGTTGATGGTGTACTTCGCGACGTAGCGCCGGGCGCGGTGGTTGTCCGCGTGGCCGTCGCCGGGCAGGGCGCCCCGGCGGCGCTTCATGACGTGGGCGGTCTGCCACGTACGCATCACGACCTCGCCGATCCGGCCCATGGCCTGGGCGTCGGAGGACATGATCGAGATGGCGCCGAGGTCGTGCAGGATGTCCTCGGCGGCGATGGTGGAGGGCCGTATCCGGGATTCGGCGAACGCCAGGTCCTCGGGGACGGCGGGGTTGAGGTGGTGGCAGACCATCAGCATGTCGAGGTGTTCCTCGACGGTGTTGACGGTGTGCGGTCGCGTCGGGTTGGTGGACGCGGGCAGCACATTGGGCTCGGAGACCATCGCGATCATGTCGGGGGCGTGGCCGCCGCCGGCCCCTTCGACGTGGAACGCGTGCAGGGAGCGGCCGGCGATGGCGGCGAGGGTGTCGCCGAGGAACCCGGCCTCGTTGAGGGTGTCGGTGTGGATCGCGAGCTGGGCGCCGCTCTCCTCGCACACGGTCAGGCAGGCATCGAGGACGGCGGGCGTGGCGCCCCAGTCCTCGTGGATCTTGAAGCCGAGGACGCCGGCCTTCAGCTGGTCGCGCATCGACGGCAGGGACATGGTGTTGCCCTTGCCGAGGAGCCCGACGTTGACCGGCAGACCGTCCATCGACTCGAAGAGCCGGGCGACATGCCAGGCGCCGGGGGTGATGGTGGTGGCCTTGCTGCCCTCCGCGGGACCGGTGCCGCCGCCGACGAGCGTGGTGATGCCCGCGGACAGCGCCTCGTCCACCTGCTGGGGGCAGATGAAGTGGACGTGGGTGTCGATACCGCCGGCGGTGAGGATCTTGCCGTTGCCCGCGATGATCTCGGTCTCCGGACCGATGACCAGGTCGGGGTGGACGCCGTCCATGGTGTCCGGGTTGCCGGCCTTGCCGAGGGCGGTGATCCGGCCGTCCCGGATACCGACGTCGGTCTTGACGATGCCCCAGTGGTCGAGCACCACGACGCCGGTGATGACGGTGTCGGGCGTGCCTTCGGCCCGGGTGGCGCGGGACTGGCCCATCGATTCCCGGATCACCTTGCCGCCGCCGAACACCGCCTCGTCGCCGGCCCGGCCGGGGCCGCCCGAGCGGTCCTCAGTGATCTCGATGACCAGGTCGGTGTCGGCGAGCCGGATCCGGTCGCCGGCGGTGGGGCCGAACAGGTCGGCGTACGCCTGGCGGGTCAGCTCAGCCATCGAGTGCTCCTCCGGTCTCACCGCGCAGGCCCGCGACGATCCGCTTGCCCCCGATGGGGACCAGCTCGACCTCGGTGGGGATACCGGGCTCGAAGCGCACGGCGGAGCCGGCCGCGACGTTCAGCCGCTTGCCGTGCGCGGCGTCGCGGTCGAAGTCGAGGCCCGGGTTGGCCTCGGCGAAGTGGTAGTGCGAGCCGACCTGGACGGGACGGTCGGCGGCGTTGAGGACGGTCATGCGCGTGAGGGGGAGCCCTGCGTTCAGGCGTACCGGCTCGTCGGCGTAGAGGATCTGTCCCGGGATCATCTTCGTTACTCCCGCGGTCAGTTGATGGGTTCGTGAACGGTGACGAGCTTGGTGCCGTCGGGGAAGGTCGCCTCGACCTGCACGTCGTGGATCATCTCGGGGACGCCTTCCATGAC
The DNA here is from genome assembly GCF_009834125.1 of Streptomyces sp. GS7. NCBI lineage: Bacteria > Bacillati > Actinomycetota > Actinomycetes > Kitasatosporales > Streptomycetaceae > Streptomyces > Streptomyces sp. GS7. The sequence goes on from NZ_CP047146.1 coordinate 5,719,556, forward strand.
GTCGTCCCGGGTGAGCACCTTCCGGCCGGAGGACATGAGCTCGGCTACGGAACGGCCGTCGCGGGCACCTTCGAGGATGTGCACGGTCAGCAGCGCGATGGATTCCGGATGATTGAGCTTCAATCCCCGCGCCCGCCGCTTTTCGGCCACGTCTGCCGCCACATGAATCATCAACCGTTCCTGCTCATGCGGGGTCAGTTGCATACGTTCCACCTCACAGTGTTCCCGCCCGGGTGCATTTGCCCAGGTCACGGGCGTTGACACACCCGTTCAGTTAGATGTACCACACAGTGATTAAAGGGGGAGCAAACCGGCCACCAGCACTTGGACATCAACCACCCCATCGCTCCAACCTAGTTCGCCGATATTTCATCGCCGTTACGGCGGACGGCGGGCACGGAACCCTTGGCGCGCTTGGCGTAACACACCGGAAATCACCGACCGCCACCGGGGCGACCGGATTCGCCGCAGCCTTTCCCGCCCCCCAGCCCGACGGGTTTGTGCGGAAATCCGGTGGCGAATTCCACACATCGGAAACCGTTCCGGAAAGCCCGAGGCCTCCGCGATACGCGACAGCAAGCGGAACTATCCGCATAAAACAGACGTCATTCCGATTCACGAACGCGACTGTCCGGTAACCGCTCTTGACTGATTTCAAAGTCGGTCGTAATCCTCATGAGCGCGTCAAATCAGCTGGGCAACACTTCCCCCACACCAGCATCGGAGCCACATCGTGACCCGCTCAATCCGTACCCGCCGTATCGTGCTGGCCACCGGCGCCTGCACCGCCGTCGCGGCCCTGTTGGGCACCGCCGCCGCGGCCCAGGCCACCTCATCCCGGCCGCTCTCCGCCCCGGACATCCCGGTGGCCGCGGTCAAGGCACACCTCGACAAGCTCCAGTCCATAGCCGACGCCAACGGCGGCAACCGCGCCCACGGGCAGCCCGGTTACCAGGCGTCGGTCGACTACATCAAGGGCAAGCTGGACGCCGCCGGATTCACCACCAGGCTCCAGGAGTTCGAGCACGGCGGCGCCAAGGGCTACAACGTCATCGCCGACTGGCCGGGCGGCGCCGAGGACAAGACCGTCATGGCCGGCTCCCATCTGGACTCGGTCGACGCGGGCCCCGGCATCAACGACGACGGCTCCGGCTCGGCCGGCCTCCTGGAGATCGCGCTCACCGTCTCCCGGGAGCACCTCAAGCCCGCCAAGCACCTGCGGTTCGCCTGGTGGGGCGACGAGGAGGACGGCATGGTCGGCTCCCAGCACTACGTCGACAGCCTCGGCGCCGACAAGGCGAAGCTCGACTCGTATCTGAACTTCGACATGATCGGCTCGCCGAACCCGGGCTACTTCGTCTATGAATACGACGCCCGGCTGACGAAGGTCTTCAAGGACTGGTTCGCCGACAAGAAGATCCCCACCGAGCGGGAGACCGAGGGCGACGGCCGCTCCGACCACGCGCCCTTCAAGAACGCCGGCGTCCCCGTCGGCGGGCTGTTCTCCGGCGCCGACTACATCAAGACCGACGCCCAGGCGAAGGAGTGGGGCGGCACCGCGGGCAAGGCGTTCGACCCCTGCTACCACCAGTCCTGCGACACGTCCAAGAACATCGACGACACCGCACTGCACAACCACAGCAACGCCATCGCCAACGCCCTGTGGCAGCTCAGCTCCTGACGCCACCGCGGCACCGGGCGGTCCCGCACTGACGGACCGCCACCGCGCAGCGCACGGTCACCTCCCGCGACCCGGCCGCCGATCCCCGGCAGCCGGGTCGCGGTGTTCTGCCGCGATGCCGAACCGCTGCCGTTCGCCCGCAGCGGACGGCAGCTGCCGGACAGCGGAGACCGTGCTGATCACCTGCTCCTGTTCCGGATCCGCCGCGCGCCGCCCCAGCTCTTCGAGTCGCTCCAGGTCAGCGGCGGAAACGAGGGCCACCAGCGGCTTCCCGTGGCGCGTGACGACCACCCGCTCACCGCCGTAGACGACGCGGTTGATCAGATCCGCCAGCTCGGCTCGGGCTTGCGTCACCGGAATTTCGTAGGCCATGCTCCCATTCTAACGGGATGTACGTCCTGTACATTTTTTACGGAGGGAAAGGAGCAGTCATGCTGCGACCCGCGGCGCGCCACGTCCTGCCGGAGTTCACCGAACGCACCACCGACGGGACCCGGACCATGGACCCGTACTCCAAGCTGCTCAGCGAACGGATCGTCTTCCTGGGCACCCCCATCGACGACACCTGCGCCAACGACGTCATGGCGCAGTTCATCCACCTCGAACACGCCGCGCCCGACCAGGACATCTCGCTCTACATCAACTCCCCCGGCGGCTCGTTCACCGCGATGTGCGCCATCTACGACACGATGCGCTTCGTCTCCTGCGACGTGGAGACCGTCTGCCTGGGGCAGGCCGCCTCCTCGGCCGCGGTGTTGCTGGCCGCCGGCGCCCCGGGGAAGCGGCTGGCCCTCCCCCGGGCCCGGGTCCTGATCCACCAGCCGTCGTTCGCCGAGCCGGTCCAGGGGCAGACCACCGATCTCCAGATCAAGGCGGAGGAACTGCTGCGCACCCGCGACAGGCTGGAGGAGATGCTGGCCGAGCACACCGGGCAGCCCCGCGAGCGGATCGCCGCGGACATCGAGCGCGACACGGTCTTCGACGCCCCGGCCGCCCGGGAGTACGGCCTGATCGACGGGCTCACCCGCGACCGCAAGCGGTCCGCCGACCGGCCCGCGGCGCGGTGAGCCGCCGTGCTGCCACCAGAGCTGCCGCCGCTGCCCGCACTGACCCGGGCCGAGGGCGAGCTGATCGACTGCTATCTGGCGGCCCTCGACCTGCTGGGCCGGATCAACCCGGCCCGCGGCGACTCCACCTACGGCAGCCTGCGCGCCGCCCAGGCGCTGGTCGGCAAGGCCGCGGAGCTGCGGGACGCGCTGACGCTGATGCACGACCGGGGCGAGAGCGAACTGCACCACGAGACGCTGGGCCGGGCACTGCGGGTGCTGGACGGAGAGCGCCGGGCCCGGCGCGTCGCGGTGCCGCCGCAGCAGGAGGTCTGAGGCACCGGCGCGAAGCGCAGGGCGGGCAGACAGGGGACACGAACGACTCCGGATCGCACTTACGGCGTAGCGTCCGCGCCTGCGGTAAGGGAGCGAGAAATTGCGCGGAACACCGGGATTTCCGCTGTCCCTTGCGTTTCGCCGCTGGTCCCGGCCTCAGCGACGCGCCGGTCGTCGCGCCGGAGCGGAGAAAATCCCCCATTGAGGCTAAATGTGACCAATGCCACATAAGGCAATTTCAGCGAGGAAATCGGGGAGTGGTTGCGTGACGATCCCCTCGACGACAAGACCCCGCCACAGCGACGGGGCGGTCCGGACGGGCAGTTGAACCCCGCCGTTGTCCGGATCACCGGCTGACGAAGGGTTGCGCATGACCATGCGCGTGCAGGTGCCGCATCTCCTGATGCGTGCCGGCGCCGTGTCCGCCCTGGCACTGGTCGCGGTGGGCGGCACGGCGACGGCCCCGGGAGCGACCGAGGCGGCGTCCGTGCCCGCCACGGCGCTGCGGATCGCCGCCTCCAAGAAGGGCGCTCCCTACGAGTACGGTGCGCAGGGGCCGGACAGCTTCGACTGCTCGGGGCTGACGCTGTATTCGTACCGGCGGGCCGGGCGGTCGCTCCCGCGCACCGCGGCGGACCAGTACCACCACACCGAGCATGTCTCGCGCGCCGCGCGCCGGGACGGCGATCTGGTCTTCTTCCACTCCCGCAAGGGGATCTACCACGTCGGCATCTACGCCGGCGGCGACCGGATCTGGCACGCGCCCAAGTCCGGCAGCGTGGTCCGCCTGGAGCGGATCTGGAGCCGCGCGGTCTGGTACGGGCGGGTCCGCTGACCTGCCGTGACGTCTGATGCCCGGCCGGTGGCGGCGACTGGTGCGCAGTCAGTGAGCGGTGCCCGCAGGGCGGGTGTTCAGGCGACGACGAGCTCGACGAGCAGGATGCCGCCCAGGGCGGTGAGCAGGGCGCCGGTGGTGGCCTGGAGGGCGCGGGCCACCCGGGGGCGGCGCAGCCACGTGCCCAGCCGGTCGACGAGCAGGGCGACGGCGGGGAACCACACCAGTGCCATGGCCACGACGATCACGGCCAGCAGCAGTGTCCGGGGCAGCGCCGGCGCTGCCGCCGGTACGAACTGCGGGAGCAGGCTGAGGAAGAGGACGGGGGCCTTGGGGTTGAGCGCGTTGGTCAGAAAGCCCTGGCGCAGGCACTGCACGGCACCGAGGCCGACCGCGGGCCCGGCGGGGCGGGCCGCGGGTGCCGCCGCGGGTGTGCCCGGGGTGGCGGGCGCGGCGTCCGGCGGCGCGACCGGTCGGCGCAGGACCGGTGTCAGCGCGCGGACGCCCAGGTACAACAGGTAGGCACCACCCAGGAGTTGGACGGCACCGAAGAGTGCGGGCACGGCCACCAGCACCGCGGCCAGGCCGGCCACCGCCAGTGCGGTGTGCACCAGCAGCCCGCCCGCCACGCCGACGGCGGTCGCCACCCCCGCGCGGCGCGAGTCGAGGGCGTTGCGCACCACGACCGCGAAGTCCGCGCCCGGCAGGGTGACCATGCCCGCGGCGACCCCGGTGAAGGTGATCAGCTGTCCGTCCATGACGCCATCGTCACCGACCAGAGCCTTTAATGGGTATTGGCATTCTCGTAGGTGGGCCTAAAGAGGTTCTTATGTACGACCCCACGCGGCTGGCCGCTCTCGTAGCGGTCGCGGAGGCCGGCTCGATCACCCGGGCCGCGGCCCGGCTCGGCTACACGGCACCCGCGCTCTCCCAGCAGCTCGCCAAGCTGGAGCGGGAGACCGGGACGGCGCTGCTGGTGCGCCACCACCGCGGGGCCCGGCTGACCGCGGCCGGCGAGCTGCTGCTGGTCCGGGCCCGCCGGGTGCTCGACGAGCTGGACCAGGCGCGGCACGAGCTGTCCCTGCTGGCCGGGCTCTCCGGCGGCCGGCTGCGGGTCGGCACGTTCATGACCGCCGGTACGCATCTGCTGCCGCCCGCGCTCAGCGCCTTCCGCCGCGCCCACCCGGACGTGGAGCTGAGCGTCACCGAGTACGTACCGCCCGAGGGCACGGAAGCGCTGGCGGTCGGGCAGGTCGATCTGGCGCTGACGCATGAGTACGTGCCGGGCGAGGCGCTGCCGACGCCGGACGGAGTGCGGCTGGAGGCACTGCTGACCGAGGAGTTGGTGCTGGTCACCGCGCCCGGCCACGCCCTGTCGGCGGGTTCCGGGCGGCTGCCGCTCGCCGAGTTGGCCGGGCAGCCGCTGGTCAGCATGGCCCCGGCCGACCCCAACCGGCGGGCGGTGGAAGCGGCGTTGGCCGCGGCCGGGGCGAGTGTCGCGGTGCGCTGCGAGTCGCCGGGCTATGCGGTGGTGTGCGCGCTGGTGAGCGCGGGCCTGGGGGTGGCGGTGGTACCGGAGATGATGGCGACCGGCTCGGTGACCCCGCTGGGCATCCGGCACTTGGAACCGCCGGAGCTGCGCCGCCGGATCTCGGTGGCCTACCGCCCCGGTGGCGGGACCCCGGCCGCGGACACCCTGCGCGCGCTGCTGCGCGGCGCCTTCGCCCGCCACCCGGCCCGCAACGGCCCGACGCCCTGACTCCTCGACGCCCCGACGTCCGCCGCCGGCCGTGGCGGGCTCAGGGCACCGGCGCCCGCCACGGCATCGCGATCCAGACGGTCTTGCCCCCGGTGGCGGTCGGCTCCACCGAGAGCCGGCCGCCGTGTTCCGCGGCCAGGCAGCGGATGATGACCAGGCCCCGGCCGTTGTCCTGCTGGACGGCGGCGGGCAGCCGGCGCGGCCATCGGGGGTGACTGTCGGTGACGCCGATGCGCAGCCGTTCGTCGCGGTCCAGCCGCAGCTCGACGGTGAAGGTCGGGGACTGGCCGAAGGTGTGCTGAACGGCGTTGGTGGCGAGTTCGGAGACGATCAGCCGGACGGAGTCGGCGGTGTCGGAGCCGCCGGGGAGGCCCCACTGAGTGAGTACGTCCAGGACGTGTCTGCGGGCGGTGGCGACCGAGGTCGGGTCGCTTGGCAGGGTGAGGCTGGATTCCTGGTGGTCTGCCATGGCGACGCCGTCCCTTTCCCACCGAGGCTCGGCTCCGGCCCGCCGGGAAGCCGAGATGCCGATCAGGACGCCGACGGCCTCGGATGTGTGCTGTGCGCCAGACTGCCACCCATGCTGCCGGTACGGTGGGCGATCGCCCAAGATATACAGAGTTCTATCGCTGTTCTATCGCCCGATGCGGTGAACTCTGCTACGAGAGGCCGTATTTGGGGCAGAGGAGGCGCTCGCGGCGCGCGGTGTCCGGCCGGGCGGCGGTGCCCCGTACGGCGTGGGAACCGCCGCCCGGACGGCTCAGACCGGCGGTGCGGTGGCCACGATCGTGCCCACCGCCGCTGCGATCTGGTCATCCGTCAGGTCCGCGCGTGCGGTCAGCCGCAGCCGGGAGATCCCGTCCGGTACGGACGGCGGCCGGAAGCAGCCTGCCACCAGCCCGGCCGCGCGGCAGTCGGCGGCCCAGCGCACCGCGGCCTCCGGGGAGGGGGCCCGTACCGAGACCACCGCGGCGTCCGGGCGGACGGCCGCGAGGCCCGCAGCGGTGAGCCGGGTGTGCAGCTCCCGCGCCACCTCCCGGGCTCGTGCGGCACGTTGCGGTTCCCGCTCCAGCAAGCGCAGCGCGGCGAGTGCGCCGCCGACGGCCGCGGGCGCCAGCCCGGTGTCGAAGATGAACGTGCGGGCGGTGTTGACCAGATGCTCGATGACCCGGGCCGGGCCCAGCACCGCACCGCCCTGCGAGCCCAGCGACTTGGAGAGCGTCACGGTGGTCACCACATCGGCGTCGCCGGCGAGTCCGGCGGCCCGCAGCGCGCCGCGGCCCCCGTCGCCCAGCACGCCCAGCCCGTGCGCGTCGTCGACGAGGAGGGCCGCGCCCCGCGACCGGCAGGCGTCGGCGAGCGCGGGCAGCGGCGCGGCGTCGCCGTCGACGGAGAAGACCGAGTCGGTCACCGCGAGCGCCCGCCCGTCGTGACCGGTCAGCGCGGCGCGCACGGCCTCCGGGTCGGCGTGCGGCGCCACTTCGGTACGGGCCCGGGAGAGCCGGCAGCCGTCGATGAGGGAGGCGTGGTTGCCCGCGTCGGAGACGAGCAGGGTGCCGGGGGCGGTGAGTGCGGTGACCGCGGCGAGGTTCGCGGCGTAGCCGGAGGACAGCACCAGCGCCGCCTCGAATCCGCAGAACTCGGCCAGCGCCCGCTCCAGTTGGGCATGGAGTTCGGTGCTGCCGGTGACCAGCCGGGAGCCCGTGGCGCCGGCGCCCCAGCGGTACGCGGCCTCGGCCGCGCCGTGCACGACCTCGGGGTGCCGGGCAAGCCCCAGGTAGTCGTTGCTCGCCAGGTCGAGCAGCGGGGAGTCGGCGGGGCGGGGCCGCAGCGTCCGGACGAGTCCGGCGCGGCGGCGTTCGCCGCGAGCGGTGTCGATCCAGTCGAAGGCCGCGCCGGTCGCCGGTCGCGGGGGCGCGGCGGGCGCCGCGGTCGGGGTGTCGTACAGCAGCGACGGGGCGGGGTCGTGCGGCATCGGCGTCCTTCGTCCGGCGGCCTCGAAAGCGGGCTTCGCATCGGCCGTGATTGTGGGCTGTCGATAGACGTTAGCGGTCGTTCCGCACGGGGACAGTGTGGTGATACACACACCCCGATCGGCGCGCATTGTGGGAATCCTCCTTGGCCGGGAGGTGGGGCGTACGCCAGGATCAACGCCATGGACCTGCTGAACGCATTGGTGGACAAGGGACTCCGGCGCGAGGTGCCGACCCGCGAAGAGGCGCTCGCCGTACTGGCGACATCCGATGACGAACTGCTCGACGTGGTGGCCGCGGCCGGGAAGGTGCGCCGCCAGTGGTTCGGGCGGCGGGTCAAGCTGAACTACCTCGTCAACCTCAAGTCGGGCCTGTGCCCTGAGGACTGCTCGTACTGCTCCCAGCGGCTGGGGTCGAAGGCCGAGATCCTCAAGTACACCTGGCTCAAGCCCGATGACGCCTCCAAGGCGGCGGCGGCCGGGGTGGCCGGCGGCGCCAAGCGGGTCTGCCTGGTCGCCAGCGGCCGGGGCCCCACGGACAAGGACGTGGCGCGGGTCTCGGAGACCATCTCCACCATCAAGGAGCAGAACGAGGGCGTGGAGGTGTGCGCCTGCCTGGGTCTGCTCAGCGACGGCCAGGCGGAGCGGCTGCGCGCGGCGGGCGCCGACGCGTACAACCACAACCTCAACACCTCGGAAGCCACTTACGGCGACATCTGCACCACACACGACTTCTCGGACCGGGTCGGCACCGTCCAGCAGGCGCAGGCGGCGGGCATGTCCGCGTGCTCCGGGCTGATCGCCGGTATGGGCGAGACCGACGCCGACCTGGTCGACGTGGTCTTCGCACTGCGCGAGCTGGACCCGGACTCGGTGCCGGTCAACTTCCTGATCCCGTTCGAGGGGACGCCGCTGGCCAAGGAGTGGAACCTCACCCCGCAGCGCTGCCTGCGCATCCTGGCGATGGTCCGGTTCGTCTGCCCGGACGTGGAGGTACGGCTGGCCGGGGGCCGGGAGGTGCACCTGCGGAGCATGCAGCCGCTCGCCCTCCATCTGGTCAACTCCATCTTCCTCGGCGACTACCTGACCAGCGAGGGCCAGGCCGGCAAGGACGATCTGGCGATGATCGCGGACGCCGGCTTCGAGGTGGAGGGTACGGACACCACGACGCTGCCGGAACACCGCAGGGGCGACGAGCCGGCAGCGGAGGCGGTGGCCGAGGCGGGAGCCGCCTCCGTATCCGCCTCCGACACGGCCGAGACCGCCGGCGTCCCGGCGCCCTCCGACGAGACCCGGCGCGACCTGGTCGCGGTGCGCCGCCGCGGCGCCGGCACCGATCTGCCGCCCAATGCCTGAGCCGCGCACCCCGCTCTCCCCTGAGGAACTGCTCGCGCTCGACCGGCAGCACGTCTGGCACCCGTACGGGCCGATGCCCGGCCGGAGCGAGCCGCTGCTGGTCGAGTCGGCCGCCGGCGTCCGGCTGCGACTGGCCCGGCCGGTCGAGGGCCGGGCCGAGTTGGTGGACGGCATGGCGTCGTGGTGGTCGGCGGTGCACGGGTACAACCACCCGGTGCTCAACGAGGCCGCCCGCGGCCAGCTGTCCCGTATGAGCCATGTGATGTTCGGCGGGCTCACCCATGAGCCCGCCGTGCGGCTGGCCAAGCGGCTGGTCGACATCACCCCGGAGCCGCTGCGGCACGTCTTCCTCGCCGACTCCGGCTCGGTGTCGGTCGAGGTCGCGGTCAAGCTGTGCCTCCAGTACTGGCGCTCGCTCGGCAAGCCCCGCAAGCAGCGGCTGCTGACCTGGCGCGGCGGTTACCACGGCGACACCTGGCAGCCGATGTCCGTCTGCGATCCGGACGGCGGGATGCACGAGTTGTGGCAGGGAGTGCTCCCGCGGCAGATCTTCGCGGACGCGCCGCCGGCCGGTTTCGACGCCGCGCCGGACGGCGCCTACGCGGACCATCTGCGGGAGCTGATCGCCCGGCACGCCGAGGAGCTGGCCGCGGTGATCGTGGAGCCGGTGGTGCAGGGCGCGGGCGGGATGTCCTTCCACTCCCCCGGCTATCTGCGGGTGCTGCGGGAAGCCTGCGACGCCCATGGCGTGCTGCTGGTCTTCGACGAGATCGCCACCGGCTTCGGCCGCACCGGCACGCTCTTCGCCGCCGGGCACGCCGGGGTGGCCCCGGACGTGATGTGTCTGGGCAAGGCGCTGACCGGCGGATATCTGACGCTCGCGGCAACGCTGTGCACCGCGGAGATCGCCGACGGCATCTCCCGCGGCGAGCTGCCGGTGCTGGCGCACGGTCCCACCTTCATGGGCAATCCGCTGGCCGCCGCCGTCGCGGACGCCTCCGTCGAACTGCTGCTGTCCCAGGACTGGGCGCGGGAGGTCGGGCGCGTCGAAGCCGGGCTGCGGGACGGGCTGGCGGCGGCCCGGGACATCGCCGGGGTGCGCGACGTCCGGGTGCTGGGCGCGATCGGGGTCGTCCAGCTCGACCACCCGGTCGACATGGCGGCGGCGACCCGCGCCGCGGTCCGGGAGGGCGTCTGGCTGCGCCCGTTCCGGGACCTGATCTACACGATGCCCCCGTACATCACCGGCGACGAGGACGTGGCGCGGATCTGCGCCGCGGTCCGCGCGGCGGCCCGCGAGGGCTGAACTCCCGTGCAGGGCGGGGGAAGTCGGCACTCCCCCCGCCCCACCACAGACCTTCCCCTTCCCCTTCCCCTTCCCCATCCCCCACCATCAGTACGGAGTTCGGAGGCGCACCATGCCGGTGCTGTTCGTCACGGGTACGGGTACCGAGATCGGCAAGACCGTGACCACGGCCGCGATCGCCTCGGCGGCGCTCGGCCAGGGCCGCTCGGTGGCCGTGCTCAAGCCCGCCCAGACCGGCGTCACGGCCCAGGAGCCGGGCGACGCGGCGGAGGTCGAGCGGCTGGCCGGACCGGTCACCGTCGCCGAACTCGCCCGCTTCCCGGAGCCGTTGGCACCCGCGACGGCCGCCCTGCGGGCCGGTCTGCCGGCGGTGGGCCCGCAGGAGATCGCCGATGCCGCGGCGAAGCTGGCCGCCTCGCACGACCTGGTCCTGGTCGAGGGCGCCGGCGGGCTGCTGGTCCGCTTCGACGCGGACGGCCACACCCTCGCCGACGCCGCGCGCCTCGCGGGCGCCCCCGTCCTCGTGGTCGTCCAGGCCGGCCTCGGCACCCTCAACACCACCGCGCTGACCGCGATGGCGCTGCGCTCGTACGGCATCGACTGCCCCGGCATCGTCGTCGGCAGCTGGCCCGCCGCGCCCGATCTCGCCTGCCGCTGCAACCTCGACGACCTCCCCGAGGCCGCCGGCGCTCCGCTCCTCGGCCTGGTCCCGGAGGGCTCCGGCACCCTGGCCCCGGCCGCCTTCCGTGCCGCGGCCGCCGGCTGGCTGGCCCCGGAACTGGGCGGCTCGGGCGCGTTCGGGACGCCCGCGTAATCCGCTCGCCCGGCAGGCGCGTTGCGCCGCATACTGGCGCGATGGCGGAGAGCCCGGACGGCGAGACGGACGGTGTGCCCGATCTCGGCGCGTGGTACGACCTCCTCAACCCCTGGGGCCCGGACAACGACTTCTACCTGGGCCTGGTGATGGCCGCGCCCTCCGTCCTCGACGTCGGCTGCGGCACCGGCACCCTGCTGCACCGCGCCCGCGAGGCCGGACACAGCGGCCGCCTCGTCGGGCTCGACCCGTCCGGGCCGATGCTGGCCAGGGCCCGGCGCCGTACGGACCTCGGCATCACGTGGATCTCCGGCGACGCGCAGTCCCTCGGCTCCCATGGACTCGGCGGCTTCGACCTGGTGGTGATGACCGGCCACGCCTTCCAGTGCCTCACCACGGACGACGCGTTACGCGACGCGCTCGCCGCCGTCCGGGGCGCGCTGTGCGACAGCGGCAGGTTCGCCTTCGAGACGCGCAATCCGCTGGTCCGGCCGTGGGAGCGGTGGACGCCGGACCGGGCGGCGGAGGTGACGCACCCCGACGGGCGCACGGTGCGGGTCGCGCACGAGGTCGATCTGCCGGTGGCCGGGGAACTCGTGCGGTTCTCGGAGACGTTCACCGGGCCGGAGCTGGCCGGGCCGCGGGTGAGCCGGGCCGCGCTGCGGTTTCTCGGCACGGATGCACTGGCGCGGTTTCTGGCCGGGGCCGGGCTGGTGGCTGAGGCGCGGTACGGGGACTGGGAGCGCGGTCCGCTGACGCCGTCGAGCCCGGAGATCATCACCGTCGCGCGGCGTGATCCCGGGTCAGACCGTCCAGGTGCGTAGCTCGTCCGCGATGGCGTGGACGTCCGCGGTGCCTTCCTTGACCAGGCGGGCCAGGTCGCGGACCTGCTCGGGAGAGGTGGCGACCTTCAGGCCGCTGGCGACCAGGTAGCCGTAGGCCACAGCGGTCGCGAACATGGCGTTCGCCCCCTCCAACGCCGGTACGCGCAGCAGGAGTTGGAGGAGCGCGGCGGCGCGGTCCTGGGGTTCGGGGTAGACGGGGACGCCGAATATCTCCGCTTCGTGGCGGCCCACCGCGGCCACCAGGGCGCCCCAGTCGGTGACCTGGGGGTCTCCGGGGGTGTGCTGTTCGGCGATCAGGAGGAGCCAGGCGAGATCGATGCGCAGTGTCACGTTGTGCCCGGCTGTCCTTCCGGGTGGCTGAGGGGGGTGCGGCCCTGCTCCAGGCCGAATTCTTCGGCGAAGACCCGTTCGTACTGCTTCATGAAGTCGGAGGCGGCTTCGACGAAGGTCTGGCCGACCTCTCCGGCGTCCTTGAGGACGAGTTCCTCGATATAGCGGTTCATGCTCACTCCCCGCTGGAGGGCGCGCTCCCGCGCCGCTTCGGCGGTGGCTTCGTCCACGCGGACGTTCAGCTGCGTCTTCGCCACGCTTCCAAGCTAGCGCGGATCCGCTAGCACCGGCAAGAGCCGCCGTCACCGCCCTCCGCGTGTCCCCCGTGCCCCGCCGGTACCAGGCCCGCCGCCCGCTCCTCCGGCCGGTTCCGCAGCCCCCGCAGGACCTCCAGGAACGCCCGTTCCGCGGCGGACAGCACACGGTCCCGGCGGCGTACCAGGCTGATGGGGCGGGGTTGCGGGGCCGGGCTGACGGGGAGTATCGCGAGGGTGCCGGCGCGGACCTCGTCGACGACGGCGTGTTCCGAGATCAGGGCCAGGCCCAGGCCGGCCGCCACGCACTGCTTGACCGCCTCCGGGCCCCAGATGTCGGCGCGCGGGGCGGCGGCCAGGCCCCAGTCGGCCAGGACGCGTTCTTGGAGTTCGCGGGTCCGGGAGCCCGGTTCGCGCAGCAGGAAGCGGGCGCGGGCTTCGGTCAGGTCGGCGGGGTCGACGGTGCTGCGCCGGGCCAGCGGATGGTCCGGGGCCGCGATCAGGACCGGGTGCTCGTCGAGGACGGACTCGACGGCCAGCCGGTCGCCGTGCGGCGTGCCGGCGACGACCGCGATGCCGATGCCGCCGCCGAGCAGCCGCTCCTGCACAGCCTCGTGGTTGCCGACGAAGACGTCGCAGTCGATGCCGGGGTGGCGCTGCTGGTAGCGGGCCAGGAGGGCGGGCAGCAGGTACGTGCCCACGGTGGTGGAGCCGCCGACCAGGAGGCGGCCGGTCACCGGGCCCCCGACCTGCTGGACGGCGGCCACCGCCTCCTCGGCGAGCAGGAAGACCCGCTTGCCGTACTCGGCGAGCACCTCGCCCTCGGCGGTCGGCCGGACGCGGGTGCCGGAGCGGTCGATGAGGGTGACCCGCAGCGACTGTTCGAGCCGGCGGACCTGGTTGGAGACGGACGGCTGGCTCATGTAGAGCTTGTGCGCGGCGGCGGAGAAGCCCTGGTGCTCGACGACCTGCATGAAGATCCACAGTCGGTGGAGGTTGAGTTCCACGGCCCTTCCCTCGAAGCTCGGCGCACGGCGCCAGGGGCGCCGTGGGGAAGCGCCATGATCGACAACTCAGCCGACCCTAGCGGGGGAAGTCCCTCCGTGGACAGGGGCGCCAGGTCGTCGAGCGCACGGGCGGACCGTTCCCCGGCGGCGGACCGGCCCGGCCCGCGGTCCGCCGGGGGCGCCCGGAGGTCGTACCGCGACGCGATGACGACCCGTCGGACGAGCCGGGGCAGGTCCGCGCCGCCCGGGTGCGCGGTGGCCGGCCCGGTGTGCCGGCCGGCCGCCGGGATCCGGAACCGTTCCGCGAACTCCGTGAACACACAGGCGAGTTGACGGTGGCCGGGCGGGCCACTCGGTCGGTGTCGGGGGCGCCGTGGAACGGGTAGCGGACCGCGACACCCGCGCGCCGCTGCCGAAGCGGCCGGAGCGGATGCCGCACGATGTGATCCGCCGGGAGACCGGAGCGACCGACCGGACCGCTCGCCCACCGCTCCGCCCCAGGAGGATCGCCGCCGTGTCCGTCCCCGCCCCCGTTCCGCATCTGAAACGCAGTCTGCGCCGGTTCGACATCATGGCGATGGGCGTCGCCGCGGTGATCTCCTTCGACGTGATCGGGCAGATCGCCGCCGGCGGCGGCCAGGCCATCACCTGGATCGCCGTCCTGGCGGTGACGTTCCTGCTGCCGTACGCCCTGATCTTCGCCGAGACCGGCGCCGCGTTCCCCCAGGAGGGCGGCCCGTACGTCTGGGTGGAGGTGGCCTTCGGCCGACTGCCGGCCGCTCTGACCACCCTGTTCTACTGGGTCACCAATCCGGTCTGGCTCGGCGGCTCGCTCGTGTTCCTGGCCGCCGAAGCCTGGAACGGCTTCGTCTCCCCCCTGGGCTCCGGCACCTTCACCGACTACGTCTTCAAGCTCGTCTTCATCTGGGCCGCCATCCTCACCGCGGTGATCTCGCTGCGCCGCGGCAAGTGGATCACCACGGCCGGCGCCGGCGCCAAGGTGCTGGCGCTGGCCTTCTTCACCGCCACCGCGGTGGCCTACGGCGTCCAGCACGGCTTCCGCGGGCTGGAGCAGGCCGACTTCTCCCCCACCGCCGCCGGGTTCCTGACGCTGGTGCCGGTCCTGCTGTTCGCCTACGTCGGGTTCGAGGCGCCCAACGCGGCGGGCGACGAGATGCACGATCCGCAGCGCGACGTCCCGGTGGCCATCGGGCGGACCGGCACCATCGCCACCTGCTGCTATCTGCTGCCGGTGGCGGCCATCCTGTCCGCCGCCCCGCCCGGTCGGGTCACCGGGATCGGCGGCTTCATGGACGCCGCCGAGCTGGTCTTCGGGATCTACGGATCCTGGCGGGGACCGCTGCTGACCTGCACCGCGGTGCTGTTCGCGGTGGCGCTGCTGACCCAGGGGAGCGCCTGGATGATCGTCGCCGACCGGATGCAGGCGATGGCCGCGGCCGACGGCGGCTTCTTCACCGGCGCGCTGGGGGCGTTCCATCCGCGGCTGGGCACCCCGGTCCGGATGAACCTGGTCTCCGGCGTCACCGCCACCGCCTTCATGGTCGCCGCGATGAACCTGGCCCACGGCAACGCCGCCGCCGTCTTCGGCGTCGTGCTGTCCGTCGCCATCACCACCCTGCTGCTGTCCTACCTCGCGCTGATCCCCGCACTGCTGGCACTGCGGCTGCACCACCGCGAGGTGCCCCGGCCCTACGAAGTCCCGTTCGGCACCCGGGGCTTCACGGTCGCGACGCTGCTGGTCTACGCCTGGATCCTGCTCGGCTCATGGGCGACGCTGTTCCCCGGCACCCTGGAGGCGGCGGTCGGCATCCCGTACCGCTTCCGAACGGTCTGGGGCGTCTCCCGGCTCACCTTCGAGACGTTCACGCTGGGCACCGTCGGTCTGCTGCTCGCCGTCGGGCTCGCCGGCTACCTGATCCAGCACGTGCGCACCCGTTCCCACGACGATCAGCACCGGGCCCGCCCGGCCGGCTAGCCCGACACCGACCACCGGCACCTCCCCGAGCAGGGTCGACGGCGCCTCGGCCGAGGGGCACCACGCACTGATCGACGACTGCGCGGCGGGGCCGACCACGACCGCGGCGGCGCCGTCCGGCGAGAGCCGGAGCGGGCCGGACGCGGCGGACGAGACGGCGAACTCCCTTCCTCGTACGCCTGGATGACGCCGGGCGGAGCCGGGGCGCGACGGGCGGCGGGCATGGCCGGCGCCGGAGGGCGAGCGCCGGTCGCCGCCGGTCCCGGGCTCCGGCGGCACAGCGCCATCCGAGCGAGCCGAATCGTTCTTCCTGCCTCCGTTCGAGCGAGCCGGGGAATGCGGCGGGACCGACTCGGGCAGCGGTCCGGCGACCGGACACGGGGCCGGCCGGCCCAGTCCCCATGAGCAGAGCAGGAGTTGACCCATGTCCCACGGAGACGCAGCGGCGGACGCACCGCTCCCCTCGGCCGTCAGCATCGAACTCGGCGCGTTCCAGGTCGAGACGGTCCGCTCGGTGACCGGTCCGGCGATCGGCGCGGCACCACCCGGCGCCGGCCGGCAACCGGACGGCCCGGGTCGGGCCGGTGAGATCACCATCGTGCGCGGCCCGGACAAGAGCACCGCCTTCACCGACTGGCTCACCAGATGCCTGGTGGACCGCACCGACGTCCCGGCCCGGCAGGCGGTGACCGTCGTCCACTACGCCGCCGACCGCACCCCGTTGCGCCGCTTCCACCTCGCCAACGCCTTCCCGACCTCGTGGGAAACCCTGCGCGACGAGGCGGGAGACGGCGCCGCCGAGGAGTCGGTGACGCTGGAATACGAGGAGTTGACGGTCTCCATCTGAACGGGCCGCCGGATCCCGGCCGTCGTCCCGCACCGGACCGAGCCCCGGCTCCACGGACCGCGAGCCGGGGCTCCGCCGTTTCCCGCACCGTGCGGGAACAACCGGGAACAGAAGCCGGAGCGTTGATCGTTACCGCATGCGGTACCGACCACCATGCGGTACCGACCACACGTCCCAGGGGGCCTCATGCCACGTCCGTTCCGCTTCGGCGTCAACATGCTCACCATCGACTCGGGCCCGACCTGGCGCGAGAAGTGCCGGCGCGCCGAGGAGCTGGGCTATGACGTGCTGCTCGTCCCGGACCATCTGGGGTGGCCGGCGCCGTTCCCCGCGCTGGTCGCCGCCGCGGAGGCCACCGAGCGGCCCCGGGTGGGCACCTTCGTGCTCAACGCCGGGTTCTTCAACCCGGCGCTGCTGGCCCGCGAGGTGGCCACCACCGACGCGCTCACCGGCGGCCGGCTGGAACTGGGCCTGGGCACGGGGTATGTGAAGGCGGAGCACGACACGGCCGGGCTGCCCTTCGGGACGCCCGGGCAGCGGGTGGACCATCTGGAGCGCACCATCGGCGAGTTGGACCGGCTGCTCGGCGACCCCGAGTACCGGCCGCAGGCCGTCCAGCGGCCGCGCCCGCCGCTGCTGATCGGCGGCAACGGCCCGCGGATGCTGCGGCTGGCGGCGCGGCACGCGGAGATCGCGGCGTTCACCGGCGGCCGGCAGGCACCCGGCAAGCCGGAGGGCACCGTGGAGCTGCTGCCGCCCGAGAAGCTGGCGGCCTCGGTTGCCGCATACCAGGATTACGCCGCGGGCCGCGCCGAGCCGGCCGAGCTGAACATCATCGTCCACCAGGTGCTGGTGACCGACGACCGCCGCGCCGCCGCACGGGAGATCGCCGCACGGGGCATGGGGGTGGACGAGGAGCAGGCGCTGGAGGTCCCGACCCTGCTGATCGGGACGCCGGCGCAGCTGGCCGAGCAGCTGCGCGAGCGCCGGGAGCGGTACGGCTTCTCGTACATCACCGTGCTGGACCCGTTCCTGGAGGCGTTCGCGCCGGTGATCGAGGAGCTGAAGGGCAGCTGACCGGGGGGCGGAATCCGATCGACACGCCGCGGCGCGCGGTGATGGGATCGGATCATGACTGAACTCCAGGTCCGGGCCGCGACGCCGGCCGATCTCGATGCCGTCCTCGCCTTCTGGAAGATCGCCGCCGAGGGCACCAGCATCAGCGACGACACGGACGGGGTGGCGCGGCTGCTGGCGCGCGACCCCGAGGCGCTGCTGCTCGCCGAGGACGACGGCGAGCTGGTCGGCACCGCGATCGCCGGCTTCGACGGCTGGCGCTGCCATCTCTACCGGCTCGCCGTCCATCCCGACCGCCGCCGGCGCGGTACCGGCGGCGCGCTGCTGGCAGCGGCCGAGGCGCGGTTCACCGCACTGGGCGGCCGGCGCGGCGATGCCATGGTGCTGGACCGCAACGAGCTCGCGCACCATGCCTGGCGGGCGGCGGGGTATGCTCCCGAGCCGCAGTGGAGCCGCTGGGTCAAGCAGCTCGACGGCTGAACCGCAGGCCCTGTGGGAGCCCGCCCCGCATCCGAGGGGCGGGCTCGCGCCGTCTCCACTACTTTACAGACCCTTTACTATTGAGTTCCCCTCCCCCGGCGAAAGGTGTGTGAGCGTCCAGCCATGGGCGAACCTCCCAGTTGTCGAGCGTCCTGGCGACAGGGCGCGGACCTCCCGATCCTGTTCGAACATGGGACGGAGGTGACCCGATGACCGACCTGCTCCTGCTGGCCGTGGCACTCCTCCTGACCCTGGCCTGCGGCGTCTTCGTCGCGGCGGAGTTCTCGCTGACGACGGTCGAGCGCAGCGACCTGCAGCGCGCCGCCGAGCGCGGTGACCGCGGTGCGGACAGCGCCCTCAAGGCCGTCCGCGGACTGACCTTCCAGCTCTCCGGCGCCCAGCTCGGCATCACCGTCACCGGCCTGCTCATCGGCATGCTGTCCAAACCGGCCATCGCCACGCTGCTGTCCGGGCCGCTGGCCGCGATCGGCCTGCCGCGCTCCGCCGCGGACTCGGTGGCCCTGGTCCTCGGCACGGCGATCTCCACGGTGGTGCTGATGGTCGTGGGCGAGCTGGTCCCCAAGAACTGGGCGATCTCCAGCCCGCTGGCCGTCGCCAAGAAGGTCGCCACCGCACAGCGCGGCTTCAGCGCCACCTTCAGACCGCTGATCAGGCATCTCAACAACACCGCCAACCACATGGTCCGCCGGATGGGCCTGGAGCCGGCCGAGGAGCTGGCCTCGGCGCGCGGCCCGCAGGAGCTGGTGGCGCTGGCCCGGCACTCCGCCAAGGAAGGCGCCCTGGAGCCGGACACCGCCGAGCTGTTCGTCCGCACCCTCAACCTGGCCGATCTGACCGCGGAGAACGTGATGACGCCGCGGGTCCAGGTGGTGGCCCTGGAAGTGCAGTCCACCGCCGAGGACGTCGCCAACGCCACCCGCGCCACCGGGCTGTCCCGCTTCCCGGTCTACCGCGGCAGCCTGGACAGCGTCGTCGGGGTGGCCCACATCAAGGACGTACTGGCCGTGCCGGCCGAGCGGCGCCCCCGCCAGCCGGTCGCCGACCTGCTGCGCGAACCGCTGCTGGTGCCCGAGACGCTGACCGTGGACCGGCTGCTGGACCGGCTGTCCGGCCGGCGCACGATGGCCGTGGTCATCGACGAGTACGGCGGCACCGCCGGCGTGGCCACCCTGGAGGACATCGTCGAGGAGGTGGTCGGCGAGGTCCGCGACGAGCACGATCCGATGGAGATCCCCGACCTGGCCCCGGCCGGTACGGACGCGGACGGCCGCGCCATCTACCAGGCGGACGGCGCCGCCCGTACCGACCGGCTCGAACGGATCGGCCTGCGGCTCCCGGACGGCCCGTACGAGACCCTCGCCGGGCTGATCGCCACCGAGCTGGGCCGGATACCGGCGCCCGGCGACACCCTGGAGGTGGCGGGCTGGTCGATGGACGTGCTGGACGCGTCCGGCCACCGCGCGGCCCGGGTGCTGCTGCACGCGCCCGCAACCAACGCTGACGGCGCTGACGGCGCTGACGGCACCGACAGTGCAGAGGGGGCCCGATGACCGCGCTCCAGCTGTTCGTGGGGCTGCTGACCCTGGTCGTCAACGCCTTCTTCGTGGGCGCCGAGTTCGCGCTGATCTCGGTGCGCCGCAGCCAGATCGAGCCGCACGCGGAGGCCGGGGACCGCCGGGCGACCAGCGTGATGTGGGGTCTGAAGCACGTGTCCTCGCTGCTGGCCGCCGCCCAGCTGGGCATCACGCTGTGCACGCTGGTGCTGGGCGCGGTCGCCGAGCCGGCCATCGCGCACCTGCTGGAGCCGGTGTTCGACGCGGTGTCGGTCCCGCACGCGCTGATCCATCCGATCTCGTTCGTGATCGCGCTGGCCGCGGCGACCTATCTCCACATGCTCTTCGGCGAGATGGTGCCGAAGAACGTGGCGCTGGCCGAGCCGGTCCGCAGCGCACTGCTGCTGGGGCCGCCGCTGGTCGCGCTGACCCGGGCGCTGCGTCCGGTGATCTTCTCGGTCAACGCGCTCGCCAACGCTCTGCTGCGGCTGCTGCGGGTGGAGACCAGGGACGAGGTCGCCGCGACCTTCTCGGACGACCAGCTGGCGAAGATGGTCGAGGACTCGCGCGCCGCCGGGCTGCTCGACGAGCGGGCCAAGGAGCGCCTGCGGGACGCCCTGGAGCTGGGCCGCCGCCCGGTCCGGGACGTGGTGCTGCCGGTGGGCAAGGTCGTCTCGGCGCGGATGGGGATCACCCCCGACGAGCTGGAGCAACTGGCCGGCGAGTCCGGCTTCTCGCGCTTCCCGGTCGTCGACGACACGCGCCGCATCCTCGGCTATCTGCACGTCAAGGACGCCCTGGACGACGCCGCGCCGGGCTCGGCCCCCTTCCCGGTGTCCGCGCTGCGCCCGATCGCCCGCGTACGGGCCGCGACGCCGCTGGACGACGTGCTGACCGCGATGCGCGGTTCCCGTACGCACCTGGCCGCGGTGATCGGCGACGACGGGCGGCTGGCCGGGCTGGTGACCATGGAGGACGTCCTGCGGGAGCTGGTGCTGCAACAGCCCGCGCTCTGACCCGGGCCCCGCCGGCACGCGGGAACGGAACCCCCCGGAAACCCATCCTGACCGATCGGTTAGATTGCTAACCGATCGGTCAGTCGCGTTCGCGGCTGCCCACCGATCAGCCATCGCATCCGTACGCGTACGCGACGAGGGGGCAACAACATGGAGCGCACGACCTGCTGCGTGGTGGGCGGCGGCCCGTCCGGGATGATGCTCGGACTGCTGCTGGCCAGGGCCGG
The DNA here is from genome assembly GCF_009834125.1 of Streptomyces sp. GS7. Taxonomy (NCBI): domain Bacteria; kingdom Bacillati; phylum Actinomycetota; class Actinomycetes; order Kitasatosporales; family Streptomycetaceae; genus Streptomyces; species Streptomyces sp. GS7. The sequence goes on from NZ_CP047146.1 coordinate 5,740,314, forward strand.
CATCGAGGTGACCGTCCTGGAGAAGCACGGCGACTTCCTGCGCGACTTCCGCGGGGACACCGTCCATCCGTCGACCCTGAACCTGCTCGACGACCTCGGACTGGGCGAGGAGTTCGCACGGCTGCCGTTCCCCAAACTGGAGGAGATGCGGGCGCAGATCGGCGACACCACCGTCGTGCTGGCCGATATGCGGCGCATCCCGGGCCGGCACAAGTACTTCGCCATGGTGCCGCAGTGGGACTTCCTCAACCTGATCGCCGGCGCCGCCGCCAGGGAGCCGTCCTTCACCCTGCGGATGCGCACCCGGGCCACCGGCCTGCTGACCGACGGCGGCCGGGTCACCGGGGTCCGCTACGTCGACGAGGACGGCGCCGCCCGGGAGTTGACGGCGGATCTCACGGTCGCCTGCGACGGCCGGGACTCGCCGGTCCGGCAGGCGGCCGGGATGCGCCAGCGGCAGTTCGAGGTGCCGATGGACGTCTGGCAGATCCGGGTGGACGCACCGACCGACGCCCTCAAGGGAGGCCGGGTGTTCGGCCGGTTCGGCGGCGGCCAGGCCGCGGTCACCATGGACCGCGGCACGTACTTCCAGACGTCCTACCTGATCGGCAAGGGCCAGGACGCGGCCCTGCGCCGCCACGACATCCAGTGGCTGCGGGACCGGCTGGGCGCACTGTTCGGCTGGGACGACGCGGTGACCGGCACGCTCGGCTCCTGGGACGACGTGAAGCTGCTGGAGGTGACGTTCGGGCGGCTCCGGCGCTGGCACCGGCCCGGCCTGCTGTGCATCGGCGACGCCGCGCACACCATGTCCCCGGTCGGCGGCGTCGGCGTCAACCTCGCCCTCCAGGACGCGGTGGCCGCGGCCCGGATCCTGGCCGGACCGCTGCGCCGCGGGACGGTGGACACCGAGGACCTGGCCCGGGTGCAGAAGCGCCGGGAGTGGCCGATGGCCATGGTGCAGAAGTCGCAGGAGAGCGAGCACGCCATGATCCGGTCCGCACTGAACGGCACGCTCCGCGGGGACCGGCTGCCGTTGCCGATGAAGCTGCTGCGGCGGGTGCCCGCGCTGCGGACCGTCACCGGCTACCTCGGCGGTATCGGCATCCGCCCGGAGCCGACCCCGGACTTCGCCCGCGTCAGGGCCGGCGCGCGATCGCGTTGAGGGTGAAGGTCTCCAACTCCGCGGCGGCGGCATGCAGATCGAGGTCCGGGTGGGCGAGCCAGTGCCCGATCACCCCGTCGATCGCGCCGCCGATCGCGAGCGCCACCGTAGGGGCGTCGAACTCCCGGAGCACACCGGCCTTCTGACCCTCCATCAGCAAGGCGGCCAGGGTCTGCCGGCGGTCGTGGGTGTCATGCGAGCCGGGCGTCTTGAGGCGGGTGCCGCCCTGGTCGTCGAGCAGCATCTCGGTGATCAGCCGGACCTGGCGACGGTTGTCGCGCTGATAGCCGATCATCGCGTGGACGTAGGCGACGACCGCGGCCTGCGGGTCCGGGGCCCCGGCCACCCGCTCGGCGACATAGCCGCCGAACTGGTCCAGCACCTGCGTCAGCGCCTCACGCGTGAGGTTGTCCTTCGAGGAGAAGTGGTAGAGCACCGCGGCCTTGGAGACCCCGGCCCGCTCGGCGATCGCGGACAGCGAGGCCGCCGGATAACCACGGGTCGAGATCAGGTCGATGGTGCAGTCGATCAGCTGCTGCCGGCGGGCCCGCTCGGTGAACGTCCTCGCGTCGGAATCCGCACGCTGCCGCGGAGTCATCGCACCCGCACCTCTGTCTTTCGCCGCCGCCGACCGTCTCGTGTCGACCCGCGGTCCTGCCGACACCCGACCGTACACCGCGGGATAGGATCACCGCGCCATGGAGATGAATGCCCGATACACCAGTTTCGTCGCGGTCGGCGACAGCTTCACCGAAGGCATGTCGGACGGGCTCCCCGACGGCTCCTACCGGGGCTGGGCGGATCTGCTCGCGGCCCGGCTCGCGACGCTCCCCCGGCCTTCGGCCGGGGGGACCTCCACCTCGCTTCGCTCGCCCGGTTTCCGGTACGCCAATCTCGCGGTGCGCGGCAAGCTCATCGGGCAGATCCTCGACGACCAGTGCGGGCCGGCCGCCTCGATGGGCGCCGACCTGGTGACCCTGGTCGGCGGCCTCAACGACGTGCTGCGGCCCCGGTGCGACGTGGACCAGGTCTGCGCACACCTCACCACCGCCGCCGACCTGCTGGCGCGCGGCGGCGGCAGACTGGTCCTGATGCGCAGCCCCGGCCGGCGCGGCCCCGTACTGGAACGCTTCCGCCCGCGTATGGAGCAGCTCTTCGCCCACCTCGACGAGCTGGCCGCCCGCCACGACGCCCTGGTCGTCGACCTCTACGCGTCGCGGGCCCTGGCCGACCCGCGGCTGTGGGCCGACGACCGGCTGCACCTCAACGCCGAGGGCCACCGCAGGGTGGCCGAGGCCGTCTGGCAGACGCTCGGCCTGCCAGCCGAGTCGGACTGGGACGCCCCGCTGCCGACCACCGCGCCGCCCGGCTGGGCCGCCCGCCGCGCCGCCGATCTGCGGTTCGCCCGGGAGCACCTGGTGCCGTGGATCGGGCGCCGGCTCACCGGGCGCTCCTCGGGGGACGGCCGCACCGGCGCCCAGTTCAGTGCCGACCGGGGCGAAGCCTTCTGGATAACCCCCGCCGACGGCACGCACCCCGGCCCGGTGACGGGCTGGCGGGAGGCGGGGGCGTAGCCCGCGACCGCTCCCCCCACCGCTCCCCCGCCGCCCGGCGGTCGACCCGGGCTGACGGCCGCCCCAGGCGTTACGCTCGTTCTGTCGGAATAGTCACGATAGTTCCCGATACTTCTCGATCATGCGGAGGCGGCCATGAGCGACTACGGCGAGTACACGACTCCGTCGCAGGCCGAGGGCGAGCGGCTGGAAGAGGACATGGATCCGGGCGAGCGGCGGCAGCGGCAGCACCCGGAGACGATGCGCACCCAGCCGTCCCAGGCGGAGGGCGAGCGCCGGGCGGAGGACGACGAGGACTGACGGCGAAGGCCGGGGCGCGCCCGTCGGCACCCGCTGCCGGTTGGAGGAACGCACAGGCCGGGGCGGGGCGCTGGCCTGCGCAAACCGCCAGTAGACTCTGGCCACGTGACTGCTGTGTCTGCGAAGCCTCGCATCCCCAATGTCCTGGCCGGCCGCTACGCCTCCGCGGAGCTGGCCGTGCTGTGGTCCCCCGAGTACAAGGTCAAGCTGGAGCGGAAGCTGTGGCTCGCGGTGCTGCGCGCCCAGAAGGACCTGGGGGTGGCGGTTCCCGAGCAGGCGCTCGCCGATTACGAGCGGGTCCTGGACACCGTCGACCTGGCCTCGATCGCCGAGCGCGAGAAGGTCACCCGGCACGACGTCAAGGCGCGTATCGAGGAGTTCAACGCGCTGGCCGGCCACGAGCAGGTCCACAAGGGCATGACTTCCCGCGACCTGACCGAGAACGTCGAGCAGCTCCAGGTGCGGCTGTCGCTGGAGCTGATGCGGGACCGTACGGTCGCCGTGCTGGCGCGGCTCGGCTCGCTGGCCGCCCAGTACTCCGAGCTGGTCATGGCGGGCCGCTCGCACAACGTCGCCGCGCAGGCCACCACGCTCGGCAAGCGCTTCGCGACCGCCGCCGACGAACTGCTGGTCGGCTACGCGCGGCTGGAGGAGCTGCTCTCCCGCTACCCGCTGCGCGGCATCAAGGGCCCGGTCGGCACCGCCCAGGACATGCTCGACCTGCTCGGCGGCGACGCCGGCAAGCTCGCCGACCTGGAGCAGCGGATCGCCGCCCACCTCGGCTTCGGCCGGGCGTTCACCTCCGTCGGCCAGGTCTACCCGCGGTCGCTGGACTACGAGGTGGTGACCACGCTGGTGCAGCTGGCCGCCGCCCCGTCCTCGCTGGCCAAGACGATCCGGCTGATGGCCGGGCACGAGCTGGTGACCGAGGGCTTCAAGCCCGGCCAGGTCGGCTCCTCGGCGATGCCGCACAAGATGAACACCCGCTCCTGCGAGCGCGTCAACGGCCTGATGGTCATCCTGCGCGGCTACGCCTCGATGGCCGGCGAGCTCTCCGGCGACCAGTGGAACGAGGGCGATGTGTCCTGCTCCGTGGTCCGCCGGGTCGCGCTCCCCGACTCCTTCTTCGCGCTGGACGGTCTGCTGGAGACCTTCCTGACCGTGCTCGACGAGTTCGGCGCCTTCCCCGCCGTCGTCGCCCGCGAACTGGACCGCTACCTCCCCTTCCTCGCCACGACCAAGGTGCTGATGGGTGCCGTACGCGCCGGTGTCGGCCGCGAGGAGGCGCACGAGGCGATCAAGGAGAACGCGGTCGCCTCGGCGCTGGCCATGCGCGAGCGGGGCGCGGAGCGCAACGAGCTGCTGGACAAGCTGGCGGCGGACTCCCGCATCCCGCTGGACAAGGCGGAGTTGGACGCGCTGATGGCGGACAAGCTGTCCTTCACCGGCGCGGCCGGCGACCAGGTGGCGGCCGTCGTCGCCCGGATCGGGGAGATCGCCAAGCAGCACCCCGAGGCCGCCGCCTACGCCCCGGGCGCGATCCTCTGACCCGGGCCGCAGCCGTGCGCTTCACCCCCGAAGAACTGGAGGCCGCTCGCGACCGCCTCGTCCCGGACGTGGCCGCGAGCGGTCTGCGGGTGCTCTTCTGCGGTATCAACCCCGGCCTGATGACGGCGGCCACCGGCCACCACTTCGCCCGGCCCGGCAACCGCTTCTGGCCCGTCCTGCACGCCGCCGGCTTCACACCCCGGCTGCTGCTCCCCGCCGAGCAGCGGGAACTCCTCGACCACGGCTGCGGCATCACCAATGTGGTGGCGCGGGCGACCGCCAGGGCCGACGAGCTGAGCGCGGAGGAGTACCGCGAGGGCGGGCGGCTGCTGGCCGAGAAGGTGGACCGGCTGCGCCCGCGGTGGCTCGCCGTCGCCGGCGTCACGGCCTACCGCGCCGCCTTCGGCGACAAGCACGCCCGGATCGGCCCCCAGGAACGCACCCTCGGCGCCACCCGCATCTGGGCGCTGCCCAACCCCAGCGGCCTGAACGCCCATTGGACGGCGGCCACCATGGCGGAGGAATACGGGCGGCTGCGCGCCGCGGCATTCGGCGAGCCCTGACCCCACGGCCCACCCGGGGCTCCCTCGCGGAATGAAGCCGGCGCTCCCAACCGGCGGCCCGCGTACGACTACGGTATGCGGGCCCCCGGCGGCGCCGTCCCCTCCCCTATCGCCGCCAGCACCTGGCACGGCTGCTCCGGTCCGCACCGCCCCGCACCGACCGCCGTCCAGCGGTCCCCGTCCTGCCAGATGTGGATGCGCGGCACCAGTCCGGCGAGCAGCTCCAGCGGCGGCCGTACCGGCAGGCCCATCGCCACCCGCTCCAGCGCCTCCGCCAGGTCCGCCACGCCGGGCTCGCCCCACCGTAAGGACAGCACCGCGACCAGCGCCGCCAGTTCGGCCGCGCACGCCTCGCGCAGCTCCTCCGCCTCCGCCGGATCCACGTCCCACAGCGGCCCGCTCTCCCACAGCCGCGCCACATGGAATCCCGGTCCGCTCTCGCCTGCCGCGGTCCGCTCCCGCCGCTCGGGGAACGCCCGGGCCCGTAACGCGTCGAGCACGCGGAGCGCCGTCGGCGGTACATCGGGGGGCTGGGGCTCTTCGGGTACGCCGGGTCGGGTGGTCCGGGGCGTCCCCGGCATCTCGGGTGTCATGACGTCAGTAAACCGCGGGGGTCTGACAATTGGCCGTCCGCGCGGTCCGCACCGCCGCGGCGGACCGCTCCCCGGGCCACCCCGGCGGCCGGACGGGGCTCGCCGCATACCCGCTGACCGGCTACGATCCGCCAGACAGGCGAGGCGAGGAGACGGACGTTGGGTCGGCTCACCGGCGGGGACCCCTCCCTGCTGCGACGGATCAACTCCGCGGTGGTGCTGCACGCACTGCGGGCCGCGGACTCCCCCACGCTCACCGATCTCGTCCAGGTGACCGGTCTGTCCCGGCCGACGGTCGAGGGCGTGATCGAGGGGCTCGTCGAGACCGGGCTGGTGGCCGAGGCGGCGGCCGAGGAGAGCGAGACCCGGCGCCAGGGGCGGCCGGCCCGCCGCTTCCGGTTCCGTACCGAGGCCGGGCATCTGCTGGGCATCGAGATCGGGTCCCATCGGGTCGCGGCGCTGCTGTCCGATCTGAGCGGACAGGTGCTGGACTCCGCGCAGCGCCCGGTGGCGGAGACCGCGCCGGCGGACGAGCGGCTGGAGCGGGTACGGGCCGTGGTGGCCGATCTGCTGCGCCGGACGGGCGTGGCACGCAGTTCGCTGCGGGCGGTCGGGGTGGCCGGACCGGGAATCGTGGAGGCGGACGGCACCGTGCGGCTCTGCACCGCGCTGCCCGGCTGGACGGGGCTCCCGCTGGGCGAGCGGCTGCGGCGGTCGTTCCGCTGCCCGGTGCTGGTGGAGAACGACGCCAACGCGGCGGCGGTGGCCGAGCACTGGCAGGGCGCGGCGACCGGTTCGGACGACGTCGTCTTCGTTCTGGCGGGGCTGAGCCCGGGAGCCGGTTCGCTGATCGGCGGGCGGCTGCACCGCGGCTTCGGCGGAGCGGCCGGGGAGATCGGCGCGCTGCACCTGCTGGGCCGCGAGGCGACGCCGGAGAAGCTGCTGTCGACGACCGGGGAACCGCTGCACCCGCTGGACGAGGCACAGGTGGCGGCGGTGTTCGCGGCGGCCAGGGACGGCGACGTCCGGGCGCGGGAGGCGGTGGAGCGGTTCATCCGGCGGCTGGTCCACGACGTGGCCGCGCTGGTGCTGGCACTCGATCCGGAGCTGGTGGTGATCGGCGGCTGGGCCGCCGGGCTGGCGGGCGTGTTGGAGCCACTGCGCCGGGAGTTGGCGCGCTACTGCCTGCGTCCGCCGGAGGTCGCGCTGTCCCGGCTGGGTGAGGCGGCCATCGCCACCGGGGCGCTGCGGCTGGCGCTGGACCACGCCGAGGGCGAACTCTTCGCGGTGGAGGGGACGGTGACGGGCCGCCGGTGAGGCGCGGGAGCGCACGGGGCGGGCCCGCGCCGGAGGTGCGTCCGGTGCGGGCCCGGCGGCGCGGCGGGCCGGTCAGCCCGCGAGCAGCGGCTCCGTCTCGCTCTCCCCGAACGTCAGCCGGCAGGTGTCGGCCCGGTACGTGGAGACCGCGACGGCGGCGGTACGGCCCCCGGAGACATAGCGGGTGGTGACGACGAGGACCGGCGCGCCGGGCAGCCGGTCCAGCAGCCGGGCGTCCTCGGCGCGGGCCGAGCCGAGCTCGACGGTGCGGTCGTGGCCGTCCAGCTCCAGTGTCTGGAGTTCCGCCAGCACCGCACGGGCACGCGCCGGTCCCAGGGTCAACTCGGCGCAGCCGGGGAGTACTTCGGAGGGTACGTAGAGCAGCTCGGCGGCGACCGGCCGGCCGACCGAGACGCGGTTGCGGCGGACCACGTGGACCGGAGCGCCGGGGGCCGTCTCCAGGAGGCGGGCCACCGCGGCGGGCACCGTGTCGGTCTCGACGGCGTCGACCGGCTGCCAGTCGTCGCCGGCGGAGCCGGGCCAGGTGTGGCGGGCGGGGTCGACGGCGACGCCGACGCGTGGGGGCGCGACGGTGGTGCCCACGCCGCGGCGGCGCTGCAGTCTGCCTTCCAGCTCCAGCTGTTCGAGCGCCTGCCGGAGGGTGGCCCGTGCGACACCGAACCGCGCGGCCAGGTCCCGCTCGTTGGGAAGGATCTCGCCGACCGAGAACTCCGAGTCCAGCGCCTCGCTGAGCACGGTCTTGAGATGCCAGTACTTGGGCTCCGGAGCCGTTTCGAGCTGCGTGTTCCCCACCCCCATGGACACGGGCCCGCAAGCGGGCCGGATTTCGAGCGCTTCTTTATTAAAGGTTGTTGCAGTATCCCGACGATATGACCGCCCCCACCCTTGGTCAAGACCAATCCACCAACCGTTTCGACGCGGCCACACGGCCTTCACCCGCACCGCCGCCGGGGCGGCGCCGTCACCGAGGCCGAGGCCCTAGGCTCAGGTGCATGCTCACGCTCCTGCACACCTCGCCCGTCCATGTCCCGGTTTTCGACGCGCTGCGCGACGAGGACGCCCCCGGCCTCCCGCTGCGGCATCTCGTACGGCCCGAACTCCTGGCGAAGGCGCGGGAGTCGGGGCCCGACGCGGTGGCGGAGGAGGTCGCCGAAGCGGTCGCCGGCGCGGCGGGCGACGGGGCGGCGGCGCTGCTGTGCACCTGCTCGACGATCGGTGCGGTCGCGGAGGCGGCCGGAGCCGCGCTGGGCCCGCCGGTGCTGCGGGTGGACCGGCCGATGGCCGCGGCGGCGGTCGCCGCCGGCACCCGCGTCACGATCCTGGCCACCGTGGAGAGCACGCTCGCGCCCACGGCGGAGCTGATCGCCGCCGAGGCCGACCGGGCCGGGCGCGCGGTGCGGATACGGGCGGAGTTCGTACCGGGTGCCATGGACCGGTTCGAGGCGGGGGACATGGAGGACTGTCTGGCGGCGGTCGCCGCCGCGGCGCGCCGGGTGCGGGACGCCGGGGACACCGACGCGATCGTCCTGGCACAGGTGTCGATCGCGGCGGTGGCGGACCGGCTGGCGGCGGACGGGGCGGCCGGCGGCGGGCCCGTGGTGCTGTCGAGCCCGCGGCCCGGCCTGCGGGCCGCCGCGCGGCTCGCCGGCGGCCCCGCGTACGCGTAGGGGCCGTCCCGGGCCCGTTCAGGGCGTCAGCGAGGCCAGCTTGTCCGGGTTGCGGATGAGGTAGATCGTCTGGATCCTGCCGTCCTGGACGCCGAGTTGGAGAACGGTGTCCACCCTGCCGCCGTAGTGGATCAACAGCGCCAGGCCGCCGTTGAGTTCGCGGAAGGCGAGCCCCGGGGCGGGCGGCAGGCCGCCGGCGACGCCGAGGAGGAACCGTGCGACCTTGTCGGCGGATTCGATGATCCGCAGTGGCGCCTTGGCCTTGCCGCCGCTGTCGCCGACCAGCCGCGCGTCCGCCGCGAGCAGGCCCAGCAGACCCGCCAGGTCGTCCCCGGTGGCGGCGGCCAGGAAGCGCTCGGTCAGCTCGCGCTGCCGGTCCGGGTCGACCTCGAACCGCGGGGTGCCGTCCGCCACGTGCCGCCGGGCCCGGCCGGCCAGTTGGCGCACCGCCGCCTCGCTGCGCTCCAGGACGGTGGCGATCTCCGCGTACGGGTAGCCGAACGCCTCCCGGAGGACGAACACGGCGCGCTCCAGGGGGGAGAGCGACTCCATGACGACGAGAACGGCGAACGTGACGGACTCGGCGAAGACGGCACGCTCGGCGGTGTCGGGCGCGGTGCCGCCGGGCACCAGGACGTCGGTGGCGAGCGGTTCGGGAAGCCAGGGACCCACGTAGGACTCGCGGCGGGAGCGGACCTGCCGGAGGCGGTCGATGGCCAGGCGGGTGGTGATCCGCACGAGATAGGCGCGCGGTTCGCGCACCGCGGTCCGGTCGGCGTCCGACCAGCGCAGCCAGGCGTCCTGCACCACGTCCTCGGCGTCGGCGACCCGGCCGAGCATGCGGTAGGCCACGCCGTGCAGCAACGGGCGGTGGGCTTCGAAGACTTCGGCGGCGTCGGTCGCGGGATCGGTCAGCACCCACCCATATCAGCGGGCCGCCGCCGCGATGTCCAGCCCGAACCGTGCTCGCCCGCCGCTGCCCGGGCCGGCCGCTCCGGAGCCGCCCGTTCCCCATCCGCTTCCCGCGGGCCGCCCCGGCCGCTCCCGTCGCCGCCGCGCCCCCGGGGGAGCAGCCCCGAGCCGAGTACGACCCCGGCGCCGACCAGGAGGCTGCCGCCCAGCTGCGCGAGGCCGTAGCCGCCGGTGCCCGCCAACGGGGCGGTGAGCGCGGCGAAGACCGGGATCAGGCCGGAGAAGAGGGTGGCGCGTTCGGCGCCGATCCGCTGGATGCCGGCGTACCAGCAGACGAAGCCGACGACGGTGACGACGACGGCCTGCCAGCCGAGCGCCGCCGCCTCCACCGCGTCCGGCAGCCGCAGCCAGTGCGCCCCTTGGGCCGCCGGGCCGAGGACCGCCGCTTCGAGGGCGGCGAGTGCGCAGACCGCCGCGGAGAGGAGGCGCGGGCCGAGCGGCGCCACCAGCGGGACCGCCAGCACCGCGAAGCCGACCTCGCCGCACAGCGCCGCCGCCGAGTAGCCGATGCCCGGGCCGTCGGTGCGGCCCCACCCCTGGACGGCGAAGGCCCCGGCGGCGACCAGCAGGGCGCCGCGCACCACGGCGGGGCGCGGGCGGCGGCCGGCCAGCGCGGGAACCAGGACCGCGACCACGACCGGTGCGCAGCCGACGAACACGCCGGGCACGGCCGGTTCCGCGGTGCGCTCGGCCGCGAGCACGGCCAGGTTGAATCCGAGCATCCCGATGGCGGCGAGCAGCGCGAGGCGCACCCACTGGCGGAGCGTCAGGGAGCGCAGCGGTGCGGTGCCGCGGCGGCCGAGGAGGGCGAGCAGGACGGCGGCGGCGAGACCGTAGCGGAGGGCCTGGCCGCCCGCGTACGGGTAACTGCCGAGCAGGCTGTTGGCGGTGAACGAGCCGCCTACGAGGAAGCAGGCGACGGCGGCGAGCAGCGCGCCGCGGTGGTGGGTCCGGTCCATGAGACGGACCGTAGGCAGGCGGGCGGTCCGTCTTAAGGTCCACTTCGGGAGCGTCATGGAGGACCACTTCGTGGGCCGGGGGCCGCCGGGGTGCCGGTGGCGGAGAGGATCGGGCCCGTGCCGTACGAGAGCGAGCCGCCGGGCGGCGCCGTGTGGGCCGCCGCCTGGGAGTTGCTGCTGCCGACCGCGGCGGCGCCGCCCCGGCAGCGCGGCCGATTGCTCCAGGAGGCGCTGCGGGACGCGGTGCGCTCGGGCCGGCTGGCGACCGGGACGCGGCTGCCGTCGGGCCGGGCGCTCGCCGCCGACCTGGGGGTGTCGCGGGGCCTGGTGACCGAGGCGTACGAGCAGTTGACGGCCGAGGGCTATCTGCGCAGCCGGCGCGGCGCGGGGACGTGGGTGGGCGGGGCGGTGCGCGGCGAGGTGCCGGTGGCGGCCGGGCCCGCGCCCCAAGAGAGCGTGCCGGACGTCGACTTCACCCCGGGGACGCCGGACCTCTCGCTCTTCCCCCGGGCCGCCTGGTCCGCCGCGCACCGCAGGGCGGTGTCCCGCCTGCCGCACCGGGCGCTCGGCTATCCGGACCCGCGCGGGCTGCCCGAACTGCGCGGGGAGATCGCCCGGTTGCTGTCCCGCCGGCGCGGGGTGGTGGCCGATCCGGGGCGGGTGGTGGTGTGCTCCGGGGTGGCGCAGGCGATGACGCTGCTGGGGTTCACGCTCCACGGGGCGGGGCAGCGGACGGTGGCCGTCGAGGAACCGGGGAGCCCCGACCACCGGGCGCTGTTCGCGGCGGCCGGACTGGAGTCCGTGCCGCTCCCGCTGGACGGCGAGGGCCCCGACCCGGCGGTGCTGGCGGCGTCCGGCGCGCGGACCGCGGTGCTGACCCCGTCGCATCAGTTCCCCACCGGGACGGCCGTGTCGGCGGCCCGCCGGTCGGCGCTGCTGCGCTGGGCGCGGGCGGTCGACGGGCTGATCGTCGAGGACGACTACGACGGCGACTTCCGGTACGACAGGGCGCCGGTCGGCGCGTTGCAGGGCCTGGATCCGGACCGGGTGGCGTACACCGGGTCGGTGAGCAAGTCGCTGGCTCCGGGGCTGCGGCTGGGGTGGCTGGTGGTGCCGGCGCGGCTGCTGGACGGGGTGGTGGCCCGGAAGCGGCTGCTGGATCTGGGCAATCCCGTGCTGGACCAGGCGCTGCTGGCCGATCTCGTCGCGCGCGGCGACTACGACCGCCAACTGCGGCGCTGCCAGCGGGCCTACCGGGAGCGCCGGGACGCGCTGACCGCGGCGCTGGCCGTGCACTGCCCCGGTGCGGTGGTCACCGGGATCGCCGCCGGTCTGCACGCCATCGTCACGCTGCCGGCGCGCTGTGGGCCCGAGGCGGCGTTCCTCGGGCTGGCCCGGCGCGCGGGGCTGGGGCTGCGCCCGCTGGCGGACTACGAGTGGGCCGGGCGGCGCGAGCCGGCCGCCGGGCGGGACGGCCGGGTGCGGCTGGTCCTGGGCTATGCGCATCTGACGCCGTCGGAGATCGCCCGCGGGGTGGCGCTGCTGGGCGGCCTCGGCACGGCCTGAGGCAGAGCGGCGGCGCCGGCCGGATCACCGGTTCGCGGAGTTGCTCCAGTCCCGCTCGCAGAGCACCAGCCGGTAGCCGTCCGGGTCCTCGATCGTCGTGCCCCACTCGTCCCAGTAGGAGTTGTGGGCCGGCACCCGCTTGCCGCCGCAGTGTTCGAGGCGGGCGACCAGGCTGTCGGGCACCGGTTCGCCCAGGTAGACGACCAGCAAGTCGTCCGGTGTGGGGGCCGGTTGGAGCGCGCCGGAGGGGTCGAGGGTCAGCTCCAGGTGCCAGGAGGCGTCCGGCCAGCCGAGCATCAGGAGGGAGTGCTCGCCCGCCCCGGAGGTGTGGCGGAACAGCTCGGTCAGGCCCAGACCGGTGCGCCAGAAGCGGTCGGCGGCCGTCAGGTCGCGGGACGGGCGGGCGATACGGATATGGGCGGAACCGTTGGCCGGCATGCGGTGTCACCTTCCATGGGGCCGCCGTGCGGCGGCGCGTATCAGGACCGTAAGCGCTCCGGCGTCCTCCTGGCGATCGTCCGCCGGTCTTGCGACCCTGGTCCTGGTCCTGGTCCTGGTCCTGGCCCGGCCTGGTCCCGGTTCCGGGGCCACGGGGCTGCTGTTCACCGGGAGTTCGGCTGCGCGGCACCGGATGGCGATACGAACGGGGTGTACGGAGCGCGAACGACACCATGGAGGCGGGAAGATGACGGACCGGCCCGGCGGCGGACCGAGGCAGCGGACCGGGGCGGTGGGCGCTCCTTCGGCGAGGTCCGACCGGCCGGTGCGGAGGGTGGTCCGAACCGCGGCGACCGAGTCCCGCGCGAAGGACCCGCAGCACTTCGGCGAGATCGGTATCGGCGGGGGAAGCGGGGAGCTGGCGGTGCGGCTGCGTCAGGAGGTCGGAGAGACACTGTTCACGAAAACACCGCAACCGGGACGGGTAGGGCAGTAGAGGCCAATGTGTCGATTGCGTCTTTTACCCGTACGACACAATGTGTTGGCGACCAGGCAACACCTGTCGGCAAGGCTGTCTGCATGACTGAAGCAACCTCTGCCCGTTCCGCCCGGCGCCATCACTGGCGCCGGGACGCCGTCGAGCTGGCCGCCCTGTTCACTGCCGTGGCGGTGGCCGACGTCGTGGCCGACATGGTCGCGCACGGCCCGTCCGGCCCGGTGATGCTGGGCGCCGCGGCCCTCGCGCTGCTCGCCACGACCGGCTTCCACATCTGGTGGTCACGCCGTCGTGAGCACGCCCCACCACCGGCCGATACCGGCGCCACCGCACCGTCCGCCGCACCGGCACCCGAGGCCGGCGGCCAGGAGACGGCGCTGTGGCGGATGCGGACCACGGTCCGGGACGAGCCGGGCAGCCTGGCTGCGCTGTGCACCGCGCTGGCCGAGCGCCGGGTGGACATACTCAGCCTCCAGACCCATCCGCTGTCCGACGGGACGGTGGACGAGTTCCTGCTGCGCGCGCCGGCCGGTCTGCCGCCCGCGGACCTGACGCGTACGGTGGCCGGCGCCGGCGGCTCGCACAGCTGGCTGGAGCGGGCCGATACCCACGACCTGGTCGACGCGCCGACCCGGATGCTCGGCCTGGCCACCCGCACGGCCCTCGATTCCGCCGAACTCCCGCTCGCTCTCCGGCAGTTGCTCGGTCGCTGCACGATCCGCTCGGTGCCCGCCCGGTCGCTGACCGGTCAGCCCCTCGCCGAGGAGGTGCCCGCCGAGGGCGTGCTGGAGGACCACACCATGAAGTTCCGCGATCCCTCCGGGGGTTCGCTCACCATCGAAAGGCCGCAGTTGCCGTTCACACCCACCGAGTTCGCCCGGGTACGCGCGCTGGTAGAGCTGGACTCCCGGCTCGGCCAGCGGGTGCCCCCGCGGCGCGAGGTGCTGACGCTGCCCGAGGGCAACGCGATCACGGTCCGCCGCGCCGGCACCGCGGATCTGGCCGCCGCCCGGGAGATGCACGACCGCTGCTCGGCACAGACCCTCGCGCTGCGCTACCACGGCCCGGTCGGCGACGCCGAACGCTATCTGGACCATCTGCTCAGCCCGCGCTTCGGCCGCACCCTGGCCGCGGAGACCGCGTCCGGCCGGCTGGTGGCACTGGGCCACCTCCTGTGGGACGGCGACGAGACCGAGGTGGCGCTGCTGGTCGAGGACGCCTGGCAGCAGCGCGGCATCGGCGCCGAACTCCTCCGCCGGCTGGTCGCGATGGCCGCCGAGACCGGCTGCGAGAGCGTCTACGCCATCACCCAGGCATCCAACACCGGCATGGTGACGGCGATGCGCGGACTGGGCCTGCCCCTCGACTACCAGATAGAGGAGGGCACCCTGGTCATCACCGCCCGCCCGGCGGGCGTCCCCGCGCGCCGGGAAGCCCGCGAGGAACTCCGCGTCCGGGACGGCTCCCGGCACGGCTGATCACGTGGCCAGCCGCCGGGGCAACCGTCCGCGCCCCGGCGGTCCCCTGCGTCCGGCCCGATCCGTTGGACCGCGGCGCCGGACGCGACAGGAACGTCCACCGGAATGATGGTGACGCGGCGGGCCCATCCGTACGAGGATGGCCGTCATGTCCAACACCACTACTCCCACGGGCGGTCCACTGCCCCGCCAGGTCGCCGACGCCTATGTCGACGCCCTCGTCGACCTGGATCCGATCACCGGCACCTTCCTCGGCGTCGCCGAGAGCTCCGACAAGCTCCCCGACTTCTCCCCCGAGGGCCAGGAAGCGGTGGCGCGGCTCGCCCGTACGACGCTGGAGCGACTCGCCGAGGCCGAGGCCCGTCCGGGCGCGGACACCCCCGCCGAGAAGATCTGCGCCCGGCTGCTGCGCGAGCGGCTGACCGCGGAACTCGCGGTCCACGACGCGGGCGAGGGGCTGCGCACGGTCAGCAACCTCAGCTCGCCGCTGCACCACATGCGCGAGGTCTTCACCGTCACCCCCACCGAGACCGACGAGGACTGGGCGGCGATCGCCCGACGGCTGCGCGCCGTACCGGCCGCGCTGGCGGGCTACCGCGCCTCCCTCGAAGCCGGCCTCCGGCAGGACCTCCCCGCCGGTCCGCTCCAGGTCACCACCGTCATCGGCCAGTTGGGCGAGTGGATCGGCACCGACCGCAGCTGGTTCGCCGAGTTCACCGCCCCCGGGCCGGAGTCGCTGCGCGCCGAGCTGGCCGCGGCGGCGGACCTGGCCACCGGGGCCCTGGTGGAGCTGCGCGACTGGTTCCGGGACGACTACGCCCCGGCCATCGAGGGCGCCCCGGACGTCGTGGGCCGGGAACGGTACGCCCGGCTCGCCCGTTACTACAACGGCGCCGACCTCGACCCGGAGGAGGCGTACGCATACGGCTGGTCGGAGTTCCACCGGCTGCTGGCCGAGATGGAGGCCGAGGCCGAGAAGGTCCTGCCCGGCGCCAAGACGCCGTGGGAGGCGCTGTCCTGGTGCGACGAGCACGGCGAGGCGGTCGAGGGCGTCGAGGAGACCCGGCAGTGGCTCCAGTCGCTGATGGACGAGGCCATCGACGCGCTGGACGGCACCCACTTCGAACTCGCCGAGCGGGTCCGCCGGGTGGAGTCGCGGATCGCCCCGCCGGGCAGCGCCGCCGCCCCGTACTACACCCAGCCGTCGCTGGACTTCTCCCGCCCCGGCCGCACCTGGCTCCCGACGATGGGCGAGACCCGCTTCCCGGCGTACGACCTGGTCTCCACCTGGTACCACGAGGGCGTGCCCGGCCATCACCTCCAGCTGGCGCAGTGGGTGCACGTCGCGGACGCGCTCTCGCGCTACCAGACCACCGTCGGCATCGTCAGCGCCAACGCGGAGGGCTGGGCGCTGTACGCCGAGCGCCTGATGGACGAACTGGGCTTCCTGACCAACGCCGAGCGGCGGCTGGGCTATCTGGACGCGCAGATGATGCGGGCGATCCGCGTCATCATCGACATCGGCATGCACCTGGAGCTGGAGATCCCGGCCGACTCCCCCTTCCACCCGGGCGAGCGCTGGACCCCGGAGCTGGCGCACACGTTCCTGGCCGGCCACTGCAGCCGCCCGGCGGACTTCGTCGAGAGCGAGATCGTCCGCTACCAGGGCATGGCGGGCCAGGCGATCGGCTACAAGCTCGGCGAACGCGTCTGGCTCCAGGGCCGCGAGGCCGCCCGCGCCCGGCACGGTGCGGACTTCGACCTCAAGTCCTGGCACATGGCGGCGCTGTCGCAGGGCTCGCTGGGCCTGGACGACCTGCTGAGCGAGCTGTCGGCGCTCTGACCGGACCGGCCGCCGCTCCGTTCACCGTGTCGGGGCGGCGCCGGGCCCTCGTCGTCAAGGACCGGGGCACGTCCCGCGAGCACGAGTGGCAGGTAGGCCGGCGCCCCGGCCTCAGCAGCCGCACTCCCCGTCGCCGACCGGCGCGGTGAGCGGGTCGGCCGGGCGCTGCCGCGGCCCCTGCCGGGTCGTGACCTCGTAGCCCTCGCGGATCCAGTACTCGATGCCGCCGAGCATCTCCTTGACGCGGTAGCCGAGGCGGGCCAGGGCGAGGGCGGCCCGGGTGGCGCCGTCGCAGCCGGGGCCCCAGCAGTGGACGACGACCGGGACGGCCGGGTCCAGCAGCCCGGGCGCGTCCTGCGGAACACGGGCCGTGGGGAGGTGCACGGCGCCGGGGACATGGCCCTGGTCCCAGGCCGCGGCGCTACGGCAGTCGACGAGGACGAAGCCGGGGGCGCCGGGGGCGAGCGCGGCGTGGACGTCGGCGACGTCGGTGTGGAAGGCGAGGCGGGCGGCGAAGTACGCGGCGGCGTCGGCGGGTTCGGCGGGCGGCACGGCCAGCACCGGGCCGACGGCGGCCAGGGGCCGCGGGGTGGAGGTGGTCATGGCCGAAAATCTACGGTCGGCCGCTCGGCCCGCGAAGGGATGATCAGCGGCAGGAACCTTGATGTACCGGGGATTCCACTGCTAGACAGCGGGGATGACCGGTTATTCCCCCGACGCCACCGACTGGCGCATCCTCGACGTCCTCCAGCAGCACGGCCGCGCGGGCTACGCCGAGCTGGCGCGCGCGGTGAACATGTCCGCGAGCGCGGTCACCGAACGGGTCCGGCGGATGGAGGAGGCCGGGGTGATATCGGGGTACGCGGCGGTGATCGACCCCGAGCGGATCGGGCTGCCGGTGCTGGCCTTCGTCCGGCTCCGCTACCCGAACGGGAACTACAAGCCGTTCCACGATCTGCTGGAGACCACACCGGAGATCCTGGAGGCGCATCACGTCACGGGCGACGACTGCTTTGTGATCAAGGTCGCCGCGCGGTCGATGAGGCATCTGGAGGAGGTGTCGGGACGCATCGGTGCGCTGGGCTCGGTGACCACGAGCGTGGTCTACTCCTCGCCGCTCCCCCGGCGTCCCGTCAGCCGCTGATCCGGCCCCGCTGCCGGGCCCCGGTCAGCCCGGCACCCGATGGCGGACCGTCGAACCGGCGCGGTCCTTGACCACCTCCAGCTGGGACGGGATGCGCGCCTTGAGGTCCGCGACGTGGCTGACGATGCCGACGCTGCGGTCGCGTTCGCGGAGCGCGTCGAGGACGTCGAGGACCTCGTCGAGGGTCTGTTCGTCGAGGCTGCCGAAGCCCTCGTCGATGAAGAGGGTGTCCAGCCGGGTGCCGCCCGCCTCGTCGGTGACGACATCGGCGAGGCCGAGGGCCAGGGCGAGCGACGCGAAGAAGGTCTCGCCGCCGGAGAGGCTGGCGGTGTCCCGCTCCTGGCCGGTCCAGGCGTCGATGACGTGCAGGCCGAGGCCGGAGCGCCGGGCGCCGCCGGCCCGTTCGTCGGAGTGGACGAGGGTGTACCGGCCGCCGGACATCCGGCGCAGCCGGGCGGTGGCCGCGGCGGCGACCTGCTCCAGGCGGGCGGCCAGCACATACGACTCCAGGCGCATCCGCCGTGCGTTCTCGCTGGAGGTGCCGGAGGTGAGCGAGGCGAGGCGGGCGATCCGGTCGTACGCGGCGCGCAGCGGGGCCAGGCGGCGGGCGTCGTCCTCGGCGTCGGTGGAGAGCCGGTCGAGGGCGGTGCAGCGTTCCCGGGCCGCGGCCAGGCCGGCGGCGGCGGTCCGCAGCCGCTCCGCCGCGGCGCGGTGCGCGGTGCGGGCGGCGTCCGGGTCGGCGGGCGGCAGGGCCGCGGCGGAGGCGAGTTCCGGCCGGTCCAGCTCGGCCGCCACGGCCGCCGCTGCGGCCTGCCGGTCGTCCAACTCCCGCTGCACGGCCCGTCGTTCGGCGTCCGGCAGCAGGGCCTCGGCCGCCGCCTCCGGAGTACCGAACCCGGCGCGGTAGGCGGCGTCGGAGAGCTGTGCGTCGGCCTCCTTCAGACGCTGGGCGCAGCCGGCTGCCGTACGGGACGCCTCGGCCGCGGCGGCGAGCAGCGCGATCCGCCGCTCCAGCCGCTCGGCCCGCTCGGCGACGCTGCCGCAGTCGCCTCGCGCCTCGGCCAACTCCTCCTCCAGCGCGGCCCGTTCGCGGTCCAGGGCCTCACGGTGGGAGGTACGGGCGGCGGCCCGGCGCTCGGCCTGCTGCTGCGCGTCGCGGCGCCGCTCGTACTCCCGCTCGGCGCGCGCCAGCGCCTCGCGGGCGCCGTGCAGATCGGCTCCGGCGGCCTGGGCGCGGGCGAAGTCGGCCCGCAACTGCTCGACGTGGCCGGCGAGTTCGGCGGTGGGGCCGTCGCCGGCCGCGGCGCCGGCGGCGGCCAGCGCCTCCTTGACGGACTGGCGGTGCCCCTCCGCCCGCTGCCGGGTCTCCTCGGCGCGGCGGTGGGCCTCCTGTGCGGCCTCCTCGGCGGCCCGGTCGACATGGCCGGCGCCGGCCCGGGCCGGGTCCGGGTGCTCGGTCGCGCCGCACACCGCGCACGCCAGGCCGTCTTCCAGCTGGGCGGCCAGTTCGGCGGCGATCCCACGCAGCCGCAGCTCCTTGAGCTCCAGCCAGTGCTCCTGAGCCTTCGCCGAACGCTCCCGGGCGGTCAGCAACTCCGCTTCCGCGTCCCCTAGTTCGCCGGTGAGACGGTCGCGCCGGCGGGCCGCGTCCAGCCGTTCAGCGGCCGGGGCGATCCGGTCGCCGAGCTGTTCCGCGCGGCCGGCGGACTCCTGTGCGGTCTCGATCCGCCGCTGGTGTGCCCGGCGCGCGGCGCCCCATTCGGCGAGCCACTGGGCGGCGTCCAGCAGCGTCTGCTCGTCGGCGTGCGCCTCGCGGTCGAGGGTGGCGCGCTCCCGGCCGAGGTCGGCGGCCCGCCGCTCGGCCCGGCGCGCCGCCGCGAGCGCTCCCAGATCGGCCCGCAACGTCCGTTCCAGCGCGGCGAGTCGGTCGCCCTCGGCGTCCGCGAGGTCGGGCGGCAGCGGGGCACGGTGCTGCCGTTCGGCGCGCTGGGCGGCGGCCAGCTCCTGCCAGGCGTCCTCGCGCAGCGCGAGGACGGGTGCCACGCCCGCGGCGGCGCGGGCCCGCTCCAGCCGTTCCCGCAGGCGGTCGCCCGCGCCCGCGCCGGCGGCCAGTTCGGCGGCGCGGCGGCGGGCGTCGGCGTGCCGGCGCTGGAGCCGGTCCCGTTCCAGGGTCTCCTCCAGCCGTGCGGCGGCCGACCGCTCCGCCGTCTCGGCGGCGTGGACCGCGGACGCGGCGATCTCCCGGCGCTCGCGGGCGCTCGCCCGGGCGACCGCGGCGCGGGCCAGCACCGCCCCGGCGAATCCGGGCTCGCCGGGACCGGGCGCGGCGGCAGCGGCGGTCGCCTCGGCGGGTGCGGTGGCCGCCGCCCGTCCGCCGCGCCGGTTCGCTCCCGCCTGTACCGGCACAACCGCCTTTGCCAGAGCGGGCACTGACGGGTCGTCGAGATCCGGGGCGGACCCGGCCGCCTGCGCCATCCGGTGGGCCAGCGCCAGCAGCCGGTCGTCCCCGGTCGCCACCTGGTCGGCCGCGGCCCTGCGGCGCGCCGTCAGCTCCTCTTCGAGCGCGGCGAACCGCCCGGTGTCGAAGAGCCGCCCCAGCAGCCGGGCCCGCGCCTCCGCGTCCGCCCGCAGGAAGCGCGCGAAGTCGCCCTGGGGCAGCAGCACCACCTGGCAGAACTGCTCCTTGCTCATGCCGAGCAGCTGCTGGATCTCCTCGCCGATCTCCTGGTGCGAGCGGCTGAGCGGCCGCCACTCGCCGGCCGGCACGCCGTCGGCGGCCGGCCCCGCGGGGACGAACTCGCGCAGCCGGCTCTGCGCCTTCTCCTTCGTCGTACCGCTGCCGCGCTTCTTGGGGCGGGGCTGCTCGGGCAGCCGGGTGATCTCCAACCGGCGTTCGGCCACGGTGAGTTCGAGGACGACCTCGGTCAGGGTGGAGGGGTCGGCCAGATCGCTGCGCAGGGCCTGGCCGCTCTGGCGCGCCCCGGGCACCGACCCGTACAGCGCGAAGCAGACCGCGTCCAGGACCGAGGTCTTGCCCGCGCCGGTCGGCCCGTGCAGCAGGAAGAGGCCGTCGCGGGCGAGCCGGTCGAAGTCGACGGTCTGGGCGCCGCCGAACGGCCCGAACGCGGTGACGGTCAGCCGGTGCAGCCTCATCGCGCCACCTCCGCCACCGCGTCGGCGGCCCGTACCTCGTCGATGGCGGACCGCAGTTCGGCCCGCTCCGCGTCGTCGGCGGCGCGCCCGGACCGGACGTGTGCCACGAAGTCCTCGGCGATCTCCTGGTCGCTCCGGCCGCGCAGCCGCTGGGCGTACGAGGCCGTGGACCGGGCCGGGCCCTCGTCCGGGTCGAAGACCAGGCTCAGGGTGTGCGGGAAGCGCTGGGCCAGCCGGGCCATGGGGTCGTGCGGCCGGGAGGCGTCGGTGAGCGTCGCCTCCACCCAGGAGTCCTCGTGCCGGGCCAGCGCCGGGTCGTCCAGCAGCTGTTCCAGCGGTCCGCGGATACGGGCCAGCGGTCGCGGCACCGGGCAGTCCACCCGCTCGGCGTGCACGCTGCCGTCCGCGTCGAGGTCGACGAGCCAGGACGACTTGCGGTGCGCGGCCTCGGAGAAGGAGTAGGCGAGCGGCGATCCGGAGTAGCGGACCCGCTCGGTGAGGGTCTGGCAGCCGTGCAGATGGCCCAGGGCCGCGTAGTCGACGCCGTCGAACACGGCGGCCGGGACGGACGCGACCCCGCCGACGGTGATGTCCCGCTCGCTGTCGCTGGCGGTGCCCCCGGTGACGAAGGCGTGCGCGAGCACCACGGAGCGCGTCCCGCCGGGCCGGGCGGCCAGGTCGTCGCGGACCCGGTCCATGGCGGCGCCGAGGACCGCGGCGTGATCGGCGCGCGGTGCGCCGAGGGTGTCGCGCACCATGGCCGGTTCGAGATACGGCAGTCCGTAGAGGGCGACCGGGCCGTGCGCGTCGTCGAGGAGGACGGGGGTGCCGCAGGCCGCCGGGTCGGTGCGCAGGTGGACGCCGGCCTGCCGCAGCAGTCCGGAGCCGACGCCCAGCCGGCGGGCCGAGTCGTGGTTGCCGGAGATCATGACGGTGGGCACGCCCAGGGCGGCGAGCCGGTGCAGGGCGTCGTCGAAGAGCCCGACGGCGGCCAGCGGCGGTACCGCGCGGTCGTAGACGTCGCCCGCGACCAGGACCGCGTCGGCCTCCCGGTCGCGGACGGTGGCGACGAGGTGGTCGAGGAACGCGCGCTGGGCGGAGAGCATGCTCACGCGGTGGAAGGACCGCCCCAGATGCCAGTCCGAGGTGTGCAGGAATCTCACCCGGCCGCTCCGCCCCCCATGAACCGCACCTACGCCCCTCCCGAACCCCGCCGACCGGCGCTTGTGTCCCGCTGACCGGCGGCCGACCAGGCTATCCGGGCCGGTGCCCCGTCCGGTCACCGGCCTCATCCTGCCACCCCGGACACCGATCCGGCGGACACTTGAGGAGTGGCGCGATGCGTTCGCCCGCGAGCGAGAACGGAGCGAGGTGAGGTCATGAAGGACGTCGTCACCGTCGGAGTGGACGGGACGCCCGAGGCATCGGCCGCCGTCCTCTGGGCGGCGCGGGAGGCCGAGCTGCGGCGGGCGCGGCTGCGGTTGCTGCACGCCTGGGTGCTGCTCGCCCCGGAGCCGGTGCCCGGGCCGGCCGGGGAGGCGGACCAGAACTACTGGGCGCACCGGATGGTGCGCGACGCCCACGAGGCGGTCCGGGCCCGCCATCCGGACCTGCCGGTGGACGAGGCCCTGGTCCCCGAGGACCCCCTGGCGGCTCTCAAGGACGCCGCCGGCCGGTCCGACCTTCTGGTGCTGGGCTCCCGGGACGTGGGCGCGATGGCCCGTTACGTCCTGGGCGAGGTCGGGCTCCAGGTGGTGGCGCACACCGACACGCCCATGGTGCTCGTCCGGGCCGCACAGGACCCCGGGGCGCAACCGCCGGATGCCCCGGTGATGGTCGGGCTGGGCCTGCACGAGCCGTGCGAGGCGCTGCTGGCGTTCGCGTTCGAGAGCGCCGCCCGCCGGGGCGTCACGCTGCGCGCGGTGCACGGCCGGCATCTGCCCTCGTACGCGTACAACCGGGGCGGTGGGGTGGAGCCGGTCGCCGCGGAGCAGGCGGCCCGGGACGCCCGGCGGGAACTGGAGGCGGCGCTCGGGCCGTGGCGGGAGAAGTTCCCGGAGGTGCCGGTGGACGCCCGGGTGGAGATGCAGAGCCCGGCGCAGGCGCTGCTGCGGGACACCGCCGGCGTGGCGCTGCTGGCCGTGGGCCGCCGGCACAAGCTGCGGTTCCCGGCGCCGCGGATCGGCCACATCGTCCAGGCGGCGGTGCACCACGCGCCGTGCCCGGTGGCGGTGGTGCCGCACGAGTGAGCCGGTCCGCGGTGCCCGGCGGGCGTGCGCGCGCCGTCTTCGGCGGGTTGCTCCGACAATGGGGGTACGGGCCGGTCGGACGGCGCGGCCCGCAGGACACCGCGGAGGTGTGTCATGGCAAGGACCGCCGAGTGGCCCGTCCGGCTCTTTCTCACCGAGGAGGACGGGACGACCAGCGCGCGGGTGGAGCTGGACACCGGAACCCAGTCGCTGACCGGGCACGGACGGGCCCGGTGCAACCCCGAGGACCAGGACGTACCGGTGATCGGGGACGAACTGGCCGCCGGGCGGGCGATGAAGGACCTGGCCGGGCAGCTGATCCGGCTGGCGGACCACGATCTGGCGGGCGTCGGCGCGGCGCCCCCGGGGCACGAGCGGCGCACCGCCTACGGCTGGACGAGCGAGCTGGCCTAGGGCCCGCGGGAGGGGCCCCGGCCGGGGAAGGAGTCGACCGTGCCGGATGCGACGACGGCCGGTGTGACGACGACCGACCTGTACGAAGTGACCATGGCGCTCTCGTATCTGCGGGAGCGGATGGAGCAGCCGGCCACGTTCAGCTGCTTCGTCCGTGAGCTGCCCCCCGACCGGGGGTTCCTGATCGCCGCCGGGGTGGAGTCGGTGCTCGACTTCCTCTCGCGGTTCCGGATCGGGACGGAGGACATCGAGGTGTTCGCCGAGACGCTGCGGCGGCCGGTCGGGGAGCTGGTGCCGCTGCTCGGCCTGCGCTTCCGGGGCGAGGTGCGGGCGGTGCCCGAGGGCCGGGTGGTGCTGGCCGGTGAGCCGCTGCTGGAGGTCACCGCGCCGCTGCCGCAGGCGCAGTTGGTCGAGACCTTCGTGCTGAACCAGATCAGCCACCAGACGGCCGTCGCCACCAAGTGCGCGCGCTGCGTCCTGGCCGCGCGGGGGCGGGCCGTGGTGGATTTCTCGCTGCGGCGGACGCACGGGGCACAGGCGGGGTACCAGGCGGCCCGGCTGTCGGCGATGGCCGGTTTCGCGGGGACCAGCAACGTGGCGGCGGCGTATGCCGAGCGGCTGCCGGCGGTCGGCACCATGGCGCACTCGTTCGTCGAGGCGTTCGAGGACGAGGAGACGGCGTTCACCGCGTTCGCGCGCACCCACCCCGGGCCGGTGACGTTCCTGGTGGACACCTACGACACCGAGTCCGGCGTGGCGGCGGCGGCCCGGGTGCTGCACGCCCTGGACCGCGCCGAGGGGGCGGCGATCCGGCTGGACAGCGGCGATCTGGGGGCGCTGGCGGTGCGGGCGCGGGCGATGCTGGACCGGGCGGAGCTGCCGCAGGTGCGGATCGTGGCGAGCGGCGGGCTGGACGAGTTCGCGGTGCACGACCTGGTGAGCGCGGGGGCGCCGATCGACGTGTACGCGGTGGGCACCCGGATCGGGGTCAGCGCCGACGCGCCGTTCGTGGATTCGGCGTACAAGCTCGTCGCCTACGACGGGCGGCCGGTGATGAAGCTGTCGTCGTCGAAGGTGACCGCCCCGGGCCGCAAGCAGGTGTTCCGGGGGCGCGGCTGCCGCGATGTGATCGGGCTGGCCGACGAACTGCCGCCCGCGGGAACGGTGCCCCTGCTGGACACACTGATGCGCGACGGGGTGCGCTGTGCGCCGCGTACGCCGCTGGCGGACGCCCGGCAGCGGCTGGCGGCGGATGTCGCGGATCTGCCGGCGGCGGCCCGCGCCATCCGGTCGCCGGTGCCGGCGGCGGCGTCGGTGTCCGCGCCGCTGGCCGCCCTGGCCGAGGACGTCCGGCGGCGGATCGAGCGGGCGGTGCTGGCGCCGTACGGGCACTACGCCTGACGCCCGGCCGCGCCGGGCCGGCCTCAGCCGTGCGGGACCACCGCCACCGGGCAGGCGGCGTGGTGCAGCGCGGCGTGCCCCACCCGGCCGAGTTGGAGCCCGAAGTGGCCGTGCCGGTGCCGGGCCCCGACGACCAGCAGGTCGGCGGCGGCCGAGCGGCGGACCAGCACCTTGTGCGCCGGGCCCTCGACGGTGGTGCGGCGCAGCTGCACCGACGGGTGGTCGACGGCCGCCGGCTCCAGCGCCTCGTCGACCAGTGCGGACGCCTGCTGCTCGTAATGGTGCTCCGGTCCGGCCGGGCGCTCCGCGCGGTCGGCGGTCTCGTACGCGGGGCAGCGCCAGGCGCGGACCGCGTCCAGGACACAGCCGCGGGCCTCCGCCTCGCGGAAGGCGAACTGGACGGCCGGGGATCCCCTGGCGGTGTCGCCGACGCCGAGCAGGACGCGGTCGTGGGTGCCCGCCAGCCCGGCCTTGTCGCCACGGACCACGACGACGGGGTGTGTGGCGCGGGCGGCGACCGAGAGGCTGACCGATCCCAGCAGCAGATCGACGAATTCGCCGCGCCCTTTGGAGCCGAGGACGACGGCCGTGGCGTAGGGGGCCTCGCGCAGCAGGGCGGCGACCGGGTCGTCGGCCAGCACCTGGACGGTGACCTCGACGGCGGGGTTGCGGCGGCCCGCGCGGTCGGCGGCCGATCCGACGATGGCGTCGGCGATGAGCTGCTCGGCGGGGGCTCCCTCGGCGGGTGCCACGCCTTCGTAGCGCTCCCACCGGGAGGCGTACACCAGGCGCAGCGGCAGCCCGTGGAGTGCCGCCTCGTCCACCGCCCAGTCGAGTGCCCGCAGTCCGGATTCCGATCCGTCCACCCCTACGACCAGCGGGAGCTCCATGGTCCCCACCGCCTTCTGTCGCTCGTGCCGCCGCGGTGTGCTCCTGCTGCCACCTTCGCACGGCGGGGCGTCCGGGAGGAGGGCCGCTCGGCTCTCGTTGCGCCCCAGGTGCCGGTCGGCGGCTACCGTGGAGCTGTGGTCTCGGCCACGTGGTGCCGGCCACGGCGGAGGCATGGTGGGCGAGCGGGAGAACGACCGGAGCGGTGCGGCGCGGCGACGGCTGGCGGCCCTGCCGGAGGACCTCCAGGCGCAGCTGGACGCGGTGCACCGCGGCAGCGGTGAGTCGGTGCACCTGCTGCTGGAGGCCGTGCTGTCGGTGGGCCGGGGGCTGGACCTGTCGCAGGTGCTGCGCCGGATCGTCGAGGCGGCGATGCTGGTCGTGGACGCCGAGTACGGCGCGCTGGGCGTGGTCGGGGAGGGCACCCGGCTCTCGCAGTTCCTGCCGGTGGGGGTCGGTGCCGAACAGGAGCGCGCCATCGGCCAGTTGCCAGCCGGGCACGGCATTCTCGGCGAGCTGATCCGGCACCCCAGGCCGCTGCGGCTGGCGGAGATCTCCGCGCACCCCGCGTCGTACGGATTCCCCCCGCACCACCCCGCGATGCACAGCTTCCTGGGGGTGCCGATCCGGGTCGGCGACGAGGTGTTCGGCAATCTCTACCTGACCGAGAAGCGGGGCGGCGGCCCGTTCGGCGCCGAGGACGAGACGGTGCTGTCCGCGTTCGCGGTGGCGGCGGGGGTGGCCATCGAGAACGCCCGGCTCTACGAGGAGGCCCGGTACCGTCAACGGCTGCTGGAGGCGAACGGCGAGATCGTGGCGAGCCTGATGCCGGGGGCGGACGAGATGCATGTGCTGCACCTGATCGTCGGCCATGCGCTGCGGATCCTCGACGCCGACCTCGGTGTCCTGGCGCTGCCGGACGCGCCCGGTGAGCTGCGGATGGTGCTGGCGTCCGGCGTCGACGCCGATGACCACCGGGGGCTGGTGCTGCCCCTGGAGGGCTCGTTCGCCGGGACCGCGTTCGCCGCCGGCAAGCCGCTGATCAGCCTGGACATCGAGCACGACCCGAGGATCACGGCGGGTCCGCCGCGCTGGGCCGGTCTGGGGCCCGCGGTCGCGGTTCCGATGATCACCGGGGAGCGGGTGCGGGGTGTGCTGATGCTGGCCCGGCTGCACGGCGGTGCCCCGTTCACCGAGCCGGAGACGGCGCCGCTGCTGACGTTCGCCGGGCAGGCGGCGCTGGCGATGGAGCTGTCCGAACAGCGGGCCGCCGCCGAGCAGTTGGCGCTGCTGGGGGACCGCGACCGGATCGCCCGCGATCTGCACGATCTGGCCATCCAGCGGCTGTTCGCCACGGGGATGACGCTGCAGAGCGTGGTGCGGTTCGTGGACCATCCGGAGGCGGGCGCGCGACTGCTGCGCGCGGTGGACGACCTGGACGAGACGATCAAGATCATCCGTTCCACCATCTTCGGGCTGCGCGCCCGCGATGCGGGCCGGGCGGGCCACGGGCTGCGGGTGCGCACGGTCACCGCCGTGGAACAGGCCGCCCGCCCGCTGGGCTTTACCCCCGCGCTCCACATGGAGGGCCTGATCGACACCGATGTACCGCCGGAGATCGCCGACCATGTGCCGGCGGTGCTCGGCGAGGCGCTGAGCAACGCCGCACGGCACGCCCGGGCGACCTCGGTGGGCGTCTCGCTGACCGTGCGCGGCGGCACGCTGACCCTGTCGGTCACCGACAACGGCGTGGGCATGCCCCGGGGCGGCCGGCGCAGCGGGCTCGCGAACCTGGCCAAGCGGGCCGAGAGCGTGGGCGGAGAGCTGGTGGTGGAGACGCCGGCGGCCGGCGGGACCCGGGTGGTGTGGCGGGTGCCGCTGCCCACGGGGTGAGCGGCCGGGCCGTGGTCGGAGGCAGCGGGTCAGAGGTAGCGCGGCCGGGTGTCGCCGTCGGCGGGCGGGGCCGCGCGGGTGGCCAGCACGGCGGCCTGGATCCGGCGGGCGACGCCGAGCTTGGCGAGCAGCCGCGAGATGTGGTTCTTGACGGTCTTCTCGGAGAGGTAGAGCCGCTGCCCGATCTGACGGTTCGTCAATCCATCGCCGACCAGGACGAGGATCTCCCGCTCCCGCGGCGACAGGCCGGCCAGCGCGTCCGCCTCCGGCCCGGCGTCGGCGCCCTCGCCCCGCAGGCTGTGCATCAGCCGCGCCGTGGTCGCCGGGTCGAGCATCGAGCGGCCGGACGCGACGGTGCGCACCGCGGCGACCAGGTCCGCCCCCTTGATCTCCTTGAGCACATAGCCGGCCGCCCCCGCCATGATCGCGTCGAGCAGCGCGTCGTCGTCGTCGAACGAGGTGAGCATCAGGCACGCCAGCTCCGGCAGCCGCGCCCGCAGCTCCCGGCAGACGGTGATCCCGTCGCCGTCCGGCAGCCGTACGTCGAGCACCGCGACATCGGGCCGCAGCGCCGGGCCGCGGGCCAGCGCGTGCCCCGCGGTGCCCGCGTCGCCGATCACCTCGATGTCGGGCTCCGCGTCGAGCAGGTCCTGCACACCGCGCCGCACCACTTCGTGGTCGTCGACCAGGAACACCCTGATCGGCCGCTGCGGCGAGAAGACGCCCGCCTCGCTCATCGTTCCTCCACGCTGCCGTACGGAGCCCCGCCGTACCTTTCATCGTGGGCCCGCCCCCGTGGGCCCGCCAGGGCCGAACGGGCACCCGTCCCACGGGAGCCGGCCCGTTCGGCCCCTCTCCCCCGCCGCCACGGTGTGCGACAGTCGGGACGTAGGCCCGCGCGTGGAAGGGGGCCCGCGATGCGTCTCCCGGCATGCCTCCCGCCTTGGCGGCACAACCCGCTCCGACGCCGTGCGGACGTGATCCGGTCCTTGCTGCTGCCGGCCACCGGCGTCCTGATCGCGGTCGCCGCCCCGGCCGCCGGCTGGACCGCCGCGGACGCGGTCGCCACCGCCGCTGCCCACCAGGTCGCCACCCGGCACGGCGTCCCGGCCGTCCTCGTCGAGGACCCGCCGGTCCGTATCGGCACCAGCCCCGCGGAGGGGGCCGGCGTCCCGGTGCACACCACGGTGCGGTGGACGCTGCCCGACGGGACGACGCGCACCGGGGAGACGGCGGTGCCGCCGGCGCTCCACGCCGGGGACCGCACCACCGCCTGGCTCGACGGGCACGGCGCGCTGCTGCGCGATCCGGTCACCCCCGGCGACGCGGTGGCCGGGAGCATCGCGGCCGGCACGGCTGCCGGCTGCGGCACCGCCCTGCTGCTGGCCGGCGCGGAGCGGTGCGGTGCCGCGCTCCTCGACCGCCGCTGCCTGGACCGGTGGGAACGGGAGTGGGCGGCGGTGGACGGGCATCTCGGGCACCCGTCGCCGTGAGGAGCCGGCCCGGCACCCCGTGTCGGATGCCGGGCCGGCAGGTGTCGTGGTGCCATGGAGAGACCACCGTCCCGTCCGTCCGTCGCCATCCAGGTCCTTCCGCATCCACCCGTGACCGTTCGCGTCTGTCCCGTCTTTCCGTGTCCGTCCTTGAAGGGATCGGCTCATGGCCGCCGCGTCGCCCCTGGCAGCGTGTCTGCGCTCGCTGCGGGCCGTGGTCCTCGACACCGACGGAGTGATCACCGACTCCGCCCGGTTGCACGCCGCGGCCTGGCAGGAGGCGTTCGACGCGTGCCTGGCCGCCGCGGGCGGGCAGCGCCCGTTCGACCCGGCGGCCGACTACCTCCGCTATGTCGACGGCAGATCCCGCGAGGACGGCGCCGCCGCGTTCCTAGCCTCCCGCGGCCTGGCGCTGCCGCTCGGCTCCCCCGGCGACCCGCCCGGCACCGGGACCGTCCGGGCGGTCGCGGCCCGCAAGGACGCGTTGTTCACCGCGCTGCTGGACGCCCGGGGCGTCACCGCCTGGCCCGGCACCGTACGGCTGCTGGCGGCGCTGCGCGGCGAGCGGGTGCCGTGTGCCGCCGTCTCCGCGTCCCGCCACGCCACCGAGCTGCTCACCCGCGCGCGGCTGCTGGACGCGTTCGGGGCCGTGGTCGACGGCAACGAAGCCGCACGGCTGGGCCTGCCGGGCAAACCTGACCCCGCGCTCTTCTTGGAGGCCGCCCGGCGCCTGGCCGTCCCCGCCGCGGACACCGCGGTGGTGGAGGACGCACTGGCCGGTGTCGAGGCGGGCCGGCGCGGCGGATTCGGCCTCATCGTCGGCGTCGACCGGACGGGCGGCCGGTACCGCGCGGGCCAGCTGCGCCGGCGCGGCGCCGATGTCGTCGTCAGCGACCCCGGCGACCTGCTGATGCCCGGGACCCGCTGATGCGGGCCGATGCCTGGACCTGGTCGTACGAGGGGTACGACCCCGGCGCCGAGCGGCTGCGCGAAGCCCTGTGCACGCTCGGCAACGGCCGTTTCGCCACCCGCGGCGCCGCCTCCGAGGAGCCCGCCGGCCCCGCGCACTACCCGGGCACCTACGCGGCGGGCTGCTACAACCGCCTCACCTCCACCGTCGCCGGCCGCCCGGTCGAGAACGAGGACCTGGTCAACCTCCCCAACTGGCTGCCGCTGCGCTACCGCATCCGCCCGGCGGACACCCCCGATCCCGGCCCCTGGCTCTCCCCCGACCACCCTCAGCTGACCGGCCACCGCCGCACGCTCGACCTGCGCCGCGGCACCCTCACGCTGCGGTCGGTCTACGAGGACGGCGCCGGGCGGCGGCTGACCGTGACCGAGCGCCGCCTGGTGCACATGGCCGAGCCCCAACTCGCCGCGCAGCGCCTGACGTTCACCGCCGAGGGCTGGTCCGGCGACGTGGAGGTGGCGGCCGGTCTCGACGGCGATGTCCGCAACTCCGGCGTGGACCGCTACCGCGACCTGGCCGACACCCACCTGACCGGCTGGGACACCGGCATCGAGGACGACGACACGCTCCGGCTGCACTGCCGCACCCGCACCTCCGGCATCCGGATCGCACTGGCCGCCCGCATCCGGACCGCACCGCGCCCCCGCGCCTGCCACGCCGACCTCACCCTCCGGTGCGCCCACCGCATCCTGACCGTCCCGCTCCGCCCCGGCGCCACCGCGACCGTCGACAAGACCGTGGCACTGCGCACCTCCCGCGACCGCGGTGTCACCGATCCGCTCGCCGCCGCCCTCGGCACCGTACGGGACGCCCCCGCCGTGCCCCGGCTGCTGGCCTCGCACCACCGCGCCTGGGACCGGCTGTGGCAGCAGGCGCGTCTGGACGTCCCCGAGGAGGCGGGCCGGATCCTGCGGCTGCACCTCTTCCACGTCCTGCAGACCCTCTCCCCGCACACCGCCCGGCTGGACGCCGGGGTGCCCGCCCGCGGTCTGCACGGCGAGGCGTACCGCGGGCACGTCTTCTGGGACGAGCTGTTCGTGCTGCCGTTCCTGAACCTGCACTTCCCGGAGGTCTCCCGGGCGCTGCTCAACTACCGCCACCGGCGGCTGCCGGCCGCCCGCGACGCAGCCCGCGCGGCGGGGCTGGCGGGGGCGATGTACCCGTGGCAGAGCGGCAGCGACGGCCGCGAGGAGACCCAGCGGCTGCACCTCAACCCGCGCTCGGGCCGCTGGCTGCCGGACCACTCCCGGCTCCAGCACCATGTCGGCTCGGCGATCGCGTACAACGTGTGGCAGTACTGGCAGGCCAGCGGCGACACCAAGTTCCTGCACACCAAGGGCGCGGAGATACTGCTGGAGATCGCCCGCTTCTGGGCGGCGAAGTCGGACTGGGACCCGGCGCTGGGCCGCTACCGCATCCGCGGCGTGGTCGGCCCCGACGAGTACCACGACGGCTATCCCGGCGCCGACCGGCCGGGCCTGGACGACAACGCGTACACCAACGTCACCGCGGCCTGGGTGCTGACCCGGGCGCTCGACCTGTGCCGCACCCTGCCCGAGGCCAGCCGGCGGCAGCTCTTCGAGCGGCTGGCGCTCGCCCCCGACGAACGGCAGCGCTGGGACGACATCGCGCACCGGCTCCACGTGCCCTACCACCGCGGCCTCATCAGCCAGTTCGCCGGCTACGGGCAGCTGGCCGAACTCGACTGGGCAGGCTACCGCGAGCGCTACGGCGACATCCGGCGGCTGGACCGGATCCTGGAGGCGGAGGGCGACACCGTCAACCGCTACCAGGCGTCCAAACAGGCCGACGTGCTGATGCTGGGCTACCTCTTCTCCCCGGCGGAGCTCTCCGGCGTCTTCGGGCAGCTCGGCTACCGGCTCGACGACGACATCTGGCGCGCCACCGTCGACCACTACCTCCACCGCACCAGCCACGGCTCGACGCTGAGCGCCCTGGTCCACGCCTGGGTACTGGCCCGGGTACGCCGCGCGGACGCCTGGACGTACTGCGAGGAGGCGCTGACCGGCGATGTCGCCGACGTCCAGGGCGGCACCACCGCGGAGGGCATCCACCTGGGTGCGATGGCCGGCACGCTGGATTTCGTGCAGCGCGGGATGACCGGACTGGAGACCCGCGACCGCGCCCTGTGGCTGGACCCGGCGCCGCTCCCCCAGCTCTCCAAGTTCGGGGTCCGCATCCGCTACCGCCGCCACCGCGACATCGACCTGCGGATCCGCGCCGACCGCGTCACGATCGCCG
Organism: Streptomyces sp. GS7; assembly: GCF_009834125.1. Taxonomy (NCBI): domain Bacteria; kingdom Bacillati; phylum Actinomycetota; class Actinomycetes; order Kitasatosporales; family Streptomycetaceae; genus Streptomyces; species Streptomyces sp. GS7. The sequence goes on from NZ_CP047146.1 coordinate 5,772,681, forward strand.
TCCCGGACTCGGAGCACGCCGCGGTGCAGGTCCGGCTCCGCGGCCGCCCGTTCACCGTCCCGCCGGGAACGGTCCGGCGGCTGGAACTCCCCGGCGGCTGAGGGCCGTCGGCGGGGACGGCGGCGCACCGGACGGCCCCCGGAGCCGGCCCTGCCGTCACCGGTCGCACCCCACCGCCGGGGCCGTCCGCAGCGGCGTCGGCCCCGTGACGTCGAACGCCACGTCCACCACGCCCTCCACCGCACGCACCAGCCGCGCCGCCACCGGGATCGGCGAGGTGTCCCGCACCCGCCCGCTGAGCGTCACCACCCCGTCGGAGACGGTCACCCGCAGATCGCCGTGCGAGACCGCGAAGAGGTGCCCCACGATGTCGCGCCGGATCTCCGCGGCGAGTTCGTCGTCGGACCGGAGGAACACCTGGAGCGGATCGGCCCGGCTGACGATCCCCTGGAGCATCCCCGAGCCGCGTCCACGACCGGCAGCCGCTTGACGGACCGGCGGCGTGACGCCTCCTCATACGGACCCGCGGATGGCACCTTCAGCGTGAACTCCCGCTCCTCCGGGGGCCGGGGCCGTCCGGCCCCCTCCGCGGGCCGCCCGGTTCACCCCTCCGCCGCCGGCACGGCTTCCGCGTCCGGGTCCGCCCCGTGCAGATACTCCTCGGCGATCCGCTTCGGCCCGAACGGCCACTCCCGCTCGTGGCGGGCCCACGCCAGGAACGCCAACGCCCCCGCCGCGACCCAGGCCAGCGACCATTCGATGGGGTGCCGGCCCGGAGCGTTGCGGTCCGCGTACCCGTAGATCACCAGCCAGCCGGCCAGCGCCACGATGCTCGGCAGCGGGTAGAGCCACATCCGGTACGGGCGGCGCAGCGCCGGCTGCCGGCGGCGCAGTACGGTGACCGCGGCGACCTGGGCCAGCGACTGGACGATCACCATGACCGTGGTGAGCAGTTGGATGATCGTCGCCAGATCGGTGTGCCGGCCGAGGAGGAAGCCGGCGGCCATGACGCCGCCCATCGCCAGCAGCCCGAGGACGGGGAAGCGGTGGCGCGGGTGCAGCGTCCCGAACGCCCGGAAGAACACCCGGTCGCGGGCGGCGTCGTAGGGAACCCGCGACCCGCCCAGCAGCCCGGTGAGGACGGAGGTGACGGCGGTGACGAGGATGAGCACGGTGACCGCGTCGGCCGCGGCCGACCCCCAGGTCTTCTCCAGTACGGCGGAGGCGACGGACGAACCGGCGGTGCTGTGCGGGTCCAGCATCTCCCGCCAGTCGACGACCCCGAGGGTGCCGATCTGCAGCAGCAGGTAGATCGCCATGATGCCGAGGATCGAGGAGATGACGGCGCGCGGGAGGGTGCGGCCGGGCTGCCGGATCTCGGCGCCCATATAGGCGGCGGTGTTGTAGCCGAGGTAGTCGTAGATGCCGATGGTGAGCCCGCCCGCGAAGCCGATCCAGAAGTGACTGGCCGTCAGCTCCACGGCGTGCGCGGGATAGGTGAACGCCAGCGCCGGGCTGAAGTGGGTGAACGCGGCGACGATGACGAGGACGACGGAGGCGATCATCACCGCCCACAGCACGACGGTGAGCCGGGCGATCCGCTCCACCCGCCGCCACAGCAGCACCACGATCCCCGCCGTGACCGCCAGCCCCACGGCGTCCCCCTGCCCCTGGCTCATGCCCGGCCACAGGTACCCCAGGTACTGCACGAAGCCGATGACGCCCGTGGACATCCCGAGCGGGATGAACAGCATCGCCGTCCACACGAACAGAAACGGCATCAGCTTCCCGGTCCGGTACTGAAACGCCTCCCGCAGATAGACGTAACTCCCGCCCGCCCCCGGCAGCGACGCACCCAACTCCGCCCACACCAGCCCGTCCGCCAGCGCCAGCACCGCACCCGCGAGAAACCCGATGACGGCCTGCGGCCCCCCGAACGCGGTCACCATCAACGGGATCGTCACGAACGGCCCGATGCCGCACATCTGGCTCATGTTGATGGCCGTGGCCTGGAACAACCCGATCCGACGGACGAACCCCACCCGCTCGTCAAGGAGTTCAGGCATACGCGAAGCCCCTTCCCGTGCCGGCCCACACGCCGGTCCGCGGCCCATTCCACCGCGCCCCAGGCTGGCACGACCGACGCCCCCGCGCACCGGTCCGCACCGCATCGGCCCCGCCGGCCGCCCGCACCTCGGTCACCGCCCGCCGCCGGGCCGCCGGTCACGCCTCCCCGTACGCCTCCCCGCCGAGCTCCAGCCGCGCCGCACCGGCCGTGGCGTCCGCCAGCCAGGCCCGGAAGTCCGCCACGTCCGCCTCCGGCAGGCCGACCTCGATACGCACCTCGGCCCCGTACGCCACCTCGCGCACCGCCCGGCCGGTCGTGCGCAGCTCGTTCTCCACCCGCCCGGCCCGCTGGTGGTCGACGGTCACCGTCACCAGCCGGAACCGCTGCCGGACGACCGTCCCGAGCACGTCCAGCGCCTCGCCGACCACACCCCCGTACGCGCGGATCAGCCCGCCGGCCCCCAGCTTGACCCCGCCGAAGTACCGCGTGACCACGGCGACCACGTAGCGCATCTCGCGTCGCACCAGCATCTGGAGCATCGGCACCCCGGCCGTACCGCCCGGTTCGCCGTCGTCGCTCGCCTTCTGGATGCCGCCGTCCGCACCGAGGACGTATGCGAAGCAGTGGTGCCGGGCCGTCGGGTGCTCCCTGCGGACGCGCGCGATGAAGTCCTGCGCCTCGGCCTCCGTCGCCACCGGCGCCAGCGCGCAGATGAAGCGGGACTTGTTGATCTCGATCTCGTGAACGCCCTCGCGCGCGAGAGTCCGGTACTGCTCCTGCATCCGACCAGCCTAAGCGGGCCCGCCGGCCGTCGGACACCGGCCGGTCCCGGCGGCCCGCGCCGCGCTGCGGTGTCCGCCGTACGGGGGCAGTGCGCACGGCCACCCGGCGTACCCGGGACCTCCGCACGGTGCGTCGGGCAGACGTCCGCGCCGCCCGTGGGCACTGTGACCCAAGGCAACGGGCCCGCGGTTGGGGCCCGCTCGTACCGCAGGAACGGATCGGCGGCTTGGCGGAGGGCTTCATGGACAACAGCACAGAGTCGGCGATGACGGCCGGCGTTCCCGTGACGGGCGACGAGATGCCCGAACCGCCGCCGGAGGTCATCGAGGCGGCCCGCAACGCGCCCGACCACTGGCTGGCCATGGTGGATCTGACCTGGTCGGGCGAGGGTGCACCACCCCTGTGGGCGCTGATCGGGCAGTGGCGCTCGGGACCCACCGGCGAGATCGAGGAGTGGCGGAACAACCCGGAGTACCGCCCCTCACCGCAGATGCTGGACTGGTCCGACCCCACCGACCCGGTCGACCGCGCGCTCCAGCTGGCGGCCACCGGCTACGGCCCGGCCCGGGACCTCTGCGACGAGCTGGCGCGCGCCGAGGTGTCCGTACTGGTGACCTCCACCGGCACCCCGCTCGCCGCGGCCTCCCCCGAGGGCACTCCGGTGATCCCCGTCTACACGTCCGCGGCCTATCTCGAATCCGTGGGCCGGCTCCTCTACGACCGCCGGCCGGTCGCCGAGCTCGTCGAGCAGCTGCCGCCGGGCCACGCCCTCTATCTCAACCCGACCGGCCCGGTGAGCATGCTCGTGGAGACCGAGCAGCTGCGCACGGCGCTCGCCGAATCCGGGGCCGCCGGCACCGCGGAGACCGCCGCCGGAACCCGCGAGCCGTCCGCCACCGCGCCCCTGCGCCCGGGGACCGGTTCGGCGGCCGCCGAGCCGGTGACCGGCGGCCGGGCGATCGGCAAGCCCGCCCGCTCGGCGGGCAGCACCGTCGTCGGCGCCTGACCACCCGGCAGCGGGAGGCCGGCCGCACGCCCCGGCCTCCCCCATCCGAACCCGCCCCGCCCGTCTTCCCCTTCGGGCGGGGCGTCTTGCTGCCGGAGCCCGGCCGCCGGGCCCGTCTCACGCTTCCCACGCCACCCGTGCACGCGTCGCGTAGCGCTGTGGACCGTGCGCCAACGACTCCGCGGGGGTCTGCCGGACACCCTGGGCACGCAAGCCCGAGGCTCCGGCAACCCGCAGGAGGACCAACATGATCAGCAAGCGCGCCGCTCTCAACGCCGCTGCCGCATGCCTCGGCATCTCGGCCCTGGTGACACCGGCAGCCCACGCCGACCAACACGCCACGGTGACCCCGCACGACGGCCACGCCACGCTGACGCCGTTCGAAAACCACACCACTCTGACACCGCGTGAAAACCACCAGACGCCGACGCCGCACGACAGCCATGCCGGCCGACGGCGCTCCTCTCCGACCACCGCACCGCCAACTACCGGACGTGGCCTGCACCGCCGAGGTGCGGGCCACTTTTGTCGGACCACAGAACGCGGCCCGGTATCGCACCCCACAACGGCAACGCCGATGTGCTGGAGTTCATCAAGAGTTGCGGCACGAAGGGCCGCGACGGAGGCCGGGGCCGGCCCCGTGGCACCGTTGCGCAGCCGACCCCCTCCACCGCACCGGAGTCCGGTGATCTCGGTCACTCATGCCACCCGCACGGTCCGGCGCGGGAATCGGCGGAGCCGACCGCCCGTTGTGCCGCTGGAGGACCACGGACCAGAGGGCCACGGACCGCAGGAGGCAGACATGTACGGCGACCAGGCGACCATCCGCAGAATCCTCACCGAGCTCGGAGACACCTGGGCCGTCGTCGGACTGTCCGCCAACCAGCAGCGCGCCGCATACGGCGTCGCGGAGGTGCTGCAGCGCTACGGCAAGCGCATCGTCCCCGTGCATCCACGAGCCGAGACCGTGCACGGGGAAGTGGGGTATCCGTCCCTGGAAGCCGTTCCCTTCGAGATCGACGTCGTCGACACCTTCGTGCGCAGCGAACTCGCCGGAGCCGTCGCCGACCAGGCCGTCGCCGTCGGTGCCAAGGCGGTCTGGTTCCAGCTCGGTGTGGTCGACGAGCGCGCCTGGGACCGGGTGCGCGACGCGGGGCTGGACATGGTCATGGACCGGTGTCCGGCGATTGAGATACCCCGTTTGGGCTGAGCGCCGGGTGGGTTAGCGTCCGTGCATGATCATGCCGCGTGCCGCCCGCCCCGAGGACGCCGCCGAGCTCGTCCGGCTCCGCCGTCTGATGTTCCATGCCATGAACGGCCGTGACGAGCCCGGGAGTTGGGAGGCCGATGCGGAGGCGATGGCGCGTCGGCAGCTGGCCGGTCCCGATGCTCCGCTGGGGGCGTTCGTGGTGGACGGGGACGGCGGCGGGGCCGGTGCGCCGCATCTTGCGGCCTGTGCGGTCGGCCGCATCGAGGAGCGGCTGCCCGCACCGGGCCACCCCTCCGGTCGCTTCGGCTTCGTCTTCAACGTCTGTACGGATCCCCGCTATCGGGGCCGTGGCCATGCGCGCGCCACGACCGAGGCGCTGCTGGCGTGGTTCGCGGACCGGGGCGTCAGCCGCGTCGACCTCCATGCCACCGACGACGCCGAACCGCTCTACCGCAGCCTGGGTTTCACCGAGCACTCCACGGCGCTCTCCCTGGACCTGCGCTCCCGCGTGCGCGCCGGCTGAGCGGCCCCGCCCGTCCAGCGGGCGAGCGGCCCGGACGTGCGCGGCCGGGCCCGCCGGCCGGTACGGCGCGTCAGGCGACGCCGAGCCCCTCCAGCACGGTGGCGCCCGGGAGTTCGGCCAGCGCCTTGCCCGGCACGATGAGCTTGCCGCGGCGGCGGCCGCTGCCGATCAGCGCGTACGGGGCATCGGCCACCGCGGCGTCCACGAGCAGCGGCCAGGAAGCGGGCAGCCCGATCGGGGTGATCCCGCCGTACTCCATCCCGCTGTCGCCGACCGCGGTGTCCATCGGGGCGAACGACGCCTTGCGGGCGCCCAGATGGCGGCGCACCACGCCGTTGACGTCGACGCGGGTGGTGGAGAGCACGAGGCAGGCGGCCAGGGTGACCTCGCCGCCGCGCTTGCCGGCCACCACCACGCAGTTCGCCGACTGCTCCAGGAGCCAGCGGCCGTAGCGGTCGACGAGGGGTTCGGTGTCGGCGATGGCCGGGTCCGTGTCGACGTAGCGGAGTTCCCGGACGGGTACCGAGCCGCGCCAGTCGCGGATCGCCGCGGCCACCGGGCCGGTCAGCAGGTCCAGGCACTCGGCGGCGGGCCGGACATCGTCGAAGGCATCCATCGGCACGGGCATGCACGTCAAGCTAACAGGCGCCGCGGTGCCGGTGTCGGCCCGTCTCACGGTGCGATCACGGACCGGCCGGAACGGACCGGTCAGAGCGGGATGATCACCGACATGGTCATCTCCACCGGCTCCTCGCCGTCGTTGCGGTAGACGTGCGGGACCTTGGCCTCGAAGGTCGCCGAGGCGCCGGCGGCCACCGCGTGCTCGGCGCCGTCCACGACCAGCGTGAGGGTGCCGGCCCGGACGTGCAGCAGCTCGACGGTGCCCGGCGGATGCGGATCGGAGACGCTCTCGTCGCCGGGCATCAGCCGCCAGTCCCACATCTCGAAGGGGCCCGGCGCCTCGCCGCCCACCAGGAGCGAGGTGTGGCTCCCGGCCTCGGTGGACCACATGCGGACCGCCTCGCCCGGTGCCACGATCCGTACCTGCGGGCCCTGTTCGTAGTCGAGGAGCGTGGTGATGCTGACGCCGAGCGCGTCGGCGATCTTGACGGTGGTCCCCACGCTCGGGTTCGTACGGGCCTGCTCGATCTGGATGATCATGCCGCGGCTCACTCCGGCGCGGGCCGCGAGCGCGTCGAGGGTGTAGCCGCGTTCGGTGCGCCAGCGTTTGAGGTTGCGGGCGAGCGACTGCGTGAGCTGGTCGAGATCCGTCACGGTCCGTCCAAGTCGAAGTTCAATATATTTGATTCCGCAGTTCACTTCATTGCACTACGGTGTGGTGTACTTCAGCGTCCAGCTCACTGTACTGCGAGGTTCCAGCATGACGGCCGCCTTCGCCCTGGCCACCAGCCTCCTCTGGGGGCTCGCCGACTTCGGCGGCGGACTGCTCACCCGACGTTTCCACGCACTTACCGTCGTGGTGGTCTCGCAGACGCTCGCCGCCGTGGTGCTGGGCGGCATCGTGCTGGCCACCGGCGGCTGGCGGGAGGCCGGACCGCAGCTGTGGTTCGCGGTCGCGGCCGGTGTCGTCGGCCCGGTGTCGATGCTCTGCTTCTACCGCGCACTGGCCCTCGGCCCGATGGGCGTGGTCTCCCCGCTCGGCTCGCTCGGCACCGTCCTCGTACCGCTCGGCGTCGGCATCCTCGCGGGCGAACGGCCGGGACTCCTCCAGGCCACCGGTATGGCCGTCGCGGTGGCGGGCGTCCTGCTGGCGGGCGGGCCGCGGCTCGGCGGCGCGTCCGTGGCCCGCCAGACGCTCGTGCTCACGCTGATATCGGCGCTCGGCTTCGGCGCGGTGATGGCCCTGATCGCGCAGGCGTCCACGACCGTCACCGGGCTCTTCCTCGCGCTGTTCGTCCAGCGGGTGTGCAATATGGCGGTCGGCGGCACGGCGCTCTACGTCACCGTCCGGCGCGGTACCCCGGCACTGCCCGCCGAGGGCTTCGCCGCCGTCCGCCGTACGCTCCCCGCACTCGCCTTCGTCGGGATCGCCGACGTCGCCGCCAACGGCACCTACGCCGTCGCCGCCCAGCACGGCCCGGTCACGATGGCGGCGGTGCTCGCCTCCCTCTACCCGGTGGTCACCGCACTCGCCGCGCTCGGCGTCCTCAAGGAGCGGATGCGCGCGGTACAGACCGCCGGCGCCTCACTCGCCCTGGTCGGCTCGATCCTGCTCGCCGCGCACAGCTGACGCGACGGGCCGTCAGCCGCCGGGCGCCCCCTGGCGCGCCGGTTCGGCCGCCTCCCCCTGCTCCCAGTCCCCCAGCGCGCGCAGCTGCTCCGGCGTGACGCCCTCCGGGATCGGTACCGGCGCCGGTGTCCGCAGCGGCGGCTGCCAGCCGTCCCGCGGATCCCAGCTGCGCACGACCTTCGCGGGCGCCCCGGCCACCACCGCGTGGTCGGGGACCTCGCCGCGTACGACGGAGCCCGCCGCGACCACCACGTTCCTGCCCAGCCGCGCGCCGGGCAGGATCACCGCCCCGGTACCGATCCAGCTGCCGGGGCCGATGGCGACCGGATCGGTGCGCGGCCACTGCTTGCCCACCGGCACCTCGGGATCGTCGTAACTGTGGTTGGTCGTGGTGACGTACACCCCTGGACCGAAGAAGCAGTCGTCGCCGATCGTCAGCCGGACATCCGCGATCACATGGCTGCCGCGCCCGAGCACCACACCGTTGCCCAGCGTCAGGATCGGCTCCGGCCCGAGGTCCAGGTCCGGCATCATGCCCGCGGTCAGCGTCACGTCCTGGGCGATGATGCAGTAGTCGCCGATCTCGATCCAGGGGTCACCGAAGACCGTGCCCTGCGGATAGGCGAGCCGGGTTCCGGTGCCGATCCGACGGAAGCGGTAGGGGCCGGGGCGCTCGGCGCTGACGGCCGCTGCCTCGCGCACCCAGCGCGCGCCCCGGTGGACGGCGCGCGACAGGGCCCGGCGCCGCCAGGCCGCAAGGGACGAGAACACGTTCTGGTCTATCGGCACCCGCACACCGTACTCAGCGCGCCCCGCGACCGGCCGCGCAGCGGGCTGTGATCTTCGCCCCACCGGCCACCGCCCCCGGCAACGGCGGCGACCGTCGTCTACGGTGCTGGTGGCGCGGCACCGAACTGGCGAGGAGACCGCAGATGGCAGGACGGGCACTGATCTCACCGGTGGGCGACGACCGGCCGGACATCGACCCCGGGGCGTACACCGCCCCCACCTCGGTCGTCGTCGGTGACGTCACCCTGGCCGCCGGCGCCAGCGTCTGGTACCACGCCGTGCTGCGCGGCGACTGCGGCCCCATCGTCCTCGGCGCCGACAGCAACATCCAGGACAACTGCACGGTGCACGTGGACCCGGGCTTCCCGGTGACCGTGGGCGAGCGGGTCTCCGTCGGCCACAACGCCGTGCTGCACGGCTGCACCGTCGAGGACGACGTCCTGGTCGGCATGGGCGCCACGGTGCTCAACGGCGCGCACATCGGCGCGGGTTCCCTGATCGCCGCCCAGGCCCTGGTCCCCCAGGGCATGCGGGTGCCGCCCGGCTCCCTGGTCGCCGGCGTCCCCGCCAAGGTCAGGCGCGAACTGACCGCGGAGGAACGGGAGACCATCAAGCTGAACGCCGCCATGTACCTCGAACTCGCCGCCCGGCACCGCGCGTCGGTGCCGGAGACCGGGGACTCCGGGAGCTGACGGCGGCGACCGCGCACCGCACGGTGCGGCCCGGTCGGGGCCGCACCCGGCGCGACGCGCGGCCGCCCCGGGCGGCCTTCAGCCGCGCCGGGCGTACTGCGCGGCGCTCAGCGCGGAGGACAGCAACTCCGCGTCGAAGAGCGAGGCATCGGCGAGCCGGTGGGCGTTCGCGTACGCGTTCATCATGAGCTTGGCGGTCCGCAGCGCCGAGGGGGAACGGCGGACGAGGGGCTTGGTCCAGCGCGCGATGGCGCCGTCCAGCTCCTCTTCGGCGACGACCGTGTGCAGGATGGACAGTTCCCTGGCGGTCGCCGCGTCGAAGTTGCTCGCGGTGAGGATCAGTTCGCGGATCCGGGCGGCTCCGGCCTCGTTCATGAGGCGGGGCAGCACCCCACCCCAGGCCGGCGCCACTCCGACGGCGAGTTCCGGCAGCCGGAAGCGGCACGTGTCCGCGCCGGCTCTCAGGTCGCAGAAGACCGCGAGCGCGACCCCCGCCCCGATCACTCCACCGTGCAGGCGGGCGATGGTCACCGCACCTGTGGTGGAGAGCGCCTCGCACACCCGCCGGGCCTTGTTCCCCAGGACCCGCAGGCCCGTCCCGGCCGGGTCGTCGGCCAGCGACTCCGCGAACTCCTGCCGGTCGGCCCCCAGGCAGAAGTCCGCCCCCGCGCCGGAAAGGACCACCGCGCGTATACCGGGGTCGTCCTGCACCGCGCCCAGCACGGTCAGCAGGTCGTCGAGCAACGGTTCCGACAGGGCGTTGCCGGTCTCCGGGCTGTTCAACCGGACCGTGAGCACGGCGTCTTCGCGCTGGACGACGAGGGTCTTGAAGTGTTCGATCATGTGTCTCTTCCTATCTCACCGCGGGATCAGGAGAGCACGACCGGGAAGTTCAACTGACGCCGGAAGGCCACCCTCGGGGCCCACTCCGGCGCACGCGCGGGACGCAGGCCCGGAAAGCGTCTGAGCACGGCATCGAGCAGGGTGGCCGCCTCCATGCGGGCCAGTGCGGCGCCGAGGCAGTAGTGGATGCCGCTGCTGAAGCTCAAGTGGGTGGCCCGGCGGCGGACATCAAAGAGGTGCGGGTCCAGGTGGTGCGCCGGGTCGTGATTGGCCACGCCGACCATGCAGTGCACCATCTGGTCCCTGCCGACCGGGACTCCTGCCAGCACCATGTCCTCGGCCGCCACCCTGCTCACCACGTGCGTCGGGGAGTCGTACCGCAGTACCTCCTCGACAGCCCCGGAGACACCCTGCGGGTTGGCGCGCAGCCACCCCATCTGCCGGGGGTGCGCCGTGACCAGCCACACCGCGGTGGAAAGGAGGGTGGAGGTGGTCTCCAGTGCCGCGAGCACCACGAAGAGCGCGAGCCGGTACACGGCCTCGTCGGCCTTTTCCCGGTCCGGCTCAAGGTCGTCCCACGTTCTGATCCACTCGGACACGGGATCGTTCCCCGGCACCCTGCGGCGCTCCCGCACCAGGCCCGTGAAATAGTCGCGCAGTTTTCCGGTCGCGGTGTCGGAAAGGGCAAGTTGACTCGCCGAGGGCAGGAGTTCCTGCGCGAATACCTGATCGTGGGTGAGCGAACGAAGCAAGGAGAAATCGCCGGTCGGCAGCCCGAGCCATTCCCCTATCGTCACCACCGGAAGTTCTTCGCTGACGAGGGCACCGAAATCCGCCTCGCCGTCCCGCAACCTTTCCTCCAGCCGGTCGAGAAGTTCCTCCGTGGCGCTTTCAACGGTGTTCTGGATAGGGGCCAGAGAACCGGGGGCGAACATTCTGCCAAAGGACCGGCGGACCCGGGTGTGGTGCGGCGGATTGAGTCCCGGGAGCGTACTGGCCATTTGCTGAGAGGACGACGCCGTCCAGCGGGTCGCCGCGCCCTGACGGACCCGCCAGGCACCATCCGGCACAAGCCAGGACTTACCCCTGAGTACGCGGTCGCACAGGCCGTAGGAGTTGATGAGGAACCCGCCCCACGGCGCCGGAACGACATCTCCCATCGACCGGAGTTCCGCATAGTACGGAAGAGGGTTGGCCTGCCCGTCCGGGGTGCGCAGACGGGAGAAGAGCCGTACCACAGAACGCCGATCGACAGCGGGGGCCGTTGGCAGAACAGCTATGCCGGGTTCCACTGCGTAACTCCTTCGTTCAATACGCAGAGACCGAATGACCAGCCCTGACTACCCACGTATTTGAACGTTTACGCACCGCAGCGCAGGTAAGTGTGTCGTAAAGATCACACCTTCCACCAGGAGAGGAACGAACTCCACCACCTGCCCTTTTGTGCCCCACTCTGCCCCTGCACCGGACCACTGGTGGCGGTTTGCCCGCCCATTACGGAGCCGTCGGAAGGGCGGCGTTCGGGCCTTACGGGAGTAAAGCGCGCGGGCAGCACTTCGAGCGCACGGTGGAACGGTCCCGGCCGCCAGTTGAGACTCTCCGGCGGCAAAGCGAGTTCAATATCCGGGAGGGTGTTGAGCAACTTTTCGATGGCCAGATTGGAAACGAGCGTGGCCGGGTCCTTCGCAGGGCAGGCGTGCGGCCCCGCACCCCAGGCCAGGTGCGCCCGCTTACTGAGCAGCTGACGCCCCGTCGAGAGGCTCGGGTCGGTGTTGGCGGCGGCGAAGCTGATGACGACGGGATCTCCCGCGGACAGCCGGGTACCGGCCAGTTCCACGTCGCGGACCGGGTAGTGCACGCCGTAGTTGGCGATCGGCGCGCTGTTCCACAGCACGTCGTTGATGGCGTCGTCCACCAGCAGCCCGGCGGAGTTGTGGTCCCCCGCATACTTCTCGTCGGTCAGGAGCACGAGCAGAGAGCTGGTGATGATGTTCTGCGTGGGCTCGGTGCCGGCCGCGATGAGCGTCACGAGCTGGTGGATCATCTCCTCGTCGGAGAGTCCGGACGGGTGCTGCATCAGCCAGCTGGTCACGTCCTCCCCCGGGGACCGCCGCTTGAGAGCCACCAGCTCCATCAGGGCCTCGGTCAGGACCTCGTTCGCCTTCTCGGCATCGATTCCATCGAAAATGCCCGAAATGCCGAAAACGAGGCGGTCGCCTATCTCGGCGGGGCAGCCGAAGAGGTCGTTGAACACCAGCAGTGGCAGCAGCTGGGCGTAGTCGGCGACGAGATCCGTCCGGCCGCGACTGCTGAACTGGCTGATGAGGTAGGCGCCGACGCGATTGACATGGCGGCTCAGCCGGTGCGTGTCCACCCTGGCCAGGCTCGCGGTCACCGACTGACGCAGCCTCATATGCTCGGCGCCGTCGGAGAACAGGGCGTTCGGCCGGTGCATCATCATCGGCAACACCGGGCTGTCCAGGGGCACCCGGCCCTCGTTGAGCGCCTTCCACCGGCGCGAGTCGCGCGCGAACGTGTCCGGGTTCTGGAGCACCTGAAGCGCCGTCGCGTAGTCCGTGACGAGGTCCGCCTCGACGCCGGGGGCGAGTTCGACCGGTGCGACCGGGCCGTGCTGCCGCAGGCGCTCGTAGACCGCCTGCGGCGCGGCGGCGAATTCCGGGCCGTGCAGGGACTCCCGCATGCCGTCGGCATGCGCTGGGCAACCCGGTGGCGGAGTCTGGAATTCCGAATGAGATTGCATGCCTGAACTCCTAGTTGAGGCGGGACTGTAGGTAACGGACAAGCGTGATCAGGGAATCCGCCGATGAACGCTCGTCACGTGCATCACAATTGACAACAGGCGTCTCCGGGAGCAGGTCCAGCGCCTCCCGGATCTCGTCGAAGGAATGCTCCGGAGTCCCGTCGAAGCGGTTCACGGCGATGGCGTACGGGATTCCGTAGTGTTCCACCAGGTCCATGACAGGAAACGACTCTTCGAGCCGCTGCGGGTCGACCAGGACGAGTGCCCCCAGCGCCCCGCGCGTCATGTCCTCCCACACCTGAACGAACCGCTGCTGACCCGGCGTTCCGAACAGGTACAGGACCAGCCTCTCGCTGAGCGTGAGCCGGCCGAAGTCCATGGCGACCGTTGTCGTCGTCTTGCCGGGCGCACCCCGCAGATCGTCAATTCCCGCGCTTGCCTGCGTCATTACCTCTTCGGTACGCAGCGGCGGAATCTCCGACATCGTGCCGATGAACGTCGTCTTCCCGACGGCGAAGTGCCCGACCACCAGGATCTTCGCCGCGGTCTGCACCGAATTGCGCAGGTACACGCCGTCATCCAAAGCGAGCCTGGAGCCCATTCAGCACCTCCTCAAGGATTTGCCGGTCGACAAGCTGAGCGCTGGGGATGGGGGCGCGTGCATAGAGATGGCCCTCCTCGGTGAGATCGGACACCAGAATCTTGACGATCCCCACCGGCAGACCGGTGTGCCCGGCTATCTCGGCGATCGACAGAAAACCCCCGGCGCACAGCTCCAGCACGCGCTGCTTCTCCGGGTCGAGCGGTTTGGTCCGGGGCGGTTCCTGAGCGACGGTGACCAGGGTCAGCAGCGAGAATGCGCTGTCGTCCACGAGGTCGCGACCGTTGGTGATGACGTACGGCCGTACTAATTCCGCTGCTTCGTGTACCAGCTCCGGCTCGTCATCGGTGGTCATGGTTGAATGTTGGCCCTCTCACGAGGTGGGCTGGTCAGCGCCTTGCCGAGCTGCCCGACCAACTGCTGCATACGGAACGTGATTTCCGCCATGTCGACGTCGGGCGATGCCGAGACCGCGAGATAGGCACCTTCACCGGCCGAAATCAGGAAGACCCAGCCGTGGTCGAACTCCACCAGCGTCTGGCGCCACTGCGGCCTCGTGTTCGGACCCGTGGCGCTGCAGAAATCGGCGACCGTACGGCTCAGCGACTGCATACCGCTCATCGCGGCGGCAACGGTATCGGCGTGGTCCCGGCCGACATCCTTGGAACGGGCCATCAGCAGCCCGTCGGCCGACACGAGAATGGCATGCTGCGCTTCGGGCAATTCCAGAGCACTGTCAAGCATCCACGACAGATCGTAGTTCACTGAACCTCATGCCCTTCACTGCTTGCATTGGTGGAACGGCGGCCCGATTGCGTACCGCGCTGGAATGCGCCCATGACGGACGCGGTCCGCGCGCTGTCGCGAGCCGGTGTGGGGGTGCCTTCGTCTTCCGTCGGCACGATGGATATGGCACCGCGTCGGCGGCGCTTCGGCAGACCGCCCGCGGTGGTCTCCGGAACGGTCGGACGGTCGGCGTCCGCTCCGCCGAAGTCGGGGGGGCCGGGCGCCCGGTGGCGCGGTCCCGGCTCCGCGGCAGCCTGCGGACCAGGAGGGTTCTCGGGCGGCAGCGGGGTGGATGCGGCCACGGCAGGCCCCTCCTCGGGTTCGTGCAAGGACGTGAGGAGCTCGTCGGGGAGCAGGACGACCGCGCGCACGCCCCCGTAGGGCGAGGTGGAGTCCACCGATACCGTGAAGCCGTAGCGGGCGGCGAGCACACCGATGACGGTGAATCCGAACTGCGGCGGATTGCCGAGGCTGGAGACGCTCGCGGAATTCCCGCCGGACAGCAACTGGCCGGCCCGCGCCTTCTCTTCCTCGTTCATGCCGACACCGGCGTCATCGACGATGATGCAGACGCCCTTGGGCACCGGGCGGATGTTGATCTCGATGATCGTTTCCGGTGCGGAATAACTGGTGGCGTTGTCCAGCAGCTCGGCGAGTACCAGCGCCACCGGTTCGACGGCGCGGTTCACGATGGCGAAATTACTCTGCGATCGGATCTCGACGCGAGTGAAGTGGCGAATACGACCCTTCGCGCTGCGGACGACGTCGTAGAGCGACGCGTCGTTGCGGCGCCGGCCGAGCCAGCCGTCACAGAGCACGGCGATGGACTGGGCCCGTCGGGCGAACTGCGAATTCATGTGGTCGATGTCCAGCAGGTCCTGCAGGATCTTCTGCTCGCCGTACGTCTCCTGGAGTTTGGAGATCGCCAACTGCTGCTCGCTCGCCAGTCCCTGCAGGGTCCGCATGGCGGCCTTCAGGGTGTTCTTGGTGGATTCCTCGGCGCGGTCCTTGGCCTCTTCGACGGCCTCCGCATAGTGGTCTTCGAGATTGGCGTAGTGCTGCTTTAGCTCAACCTTTTCCCTACTGAGTTCCTTGATCTTCTTGCGGCCGCGAACAATCGCGGTAGCGGCGACAGGGGTACCAGCGATCAAACCCCAGAGCGCTGGATCCTGGAAGTATTGCGTCATAGGACTCTCTTCGGACGACGAGGCCACCAGGTGTCGTGTGCCCGGCAGCAGGCGCATCTTCACGCGCGGTCTCAGACATAGCTGAACGGCCGCGCACGGTCGCCGGCCAGAAAGCCTTTGCAGGCCCGGCTAATGGCATAGTTCTCCCCGGGGGTGGCGATTCTCTCAGGCCAATGCGCGGAATTTCCATTTGCCATAGCAGGTGACTGCCCTGTTGGCAAGTGCGATGATCTTAGCATCACGCCACAGCGTGAAGTCCAACAGCGATCCGTAACCTTCCGGCGCCTGACGGAGATTCAACAAAGGTTCGCTTCGGGGCCATTGGCTCCCGGCAGCGCCGCCCGGAGCAAGAGGTTGCGCGTGTTCCTGACGGTCCGCTAGCACATCGGACCAGGTCGTAGCGAACGCAATGTGGCGCGAATCCGCAGGGCGGGTCAGCGGTGGGGGGCGTCGTGGACGTAAGTGATCTCGTCGCCGCGGACCCTGACGACCCGTACGGTCGTCTCGCGGTCGGTGCCCCGGAGGTAGTGGGCCGTGCACTGCGTCCACGAGCCCTTGACCGCGCGGAGGTCGCGCGCGCACTCAACCGACCGCGGTCCGCGCGGAATCAGCGGAAGCGACAGATGGTCCGAGATCGACCGGGCGACCTCGCGGCGCGGCACGGCATCGGTCCTGCCGTCCACCTCGCTGGTCGCGTTCCGGTCCCGCAGCCAGAGATTGCCGGCCACCAGGCTTCCCGCCAGCACGGTGGCCGCGGTCAACACCAGCCCGACGATGCGCAGATACCTCACCGCACTCCTTCACCGGTATCGCGAGAGTTCCCTCGTATCGCGAGTGCTCCGGCCGGAACTCCGGCCGGTCAGGGGACAATTGTGGCTGATGCCCCGACTTCGCCAACAGCAGGCCGAAGTCGGGGCATCCGGCCCACGACGGCCTGCTCCGGGCGGGGCGTCACACGGACGGCACCGGCCCCAGCATCTGTTCGCTGATCCAGTGCAGCGACTCGGGCATCCGCTGGATATAGGTATGGCCGCTGTGCACGCCGTCCGGTATTTCGTAGAGCGTGGAGTGGATCGGCCCCCGGGCCCCGCCGGTGTAGCCGCTGATGAAGCGCTTCACGTCGGGCACCGCGTCCTCCTTGCTGCCGAGCTCGAAGGCCAGATAGACCTGCGGCCCGCCCCGTGCGGTCAGCTGCCGCGCCAGATGCCGCGGGTCGTTGGCCAGCATCTCCGCCGGGTGCCCCTTCCACAGCGGCGAATCCGGCGCCGTGTCGGGGCCGTTGACGATCGCCGCCTTGAACTTCCGGGGCTCCTTGAGCACCGCCTTCAGCGCGGCGAACCCGCCGGACGACGACCCCATGAAGGCCCATCCGTCCCGGCTCGCATACGTACGGAAGTTGGCCCGCGCGAAATCCGGCACGTCCTCGGTCAGCCACGTCCCCATCTTCGGCTGCCCCGGGATGTCGCTGCCGTCGTAGTACGTCTTGCGCGGGTTGAGCACCGGCATCACCAGGATGAACGGCAGCGTCTTGCCCTCCTGCGACCACTCCGCGATCCGCTCCTCCAGCGCGAACGTGGCCTCCGCCCAGTAGTTGGACGGATAGCCCCAGGCACCGGGCAGCGCGATCAGCACCGGGAAGGCGCTCTTGGCGTACTTCGGCTGACCGTACTGGGGCGGCAACCAGGCCCAGACGTCCCCGGTGTAACCGGACTTGCGGCCGTGCCACTTGGTCCGGATGACGCGGCTGCCGTCGTCCCCCGTCGTACGGAAGGTGGAGAACGCCGAGCGGGGGCCGAGGGGCGGCACGATGCGGGGCCGGCCGTTGAGGGCGTCCGCCGCGTGCGCCCGCAGCTGCGGCACGTTCGACGCGTCGACGACATCCCCCTTCGGTCCGCCACAACCGGCCAGCAGGCCCAGGGCCGCCACGCTCACCGCAGCTCGGACGCGCAGGGACTTCATCGGGACGCTCTCCTCAGGCGCTCGGGGCCGGCCGGGGCACTCCACGCTGCCACCGCGAAACCGGTCGAAAGACACCACCTTAAGATCGGCCCGAACCCTGCCGAACAGCACCCCCGTCCTTCGTGACCTGGGGTTTACCGTTCCGTGTCGCCAAGAAGACGTACGGGCACGTCAAACGGGCCGAACACGTTTCCCCCTATCGGTGAACCCCATCCGCTGTTTACCGGGCGGTCGGTTCTGGCATCGTGGGCAGTTCCAGGGAAGTGCGCGGCACTGTGCCGTGGTTGGGGATGACCGATGACCGCGTGGGCCGATCACGGGCCGCTGCCCGACGTCGTGGGACGGGCAGTCGAGCACGAGCAGGTAGCCGGACTGCTGGACGGCGCCGGGCCGATCACGCTCACCGGGCCGGCGGGGGTCGGCAAGAGCGTCCTGGCCAGGGCCGTCCTGGAGGAGCACATCGGGTGGCACGACGGCACGGTGCTCCGGGTCGGCTGCTGGGACGGACTCACCGCGGAGCAGCTGACCGCCGCGCTGGTCGCGGCGGCCGGCCTGACCGGCCACCGCACCCCCGAGTCGCTGGCCGCGCACTGCCGCGCACACCGCGCCCTGGTCCTGCTCGACGACTGCGATCCGCTGCTCGACGCCTGCGCGCGGCTGGTACGGCTGCTGCAACGGGCCGATCCGGAACTCCGGATCATGGCCACCGCCCGCCGCCCGCTGGGCCTGTCCGGGGAGCGGGTCGTCGCGCTCGCGCCGCTCCCGGTGACCTTCGGCGAGGGGATCGCCGGGCCGGCCGTGGAACTGCTGGCGGCGCACACCGGCCCCGCCGCACCGGAGCTGCTGGTCTCCGTCTGCCGGGCGCTGGAGGGCTCGCCCCTGGCGATCGGCCTGGCCGCGCGGCAGCTGGACCGGATGTCCCTCGCCCGGCTCGCGCGGCAACTGGACGCGCACGGTCCGCTGCACTGCTCGGGGCCCGCGCCCACCCGCCGCCACACCTCGCTGCACGCCGCCCACGCCGCCGGTTACGCCCTCTGCTCCCCCCTCGACCAGCAGGTGTGGGCGCGCCTCTCCGTCCTTCCCGGGGACTTCGACCCCTGGCTCGCCGGTTGCGTCTGCACCAGCAGTGACGTTCCTGCAGCCGCCGTCGACGGTGCGCTGGAGCGCCTTCGCACCGCCTCGGTCCTCGAATGCGTACGGGACGCCCAGAGCGCCCGCGACACCGGGGTCACGCTGCCGCCGCGCTACCGGCTGCCGCGCGGCGCCCGGGACTTCGGGAGCACGCGGCTGCGCGCGGCGGGCGAGGAGAACGGGGCGCTGCGCCGCTTCCGGCAGGCGTGCGCGGCGCTCGCGGCCGAGGCCCAGGTCACCTGGCAGGGAACCGGGCAGCAGCTCGCGGTCCGCCTCGTCGAGGACGAACAGCACCATCTCGACGCCGCGTTGACCCGTCCTCCGCTCGACGCCGAGGACGCGCTGAGCGCGCTGGAGATCGCGGTCTCCCTGTGGTTCCGGTGGGCGGCCTGCGGCTTCCGCCACGAGGGACGCGCGCACCTGGACCGGCTGCTGCTGCTCGCGCCGGAGGACACCGCGCTGCGGGCCCGCGCCCTGTGGCTGGCCGGCCACCTCGCGGCGCAGGAGAACGCGCCCGGCGCCGCGGAGCCGCTGCTGGACGAGGCCTGGGCGGCGGCCGTGATGCACGCGGACTCCGACGGCCTGGCCCGTATCGCGCACACCCACGGGGTGCTGGCGCTGTACCGCGAGGACGCCGCGACGGCCGTGGCCTGCCTGGAAGAGGCGGCCCGGCACACGTCCCGGGACCCCTGGTTCGGACCGGGTCCGGCGCACAGCCGGGCACTGCTCGCCATCGCCCTCGCCCCCCACGACGCGGAGCGTGCGACGGAAGCGGCCCACCGCGCCTGGAGATCCCGCCACTCCGACGGCGACTTCTGGCTCTACTCGACCGTCCTCTACGCCCGCGCCCTCATCGCGCGCGACCACGGAGAGCCGGCGGCGGCCCTGCGGGCCTGCCGCAAGGCGCTGGCGGCGAAGAAGCTGATCGGCGACCCGCTGTTCATCGCGGGGGCCCGCACCATGCTGGCCGGCCTGCGCCGCCAGGTGCGCACCGGGACACCGGTACGCGATCCCGGCGCCGAACTCCGCTGGTGGCTGCGGACCGGCCCCGGCACCCGCCCCCGGCCGTTCTCCTCCCGGCTGCGGGCGGAGCCATGAGGAGCGGGGTGCGCCGAGGACCGGCCGCCGGACACCGTACGTGACGCGGCGACTGCGGTCGGGATGCGGGCGGAGCGGGCCCACCGCATCCTGGAGGAATGAAGCGTGCCCCCGTGATCGTGCATCCGCCGTCCACCGGCGGTCGCCGCGTCACGCTCTACGGACAGGACGTGGGACGGGCGTTGCGCCCCGGTGATGTGGCCGCGATCCTGCGCCGGGCCGGTTTCTCCACCGCGCGATTCGTCTGGGACGACGCGGGTGTCATCGAGTGGCGCGAGGGCGGACCGGACATCTGGCAGATGCCCTGACGCCCGGCGGCCGCGCCGGCTCAGTCGACGGTCACCGCGACCGGGGACTCGGCCTCCGCCTCCGCCGCCTCGCGCGCCGCGGCGGCCTTCTTGGCCCGGTGCCTCATCAGCAGGAACGAACCGATGCCGAACAGCGCCGCGGCCACCAGCCCCACGTACGAGAAGCGCTTGAGCCAGGGCTCGGCGACCAGGCCGACGGTGTAGATCAGCGCGGTGGTACCGCCCGCCCAGATCACGCCGCCGAGGACGTTGGCGATCAGGAACTTCCAGTACGGCATCTTCAGCACACCGGCGAGCGGACCCGCGAAGATGCGCAGCAGCGCGATGAACCGGCCGAAGAAGACCGCCCACATACCCCACTTGTCGAACTTCGCCTCGGCCATGGCGACATGGTCGGGACCGAAGTGCTTGGGGAACTTCCGGCCGGCCCAGTCCAGCAGCGGCTTGCCGCCCTTGCGTCCGATCAAGTAGCCGATGGAGTCACCGACGATGGCGCCGACGGACGCGCAGGCGCCGAGCACGAACGGGTTGATGTGGTCCTGGGTCGCGGCCAGGATCGCCGCGCTGACGAGGACGATCTCACCGGGGAGCGGAATGCCCACACTCTCCAGTCCGATGACCACCCCCACCAGGAGGTAGACGCTCAGGGCCGGTACCGTCGCCAGCCATTCCTGGATGTGCAAGGCCGCTTCCTCCGCTGGTGTTGGGCCCCCGTGGGCCGTTGCCCGGTGCCGGTGCCACCGGTCGGTCGTTCCCCCGGCGCGCCGTACCGGCGCGCCCGGGAAGCGTACTCGATCGGTCCGGCCGGACGACGAATCCGATGGGGGACGGGGGTATCCCGTATGGCGCGTGCATCTGTCTGCCGACGCATCTCTTCAGCAAGACGCCGCCACTCCCGGCGGAGGTTCATCGCGCGGGCCACTTATCCCGCGCTGACCTGCCGCGCACTCACTTGTTGGGACGCAGCGTCCACACAATGGTCATCTCGCCGGTGACCGCGTCATCGCTGTCCCGGGTGATCAGCACCTTCACCGGGAACTCCGGGCGCTCCCCGGCGTCCAGCTCGGCGACCACGTCGGCCACCGGGCGGCCCAGCTCCGCGGTGGCCGTCACCGGCCCCATGGCGAGCTTCTTGTAGCCGATCTCGGCCCCCACGGCGAGCGGCACCGCGCGGCCGAGCTGGTTGCCGAAGGCCGTCATCACGATCGCGCCGCTCGCCGACTCGGCGAGGGTGAACATCGCCCCGGCGTGCGGGCCGCCGACGTGGTTGTGGAAGTCGGGCTGGTCGGGCATGCGGACCACCGCACGCTCGGCGGTGGTCTCGGTGAACTCCAGGTTCAGGGTGCGGACCATCGGCACGGATGCCGCCATCATTTCGCCGATCGACGGCAGGGTCTCTGAGGACATGGCGACATGTTACCTATCGGTAGCTTAGCTGTGAAGAGGTCCCCGCGACCCGCTACGGCGTGCACGACCGGCCGGCCGGCGCGGCGGCTCCGGCACTCCGGCGGGGCGGGCTCCGGCCTCCCGTACCCGTCCGAAATTCGCTGCCGCGCGCCACCCCACCCGCCTATCGTGGGCTGCCATGGGGCCGGGGCGACAGCACTTCGAGGACAGGCAGCACCACCGGGGCGGGCAACACCAGGGGCGCGGACGCTCCGCAGACCGGCAGGCGCGGTCTTGTTAAGGGCCCGACCGCCCTGGGCGGGGCGCAACTTCCTGCTGCTCAGCGCCGCCACCGTGGTCGCGGGCCTCGGCAGCAACGGGGCACTGATCGCGACCTCCTTCGCGGTGCTGGGCGCCGGCGGTTCCGCCACCGACGTCGGGCTGGTCTCCGCGGCCCGCATGGTCCCGCTCGTCCTCTTCCTCCTCCTCGGCGGCGCGATCGCCGACCGGCTGCCCCGGCACCGCGTGATGGTCGCCGCGAACAGCGTCAACTGCCTTTCGCAGGGCCTGTTCGCACTGCTCGTCCTGGCCGGCGAGCCCCGGCTGTGGCAGATGGCGCTGCTGGCCGCGGTGGGCGGCACGGGGCAGGCGTTCTTCGCCCCGGCGGCCGAGGGCATGCTGCTCTCCAGCGTCTCCGGGGAGGATTCCGGGCGCGCGTTCGCGGTGTTCCGGATCGGCGTGAACGGCGCCACCATCGGCGGCGCGGCGCTGGGCGGCGCCCTCGTCGCCGCCGTCGGCCCGGGCTGGGTGCTGGCGATCGACTCCGCCGCCTTCGCCGTCGCGGGAGCGCTGCGCTGCTTCCTCGACGTGAGCGGCGTTCCGGCGCGCGCTACCAGTAGGGGCGTACTCCACGATCTGCGTGACGGCTGGCGCGAGGTCGCCGGCCGGCCCTGGCTGTGGGCGATCGTGGTGCAGTTCTGCATCGTCAACGCGGTCGTCATCGCGGTCGAGTCGGTCTACGGTCCGCTCGTCGCCGAGGAACAGCTGGGCGGCGCCGGACCCTGGGGGCTGGCGATCGCCGCGTTCGGCGCGGGCACCGCCGGCGGCGCCCTGCTGATGACCCGCTACCAGCCGCGCCGGATCCTCCTCGTCGGCACCCTGTGCGTCTTCCCGCTCGCCCTGCCGTCCGCGGCCCTCGCCATCCCGCTGCCGACGGCCGGGCTGGCGGCGCTCCTGTTCGGCAGCGGTGTCGCGATCGAGGTCTTCGAGGTGACCTGGATGCTCGCGCTCCACCAGGAGATACCGGAGGAGAAGTTCTCCCGCGTCTCCTCCTACGACTGGCTCGGCTCGCTGGCCATGGTCCCGGTGGCCACCGCGCTGGCCGGCCCCACGCAGGACCTCGTGGGACGGCCGGCCGCCCTCTGGGGGTGCACGGCCCTGGTCGTGCTCCTCACCGCAGCCGTCCTGTGCGTACCGGACGTCCGGCGCCTGACCCGCCGTGCGGCCACCGTCGCGGAGGCGGGCGGCGACGGGGCGGGCGACCGGGACGGAGCGCAGGTCACCCCACGCTGAACGCACCGTCCGGTGGCACCGGTGACGCGACCGCGTCGGCATCCCCCACGGGCGCCGCGTCCGCGATCAGCCGCCGCAGCGCCGTACCGTGCTCGACGCGGGCCGGGAAGGGGTCGCCGGCCGCCCGCCGGGCGAGCGCCGCGACCGGGATCTCCACCGGCGAGGCGACCAGCACCGCGTTGCCGAAGCGCCGGCCGCGCAGCACGGACGGCTCGGCGATCAGCGCGAGATGCGGGAACACCGCGGCGAAGTTGGCGAGTTGGCCCCGCAGGAAGGCGAACGGCGCGCCGTCGGCGAGGTTCGCCGCGTAGCAACCGTGCGGGCGCAGCACCCGTGCGGCGGCGCGCGCGTACTCGACCGAGGTGAGGTGCGCGGGCACCCGCGAGCCGTTGAAGACATCCGCCACGATCACATCGGCGCTGTCCCGCGGCGCCGCCTCCAGCGCCGCCCGGGCGTCGCGCGCGTGCAGCGCGATACCGGAGCCGTCGGGCACCGGCAGCTCGTCCGCCACCAGGGCGAGCAGCCCCCGGTCGGCGTCGACCACGTCCTGCCGGGAGCGCGGGCGGGTCGCGGCCAGGTAGCGGGGCAGGGTCAGTGCTCCGCCGCCGAGGTGCAGGACGTCCAGCGGCGCACCGGGGGCGGCGGCCTCGTCCAGGACGTGTGCGAGCCGGCGCACATACTCGAATTCGAGGTGTGTGGGTGCGTCGAGATCGACGTACGACTGCGGCGCCCCGTCCACCGTCAGCAGCCACGCGCGGGGCCGGTCGACATCCGGCAGCAACTTGGCGGTGCCGTGGTCCACGGCCCGGGTGAGGGGTATGGGCTCGGACCCGGGGCCGGGCCGGTGTGTTGCGTCGTCCACCGGGCCATTGTGCCCGGTGGGTGCGGCCCGGTCGGCGCGAGTGCGCGGAACGGGGCCGGTGCGGCCGATCGTCGTGATCGGCCGCACCGGCCCCGCCGGCCGTGCTCAGTCCTCGACGGTGCGCACCGTGCCCGCGCCGACCGTGCGGCCCCCCTCCCGGATGGCGAAGCCGAGGCCCGGCTCCAGGGGCACCTCGCGGCCCAGTTCGACCGCGGCGGTCACCGACTCGCCGGGGCGGACGACGGCCCGCTCACCGAGGTCGAGGTCGCCGACCACGTCCGCGGTCCGGATGTAGAACTGCGGGCGGTAGCCGGTGGACACCGGCGTACGGCGTCCGCCCTCCTCCGTGGAGAGGAGGAACACCTCGGCGGTGAAGCGGCGCCGCGGAGTGACGCTGCCGGGCGCCGCGATCACGCATCCGCGGCGCACCTGCTCGCGGTGCACCCCGCGCAGCAGCAGCGCGACGTTGTCCCCGGCCTCGGCGGACTCCATCGGCTTGCCGAAGGTCTCCAGCCCGGTGACCGTCGTCTGCAGCGCCTCCCCGCCCAGTACGGCCACCTGCTCGCCGCACCGCACCGTGCCGCGCTCGACGGCTCCGGTGACGACCGTGCCGCGCCCGGTGATGGTCAGCACGTTCTCCACCGGCAGCAGGAACGGCGCGTCCACATACCGCTCGGGCATCGGGACGTAGGTGTCCACGGCGTCCAGCAGCGCGTCGATCGCCGCCGTCCAGTGGGGGTCGCCCTCCAGGGCACGCAGTCCGGAGACCCGTACGACGGGGACGTGCGCGCCGTCGTAGCCGTGCGCGTCGAGCAGCTCGCGCACCTCCAGCTCCACCAGGTCGGCCAGCTCGGGGTCGCCGGCGTCGGCCTTGTTCAGGGCGACGACGATGTGCCGAACGCCCACCTGCTTGGCGAGCAGCACGTGTTCGGCGGTCTGCGGCATGATCCCGTCGAGCGCGGAGACGACGAGGATCGCGCCGTCGAGCTGCGCCGCGCCGGTCACCATGTTCTTGACGAAGTCGGCGTGGCCCGGCATGTCCACGTGGGCGTAGTGCCGGGTGCCGGTCTCGTACTCGACGTGCGAGATGTTGATGGTGATCCCGCGGGCGGCCTCCTCCGGGGCCCGGTCGATCCGGTCGAACGGGACGAACGTGCCGCTCCCCCGGTCGCTGAGGACCTTGGTGATGGCGGCGGTGAGCGTCGTCTTGCCGTGGTCGACATGGCCCATGGTGCCGATGTTCAGATGCGGCTTGGTGCGTACGTATGCCGTCTTGGGCATGGTGTTCTTCCTCGCAACACTGCGGTGAGAACGGCGCGGTGGCGCCGTGGGGACCCCTGAGCCGCTCCGACCCTCCCCTTGCGGGGTCCGCCGGACGATCCGGAGAGGGTCAGATTCGGGCGCCGCCGGCGACGGCTGCCGCGACGGTGGCGGCTGCGGCCACGGCACTCGCCGCGGCCTCGGCAACTGCGGAGAGGAAGACGACGGCAGCCTTCGGCGCGTCCGCGACTGCGGACGACAGCGAGTGGAAGGCGTGCCGGAACATGCGTCATATGGTGCCGGGTTGGGGCCGCCGCGTCGAACGGTTTACCCGGCCGGCGGAAGCGGTTTCGGTGCCATGCCGCCCGGATTACGGCCGGTCGCCACCTTGGTCGGTTACGCTCCCGGGATGCTCGAACCCGCCGCAACGCCCGACGGCCTCACCGCGCGCGGCAGGCGTGTGCTGCTCTCCCCCTGGTCCCGGCTGGTCCTGCTGCTGGTCCTGCTGGCCTGCGCGGCGGTCGCGATGGTGCTGTGGCATCCGCAGCGCCTGCTGGCCGGCGGCTGGCCCGGGCAGCTCTCCGGGCCGACCGCCCTGGTGGTCTTCGCCCTGGCGTACGGCGTCTGCACCACCGCCTTCGTCCCGCGCCCGGTGCTCAACCTCGCCGCGGGTGCCCTCTTCGGGAGCCAGGGCGGGACGGCTACCGCGCTGGCCGGTACGGTGCTGGGCGCCGCGCTGGCCTTCGGGCTGGGCCGGCTGCTGGGCCAGGACGCGCTGCGCCCGTTGCTGCGGGCCCGCTGGCTGACCGCCGCCGACCGGCAGCTCAGCGAGCACGGCTTCCGCTCGATGCTGGCGATCCGCCTCTTCCCCGGGCTGCCGTTCGCGGGCACGAACTACTGCGCCGCGGTCTCCCGGATGCGCTGGTCGTCCTACCTCCTGGCGACGACCCTGGGCAGCATCCCGAACACCGCGGCCTACGCGGTCGCCGGGGCCCGGGCCGCGACGCCCACGTCACCGGCGTTCCTGCTCTCCATGGGCTTCATCGCGGTGAGCGGCCTGGCCGCAGTGGCCGTGGCCTGGTACAAGCGCAAGGCGCTCCGCGGAAGCGGACGGTGACGCCGAGCGTGCGCCCGGGGGCCGTCACGACGCGGACGCCCCCGCGCGGTTCGCTATGTGGGCGGGCGGCACCGCGTCCCCGGCGAGCAGCGGGTCCGGCTCCGGAATTCCCCATTCCGTACGCAGCGGCAGCACCCCGGCCCACAGCCCCAGTTCGGCGTCGGGGCCGTCGCCGTCGTCCGGCGCACCGGTCCTGAGCTTCACGGACGCCTCGTCGAGCGAGAGCGCGAGCAGCGCCGTGGCGGCCAGCTCCCTGCGGTTCGGCCGTCGGGCGTAATCCCACTGGCCGGGCGCGGACTGCTCGGTGAGGCAGCGCAGTCCGGCGAGTTTCTCGTCCTCGTCGGTGACCTGGCGCGGCACCCCGTAGACCATCGCGCTGCGGTAGTTGACCCCGTGCTCGAACACCGAACGAGCCAGGACCAGGCCGTCCACATGGGTCACCGTCACACAGACCGACGCCCCCGGGGACGCCACCAGGCTGCGGCTGCCAACCGAGCCGTGGAAGTACAGCGTGGTGCCGTCCGACCCATAGACGGTGGGCACCACCATCACCGTCCCGTCGACCGTCACCCCGAGATGGCAGACGAACCCGGCCGCCAGTACGGCATCGAGCTCGGCGCGGTCGAGGCTGCCCTGGTCGCGCAGCCGACGGTGCCGGGTGCGCTCGGTTACGGGCAGCGAGGGGCCGGGGACGGAGCGGGGCGCGGTCATGGCGGTCTGCCGTTTCTGGGGGCCGGAGCGGGCTGCGCACGGGATGGGCAGCCCGGAAAGAACACCCCTCAGGCTACTGATTCCACACCATTCAGGCGAGATATATAACTAAATTCGTCGAGAGCTGGCACTACGGCAACTAATTCCTTAAGCACCTCATCGTCCGTCCACAGCCCGACCGCCGCCGGACCGTCGTCCGGGCTAGGAGCTGAGGTGGTACTGCGCCCACGGCTGGTGAGACGGTGCGGACTCCTCACGGGCGGGCGCGATGGTGCCCCACGGGGCGAGCGCGCTGTCCCATTCGGACGAGAGGGCGGCGACATCGGTAACGGACTCGCTTGACGGCATCGCGCCCGAATGCCAGGCGGCGGCCATATGGTGGGCGGTGGGAGCGGAGTTCCAGGAGGCCGACTGCTGGGCGGGGATGGTGAATTCGGCCTCATGGACATCGCCGGGGCCCCGGCGGTGGCGGCCCGCATGGGACTCCACCGCGCCGGGATAGAAGCGCCCCTGCGCCGAGAGCTGCTGCGCGCGGGTGACCAGGCGCGTGAGATCGAGGCCGAATTCGGAGGCCAGCTCCCGCAGGTCCACCCCGGTCTGCCAACTCCCGATCAGTACGGCGTCTATGGCGGGCGACCAGTTCTGGTCCGCCGCGCCGAAGCCGGTATCGCGCGCCGTGGCGGTTTGGCGGGTCGCCGTGGACGCGGCCGCAGCGGAGTAGTCCGCTGACTGATCGGGCGCCGGGGACGGCTCCTCCGGCTCCGGGGGCTGTACGGGAGGGGTGGCGAGCAACTCCTCGGCGACGGCCCGGGCGTCGTCCTTGCCCACCGTGCGCCGGGCGACACGCACTTCCCGTTCGTTCAGACCGAACAACCCGGCCACGGCGCCCGTACTGCCCACCGTCACCGCAAACGCCGCCAAAATCCGCGAGCGGTCGGCCTGCGCCTCGTCAAGTCTGGCCTGTGCCTCACGCACACGTTCGTCACCCAGACAAAACGCCTCTGCCAGCACAGCGTTCCGGTCCCACAATTCTCTCGGATCCATACTCAGACAACGCCCCTTCCGTCGGAGGTGATCCGATCTGTCGCTGCAAAGCACCCCAAAGCACCCATCGAACCACCAAATGACAATCACGTCGCAGCCGAACGGGCCCGGCCGCACGGAAGATGATCTTGCGTGCGGGCTGATTGTCAGTGCCGCGCGCTACCGTCGGGATCAGTCGAACTTCCGTGTCCGCGCAGGGTGTTCAGGGGGACCATGACTCAGTTTCAGGTTCGGGACCAGGCAGGGCACGCGCGCCGCAGGGCGCAAACGGCCCGGCGGGGTCGTTACGGAGCGTCAGGGTGCGGCAGGCCGATCGGGTTGGGGAAGGGGAGGACGTCGGCGGCCAGAACGCGGCGGACGAGGGGCTCCAGCAGTTCCATGAGGCCGTCGGCCCGCGCGGGGGACAGCGAGCGGAGCAGCCGCGCGGCGAGCCGGTCGGTCTCCTCCTCGATGCGGGTGCGCTCGCGCAGCCCGGACGCGGTGGCGCCGCCGTGGGCGTCCAGGAGGCCGCGGATGCGGAGGCGGTCCGCCGCGGCCGCCCACTCCTCCTCGGTCCAGCCGCGGTCCTCCCGGATGGTCTCCTTCGGCACCCGGCCGGAGGCGGCGGTGAGGACCAGGGCCTCGCAGCCGTCGAACTCCCGGTCGGCGAGCACGGAGAGATGCGCATCGCCCCGGAACTCCCGCAGGGTGGTGGTCAGTTGCCACAGTCGCTCCACGGGGTCCGCCTGGCCGCACAGCGCACGGTTGGCGGCGAAGAGGGGGCGCGCGGTGGCCGGTGCGTCGTCGACGAGCCCCTGGAGCGGGGGCAGCAGTGCGGTGGCCGCCCGGTCCAGGCCCGGGTCGATCCGCCGCAGGGCGTGCGCGGCGCGCCGGCCGCGCTCGTCGAGGACGTGCGCCGGGCCCGCGGTGCTCCAGGCGGCGGGAAGCGCGCGGGCGACCATCCCCGGGGCGAAGACTCCGAGGACGGCCGTGGCGGCCGCGGGCTCCACGGCCCCCAAGGGGGCGGTACGGGAGGCGAAGTAGCCCATCCAGAAGCCTTTGAGGCCGAGGGCCTTGCCGAGGGACCGGCAGCCGTCGTCGAAGTAGCAGACGGCATGCAGCGGTTCGGTCATCAGCCAGAGCGCACGGGCCTGCCGGGCCGCGGTCGGCTGCGTGGACTGCTCCATGGACGGCTCCCTCGGCGACGCCCGGCCCCTGTTGGACGGCTCTGACGGCTCACTGCACCGCACGCTAACGCGGTCGGTCCGGGATCGCACGGGGCGGTGCGCATGGCGGAGGAGTGAAGGACGCGGTCAACGGGCGAGCCGGGGCCCGGGATCACCGGCCGGACCTGGCCGGGGCCGGGCGGGCACAGAGCCCGACTCGGCGTCGTGTGGGGAGAGGGAGACAGGGATGCAGGGGAAGCCCGCGGCGGGGAATGCGCAGATCGTCGATGCCGCGCTGGAGCGCGTGGTGGACGGGTATGTCTTCCCGGATCGGGCGGCGGAGGTCGACGCGGCGATACGGGGCCGGCTGGCCGTCGGCGAGTACGACGGGCTGAGCGGCCCGGCGCTCTGCGAGACGGTGACCGCGCACCTCCAGGAGGTCTGCCCGGACAAGCACCTCCGGCTGCTGTGGCAGGACGAGCCGCAGTCCGTGGACCCGGCGGACGACGACGCCGGACGGGCGGCGTTCCTGGCACTGCTGCGGGCCGAGAGCCAGGGGATCCGCTGCGTGGAGCGGCTCGACGGGAACGTGGGCCGGATCGCCATCCGGTGGATCGCCGATGCCGGCGAGGGCGGCCGGGCGATCGGCGCGGCGATGGAGCTGGTCGCGCACACCCGCGCGCTCCTCCTCGACCTGCGGGAGTGCCAGGGCGGCTCCCCCGCGGGCGCGGCCTTGTGGTGCAGCTACTTCCTCCCCGACGGCGCCGTCCATCTCAACGACTTCTACGAGCGCTCCACGGACTCCATCCGCCAGTACTGGACCACCGCGCATCTGCCCGCGCCCCGCTATCCGGACCGCCCGGTGTACGTGCTGACCAGCGCGACCACGTTCTCGGGCGGGGAGGACGTGGCGTACACCCTGCAGGCGCTCGGGCGCGCGGTGGTCGTCGGCGAGACGACGCGGGGCGGTGCGCACTTGACCGGACGGCATCCGGTGACGGAGCACATCACGGTCACGGTGCCGACCGCGCGGACCGTCAACGCGGTCACCGGGACCAACTGGGAGGGCGTCGGCGTCCGGCCGGACCGGGCGGTGCCGGCGGAGCGGGCGCTGGAGGTGGCGTACGCGGAAGCGCGAAGGGGCCCGTGCATAGCCGCTCAGGGCGGCGCCTGACAGGGCGAGGGGTGTGCGGCGGGGTGGCGCCGGGGTCTGTCCGGTGGGGCAGGGCGCGGACCCGGCCCCGATACGTCGGACAGGCCCTAAGGGCGTCCGCCGGCGCCGAAGCCCGAGTCCCAGGACCACAGGTGGGTGCAGTTCGGGCACTGGAGGTGCAGCAGGCTGCCGCGGTTCGACAGCAGGTAGCGCCAGTGGTCGCCGCAGGTACGGCCGTCGTCGCAGGTCCCGCACCCCTCGTGGTCCTGGCAGCGAGGGCAGGGGACCCAGGCCCGACGGCCGATGTCGGCGGTGGGGTCGAGTGGCAGCATGCTCAGCCCTGCCCGGCTGCCGGCAGCACGCCGGCGGCGACCAGCATGTCGTAGGTGGCCTGCTGCTCGGTGTCCAGGCCGGAGTAGAGGAGCCGCTGGGCGTCCGTCTCGCCCGTCATCGCCTCGATGGGGTCCCAGGTGTCGCCGAGCGCCGCGAGCACCTCGGCCCGCCGTCGGGCTTCGTGACCGGTGAGGTCGAGTTCGAAGATCCCGGACGCGCCGTCCCCGGATATCCCGGATACCGAGGAGGTGTCGAACATCCCGGAGGTCCCGGATATCTCGGCGGGCTGGTGGTCCGGGGTGTTGCGGTCGTTCATGGTGCGCTTCCTGTACCACGTGCGGACGATTCGGACGAGTCCCCCCGATCGGACGTGTTTACCAAGTCGGGCGTCGTTGAGGAAGCGTCAGACGGAGGACTCCACCGGTTAAGGTGGACAACAGGGCCGCATATCAGGGGCGGCCGGGCCGGGGAGGCGCCTCGGAGTGACGGATGTCATCTCCCACGAGCGGCTTCAGCGCCACCGGGACCCCGCCGGTCCGCGTGCCGGCGGTGGTGCTGTCCGGTGCGCGGTGCCGGGGCGGGCAGCCGCCGTACCGCGACCGCCGCGGCGTCGTCGGCCAGCCGGCCGTTGGTATGCGCCAGCAGGTCCTCGCGCAGCCGGCACAGCACCTGCCGGGGGCCGTCGGAACTCCAGGCGCCGGCGCGCTCGGCCAGCGGGTAGAAGGCGCCGTCGCCGTCCCGCGCCTCGGTCACGCCGTCCGTATAGAGCAGCAGCAGGTCTCCGGGCTCGAAGGGGAAGGTCTCGACCTCGTAGTCGGGGGCTCCGGGGAGGCCGCCGAGGCCGACCGGCAGGGCGGTCCGCTCGACGTCCAGGCTGATCGCCCGCCCCTCGCGCAGCAGGAGCGCGGGCGGATGACCGCAGCTGATCGTGCCGAGTTCGTGCAGCCGGTCGGGGATGTCGAAGAAGGACACGGTCGCGAAGGTCTCTTCGGCGTCGGGCGCGTGGACCGGGGCCGGTGCGGCCCGCTCGGTGGCGGGGGCGGGGTCACCGGCGGACGGGGTGGTGCGGCGGGGGCGCGGGCAGGCGTTGCGCCACTGGCTGTTGTCCCAGCGGACGGCGCCGTCGAGGTGGCGGGCGAGGTTGGGGAGGGTGGCCTGGCGGTGAGCCGCCGCGCGGAAGGCGCCGAGGAGCAGGGCGGCCTGGCTGTACGCGGGGAGGCCCTTGCCGCGGACGTCGCCGATGATCAGCCGGGTGCTCTGGGCGGTGCGGGCCGCGGCGAAGAGGTCGCCGCCCATCTCCGCCTCCTCCTCGGCGGGGAGGTAGATCGAGGCGATCTCCAGGTCCCCGCTGCGCTCGGGCAGCGGCCGGAGCAGCACCTGCTGGGCCACGGCGGCCACCGAGCGGGTCTTGACGAGCTGCCGCTCGTAGTGTTCGCGGACGACGGTGAAGACGAAGAGCAGCGCCGCGACGACGATCAGCGAGCCGATCTGGGCGTAGAGGTTCTCCGTGAAAAGGGCGTGGCGCGCGATGCCGATGCCCACCTGGGCGGCGACCGCCAGCGCGCCGATCATGGCCGTCGGACCGGGCCCGGCGAGGGCCGCGGTGATCGCCGGGGCGGCGACGAGCAGGGGGCCCAGGTGGATGTCGGCCGGCGAGAGGACGTCGGCCAGGCAGACCGCGACGATCAGCCCGATCGGGATCAGCATCAGGGCATGGCTCGGCTCCGGGCGTCGTCCCAGCTGCGTCAGCCGTGGAAAGGGCATGCACCATGTTTGCACTGCTCTATACGAAATGCCCGTATGACTCCGGATGGCCGGGCCCTCGTCGGCGACGGCCCGGCGATGTCGCACCGAGCGTGACGTCGCTCCGAGCGTGACGGGTGTCCCGCCCCTGAGTGCCGGGGTGTCGCGCCGAGCCCGTACGGGACCGGGGAAGCCGTTCCCGGGTGCCCGGCCGACCCCCGTTCCTGCCCGCCCCTCCCGGCTTGACTCTCACACCGGTGTGAGTGTCTAGCGTCGGGCCATGACTACCGAGCGCACACTCCCCCACCCCCGCCTCGACGTGCTGACCCGGGGCAGCGGTCCGGCTCTCCTGCTCGCCCATGGGGCCGGCGGCGGGATCGAGGGGAACTTCGGGCTGGTCCTGGACGACCTGGCTGCCGACCACAGCATCGTCGGGCCGCACTATCCGGGGGCCGGGGGCACCCCCGTCGCCACGGATCCGCTGGAACTCGACGATCTGGCCGACCAGTTGGCCGCCTCCGCGGTCGCGGCCGGGCACCAGCGATTCGCGGTGCTCGGCGAGTCGCTGGGCACCGCCGTCGCCCTGCGCACCGCCACCCGCCATCCCGAGCGGGTCACCTCGCTCGTCCTCACCGCGGGGTTCGCGGTCGCCGACCCGGTCCTGGCGCTGACCGCCGAGCTGATCCGGACGCTCGGACGGGCCGGCGAGTGGTCGGCGGTCGCCCGGCTCGCCGTCGTTTCCTGCCGGTCGCCGGAGCAGCTGGCCACCATCCCGCCGGCGGCGCTGGACGACGCGGTCGCGCGGGCCGCCGCGGGGATGCCGCCCGGGATGCTCGACCACTTCGACCTGGTGTCACGGGTCGACGTCCGCGACGACCTGGCGCGGGTGGCGGTGCCGACCCTCGTCGTGGCGCCCCTGGGCGACCGGCTGGTGCTTCCCGAGAGCTCGCGCCGGCTGGCCGACGGGATCCCCGGCGCCCGGCTCGCCGAACTGCCCGGTGCCGGGCACCTCCTGAGCGAGCCGGACCGCGCGGTGTGGCTGCGGCTGGTGCGGGAGTTCCTCGCGGGCAACGCGTAGCCGAGGGGCGCCGGGCGGGTGCCGGCGGCGTCAGTCCGGCCGCTCCGCCGCCTCTCGGCGCAGCGCCGCGATGAGCAGGTCGAGGGCCGGCTCCACGGCCGAACCGGCCATGCGGGGAAGGTGGTTGCGCACCCGGTGCAGGCTGGGGTACGCGTCGGCGGGCAGGCCACCGTACGCGGCCTGCCAGGCGTACTCGTCGGCGGCGCGCTGGGCGGGAGCCAGCCGCAGCACACCGGCGTCCAGGGCCGCGTGGCCGAGGGCGGTGTCCACGAGGGCGTGGTAGTGGCGGACGGCCTCGGCGTCGTCGAAGCCGGCCTGGAGGAGCAGGCCGATGCCCGTGTCGACGGCGCGCTGCTCGTGCGGCCGGCCGGTGACGCGCACGGTGCTGAAGACCGCGACCTGGGGGTGGCGCAGCGCGGAGCGGTAGGCGCGCAGGGCCAGTTCCCGCAGGTCGGCGGCCCAGTCGCCGCTGGTCGTGAAGCCCTCCATGGACTCGCCGATGAGCCGGTCGGCGAGTGCGAGGAACAGGTCCTCGGTGTTGCGGAAGTAGCGGTAGACGGCGGAGGGATCGGCGCCCAGGGCCGCACCCAGTTTCCGTACGGTGAACGCCTGCGCCCCATGCGCGTCGATCAGTTCGCGTGCCGTGTCCACGATGAGGTCGGCGGACAGGACCACGCCCGCACTGGTCGGCCGGCGCCGTTTGCGCTCGGCCGGTACGCGTTCGCCACCGGTCATCCCCGTCCCCGTTCCGCCGCGGTGTGCTCCGGATGCCGCCCTCGGCCCGGCCCTGGTGCGGGCCTGCCGGTGCCGGGCCAGTAAATCACCAACTTACGTCAACATCGTTGACACAAGCCTGCCGGGGCGGTTTCATCGGCGCACCGGTCCACACCCCGGACCCTCGTCGCCGGCCGCGCCCACGCCCGCCACTCCTGCCCACCCCTGCGTCCGCGCCCCGGCTCCTCCCCCCTTCCGCCGCCCGGCCCACCCGTCCAAGGAGTGAGTGCCATGCCCGCCGCTGTTCCCCCGGGAACCCCCGAGTCCCCGGTGCCCGCAGTGCCCGCGCCCCCCTCCGGCCCGCGTCGGGGCCCCGGCCCGCCCGGGACGTTGCGCCGCTCCCTGGGGGTGCGCGACGGCCTGGCCATCGCGGCGTCGAGCACCGCCGCCACGACGAGCCTCGGCATCGGCATGGGCTCCCTGGCCGCCTGCACCGGCCGGCAGACCCCGGCGCTGTTGCTGCTGGCCTTCGTGCCGATCCTCGGCATCGCGCTGTCCTACGCGCGGCTCAATCGCACCGAGCCGAACTGCGGCAGCGGCTACACCTGGGTGGGCCGCTCGATAGGCCCCTGGCCCGGGTTCCTGACCGGGTGGGTGGTGCTGGTGGGCAACGTGATCTTCATGGCGTACACCGGTGCCGTCACCGGGTCCGTCGTGCTCCAGTTCCTGAACAAGGCGGGGCTGCGCAGTGTGCTCGGGGTGCGCCTCGATCCGGCGTCGACCGGTGTCAGCACCGCGGTCGGCCTGGTCGCACTGGTCGCCGTCACCGTCACCGCCGTCACCGGCGTACGGGCCGCGACCCGGCTCCAGTTGTGGCTGCTGGTCTTCGAGTACGTGGTGCTGCTGGGGTTCTGCGGCGTCGCCCTGGTCGGCGGCGACCAGCCGTTCAGCCTGTCCTGGCTGGATCCGTTCGCGATCGGCTCACCGCGGGCGCTGGCTCAGGGAATGGTGCTCGCGGTGTTCTTCTACTGGGGGTGGGACGCGGCGTACAGCGTCAACGAGGAGACCCGGTCCGCCTCCGACGCGGCGCGCGGCGGGCTGATCGCGCTGGTCGCGATGCTGGGGCTGTTCCTCGTCGGGGCGTTCGCCTTCCAGCGGGTGATGAGCACCGGCGAGCTGCTGCGCAACGGGCCGCAGGCGCTGACCTTCCTGGGCAGCCGGCTGGCGCCGGAGCCGTGGGCCTCGCTCCCGCTGGCCGCGCTGATGTGCTCGGCCTTCGCGTCCCTCCAGTCCAGCGTCATTCCCACCGCGCGCGGTGCGCTGGCGATGGCCCGCGACCGGACGCTGGGGCCGGTCTGGCAGCGCGTGCACCCGCGCTACGGATCGCCCGCCGTCGGCACACTGCTGATCATGTCCCTCGCCGCGCTGCTCGCCGTGCTCGCCGTCGGGATCCCCCAGCTCAACGACATGATCCTCACCGCGGTCAACTCCATCGGCCTGACCGTGGCCCTGTATTACGGGCTCACCGCGCTCGCCTGCGCGGTGCGGTTCCGGGAGAGCCTGCGCGCCGGACCGGTCCGGGCGCTGTGCGACGTGGTGGTGCCCGCGGCGAGCGCGCTGACGCTGTTCGGCCTCGGCGGCTACCTGGTGTGGGACTACGCCACCATGAGCGACCACTTCGCGGCCCGTCCGGACAACGGCTGGTTCCTGCTCACGCTGCCCGCCGCCTTCGTCCTGCTGGGGCTGGCGGTGGCGGCCTGGGCGAAGTGGGTGCGCCGGGCCCCGTACTTCCGCACCGGGCGGGGGACGGACGCGGACGCGATCAGCCTGCCGATGGACGACGGCCGCGCCGGGCGGGCCCCGGCACCGTCCGAGGGGTGATCCGGCACCGGCTCCCCCACCGCGCCGGCCCGCCCGGCACCCGCCACCATCCCGTCAACTCCCCCGCGAGGAGCGCCGCACCATGAACACCACCTCCCACGCCGACCTCGTCTTCCGCGGCGGCCCCGTGCACACCGTCGACCCGGCCCGCAGCAGGGCGAGCGCGGTGGCCGTACGCGGCGACCGGATCGTCGCCGTCGGCCCCGACACCCGGATCGGCGACCTGATCGGGGCGCGGACCGAGGTCGTCGATCTCCGGGGCAGGCTGCTCGTCCCGGGTTTCCAGGACGCACATGTCCACCCCGTCAGCGGCGGGCTGGAGTTGAGGCAGTGCGATCTGAGCGCGGCGGACACCGCCGACGCGTACCGCGAGCTGATCGCCCGGTACGCGGCGGCCCACCCGGAGGCACCGTGGATCACCGGCGGCGGCTGGTCCCTGGAGGCGTTCCCCGGCGGGATGCCGACCCGGGAGTTCCTCGACGCCGTCGTACCGGACCGCCCGGTGTTCCTCGTCAACCGCGATCACCACGGCGGCTGGGCCAACTCCCTCGCCCTGGAGCGGGCCGGGGTCACCTCCCGCACCCCGGACCCGGCCGACGGCCGTATCGAGCGGGACGCCGCCGGCGAACCGTCCGGGATGCTCCAGGAAGGCGCCATGCGGCTGGTGGGCGAGCTGCTCCCGCAGCCCTCGCTCGCCGAGCAGACCGCGGGGCTGCTCCGGGCGCAGCGGCTGCTCCACTCGTACGGGGTGACCGCCTGGCAGGACGCGATGCTGGGGAACGGCCCCGGCACGACCGACCCGGTGCCCGCCTACCTGGCCGCCCGGCGCGACGGCCTGCTGACCGCCCGGGTGACCGGGGCGCTGTGGTGGGACCGCTCCCGCGGCATCGAGCAGCTGCCCGAACTGATCGACCGCAGGCGCGAGTTGACCGACGGCCGGCTGCGGGCCACCAGCGTCAAGATCATGCAGGACGGCATCGCGGAGAACCACACCGCGGCGCTGCTCGGCCCCTATCTGACCGCGTGCGGCTGCCCGTCCGGCAACACCGGGATCTCCTTCGTCGACCCCGAGGCGCTGCGGACGTACGTCACCCGGCTCGACGCGGAGGGCTTCCAGGTGCACTTCCACGCCCTGGGCGACCGAGCGGTGCGCGAGGCGCTGGACGCGGTCGAGGCGGCCCGCGCCGCCAACGGCCACCGGGACACCCGCCCGCATCTGGCCCATCTCCAGGTCGTGCACCCCGACGACATCCCGCGCTTCCGGCGGCTCGGTGCGACGGCCAACATCCAGGCCCTGTGGGCGGCCCACGAACCGCAGATGGACGAGCTGACCATCCCCTTCCTGGGGCGGCAACGCGCCTCCTGGCAGTACCCGTTCGGGGATCTGCTGCGCTCCGGCGCCACCCTCGCGGCCGGCAGCGACTGGCCGGTCAGCTCGGCCGACCCGATCGCCGCCCTCCATGTCGCCGTCAACCGCCGCACCCCGGACGCCCCGCCGTCGACCCCCGCCTTCCTCCCCGAGCAGCGCCTCGACCTGGGCGCCGCCCTCGCCGCGTACACGGCGGGCAGCGCCTATGCCAACCACCTCGACGAGACCGGTTCCGTCCAGCCCGGCAAGCTGGCCGACCTGGCGGTCCTCGACCGCGACCCCTTCGACGGCCCGGCCGAGGAGATCGCCGCGACCCGGGTACTCCAGACGTTCGTCGGGGGGCGGCGGGTGTACGCGGCGGACGGCGCGTAAGGGAGAAAGGGAGAAGGGAGCGGACGAGAGGCCGGGGGCGCCGGGGCGCCGGAGGACCGGCCGGGTCACTCGATGACCAGCTCCACGTCGATGTTCCCGCGGGTGGCCTTCGAGTAGGGGCAGAACTGGTGCGTCGCCTCGACGAGCTGCCGGCCGGTCTCCCCCACCAGGGCGTCCGGCAGCTCCACCCGCATGACGACCGCGAGGCCGAACCCGGTGTCGTCCTTGCCGAGGGAGACCTCGGCGGTGACCGCGACGTCCTTGGTGTCGAGCTTCATCTGCCGGCCGACGTTGGCCATCGCGCTGGCGAAGCAGGCGGCGTACCCGGCGGCGAAGAGCTGCTCCGGGTTGGTGCCGTTGCCGTTTCCGCCGAGGGGCTCGGGCATGGCCAGGGCGAGGTCGAGCCGGCCGTCGGAGCTGACGGCCCGGCCCTCGCGGCCGTTGGCGGTGGCGGCGGCGGTGTACAGCGCGTCCATGGTGGGTCCCTTCCGGTGGATCCGTGGCCGTGGCGGTCCGGGTGACCGGACACGGCGGGTGCGACGGGACCAACGGTCGCACAGATTTAAATTGTGCGCAACTAAGTTGTGTGCAACTCAATCGTCCGTCGCGCGCTAACCTGGAGCCATGGCCACGCTCCCGACGCTCCCGGTTCCGGACTCCGAACTGCTCCGCCTCGACCACCAGGTCTGCTTCTCGCTGCACGCCGCCTCGCGCGCGTTCGGCGGCGTCTACCGGGACGCCCTCAAGGACCTGGGGCTCACGTATCCCCAGTACCTGGTCATGCTGGTGCTGTGGGAGCACGGCCCGGAGCCGGTGAAGAGCATCGGCGAGCGGCTGCGGCTGGACTCCGGCACGCTCTCGCCACTGCTCAAGCGGCTGGAGGCGGCCGGGCTGGTGCACCGTGAGCGCAGCCCCGAGGACGAGCGGTCGGTGACCATCCGGCTCACCGAGGCCGGCGAGGCCCTGCGGGAGCGGGCACTGCCGGTGCCGCGCCGGATCATGGCGGCCACCGGCCTGACGGTCGACGAACTCCGCACCCTGCGCTCCCTGTTGGGGCGGGTCACCGGCGCGCTCGACGAAGCCTGAGGGCGCCGCAAGCACCCCGCCACCCCCTGCCGCCTGCCCCGGTGAGCCACGGCCGGGCCCCCAACGCCCGGCACCGCACCCCCGGTACTCCGCCGGCGTGCGACCCGTACCTCCCGCCGCTCCACGGCGTTAGACAACAAGTCGCCTTCCGCGGAGCGCACCGTCCGTACGCGTGCCTCTCGCCCGCTCCGGCGCGCCCATCACCCCTTTGAGCTACCACGGTTGGGGAGCGCCCAGGACAAAGGCGTATAAAGGGTGGCCAAACCAGCCGGAACCACCGGCGAAATCCCGCCC
Source organism: Streptomyces sp. GS7 (assembly GCF_009834125.1). Lineage (NCBI taxonomy): Bacteria > Bacillati > Actinomycetota > Actinomycetes > Kitasatosporales > Streptomycetaceae > Streptomyces > Streptomyces sp. GS7. The sequence continues at coordinate 5,811,797 of NZ_CP047146.1, forward strand.
AGGACGCGGTTGGCAGCATCGCCTACGAACAGCGGAGGAGCGCCACGTGAATGCGGCAGAAGTTGTCAACGCCTTGCTGGAGGAACGATTCGGGGTCACCCGGAGGGAGGTCACCGAGGCCACCGTGCTGCGCAGCCTCCGCCTGGACTCCCTCGCCCTGGAGGAACTCCGGGTGCTCATCGAGGAGCGGCTGGACATCGACCTCGAAGAGGTGTCGCTGACCTCGCGCGACACCGTGGGACAGCTGGTGGCGGCCATCGACGGCAAAGTCACCGCGTGACTGCCCGCCGCAAGCCGTTCGCCGCGGCCGTGACCGGACTGGGCCTGGTGACCGCGGCGGGCGTGGGAACGAAGGCCACCTGGCATTCCCTCACCCATGACACCGTGCCCGGCGGAGTGTCGCACCAGGACGAACTCGCCGATCTGCCCTGCGACTTCATGTACACCGCCACGGATCTGGACACCACCGAGCTGCTCGGGGTGGCCACCCAGCGGCTGATGGACCGCTTCTCGCAGCTCGCGGTGATCGCCGCACGGGAGGCCGTCGGCGACGCCGGCCTGGACCCGGAGACCTGGGACCGGAGCCGGGTCGCGGTGGTCATCGGTTCCGCGCACGGCGGGTTGCCGTTCTACGACCAGCAGTACGCCGCGATGACGGGGCGCGGTGCCCGGCGGGTCTCCCCCAAGCTCGCTCCGCTGACCGTGATCAACAGCGCCGCCAGCAGTGTCTGCATGGATCTCGGTGCGCAGGGCCCCAGTCTGGGGGTGGCGACGGCCTGCTCCTCCGGGACCGTCGCGGTGGGTACCGCGCGTCAGCTGTTGCACGCCGGGGTCTGCGACATCGCCATCGCGGGCGGCGCGGAGTCGGTGCTGTCCCGGCTGCTGATCGCCAGCGCCTGCCAGATGAAGGCGGTGTCCACCCGGCGCGACGATCCGGCCACCGCCTGCCGGCCCTTCGACGTCGACCGGGACGGTTTCGTCGTCGGCGAGGGCGCGGGGCTGCTGGTGCTGGAGCGGCCGGAGGACGCCAGGGCCCGACGGGCGCCGATCCGCGCGCAGATCGCGGGGTACGGCGCGTCCAGCGACGCCTATGGCGCGGTCGCGCCGGATCCGGACGGCAAGGGCATCGAGCAGGCGCTGCGTACGGCGATGGCGGACGCGGACGTACAGGGCCGCGACGTGGGCCATGTGAACGCGCACGGCACGTCGACCGTCGTCAACGACCACATCGAGGCGATGATGTTGCAGCGGGTGCTCGGCGATCATCCGCTGGTCACCTCCACCAAGGCGATGACCGGGCACACGCTGGGCGCCGCCGGCGGCATCGAGACCGTGCTGACGGTGCTGGCCCTGGAGCAGCAACTGGTGCCCCCCACCGCCAATCTGACGGTGCCGGACCCCCGGATCCCGATCGAGGTCGTCCGCGCGGAGCCGCGGCAGGCGGCGTTCGACTGCGCGGTCAAGACCTCGCTGGGGTTCGGGGGCCACAACGCCGCGCTCGTCCTGACCCGCACCTAGGGCCGGTCCGACCCCGATCCATCGGACAGGCCCCACCCGCTCCGACCGCACGACTGACCCCCGTCCCAGCCGGTGAAGGAAGAACCATGAACGAGGAACTGATCCGCTCCTTGTCGGTGCGCGAGGTGCCGTACGCCTACCGGCTGCTGCGGCAGCCGAACCGGGTCACCGAGCCCGCGCTGGTGCTGGGCGGCGCCCTGCAGGGGATGTACGGCTGGCCGCAGATGGAGGAGGAACTGGGGCCCGTGACGGATGTGGTCACGGCCGATCTGCCCGGCATGGGCAGCGCGGGGCCGCTGCCTCCGGGGCCGAGCATGGAGGTGCTGTGCGCCGCGATCCTGGGCGTCATCGACGACCTCGGCGCCTCGCGGATCAACCTCTTCGGCTTCTCCTACGGTGCGGGCATCGCCTTCAGCTGCGCCCAGCGCTTCCCGGAGCGGATCGCCCGGCTCGTGCTCGGCGGCGTACCGGCGGACGTCGGCGACGTACAGGTCCACGCGTGGCAGCGGGCCGCCGAGCACCTCTCGCACGGGGACACCGCCGCCTTCGCCACCCGGGCCGCCGAGGGGCTGCTCTGCCTCGACGAGCGCCGGTACGTCACCCGCCGGAAGCTGGCATTCCGCTATGTCCGGCGGGCGATGCTCCAGGCGGCGCTGCACTCGCCGCACGCGGTGGATTCGCTGCGCCGGGCGCTGACCGACCGGCCGGACTTCGCCGGCGGGCTGCCCGGCATCCCCACCCTGGTCTTCAGCGGCGAGCACGACACGGTGACGACCCCGGACCGGCAGCGCGCCTTCGCGGCCACCCTCGCGGACAGCCGCTTCCTGACGATCCCCGACACGGATCACTGGGTGGTGCTCGAACGCCCGCAGGAGGTCGCGGAGTTGACCGCCCGCTTCTTCACGGACGGGCCGCTGGAGACGGCACCGGCGCTGGCTCCGGTGGCACGCGAGGGGCGGGCCGAGGGCGATCCGGCGTGCGTATGAGGCGGGTGGCGGATGCCGCGGCCGTCGCCGTACCCGCCGGCGGAATCAGTGGACGGGGGCTTCGGCGGTGTGCGGGGCACCGGCACCGTGACACCGAACAGGAGGCGCCCCGATGAACCCGCACTCCGACACCCTGGCACCGGCCACCGGCAGCCGGACGGCGCTGCGCATGGAGCGGCGGCTGGCGCATCCACCGCACGAGGTCTGGTCGGCACTGACCGAACCGGCGCGGATGGGGCGGTGGTTCCCCTGCGATGTCGCGGTCGAACTGCGGGCCGGCGGCCCGATCACCTTCCTCATGCCGCAGGTGAGCGGGCCCGCCATGACGGGTACGGTCACCGATGTCGAGGAACCCCGGCTGTACGCCTTCACCTGGGGCGATGACCACCTCCGTTGGGAGGTCGCGCCGGATCCGGACGGCTCGCTGCTGACCTTGGTGCACACCTTCGGCGACCGTTTCGGCGCCGCCAGCTTCGCGTCCGGCTGGCACCTGTGCCTGTCTGCGCTTTCACAGCTGCTCGACGGGGAGTCACCGGCCGTGGAGCCCGACTCGGGCGAGCTGCACGAGGCGTATCTGGAGCAGTTCGATCTCGGGCACGGGGCCGTCGAGGAGACGGCGGAGGGGCCGCGGATCCGTTTCGAGCGGCAGCTGGTGCGGCCCGCGGAGACGGTGTGGGCGGTACTGACCGGGGGTGACGAGCCGGCCACGGGCGAGCCCGCCCCGGAGGGGTTCACCTCCAGGAAGGCACCGGCCGGGCCGGTCACCGAGGTGCGGGAGCCGTCCGTCCTCGCCTACCGGTGCCGTCCGCGGGGGACGGTCCGCTGGGAGCTGGGCCGCGGCACCGGGCACGGCGCCCGCCTGGTCCTGACGCAGACCGGGCCGCGGGGCTCGGAGGCGGAGGCGGCGCGGGACGCCTGGCATGACCGCATCGAGCATCTGGCGGCCCGGCTGCTGGAGGTCTGAACGGCGCCGGTGAAGGGGAGCCGGGGGTGTGACCCGGGCAACTCGGCGGCCGGTCCGGAGGGGGCCGCGGGGGCGGTAAACGGTGATGCCCGGCACGCGACGTACGTCACGTACGAAGGCGGCTAGTCGACAACGGTCCGGCGTACGCCCTGAATTCCGGCATTTACATCGGGCATTTCACCCTAACGCACGAAGATGGGTAGTACACGGCATCTTTGCCACCATCCCGGGCCGGCGCTAACCATGTTTCCGGTAGCACCGAGAACAAGCCTGCGGACTCCGCCAGAGCGGCGAGCGCGGCACCGACCCTCGGTCCTCACGAGCCACCGAAGGCCAGCAACCCGCCACCCAGCCCTGGAAGAGGTTAGTTCCGCATGCCCATGCCCGGCTTCTCCCTGCCCCGCACCGCCCGCATCACCCGCACCCACAAGGTCTCCGCGGCGCTGGTGGCCACCGCGAGCTGCGCGGCGGCCCTCGCCCTGACCGCGGCGCCGAGCAACGCCGCCACCCCGGCCGCCCACGCGTCGGCCGCGGTGAAGCCGGTAGGCGCCAACGGCCTGCCGGTCGTGGCGAAGGCCCAGACGAACGAGGACAAGAAGCAGGAGAGCGTGTCCGTCGCGGACGGCCTGAAGGTCACCGCCGTCGCCGAGCAGGGCCACGTCGCCCAGCAGGCCGCGAACCGCTCGATGGAGCGCAAGGAGATAGCGCCGCCGAAGGAGGCCGCGCCCAAGCCGGCCGCACCCAAGCCGACCGCCCCGCGCTACGCGAACAACCTGGACGGCTGGATCCGCCAGGCACTGGACATCATGAAGTCCCAGGGCATCCCCGGCAGCTACGAGGGCCTGCACCGCAACATCATGCGGGAGTCCAGCGGCAACCCCAACGCCGTCAACGACTGGGACATCAACGCGCGGAACGGTATCCCCTCCAAGGGCCTGCTCCAGGTGATCCAGCCCACCTTCGACACCTACCACGTCGCGGGCACCGCCGACAGCCTCACCGACCCGGTCGCCAACATCACCGCCGCGGCCAACTACGCCGCCCACCGCTACGGCTCCATCGACAACGTCAACTCCGCCTACTGAGCCGGAGAACCGAGCCGACGCAGCGCACCGGCCTGACGCGCCGGAGCAACGCCTCTGCGCCAACGGCACTGGCCCTGACCGCACTTCGCGGTCAGGGCCAGTGCCGTTGGCGCAGATGACGGCGGCCGGCTTCAGTAGCGGCTCCAGCCTCGCGGCGGGCCGCCGAAGAGGGAGTCGAGGACATGGCCGGCGACCCGCAGGCCCTCGCGCTCCCTGGGGGTCAGGCTGCGCTCGTGGTGGTCGCGGTAGTCGCGGTGGTGGTCGACGGGGGCCGCGCCGGCGGAGCCCGTGCCGAGGATTCCGGCGACGGCGAGACCGGCGAGAACGACGACGGAACGACGGAACATAAGCATTCCCCTACGGTGAGTGACGGTTGTGTGTGGTCTCACTCTCCGGGACCCCCGGGCGAGGCGCAGCCCGACAGCCCGGATGCTGCTACGAACGGACCAGCGGCACCGCCGCACGGACGGATCCGCCGGGGCGCGGCCACTCCCGCCGCCCCCGGGAGGGCGAACTGGGGGATTCCCGGCGGCAATTCGGGGTGTGAGCCAGGTAACTTTCCGGGGGCGCCGGAGGGGCTCGAAAGGGCTCCGGCAGGTGACCCCCGGCACGCGACGTACGTCACGTACGAGTCCGCCTAGTCGACACCGAGGCGCGCCACGCCCCGAAATACAGGGCGAATATCGGAGCAAAACGGGCATTCCCCTTCATCTCACGAAGAGAGGTAGTACAAGGGGTCATTGCCACGAATCGGGTCGGCCGTTAACCATGGATCCCGTCGCACCGAGAGCGGGTCTGCGCCCAACGCCCTGAGGGCGGGCACGACGTGAAGAGCCTCGGTCCGAACGCGCCAACGACGGCCACCCCGCCGTCCCCCGTACCTGGAAGAGGTCACCCCCGTATGCCCAGTTTCGCCCTGCCCCGCGCTGCCCGGATCGCCCGTGTCACCCGTACCCACAAGGTCGCCGTGGCCGTTCTCGCCGCCGCCGGCGCCACCACGGGCCTGGCCGTCACCGCGGCCCCGGTCCACGCCGCCCCGGCCGCGCACGCCTCCGCCGCAGTCAAGCCGGTCAGCGCCAACGGGATGCCCGCCAAGGCCGACAGCGCCAAGGTCCAGCGCCCGGTGAGCGCGTCCGTCGCCGACCGCATCAAGGTCACCGCGGTCGCCCAGCAGGGCCACACCGCCGAGCAGGCCGCCAGCCGCTCCGCCGAGCGTCCGGCCGCTCCCAAGCAGTACGCGAACAACCTTGACGGCTGGATCCGCCAGGCGCTGGACATCATGAAGTCCAAGGGCATACCGGGCAGCTACGAGGGCCTGCACCGCAACATCATGCGGGAGTCCAGCGGCAACCCCAACGCGGTCAACGACTGGGACGTCAACGCCGTCAACGGCATCCCGTCGAAGGGCCTGCTCCAGGTGATCCAGCCCACCTTCGACACCTACCACGTCGCGGGCACCGCCGATAACCTCACCGACCCGGTCGCCAACATCACCGCCGCGGCCAACTACGCCGCCCACCGCTACGGCTCCATCGACAACGTCAACTCCGCCTACTGAGCCACCGGCGATGACGGAACGGACAAGCGATCCGGCAGGATCGGCATAGAGACCGGCGAAGCGGCGGCATGGCGCGTTCGCCGCTGCGCAGGAAAGCGGGCCCCGGCACTGCCGGGGCCCGCTCGCGTCGTCCCGAAAGGCCGGGGCGGCCAGACGGGTGAGATGGCCCGGCCGGTCGGCGGACTGAGAGGCTGTCGGGTCTTGGGACACGGCAATTCAGCGTATAAGTCTTTTTATCGGCAGAATTCTGCTCAAAAGCTGCCGAAACTGACTCAACCGAAGTCCTTCGGAGGCACGCGATGCCCTTGCGCAGACCCGCACCGGCCCGCCGTACGATCCCCCTCGCGGCCGGAACCCTCGTTTCCCTCTTCTCCGTGCTCGCACTGCCGCTCGTCCTGCCGGGCACCGCCACCGCGTCGCCGGACGCCGGGAAGACGCCCGCCCACCCCGAGCAGGACTGGATGGGTTCCACCATCGCCATGCACGAGGGCATCGACGAGCAGGTCGCCTCCGAGCCGCGGGGTGCCTGGTCGCGCAGGGCCGTGGCCGGGGTCGATGTCTCCAGCCACAACGGCAGGGTCAACTGGCGGAGGCTGCGCCGGAACGGGGTGCGGTTCGCCTACGTCAAGGCCACGGAGGGCACCAGCTACACGAACCCGTACTTCAGCCAGCAGTACCACGGCTCGTACCACGCGGACATGATCCACGGCGCCTACCACTTCGCACTGCCGGACCACTCCGGCGGTGCCACGCAGGCGCGGTTCTTCGCGCACCACGGCGGTGGCTGGTCGCGGGACGGCAGGACGCTGCCCGGCGCGCTGGACATGGAGTACAACCCCTACGGCGCGACCTGCTACGGCAAGAGCCATGCGGGGATGGTGAACTGGATCGGCGACTTCGTGCGGGCCTACCGGGCGGAGACCGGCCGCGACGCGGTCATCTACACCTCGACCAACTGGTGGAAGCGGTGCACCGGCAACTCGGCCCGCTTCGGCCGGACGAACCCGCTGTGGATCCCCCACTACAGCACCTCCGTCGGCTCGCTGCCGGGCAGCTGGCGATTCCACAGCATCTGGCAGCACACCTCCTCGGGGCACACCGTCGGGGACCACAACCGCTTCAACGGGACGTACGGCAGGCTGAAGGTGCTCGCCTATGGGGAGGACGACGACGACTGACCGGGGAGCCCTACCCACCGGGCGGGCATTGCCCGGGGTGAGGCACCATCAAGTTCTCCTGATACGCGGGCAATTCGCGTACAACCATCCCCGTCCGGCCGGTGTCCAACACGGTGCATCACCATCACGGTGAATGACCACGCGACGGACACCACCTGACGGGGGTATTCCCATGAAGCGTTCACGTGCCATCACAGGATCCGCGGCACTGGCGGCGGCCGGTATCGCCACGATGGGCCTGGCCACCACGGCATCGGCCGCGCCGGCGAGAGCCGCGGCGTACAACGGAGCGTGCGGCAGCGGATATCGCGTCGTGAATTCCCTACCGGTCACCGGAAAAGGGACCGTGTATCTGACGTACAGCGCGAAGACCGGAAAGAACTGCGTGGTGACGGTCCGGAACAGCCCCGGTAAGCCGGTGTTCCTCTACACCTATCTCGGCCCCTCGGACGGCAGCTCCGACACGGTTTTCGACAGCGGTGACTACACCTCCTATGCGGGACCGGTGTATCTGGCGGCGAAAGGCCGCTGTGTGGACTGGGGCGGGACCGTCGAGACGGTGAGCGTCAGCGTTTCCGGCTCGAACTGCGGGCGGCTGGCGCCCGGGGTCGTGACGCACCACTGACACCCCCCGCCGGTGGGGGAATCCGGCGGGCGGTTCAGTACCCCGTGGGCCGCACCAGTCCGCTCTCGTAGGCGAAGACCGCGGCCTGGGTCCGGTCCCGCAGGCCCAGCTTGACCAGGATGCGGCCCACATGGGTCTTCACGGTCTGCTCCGCCACCACCAGGCGCGCCGCGATCTCGGCGTTCGACAGGCCCTGGGCGATCAGCGACAGCACCTCCGTCTCACGCTCCGTCAGACCGGCGACGCGGTCCTTGAGCGGGGCGCGCGGGGCGCCGGTCATCCGGGAGAACTCGGCGATCAGCCGCTTGGTGATGCTCGGCGCCAGCAGGGCGTCACCAGCCGCCACCACCCTGACGGCCTGGGCGAGTTCATCGGCCGAGGCGTCCTTGAGGAGGAAGCCGGAGGCGCCCGCGCGCAGCGCCTCGTAGACGTATTCGTCGAGATCGAAGGTGGTCAGGACGAGGACCTTGACGGTGGCACCGGCCGGTGCGGTGATCCGGCGGGTGGCCTCGATGCCGCCCAGTTCGGGCATCCGGATGTCCATCAGGACCACGTCCGGGGCGAGTTCGGCGACCTTGGCGACCGCGTCGAGGCCGTCCACCGCCTGGCCGACGACCTCGATCCCGGGTTCGGCGTCGAGCAGCACGGTGAATCCCTGACGGACCATCATCTGGTCGTCCGCGATCAGTACGCGGATGGCGGTGGTGGCGGCGGTCGTCATGGGGTGTCCTCGGCGGGGTCGGCGGGCGGATGCGGGGGGCGGGCGGGGAGGATCGCGGTCACTTCGTAACCGCCGTCGGGGGTGGGGCCGGTGGCCAGTTCGCCGCCGAGCATCGTGGCGCGCTCGCGCATGCCCAGCAGGCCGTGCCCGGTGCCCGCGGAGGGCGGGGCGGGGCCGTCGGGCGCGGTGTTGGTGACGCGGAGGGTCAGGTCGTGGCGTCGGTAGCCGACCTCGACGCGTACCGCCGCCCCCGGCGCGTGCCGCATCGCGTTGCTGAGCGCCTCCTGGACGATGCGGAACGCGGAGAGTTCGGCGCCGGGTGAGAGCGGGCGCGGCTCACCGGCGGTCTCGACGGACACGTCGAGACCGGCGCCGCGCACCTTGCCGACCAGCTCGCCGAGCCGGTCGAGGGTGGGCTGCGGGGCGTGCCGGGCGCTGTCGGAGAGGGCGTCCTCGGAGCGCAGCACGTCGAGCACCCGGCGGAGTTCGGCGAGCGCCTCGACCGCGTTCTGGCGGATGCCGCGGAGGTTCTCCTTCAGCTCGTCCGAGGGGTTGTCGGCCAGGTGCGGGGCGACCTGGGCCTGGATCGAGATCACCGACATGTGGTGGGCGACCACGTCGTGCAGCTCCCGCGCGATCCGGCTGCGCTCCTCCAGGACGGTGCGCCGGGCGCGTTCTCCGGCGGTCAGCTCTTCCTGCGCGACGAGTTCGGTACGGGCCACCTGCCGGCCGCGCAGCGCGGTGCCGACCACGACGGAGAGGGCGAGGACGGCGACGGGGAAGCGCGCGTCGTTGAACCGGTCGGAGATCACCGCATCGGTGAACAGGCCCGTCAGCACGTCGATCACCAGCATCTCGACGGCTGTCCGGGGCCGGACCCGCAGCGCCGCCAGGAAGAGCACGGCCGCCTGGAGCGGGAGCCCGGTCTGGTACCAGGGCAGTTGGGTGAACGGCTCGATGTGACCCGCCGCATGGTAGGCGACCAGGACCATGGCGCCGGTCGACACCCACCAGGCCGGGACCGGTCGGTACAGCGCGGCGACCGGCGCCGCCGCCTGGAGCGCGGCGACGAGGATGCCGTAGGGCAGGCCCATCCCGTACAGGAAGGCATACCGGTTCGCGTCGGCGGCGAGCAGGACCACCGCGGCCAGGGCCAGCGGCACGACGATCGCCGGCCGCCAGTCCAGCCAGCGCGGGCGCCGCGCGGTGCTCGCCAGCGGATCGTCGCCGGCCGTCGTCCACAGGTCCTCGCGCAGGTTGCGCGGCACCGCGCGCACCGCCGCCACGAGCCGCTCGGCCCGATTCCCCCTCTTCACGGGATGCACCCTAAGCACGGGGCGTCGCCTCCGGCCGGGCGGGGCGCCCTTCGCGGATCACCGGGGCGGGCGGCCGCGGTTCGCGCGGAAGTGGTGCACCGGGCGCACCGGGCGCACCGGGGGTATGCGGACCGCGCGGAGCGTCCGTCGCGCGCCTGCCGGGCCGGTGCTGTTCGTACGTGCGGAACGCGGCCCGGCAGACCAGCAGGGCACCCGCGAAGACCGGGAGCCACAACAGCCGGGCGAGTATCCAGGCGGGGCCGTCGGGTGCGGTGTGCAGGCCGGGCAGCGGGCCGGCGGCGTACAGGCCGGTGGCGGTGACCGCCATCATCGAGGTCTGGTGCCACAGGAAGACGGTCATCGCGGAGAGGTTCAGCACGGCCACGGCGGCCCAGGCGGCGGGGCGCCGCAGCGCCCGGTTCAGCGGGTCGCGCAGCAGCAGGGCCGCGCCGCACTGGGCGAGGCCGAAGGTGGCGGCGGCGAGGGTGGGCGGGTTGAGGTTGGAGATCGCGGCGCCGGGGACGCCGACCATCGAGGCGGGGTAGCCGGCGAACAGGATCAGCCCGGCGGTGGCCGCGGCCCCGGTGACCAGCAGCGCCCAGCCGGCCGCCCGGCACCGCAGGCCGCCGCGGGACCAGGTCGCGCCCAGGCAGTACGGCACGAGCCAGCCCGCGGGCAGGTTGAGCCAGCCGAGCCAGCCCGGGGCGCCGCAGCCGAAGCGGAGGACGTCGACGAGCAGGACGACGGCGAGCGGCCACAGCGGGTGCAGCTTGGCGACGAGCGGGGTCGCCGCCGTCAGGGCGGCGAAGACCAGCAGGAACCACAGCGGGGACAGGACGAGTTTGACCAGCGTGTGGACGGTCTCGAAGCCGACGCCGGAGGCGAGCATCGCGACGGTGGCGACGGTCCACACCGCCAGGACCGCGGCGACCGGCCGGAACAGCCGGGCGAGACGGGCGCGCAGCCAGTGCCGGTAGGCGGTGCCGCGGGCGCGGGCCGCGGCGTGGCTCGGGGCGGCCACCTGCCCGCCGACCATGAAGAACACCGCCAGGGTCTGGAACAGCCAGGATATGGGGGCCAGTTGGGGCATGTTCTGGAGCGGGCTGGCGACGTGCAGGGTGCCGCTGTCCGCGACCAGGGCGGTGACCAGCCAGTGGCCGAGCACCACGCCGAGGATGGCGAAGGCGCGCAGCGCGTCGGTGGCCCGGTCGCGGTGGGGCGGGGTGGCGAGCTCGATCCGGCGGATCAGGGCCCGCGCGGCGGATCCGACGGAGTCACGCATGACGGCCCTTCTCGGCGGCGGCCCGACCGGTGCGGGCGGCGAGGGGCCCGCTGGGGGCGGTGGCCTGTCCGGTCACGATGCGGGCGAGGTTCTTGAGGGATACGGAGCCGGGCTTCAGGTAGTCGCTGTGGCCGCCCCGGCCCGCCGGGAAGACCCGGGCGCCGAACTCCCGGGAGACCGGATCGACACCGAACCCGAGGGTGGCGAAGGGCAGTTGGAGCCGGGCGTGCGGGACATCGGCGATCCAGTCCCCGGCGCCGCGGCCGGCCCAGACGGTGGCCCGGGTGCGCAGGGCCGCCGCGCTGCCGTAGCCGGTGCCAGGGCTGCCGTAGAAGACGATGTCCGCCACGGCGAGTGCGGAGGCGGCTCGGGCGCAGACCACGGAGCCGTAGGAGTGGCAGAGGACGACGACGCGGGAGGCAGGCCGGGCGGCGTTCAACTCACCGATGAATTCCCGAAGTTGTGGGGCGGCCTGGTCGGCCCGGCCGGTGGTGATCGCCTCGGGGCTGACCGTGGCGGGCGTGGCGTAGCCGAGCCAGGCGACGACCGCGGTCGGGGTGGCCGCTTCCCGCCCGAGCTGCCGCTGGAGCGCGAGCGCCCCGGCGCGGAAGCGCCCGTACGTCTCGAAGCCGGTGTCCGAGCCCGGGACGAGCACGGCGATCCGCCGGGCCCGGGAGAGGTCGCCGTAGACCTCGGCGCTGCGACCGCCGTCGCGGCCGTCGAAGGAGAGGAAGTGCCGCGCGCGGCCGGCCATGGCGCGCAGTGCGGCGGCCCGCATGTGGTCGCCGTGGGCGGTGGCGGTCCGCTCGGCCGCCTCGATGTCGTGGCGGGCGGTGGCGTACCGCTCGGCGAGGGCGGCGGGGGTGGCGTCGCGCAGCGGGGCGGCAGCCGTGGGGGCGGGCGCCGGAACGGCCGCGGGGCGGGCCGCCCCCGATACGGGTACGGCCACCGAGGCGGTGACCAGCACGGCCAGCAGGGTGCGGGTCAGGCGGCGGTTGGGCGGGCGGGACGCCATGGCGGGTGGTCCTTCCGTACCGGAGGCGGGTGGTGGTTCCGGCACCGAAGGTAGGGAGCGCGGTGTGTGGTCGGCGTCCCGCCGGGGAGCCACTGTCCATGTGGCTCTCAGGTATGACGGGTAGTAGGGGCGGGGCGTGTGGCGGCGGCTGCACGAGGGCACCGCAGTGCTCTTGACGGTCCGTCAGGACCTCGCCGGCCGAGCCCGGTCAGTCTCCCTGCGGGACCGGGCCGCTGCTCTCCCGCCATTCCAGGCGCGGGAGTTCGCCCTGTACGGTGCGGGGCCCTCCGCCGTCGAGGACCGCGAGGAGTTCAGTGGCGGCGAGCCGGCCGAAGCCCGGGGTGTCGCGGACCAGCGCGGTCAGCCGGGGGTGGGTGACCCGGCACAGCGGGGAGTCGTCCCAGGCGACGATGGACAGCTCGCCCGGCACGCGGATGCCGCGCCCGGCCGCCACCGAGGCGCCGGCCACCGCCATCACGTCGTTGTCGTAGATGATCGCGGTGGGGGGTGCGGTGGCGTCGAGGATGCGGCGGGTGGCCTCGGCTCCCTCGGCGTCGGAGTAGTCGGTGGTCACCGAGCGGACCTGCCGCTCGTCGAGGCCCAGCCGGCCGGTCTCGGCGCGCAGTGAGCGGATCCGGCGGGCGGTGTGGGCGAGTCCGGGCATGCCCGCGACATGCGCGATGCGGCGGTGGCCGAGGCCGTGGAGGTGGTCGAGGATCCTGGCCATGGCCTTGGCGTCGTCGGCCCAGACGGTGGAGAGCGGGGGGAGCGGGGCGGACGGTCCGGCGGACGTTCCGGGGGTGGCGGGGCCGCCGATGACGACCGCGGGGAGGCCGAGTGCGGCGAGGAGTTCGGGCCGGGGGTCCTGGGTACGGGGGTCGACGACGAGGACGCCGTCCACCCGGTGTTCGGCCCACCAGCGGCGGTAGAGGGCGCATTCGGTCTCCAGGTCCTCGACGACCTGGAAGAGGAGCGCGGTCTTCCGTGCGGAGAGCACCTCTTGGATGCCGGAGACGAGTTGGAGGAAGAACGACTCCACGCCGAGCGTCCTTGCGGGGCGGGCCAGCACCAGGCCCAGGCAGCCGGCGCGTTCGCCGGAGAGCGCGCGGGCGGCGCTGTTGGCCTGCCAGCCCAGCTCCTCCGCGACGCGCCGCACCCGGGCGCGGGTGCCCTCGGAGACCCCCGGCCGATCGTTCAGCGCGAAGGAGACGGCGCTCTCGGAGACCCCGGCCCGGCGGGCGATGTCCTTGATCGTCGGCCGGCGCGCAGGTTTGCGGCGGGCCGCCTCACCGGGCGAAGTCATGCCGGCGCTCCTCCCGTCCTGAACCGCATTCCCGTCCTGAACCGCACGAGTGCAGAGCAGTCTGAGTGCAGAACAGTCTGAGCAGGACCTAACGGCATGTCAAACGGCTGCCGGGCCGACCCCGAAGAATCGTCCGCGATCGGAGTGTTGACACCTACTAAACCGCATTAGTAGCGTCTTTCGCATCGTCGCCGGAGGTCCTTCAGTACCGCCGTGGAGACCCGGATCACCGTCCGGATGTTTCTGGTCCGAGCACCTGAGCCACACCTGAGCTAAGGAGCCAGCCATGCGTCGTACATCCAGCCGGGCAGCCGCCGCCACCGCGGTTCTGGTCACCGCGGCGCTCTCGTTGACCGGGTGCGGGGCCTCGGGGGACACCGGCGGGTCGGACAGCGCCTCGGGGAAGGTCGAGGGACAGGTCACCTTCCAGACCTGGAATCTCAAGGCGCATTTCAAGAAATATTTCGACGGGGTCATCGCGGAATTCGAGAAGAAGTATCCGGATGCCAAGGTCAGATGGATCGATCAGCCGGCCGAGGGGTATCCGGAGAAACTGAGCGCGGATGCCGCGGGCGGGACGTTACCGGATGTGGTGAATGTGTCGCCGGATCTCACGTATCCGCTGGCGAAGGCCGGGCTGGCGCTCGATCTGGAAAAGGCGGCGGGGAAGTACCGCGGCGAGTACCTGGATGCGGCATGGCAGAGCCAGGAAATGCCCGGAATGCAGGGCGTCTATGCCTTTCCCTGGTATCTGAACACCGGGCCGATGTTCTACAACAAGGAGCTGTTCCGCAGGGCCGGGCTGGATCCGGCGAAGCCGCCCACCACGTACGACCAGCTCTTCCGGGACGCGGTGGCGATGGCGCAGAGGAGCGGCCGGAAGATCGCGATGCTGGCGAGTACGCCGTCGGTCGAGGACTTCGGGCGCTACGGCGTACGGCTGATGAACGCCCAGGGCACCGCGTTCACGTTCAACGAGCCCAAGGGTGTCGAACTGCTCCAGCACTACAAGGAGTTGTACGCGGCCGGGGCGCTGGACTCGCAGGCGCTCACCGCCCAGGCGGAGTCCGCCGGGCGGAAGTTCGAGCAGCAGTCGGTGGCCATGAACCCGGGCAGCGCGCTCGATCTGGGGAACTTCGCGAAGGACGCCCCGAGCCTCTACAGGAACATCGGCATCACGGACGCGGTGAACAACACCGGTAAGGCCAACATGTACGTCCAGGGCCTGATGGTGAACGCGCGGAGCAAGGTCACACCGGCGGCCGTGGCCTTCGCGCACTTCGTGACGGACCGGCAGAACCAGATGGCGTTCGCGAGGCAGGTCACGGTCTTCCCGAGCACGAAGGGCTCGCTGGACGATCCGTACTTCACCGAGGAGGACGGGACGGATGCGACCCGGGTGCGGGTGGCGTCCGCCAAGTCCCTGAAGACCGCGGTGAATTACACGCCGGTACTGCTCAGCGACCAGATGAAGACGGTGCTGCGGAACGCCGTCGCCAAGGCCGTGCAGGGCAAGCAGTCGCCGAAGGCGGCGCTGGACGGGGCGGTGGCCGAGTGCAACCGCCTCCTCAAGACCGGCTGAGGCGGGCCATGGCCCCGCACACCGCCCTCGGTGGCCGTCGCCTCACCGGTCCGCGCGGGTTCTCCGGTCCCCGAACGGTCCGGCCGCGCCGCGGATCCCGCGGCATCCGTACGCATCTGCCGTCCACGCCGTGGCTGTTCCTGGCACCCGGTCTGCTGGTCGTCGGCGGATTCAGCCTCTATCCCTTCCTCAGCACGGTGGCGCATTCCTTCACCGATGCCCGCACCCTCACCCCGGGGCGGTTCGTCGGCGGCGCCAACTACCAGGAGCTGATCCACGACGCGATGTTCTGGACGGGGCTGCGCAACAGCCTGCTCTACGTCCTGGGTGCCGTACCGCTGCTGGTGGTACTGCCGCTGCTGCTGGCCCTGCTGGTCCAGCGGCACATCCCCGGGATCGCCTTCTTCCGGGCCGCGTTCTACACCCCGGTGGTCGCCTCCGTCGTGGTGGTCGGGCTGATCTGGGTGTGGCTGCTGGACGACCGGGGGCTGATCAACGCGCTGCTGGAGGCGCTGGGTTTCGGCAAGGTCGGGTTCCTCGACGATCCCTGGCTGCTGCTGCTCAGCGCGATGGCGGTGACGGTCTGGAAGGGGCTCGGCTACTACATGATCATTTATCTGGCGGCACTGGCCGGCGTCCCCCCGGAACTGCACGAGGCGTGCGCCGTCGACGGCGCCGGGCCGGTGCGCCGCTTCCTGACCGTCACCGTGCCGGCGGTGCGCTCCACGATGGTGCTGGTGGCCGCGCTCTCCTCGGTCAACGCGTTCAAGGTGTTCTCCGAGGTCTATCTGATGGCGGGGCCGACCGGCGGTCCCGGAGGCGAGGACACCACGCTGGTCATGCTCGTCCAACAGGTGGGCACCGGGCTGAGCGGCCGGGTCGGCTACGCCTCGGCCCTGTCCGTCGTGGTCTTCGCCCTCGCCCTCGGGCTGATGCTGCTGGTACTGCGGGCCCGGCGCGGGGAGGACCTCTAATGAGCGCCACGGTGGACGTGCGGTCGCGGGCCGAGGAGCCCATGGGCGGTACGCGGCGGACACCGGTCCGACGGCGGCCGGCCCGGCGGCGACGGCTGTTGGTACTCCGCTATCTGCTGCTGCTCGCCGTTCTGGCGCTGGCAGTCGGCCCGTTCCTGTGGCAGTTGTCGACCTCCCTCAAAGGGCCCGGCGAGGACATCTACCGCTACCCCCCGAACCTGGTCCCGCGCGAGGTCACCCTCGGCAACTACGCAGGTGTCGCGAGGATCATCCCGGTCTGGGACTTCGCGCTGAACTCCCTCAAGGTCGCCGCGGCGAACGTGCTGGCCAACTGCGCGGGCGCGGCGCTGGCCGGCTATGCGCTCGCCCGGATGCGCTTCAGGGGCCGTCGGGCCGCGGTGCTGGTGTTCATCGCGGCGATGCTGGTCCCGGTCGAAAGCATCATGATCGCCCAGTTCCTGACCATGCGTCAGCTCCAGTTGAACAACACCCTGCTCGGCGTGGTGCTGCCCTCCTGCATCGGCGCGATGAACGTGCTGCTGATGCGGAACGCCTTCGCGCAGCTGCCGTACGAGGTCGAGGAGGCCGCGTACGTCGACGGCGCCGACGCCTGGCAGCGGTTCGTCCGCATCGCGCTGCCGTCGGTCAGGGGCACTCTCGCCGTCGTCGCGATCTTCGCTTTCATGGGTGCCTGGGACGACTTCCTGTGGCCGCTGATCGTGCTGAGCGACCAGTCGAAGTTCACCCTGACCGTCGGCCTGAACTTCCTGCACGGCACCTTCGCGGACAACCAGCGGCTGGTCGCGGCCGGCACGGTCATCGCCGTACTCCCGCTGATGGTGATGTTCGCCTGCCTCCAGCGTTATTTCTTCCGCGGCGTCGGCGAGGGCGCCGTCAAGGGCTGAGCCCCGGCCGGGGCCGCCGCCCGCACGACACCCGTAGGGACAGGACCTCACATGCCCGTACAGGACACCGACACCGCCCGCCGTCTGCGCTTCGGCGTCAACTACACCCCCACCCAAGGGTGGTTCCACCACTGGCTGGACTTCGACCTCGACGCGGTACGCGCCGATCTCGACTCCATCGCCGGCCTGGGTCTGGACCACATCCGGGTCTTCCCGCTCTGGCCGGTGTTCCAGCCCAACCGCACCCTGATCCGGCCGCGGGCCGTCGACCAGCTGGTGCGGCTGACGGACGCGGCGGCCGAGCGCGGGCTGGACGTCGGCGTGGACGGCCTCCAGGGGCATCTGTCCAGCTTCGACTTCCTGCCCGCCTGGACGCGGACCTGGCACCGCCGCAACATCTTCACCGACCCCGGGGTGCTGGCCGGCCAGGAGGAGTATCTGCGCACGCTGGCCGCGGCGCTCGCCGACCGGCCGAACTTCCTCGGCATGACCCTGGGCAACGAGATCAACCAGTTCTCGGACGGCCCGCACCCGGATCCGGACCGCATCACGGCCGGGCAGGCGGCGGCCTGGCTGGAGCGGATGCTGGCGGCCTGCGAGCGGGGCGCGCCCGGACGGCCGCATCTGCACGCCGCGTACGACGCCACCTGGTACCGCGACGGCCACCCCTTCACACCCGCCCACGCCGCCCGGCTGGGCGCCATGACGGCGGTGCACTCCTGGGTGTTCAACGGCACCGCGCAGCGCCACGGCCCGGACGGCACCGCCACCGAGCAGCACGCCGCCTATCTCATCGAGCTGTCCAAGGCGTGGGCGCTCGATCCGCACCGCCCGGTGTGGCTCCAGGAGGTCGGCGCCCCCGCGCCCCACATCCCCCGGGACCACGCGG
This sequence comes from Streptomyces sp. GS7, assembly GCF_009834125.1. Lineage (NCBI taxonomy): Bacteria > Bacillati > Actinomycetota > Actinomycetes > Kitasatosporales > Streptomycetaceae > Streptomyces > Streptomyces sp. GS7. The sequence continues at coordinate 5,829,698 of NZ_CP047146.1, forward strand.
TGCGCTTCACCGAGGCCACCGTCCACAACTCCCTTGACTGCACCGGCCTTTGGGGCATCACCTGGTGGTGCTCGCACGATGTGTCCCGGTCGCTCGCGGACTTCCCGGAGCTGGAGTACGGACTGGGGCTGCTCGGCAACGATCGCTCGGCCAAGCCCGTGGGGCGGGCGCTGGCGGCGCTGGCCGCGGAATGGCGGGGGCGTGGGCACCGGCCGCCGGCCCGCCGCACCGCGCTGGTCGTCGACGCGGGCGACGCCGAGACCGCACCGCACCGGTCGGCGTGCGCACCCGGCGGCCCGGTCTTCGAAGCCTGGGCGGAACTCGCCGCGCAGGGCGCCCGGCCGGCCCTGGTACTCGCCCAACAGGCCACCGACCAGGCTCACTTGACGGACCGTGGGATCACCGAGGTGTGCACGCCGGAGGAGGTGGGGAGCGTCTCGCGCCGGGGGCGCTCCGCCTCCGACCCCTCGGACGCGTCCTAGGGCCTCTCGCCCCTGACCCATCGGACCGGCCCCAGCAGCGTCCGCGGCGTCCCGCCGTCCGCCACTCCCGGAGGAGCCCCCATGCCCCGGCCCCGCCTCCCCTTCTCCCGCCCCCTCCCCCGGCGCCGCGTGCTGCTCGCCGGGGCGGGTGCCGCCGCGGCCCTGCTCGGCCCGCCGCCGGGCCCCGCGGTGGCCGTCCCGCACCCGCGCACCGCGGCCCCTTCACAGCCGTACGCCGCCTACTGGTTCCCCGACTCGCTGCCCTCCGGCACGCCCGGCGACGGCATCGTCTGGCGCAGCCTGGCGGACTGGACACCGGAGACCGACCGGGACCTGCCGTTCAACACCGCGACGGTGCCGCTCGCCGAGCGGTTCACCCCCGTTCCCGCGAACACCACCGCCCGCGCCGGCCAGGCCCGGATCAGCGCGCTGGCGGCCTTCGACCACACCGCGGGCAATCCGTCCCAGGGTTCGGCCACCGCCGACTACTACGCGCCGACGCACTGGGCGTACCTCGACGAACTGGTCTTCTGGGGCGGCTCCGCCGGCGAGGGCCTGATCCTGGCCCCGAACGCCCCGGTCGTGGACGCCGCGCACCGCAACGGCGTGCCCGTACTGGGCACCGTGTTCCTGCCCCCGGCGGCGTACGGCGGACAGCTGCGCTGGACCCGCGACCTGGTGCGGAAGGACGGGGCGGGGCGGTTCCCGCTGGCCGCGAAGCTGGTGGCGGTCGCGCGGGCATACGGCTTCGACGGCTGGTTCCTCAACGCCGAGACGGAGGGCGGGGATACCGCGCTGGCCGCCGACATGCGGGGGTTCCTCCGGGCGCTGCGGGCGGCGGGCGCGCCGCACGGGCTGCGGATCACCTGGTACGACGCGATGGACAGCAGCGGCCGGGTCGGCTGGCAGGGGGCGCTCGACGAACGGAACCGGGAGTTCTTCCAGGACGCCGCGGGACCGGTCGCCGACACCCTGTTCGTGGACTTCCGCTGGAGCGCGCGCTCGCTCGCCGACTCCGGGCGGCTCGCGGGCCAACTGGGTCGCAGCCGCTACGAGTTGTGGGCCGGGGTCGACGTCGAGTCGGCCGGCTGGGACACCGTCACGGACTGGGACGCGATCGTCCCCGCCGACCGGGACCATGTGGTCTCGTACGGCTTCTACCGGCCGGAGTGGACCCTGGGCCATCTGCCCGCGGGACGCACCCCGGGTGACTTCCACGCCGCGGACGACCGGTTCTGGTGCGGCGAATGCCTCGATCCGTCCCGTCCTGGCGGGGAGGGCGGCGGCTGGCGGGCCCCCGCCGCGGCGGTCGCCGACCGTTCGACGGTCATCGCGCTGCCCTTCGCCACGACCTTCAACACCGGCCACGGCCTGCGCTGGTACGACCGCGGCACGGTCACCTCCGAGGCGCCCTGGAACCATCTCGGGCTCCAGGACCGGCTGCCCCCGAGGCGCTGGGCGGTCGGGACCGCGGGCCAACGCCCCGACGTCTCCCTGGACTTCGCCGACGCCTGGCGCGGCGGCAGCAGTCTGCTGGTGCGCGGCACCCTCGACTCCCCCGCGACGGTGGAACTGTTCCCCACCCGGCTGCCGTGCGGTACCGCCACGGTCGTGGACCTCACCCACCGCCTCGATCCGGGCTCGGGCCCGGTGACCGTGGAGGTCGCCGTCGCTCCGCGGGACGCCCCGGCGCCGGGCGAACCCGCGCCGTATGTCTACCTGCCGGCCGGGACCGTCGAGGCGGGCGACGGCGGCTGGCGCACCGTCTCCCTGCGGATCGGCGGCGCCGCGGACACCGGTACGGTCCGCGCGCTGGGCATACGGCTGACCGGGCGCGCGGGCGCCCCCGTCGCCTGGCGGCTGGGCGGGCTCGCGGTCCACGACGCCGCGGGGAAGCCCGCCGCGCCCCACGGACTGAAGGTCACCGAGGCCGCCACCGCGGGCGGGACGACCGCGCTGCGGGTGACCTGGCGGCGCTGTGCCGGACCGGTCCGGCACTACGAGTTGCACCGTCGCCTCCCGGACGGCACTCGGGTGTTCCTGGGAGGTACCTGCGGTACCGCCTTCCACCTCGCCGGACTGCGCCGCGCGGCGCACGAGCCTGCGGCGCAGCTCGAAGTCCGCGCCGTGGACGAGCTCTTCGCCTCCTCCGCCCCGTCGAGGACCCGGCACCCCTGGTAGCCACGGCCGTTCCCGTCACCTCCCACCCCACTCCACGGAGCCCCCATGCATGACGATCGCGCACTGGTCGAAGCCCGTCTCCGCCGTGTCCTGGACGAACGCATCCGGCCCGCCTTGTACCCGGAGTCGGTCCCCTTGGAGGTCGCGGCCTGGGTCGCGCCCGGCGAACCGGTATCCGTCGCGGAGGGGCTGGCCGCCCGGCACGAACCAGTGGCGGTGGGCGACGCGTGGGGTGCGCCCTGGGCGACCACCTGGTTCCGGGTGCGCGGCACGGTACCGGAGGCGTGGGCCGGGCGCACGGTGGAGGCGGTGCTCGACCTGGGCTTCGACGAGCGGATGCCGGGCTTCCAGTGCGAGGCGCTGGTCTACACGCCCGACGGGAGTCCGGTGAAGGGCCTCAATCCGCGGAACCAGTGGGTGCGGGTCGGCGATCCGGTGCGCGGCGGCGAGCGCGTCGAGTGGCATCTGGAGGCCGCGTCCAATCCCGTCATCCTCGACGTCCACCCCTTCCTGCCCACGGAGTTGGGCGACCCGGAGACGGCGGGCAGCGAGCCCCGGTACCGGCTGGCGCGGATGGACCTGGCGGTGTTCGACACCGAGGTGTGGGAGCTGATCCAGGACCTGGAAGTGCTGGGTGAGCTGATGGCGGAGCTGGCGGTGGACACCCCGCGGCGCTGGGAGCTGCTGCGCGCGGTGGGCCGGGCGCTGGACGCGATCGACCTCCAGGACGTCAACGGGACAGCGCGGGCCGCGCGCGGCCGGCTGCGGGAGGTGCTGGCGGCGCCCGCGGCGGCCTCCGCCCACCGGATCAGCGCGGTCGGGCATGCGCATATCGATTCGGCGTGGCTGTGGCCGCTGCGGGAGACGGTCCGCAAGGTCGCCCGGACCACCGCGAACATGACGGCGCTGCTCGCAGACGAGCCGGAGTTCGTCTACGCCATGTCGCAGGCGCAGCAGTACGCGTGGATCAAGGAGCACCGGCCGGAGGTGTACGCCAAGGTGAAGCAGGCGGTGGCCGAGGGGCGGTTCGTACCGGCGGGCGGGATGTGGGTGGAGTCGGACACCAACATGCCCGGCTCGGAGGCGATGGCCCGTCAGTTCGTGCACGGGAAGCGGTTCTTCCTGGAGGAGTTCGGCATCGAGAACGACGAGGCGTGGCTGCCGGACACCTTCGGGTTCGCCGCGGGGCTGCCGCAGATCATCAGGGCGGCGGGGACGAAGTGGCTGCTGACGCAGAAGATCTCCTGGAGCAAGGTCAACGCCTTCCCGCACCACACCTTCCGCTGGGAGGGCATCGACGGCACCCGGATCTTCACCCACTTCCCGCCGGTGGACACCTACAACTGCCAGCTGTCCGGAGCCGAACTGGCCCATGCGGCACGGAACTTCAGGGACAAGGGGATCGCCCGGCACTCCCTCGCGCCGACCGGCTGGGGCGACGGGGGCGGCGGCACCACCCGCGAGATGATCGCCAAGGCGCGCCGGCTGCGGGACCTGGACGGATCGCCGGTGGTGCAGTGGGAGCGGCCCGCCGACTTCTTCGCCAGGGCGGCGGCGGAGTACCCCGACGCACCCGTCTGGGTCGGCGAGTTGTATCTGGAGCTGCACCGCGGCACCCTCACCAGCCAGGCTCGGACCAAGCGCGGCAACCGCCGCAGCGAGCAGCTGCTGCGCGAGGCCGAACTCTGGTCGGCCACCGCCGCCGTGAAGGTCGGGCACCCCTATCCGTACGAGGAGTTGGACCGGATCTGGAAGACGGTGCTGCTGCACCAGTTCCACGACATCCTGCCCGGCTCCTCCATCGCCTGGGTGCACCGCGAGGCGGAGCGGACCTATGCGGCACTCGCCGCCGAGCTGGAGGGCATCATCGCCGGCGCACTGGCCGCGCTGGCCAGCGGCGGCAGCCGGCCGCTGGTGGTGAACTCGGCGCCGCACGCCCGCGGCGGGGTCGCGGCAGGCGCGGTGGCACCGGCGGTCACCGAGGGCGCCGCGGTGCGCGCCGCGCCCCGCCCCGGCGGCGGCTTCGTCCTCGCCCACGACCTGCTCCGCGTCGAGATCGACGGCCGCGGCCTGGTGGTCTCGGCCTACGACCGGACGGCCGGACGCGAGGCCGTCGCGCCCGGCACGGCCGCGAACCTGCTGCAACTCCACCCGGATTTCCCCAACATGTGGGACGCCTGGGACGTGGACTCCTTCTACCGCAACGTGGCCACCGACCTGACGGACGCGGACGAGGTCGCCCTCGCGGAGGCGTCGCCGGACGCCGCGACGGTCCGGGTGGTGCGCGCCTTCGGCGACTCGCGGGTGGTGCAGTCGCTGACCCTGGCACGCGGGCAGCGGCGACTGGACGTCGACACCGAGGTCGACTGGCGGGAGACCGAGAAGTTCCTCAAGGTCGCCTTCCCGCTGGACGTGCACGCCGAACGCTACGCGGCCGAGACCCAGTTCGGGCATCTGTACCGGCCCACGCACACCAACACCAGCTGGGAGGCGGCCAAGTTCGAGGCGTGCGCGCACCGGTTCGTCCATGTCGAGGAGCCGGGCTGGGGCGTGGCGCTGGTCAACGACGCGACGTACGGCCATGACGTCACCCGTACGGTTCGCGAGAACGGCGACGCCGGCGGGCGCGGCACCACCACGACCGTCCGGCTGTCCCTGCTGCGCGCCCCGCGGTTCCCCGACCCGGAGACCGACCAGGGCAGCCACCGCTTCCGGTACGCGCTGGTCCCCGGTGCCGCCATCGGCGACGCGGTACGCGAGGGCCACCGCATCAACCTGCCCGAGCGCCGGCTGACCGGGGCCGGCGCGGTGGCGCCCCTGGTCGCGGTGGGCAACGACGCGACGGTGGTCACCGCGGTCAAGCTCGCGGACGACCGGAGCGGCGATGTGGTCGTCCGGCTGCACGAAGCCCACGGCGGGCGCGCCGGGACCGCGCTCACCACCGGTTTCCCGCTGGCCGGTGCGGTCACCACCGACCTTCTGGAGCGCCCCACCGACGACGGTCCGGCGCTGGAGCAGGCGGGGAACACCGTCCGGCTGGCACTCCGCCCGTTCCAGATCGTGACGCTGCGGCTGAGCCGGGCGGTGGACTGACGGGCGGGGCGGCGGGCCGAGCGGGGCCGGCGGGAGGGGCCGCTCAGCCGGGATCCGAGGAGGGCGTCCGGGCGTCGCGACAGGTGTCGCGGCGCCCGTCGTGCCGCCGCTGCCCCGCACCGCGCCCGCGGCCCGCCTGCCGGCCGCGCAGTCGCTCCTGGCGGCGGGCTCCCTCCTGGCCGCCTGCCGCCTCCTGGCCCGGATCCCGGCTCGGGTCCAGCCCCAGCATGTCCATCAGCAGGGCCAGGTCGCCCGCGTCCCTGGCGCGGCCGGCCAGGGCCTTCCTGGCGAGCCGCCGCTCCTCGTCACCGGGCAGGGGGCGCACGGCGGTGTCCTCGGCACTGCGGTGTTCATCGCTCACCGCTGCATTCTCGGCCGGACCGCGACGCCGTGCCCGTCGAGCGGGCCGATGGGCTCACGGACGCGGCACCGACGGCACATCGGACAACAGCGTCATAACGGTTTGATCACCGCAACCGGCGACGGAACCGGCAGTGCCTGTTTTCCCTCTTTATGGTCACTTGCACTTGATCGTTCAGTACCGGAGAGACCGTTGAAACACCGTTACGCCGCCGCCCTCACGGCCCCCCTCCTCGCCTCCTGCGTCCTGCTCACCGGCTGCTCGGAGAACGGCAATCCGGTCGACTTCAACGCGGGCGCCAAGGGCGACGGCGGCACACCGGTCAAACCGGTGGACAGCGACACCGTGATGCCGACCGGCCCCAAGAGCGACTTCCGGATCACCCGGACCCTGGACGACGGCACGCACATAGGCCGGGCGACGCTCAAGGGCGCGAAGTCGGGCGTCACCGGCAGTGTCTGGGTCTGGGCGCCGAAAGAATACAGCGACCCCAAGTACGCCAAGAGCGGTTTTCCGGTGCTGATGGCCCTGCCCGGCGGCCTGGGCAGCCCGCAGGACAAGAACGGGGTCACCAATTACTGGGTCGGTGGCGATATCAAGCTCCAGGAGAATCTCGCCAAGTGGACCGCGGAGGGAAAGAGTCTGCCGTTCATAGTGGTGATGCCGATGCTCAACCCGGACACCCGCTATCACGACGGCAGTGACATTCCCGGCCAGCAGAAGATGGGCACCTGGTTGACCGAGGACGTCGTCGACCTGACCAAGGCCAATTTCCGCACCTTCAAGTCGCGGGACGGCTGGGCCTTCATGGGTTCGTCGTCAGGCGGCTTCGCCGGCTTCAAGTCCGTACTGAAGTCCCCGCAGAAGTTCAAGGCGGCGATAGCCAGCGGCCCGGACATCGTGCCGGACTCCCCGATGTGGACCGGCCACCAGAAGGAGAAGGACGCCAACAACCCGGAGAAGCTCGCCGCGCAGCTGCTGAAAAAGGGCGGCCCGGACGTCTACATCGCCTTCCAGGCCGGTTCGAAGGAATCCCCCACCTCGGTCGTCAACCCCATCCGTAAATTCCGCGAGAAATACGGCAAGGGTCCGATCCACACCTCGATGCAGCTCATTCCCGGCGGCCGGCACAACGCCTGGGATTACCAGAAGGGGATGGCGGCCGGTTCCCTCAAGTTCATCAGCGACCATCTCAAGGCCCCCATTCCCAGCTCCTGATGCACATGCCCCGGCCCGGGGCGATGCTGGTGTCGAGGGGGGACCGTGGTGAGGAGGACGCCCCATGTCCGTACTGGACAAGCTCAAGGAACTGCTCAAGGGACACGAGGAGCAGGCAGGCAAGGGCATCGACAAGGCCGGGGACTACGTCGACGAGAGGACCCAGGGCAAGTACACGGGTCAGGTCGACGCCGCCAGGGAGAAGATGCGGGAGCAGTTCGGCAAGCCCGAGGGCGAGGACCGGCCACCGCAGACCTGAGCATCCGCCGGGTCCGGGGCCGCGCCCCGCGTCTACGCTGAACGGATGATCACCACGTCCGTCCAGCTCGCCCCCGACGTCCTGATGCGCCCCGCCGAGCCGGCGGACGCCGGCGGCCTCTCCCGGGCGTACCAGCGCAGCCGCGACCATCTCCGCCACACCGAGCCGGACCGCGGCGAAGCGTTCTACACCCCCGCCGGCCAGTCGGAGCGGCTCCGGTACCAGCTGGCCGAGCGGGATGCCGGGCGGGTGATGCCATGGGTCCTGGTCCGCGAGTCGGGCGACCGCGCCGCGGAGCCGGAGATCGCCGGTGCGATCACCCTCTCCCAGATCACCCACGGCCCGCTGTGCAGCGCCTCCGTCGGCTACTGGATAGACGCCGGCCACCTCCGGCGCGGGCTCGCCTCCGCCGCGGTGACGGCGGTGTGTGCGGCGGCCGACACGGAGCTGGGCCTGCACCGGGTGGAGGCCGGCACGCTGCTGGACAATCTCGCCTCGCAGCGCGTCCTGACCACGTGCGGTTTCACGCCCTACGGCACCGCCGAGAACTACCTCCACATCAACGGCGCCTGGCGCGACCACCGGCTCTTCCAGAAGATCCTCAACGACCGCCGCCCCTGAAGGACCCGAGCGCCCGTACGGCGGCACAGCACGGCGCCCGCCCCTCGGCGTGAGGGAGCGGGCGCCGTGCGGTGGTCCGACGGGCGGCCGGAGCGCTTACGGCGTGGTCGTCACCCGGATCTTCTCCGCCTGCGGGCCCTTGTGCCCCTGGGTGACCTCGAAGGTCACCTTCTGGCCCTCCAGGAGCTCGCGGTAGCCGGTCGCGTCGATATTGGAGTAGTGCGCGAAGACGTCGGCGCCGCCGCCGTCCTGCGCGATAAAGCCGAATCCCTTTTCCGAGTTGAACCACTTCACCGTGCCGGAAGCCATGTCCGTCTCCTTCGTTCGATGGGCTCGAATCGGCTCCCGCACCACGCGGAACCCGGAGGTGATCGCCCTGGTCCGGAGAGGCACTGGACAACAAGAACGCCCGTGAATGCGACACGGGCGCCCGGCACTTCGGAACCACGACAGCTGTTCAGGACGCTACACCGACCAACGCCGCCAGTCACCACAAACCATGGCAAAAGCGTCATCCTTCACCAGGCAAGGCCACACCACACCCTCCGGATACCTGACCGATCGCACGAATGTACGACAACTGGCGGTCTCCGGGGCGGACTCAGGACGGCTGCCCGTCCTCCGGCCCGTCCGGCCGGCGCCGGCGCCACCACAGCGCGGTACCCAGCCCGGCGGCCGCGACCGCACCGGCGGCGGAGAAGGACCACACGATCACCGCGTTCGCGTCGGAGCCGGGCCTGCCGGCCGCCGCCCGGCGCAGCTTCGTGGTCGGCCCCCCGTCCACCGCCTTCCCGGCCCCGGGATCGCGCTCGGCGGAGGCCGGGGCGGGCAGCATGCCGACCGCCGCGGCCCGGGGCGCCGCCTCGAAGCCCCAGTCCAACAGCGCGCGGGCCTCCTCGTAGACGGCGTTGTCGGCGCCGGACCGCGGGTTCATGACGGTGACCAGCAGCGTCCGGCCGCCGTGCCTGGCCGCGGCGATCAGGGTGTTCCCGGCGTGCGACGTATAGCCGTTCTTCACGCCGATCAGGCCGTCGTACGGCGCCACGCCATGCGAGCCGACCAGCAGCCGGTTGGTGTTCTGGATGCCGTAGGTGTCCGCGCCGCCGTCCACCGGGAACTGTGCGGTCTTGGTCGCGGCGAAGTGGGCGAAGTCCGGGTTGGCGAGCCCGGCCTGGCCGAAGAGGGACAGGTCGTACGCGGAGGAGAACTGCCCCGGTGTGTCGAATCCGTCCGCCGACTCGACCGTGGTGTCGCGGGCGCCCAGCCGGTCCGCCGTCGCCCGCATGTCGGCGATGGTCTTGCCCCAGCCGCCGTTCATCGCGGCGAGCGCGTGCACCGCGTCGCTGCCCGAGCTGAGGAAGACGCCGTGCCAGAGGTCGGCGACGCGATAGGGCGTGTCCTCCTTGACCCCGGCGAGCGCGCTGCCCGACTCAATGCCGGCCAGGTCCGCACCGGAGACGGTGTGCACCGTCCCCTGGGAGAAACGCGGCAGCACCGTCAGCGCGAACAGTGCCTTGAGGGTGCTGGCGGGCGGCAGCGGCCGGTGGGCGTCCTTGGCCGCCAGGATCTTGCGGCTGCCCAGCTCGGTGACGGCCCAGGACATCGCCGAGACCCGCGGCGGCTCGGGCACCCCGGGCCGGGGCACGAACTGCACACCGCGGTCGTCCAGCGTGCTCTCGGCACGGGCCGGTGGCGCGCCGCGCAGGTCGTCGATGCCGTACGGGCCATCGGCGACCGCGGGACCGCACAAGGCCAGCAGGCCCGCGGCGCAGACGGCCGCGGCGCTCACCGCTCGGACGGGGGGCCAACTCGCTGTCGCCATGTTGGCCACGCTAAGAACGGCGCCCGCCTCGCGCCGGTTGGCGTACTCCATACGATGGCGGACCGCCCCGAGTGCCGTACAGCGCGGCGGGCCCGCACCGTCCGCCCCGGAGGCGACGTCACGGGCCGGCTCACCGGGGCGGCCGGACCCGGCACCGGGTGCCCAGTGCTCGCCAACGAGCAGGCGCCGCGGGTGCGTTGGACGCGGCCGGCCGGCGCGCCGCACGCCTCGCGAGGAGGTCCGCCGAGCGGGGATCCTTCTCGCGGAGCCTCCGCACGGCGGCCGCGGTACCGGACAACCCGCAGGCGCCTCACCGGAGGCCGGGCAGGCTCCCCAGTTCGGAGACCTTCAGCCCCCTGGCCGCCACGACGAAGATCAGGGCCATGGTGGCGCCGCCGGCGGCCAGTGCCAGGACGGGCGTCCAGCCGGGCGGGGTGCCGAGCCCCGAGCAGGCGCGAGCCGCCAGCCAGCCGAGGGCGCCCGCCACGGCGGCGGACGCGGTCAGCTTGCCGTAGGTGCGGCACAGCCGGCGGCCGTCGAGGCGGCCGGAGAGGCGGCGGCGCAGCAGCAGCGCGGTGGCGAGCAGCCCGGCCCCGTACACCAGGGCGTAGGCGGCGGCCATCCCGGTGACCGCCCAGCGGGCGGGCAGCCACAGGTGGCACGCGGTGGCCAGGGCGATGTTGACACCGGCGATCCACCCGGCCATCCAGAACGGCGTTCGGGTGTCCTCGAAGGCGTAGAAGCCGCGCAGCAGCAGATACTGGGCGGAGAACGGGATCAGGCCGAGCCCGAACGCCTGCAGCATCTGTCCGATGGGCCGGGCCGACGCGGCGTCAACGGCGCCGTGGGCGAAGAGCAGTTGGGCGGTCTCGGGGCCGAAGGCCAGGAAGAAGAAGGCGGCCGGGACGATGAGCACGCCGCTGACCCGCAGCGCGCGGGAGAGGTCGTCGCGCAGGTCGTCCAGGCGGTGTTCGGCGACCGCCCGGCTCATCCGCGGCAGCAGCGCGGTCACCAGCGAGACGGTGACGATCGACTGCGGCAGGGTCCAGATGCCCTGGGCGGTGGTGTAGGCGGTGTATCCGGCGCCGGCGGTGGGGAGTTGCTGGTCGGCGGCGTTGGCGTAGTGCGTGACCACGGCCATCGCGGCCAGGTTGGCGAGCACGAAGAGCAGGGTCCAGCGGGCGGCGGTGAAGCTCTTGCGCAGCCCAGTGCCCCGCCAGTCGAAACGCAGGCGGAAGCGGAAGCCGGCGGCCCGTACGAACGGGATCAGGGCCAGGCCCTGGAGGGCGATACCGCCGGTGGTGGCGATGCCCAGCAGCTCGATCTGGCCGGGGGTGATGTCCGCGACGCGGTCCGGCCCGGCCAGGAGGCCGAGGTACACGCCGAACATCGCGATCAGCACGATGTTGTTGAGCACCGGCGTCCACATCATCGCCCCGAACCTGCCGCGGGCGTTGAGGACTTGGCCGAAGATGAAGAACAGCCCGTAGAAGAAGATCTGCGGGAGGAGGAAGCGGGCGAAGACGACGGTGAGGGCGAAGGCGGCGTGGTTCCCGGGCGTGTCCGGGGTGTAGACGGCGACGATCTGCGGCGCGGCCCAGACCGCGAGCAAGGTGCCGACGGCGAGCACGCTCAGCACGAGGGTGACCAGTCGCTGCTCGTAGGCCCGGCCGCCGTCCGCGTGCTCGGCCCGGGCGCGGACCAGCTGCGGCACCAGCACGGAGTTCAGCGCGCCGCCGATCAGCAGGGTGTAGATGCTCATCGGGACGGTGTTGGCGGTGGTGTACGTACTTGCCAGCAGCGCGGTTCCCAGCGCCGCCACCTGGAGCACGTTGCGGATCAGCCCGGTGGCGCGGGAGACCACGGTCCCCGCCGCCATCAGCATCGACGAGCGGCGCAGCCCGCCCGTACCCGTGCCGTCGCCGCCCCCGGGCGCGGGACTGTCGTCGGACGGCGGCCGGTCCGGGAGGCGCAGCCGCATGGTGTCGTGGTGTGTGGTCCCCTCCTGCATCCCGCCAATCTATGCCAGTCGCCGGGTGGGGCCGGGCAGCGGGCGGGCCCGGCCGGGGTCGAGCAGCGGCCCGAGCAGGTCGCCGTACCGCTCGCGGCGCTCCGCGATCTCGTCGAAGCGGAAGGCGAGTTGGCCCGGTTCGGTGCAGGCGGCGACCTCGTGCCAGGTGACGGGGGTGGAGACGGTCGGGGTCGGACGGGCGCGCAGGGTGTAGGCGACCGCGGTGGTTTTGGCCGCGGCGTTCTGGGAGAAGTCGACGAAGACCCTGCCGGCGCGCAGCGCCCTGGTCATCTTGTGCACGACCAGGTCCGGAAGGGCCGTCCGGGCCTCCACGGCCAGGGCCCTGGCGTAGGCGGTGGTGTGCTCGGCGGAGGTGGGCTCGACGGGCACGATCAGGTGGAGGCCCTTGGAGCCGCTGGTCTTGACGTAGGCGTCCAGCCCGTCGGCGGCCAGCCGGCCGCGCAGCCAGCGGGCGACGGTGCAGCACTCGACGACGGTGGCCGGTGCGCCGGGGTCCAGGTCGAGGACCAGCCGGTCGGCGACGCCCGGTGCGTCGCGGGTCCACTGCGGGGCGTGCAGTTCGACGACCAGGTTGGCGGCCCAGACCAGGGTGGCCAGGTCCTGGATCAGGACCTGGCGGGTGGGCGCCGACCGCGAATGGGGGACCTCGCAGGTCTCCACCCAGGAGGGCGTGCCGGGCGGCACGTTCTTGGTGAAGAAGCGCTGGCCGCCGGGCCCGTCCGGGAAGCGCAGGAAGGACACCGGCCGGTCGTGGAGGTGCGCGAGCAGCGGGTCCGCGGTGGTGGTGCAGTAGTGCAGCACCTCACCCTTGGTGGTGCCGGTCTCCGGATAGAGGACCTTGTCCAGGTTGGTCAGCGAGAGGCGCCGCCCCTCCACGACGGTGATCGGCGACATACCATGAGAATCCCACACAAGGGATGAACTATGCGATCTATATGGAACGGGTCGATATCGTTCGGCCTGGTCACCATCCCCGTGAAGACCTACAGCGCCACCGACCGGACCTCGTCCGTCTCCTTCGTCCGCATCCACGAGAAGGACGGCGCACCCGTCCAGTACCGCAAGGTCTGCGAACTGGACGGCGAGGAGGTGCCCAACGAGGAGATCGGCAAGGGCTATCAGCCGCCGGGCGACGACATCGTCGTGCCGATCACCGACGACGATCTGTCCCGGCTGCCGCTGCCGACCGCCAAGACCCTCGCCATCCTGTCCTTCGTCGACCCGGGCGAGATCGACCCGCTCCAACTGGACAAGTCCTACTACCTGGCGCCCAACGGGGCCGCCGCCGCCAGGCCGTACGCGCTGCTGCGGGAGGCGCTGGAGCACCACCGCAAGATCGCGATCGGCAAGGTGGCGATGCGGGGCCGGGAGAACCTGGCGATGCTGCGCGCCTACGAGGGCGCGCTGGTGATGCACGCGCTGCTGTGGCCGGATCAGATCCGGCCCGCGGACGGGGTCGCCCCCGAGGACGTGAAGATCCGCGAGAACGAACTCACGCTGGCCGAGACCCTGATGGACTCGCTGGGCGAACTCGACCCGGCCGAACTCCACGACGACTACCGCCAGGCCGTCGAGGAACTCGTCGCCGCCAAACTGGAGGGCACGGCCCCGGCCGCCCCCGACACGTCCGGCACCTCCGGCGCCCTGGTCATCGATCTGACGGCGGCCCTGGAGAAAAGCGTCCGGGCGGCCCGCGGCGGCGGGAGCGGCACCGGCTCCGCCTCGGTCACACCCCTGCGGGCGCGCGGTACGGCCGCCGAGAAGGCCCCGGCGAAGCGGACGGCGACCGCCGCGAAGCCGCCCGCGAAGGCCGCGAAGAGCGGCACCGCGCAGCGCACCGCGCGCGAACGGACCGCGGCGGAGAAGGCGGAGAAGGCGGAGAAGTCCGCACCGGCGAAGCGGTCGGCGAAGGCCGCCTCGACCGGGCAGACGAGAACGGCGAAGGCCGCGGCATCCGGCGCGGCGGCCGGGTCCGCGACCAAGTCCACGGCCAAGTCCACGGCCAAGAAGCCCGGCAGAAAAGCCCACGCCTAGGTGTTCTGTCCGGGGAGGTTGTGGACGGTGAGGCAGGTCTCGGCTGAGGGATCTTGAACAGGTGAGGGCCTTCCGGGTTCGGTGTGGATTGCGACGTCTACACCGACCGAAAGGCCCTCGTGCCCCACCGTAATGCACCCCTGACCGAGACTGGACGGCTGCGTCTGGCCCGCTGCGTCGTCGACGAGGGCTGGACCCTGCGGCGGGCCGCCGAACGCTTCCAGGTCTCGCCCACCACCGCCCAGCGCTGGGCCGACCGCTACCGGCTGCTGGGTGAGGCGGGGATGGCAGACCGTTCAAGCCGCCCGCACCACAGCCCGCGCCGCACCCCGACACGCACGGAACGGCGCATCATCAAGGTCCGCCTCCTGCGCCGGTGGGGCCCGGCCCGCATCGCCCACCTGCTGCGACTGGTCCCCTCGACCGTGCACCGCGTGCTGACCCGGTTCGGCCTGGCCCGCCTGACCCACCTGGACCGGGCCACAGGCCGGCCGATACGCCGCTACGAACGCGACCGCCCCGGCGAGTTGGTCCACGTGGACATCAAGAAGCTCGGCAACATCCCCGACGGCGGCGGCCACAGGACACTCGGCCGGCAAGCAGGCCGCAAGACCCGCTCAAAAGTCGGCTACAGCTACATCCACACCGCCGTCGACGACCACTCCCGCCTGGCCTACAGCGAGATCCACACCGACGAGAAAAAGGAGACCGCCACCGCCTTCTGGACCCGGGCCCAAACGTTCTTCACCACCTGCGGCATCACCGTCGAACGCGTCCTGACCGACAACGGCGCCTGCTACAAGTCCCACACCTGGCGCGATGCCCTCGCAGCAGCCGGGATCACCCACAAGCGAACCCGGCCCTACCGGCCACAGACCAACGGCAAAGTCGAACGCTTCAACCGCACCCTGCTTGACGAATGGGCCTACGCGAAGCCCTACCGCTCAGAGACCGAACGCCGCGAAGCGTTCCCCCAATGGCTCCACACCTACAATCACCACCGCGGACACACCGCGCTCAAGGGCAAACCACCCGCCAGCCGCGTCCCCAACCTCACAGGGCAATACACCTAGGGCCCCACCCCTACCGCTGCCTCTAGAGTTCACGGCATGGCTTCAGACGAGGGGATGACCACCACCCGCATCGACAGCTGGATCTGGTCGGTGCGGCTGACCAAGACGCGTTCGCTGGCCGCCGCGGCCTGCCGGGCGGGGCACGTACGCGTCAACGGTGAGCGCGTGAAGCCGGCGCACGCCGTGCGCACCGGCGACGAGGTGCGGCTCCGGCACGCCGGCCGGGAGCGGATCGTCGTGGTGTCCCGGCTGGTGCGCAAGCGGGTGGGCGCGCCGGTCGCGGCCGAGTGCTACATCGACAACAGCCCGCCGGCCCCGCCGCGCGAGGAGGTCGCGCTCCTCGCCGTCCGGGACCGGGGCACCGGCCGGCCCACCAAGCGCGACCGCCGCGAGATGGACGAGCTGCGCGGGCGGACGGGGCTCGGTCCGGAGCGGAACTGAGGTCCGCCCTAAGGCACTTCGGGCAGCGCGTCCACGTAGACCCACGCGCCGTTCTCGCGGACGAAGCGGCTGTGCTCGTACTGGCTGCCGGACCGGCCGCGCAGCGTGTAGTGCGCGCGGAACTCCACCGTGCCCTCGTCGTGGAAGGCGCTGCCGCCGGACGTGCCGAGGATGTCCAGGCGGGTCCAGCGCTGCGCCGGGTCCAGTTCGAGGCCGCCCGGACGGGTCGCGGGGTGCCAGCTGCGCAGCAGGTATCCGGTGTCGCCGACGGCGAAGGCGCTGTAGCGGGAGCGCATCAGCCGTTCCGCGGTCGGGGCGGCGGCACGGCCCTGGTGGAAGGGGGCGCAGCAGTCGCCGTACGACGCGTCGCGCCCGCAGGGGCAGGGGGCGTCGGGGGTGATGGCGGCCGGGCGGACCGGCGCCTGCTGGGGCTTGGGTGACCTGCGCGGATTCCGCGCCTTCTGGGACTTCGGCACGCCATGATTGTGCCGGGTCGGCGGGGACGGCCGGCGACCGGCGCCGTACCGCCCGGGGCGGAGTCCGCGGGAGCTGGCCCGTTTGGGCGGTTTCAATGATAAATCAGCCATTTGCAGCTTTTAATGGCTTGATACCGGCTGTGAGGCTGGAAGAACTCACGGTGACCGTCCCCACACCCAGGAGAGAACCCATGATTCTGTCCATCTCCGGCGTCGTCCTGCTCGGCGTCATCGTCTTCCTCTTCTTCCGCAAGGGCGGCCTCAAGTTGTCCCACGCGCTGGTCTGTGCGCTCTTCGGGTTCTACCTGGCGGGCTCCGCCATCGCGCCCAGCATCAAGGCCGGTGGGGCGAGCCTGGCCAGCCTCCTCGGCGGGATCAAGCTCTAGCGGGCACAGCCCGACGCCAGCAGCGCGGCGCCGCGAGCACCGCCCGTACGGGCCCGTCCACCCCGTCCGGGCGGCTTCGCGCGCAGCGCGCCCCGGCTCGCCGCCCACACCGAGCCGGCCCGCCGCCCGTACGAGCAACAGGAGACAGCTGTGGCCCGTCGCCCCCTGCCCCGCTTCCTCACCACCGCGCACCGCTCGCCCGCGGAACTGGCGCGCAGCGCCGCCGACGGCGCCTTCGACGTGCTGCATCCGCTGATCACCATCAGCCGCGGCCTGCGCCGGCTGGCGGCCGCCGGGTGCGAGCGCTGGGCCGCGACGCCCAAGGAGCAGCGCGGGCCGCTGTGCTTCCTGATCGCCGCCGGGGTGCTGATCGTGGCGCTGGTGCCGTACGGTCCGGTGCTCGCGCTGATGGCGGTGATGGCGGTGTCGGCGTGGGTGGGACGGGAGCAGCCGCCGGAGGAAGAGGAGGAAACCGGCCCGAGCGAGGCGGAGACCGGGCGGTTGCAGGCGCTGTACGAGGCGCTGGTGCCGTACCTCGCCACGGAGGGGGACCCCAGCCCCCTCTACGCCCATGACGGCGACTGGGAGGGGGCGTTCAGTGAGTACGCCTTCGACGACGGCGGACGGCTGGAGCAGCTGCGGCTGATCTACCCGACGTACTTCACCGACGGCGAGGAGGCGGCCCGGCGGCGCATCGAGCAGGTGCTGCACGCCAAGTCCGGCCGCGGCCGGGAGTACCGCTTCGCCTGGAACGAGGCGGCCAACGAGCTGCTGATGACGGCGCTCGGCCCGCTGCCGACCGACATCGCGGCGCAGCACTTCGTGACCGCCCCGGGCGAGATGGTGCTCGGGTTCACCGACCCCGACTCCGTCCAGCGGACACTGCCGGTGGTCCGCGGGGCGGAGGACGGGGACGAGCCGCCGGTGGTGTGGCGCATCGGCGCGCGGTCCACCGAGCCGCATCTGCTGGCCCTGGGGCATCCGGGCACCGGCGCCACGACTCTGCTCCGCTCGCTCACGTTCCAGGCGCTGCGGCACGGCGACGTGCTGGTCGTCGACGGCAGCGGCACCGGCGAGTTCGGCGCTCTGATCGGGCGGCGGGGCGTACTGGCGGTGGAGAACGGGCTGTCGGGGACGCTGGCGACGCTGCAGTGGGCGGCGCACGAGACCGAGCGGCGGCTGATCGCGGCCAACCGCGCGCGGCAGGCCGGCGCGCCGGCGCCCGAGGACACCCGGCGGCCACTGTGGATCATCGCGGACCGGCTGACGGCGCTGACCCATCTCGCGGCCGTGGAGGGCCGCGACGATCCGCAGCGGCTGCTCCAGGTCCCGCTGCGGCACGGCCGGTCGGCCCATGTGACGGTGGTGATGGCCGACCAGTTCGAGAGCGCCGAGCTGCTGAGCGAGCCCGTACGGGCCCACACCAGGGCCCGGATCGTGCTCGGCCCGGCCACCGCGCAGGAGATCGCGGCGGTGCTCGGGGCACCGCCGCACACCACGCCGACGCCGTACATGCCGCCGGGCCGCGGCTACGCCCGGCTGGGCAGCGGCCCGGTCCTGCGCCTCCAGGTGCCGGCCACACCGGATCCGTACGACGAGGGCACCGACGAGGTGTTCCGGCAAGCGGTGGTGGCGCTGCTGCCGGAGCGCACGGTCCCGGCCGAGGTCGAGAGCGCGCCGGAGCCGGTGAGCTTCACGAAGCGGTCGATGGCCGTCGAGGCCGTACCGGTCGACACCCAGGAATGACGGGGCATCAGCACTTCTCGGGCCGCTGAACCGGCACTTCTTGACAGATCGTCAAGCCACGAAGGCGTGCCGCGACTGGTCCGGCTCCGCCGCGGCACCGGTCGCCACCAGTCGGGCGGCCCGCGCCAGCCGGACCGCGGCCTCGTCCGCGACCGCCCCGTTGACGGTGAACGGCAGCCGCACGAAGCCCTCGAAGGCGCCGTCGACACCGAAGCGCGGGCCGGAGGGGACCCGTACACCGAGCCGCTCCCCCGCCTCGGCGATCCGGGAGCCGGAGAGCCCGCCCGTCCGCACCCACAGGGTGAGGCCGCCGTGCGGAATGCTGAACTCCCAGTCGGGCAGGTGCCGTCCGAGGGCCTCGACGATCGCGTCGCGGTTCTCGCGGGCCTGGTCGCGGCGGATGCGGACGGCCTCCTCCCAGCCGCCGCTCTCCAACAGCGAGGCGATGGCGAGCTGTTCGAGGACGGGTGAGCCGAGGTCGGAGTAGGCGCGGGCGGCGATCAGACTGCGGATGATGTCGGGCGCGGCCCGCACCCAGCCGATGCGCAACCCGGCCCAGAACGCCTTGCTGGCCGAGCCGACGGTGATCACGGAGCTGCCCGCGGGGTCGAAGGCGCAGACCGGGCGCGGGAGTTCGGTGTCCGGATCCAGCTGCAGCTCCCTCATGGTCTCGTCGACGACGAGCAGGGTGCCGGCCGAGCGCGCGGCGTCGACCATGCGGCGGCGCTGGTCCTCGGTGGCGAGGGTGCCGGTGGGGTTGTGGAAGTCGGCGACGACATACGCCATGCGGGGTGCCGCATCGCGCATCACCTGTCGCCAGGCCGGGATGTCCCAGCCGGCCAGCCGTTCGCCGAGCGCGACCGGGACGAGCCGGGCGCCGGCGTCGCGCATCAGCTGGAGGATGTTGGCGTACGAGGGCGAGTCGACGGCCACCCGCTCACCGGGGCTGGTACAGAGCCGGCAGATCGCGGCGACGGCGCCCATCGCGCCGGTGGTGACCATGATCTGCTCGGGCATCGTGGGGATGCCGCGGGCGGTGTACCGATCGGCGAGGGCCTGGCGCAGGACGGGGAGGCCGGCCGGGTAGTCGCCGTGGGTGTGGGCGTAGAGCGGCAGATCGGCCATGGCGCCCTGGACGGCGCGCGTGAGCCACGGCTCGGGGGCCGGGAGGGCGGCGCAGCCGAGGTCGATCATCGAGCCGGCGGCCTCCGGCGGGAGCGGCTCCAGGCCGCGGGTGGGCAGCGGGTTGCCGGCCGGGACGGCGGTCCAACTGCCGGAGCCGCGCCGGGACTCCAGGAACCCTTCGGCGCGCAGCGCCTCGTAGGCGGCGGCGACGGTGGTGCGGCTGACGCCGAAGGCGGCGGCCAGTTCGCGCTCGGCGGGAAGCCGGGCGGCGACCGGCACCCGGCCTTCGAGCACGAGGAGGCGGACGCCGTCGGCGAGGCTGCGGTAGGCGGGCAACTTCCGCCCGACGGCGGTCAGTTCGGCATCCCGCGGATCTTGCGAGCGGAGCAGCCGGGCGAGTTGGGGCGCGCCCACCGCCGAAGTCCACTGAGCCATGAAGATCAGTCCACCTTCCCCGAATTGGCTCTACTTCCCGAGACCGGACACGCCACATGGTGTCATGCGTCAGTCCAATCCTGCCATGAGGGGGAAGAGTCGTGTCCATCACCCAGGGGTCCGGTCCCGGGAGGTCCTTGCTGCCGCGCCGGCTGGTGCAGCTCTATGTGGGGCTGACGCTGTACGGCGTGAGCATGGGGCTCATGGTCCGCGCCGGGCTCGGCCTGGAACCGTGGAGCGTCCTGAACCAGGGCATATCCCGGCACACGGGGCTGTCGATCGGCACCGTCACCATCGTCTCCGGGGCCCTGATCCTGCTGCTGTGGATCCCGCTGCGGCAACGCCCCGGCCTGGGCACGGTCTCGAACGTGGTGATCCTCGGCCTGGTCATGGACGCCACACTGGCGCTGCTCCCCGAGATCCATGCGCTCACCGCCCGCATCCCGCTGCTCGCCTTCGCCGTGGTCCTCAACGGCACCGCGACCGGCCTCTACATCTCGGCCCGCTTCGGACCGGGGCCCCGCGACGGCCTGATGACCGGGCTGCACCTGCGCACCGGCCGCCCCGTACGGCTGGTGCGGACCTGCATCGAGGTGACCGTCCTCGCCGTGGGGTTCGCACTCGGCGGGTCCGTCGGGGTGGGCACCGTGCTCTACGCCCTGGCCATCGGGCCGATGGCCCAGTTCTTCCTCCGCCGCTTCGCGATCAAGGGACTGCCCGAGCGGCCGTCCCTGGTGGTGGCCCGCGGCCAGGCGTCACCCGAGCACGCGATACTGCCGGAGTGACCTCCGCGATACGCCTCCGCCACCCCTACCTCGACCATCCCGGCCCGCTCCCCTTCGCCCACCGGGGCGGGGCCGCGGACGGCCTGGAGAACACCGCCGCCGCCTTCCGGCGCGCGGTGGACCTCGGCTACCGCTACCTGGAGACCGACGTCCACACCACCTCGGACGGCTCACTCGTCGCCTTCCACGACGCGACGCTGGACCGCGTCACCGACTCCCAGGGCGCCATCGCGGCACTCCCCTGGCGCGCGGTACGCCGGGCCCGGGTCGCCGGACGGGAGCCCCTGCCCCTCTTCGAGGAATTGCTGGAGGAGTTCCCCGAGGCCCGCTGGAACGTCGACCTGAAGGTGGAGTCCGCGCTGGAGCCGCTGTTGGCCCTGCTGCGCCGGGCCAACGCCTGGGACCGGGTGTGCGTCGGCTCGTTCTCCGAGGCCCGGGTGGCGCGGGCGCAGCGGCTGGCCGGCGGCCGGATGGCCAGCTCGCTGGGCACCCGCGGGGTGGCCGGTCTGCGGCTGCGCTCGTACGGCCGCGGGGCGCTGCCGCTGGACCGGCTGCTGGGCGCGGCCGTACGGCGCAGCGCCGTCTGCGTCCAGGTCCCCGAGCGGCAGTCCGGTATCCGCGTCGTCGATCCGCTGTTCCTGCGGGCCGCGCACGCACTGGGCATGCAGGTCCACGTCTGGACGGTCAACGACGCCGACCGCATGGCGGCGCTGCTGGACCTCGGCGTGGACGGCATCATGACCGATGAGATCGAGACCCTGCGCACGGTGCTGACCGCGCGGGGGTGCTGGGTCTAGGGCCGGTCCGCCGGGTCGGGGCGGAACGGCCCTGGCCCACCGCCGTGGTGGACGCGCGCCGGACCCCGGGCTCCCCGCGCATCCTCCGGGACTCCCGCACCGGGTCCGGCCAGGGGTTGTCACCGCAGCTCACGGGCGTGTAGTGATGACCACCACTCAAGCATCACATCGGGGCGCCGCGCACGGTACCGACCGAGCGGGGGCGCGGGGGCCGGCCGCCGCACCGCCGGCCGTTCGCCGCGCCGAACGGGGACGGAAGACGGGGGTACCTGTGCAGAGCACAGAGGTCGGGGCCGGGAGCCCCGAGGCGGCAGCGGCGGCCGAGAAGGCCGGGCGGCGCCGCGAGCAGCGCGGCTGGTACTTCTACGACTGGGCGATCAGCGTCTACTCGTCGAGCGTGCTGACGGTGTTCCTCGGGCCGTATCTGACGTCGGTGGCGAAGGCCGCGGCGGACGCGGAGGGATTCGTCCACCCCCTGGGCATCCCGGTGCGCGCCGGCTCCTTCTTCGCGTACGCGGTGTCCGCGTCCCTGCTGCTGTCGGTGCTGGCGATGCCGGCGGCCGGGGCGGTGGCGGACCGGACCGGCCGGAAGAAGCCGCTGCTGGGCGGCTGCGCGTATACGGGGGCCGCGGCGACCACCGCGATGTTCTTCCTCGGCGGCGACCGCTATCTGCTGGGCGGGGCGCTGCTGATCATCGCGAACGTCTCGTTCGTGGTGGCGATGATGCTCTACAACTCCTTCCTGCCGCAGATCGCCGAGCCCGACGAGCGCGACGCGGTCTCCTCACGGGGCTGGGCCTTCGGCTACGCGGCCAGCGCACTGGTCCTGATCGCCGATCTCGCGCTGTACGCCGGGCATGACACGGTCGGCGTCTCCGAGGGGACGGCGGTACGGATCTGCCTGGCGACCGCGGGCCTGTGGTGGGGCGTCTTCGCGCTGGTCCCGCTGCGCCGCCTGCGCGACCGGCCTGCGGCCGGCGGCACCCGGGGCGCGGCGGGCGGCGCGGCGGTCGGCCAGGGCTGGCGCCAGCTGCGGGCGACGCTGCGCGATATGCGCCGCCATCCGCTCACCCTCTCCTTCCTGCTGGCGTTCCTCATCTACAACGACGGCATCCAGACCGTGATCACCCAGGCGTCGGTCTTCGGCTCCGAGGAGCTGCGGCTGGACCAGACCACGCTGATCGTGTCGATCCTGGTGGTGCAGGTGGTGGCCGCGGCGGGCGCGCTGCTGATGGGCCGGCTGGCCCGGACGTACGGCGCCCAGCGGACGGTGCTGGGTTCGCTGGTGGCCTGGACGCTGATCATCGCCGCGGGGTACTTCCTGCCCGCGCGGGCGCCGGTGTGGTTCTTCGCGCTGGCCGTCGGGATCGGGCTGGTGCTGGGCGGCAGTCAGGCGCTGTCGCGGTCGCTGTTCTCGCATCTGATCCCGCGCGGCAAGGAGGCGGAGTACTTCTCCGCGTACGAGATGAGCGACCGCGGGGTGAGCTGGCTGGGGCCGCTGGTGTTCGGGATGGCCTACCAGCTGACCGGGAGCTACCGGGATGCGATCGTGTCGCTGGTGGCGTTCTTCGCGATCGGTTTCGTGCTGCTGGCGCGGGTGCCGGTGCGGCGGGCGATCGCGGCGGCCGGGAATCCGGTACCTGACCGGATTTAGCTCCTGGGCGTGCGGGCCGGTAGTGTACGCCTTTGGCTCACCAGGCGGACCGTTACTGCGCGCTCAACTCCGTGAGGCGCTGGGTGACATCTGCTGCCAGATGTGACAAACCGGGCGTTGGTGGGTACAACAAGGGGCGGCACGACGGGCGACGCAGGCGACGCATGTCCCGATGACGGGAATCTTCACCGCCGACCGGACGTTGACCGGATGACGACGACAGCGACACCTGTCCTGTGGGCGACAAGCCCGGGAGGCACGATTCATGAGTGAGCGAGCTCTCCGCGGCACGCGACTCGTGGTGACCAGCTACGAGACCGACCGCGGCATCGACCTGGCCCCGCGCCAGGCGGTGGAGTACGCATGCCAGAACGGACATCGATTCGAGATGCCGTTCTCGGTTGAGGCCGAGATTCCGCCGGAGTGGGAGTGCAAGGTATGTGGCGCACCCTCTCTTCTGGTGGATGGGGATGGCCCTGAGGAGAAGAAGGGCAAGCCCGCGCGTACGCACTGGGACATGCTCATGGAGCGGCGGACCCGCGAGGAGCTCGAGGAGGTGCTGGCCGAGCGGCTGGCCGTCCTCCGCTCCGGCACCATGAACATTGCCGTGCATCCGCGCGACAGCAACCGCAAGTCCGCCTGACAAGCGGGCTGCGCCGAGCGGCGCAGAAGGGCCGGGCCACCGATCTCTGGTGGCCCGGCCCTTCTGCGTTCCGCTCCGTACGCTGCGGTCTCAGCCGGTCAGCGGCGGGTCCTGGCGGCGCGCGGCCGGGGGTCCGTCGTCGCGGATGACCTCGCCCTGGACGACCTTGCCGTCCGGTCGGTGCATCCGCGCCTGCTGGTAGGCGTCGCCGAAGGTACCGGGCGCGTAGGAACCGGGACGGGTCAGCAGCTTGTCGGCGCCGCGCAGGATCAGCCGCCCGGTCGGCGGGAAGAGGCAGAGCAGCCCGAGCACGTCCGACAGCAGGCCGGGCAGTATCAGCAGCAGCCCGCCGATCATCGGGAGGGTGTTGCCGGTGCCGGACGAGCCGCTCTCCTGCGGTTCCGCCGGGGCGCCGCCGGCCTGGAGGGTCCCGGTGAGGTTCCGCCAGGCCCGGCGACCGGCCCGCTTGATCACCGCGCCGCCGGCGATCACACCCGCGACGAGCAGCAGAAACACCGTCAGCCCGCCGGTGGCGCCGGCGACCATGGTCAGCAGCCAGATCTCCAGCACCATCCAGGCGGCGACGCCCAACGGGACGAACCGGCGGGCGCGCGATCGGTGCTGCTGGGGACTGGGCGGTGGCGTGGCTCCGAACGTCATGCAACAAGTGTGCCTGGCCCGTCCGGCATCCGGATCAGCGCCTGCGGATCTTGTCCACCCGGGAGCCGACGCCCCAGGCGGTGATCCGCCACAGCGCCTCCACGACGATGTCGCGGCTCATCTTGCTGTCGCCCAGCTGCCGCTCGATGAAGGTGATCGGGACCTCGACCACGTGGAAGCCCGCCCGCACGGCACGCCGCGCGAGGTCGACCTGGAAGCAGTAGCCCTGAGAGGCCACCTCGTCCAGGCCCAGGCCCTTGAGGGTCGCGGCCCGGAACGCCCGGAAGCCGCCGGTCACATCGCGGATCGGCACGTCCAGCATGATCCGGGAGTACGTGCTGCCGCCGCGGGAGAGGAACTCGCGGTGCTTGGGCCAGTTCACCACCCGGCCGCCCGGCACCCAGCGCGAGCCCAGCACCAGATCAGCGCCCTTGAGGGCGGTGAGCAGCCGCGGCAGCTCCTCGGGCTGGTGGGAGCCGTCCGCGTCCATCTCCACCAGGACGTCATGGCCGTGGTCGATGCCCCACCGGAACCCCGCGAGGTAGGCGGCGCCCAGCCCCTCCTTGCCCTTGCGGTGCAGGACGTGGACCTGCTCGTCCTCGGCGGCCAGTTCGTCGGCGAGCTTGCCGGTACCGTCCGGGCTGTTGTCGTCCGCGACGAGGACATGCGCCTCGGGGACGGCGGACCGCACCCGCGAGACGATCGGCTTGATGTTCTCCGCCTCGTTGTACGTCGGAATGATCACCAACGTGCTGCCGAGCGGACCGTACTGCCGCTGACCGTCTGTCACTGCTGTCCCTTCTCGTCCTTCGTACGCCCACGCCGACCACTGACCACAGCAGCCCCGCAGGACAGGAGGCCCACGATAGCGAGCACCCACTCGGGTGCCGCACCAATGCGGTCGGCCAGCGTCGTTTCGTCGCGCAGGGGGATGCGCGCCGACACGACACCCTGGGTGAATTCGGGAATCTGGTGCGTAATCGTTCCGTCCGGAGCGACCACCGCGCTGATTCCGCTCGTGGCCGCGGTGACCACCGCACGGCCGTGCTCGACGGCCCGCAGTTTGGACATCGCCAACTGCTGCTCGGGCTGGCCGGTGCGCCCGTAGGTGGCGTTGTTGGTCTGGATGACCAGCGCGCGGGCGCCGGCGTCGACGGTGTCGTGCACGATCTCGTCGTAGGCGACCTCGAAGCAGATGACATCGCCGAGCCGTGCGGGGCCGACCTTCAGCAGGCCGGTGTGGTCGCCGGGGTAGAAGTCGCGGGGCACCCGCTGGAAGCGCGTGATGATCTTGCTGAGCTCTGCGCGGAACGGCACGTACTCGCCGAACGGCACCGGATGCTGCTTGGTGTACGAGGCACCCGGCCCGGTCCTGGGGTCCCACACGATGCCCTCGTTGAAGACATAGCCCGGCTTGGTCGGATGGTCGACCAGGGCGCCGACGAGGACGGGGACGCCGATGGCCTTGACCGCCGCGTCGATCCGGTCGTACGCCTGCGGGTACTGGAACGGGTCCAGGTCGGAGGAGTTCTCCGGCCAGATGACCAGGTCCGGCTTCTTCGCGCGGTGGTGCTTGATGTCGTCGGCGAGCTTCTCGGTGGCGGTGGCGTGGTTGTCCAGGATCTGCATCGGGCGGCCCAGGAAGTCCATCCCGGGCTGCTGGACGTTGCCCTGGACGACGGCGATGTCGACGCTGTCGTCGGCCTTGGTGGGGACCGGCACCGCCAGACCGGCCAGGGTGACCGCGGCGGCGAGCCCGAACGCCTCCAGCGCCGGGACCGCCCGGCGCACCGAGCCGTTGCCGCGCAGCCCCCAGAGGGTGGCCGCGCAGGCGGCCAGCAACCCGCCGGCGAGCGCGACGGCGAAGGTCACCAGCGGCGCACCGCCGAGCGCCGCGAGCGGGGTGAACGGCGAGCCCGTGTTGGCGAACGCCAGCCGGCCCCAGGGGAAGCCGCCGAACGGCAGCCGGTCGCGGGCCCATTCCTGGGCGACCCACAGGCATGCGGCCCACACCGGCCAGGCCGGCAACCGGGAGGTGAGCGCCAGTCCCGCGCCCATCAGCAGCACGAACAGGGACTCGGCGACGGACAGCCCCACCACCGCGTCCCAGCCGATCACGTGCAGCCACTTGAGCAGCAGCAGGAAGAACGGAAGCCCGAAGGCGAAACCCGTCCAGGCGCCCTGGCGCGCGGTCCGGCCGCGGGTCAGCAGCGACAGCGCGGCCACCGCGACCAGGGAGAGCGGCCACACGCCGTACGGCGGGAAGGCCAGGCCGAGCGCGAGGCCGGCGACGACCGCGAGGCCGGTGCGCGGTGCCTCGCGGCGGGCCAGCGCGGCCAGCCGGCGGGCGCGGCCGGGGCGCCGGGCATCGCCGGTGTCACCCGTCGCGGTGGGCGGCACCGAGCCGCCGGGCGCGGTGCCGCCGGCGGCTTCTGCGGTGGTATCGGAACCCGATGGCACGGTCGCGGGCCTTCCTGCAGGTCGTGCGGTAGTCAGCTGACCGTACATCGGAGGGCCGCCGTGGCGGGGGCGGGGTGCGCGGGCACAACGGGCCGCGGAGGGGTGCGGATCGGGGCCCGGCACCCTTCGGGCCGACCTGGGACCCGCTGGCTGCGGGTCAACCGAGAGCCGTTGTCTACTGAGCGCCGGGCCCCATCCGGGTCGCACCTGTCGACCGACCTAGCCATCGCCCCGTGCCGCTGAAGCTGGACCTGGCTCCCAGTGGCGGTGTGCCGGATGGCTCGCCGCCCCATGGCCCAGCTGCGATCGACGACTGCGCGGAGGTCTCGCGGTCGGACGTCCTGTGGTGGACTCGGCCGAACCTACCGGCCCACGGCCGCCTGCTGTCAACAGTCGCTCCGCATGCGTCGTTTTCGCGTCGTCCCAGGTCAGTGGCGAGCCTTCCCAGGCAGGGCAAGCAGCTTCGGGCACGGCCTCCGACGGCACCTGCCTGCGCGATGTCACTCGTTCGGCCGGTCGAAGATGGTCCGCCCGGCAACTACCGTCCGCAGGCACACCGGGAGGTCGTTGCCGGGGCTGAGATCGGGCAGGCCCGGGGTGCCGGAGCGCGGGTCGGTCGACCAGCGCTCGACGCGCTCGTCGGGGGCCTGGACGATCAGCTCGCCGGTCTCCCAGACCGCGTAGTCGGCGGGTGCGCCGGGCACCAGGACGCCCGCGTCGTCGCGGCCGATGGCGCGCCAGCCGCCGCGGGTGTGCGCGGTGAACGCGGCGCGGGCTGAGATGCCGTGGGCGGGGGTGCGGTGGAAGACGGCGGCGCGCAGGGTGCCCCAGGGGTCGAGCGGGGTGACCGGGCTGTCGGATCCGAGGGCGAGCGGGACACCGGCCTTGAGCAGGGCGGCGTACGGATTGAGGGTGCGGGCCCGGTCGGCGCCCAGGCGGGTCGCGTACATCCCGTCGACGCCGCCCCAGGCCGCGTCGAAGGCGGGCTGGACGGAGGCGGTCAGAGCCAGGTCGGCGAAGGCGGCGATGGTGGCCCCGGTCAGCATCTCGGCGTGCTCGACGCGGTGCCGGGCGGCCCGGACGCGCTCCAGGCCGACGGTGCCGGCGGCGGCGCGGACGCCGTCGGTGACGGCGGTCAGCGCCGCGTCGCCGATGGCGTGGAACCCGGCCTGGAGTCCGGCCTCGGTGCAGGCGGCGACATGGGCGGCTACGGCCGCCGCGTCGAGGTGCGCGGTGCCGGTGTGGCCGGCGTCGGCGTACGGCGCGTGCAGATGGGCGGTGTGCGAGCCGAGCGAGCCGTCGGCGAAGAGGTCGCCGGCGGCGCCGGCCGCGCCGAGCTCGCGGATGCGTTCGGCGTCCTTTGCGGATGCGATCAGCTCGGCCCAGTAGCCGATGACGCGGGGCCCGCGGCCTTCGGCGGCCAGCGCAAGCAGGGCGGTGAAGTCGTCCTCGCCGGAGATGTCCGGGCCGGCGCACTCATGGAGGCTGCCGATGCCCAGGGACGCGGCCCGGGCGAGCGCGGCGGCCTGCGCGTCGGCGCGCTGGGCCGGAGTGACGGTGGCGTAGGCGGCGGCCCGTGCCGCGTGGTGCGCGTCCCCGGTCAGCGGGGTCCCCGGGTGGAAGCCGGACCGCTCGCGGATGCCGGGGACCAGGTCGAGCAGGGCGGTGGTGACGACGGCGGAGTGCACGTCGACGCGAGTGAGGTAGAGGGGGCGGCCCCCGGTGGCGGCGTCCAGTTCGGCACGGGACGGCGGGCGGCCTTCGGGCCAGGCACTGGCGTCCCAGCCGTGGCCGAGCAGCACGCTGTCCGCGGGGCGGGCGGCGGCGTACGCGCGGATGCGGTCGAGCGCGTCGGGCAGGGTGGTGGCGGCGGACAGGTCGAGGCCGGTGAGCGCCAGCCCGGTGGCCGTGGCGTGCACATGTGCGTCCGTGAACGCCGGGGTGACGAGTGCACCGTCGAGGTGGACGGTCTCGTCGACGCCGTCGGCGAACGAGTCCGCCGCGCCCTCCTCGCCGACCCAGGCGATCCGGTCGCCCTCGACGACCATCGCGGTGGCGAAGGGGTCCGCGGGACTGTGCACCTCACCGCCCCGGAGAAGGACGGTACGGGGCCGGGGCCGCCCGGCGCGGTCGGGGATGTGCTCACTCATAACGGACAGTCTGGCGCCTGCGCGGAGCGGGCCGGCGCCCGGGGGTCGGCTCCCGGCCAGGTCAGATACGGGGCGGGCGGGCCTCGTACGGGGTGGAGAGCACCACCGTCGTACGGGTCGAGACACCGGCCAGGGTGCGGATGCGGGTGAGCAGGTGCTCCAGCTCCAGGGGGGTGGCGACCCGGACCTTGAGGATGTAGTTCTCGTCGCCGGCGACGCTGTGGCACGCCTCCAGTTCGGGGACCTCGGCAAGCCGGTCGGAGATGTCGTCCGGAGCGCTGGGGTCGAAGGGTTTGACCGAGATGAAGGCGGTGAGCGGCAGGCCCACGGCTTCCGGGTCGACGATGGCGGCATAGCCGCGGATGACACCGCGCTGCTCCAGGCGGCGCACCCGCTGGTGCACCGCCGAGGTGGACAGGCCGGTGGCCTTGCCCAGGTCGGTGTAGCTCATCCGCCCGTCCTTGACGAGCAGATCCACGATTTGTCGGTCCAACTCCTCCACCCGCTCAACCTACTGCGCGCGGGCGCATATGCGCACCGTGCGCCGGATCGTGGACACCTACACGCCCCTCCGTGTGAGCAATGCCACACCTGTGACGCCGGGTACGCGGGGCGTCAGCGATTATGCGCCCGGCATGAAGGGCATTGCTGGTGTTGGCCGAGACCGCCGGTCACAAGATGGAAGTCAGCGGTCCGAGTGGCCCACCCGAGGGGGATGGACATCATGCGACGCCTTGAGCAGGACTCCGCCGCAGCGAACGCCGGCGTTCAGGAGGGCGACAGTCTCGGCTTCCCCGCCGACGACGGTGCGTACGATTCCTTCGACACCTACGAGATCTACCGCGTGACCTGCCCGGACTGCGGACAGCCGATCGGGCTGCTGGCGGACGAGGACACGCTCCCGGAGCACGCGCTGTGCCCGTCGTCGTGGAACCCGTTCGGCCTGACGGTGTGCCGGGGTTCCGGTCGGCCGGCGGCCGACGCCCCGGAGACCGACGACATGATGGACGCTCAGGAGCAGGACGCGGCCGTGCTGTTGACGCTTCCCGCGGGCCTGGACTGGCGGCGCCAGCCGTTCTCGCACGTGGGCGGCATCGGCGAGCGGCCGACCCGGGTCCCGCGGATGCGCCGCCGCGGCTGAGCCGGTCAGCCGGCCGCGACCGCCTCACCAGTAGCGGCCGGCGAGCATCGCCTCCAGGGTGTCCCGGTGCAGGATCAGCCCGTCGGCGTCGGCCGGGGCCGGGATCTCACCGAAGTACACCTGGCGGTAGGCGACCCGGAGCAGACGATGGCGTGCCGCAGGGCCGCGTAGAGGGTGTGGAACTCCATGTGGCGGGGCCGGTGCCCGGTGAGCCGGGCGTAGCGGCTCTCGACGCGGTCGCGGCGCAGGAAGTCGGGCAGTCCCGGCTCGCCGCCGCTCTCCGTGCGGTCCTGGAAGAAGCGGTGCAGGTAGACCAGCCGGCCGAGGTCGGGTTCACGGCGGCCGAGTGCGGCCAACTCCCGGTCGAGCACCGCGGCCGGCTCGAAGCCGTCGTAGACGATGTTGCCGATCCGGGCGTCCCCCAGTTCACCACCGATCCGGGCGTCGCCCCAGCTCACCGTCGTCTCCCCCGGATCCGCCGGCCAGTGGTCGGCGAGCCGGGCGAAGCCGCGCTCGACGAGCGGGGAGCGGGGCAGTTCGTCGACAACCCAGGAGTAGTAGGCGCGTTGGGCGGCGACATGGCGGTGCAGGGCGCTGCCGGTGCCGGGGTGCGGCGAGTAAGTCTGCGGTGGTGGCGGGGAGTTGGTCGTGCAGCCGGGCGAGGACCGCGACGCCGGCGGCCTCCAGGTGGTCGCGTTCGGCATCGGTGGCGGCGTGCGGCCAACTCCCCTCGTACGTATAGGGCATGACATCCGGTGGGACCCGGCCGTTGGCGCGGGCCATGACGAAGAACGGGGCGCCGAGGTGGGCGGGGTCGGCTTCGTGCCAGGGATCGGGCGGTCGGACACGGTCCCCTCCCTGGGCGCCATCGGCGGCGTATCACCGCCCGCGGACGAGAATTGACGGACTGTCAGGTATCTGCCCACGGCCACGCCCCTGGGGGGTGCGGGTGGCGCGATACCGTCGACCGCCGGCCCGTCGTGCGCGAGGGCGGTGGCGTGTGATCGGATGGCCCCGGTGGCGGCGGACGACCGGGGCGCCACGCGGATCATGGGGTGGGGACACCGGGCCCCGGAAGGAACGGGGTGCCGAATGGCGCTGGCGGTACGCGGTTCACGGCTGATCACCGTCGACGGGACCCGGTACCGGTGGGCGGTCTCGCCGGACGCGGCCGGGCTGGCGGTGGTCGCCGGCTGGGCGGACGGGGACGGCGCGCGGATGGCGACCTGGTTGGAGCACGGCACGGTCATCGCACCGGGCGAGGTCGCGGCACTGATCCGCAGAGCGCGCGAACACGGCTGGAATCCGCGGGAACGGGGGCCGCAGCACACCTTCCGGCTCGACGCGGCGAGCCGGAAGGTGTGCTGCGGCTGTGAGGCGGACCGGGCCGGGATGCCCCGCGGCGGCCCGCCTCCTGCGCCGGTCAGTGCGTCTCGGGCCCCGCGAGATGGCGGGCGATGACCATCCGCTGGATCTGGTTGGTGCCCTCGACGATCTGCAGGACCTTGGCCTCGCGCATATAGCGCTCGGCGGGGAAGTCGAGGGTGTAGCCGTAGCCGCCCAGGAGCTGCACGGCGTCCGTGGTGACCCGCATCGCGGTGTCCGTGCAGAAGAGCTTGGCCATCGCCGCCTCCTTGGAGAACGGCTGCCCGGCGTCGCGGAGCCGGGCGGCGGTGAGGTACAGCGCGCGGCCTGCCTCCACCTGCGTGGCCATGTCGGCCAGCATGAAGCGCAGGCCCTGGAAGTCGGCGATGGGGCGGCCGAACTGGCGGCGTTCGGCGACGTAGCCGAGGGCCTCGTCCAAGGCCGCCTGGGCGACGCCGATCGCGCAGGCCGCGATGCCGAGGCGGCCCGAGTCCAGGGCGGAGAGCGCGATGGCGAAGCCCTGGCCCTCGTCGCCGATGCGGCGGGCGTCGGGGACGCGGACGCCGTCGAAGTGCAGCTGGGCGGTCGGCGAGCCCTTCATGCCCATCTTGCGCTCGGGCGGGGCGGCGCTGAGGCCCTCGGCGTCGCCGGGCACCAGGAAGGCGGTGATGCCCCGGGCGCCGCCGCCGCCGGTGCGGGCGAGCACCGTGTAGAAGTCGGCGACGCCTCCATGGGTGGTCCACGCCTTGGTGCCGTCGATCGTCCAGGAGTCGCCCTGCCGGGTGGCGCGGGTGGTCAGCGAGGCGGCGTCGGAGCCGGAGGCGGGCTCGGAGAGGCAGTACGCCCCGAGGAGGCCGCCGCCGAGCATGGCCGGGAGGTGTTCCGCCCGCTGCTCCTTGGTGCCGTATCCGGCGAGGGCGTGGCAGGCGAGGGTGTGCACGCTGACGCCGAGGCCGACGGTGAGCCGGGCCGCCGCGAGCTCTTCGAGGACCTGGAGATAGACCTCGTAGGGCTGGTCGCCGCCGCCGAATTCCTCGGCGTACGGCAGGGAGAGCAGTCCCGATTCCGAGAGCAGGCGGAAGAGGTCGCGCGGGAAGCGGCCGGCTTCCTCCTCCTCGGCGGCCGTGGGCCGGATCTCGCGCTCGGCGAGTTCACGGACCAGGGTCATCAGGTCGCGGGCTTCCTCGGTGGGCAGCCTGCGGTCCACCGGCGGGGGGCCGTAGTCGGTCATGGCGGCGCTCTCCTCCCTGTCGGGCGCTGCGGCGACGCGCGCGCGGGGTGGGCGGCGGCGCCGATTTTCCGTAGTGCCTGGCCGATGATCGCGTTCCGGGTCGCGGAACGGCGATGACCTGCGGCTGTGGCGCTAGGAGTATGCCCGATCGGAGGCTCCGCGTCACGGGTTGATCATCGATCTCGGTGCGGAACCGGCCCACTTGGCTTGTGGAACCCGACGGCGGCCCAATTGGTCCGAACCATTGACGCAGTGGTCTAGTCCTTCTACCTTCTCCTTCAACGTTCCACGCGTTCATGCCAATTCGGAACGCAGGTCAGGCTCCACCCTCGCCCCCCTCCGAGGAGACGACATGCTCAGACCGCACCGAAAGCGATCACCTCGCAGGCTGATCGCCGCCGCGACCGCGCTGTGTACGGCGGCTCTGGCCGGCACCCTGTTCGCCGCCCCCGCCTCCGCCCGTCCGGCCGCCGCCCCCACCGCCGGCCACCCGGTCACGGCGGCGGCACAGCCCGCGGCGGCCGGCGGCAAGGTCGTCGGATACTTCATCGACTGGGGTACCTACGGCCGCAACTACCAGGTCAAGAACATCGAGACCTCGGGCTCCGCGGACAGGCTCACCCACATCAACTACGCCTTCGGCAACGTCCAGGGCGGCAAGTGCGCCGTCGGCGACTCCTACGCCGACTACGACAAGGCGTTCACCGCCGACCAGAGCGTCGACGGCAAGGCCGACACCTGGGACGACCCCAACGGCCTGCGCGGCAACTTCAACCAGCTGCGCAAGCTCAAGAAGCTGCACCCCGACCTCAAGGTGCTGTGGTCGTTCGGCGGCTGGACCTGGTCGGGCGGCTTCGGCGAGGCCGCCAAGAACCCGGAGGCGTTCGCCCAGTCCTGCTACGACCTGGTCAAGGACCCGCGCTGGGCGGACGTCTTCGACGGCATCGACATCGACTGGGAGTATCCCAACGCCTGCGGGCTGTCCTGCGACACCAGCGGGAAGGACGCCTTCACCGACGTACTGAAGGCGCTGCGGGCGAAGTTCGGGCAGAACAACCTGCTCACCGCGGCGATCACCGCGGACGCCTCGGACGGCGGCAAGATGGACGCCGCCGACTACGCGGGCGCGGCCCAGTACGTCGACTGGTACGACCCGATGACCTACGACTACTTCGGTGCCTGGGACGCCAAGGGGCCCACCGCCCCGCACTCCCCGCTCACCGCGTACGACGGCATCCCGAAGGCCGGGTTCAACACCACCGACACCATCGCCAAGCTCAAGAAGCTCGGCGTCCCGTCGGACAAGCTGCTGCTGGGTATCGGCTTCTACGGCCGCGGCTGGTCCGGCGTCACCCAGGACGCGCCGGGCGGTACGGCGACCGGCGCGGCCCCGGGCACGTACGAGGCGGGCATCGACGACTACAAGGTGCTCAAGGACCGCTGCCCGGCCACCGGCACGGTGGGCGGCACCGCCTACGCCAAGTGCGGTGACCAGTGGTGGAGTTACGACACCCCGGAGACCATCGGCACCAAGATGGCCTTCAAGGACGCCCAGGGGCTGGGCGGCACCTTCTTCTGGGAACTGAGCGGCGACACCGCGAACGGCGACCTGATCAAGGCGATCAGGTAGCCCTGGCGGTACGTACGGTGACGCGGGCGGGAGGCGGCTGCCTCCCGCCCGCTTCCGTTGCGCACGACAACTTTTGACGATGGGTCAGGAATGCTGCCGGGGTGGCGCCGGGCAGGCCGGCTCGTACTCCTCGATCAGCCGGAGGGTGTCGCCCAGGCCGCGGACCAGCAGCGACACCACGGTCTCCCGCGGCAGTTCCTGCTCCTCGATCCAGTCGAGGGTGACGCCCTCCACGCTGGAGAGCCAGCCGGTCAGCGCCGTGCGCGCGAGCGGCGGGATGTCCTCCCTGCCCCAGGCGCCGAGCGCGATGGTGCTCAGCAGTCTGGCGCGTACGGAGGCGCGGATGGCCAGCACCTCGGCATCGAATCCGACCCCGCCGGTGACGATCGCGCGGTAGGCGGCCTGATGGTGCTGGGCGTAGCGCAGATAGCCGTCGACGGTGCGCTGGACGCGTTCGACGGGTGGCAGATCGTGGGTGCTCCCGGCGCGTTCGACCAGCTCGGCGACCGCGTCCTCGATGATCGCCAGGTAGTAGCCGCGCTTGTTGGTGAAGTAGTAGTAGATGAGCCCCTTGGCCACGCCCGCCTGGCGTGCGATGTCGTCCATGGACAGCGCGTCGTAGGAGGTGTCGGCGAACAACTTGCGTCCGGTTGCTATCAGTTCGGCGCGGCGTGCCTGGGACCGCTCGGTGGGGCGGGCGCCCGGAGAGGCCGCCCGCACACCCTGTTGACTATTATTCAAAACCCGCCCTAGTCTCCAACTACCAAGAGTTTTAGGCAGTATGACAGAACGTCATGCTGGCCTTCCGGCCTGCGGTCCTGGCACCGCAGGGGCTCCATGAAGCACTTCCCTCGCGCATTCGACCGCTGCCCCGGGGAGGACGCAGTGAGCACATCGATCGGCAGGGCGCCCGAAGGGCGGACCTCCTGGAAGAAGACCGCCGTGGCGGCACTGCCCGCCGCGCTCGCCGTGGGCGCGCTGGCGGCGGTGATGGCACAGGGCGCGCTGGCCGCGTCCTTCGCGGTGTCCGGCACCAACTTCCAGGTCGCGTCGGGCAAGTTGACCAGCAGCGGCCTCTCCTCGTACGTCCACACCGACCGCGATGCCGACGACCACGGCCATCCGGTCGCACTGCTCGGCATCGGCCGGGCGCGCCTCGCCGACATCTGCCAGTCGGCGCAGGTCTCGACGCCCGTGGGCAACGTGGTGTTCAAGCTGACCGCCGGCGGCAAGGCCGGTCCGGTCAGCGCCGACAGCCTGGTCATCGACGGTGAGGACCTGGTCGGCGACGCCCGGTTCGGCACCGCGCAGATCGGCCGGGACGCGGGCTCGCTGGACGCCGTACCGGGCGTCAAGGGGCCGCAGGGCAAGTTCGGCCTCCAGGCCGGGAACATCGAGGTGGCCGGCGTCAGGTCGCATGCCTGGTCGGCCACCGGCGGCAACTTCCGCCTCAAGGGGCTGCGGGTGAGCGTCAGCCTGGACGGCGAGAAGTGTTT
This sequence comes from Streptomyces sp. GS7, assembly GCF_009834125.1. Lineage (NCBI taxonomy): Bacteria > Bacillati > Actinomycetota > Actinomycetes > Kitasatosporales > Streptomycetaceae > Streptomyces > Streptomyces sp. GS7. The sequence continues at coordinate 5,865,495 of NZ_CP047146.1, forward strand.
CTGAGCGCGCGGCGCGCACGGTGGGGCCGCCGGCTGGAGGACGCCCTGCCCTGGCCGGAGCGGCGGGCGGTACTGCGGCGCTGGCGGCGCACCCGGCCGTTCTGGGCCGGGCTGCTGCTTCTGCTCGGCGGTGCGGAGCTGCTGCTGGTCCCGCTCTCACCGCTGACCGTGCTGGTGAGCCTGGGGCTGGGCGGACTGGCCGCGCTGGGTATCGGGCTGGCGCTGATGGCCGCCGGGCTGTTCCTGTGGTGCACCCCGGCCGCGCACCACTACGTGAGCATCAATGCGCTGATCCTGTCGGTGCTGTCGTTCGCCGCGACCAACCTCGGCGGGTTCCTGGTCGGCATGGGGCTGGGCATCGCGGGCGGCGCGATGGGGTTCGGGTGGACGCCGGTACGGGACACCGGCGACGACGCGGGGGCCGGGCCGACGGCGGACACCGGACCCGCGGGCCGGGCCATGGGGGCGCACGGTGCCGCGGCCCCGGACCGTACGCCCGCCCGCCGCGGCACCGGCGGCAAGGCGCTCGCCGTCGGCCTGCCGATCGCGCTGCTCACCGCCGTCGGCAGCCCGGCGCAGAAGGCCGGCGCGGCCGGGCCCCCGGCGCCGCCGGTCCCGCCGACCGTGACCACCACCCTGTTCGCCCCGCAGGGCTTCACCCTCGCCGGGATCACCACGGTGGACACGGCCGGCGGCCCACTCAAGGTGATGGTGCTGAGGATGACGGCGGCGTCGCTGACCGACTACCGTCTCACCACCCGCGACGGCCAGGGTCCGCAACTCCGCCTGAGCGCGGACGCGTTGGACCTGAAGGGCCGGGTGACCCTCTATCTCACCAGGTTCAGCGGCTGCCTGGAGGGCGCGGTCTGCCTCACCTTCACCCCCGACACGCTCCCGGTCCCGCCGGTCGTCCCGCCGTTCGTCTTCATGACGCGGGTGACCGCCGTACAGGCACTGGTCGGCTCGGATCTGATCGTCGCGAACGGGCTGCGGCTCCAGGCGGTCGGCGGCCGAAACGGCACCACCGGCTGACCGGGGGGAGCCGGGCGGGGTTTACGGCGCCGATCCGTACGAGCACCATCGGCGTACCGGGGCAGGAACCGTGACGAAGAGGTGACGCGTGGTCAACCCGTGGCTGGCGATGGAGGCGGGCGCCGACCCGGCCGAACGCATCCGTACCGTACGGCGGGCGCACGAGGCGTTCCTGGCCGACGGGAGCGTGTCGCCGCGGGTCCGGCAGGTCGTCGCCGACTCCTGGCGCCGCTCCGCCCGCGCGCACGCCACCTCGGACGGCACGGCCCCCATCGAACTCGACGAGCCCGCGCTCCGCAGCTACCGGGACGCCCATCCGCTGGCCCGTGCGATGCCGGTCTTCCGGGAGCTGCTGGGCGGCATCGCGCACGACGGGGCCCATCTGCTGGCGGTGTGCGATCCGCAGGGGCGGCTGCTGTGGGTCGAGGGGCACCCCGGCGTGGTGCGGCGGGCCGAGCGGATGAACTTCACGGCGGGGGCGCGCTGGGACGAGCGGCATGCGGGAACGAACGCGCCGGGCACCGCGATGGCCGCCGACCACGCGGTGCAGATCTTCGCCGCCGAGCACTACAACCGGCGGGTGCAGCCGTGGACGTGCGCCGCCGCACCGCTGCACGACCTGCGGACCGGGCGGCTGCTGGGCGCGGTGGACATCTCCGGCGGCGACCATCTCGCCAGCCCGCACAGCCTGGCCCTGGTCCAGGCCACCGCCCGCGCCGCCGAGACCCATCTCTCCCTCTGCGCAGGGAAGTTGGGAGTATGCCTCACGGCGCTCGGCCGGGACGAGGCGCTGCTGGTCCGGGACGGCGAACGGCTGCGCCTGGGGCGCCGGCACAGCGAGATCATGCTGCTGCTGGCCCGGCACCCGGACGGCCTGACGGGCGATCAGCTCTCCGTACTGCTCTACGGCGAGCGCGATATGCGCCCCGTGACGCTGCGTGCCGAGCTGTCCCGGCTGCGGCAGCTGGTCGGCCCGCTGCTGCACTCCCGTCCGTACCGGCTCGACCGGCCGGTCGAGACCGATCTGGACGCCGTGGAACGGGAGTTGGCGGCCGGCGATCCGGCCGCCGCGCTCGATGCGTACCGCGGCCCGCTGCTGCCCTCGTCGGAGGCACCCGGTGTCCGCCGGCTGCGCGCCGCGCTGGAGGACCGGCTCCGGCGGGCGCTGCTGTCCGCCCGCGACCCCGACCAGCTGCGCATCTGGTCGCGGACCCCTTGGGGCGAGCACGACCTGGAGATCTGGGAAGCCCTGGTGGACGCCCTGCCGGAGCGCTCCCCGGCACGCACCGCGTCCCGTGCCACGGCGGGACGGCTGCGCACCGCCTACGGCCTGGCGGGCGGATCGTAGAACGCACCCACCGCCGGGCCCGTCCTCCCCCGGAGCCGCTCCCCCGCGCAACCTTCGCGCAACCTCCCCCGCCCTAGCCTCCTCCCCCAGCGCCCGCCGCACCGAAGCGGCGGGCACCGCGCCGAGCGCACGATTTGGGAGGCCGCCCCATGGCACGCTACGCCAGCCCGGGTTCCGCCGATGCCGTCATGAGCTACCGGAGCCGCTACGACCACTGGATCGGCGGCGAGTTCGTGGCACCCGCCCAGGGCCGGTACTTCGAGAACCCGACCCCGGTCAACGGGCAGCCGTTCACCGAGATCGCCCGCGGCACCGCCGAGGACGTCGAGCGCGCGCTGGACGCCGCCCACGCGGCGGCGCCCGGGTGGGCCCGCACCCCGGCCGCCGAGCGCGCCGCCGTCCTCAACAGGATCGCCGACCGGATGGAGCAGCACCTGGAGGAGCTGGCGGTCGCCGAGAGCTGGGAGAATGGCAAGCCGGTACGGGAGGCGCTGGCGGCCGACATCCCGCTCGCCATCGACCACTTCCGCTACTTCGCGGGCGCGGTGCGCGCCCAGGAAGGCACCCTCTCGGAGATCGACGCGGACACCGTCGCCTACCACTTCCACGAACCGCTGGGCGTCGTCGGCCAGATCATCCCCTGGAACTTCCCGATCCTGATGGCCACTTGGAAGCTGGCCCCGGCGCTGGCGGCGGGCAACGCGGTGGTCCTCAAGCCGGCCGAGCAGACCCCCGCCTCGGTGCACTTCCTCATGAGCCTGATCGCCGACCTGCTGCCACCCGGCGTCGTCAACATCGTCAACGGCTTCGGTGTGGAGGCGGGCAAACCGCTGGCCTCCAGCCCGCGGGTGGCGAAGATCGCCTTCACCGGCGAGACCACCACCGGCCGGCTGATCATGCAGTACGCGTCGGAGCATCTGCGCCCGGTGACACTGGAGTTGGGCGGCAAGAGCCCCAACATCTTCTTCGACGACGTCTCCGCCGCGGCGGACGACTTCCACGACAAGGCCCTCGAAGGCTTCACCATGTTCGCCCTCAACCAGGGCGAGGTGTGCACCTGCCCGTCCCGCGCGCTGATCCAGCGCGGGCACTACGCGGACTTCCTGGCGGCCGGCGTGGCCCGCACCGAGAAGATCGTCCAGGGCCACCCCCTCGACACCGACACCATGATCGGCGCGCAGGCGTCCAACGACCAACTGGAGAAGATCCTCTCCTACTTCGACATCGGCCAGAAGGAGGGCGCCAAGGTCCTGACCGGCGGCACCCGCGCCGAGTTGGGCGGGGAACTGGAGGGCGGCTACTACGTCCGCCCGACCGTCTTCGAGGGCAACAACGACATGCGGATCTTCCAGGAGGAGATCTTCGGCCCGGTGGTGGCGGTGGCACCGTTCAGCGACTTCGACGACGCGATCGGCATCGCCAACGACACGCTGTACGGGCTGGGCGCGGGCGTCTGGACCCGGGACGGCTCCACCGCCTACCGCGCCGGCCGCGCCATCCAGGCCGGCCGCGTGTGGACCAACTGCTACCACGCCTACCCGGCCCACGCGGCCTTCGGCGGCTACAAGCAGTCCGGTATCGGCCGCGAGACCCACAAGATGATGCTGGACCACTACCAGCAGACCAAGAACCTCCTCGTCTCCTACTCGCCGAAGAAGCTCGGGTTCTTCTAAAGGCTCCGGATAGAGGCCCCGGAAAGGGCGCCTGGCCACGGGTGCCGGGCCGCGGTGAATCCGTTTCACGGCTCCTCGCGTATACGTGATTGATGGATGGTCGGGGGGCGTGAGGAAGGGGCGAGCATGGGAGTTCTCGCAGACCTGACCCCTGCGCTGGGCCGTGGCCGTCACGACCGTGGGACGTCGGGCGGGCGCCGGGGCAGAGGCGGACATGACCACGACCGGGATCGGCGCGAGGGTCGGCACCACGACCGGGACTTCGACCGGGACTTCGACCGCGACTTCGACCACGAAAGGGGCCGTGGAGAGGGGTTCGAAGGGAGGTACTGAGCACTCGTTCTGTCTGTGCGCGGCCGGGCTTCCCGCCCGGCCGCACCAGTCCGTGAGGCGACATGAGCGACACACGGCCGTACGCGCCCTCCCACGGGGACGCCCCGGGCGACGGCGCGGGCGGGGCCAAGACGCCCACTTCCGCGGCGAGTCGCGTGACGCGGGCGGTGCGGCGGTTGCTGTCCGTCGCCGAGGGCCCCGCTGGAGCAGACGGAATCGTCGAGGCCGCGCCGCCGGTGGCCCTGCGCGACATCTTCCGGCGCTTCTGGCCGTACACGCGCGGCGGCCGGCGCTGGCTCGTGGTGATACTGGCCTTCGTCGTGCTGGGGCCGGTCGTCGACGCGGCCGAGATCTGGCTCTTCAAGATCGTCATCGACGACATGCTGGTCCCACGCAACCTGCGCCTCTTCGTGCCGATCGCCCTCGCGTATCTGGGGTTCACGTTCTTCGCCGGAGTCCTCGCCTTCGCCGACGACGTGACCTCCACGTGGGTCGGCGAACGGTTCCTGCTGGCCCTGCGGTCGGATCTGTTCCGCCACGTCGAAGGGCTCTCCCTCGGTTTCTTCGAGCGGCGGCGGCTCGGCGACGTGCTCTCCCGGGTGACCGGTGACGTCGACGCGGTCGAGACGTTCCTGCTCTCCGGGATCGTGAACGCGATCGCACAGGTCGTGCGACTGGGCGTCTTCCTCGGCGTGCTGTGCTACCTGCGGTGGGACCTGACGCTGCTCGCCCTCGTCATCGCGCCCCTTTTCTGGTTCACCGCCCGGCGCTTCTCCCGGCGGGTGAGGGCCGCGTCGCGGGAGCGGCGGCGCCGCAGCGGCTCGATCAGCGCGATCACCGAAGAGGCGCTGGGCAACATCGCCCTCGTCCAGGCGTACAACCGGCAACGGTGGGAGCACGGCAGGTTCGAGCGCGAGAACCTCGGCAGGTTCCGGGCCGCCATGGCCTCCGCCCGTATCGGTGCCGTGTACACCACGGTCGTCGACGTCATCGAGCTGACCGGCGCGCTGCTGGTGATGGGTCTGGGCACCTGGGAACTGGCCCGCGGCCACCTCACCCTGGGCGGCCTGATGGTCTTCCTCACCCTGCTGAGCAGGCTCTACGGCCCGATCCGCGGCATCTCCGGTCTCGGCAACACCTTCTACTCGGCATCCGCCGCGGCAGAGCGGATCATCGAGCTGCTCGACCAGCGACCCCAGGTCGTCCAGGCGGCGACCCCGCGGAAGCTCGGCCGTACCCGCGGTGAGATCGCGTTCGACGACGTGTCCTTCCGCTACCCCGGGACCGCCCGGCCGGCCCTGACGGATGTCTCGTTCGGCGTGGGACCCGGCGAGACACTGGCACTCGTGGGGGCCAGTGGTGCCGGCAAGTCGACCGCCGCCAAGCTGCTGCTGCGCTTCTACGACCCGGACCGGGGAGCCGTTCGCCTCGACGGGCACGATCTGCGCGAACTGTGCCTGGACGACCTCCGGGACAACGTCGCCATGCTGCTCCAGGAGACCCTGGTCTTCCACGGCACGGTGCGCGACAACATCGCCTACGGCCGCCCCGGCGCAAGCGACGAAGAGATCGTCGCGGCGGCCCGCGCCGCCGACGCACACGACTTCGTCAGCCGACTTCCCGAGGGCTACGACACCGTGGTGGGGCAGCGCGGCCGGCTGCTGTCCGGCGGACAACGGCAGCGTCTCGCCATCGCCCGCGCCGTGATCCGCGACGCGCCCGTTCTCGTCCTCGACGAACCGACCACCGGCCTGGACGCGGAATCGGGCCGGCACATCCTGCAACCACTGCGGCGGCTGATGAGCGGACGCACGACGGTCCTCATCTCCCACAACCTGCTCACCGTCCGCGCTGCCACCCAGATCGTGCTTCTCCAGCACGGCCGCGTCGCCGACCGCGGCACACACGACCAGTTGCTCACCCGCAGCGCGGCGTATGCGCGGCTCTACCGGCTGCACGGAACCGGCGGCACATCGCGGGTCGAGGTGCTGCCATGAGCCGCACACAGGCCCCCGGCCCACCGCCGCCGGCGGCCGGCGGCCGGCGCGACATCCGCGCACGTTCCGTAGGCCGGTCATCACCCTTGGCGCGCGGAGGCGTGCGGCACATGCGTCGGGCGGTGGCACCGAGGGAGAATGGGTGCGTGGTCTTCCGTAGCCGCCAGGCAATCCCCTGGCCGGGGCGGACCGTACTCAAGGGTATGCAGAGGTTGCAGCTCCCCGTCGGACGCATCCCGGACGCGGCGCTGCTGGCTGGTCTCGCCACCGGTGATCCAGAGCTCGCCGACACGTTCGTCCGGCGGTTCCAGCACACGGTCTTCGGCGTTGCCATCGCGGTCACCCGCGATGCGCAGCTCGCCGAGGACATCGCCCAGCAGACGTTCGAGCGCGCGTGGCGGCACGCCCAGGTCTACGACTCCCGCCGCGGATCGGTGACGACGTGGCTGACGACCATCGCGCACAACCTCGCCATCGACGCCGTCCGGTCGCGCCGGCCGGAGCCGGTGGCCCCCGAGGACCTCGACGCGCTCCTGGAGGCGGTGACCGAGACCCCCGAGCAGCAGGCGCTGGCAGACGAGGCGTCGTCCACCCTGCGGGCCGCGGTGGCGCAGCTGCCCGGCGAGCAGGGCCGCGCCCTGGTGATGGCGGGCATCTACGGGATGACCGCTCAGCAGGTCGCCGACTGGGAGCACATCCCTCTGGGCACCGCCAAGACACGGATCAGGACCGCGATGGGAAAGCTGCGGACCACGCTCACCTCGCCGAATCCGCCGTATCCGCACCATCCCACCTCTGCGCACCCCACGGATCCGCCCCCCGCGTCTCCGGAGCGAGGCCGCCATGACTGAGGACCTGACCTGCGCACAGCTGCACGAGACCGGTGCCGAGCTGGCACTGGGCGTGCTCTCGGGCCGGGAACGGGCCGAGGCCGTCGCCCATCTGGACTGCTGCGCGGACTGCCGGGAGTACGTCCAGCAGCTCGCCCTCGTCGGCGACGGGCTGCTCGGCCTCCTGCCCGGCAGCGAGCCGCCGGCCGGTTTCGGAGCCCGGGTGGCGCGGCGGCTGGCCCTGGCCCAGGTCGCGCGCGACGGACGCGGGACCGAGCACCGCTTCGCGCGGCGGCGCGCGCGGCTCCGCGGCGGCGTACGGCTGCGGGTGGCCTCTGCCGCCGCCGCGCTCGTGCTCGGCGTGGGGTTCGGCGGTTGGGCCCTCGGCACGGCCATCGAGAACGTGGTGGCCGGCCCCGCACGGCCCGTCCAGGCCGGGGCCGGGATGCTGCATGCGCATCTGATCGGAGCCGGGGCGGGGCACCGGCAACCGGCCGGGGAAATCTACGCCCATCCCGGGTCGGATGGCTGGGTGTTCATGTCCGTCGATCTCGCCGACGCCGGGAATCCGTACAGCGGTGACGTCATCTGCCGGCTGGAGCGAACCGACGGCACCACCGTCGGGCTCGGAACCTTCCACCTGCACGACGGGGACGGCTACTGGGGCGCCCCGGCCTCCGTGGACCCCGCCACGCTCTCCGGTGCCGTGCTGACCTCGCCCGACGGCCGCGTCCTGGCAACCGCGCACTTCACGACGCGGTGAACGTCGCCCATCGCCGAACTGGTCGATGACGAACAGTAGTTGACGCAGTCTCACCAGGATCCCGGATCGCCGCGCAACTCTTGCGCTCCTGGAGTACGGCGCCCCCCTGCGGAGAAGGAAACGGGAAACAGCACCATTCGCCTTGTCCGTCCGGCCGGGGTTGCCGCACTCTTTCGTGCGGCAACCCCGTTCGCCTGGATGGATGGTTATGGAGGTTCCCGTGCCACAGCCGTCCACCGCGTTCGGCGAGGAACTGAGGCGGCGACGTCTGGACGCCGGACTCAGCCTCACCGCGCTGTCTGCCGCCGTGCATTACAGCAAGGCGCAGCTGAGCAAGGTCGAGCGAGGCATCAAGGCGCCCAGTCGCGATCTGGCCCGACTGTGCGACGCCGCTCTCCGAGCCGGCGGAGCACTGATCGCCCTGGTCACCGCACCCGCTTCCGGCTTACCGGATGAGTTCGCACCAGGAAGAATCGATGAGGAGCAGTGGACGATGCAGCTGTCACCGGACGGCTCGGGCTGGTTCCAGCCCGTCGGCCGACGTCAGGTCGTGAGCGCAGGCGCCGCCTCGTTGATGGGTTGGCGCACCGGCGGACCCGGCACACTCTCGCCGGCTACGGGTGCCGGCATGCTGGAGGCGTCCCGCTCGCTGTTCACGCACTATCGGCGGCTCGGCCAGAGCGCCGAGCCCGGCTTCCTCCTCGCCGGGCTGATCGCGCAGACCCACACGCTGCGGGAGCTGTCGCGGCATGCCGACTCCCACGCCCGCCGAGAGCTGCTCACGCTCGGTTCCCGGTACGCCGAATACATCGGCTGGCTGGTGCAGGAAACCGGAGACGAGGAGGGGCGCTGTGGTGGACACAGCGTGCGGTGCATCTTGCCGCCGCCGGCGGTGACCGTGCCCTGGCCGGATACGCGCTGGTCCGCCGGGCGTTGGTCACGCTGTACCAGGACGACGCCGAGCAGACGGTCGCGCTGGCCCAGCGGGCGCAGAGCGGCAGACTTCCGTCCCGGATCCGCGGGCTGGCCGCGCAGCGCGAGGCACAGGGCCACGCACTCGCAGGCGACCGCGGCGCCTGCCTGCGCGCTCTGGATCGGGCCGGGGCGCTGCTCGTCGACCAGGTCGACGAGGCCGGCGCACCGGTGATCGGCAGCATGCACCTGCCCGATTCGGTCGGCATGGTCAGGGGCTGGTGCCTGTTCGACCTGGGCTGCCCGCGGGAGGCGGCCGAAGAACTGAACCGTCAGCTCGCGCGGGTCTCCCCCGACGCGGTACGGACGCAGGTGCGTTACGGCATACGGCGGGCGCTGGCCTACGCGGCGGACGGTGAGATCGACCATGCCTGCGCCGTGACGGAACCGCTGCTCGACGGGGTGGCGGCCGTGCGATCGGCAACCGTCACGATCGATCTCCGGCGCCTCGCCCGCTTCCTGGCCCGCCATGCGGATCACGCATCGGTGCGCCGGCTGTCACCTCGGCTCGGCACGTTATGCCGCGCCACCACTACCTGAGGAGGAACCCACCATGGTCGACATCTTCATCAACTACCGTACGGGGGACGGCAACGAGATCGCCGCCCTGATCGACAACGAGCTCTCCAACCGTTTCGGGACGGAACGAGCCTTCCGCGCCTCGAAGTCCATTCTTCCCAGCATCCCCTATCCCGATGCCCTGTTGACCAACCTGCGCCGCAGCGCCCTGCTGCTGGCGGTGATCGGGGCCGACTGGCTGAACTTCCAGAACAAGCTGAACGACCCCGAGGACTGGGTACGGAAAGAGATCCTTGAGGCGTTCGCCTGCGGACTTCCGGTGATCCCGGTCCTGGCGGGCCGGACGACGGAGCGGCTGAAGAAGAGCGAACTCCCGGACGAACTGGCGCGGTTGGCCGATCTGCAATCCGTGCGACTGGACACGCAGAACGCCGAGGCCGACCTGAAGCGCCTCGGTGACCTGGTCGCCGAGCTGGTGCCTGAGCTGCACGATCCCGAGCCGGCGGAGGCGCCGGCCGCCGGTCCCGGATCCGTGTCCAATGCGGCACGCGATATCGGCGGAGCGGCCGTCCAGAGCCGGGACTTCACCGGCGACGTCGGCCGCACCGTCTTCAAGGGGACGGCCGGCGCCGTGCATTCCGGCAACGGGGACATCTATCAGAACTCCCGCCATGACTCGGGCAGCCGTCACTACTCGGGCGACGGCATGACCAATATCGAAGGCGACCATCACGGCGACATCCGGCACCAGTTCGGCGGGGCGGGACGACGCGAGGGCGATGAGCGGTGAACAACCCGTCCGCGGAGTGGATCGCGCGTGCCGGTGCCCTGCATGCCGGCGTCGGCGACATCCACTACCACGCCCCCTCCGGTCCGGAGCAGGAGACGGCCCGCCGAAGCCCCCGCCGTATCGCGGATGACCAACTCCGGCTGCTCAAGCAGCGGTTCGTGGACCCCGCGGGAATGGGCGAGGCACGCCGACTGCTCGCGGAGCACCGCACGGTGATCCTCTACGGCGTTCCGGGCTGCGGCAGGAGTGCCGCAGCCCGGGTCCTCCTGTACGAACATCACCGGAACACCGGTATCTTCCGCGAACTGCTGCCCGGCGACGAAGAAGAAGCCCCTCTCACCGACGGCGGACTGGTCGGTGCCGGCGACCGCCTGCTGCTGGACCTTGCCGAGGCTGACGGCACTCAATGGGCGAAGTGCCTCAGAGATCTGTCGGCCCTCCGCAAGGCCGTCCGAGAACAGCGGGCGCGCCTGGTGGTCGTCAGGCCGTACGGCCACGACCTGGACTCCGACCTCCGGTTCTACCAGGCCGAGATCCAAAGCCCTCCGGCCCAGGAGGTGTTCCGGCGCCATCTGCGATTCCATCGGATACCGCACGAGGAGTACCGGCAACCCGCACCCGCGTTGACGGATTTCCTGGCCGAGCAGCGGGCGAACGAGGAGATCGCGGACTTCGCCGACCGCGTGCGTCGGGATCGTACGGCGCATCCGGCGGACCGCGATTTCGCCGGCTGGTGCGAGCAGGCCCGGGACGCACGCAAGACCTGGCGGAATGAGGTCGCCGACCTGGTCGCCGGACAGCGCGAGGCACCGCAGCGGGCCTTGCTGTTCGCCACGGCCATGCTGCACGGCGCGCACGCCGATGTCGTCCACCACGCGGCCGCGCTGCTGCTCCGTACCCTCAGGACCCCTCGGGACGAGGTTCTCCCGCTCGAAAGCAAGGACCTGGCCGCGCGCCTGAAGGAGGTTTCCGCGTCGGCCGGACCGGATTGCCACGTACGGTTCGACAAGCTGGACTTCGACGCCGCGGTCCGCGCCCACTTCTGGGACAACCTGCCGGACCTCCGACGCCCGCTGAGTGCCTGGACCGCGCAGAGTACGGAGCTGGGCGATCCGCATCTGACTCCGGATCTCCGCAAGGAGCTGGTGGAGCGGCTCGCCGACCAGTACCTGCGCACCGGCCAGTGGAAGGAGCTGGCGGCTCTGGCGGACCGCTGGGGCACCGACGCCACGACCACGGCCCGTCTCACGGCGGCCGTCCACGCACTGGCCCGCGGTCTCGGCACCCGGCAGTACGGGGGAAGCTTCCGGCGGCTGATCAACACGTGGTGCAGTGAGAAGCAGCTGACGGGAGGTCTCGCGTACGTACTGGTGCGCGTCTGCACCGAGGCCATCGCACCGACCCATCCCGACCAGGCCATGGTCCGCCTGCACCACCTCGCCCGCCGGGAAAGCGGGTCGGCGGCGGCGTCGGACGCGCTGTGCGAGCTGGTGGCGACGAGCAGCCGGCTCCGGCGCCGGATGCTCGGCCGCCTCACCGGGTCTTCCTCCGTCCCTGCCGCAGACGCACGTATCTTCCTGCGGATCTGCGACCCGGTACCGCTGACGGACCCGGGTGACGCGCCCCACGCGCCGCTGGACGAGGAGTACGTGCAGCGCTGCGTGACCATCGGCTGGCGCGCGGTGCTCGCCGAGTTGCCGCAGCCGCGCTGGCAGCCGTACGCGGTGCGCTGGCTGCACACCGCCGGAGACGTCGACGACCGCCATGACCTGCTGCTCGACCTGCTGGTCGACGCCGCAGGCCGGGACGGCCAACAGCTCGCGGCGCTCTACTCCGCGGCCCGCGCGGCGGAACCCACCACCACCGGTGGCACGGCACGTGGTGTCGTCACCACCGACCGCTTGCTCCAGAAGATCTCCGCGGCGCAGGGCCTCCGCCCCTCGGCCGCACCACACGGGGGGACCACACCATGACGACCGGCCGCAAGACGACGACCGTCTTCCTCACCGTCCTGTGCGCCCTGCTGCTGACGATCCTGGGTCTGGTGCAGGGGTGGCCCCTTTGGGCGTGGGCCACCGCCGCCGTTCTTCTCCTCGGAGTGCCCGGGGCCGCCTTCAGGATCGCTGCGGCACGGCGTGGTTCCATACCGGTAGGCGTTGCGGAGACCATCACCGCGGCGCCCTTCGAACGCAGCGAGTACCGCGTCAGCCACGTGGCACTGCCCAGCCAATGGACCGACTACGACTTCCTCTTCACCGCAACCGTGCGGTGGTACCCCGTCGATTCCCACGGGGACGGACCCATCGTCAGTCCGGTCGGACTCGCCGTCCAGGCGGTGCTGGAGCGTGCCCGCGCGATCACCGAACAGCGGGAGCCCGGCCGGGCCTCACTGGTCCGGCACGAGCTGAGCGGTGCGCTCGGCAGGATGTGCCCGGACCCCACCGGCCGCCTCCAGGTCCTGGCCGAGAACGTCGCACTCACCCTGCACGAGCACGATCAGGAGCGGTTGGACAGGCTCGCCGAAGTCCGCAAGGACGAAGCGGTGTGGGAACACCAGCGGAAGTACGAGCAGAGCAAGCGTGAGTATCTGGGACAGGACGTGCTCAAGGACACCGGCAGCGCGGTGGTCTGGTGGCTCGCGAAGAACGACGACGAGGTGGAGAAGACCGTGGCGGACCTCGGTCTACTGGCCCAGCTCGCGTCCGCCGCCAACGACACCGACGTGCCCGAACGCCTACGGGGTTTCCTGCCCGGGCCGCACGGCGAACAGCCCATCCCGGACATCATGGATAAGTCTCCCGTCTCGGTCGTACGGGAGCCGACGGCCGCGGACCACTTCGAAGGCTTCCTCACCGGCATGGGCTTCGCGGACGGGGATGTCCGGCGAGCGATGGTGGCAAAGCAGGTCGCCGAGATCGTCATCAAGCAGGAGCGGAACGAGACCGCCGAGGAACTGCTGAGGAGGTTCGACCCGCCGGCGCGTTACACACCGGATGACGACGTAACCGACGGGGCACCCGAGACCTGATCTTCGTGAGGGAGTAGCCCTGCCGTTCGCTTTGCGTCGCCCTGGGGCAGGTAATGAATGGCGCCGCGCGGATTAAAGGCGGAATCAGTTCGGTAAAAGGTTCCCCCGTATCCGGTGAGAAGTTCCTTCAAACCGTCGGGTGCGGCGTAGGGGGCCCCGAAACATGCCGAAGACTGCTGCGCATGGCTACGACAGTCCTCGACACAACCGCCCCCGCCGGCGCCGGCGTCCGCCGCGCGCCCTGGCGATCGCCGGTGGGGCAACCTGCATACGCGCGACCGGCGCTGCTGGTCATCACCGTGCTGGCCGCCGTGCTCTACGCGTGGGGGATCAATCACAGCCAATACCACACCTTCTACGCAAACGCCGTGCGCAGTATGACGGAGAGCTGGAAGGCGTTCTTCTACGGTTCCTTCGACCCCGGCAATTCCATCACTCTCGACAAATTGCCGGGATTCCTCTGGCCGCAGGCCATTTCCGCCCGGATTTTCGGATTCCACCCCTGGGCGCTGACGCTTCCTCAGGTATTGGAGGGTGTGGCGAGCCTCCTGGTCCTGTACCGGGTGGTGCGCCGCTGGGCGGGCTACAACGCGGCGCTGATCGCGAGCGGTGCGTTCCTGCTGACGCCGGTGGCGGTGGGACTGTTCCGGACCGCCGTCGAGGACCCGCTGTTCACCCTGTGCGTGCTGCTTGCGGCGGAGGCGACCCAACGTGCCGCGGAGGCGGGCCGGTTGCGTCCGCTCGTGATGGCCGGGGTCTGGGTCGGCATCGGCTTCCAGTCGAAGATGCTGGAGGCGTGGGCGGTCCTGCCCGCGCTCGCCGTGGTGTATCTGGTCTCGGCGCCGGTCCCGCTGCGGAAGCGGCTGACGCATCTCGGGCTCTCCGCGGTGGTGATGGCCGCCGTCTCCGCCTCGTGGATGGTGGCCGTCGCCCTCACTCCGGCCAACGACCGGCCGTATGTCGACGGCACCACGAACAACTCCGCGTTCAGCATGGTGGTCGGTTACAACTTCCTGAACCGGTTCTCGTCCCTGGGCATCAGCGCCGCCTCCACCGGCAGCATCAGCGCGACGCGGGGCGGCGGGGGCCACGGAGGAGGTCACGGCGGGAGCCAGGGCGGCGCCGCGGCGCCCGGTGCCGGGACGACCGAGGCGGCGGGCGCGCCGCGCGGCGGCGCACAGCACCCGCGGCAGGCCGGCGGCAGCGGCACGCCCGGTACGCACGCCGGAGCGCAGCAGGGCGCCGCCCAACTGCCCGACCGGGCCCATGGCGGCGGGCCCGGCGGCTTCGGGGGCGGCGGCCAGGACGGCTGGTCGAAGATGTTCGGCTCGGCGCTCGCGTCGCAGACCGGATGGCTCTACCCGTTCGCCGCCATCGCCGTCGTCTGCGGCCTCCTGTGGCGCCGCGGCAGCCCGCGTACGGACCGGATCCGCGCCGGGTTCGCCCTCTGGGGCACCTGGCTGACCACGTACTTCCTGGTCTTCAGCGCGGGCAGCGTCGGCGGCCACACGTACTACATGGGCGTGATCGCGGTGCCGCTCGCCGCGCTGACCGGCGGCGGGACAGTCATGCTGTGGCGCGCGTACCGGGCCGGTGGACGCCGCGCCTGGGTGCTGCCCGGTGCGGTCGCCGCGACGGCGGCGTGGGGCGCGTTCCTCGCCGGCGAGTTCCCGTCCTTCCTGCCGTGGCTGGCGCCGGCGGTGGGCGTGCTGGGGCTGACCGCCGTCGTCCTGCTGGTCCTCGCCCGGCCGGGCGGCGCCCGGTCCGGCGGACGGCTCGCCCTGGTCGGTCTCGCCGCGTCGCTCGCCGCCGTGCTGCTCGCGCCGAGCGCCTGGGCGGTACAGGTCTTCAACCCGGCGTACGGCAGTTCCGGGATGGGCGCGGTCGGTCCCTCCGGCATGCGCGGCGGCCGTGGCGGCCATGGCGCGGCGAAGTGGCCGGGCGGCGGGCACGCCAGGGGCGGCTTCGGCGAGTCCGGCGGCCGACTTACCTCCGACCAGCGCAAGTTGCTCGCGTACACCACCGCCCACCGCGGCTCGGCCGAGTACGTCTTCGCCACCGACGGCTGGAACAACGCGTCCCCGTACATCCTCGCCAAGGGCACCCGCATCCTCCCGCTGGGCGGCTTCAGCGGCCAGGTCCCGTTCCCCACCGAGGCCGGCTTCCGGCAACTGGTGGCGTCGGGCAAGGTCCGCTACGTCCTGCTGGGCGGCGGGCGCGGCATGGGCGCCATGTTCGGCGGCGGTGGCGGCGGTTCGACGTCCGCCACCCGGATCGCCGGCTGGGTGCGGTCCGGCTGCACCCGCGTCCCGGCCTCGGCCTACGGCGGTACGCAGTCCCCGAAGACCGCGACCACCGGGGAGGGCGGCACCGCGCAGACCCTCTACCGGTGCGGTCCGGCTCGTTAGCCGGCCCCCGCACAAGGCACCGCCCCCGATCCGTGGAAACGGTCGGGGGCGGTGCCTTGTGCGGTGCCGTAGGGGGGCCGGATCGGCCGGGGCCTACGCGCCGGCCGGTGCGGTCGGTGTGTGGACGCGCTCGGCGAGCCAGGGAAGCGCGGCCGAGAAGGCACTGGACGCCAACTGCCAGGTGTGGCCCCCGGGTTGGTAGTGCAGGGTGCAGGAGATCCCCTTCTTGCCGGCGGCGGCGCAGAGCTTCTGCGCGTCGGCCGTCTGGCCGCCCATCCCGTCGCCGGGGATGTCACGGCCGCCGAAGCCCACGGGGCCCGGCCGGCTCATGGCGCCGCCGTGCCGGTGCTGCCCGCCGTGGCCGCCCTGCCAACCGCCGTTTCCGCCATGGCCGTTGTTCGGTCCGCCGCGCCGGCCCGGTCCGCCGGGCCGGTCGCCGGAGCTGCTGTTGTCGAACCAGCCCGCGGTGTCGGTGTAGGGGGCGTGTGCCGCCATCACGGTCAGCGGGTCGAACTTCGCCCACGCCGCCTCGCTGCCCCCGTAGAGGTCCTTGATGGTCAGCTGCTTGGTGCCGACGATCGGGCCCTCGTCCCCCGCGATGTCCTCGAAGCTGCCGAACAACTCCGGGTGCATGACGGCGAGATCGACCGCGCAGGTACCGCCCATGGAGAAGCCGACCACCCCCCAGTCGGCCGGGGCGGCGGAGGCTCCGAAGTGGGAGACGACATAGGACCGGACGTCCTTGGTGAGGTGGTCGGCGGCGTTGCCGCGCGGACCGTTGACGCACTCGGTGTCGTTGTTGAAGCTGCCCCCCGAGTCCGCGAACACCAGGATCGGGGCCTGTCCGTGGTGGGCCTTGGCGTAGGCGTCGACGGTCGAGATCGCACCACCGGTACGGATCCAGTCGGCGGGCGTGTTGAACTCGCCCCCGATCATCATCAGCGCGGGCAGCTGCGGATGGCGGGCCCCGCTGAACCAGGCGGGCGGCAGGTACACATACTCCTCGCGGTGCGTGAAGTGGCTGGCCGTGTCGGGGGTGTTGACCGCCACCACGCGACCGGCGGTCATCGTGCTCCCCTTCCCCTGCAACGCGCTCAGCTGCGCGGCGTCGACCTGGTCGGGCAGCGGACCGGCGCTGATCTGCGCCCATGCCTCCTGCACGGTCGGGAAGTAGCCCACCCACTGGTTCAGCACCAGCCCCGTGCACAGCAGACCCAGCGGGATCACCGGCACCGACAGCGCTCGCCGCCACCAGCGTGCGCCCCGCCAGCCCAGTACGGCGACGGCCAGGGCCGCCGCGGTGACCCCGATCCACACCCACAGCGACACCGGGGCCGGGTCGGTGGCGAGCGCGTTGGCGTCCACGTACCACTTCGCCAGCAGCGCGACGAGCAGGCCGACACCGGCCGCGACGGGCAGCCACAGCAGTCTCCAGCGCGGGGTGCGCCAGCCGATGACCACAACGAGCAGCACTCCGGCGACGATCTGGATCGTCAGCGGCAGCCAGCCGTCCAAGAGCGATACGCCGGCATGCCAGGACGGCGCGGGCGCGTTTCCGTGCGAGGGAGCAGAAAGATACACAAGCAGCCAGCCTGCCGGTGATCGACGGGAGCCCACCATATTCACCGAATGAGGAACTGGTGAGAATTCCCTTAAGCAGCACCGCGGCAGGCCGCGGGCGGGCAGGTCAGGAGGGTGCGGAGGCCGGATCGATCATGCGGCCGGGCCACCGCTCCCACCACCCCCGAGCCGGGCCGCGACCCCCTCGCGGCCCGGACGCCGGATGCGTGGGGGGACGTTCCGGCACCGCCTGCAACTGACGCTACATCAGGCCAGGTTGTTCTCGATGGCCGCGATGTAGCGCTTGATCGAGTGGTCCCGGACGCCGGCGGCGGCGGGGGCGAAGGCGTCGGCGGTCAGACCCTTGGCGCGGTCCGCCAGGTTGCCCAGCAGGCCCACGGAGTCGTGGAGCCTGCCGTCCGAGTCGATGTACCGCAGCGCCTCGACATGCGTGTAGACGGGCTCCGGCGGGAGCTGCGGCACGATGTCGTTGTTGTTGACGAAGCGGTACATGCGGTTCTTGAAGCCCTTGTTGTACGCCGCCGCCAGGACGCGGTCGCAGGTGCGCGGCTGCCCGTACGTGTAGACGCCGTCCGCCTGGAGCCGCGGCTCCTCCAGATACATCCGTGCCCCGGCGAGCATGGCGAGCGCACCGCCGAGGCTGTGGCCGGTGAACCACACCGTCTGGTTGCCGGTGCGCAGTTCGGCCAGGGTGTCCTTGACCTCCGGGAAGATCGACTGGAGCGCCTCGGCGAAGCCGTAGTGGGTGTAGCCCGTTTCGGCCGGGCCCGGCCAGGGGGGTGTGGCGGCGTCCGAGAGCCAGTCGCGGATCTCCGCCGGTTCCGTGCCGCGGAACGCAGTGATGATCATGTGGTCGCTGGCGGCGGTGTACGCCTGGGTGTCCTCCAGCGGAAACGGCGGCGTGAACCGCGTCTGGTGGTGGCGCACCCGGTCGAAGCCCCAGTTTCGTGCCTGGGATTCGATGGTGGCTGCGTCCTTGTAGGCCAAGTCGGACGCCTGGGCCAGCCAGTAGGCCAGGGGGAGGCTGTACCCGGTGGTCGCGTGGTGGTCGATCGCGGACGGCGCGGACATGGGGGCTCCTTTCGCTGCTCTGCTGCGGCGCACCGGCGGTTCGTCCCGGTGCGGAAGGCTCCCTTCGTAGCGGCGGACGAACGGCCGGGGGCCGGCGCCACGCCCGTCGTCCCCCGAATGGCACGGGTGCGGGCGTGCAACCACCGTGCAACGTCGTGACGGGTTGACTGGGGCCCACCGCCTGCCGCCGCGGCGGCCCCGGGGGCCCGTCGGCGCCTCCGGAAACGGTCTCCGTAACGGCATCGGCGGTCCCAGACGACGGTTCCGGCGACGAGAGGAACGACCATGGACCGGCAACCCGCGCGGATCGGGCTCACCGCCGCCGCCTCGGAACTGCTGCGGTCGCTGCGCGAGCGGCACGGACCGCTGATGTTCCACCAGTCCGGCGGCTGCTGCGACGGGAGTGCGCCGATGTGCTATCCGGCCGGGGAGTTCCGTACCGGAGCGGCGGACGTGCTGCTGGCCCGGCTGGCGGTGGCGGGGGGCCCGGAGCCGGTGGGCTTTTGGATGTCGGCCGACCAGTTCGCCCGCTGGCGGCATACGCATCTGACGGTGGACGTCGTACCGGGGCGGGGCAGCGGCTTCTCGCTGGAGGCGCCCGAGGGCGTCCGCTTCCTGATCCGCTCGCGGCTCCTCACCGACGAGGAGCGGGCGCTGCTCGACGACCGCGAGGGGTGAGCGCCGCGCAGAGCACGGGGCCGCGGAGAGCGCTGGTGAGGCCCCGCGCACGGGGGAGGGCGCGGGGCCTCACACTCAGGAACGGGTCCGCAGGTGCCCGGGTTCCCTGCCCGATGAAGATTCTGCGGAATTTTTTCCGGGGCTGCGGATCGCGCCCCGTACGGCGCGCGCCGGGGCCGCCGGCGGGCGGGGCTCACGCCTCGTCCTGCACCAGCCGCTCCAGCATGTCCTGGAATTCGGTGTCGACCACCACACGCAGGCCGTCGCCGTCCGGCTCGCTCAGCGGTGTCATCACCCCGCGGCGCCACCAGAACACCCTGGGGCTGATCGCGCCCGCCGCGTCCTCGTGGCCGGCGGCGGCGAACTGCGCCATCGCCTGGAGGGCCGGGATGACCTGGGCGTCGTGGATGCGGTGGAAGGCCAGCTGGTGGCGGAACGGCATGGCGACCAGCGCACCGTCGGGGGTGAGCCCGGTGCCCATGACGCGCCGGACCAGGTCGTCCAGCACGAGCACCCTGCTGGCGGTGAAGAAGGAGTCGCCGAGCAGCACCTCGAACGCCGAGCCGTCACCGCGCCGCACCGTCTCGTGGCCCTCGACCGGCAGGGCGCGCAGATTGTTCATCGCGCGGATCCGCAGCTCGGCCACGTCCCCCAGGTCGGTCAGCGAGTCCTCGCTCAGCATCTGCACCGCCTCGGGCAGGTCCAGGGCGAGCACTTCCCGCAGGCCCGGCGCGGGCTCGCGCCCGTAGCGGAAGGAGTCGGAGGCGGGCAGCGTCTCCTGGGCGACGACGCGGGGGTAGAGGCAGGCCCGGATCTCGTCCTCGGAGAGGATCTCCAGCGGCTGGGGGCCGTCCATCGTGCGCAGCACCTTGCCGACGTGGTCGCGGATCAGCGCCGGCCAGCTGCGCTCGCCGCGGCGGTCGCGGTGGCAGACGGCGGCGAGGTTGCCCAGGCCGAACTGGCGGCCCGCGGCGTCGGTGACCACCGCGGCATAGGCGGTGACCTCCAGGCCGTGCTCGGCGAACGCCTGGCGGACCTGTGATCTGAAGACGCGGCCTTCCCGCTCCGAGAAGAAGCCGAACTCCTCGTCGCGTGCGAGTTCGCGGGAATCCCGCTTCGGTCCTCGGCGGAACAGACCCATCTCTTCCTCCCGGCAGCGGCCACGAGCGTCGGCCATGAATGGGCCGATCGTAACGGTTGCCCACGACACCGGCGCCGCCCTGCTGCCGGGGGCGGCGCAGGGCGACGCGGCGGGAGGAGGAAAGGGAGACAGGGGTGGAGAGAGAGGGAGAGAAGGGAGAGCGGTGGGAGGAGGCGGACGAACCCTAGCCGCCGATGTTCACGTCGATGCAGGCGTAGAAGGCGTTCGGGGTGTCGGCGATGTTCCAAACCGCGAGGATCTTCTGTCTGTCCGTGACGCCGTCGAAGTTGACGGTGTGTGAGATCTCCTCCGGGGGCTGGGTGCCGCCGCCGTCGAACTCGGCGACCTTCTGGCCGTTGGCGAAGTACTGCCAGTTGCTGGTGGCGTGGCGTGCCGTGAAGTGCCAGGTGAAGGTCTGGGTGCTGCCGACCGGGGTGACCTGCCAGGGCTTGGAGTCGTCGTCGAGGTCGGCGAACTGGCTGTTGCCGCCGCTGCAACTGGTCAGCCCCTTGGGCCCTTCGACGCTCTGCGGCTCCCACTTGATGGGTCCGCACTCGACGGTGCCGGCGGCGCACTGGGCCTGCCGGCTGGGCGGCGAGGAGACATAGCCGTGGGCGCTGGCCTGGCCGGCCGGCATCGTGACGACGAGGAGGGGGGCGAGTGCGCTGCCTATGGCGAGGGCCAGCCTTCTTTTCTTGTCCATGTCAACCCTTTCGCGTAGGGGGGTGGTTGACGCGAGGGTGTGCCAATTGGTCTAGACTTTACTCACTGACCGCGTACGGTCAAGAGGTCGCTCACGAGGGCCGCCCGCTCGATGCCCGGACGACCAGTTCCGGGGCGAGACGGACCGAGCGGACCGGCTGCCGCGGCCCGGGAACGGCCGCACCGGCCGGACGGCGGACGAGCAACCGGGCCGCCTCCGCGGCGAGTTCGGCGAGTGGCTGGCGGACGGTGGTCAGCGCCGGGTCGGCGAGGCCGGCGAGCGGGATGTCGTCGAAGCCGGTGACGGCGACCTCGCCCGGAACGTCGGCGCCGAGTTGGCGCAGCCGTTGCAGGGCGCCGGCCGCGATCAGGTCGTTGGCGCAGACGACGGCGTCCGGGCGGGACGGCCAGATCCGGTCGACGGCGGCTCGGCCCCACGCGGCGGAGAAGTCGCCGAGCAGGGTGCGTTCAGGGGCGGCCGGGTCCAGCGCGGCGGCCCCCGCCTCGTACGCCGCCCGGCGTTCCACCGCCGCGGACGCGGTGCCGGCGGCACCCACGAAGCACGGGCGGCGGCGCCCGGTGGCGGCGAGGTGGTCCAGCACCAGGGCCATACCGGCCGTGTTGTCGACCGCGACGGAGTCGGCGGCGCCGGGCCCGCAGCCGCGGTCCAGCAGCACCACCGGCACCTGGGCCGCGGCGCCCAGCACCGCCTCCCGGCTGCGCCGCTCGTCGGCCGGTATCAGCAGCAGGGCGTCGACCCGGCGGTCGAGGAGTTCGCCGATCCGGGCGGCCTCGGTCTTCGGGTCGTCGTCGCAGTCGGCGAGCAGCACGGCCCGCCCCTCGGCGTGCAGCGCGTGCTCCAACTCCCGTACGAGGGACGGGAAGAAGGGGTTGGTGATCTGCGGCAGGACGAGTCCGACGATGCCGGTGGAGCGGCTGCGCAGCGCGCGGGCGACGTGGTTGGGCCGGTAGCCCAGGCGCTCGGCGGCCTGCCGTACGGTGCGCGCGGTCTCCGCACCCACCGGGCGGTTGCCCGCCAGGACGCGGGAGACGGTGGCGACCGAACAGCCCGAGGCGCGTGCGACGTCTCGCAGGGTCACATCGGCCACGGCGCTGCGCCTTCCACTACGGGGGCCTGAGCCGCACGGGCGGCACCGTCCCGGATTCGGCGGCAAACGTTTTCACCGCGAGTGCTCATCCGTATCAGCTGTGTGCCCCCGCATACCAGGGGATGTGCAGGTCACCTGCCTCACACTTCGTTGACACTTCATTGACATCTCCGCGCGCGATGAGCGAAATTTCCGGAGAACGTTTTCCCGAGGTAGCAGCCTGCTGCGGCGCGCCCAGAGATCGAGTTCACCCGCACCACCCCGTTCCGCAGAGCAAAGGGGCTCGCCCGTTGGCCAGAAAGATCATCCTCGACTGCGACCCGGGGCATGACGACGCGATCGCCATGCTCCTGGCGCACGGCAATCCCGACATCGAGCTGGTCGCGGTGACCACCGTGGTCGGGAACCAGACGCTGGAGAAGGTGACCCGCAACGCGCTGTCGGTGGCGGCCGTCGCCGGAATCACCGGGGTGCCGTTCGCCGCGGGCAACCCGCGTCCGCTGGTCCGGTCCGTCGAGACCGCCCCGGACATCCACGGCGAGACCGGCCTGGACGGGCCCGAACTGCCCGAGCCCGCCTTCGAGCTGGACCGCCGGCACGCGGTCGACCTGATCATCGACACCGTGATGTCCCACGAGCCGGGCGAGATCACCATCGTCCCGACGGCCGGGCTGACCAACATCGCGATGGCCGTGCGCAAGGAGCCGCGGATCGCCGAGCGGGTGCGCGAGGTCGTCCTGATGGGCGGCGGCTACCACGAGGGCAACTGGAGCGCGGTCGCCGAGTTCAACATCATCATCGACCCCGAGGCCGCGCACATCGTCTTCAACGAGAAGTGGCCGGTCACCATGGTCGGCCTGGACCTCACCCACCAGGCGCTGGCCACCCCCGACGTCGAGGCGAGGATCGCCGCGGTCGGCACCGCGCCGGCCCGCTTCGTGCTGGAGCTGCTGGACTTCTTCCGTGAGGCGTACCGGGAGAACCAGGGCTTCGCATTCCCGCCGGTGCACGACCCGTGCGCGGTGGCCTACGTCATCGACCCGGACGTGATGACCGTCCGCAAGGCGCCGGTCGACATCGAGCTGCGCGGTGCGCTGACGCTGGGCATGACCGTGACGGACTTCCGTGCGCCGGCGCCCGCCGACTGCCACACGCAGGTCGCGGTCACGCTCGACCACGAGCGCTTCTGGAACCTCGTGGTGGACGCCCTGGAGCGGATCGGCGAGGGCCGGGCAGCATGAACCTCTCCACCACACCGCGCCCCGCCGAGACGGCGGGCGGCGGATCCGGCGTACGCATAGGCGTGCTGGTCACCGCACTGCTCACGGCCTGCTTCGCCTTCCAGCTGAACGCCAGCATGCTCAGCCCGGCGCTGAAGAACATCGAGGACTCCCTCGGTGCCAGCTCCGCCGAGGTCGGGCTGACCCAGACCGCGTTCTTCACGTCGGCGGCGCTGTTCTCGCTGTTCCTGCCGCGGCTGGGCGACGTCCTCGGCCGGCGCCGGGTTCTGGCCGGGATGCTGGGCCTGATGGTCGTCGGCTGTGTCGTCGCCGCGCTCGCGACGAGCATCCCGATGCTGTTCGCCGGCCGGATCATCCAGGGCGTCAGCGGTCCGGTCGTTCCGCTGTGCCTGATCATGCTGCGGGTCGAGGTCACGGAGCCCAAGCGGTACGGCACGCTGCTCGGCGTGATCACCGCGGTCAACGGCGGGATCGCCGGTGTCGACTCCCTGGCCGGCGGCTACCTCGCCGACCACCACGGCTTCCAGTCGGTGTTCTGGGCGATGGCGGTCGTCGCGGCGCTGGCCACGGCCCTGGTCGCCACCCTGACCCCGGAGTCCAAGGCGCCCACCGCGTCCCGCATGGACTGGCCCGGCGTGGCGCTGCTGGTCGTCTCGGTCGGCGCGCTGCTGATCGCGCTGAACGAGGCGGGCAAGCTGGCCGCCGCCGACTGGCCGCTGGTCGGCGTCCTGGTCGTACTGGCCGCGGCCGCCTTCGCGCTGTTCTGGCGGACCGAGAACCGCACCGGGCACCCGCTGGTCGCCACCCACCACCTCAAGCAGCGCGGCACATGGGCCACTCTCCTGACCACCGTGCTCACCATGACCGGTGTGTTCGCGGTGATGAACGGCCTGATCCCGGCGTTCGCCCAGGACGCCCAGGCCGGGCTCGGGATGTCCGCCGAGCAGTCCGCGTGGTGGACGCTGTCCCCGTACGCGCTCGCCGGACTCGCCATGGGCCCGCTGGCCGGCCGGCTCGCCGCCACGTTCGGCTACGGCCGGATCCTGCGGCTCGGCCTCGTCGGCTCCGCGGGGTCGGTCGTGCTGATGCTGCTGACCATGCACAGCCAGTCCCACGTCCTGCTGCTGGTCACCTCGATCCTCGTCGGCATCACCTACGCGGGCGTGGCGAACATCGTGCTCAACGGGCTGGGCATCGTCCTCTCCCCCAGCGAGAACCCGGGCTTCCTGCCGGGGCTCAACGCGGGTGCGTTCAACCTGGGCGCGGGCCTGAGCTTCGCCGTCCTTTACGCGGTGAAGACCGCGGTCGCCCCCGCCGACGCGGCCTCGGCCGGCGGCTACACCGCGGGCATGATCGCCGGTGTGGTCATCCTGGCGCTGGCCCTCGCGACCTCGTTCCTGATCCCGAAGCCGGTGGCCGCCGAAGCCGGGAGCTGACGCCGACACCCGTGGGCACCGCCCGCCGACCCGGATACCGCGGTCGGCGGGCGCTCGCCTGTCCGGCTCCGGTCCGCCGCGGCCCCTCCGGTCTCCGTGTTGTCACCGCGGGGGGAACAGGGAGACTGGAATCGGAGGCAACGGAGGCAGCGATGGTCATGGAACACGGTATGGACAAGACCGGTCCCGCCCGGGACGACATGATGAAGAAGCAGCTGCGCGGCCAGATGACGGTGGACCGCTCACTGCGTGCGGACGAGAACCGGGAGCTGGAGCCGGCGGGCGAGGACCAGCCGGTGGCCGCACCGTCGCCGGAGAGCGTCTTCCGGGGCGGCACCCCGCACGGCATGACCGAACAGGACGTCGGTCTGCGCTCCGAACTCGCGCAGTACCTCGGCCGCAGCCTCTACCCGGCCGAGCGGAACGACGTCATCCGGACCCTGCGGCGCAACCACGCTCCCGACCGCCTGGTCACGATGGCCGAGCAGCTGCCCGCGCACCACCGCTACGGCAACGTGCAGGGCATCGCCGAGTCCCTCGGGCTGGGGACGGAGGACCGGCGCTCCTGAGGCCGGAGCGCGTCCGGTGACGGACAATTACCACGAGGCACAAGCCCGGACGGGGCACACCCGGTGCGACGACGCACCGGACGCGGAGACGCGGAGGAGGAGGGCGGCAATGTCCGACGACGCCATGGGCGACGAGGTCTATCAGCCGCCCAGATCCGACCCCCAGGACAACCCCAACGACCTCGACATGGAGGACGCCCTGGACGAGCCGGGGCTCGACGAGGCGCTGGACACCGGCTATTCGCCGCCCGAGCGCCCGTTCGTGGTGAACCACGAGGGCACCACGGCACAGGAGCAGCACGACCGGGAGACCCTCGCCCACCGGCTGTCCGTGGAACTCCCGGACGTCTGCGCGCCGGAGGGCGACGGCATCGGCGACCTGGCGGACGGGGCCGGTGAACCGTACGACGACCAGGTGGGCGCCGAGCGCGCCGGCCGGATCGTCAGCTACGACGACGGCTTCTGGCGCGGCAGCAGCAACGACGTCGTCGCCCGCGACGTCGGGATCGACGGCGGCGCCGCGTCCGCCGAGGAGGCGGCTGTGCACATCGCCCACGACGTCGGCGGTGTGGTCGAGGGCGAGATCTGACCGGCGCCGCCCGGCCCCGGGTCAGCGGCCCAGGGCGTTGCGGAGCTGCTCCTTCGTCATCGACGAACGGCCCTCGATGTGCTGACGCCGTGCCTCTTCGTAGAGCTGGTCCCTGGTCGGGCCCTGCGCCCCCTTGTGGGAGCGCTCGCCGCCGCGCCGCGAGGCGGACTTGGGGTCGCGGGTGGAGACCTTCCCGGGCTTGTGGGCCTCGCCGGCGCGGGCGCGCTCCTTGTTCACCGTCCGGGCGGCGATCTCCTCGGCGCGCCGTTCCGGAACACCCCGCTTCTCGGCGCTCTCCTTGATGTGCTCGTACTGGCGCTCCCGCTTGGCGCTGGAACCTGCCGGCATGACGCTCTCCTCTCTGGACGCTCCGGTGGACGGCGGGTGCGGTGGTCCGCACACCGCCCGCGGATACGACTTCACGCCGGATCGCGGCGGTGCGCGAGGCGAGTTGATCCGCAAGGTGCGGGCCGGGCGGGGAGTCGGGACGGGGCTCCCGTTGCTGTTTCGGCAACGAACTTTGCGCCGTGCGAGGTCCGCGCCGGACCCTCTCCCGTACACCGACGGAGAAGGGGAGCACATCCATGGCTCACGGCAACGGCACGAGTGGCGGCACCGCCATCCCGGACCACGAGTTCTGGGACACGTTCTACACCGAGCGCGACCAGGTCTGGAGCGGGAACCCCAACGTCGTGCTGGTCCGCGAGACCCGCGGTCTGACGCCGGGGACGGCGCTGGACCTGGGTTGCGGAGAGGGCGCGGACGCGGTCTGGCTGGCCGGGCAGGGGTGGCGGGTCACCGCCGCCGACGTCTCGCGGGTGGCGCTGGGGCGGGCGGCGGAGCACGCCGCGGCGGCCGGCGTGGCGGACCGGGTCGACTGGCAGTGGCACGACCTGGCGGAGTCGTTCCCCGAGGGCGGCTTCGATCTGGTCTCGGTGCAGTTCCTGCACCACCCGGGCGAGATCTTCCGCGAGCGGATCCTGCGGCGGGCGTCCGGTGCGGTGGCGCCGGGCGGCGTGCTGCTGATCGTCGGGCACGCCGGATTCCCCGCCTGGGAGGAGCACGACCACGAGGAGGCGCACTTCCCCACCCCCGACGAGGTGCTGGCGGCCCTCGCGCTCCGGGAGGACGAGTGGGAGGTCCAGCTCAGCGAGGAGCACGAGCGGATCCAGAACGCTCCCGACGGGCGGCCGACCACCCGTACGGACAATGCGCTGAAGGTGCGGCGCCGGGGCTGACCGGCGGCCGGCGCGGCGGCGGGCAGGGCGCCCGCCGCCGCGCGGCCGTGTGTCCTCGGGCCCGTCAGGCCGCGGCGAGGCGCGGCAGCGGCTTCTCGTACAGCCAGGAGTGCAGCAGCGGGCGGACCGAGTGCGCCGCGGAGCGTTCGGCGTGCGCGACGAACGCCGGGGTGTCGGCACTGGCACCGCGGTGGGTGTCGTGCCAGCTGCGGAGCATCGCGAAGAACCGGCTGTCGCCCATGGCGGTCCGCAGCGCGTGCAGGGCACAGGCGCCGCGGACGTAGACCCGGTCGTCGAAGATCCGGCGCTGACCGGGGTCGGCGAGCCGGAAATCCTGGTTGCGTGCCTGGAGCGAACGCCACGACTGCTGGGCGATCTGCGCGGCGTCGTCCTCGCCGATGTGCTCGGACCAGAGCCACTCCGCGTACGTGGCGAAGCCCTCGTTCAGCCAGATGTCGCGCCAGTCGCGCAGGCTGACGCTGTTGCCGTACCACTGGTGGGCGATCTCGTGCGCGACCAGGGTCTCCGAGCCGCGGTGGCCGTCGATGTGGTTGCTGCCGAAGACGGACAGCGTCTGGTTCTCGACCGGGGCGCCGAGTTCGGCGTCCACCACCACCGCGCCGTACGCCTCGAAGGGGTACGCCCCGAAGTAGCCGCTGAAGGCGCGGAGCATCTCCGGCTGGCGGGCCAGATCGTGCTCCGCGTCATCGGCCATCCACGCCGGGTACGCGTTGTGCAGCGCGATCGGCGCGTCCGCCGTGCCGACGTGGACCGTTCCGCTGTCGTGGCGGAAGCGGCCGGTGTAGAGCGCGGCGAGGTACGGGGCCATGGGACCGGGGTGGTGGTAGGTCCAGCACTCCTGGTGCCCGGTGCGGCGGCGTTCGAGCAGGGTGCCGTTGGCGAGCGCGTGGTGCCCGTGCGGGACGCTGATCCGGAAGGTGAACGCGGCCTTGTCGTCCGGGCGGTCGTTGCACGGGAACCAGGACGGGGCGCCGAGCGGCTGGGAGGCGACCAGCGTCCCGTCGTGCGGGTCGCCGGTCCGGTCCCAGCCGATCGGGCCGAACGGGGAGCGGACCGGCCTGGGCCGGCCGCTGTAGCCGACCTCCACCGTGAAGTGCGCCCCCTTGGCGAGCGGGCGCGGGGTGTCCAGGAACAGCTTCCCGTCCTTCTGCCGGGTGCGGACCCGGTTCCCGTCGATCCGGGCGCTGTGCACGGACAGCCGGGACAGGTCGAGTTCGACCCGGTCCAGGGACCGGTTGGCCACCGCCTTGATCCGGGCCCGCCCGTTCAGGCTGGCGTTGACCGGGTGGTAGGCCAGGTGCAGGTCGTACGAGGCGGTGTCGTGGGCGTAGGTGCCATGGCGGGGGAAGTAGCGGTCGGTGAGCGGTCCGGCGAGGCCGTCCGCGACCGTCGCGGCGAGCGGCAGCAGGGCGGCGCCCCTGATCAGGGCGCGCCGACTGCATCGGGTCACGCTGCCGCACCGCCTTCCGAGCGGGCCCCGGCGGGACGCGCCGCGCGCTCGCCGGCGATCGGGTTGCCGGCCCACCGGGTGTGTGCGGGCACGCTCTCGCCGCGCATGACCAGGGAGGACGGTGCGATCGAGGCGCGGGCCCCGACAGCGGTCCCGGGGAGCACGATGCCGTGCGGGCCCAGGGAGGAGCCCTCGGCGAGGTGGACGGTGTCCAGCCGCATGATCCGGTCGTGGAAGAGGTGGGTCTGCAGGACGCAGCCGCGGTTGACGCTGACGCCGTCCTCAACGGTGATCAGGTCGGTCTCCGGCAGCCAGTAGCTCTCCAGCCACACCCCGCGCCCGATCTTGGCGCCGAGGGTGCGCAGCCACCAGTTGAGCACCGGTGTGCCGGTGAACGCGCCGGCCATCGACGGCACGGCGAGCGACTCGACGAAGGTGTCGTAGAGCTCGTTGCGCCAGACGAACGACGACCACAGCGGATGCTCGCTCGCGGTGAACCGGCCGACCAGCAGCCACTTCGACAGGGTCGTGATGAGCAGCGCCGCGAGGCCGGAGGCCAGCATCAGCGGGGCGCCGACCAGCGCCGCGAGGCCGAGGCCGCCGTTGGTGAAGGCGGCCTGCTCGGCGAGGTACACGCCCTCGGCGAGGGCGACTCCGCAGATCACCGGCAGCACCCGGCACATCTCGACGGCGGCGCGGGCCATGACCAGCTTGCGCGGCGGCGCGAAGGTGCGCCCCGGGTCGGCCTGGGCCGCCACCCGCGGCAGCGGCATGGCGGGCCGGCCCAGCCAGGACATCCCGGGCTCGCCGTTCGCCGGGGCGTTGGAGAGCACACCGACCAGGCTGTGGTCGGGCACGTCGTGGCCGGGGTCGACGATGCCGGAGTTGCCGACGAAGGCCCGCCGGCCGATGCGGACGTGGCCCAACCGCAGCCAGCCGCCGCGGATTTCGTAGGGCGCGACCAGGGTGTCGTCGGCGAGGAAGGCGCCGTCCTCGACGTGCAGCAGGGACGGCAGCGGCAGCACGGTGGAGATCTCGACGTGCTTGCCGACCTTGGCGCCGAGCAGCCGCAGCCAGTGCGGGGTGGCGAGGCTGGCGTAGATCGGGAAGAGGCTGCCGCGGGCGCCGTCCAGGATGCGGGTGACCAGCCAGGCGCGCCAGGCGACCCCGCCGCTCGCGGGGTGCAGACCGGGCTTGATGCCGCGGCCGAGGAGCCGCACCAGAGCGACGGTCACCAAAATCGAACATGCCGTGGTCACGATCGCGAAGACGGGTGCGGCCGCGAGCAGCCGCCCCGCCGCGGTG
This sequence comes from Streptomyces sp. GS7, assembly GCF_009834125.1. Taxonomy (NCBI): domain Bacteria; kingdom Bacillati; phylum Actinomycetota; class Actinomycetes; order Kitasatosporales; family Streptomycetaceae; genus Streptomyces; species Streptomyces sp. GS7. The sequence goes on from NZ_CP047146.1 coordinate 5,895,319, forward strand.
GAGAAGGCGACGCTCTGGCGGAGCAGGAAGTACATGCCGACCAGCGCGGGCGCAGCAGCCACCAGCCCCAGCAGCGGCAGGCCCAGCAGGGAGAGCGCGTAGGCGGCGCTCCAGCCGATCGAGCGCCGCCAACGCGGGGCGGGCCACGCGGTGTTGGAGATCCGCTCGGCGGCGCCGGCCGGGCGGGCCGGGGAGCCGGTCCAGCAGTCGCCGTCGGGGATCTCGCCGTCCAGGCAGCCGCCGGCGGCGAGTTCGGCGCCCTGGCCGACCACGGCGCCGGGCATCAGCATGCTGCGGTGGGCGACCCGGGCTCCGGCGCCGATGCGGACCGCACCGATGTGCAGGGTGTCGCCGTCGAGCCACCAGCCGGAGATGTCGGCCTCGGGCTCGACGCTGCAGCCGTTGCCGAGTTCGGCGAGGCCGGTGACCGGCGGCATGGTGTGCAGCGACACGTTGCGCCCGACGGTGCAGCCCAGCGTCCGGGCGTACAGCCGCGCCCAGGGCGTGCCGAGCAGGGACGGGATGCCGAAGGCCGCGACGACGCGTTCGGCGGTCCACAGCCGCAGGTGGGTGGCGCCGCCGCGCGGGTAGGCGCCGGGCTTGATGGAGCCGGCGAGCACCCGGGCGCCGACGGCACCGATGGCGCACCGCATCGGGGCGCTGAAGAGGACCACCCAGCCGACGATGATCAGCCACCAGGCGGTGTGCGGGGCCCACGCCTGCGGGGCGAGCCAGCCGAGGATGTTGTCCGCGAGCGCGAGTCCGACGAGCCCGCGCAGCCCGGCGACTCCGTACAGCCCGGTCTGGACGAGGAACTGGACGACCGCGGTACCGCGCGGGACCGGGCGCACCGGGCGGGCCTCGTCGACCGGGCCGCCGAGCGAGTCCAGGTGCTCGGCCATCCGGTGCAGCACGGGGTGCCGGTAGAGGTCGGCGACCGAGACGCCGGGGTGGTGCTCGCGGAGCATGGACGCCATGCGGGCGGCGACCAGGCTGGTGCCGCCGAGGGAGACGAAGTCGCTGTCCGGGCCGGGCCGCACGCCGAGGAGTTTCTCCCAGATGTCGGCGAGGCGGGCGGCGGTGCCGTGCAGCGCCGGGCCGGCGTGGTCGCGGCTCGCGTCGTGCGCGGAGGGCAGCGGCCAGGGCAGCGCCTTGCGGTCGACCTTGCCGGACGTCCGGGTCGGCAGGCTCTCGACCTCCGCCAGTACGGGCACCAGCTGGCCCGGCAGCCGCTCCTTGAGCAGGGCTCTGGCCTTGTCCTGCTGGAAGCTGGAGCCGTCGCCGGAGCGTTGCTCGGGAACGACGTAGCCGACCAGGACCTGGGTGCCGGCCGGGGTGGTCTGGACGGCCGCGGCGGCGCCGCGGACGCCGGGCAGGGCGCCGAGCGCGGCGTCGATCTCGCCGAGTTCGATCCGCCGCCCGCCCAGTTTGACCTGGTCGTCGGCGCGGCCGACGAACAGCAGGCCCGCGCGCTCGGCGCGGACGAGGTCGCCGGTGCGGTAGGCGCGCGCGGTCCCCAGGACGCGGTCCGGCCGGAAGCGGTCGGCGTCCTTGACGGGGTCGAGGTAGCGGGCGTTGCCCACGCCGCCGATCAGCAGCTCGCCTTCCTCGCCGTACGGCACGGGCTGCCCGGCCTTGTCGACGACGGCCAGCTGCCACCCCTCCAGCGGCAGGCCGATGCGTACCGGCTCCCCCGGCAGCAGGCGGGCCGCGCAGGCGACGACGGTGGTCTCGGTCGGGCCGTAGGTGTTCCACATCTCGCGCCCGGTATGGGCGAAGCGGTCGACCAGCCCGGCCGGGCACGCCTCGCCGCCCACGATCAGCAGCCGGACCCGGCGCATCGCCTCGTCCGGCCACAGCGCGGCGAGGGTGGGCACGGTGGACACCACGGTGATGCCGCGTTCGACCAGCCACGGGCCGAGTTCATGGCCGGCCCGGACCAGCGAGCGGGGCGCCGGCACCAGGCAGGCGCCGTGCCGCCAGGCGAGCCACATCTCTTCGCAGGAGGCGTCGAAGGCGACGGACAGGCCGGCCAGCACCCGGTCGCCGGGGCCCAGCGGCCGGTCCTGGAGGAACAGCGCGGCCTCGGCGTCGACGAACGCGGCGGCGGAGCGGTGGCTGACGGCCACGCCCTTGGGCGCGCCGGTCGAACCCGACGTGAAGATGATCCAGGCGTCGTCCTCGGGACCGGGGAGCCGCTGCGCTCCCAGGGGCCGGGCCAGGCCCGGCGGCTGGGGGTTCGGTCCGAGGACACCGCAGACGGCGGCCTCCCGGAAGACGGTGGCGGCCCGCTCGTCCGGGTCGTCGGCGTCGACGGGTACGTAGGCGGCGCCGCTGCGCAGGATGGCGAGGATCGACAGGTACAGCTCCGCGGTACCGGACGGCACCCGGACTCCCACGCGGTCGCCGGGGCCGATCCCGTAATCCCTGAGCTGCCGTGCGCGGCGTTCGGTCTCGATACACAGGTCGCGGTAGGTGATCACCTCGGAGCCCGTGTCCAAGGCGGTCGCCTGGGGGTGTGCGGCGGCGGTTGCGTCAAGCACGTCGAGCAGGGTCCGCGGGTGCGGGGTGGTGGCCGTGCGGTATACGGCCCGGTCGGGCAGGTGCTCTGGTTGCTCGAAGGATGATTCGAGAAGGGGCGACGACATCGATATGCCTCTGTTGTTCGGTGCCGGTGGGTGAAAGACCCTCGGACGTTCGCCCCTACAGATGCCGCTGACCAGGCGCGAGGTTCGCGTGCCGGACCAGAAATCCGCAAATCGAACATGTTGTGAACACGCCCGCCCGCCGCTTCGGCAGGCGGCACCGCGTGACAGCCCCTTACCCCTGACCGCCGCGTTAGGAAAAATTGACTTGCTACGGGGGTTGTTTTCGGGCCGTGACGACCCATCAGTACAAAATCGCAGGTCAGGGGCGCGCTGGCGATCGGTTACGGCCTCACCGGTCAAGCCTTGGCCAATAGATTGCGCAACCGCGCAATTATTCATTGAGTTCTCATGGCCGCCTCATGAACCTGTCACCACGACGCCATACCCTCGAAACGCCGCAGTCACACCTCCGTCCGCCAAATCTCTGCGGACCCCGGCTACTTGAAGATGTTCACGGCGCGGGCCACGACCAGGACGACGGTCAGCAGCGAGACCGCCGACTGCAGCAGCATCAGCATCTTGGCCCAGCGGGTGAGCGGCATCACGTCGGTCGGGCTGAAGGCGGTGGCGTTGGTGAAGGAAAGGTAGAGGTAGTCAGGGAACTGCGGTTCCCAGTGCTCCGGCGCCAGCTCCGGTGTCTGCATCTGCGGGAAGAGGAAGTCGGGATAGGTCCGCTCGGCGTGTATCCGCGCGACCGGGCCGCCGCGGTCCCACTCCCAGTACCAGAGCGCGAAGACGATCACGTTCGTCAGCCAGATACTGCCGCCGGTCGCCAGCAGCGGACCCGCGTCACTGCCCTCGGTCCCGCGCACCAGACCGATCACCAGATGCACCGCGGACCAGCCGTTCGCCGCGCTGATCATCGCGATCAGCACCAGCCCGGCCCACCGGTAGAGCGTCGAGCCCCGTTCGATCCGGTACGGGTTGGCCGCGACCAGCGCGATCAGCAGCGCGGTCTCCAGGGTCGGCAGCAGCCACTCCGGATGGATCGCCAGCCGCTCCGGCAGCGTGAACTGCAACGCCACCGCCGCCAGCACCGCCAGTGTCGAGGGCCAGCGCGGTTCGCCCTTGGTCACCCGCCGCCAGGCGGGCAGCAGCCGGCGGCCCGCCTCCTCTATGCCCGTGACGGCGGGCGCCAGCAGCGCCTCGATACGGGCCAGCCGCTCGGAGTCGACGTTGCCCGGTCGGCCGGGCTCGGGGTGGTGGGACATGCGGCTCATGCTCGCCGCCGGCCGCGGGGGGTGTCCAGCACCCGAACTGTGGGGGAGCCCACTACCGACCGCCGGGTTAAGAGTCAGTCAACAGGTTGCGTTGCCGCGCAAGTGTGGGTCTACACTCGTACAGGTTTGAAGCGAAGAGGTCACCTCGTTCGGTGAGGCGTCTTCACGGACACAGGCCACTGATCCCACCCGTCGAGAGACGCTCCGGATCAGGACAGGTCTCCCCGGCCCAAGGGGTGACCCCAAGTGGCTGCCCTCGCGAAGGGGATTACGCCGTGGAGTGCCAAAGCTCTGACGAGTTGGGGTGAGCCAGTCGACGGAGACTGGTCCGCTCCTTGCCGAGTCGACGACGGCGCACCAGGCGCCCCGGCCGGAAGGAGGCGAGAGACATGGATTGCAGTTGCAGTAGTCCGGGCCATCATCGGCCCGCCGTCCGCCTGTCCTCGCACTCTTCCGGCACGCGGTAACCACCTCCCCTGCGCGGCTTCCCCGCCGTGTCACGCCCCGTATGGCCAGGCGCCATCACGGGTTGCCGTGCTGCGCTCCCGCGCAGGGGGGATGACTGCCGCGTGCCCCCAATACCTCTCCCTCCGGGGGGACTTGGGAGGTACGCCATGACCCACACGACCGTCCGCACCGCGGTCCCGACCCAGCGCCCCACCGCCGTTCTCGATGACGCACACGTAGGCGACATCCGCGGTGCACTGGGCACCATCAAGCTCGACGACACCGCACCCCGCACCGGCCTGTCAGCCAAGCTCAAGACCCTCCTGGCCATCGTCGGCCCCGGCCTGATCGTCATGGTCGGCGACAACGACGCCGGCGCCTTCGCCACCTACGGCCAAGCCGGCCAGAACTACAGCACCCACCTGCTGTGGACCCTCCTCCTGCTCATCCCCGTCCTCTACGTCAACCAGGAAATGGTCCTGCGCCTCGGCGCCGTCACCGGCGTCGGCCACGCCCGCCTCATCCTCGAACGCTTCGGCAAATTCTGGGGCGCCTTCTCCGTCATCGACCTCTTCCTCCTCAACGCCCTCACCCTGGTCACCGAGTTCATCGGCATCACCCTCGCCGCCGGCTACCTGGGGCTGCCCAAGGCCGGTTCGGTGATCCTGGCCGCCGTGGTCATCGTCTCCGCCGCCTTCACCGGCTCCTTCCGCCGGTTCGAGCGCGTGGCCATCTTCCTGTGCGCGGGGTCACTGCTGCTCATCCCGCTGTACTTCATGATCCACCCCAAGACCTCGCAGATGGCACACGACTTCGTCGTACCCACCATGCCCGGCGGATCGGGTCAGCTGGCCACCGTCATGCTGCTGATCATCGGCATCGTCGGCACCACCGTCGCCCCCTGGCAGCTGTTCTTCCAGCAGTCCTACGTCATCGACAAGCGCATCACCCCCCGCTTCATGCGCTACGAGAAGGCCGACCTGTGGATCGGCATCGCCATCGTCGTCATCGGCGCCGCCGCCATCATGGGCTTCACCGCCACCGCCTTCACCGCAACCAAAGGCTTCGGCAACTTCACCGACGCGGCAGGCATCGCCACCGGCCTCGAAGCCCACGCCGGCAAACTCGCCGGCATCCTCTTCGCCATCGCCCTCCTCGACGCCTCCATCATCGGCGCCTTCGCCGTCTCCCTCTCCACCGCCTACGCCATCGGCGACGTCTTCGGCATCAAGCACTCCCTCCACCGCGGCATCAAAGGCGCCAAGGGCTTCTACGCCATCTACGCCGGAGTGGTGGCCGTCGCCGCCACCATCGTCCTGATCCCCGGCTCCCCCCTCGGCCTGCTCACCGAAGGCGTCCAGACCCTCGCCGGCGTCCTCCTCCCCTCCGCCACCGTCTTCCTCCTCCTGCTCTGCAACGACCGCACCGTCCTCGGCCCCTGGACCAACGGCCCCAAAACCAACGCCTTCACCGCCACCGTCGTCGGCGTCCTCGTCACCCTCTCCATCATCCTGACCGCCTCCGTCCTCTTCCCGGACATCAGCGCCACCACCATCCTCGACATCATGGCCGCCTGCGGCATCGCCGGAGTCCTCGCGATCGGCTACGCGGAGGTCCGCCGCCGGAACAAGGGCTGGGCCCTCAGCGGCCGGCCGATCGACCGCAGCGGCAAGGACGACTGGCGGATGCCGCCGCTGGAGACCCTGCCGAAGCCGATCTTCTCCACCGGCCGCAAGATCGGCATGGGTGCCCTGCGGACGTATCTGCTCATCGCGATGGCCCTGGTCGTCCTCAAGATCGTCGAGGTCGCGCTGCACCAGTAGGGCGCCCAACGCCCGCTCCCCCGCTCCCTGTCCAGGAGCAACCGTCCTGTCCCGCACTCGTGGTCCCGGCCACCGAAGGAGGTGCACCATGCACACCCTCACCATCATCGACTTCCTGATCCGGCTCGCCACCGGCGTCGCCTGTGGAGCGCTGATCGGCGTCGAGCGCCAATGGCGTGCCCGGATGGCGGGGCTGCGCACCAACGCCCTGGTGGCCGCGGGCGCGACCCTCTTCGTCCTCTACAGCACGGCCGTCGGCGACTCGGGCAGCCCAACCCGGGTGGCGTCCTACGTCGTCTCCGGTATCGGCTTCCTCGGCGGCGGGGTGATCCTGCGCGACGGGGCCGGAGTGCGCGGGCTCAACACCGCGGCCACGCTGTGGTGTTCCGCGGCGGTCGGCGTGCTCGCCGCCTCCGGCCGGCTGGCGCTCGCCGTCCTGGGCACCGTCGCGGTCCTGGCCGTACACCTCGTACTGCGCCCGGCCGGGCGGCTGTTGGACCGGGCCCCGGCCTCCGGGTCCGACCCGGACGCGGCCGTCCACGCCACTGTCCACGTGGTCTGCGAGCGCCGCGCCGAGACGCACATCCGCGCCCTCCTGCTCCAGGCACTGACCGCCTCCGGGCTGACCCCCACGGGCCTCCGGGCCCGGCGCGAGTCCGAGGACACCACCGGCTTCCGCGCCGCGGTCACCGTCTCCGGCGACATCGCCCAGGCCCTGGAGCAGGTCATCACCCGCCTCTCGCTGGAGCCCGGCGTACGGGACCTGCACTGGCACCTCAGCGACGGCGAAGTCACCGCGGAGCAGCGGGTACTGGCCTGAGCAATCCGGGGATCCGCCGCGGCCCGGCCCTCCGAGAGAGGTCGGCCGCGGCGGATCGTCTCTGGGCGCGGACACGGAATCGGTGGCGGCAGCGCCCTCGTACGTGTACGTGAGCGTCGCCGCCCGGCCGTTCCTACTTCCCCGGCTGCCCGGCGATCTGCGCGATGCCGAAGTGCACGAACTCGGCGGGCCGCACCGGCGCCACCCCGATGTCGCAGTGCACCTCCCCCGCGTCCCGCTTCTCCCGCGGATTGTTCGACTCATCGCAGACGACGTGGAACGCCTCCTCCGGGGTGCGCCCCACCAGCGCCCCCTGCCGCCACTGATCCATCAGAAACGTCGACACCGCATGCCGCAACGCCCCCCACAACCGCTCGTCGTTCGGCTCGAACACCGCCCATCTCGACGACTGCTCGATCGAGTCGCGCAGGAAGCAGACCAGCCGCCGCACGCTCAGGTACTTGCAGTCCCTGGTCGTCGACCGCGTCCGCGCACCCCACACCAGCAGTCCCCGCCCGGGGAACGCCCGAAGGCAGTTGACGCCCACGGCGTTGAGCGCCCCCTGTTCCTCGTCGGTCAGCAGCACCGGGATCTCCAGTACGCCGCGCGGCGCCTCGTTGGCGGGGGCCCTGAACACCCCGCGCTCGGCATCCGTACGGGCCCACACCCCCGCCATGTGACCGCACGGCGGCACGGTCCGCCGCCGCCCCTCGATACCGGGGACGGCGACCCAGGGGTAGTACAGCGCGGTGAACGCCGCGTCGTCGGTGGTGGGCGCCGCCAACTGCCCGTTCGCGAAGGTCTCCACCGCGCCGGGGAGCAGGCCCGGCGGCGGATCCACCAGCGCGAGCCGGTTGCCCATCTCGGTGCAGTGCTTCAGTACGGCCTCGATCAGGACCTTGCCGTCCGCCGGATTCACCGCGACGGGGTCTTCGGCCGTGGGAACGGCCCGGGTCATCTCCCAGAGGTTGGGCACCGCGACCATGCTGACCCCGGGCTCGGTCACCAGCCCGCCGAGTCCGGTGCGGTCCACCGCGCCGCCGGCGAGCGCCGCGGCGGTCACCGGCTTCGTCGGATCGGTGAACCCCACGACGTAGCAGGACTGCCCGCCGTTGGCGAAGAAGCCGTAGACCGCCTCGGCGAGAGTGAAGCACCGTTCCAGGGCGTTGCGGTCCTTCGGTGTGGTGACCTCCGCCCGCTCCTGCGTCAGCCCCTCCATGCTGTAGCGGACGACGAACTCCCGCCAGCCGCGGACCAGTCGCGGAGTCCGGCGTTCCGCGTCCGTGTACGACGCGACCGCCGCATGGGGATCGTCCTTCGGGGACACGCGCGTATAGCCGAGAAAGGCCGGAACGGACGTGCTCGCGCCGGTGATCGTACGCACGCCACCGGGCTTCTCCGTGACGTGGGCCCCGGGCGGATCGGGCGGTGTCATGGGTGGTGCTCCTTCTCCGGGCGGCGGGCCCCGGCCGTTCGCGTACGAGGAGTTCACCGGTGGCCGGGACCTGCCGGATCTCCACCACGTCCTGTTCCAGGGTGAGTCCCGATACCTGCCGCACGGTCTCCGCCCGGAACGTGCCGAGTTCGCCGGTGGTCCGGACTCCGCCGGGGAGTTGCCTGACGAGGACGCCAGGCGCCGGCAGACCTTCGGACATCGCGGCGGGCCCTCTCTGTCGAGGCGTCAGGTGCACCGGCCGGAAGCCGTACCCCCGCTCGGCGCCGGCCCCACCTCCCGGCCGCCCTCCCTCCCCGTAACCACCCTTGGGAGTGAGGGCATTTCGCATGTGTGCGCGGTTTCGGTGCGCCCGTACGACCGTCGGCGATCGGGCGTGATCGCACCGCATCGCAACAGGGGCCGGAACGATCCTCGCGGCACCGCGGTGAGCGGTGCGCGACGACCGTCCCGGCCCCTTCCCACCCGATTCGGGCGATCCCCCGCGTCGCCCGAACCAGGCAGCCTGGCCGGATTTCCGAACCACTCGGGTCGGACATCCCCAGCTGCGCTGAGTATATTGGCTCTCAGCCAGTCAACGCAGGAGTTATAGGATGTCCCCCCGCAGCGCATCGGTCAATGAAGAATTGCGACGGCGCTCCCGCGAGCGGCTGTTGCAGGCGACGGTCGAGCTGGTGGGCGAGCGTGGCTACGAGGCCACGACGCTGGGCGACATCGCCCAGCGGGCGGGGGCCGCGCGCGGGCTGATCTCGTACTACTTCCCCAGCAAGCACCAGTTGCTCCAGTCCGCCGTACACCGGCTGATGCACCGCACGCTCCAAGCAGCGCTGGAGCGGGCACCGCGGCCCGCCGGACCGGACGCGGGGCGGGAGTTGATGGCCCGGGCCATCGACGCGATCCTGGGTCTCGCCCACGACGAGCCGCTCCTGATGCGCACGCACATGGCGGGGATCCTGACCGCCGCGGGCTTCGTCCAGTGCCCCGAACAGCAGCGGCTGGCCCAGCTGCTGAGGGACACGGTGGTGGCGTACGGGTCGACCGATCCCGACACCGACTACCCGCTGCTGCGGGCGCTGCTGATGGGGTCGGTGGTGCCCATGCTCCTCCCGGGAGCGCAGATGCCGCGCATCCGGCTGCGCGCCGAGCTGTTCCAACGCTACGGGCTCACCTGGGAGTTGGGGGTACCGCCCGGTGAACGGCCACCCGCCGGGTCGACGACACAGGGGCTGCGCTAGCCGAAAGCCCGGGCCGGCGCCGGCCGGGATGCGCACTAGCGCTTGTTGTGGCGCGGTGTCAGCAGGCCGGCGTCGCGGGCTCCGGCGATCAGGCGCAGCGCCCGGCGGCGGTTGCGGCCGGTGGCGGTCATGACGGCCAGCACGGGGTCCCGGCCTTCCTTCTGGGCCGCGCGGTAGGCGTCGGCGGCAAGCTTGCGGCGTTCGCTGGCCCGCGATCGCACGAGGACGGCGGAGCGGACGGCGGAGGAGGAGTCGCCCACCGCTGCGGTATCGGCGGCGTCGGCGACCTCAGCAGTGTCGGCGGCGTCGGCCGGATCGGCCGGATCGGCCGGCGCCTCGGGTCCGGTCGTCCCCGGTTCCGGATCGGCCGGTGCGCCGAGCGGAGTGCCGGTGCCCGTTCCGCAGAGCGCTCCCTCACCGCGGACGACGTCCTCGGCCGGTGCGTCGTCCCCTGAAGTGCCCGATCGCTGCTCCCCCGGCAGCACCCCGCCGTCGCCGCTCCCCGCCACGGCGCCCACCGTCGGCTCCGGGACGGGCGGGCGCTTCGGGGGGCGGCCGGTGGCCGCGCGGCAGGCGTCGTCGAGGGGGCCGTCGATCCAGCGGGCGAGGGCGGCGAGCGCGTCCAGCGTCAGCGGGGGATCGGCGCGTACGTCCTCGACGGTGAGGTGGTCGTCGGACGCCGTCACCAGCACATCGATCCGGGCGCCGTCGGTGAAGGTGAGCCGGGCGCTGAACCAGGGGCCCAGTTCGGGCGCGGCCGAGCCGTGGGCCCGAAGTTCCCAACTGGGCCACTCCAATGCCGCGTCCTGGGCTTTATATCGGTGATTAACGGTATAAAAGTCACTTTCCGACACAAAAAAAACCTAGCCTCCAGCCGACCCGGCCAAGGGGCGCGGCACGCTCATCGGACCGGGAGCAACCCCGATAGCTCAGCTCTCCCGCCGCACGCCCGCCGGTGCGATCCTGGGGGTACTCCGCGGAAGGGGCCACCCGTGCTTCGTGTCGCAGTGATCGGTTCCGGACCGAGCGGTGTCTACACCGCCCAGTCGCTGGTCGAGCAAGAGGCCGTCCCGGACATCGAGGTCTATGTCCTGGACCGGCTGCCCTGCCCTTACGGGCTGGTGCGCTACGGCGTGGCACCGGACCACGAGAAGATCAAATCGCTGCAGAACAACCTGCGGACGGTGCTGGAGCATCCACGCGTGCACTTCCTGGGGAACGTGGAAGTGGGCGCCCAGGGGGTGAGCCTGGAGGAGCTGCACAAGATCTTCCACGCGGTGGTGTTCTGCGTGGGCGCGGCCACCGACCGGCATCTGGGCATCCCCGGCGAGGAGCTGCCCGGCAGCCATCCGGCCACCGAGTTCGTCGCCTGGTACAGCGCGCATCCCGACGCACCGGCCGAAGGCTTCACACTGGGGGCGCGCTCCGCCGTCGTGATCGGCGTGGGGAACGTGGCGGTGGACGTGGCGCGGATGCTGTCCCGGGGCGCCGCCGAACTCGCCGCCACCGATATGCCGCAGGGGGCACTGGGCGCGCTCGCGGACAGCCGCGTCGAGGACGTCTGGATGGTCGGCCGACGCGGGCCCTCGCAGGCGAAGTTCACCACCAAGGAGCTGCGGGAACTGGGGTCGCTGCCCGGTACGCAGGTGCGGGTGCGGCCCGACGAGCTGGCGCTGGACCCGGCGTACCGCGATCCGGCGGAACTTCCGGCGCCGCTGCGGCGCAACGTCGAGGTGCTGCGCGGCTGGGCCGAGCGTCCGGTGGCCATGGCCGCCGGGGTGGGGCGGCTGCGCCGGATCCATCTGCGGTTCTTCCTGCGGCCGGCCGCACTGCTCGGGGACGAGGCCACGGGGGTGCGCGCGGTGCGGTTCGAGCGGACCGTGCCCGACGGGCGGGGCGGGGTCACGGGAACGGGCGAATTCGAGGACATCGAGGGGCAGTTGGTGCTGCGTTCGGTCGGCTACCGGGGGCTGCCGCAGCCGGGGCTGCCGTTCGACGAGGCGACCGGGACGGTACCGCACCTGGCCGGGCGGGTCCTGCGGGACGGGGCGCCGGACCCCGGTGTCTACGTAGCGGGCTGGATCAAGCGCGGCCCGACCGGGGTGATCGGTACCAACCGGCCGTGCGCCAAGGAGACCGCGGCGTCGCTGCTGGCCGATGCCGCCGACCTGGCACGGCGGTTGCCGGCCGGGGACCCGGTGGCGGCGCTGGAGCGGGCCGGGCAGCGGCCGGTGCCCTGGCGCGGCTGGCTGGCCATCGAGGCCGCGGAGGCGGAGTGGGGCCGCGGCCTGGGGCGCGGGACGGTCAAACTGCCGGACTGGGAAGGGCTGTTGACCGCGGCGCGCTCGGCGATGGTCGGCCGCTGAGGCGGGCGGTCCTCGGTCACCGCTCGCCGAGGCGGCGCTCCTGGAGCCGGGCGGCCCGCAGGACGCCGTCGATCAGACCGGGGAACAGCTCCTCCAGATCGGCCCGGCGCAGCCCGTTCATCTTGGCCGTACCCCGGTAGATCTGCTGGATGACGCCGTGCTCGCGCAGCACCCGGAAGTGGTGTGTACAGGTCGACTTGCTGACCGGGAGCTCGATGTCCGCGCAGTTCAGCTCGCCCTCGGCGGCGGCCAGCGCACAGACGATCCGCAGCCGCATCGGGTCGGCGAGGGCGTGCAGCACATCGGCGAGCCGGATGTCCTCGCGGGCCGGATGCGGAAGCGACCGGGAGCCCGCGGGGGTGCCCGTCGCTGTCGTAACGGTCGGCATGGCGGCTCCTGGGCTGCGGATCTGGCGACCGGCGGCGCGCTCGCCCGCGATCTCCGGGTGAGCGCCGCGGTCTCTGAGGGATCCATTGTACGAGGGACATCGTAGTTTGACATTCACCGTACTACGACGCCTATCGTATGAGCCGGGATCCAGCGGGACCCCGGACCACCCGTTCGCCCTCAGGTACAGGAGCCTGCCGTGAGCGCACTCTTCGAACCCCTCCGCCTTCGGTCGCTGACCATCCCGAACCGCCTCTGGATGGCCCCCATGTGCCAGTACTCGGCGGCCCCCGAGGGGCCGGCCGCGAGCGCGCCCGGCGACTGGCACTACCAGCACCTGGTGGCGCGCGCGGCGGGCGGGACCGGCCTGATCCTCACCGAGGCGACCGCGGTGCGCCCCGAAGGGCGCATCAGCCCGTACGACCTCGGGCTGTGGAACGACACCCAGACCGAGGCGTTCCGCCGGATCACCGACGCCCTCAAGGAGCAGCACAGCGTCCCCGGCATCCAGATAGCGCACGCCGGGCGCAAGGCGTCCACGGAGCGGACCTGGGTGAACCGCGGCGGCCCGATCCGCCACGGTGAGGGCTACGGCTGGCAGCCGGTCGGGCCGAGCCCGCTGGCGTTCGCGGACGGTTTCAGCACGCCCTCGGAGCTGTCCCGGGAGGAGATCGGCGAGGTCGTCGCCGCGTTCGCGGACACCGCCCGCCGGGCGCTGGCGGCCGGCTTCGAGGTGGCCGAGATCCACGGCGCGCACGGCTACTTGATCAACCAGTTCCTCTCCCCGTACAGCAACCGGCGCACCGATGAATACGGCGGCTCGTACGAGAACCGGACGCGCCTGCCGCTGGAGATCGTGGACGCCGTCCGGGCGGTGTGGCCCGAGGAGCTGCCGCTCTTCTTCCGGATCTCGGCGACCGACTGGCTCAGCGAGGACGAGACCGACGACCGCGAGGGCTGGACGGCGGACGACACGGTGCGCTTCGCCCGGGACCTCAAGGAGCACGGCGTCGACCTGCTGGACACCTCCACGGGCGGCAACGCCCCGGACGCCCGGATCAGCGCCGGGCCGGACTACCAGGTGCCGTTCGCCGAGCGGGTCAAGAAGGAGACCGGCCTCGCGGTGGGCGCCGTGGGGCTGATCACCGAGGCGCAGCAGGCGGAGAAGATCGTCGCGGACGGCCGGGCCGACGCCGTGCTGATCGGCCGCGAACTGCTCCGCTCGCCGAGCTTCGCGCAGCACGCCGCCCGCGAACTCGGCGCCTCCGCACATATCCCGAGCCCGTACCACCGGGCCGTCTGACCTGCGCGGACACCGTACGGGGACGCCGTTGTCAGTGCCGGGGTGCACACTGACGGCAGCTGAGACAACGGCGTCTTGGAGGTGTTCCGGCATGACGGACGTACTACTCGCGGTGGGCACCCGCAAAGGGCTCTTCATCGGCCGCCGGCGGCGCGGCAGATGGGACGTGAGCGGCCCGCACTTCCCCGCGCAGGCGGTGTACTCCCTCGCGATCGACACCCGCCGCGAGCGGCCCCGGCTGCTGGCCGGGGCGGACAGCGCGCACTGGGGCCCGTCGGTGTTCCACTCCGACGACCTGGGCGAGACCTGGCGCGAGCCGTCCCGCCCGGCCGTCAAGTACCCGGAGTACACCGGGACTTCGCTGGAGCGGGTCTGGCAGCTGCATCCGGCCGGCCCCGCGGCACCCGATGTGGTGTACGCGGGCACCGAGCCCGGCGGCCTGTTCCGTTCCGAGGACGGCGGCGAGACCTTCACCCTCGTACGGGCCCTGTGGGACCACCCGAGCCGCGGGAAGTGGATGCCGGGCGGCGGCGGGCTCGCCGTCCACACGGTGGTCACCGACCCTCGGGCCGCCGACGTGGTCACCGTCGCGGTCTCCGCGGCCGGGGTGTTCCGCACCGTCGACGGCGGCGCCAGCTGGGAACCGTCCAACAAGGGCGTGAAGGCCGTCTTCCTGCCCGACCAGCACCCCGAGTTCGGCCAGTGCGTCCACAAGATCGCCCAGGACCCGGTCGACCGCGACCGGCTCTACCTCCAGAACCACTGGGGCGTCTACCGCAGCGACGACGCCGGCGCGACGTGGACGGACATCGGCGGCGGACTGCCCTCGGACTTCGGCTTCGCGGTGGCCGCGCACCCCCGCAGAGGCGATGTCGCCTACCTCTTCCCGATCACCGCCGATATCGACCGGGTGCCGGCCGAGCACCGCTGCCGGGTGTACCGCACGGGCGACGCGGGCGGCAGCTGGGAGCCGCTGAGCGACGGCCTCCCCGAGGAGGACCACTACGGCACGGTGCTCAGAGACGCCCTGTCCGTCGACGACGCCGACCCCGCCGGGGTGTATTTCGGCAACCGCAACGGCGAGGTGTACGCCAGCGCGGACGACGGCGACACCTGGCGGCAGCTCGCCTCCCACCTGCCCGATGTGCTGTGCGTCCGCGCGGCCGCCGTCGCATGAGCCGGCCGGGGACGATCGGACGATCCGGCCCAACGGAGCGGAGGTGGCGGGGAGTTGTGACGGCGTGCGGAGCGCCCGGTGGGGCATCCGGAACTCCGGTCCGGGTCCGGACCGCTGGCCTTCGGTTGAGGGGAAGCGGGCTGCGGCCAGTAGGGTGATCCCGTGGCTGCACGACCTCTCCAAGACATCGTCGAACCAGGCTGGGCCAAGGCACTTGAGCCGGTCGCCGGACAGATCGCCGCGATGGGCGACTTCCTGCGGGCGGAGATCGCCGCGGGGCGGACCTACCTCCCGGCCGGCAACAACGTTCTGCGCGCCTTCCAGCAACCCTTCGATGAGGTGCGGGTGCTCATCGTCGGACAGGACCCGTACCCCACCCCGGGGCATGCGGTCGGGCTCAGTTTCTCCGTGGCGCCGGACGTCCGCCCGCTGCCCGGGAGCCTGGAGAACATCTTCCGTGAGATGCACTCCGACCTGGGGCTGCCCCGGCCGTCCAACGGCGATCTGACCCCGTGGACCCGGCAGGGCGTACTCCTGCTGAACAGAGCGCTGACGACGGCGCCCCGCAAGCCGGCCGCGCACCGCGGCAAGGGCTGGGAGGAAGTCACCGAGCAGGCCATCCGCGCACTGGTGGCGCGCGGGGGTCCGCTGGTGGCGGTGCTGTGGGGGCGCGACGCGCGGAACCTGCGGCCCCTGCTCGGTGACCTGCCCGCCGTCGAGTCGGCGCACCCCTCCCCCATGTCCGCGGACCGGGGATTCTTCGGCTCGCGGCCGTTCAGCCGGGTCAACGATCTCCTGGTCCGTCAGGGGGCGCAGCCCGTGGACTGGCGGCTGCCCTGAGGCCCGGCGGGGCCGGATTGCGGGCGATAGTGTTCCCGGCATGACGCATGCGAACATCCCTGCGGGTTGGTACGCCGACCCACAGGGCGCCCCCCACCAACTCCGCTGGTGGGACGGCTCCCAGTGGACGGCGCACACCCATCCCGGGCAGCAGGCGCAGGTCCAGGAGCCGGCCGCGCAGCCGCTGGTACCGCAGCAACCGGCCCCGGCTCCGGCTCCGTACGGCGGGCCGGGCGTCAGCCCGGCCGATCTCCATCACCAGGCGCAGCGGCAGGCCGGTGTCCAGCGCCAGGTGCAGCAGCAGGCCGGCGTCGCACCCACCGGGCCGGGCGGCGGCACCCTGTTCACCGAGCCGGTGCTGGTGGTCAACCAGAAGGCGAAGCTGATCGAGGTCAGCAACGAGTACGCCGTCTACGACCAGAACGGCAACACCCTCGGCGCGGTCGTCGAGGTCGGGCAGAGCACCGCCAAGAAGGTGCTGCGGGTGGTCTCCAGCCTGGACCAGTACATGACCCACAAGCTGGAGATCCGCGACGCCCACGGGCGGCCGCAGCTGGTGCTGACCCGGCCCGCGAAGCTGCTCAAGTCCAAAGTGCTGGTGTCGCGTCCGGACGGCTCACCGGTCGGCGAGATCGTCCAGCAGAACGCCATCGGGAAGATCAATTTCGCGATGCTGGTCAACGGGCAGCAGGTCGGCGCGATCAAGGCGGAGAACTGGCGTGCCTGGAACTTCGCGATCGTCGACCACGCGGACACCGAGATCGCCCGGATCACCAAGACCTGGGAGGGCCTCGCCAAGACGATGTTCACCACCGCGGACAACTACGTCCTGCAGATCCACCACCAGCTCCCCGACCCGCTGCTGAGCCTGGTCGTCGCCACCGCGCTGACGGTCGACACCGCGCTCAAGCAGGACGCCCGCGGCCTTGGCTGAGCGCGGCGGCACGACCGCCGGAAACCCTCGGGGATCCGGGAGCGCCGATCGTCCCGGGGACCTGGTCCTGGGGGTCGACTCGGGCGGATCCGGACTGCGCATCGCCGTCGCCCGGGCCGGCGACCCGCATGCCCGGCCGCTGGCCGCGTACACCTCGCGGGAGCCCGTACGCACCGGTCCCGCCGGCATCGACGCGGACCATATGCTCGGCCAACTGCTCCCCGCGGGTGAGGAGTTGGGGCGCCGGGTGGGCGGTGACCGGTTCGCCGCGGTGTGCGTGGGCGCCGCGGGTATGGGCACCCTCGGGGACGAGTTGCGCGCCCGGTTGCCCGCCGCGCTGGCCGGCGCCTTCGGAGTGCGGCGGCTCGCCCTCGCCGCGGACGCCGTCACCGCGTACGCGGGGGCGCTCGGCCAGCGGCCCGGCGTCGTGGTGGCCGCGGGCACCGGCCTGGTCGCCGTGGGGACGGACCTGACCCCGACGGGCGGTTGGCGGCGGGCCGACGGCTGGGGCCATCTGCTGGGCGACTGCGGCAGCGGTGCCTGGATCGGGCGTGCCGGGCTGGAGGCCGCGATGCGCGCGCACGACGGGCGGCCCGGCGGCTCGCCGGCCCTTCTGGCGCGTGCGGAGGCGGTGTTCGGGCCGGTGGCCGGACTGCCCGGTGCGCTCTATCCGCGACCCGACCGGCCCGCGGTACTGGCCTCGTTCGCGCCCGAGGTCGCGCACTGCGCCACCGGGGACAGCGGGGAGCGCGGACGCGTCGGGAGCGCGGGAACCGTCGGCGACGCCGTGGCCGCCGGCATCCTGGCCGACGCCGCACGCCATATCGCGGACGCCGCGGCGGCGGCCTGTCCGCCCGGCCCCGGAATGCCCGTTGCGTACACCGGCGGGCTGTTCGCCCTCGGGGATCCCCTGCTCTCCCCGCTCCGTACGGCGCTCGCCGAGCGGTTGCCCGGCGCCCGCCCGGTCACGGCCGCCGGCACCCCGCTCGACGGGGCGCTGACGATCGCCACCGCACTGGCGGCGGGCCGCCTGACGCTGCCCGCCGATCCGAGGTTGTTGCAGATCACACGGCCTGCGGCGCGGTAGCCGCCGTGACGCGCGGGATAAATCGGGACGGATACCGCTCGACCGAACCCTCCCTCGGCGGCGGGACACATCGAGGCGTTAGCATGCGGCGCCATGAGTTCCCCCACTGGGCCCGCACCTGGCTCGCCCGTTTCTGACGCCGAATCCCCGAGCCCGGGAGCCGCACCCGGCCTGCCTGTACGTATGCCGCGCGCGCGGCAGTCCGGCCGCCATCGCAGGCCGGAGCCGCTGGCCGCCCCCGAGGGCGCACCCGCCCTCGTGCTGGCCGTGCCCGGCACTCCCACCGCCGGCTCGCGCAGCCTGGCGGAGGAGGTCTCCAGCATCGCCCGCTCCGAACTGCCCGGCCTGGACGCGCGGATCGGTTACGTGGACGGCGGAGACGACGAGTTCCCCTCCCTGGAGGCCGTACTGGCGCAGGCCGCCGCCGAGCAGAAGGTCCGCGCCGCCAACGCCGGGCAGTCCGACCCCGGTCCGGCCGCGGTCGTCGTGCCGCTGCTGGCCGGTCCGGACAGCGCGCTGCTGCGCCGGATACGCCAGGCCATCATGAACAGCGCCTCCGCCGCGGAGCTGACCGACGTCCTGGGCCCGCACCCGCTGCTCGCCGAGGCGCTGCACGTCCGCCTGTCGGAGGCCGGGCTGGCGCGCGCCGACCGCGCCCGGCTGTTCACGGTCGCCACCGCGGCGGACGGCATCATCCTCGCCACCGTCGGCGGCGAGGAGGCGGTGCAGGCCGCCGGGATCACCGGCATGCTGCTCTCCGCCCGGCTGGCCGTGCCGGTACTGGCCGCCGGCCTCGACGAGGAGGGCGCCATCGCCCGTACCGCCGAGCAGCTGCGCTCCTCCGGCTCGCAGCAGCTGGCGCTGGCCCCGTACCTGATCGGCCCCGAACTCGCCGACGGCCTTCTGGGGGCAGCCGCGGCGGAGGCCGGCTGCGCTTCGGCCGAGACGCTGGGCGCGTACGGCACGGTGGGCCGGCTGGTGCTGTCCAACTACGCGTCGGCAGTGGGGATCAGGCTGCCGGGCCAGGGTGTGGGGGCGCCGGTCCGGTAGGCCCGGCCGCCCGCGCCGCATGCACAGGGGCCGCCGCCGCGCCGATCGCGCGGGGCGGCCCTCGGCGTGTCCGGGGCCGGGGTGAGGGGCGGCGCCGCCGGGATCGTCCGGTGACCGGTGTCCGGTGACCTGGTCCGACGCACGGGTGCGGCACCTCGCGGCCGGACGGGGCGCTGAGCAGCCCAGACGACCGCCAGGCGGCCCGTAAGGGCGGCGGACACCCCGCGGGCGTCGGAGGGTCCGCGGGCGCGCGAGCGGGCGGCTCAGCGCCTTCCGGCGGCGGTCCGCGGGGATGCCCGCACCGCCTCCGCTACGGTCGTGGCGCCGGCCCCGTCCCCCCATCAGGAGGCAGCCCATGACGCACCGCAGCAACGTCGAGGCCGTTCGCGCCTGTTTCGCCGCCTACCTGGCCCAGGACCGCACGGCCATGGAGCGGCTGCTCGCCGACGAGTTCGTCTTCACGAGCCCGCAGGACGACCACATCGGCAAGGCCGCGTTCCTGGAGGTCTGCTTCCCCACCGCGGACCGGGTCCGCTCCCAGGAGCTCCTCGACACCGTCGCCCTCGACGACGACCAGGTCTTCGTCCGCTACGAGTACGAGCTGAAGACCGGGGAACGCCATCGCAACGTGGAGGTGATGACGGTCCGGGGCGGCCGGCTCACCGAGACGCAGGTCTACTTCGGCGGGCGCTTCCCGCAGGGATGACGCCGGCGGGCGCCCGCCCCGCGCCCACGGCCCCGCACACAGGGCCCGTCCGACGGATCAGGGCCGGGCGGCTTCCGGTCCGCCGCGGACGAACACCACGCACGAAGCGGCCGGCGCCGCGATCGAGCCGCCCCGCGCGGGAACACCGGTCTCCGGGTCGAGGGTGAACCACGTGACGTCGCCGGAGCGTTCGTTGGCCGCGTAGAGGTGCCGCCCGTCGGGGTGCAGCGCGAGGTCGCGCGGCCAGTGCCCGCCACAGGGCACGGTCGTGACCAGGGCGGCGGTCGCGCCGCGCGCGTCCAGGGAGAGCACCGCGATGCTGTCGTCGCCCCGGTTGGCGGCCCAGGCGAACCGGCCGTCCGGGGAGATGACCAGGGCGGAGGGGAAGGTCGGCCGGGGCGCCCTCGCTCCGTCCCCGCTGCCGCCGGCCGCGGCCGCCCGGGTGTCCGGAAGGAGGGGGGTCTCCCCCAGGGGCGTGAGCGTGCCGCGGTCCGCGTCCCAGCGGCAGAGGGTCACCGTCGGGTCGAGTTCGTTGATGACGCAGGCGAGGTCGCCGCGCGGGTGGAACGCGAGTTGGCGCGGCCCGCTGCCGGGGCGCAGCCGTGTCTCGCCCCGTACGGTCAGCTCCCCGCTCGCGGCGTCGAGCGCGCAGACCCGCACCGAGTCGGTGCCCAGGTCGACGCCGAGCAGCCAGCGGCCACTGGGGTCGGGACGGACGGCGTGCGCGTGCGGGCCCTCCTGGCGGTCGGCCCGGGGGCCGCTGCCCTGGTGTTGCAGGACCCGGGCCGGGCCGCCGAGCGTGCCGTCGGCACGCACGGGGAGCGTACTGACGCTGCCGGAGCCGTAGTTGGCGGTGACCAGATGGCCCGCGGCCAGGGTGAGATGGGTGGGGCCGGCGCCGCCCACGGGGACGGCGGGCGCGCGCAGTACGGGTCCCTCGGGCGTCAGGGCGAAGGCGGCGGCAGCGCCGTCCGGGATCTCGCTGACCGCGTAGAGGTGCCGGCCGTC
Organism: Streptomyces sp. GS7; assembly: GCF_009834125.1. Taxonomy (NCBI): domain Bacteria; kingdom Bacillati; phylum Actinomycetota; class Actinomycetes; order Kitasatosporales; family Streptomycetaceae; genus Streptomyces; species Streptomyces sp. GS7. The sequence goes on from NZ_CP047146.1 coordinate 5,915,823, forward strand.
CGAACCCGGCGCCAGGTAGGAGGGGTTGGCGAGGATGTCCGTGGAGTGCAGCGGGGTCAGCGCCCCGGACTCCGGGTCGACGTCCGCGGTGGTGACGCCCCGCCCGCCGGCCGCCGTGAACGATCCGATGCAGGCCCGGTACGCCCGCCGCCCGCCCGACGCCGTCCCGTCCGCTGCCGCCTGCGTCGTTGACCGGGTCGTCCCCACTGCTCGCCGCCCTTCGTCCGCCTGCCGATTGGCGGCCGCCCGCCCCGGGGACGCCGTGTGGCGGCCGGGGAGTGCCCCGCTGTTCCGGCGACGCTAGCAGCGCCGGGCGGGTAGCGTGCCGGGTTGGCTGGCAACCGCCGTCCCGCGCCCGTCAGGACGCCGCGAACGGCGCCCGCGGTGCGCTGCGGACGGGCTGTGCCAGCGCGGTGAGCGCCAACTCCAGGCCGTGCAGATGCGCCAGTGCCCGCTCGGCGCCGGGGTGGTGGGCCGGCGCGGCGGCCCACCCACTGGGCGCGGTCGCAGACTCCCCGCCGGGCGCGAACAGCGTGCCCACCACGGCCTCCACGCGCTGGCAGGCGGCGATCAGCCGGGCGTCGTGCGAGGCCGCCGGATCGGCAGCCACCTCGGCCAGGCCCCGTACCTGCGCGGCGCATTCGTCCAGGTAGGCCACGACCTGCCGGGCGCGCGCCTTGCGGTGCCGCAGCGGGTTGAGCGGGTGCAGCAGCGGTACGAGCGACAGCCGCACCCCGCCCAGGATCGCCTCCAGCTCGGCGACCAGCGGCGCCGGATCGGCATCCGGATGTCCCGCGAGCCGGGCGGCGGCCTTCGCCGTGCAGGCGTGCACACGCCGCACGGCCTGCCCGACCCGTTCGTCGGTGACGGAGTGCGTGGTCACCGGCAGGACGAGGAACACCGCGAGCAGGGCGCCCAGGGCCCCGACGGCCGTCTCGCCCACCCGCAGGGCGAGCAGCGCCGGATCGAGCACGCCGAGCAGTCCGTACAGCATGCTCGCCATCACGGTCACGGCGAGCATCATCCAGGTGTAGGAAACGGCGGCGGCGTAGAAGATCCCGAAGACGCTCAGGGCGACGATCACGGCCGCCGCGATCGGCTCGTCGTGCAGCGGAACGGCGAGGGCGAAGCCGAGCACGACCCCGAGCACCGTTCCCAGGAACCGCCGGAACCCGCGCACGAGCGTCTCGCCCCGCGAGGTGGTGTTCACGAACACCCACCACGTGGCGCCCACGGCCCAGTACCACCGCTGGTCGGACAGCACCTGCCCGAGGCCCAGGGCGAAAGCGGCCCCTACGGTCGCCTGCACGGCCTGCCGCGTCGTGATCCGCGCGAGCCCCGTCCCCCCGGTCGGGGCGGCCACCGGGGCGGGCGCCGGCAGCCGCCGTTCGTAGCACCACACCCCGAAGCGCACGACCGACGACGCCGCGAGCCCGAGCAGCACGGCCGCGGACGACTCGGGGAGCTGGCCGGGAGCGGTGTGCAGGAACTGCGCGGCAAAAAAGACCATGAAGGCGAACACGCCCAGCGAGTGCCCGCGCGGCCCCCACCGGCGCGCGTACACCCCCGCCCCCACGACCGCCAGGAACGCCAGGTCGCGCGCGACGGGCACGTCGTGCAGCAGGGCCGCGAGCGCGAGCAGAGGGAGGCCGACGACCGGCAGCAACGCGGTCGTCACGGCCTGGCCGCGGACCGTCGGATCGGTCACCGTGAACAAGGCGAGCAGCGCGGCCAGACCACCGGTGATCGCGGCGACCAGCGCATGCCCGGCCAAGCCGCACAGCGCCACGGCAAGCCCGACCCCGACCACGGCCCGGGCCGCGGAGCGCAGTCGCATACGCCCCGGATCCGGCGCCATGAACGCCTTCTTCAGCAAGTCGTCCCGACCCTTCCGCACACAGGTGCACCGCGACATGAGAAAGGCGCCGCGGGGATCCGCAGCGCCATCGACGCCTACATCTCAGCATCTGGGCGGCCGATTGCTCAATAGGAACCGCCAGTACTGGGCCAATGGTCCAGTGAGGACCGCCGCTCTCCTGCCATCGACGGACCAATGGAACACTCATCGAGGCACTTCGCCACCGTCCGGCCCCGAGCCGCTCCTCCGCGCACCCTCACCGGCGGAGCCGCTGCCGCCGCCCATGCCACCCCCTCGGCCGCGGCGCGCACGCCCCGCTCGGGACACCCGTCCCCGGCTCCGGTCCTGACCTGCCATCCACCTGCACGCCTCCTGGCTAGCGGGGGTCGCCCGTAGAACCTGCGGGTACCCCGGAACCGGCGGGCGCCGAGCTCGCCGTTCGCCGCTGCCGGTAGGCCCGCTGCCGGCAGGCGCGCGAGCAGTAGTCCCGTGGACGCCCCCGCCGCGTCCCGTCGAACGCGGCACCGCAGACCGAGCACCGCCCTGCGCTGGACCGCACCCCACTTCCGTCACGTTTTTCGTCACGGTGGCGCCGGACGAGCAGTTCGACGCCGTCGAGCGTGCGGGCCAGACCGAAGTCGAAGGGGTCCTCAGGCTCGTCGAAGCCACCGGCCTGCCACAGGCGGCCGAGCGCGGGGTACGGACTCATACGCTCGACCAGTTCCTCCCGGCCGCGCCACCACTGCGCGTTCGAGACGCCGGACTCCCGCTCCTCGCGCAGGACTTCGTGGACCTGCAGGGCGGCGGTCTTCACGAAGCCGCCGACCAGCGAGACCACCGCGACCACCTCGGAGGCCCGCAGCCCCGTCCCCTCGGCGATCCGCAGCGCGCGGTCGTAGTCGGCCATGATGTTCGGGCCGGGCAGCCGGCGGCTGCCGGCGGTGTGCACGAGCCACGGATGCCGCAGGTGCAGGGCCCAGTGCGCGCGGGCCCAGGCCTCCATGCCGGCGCGCCAGTCGCCGTCCTCGGGCCCGGGGCGGTCGGGCGCGGCCAGGTCGAGTTCGCCGACCGCGGCGTCCCGCATCAGCTCGACCAGCTCGGCCTTGCCTGGCACATGCCGGTAGAGCGACATCGTCGTGAAGCCCAGCCGCTCGGCCACCCGCCGCATGGACAGCGCGGGCAGCCCCTCGGCGTCGGCGACCTCGATCGCCGCCGCGACGATCCCGGCCAGGCTCAGCCCCGTCCTGCCGTGGCTCCCCTTGGCGCCCCAGAGCAGCTCGACGGTGCGTCCAGGATCCGCCGCCGCGTTCTCCTCGGCCATGCGCACTCACCTTCCCATCCTTGACGCCCACCCTAGCCCGGCGTTTATGGTGTACGCCGCCGTGTACAACATAAACCTCCTCGGGGGAAGGTACATCCATGCTCGACGACCAGCCCGACCAGCTCCACGTCGCGCCCTGGGGCCGCGATTCCTGGCCCGGCACGCTCGACCGGCCGTTCGCCACCCTGCCCGCCGCCCAGCGGGCCGTCCGCGCCCGCACCGCGTCACTGCGCTCCGACCTCGTGGTCAACCTCCGCGCCGGAACGTACGTCCTGGACGCCCCCTTCACCCTGGATCCGGCCGCGGGAGACTCGGGAGAGAACGGCCACCGGGTCGTGTACCAGGCCCACGGCTACGGAACTCCCTTGCAGGAGAAGGCCGTTGTCAGCGGCGGCCGGATGATCACCGGGTGGCGTCCCAGCGAGGTGGACGGCGCCTGGCAGGCCGAAGTGGGTTCGCTGGAGACCCGGCAGCTGTATGTGAACGGCCGCCGCGCGCCCAGGGCCTCGCTCAGCCCCGGCATCCCCGGCAGCGTGACGAAAACCGAGACCGGTTACGTCACGGACAGTACGGCGCCGCAGCGCTGGCAGGACCCGACGAGCATCGAGTTCGTCTTCCCGTGGGTGTACCCGTGGTCGGAGGCCCGCTGCCGGGTCGCCGGGATCACCGGCGATGCGCGGTCCACGACCATCACCCTCGTCCAGCCCGCCTTCGACCGGGCCCGCGAGCTCTACACCGCCACCTGGGTCGGCGACCGGCCGGCGAGCGCCGAAAGCGGCCGGGACACACGGTGGGACGGCCTGGCCCGGCCGAGTGCGGCGGAGAACAGCGTGAGCTTTCTGACCGAGCCGGGCACCTTCGTCCTCGACCGGCGCACCCCGGGGCGCCACGTGCTGCACTATCTGCCGCTGCCCGGTGAGGACCCGGCCGAAGCCGAAGTCGTCGCCCCTGTGTTGGAGAAGCTCGTCGTCGGCCGGGGAACCGAGGAGAACCCGCTGCACGATGTGACGCTGCGGGGCCTGACCTTCTCCCACGCCGGCTGGACCGAACCGGACGGACCTGACGGGTTCCTGCATTTCTTCGCCACCACCTACTACGGCGGCGGGGAGCTGCAGAAGGTCGAACTCGCGGAAGGGAAGGCCCACTTGACGATCCCGGCAGCACCCCGGTTCCTGCCCGCCAACGTCGAGTTCACCGCCGCCGTGCGGGTCGCACTTCACGACAACCGGTTCACCCTGCTCGGCGCCGGGGCGATCGGCTTCGCCGGCCCGGGCCGCGACAACGCGGTCGTCGGCAACCACATCGAGGACGTCTCCGGTAGCGCCGTGACCGTCACCTCCGGCACCGGTACCCGCATCCGGCAGAACCTGATCCACCGCGTCGGCCGCGAGTACCACGGCTCCCCCGCGATCTGGGTGATGGACGCACGCGAGGTGACGGTGGCTCACAACGAGATCCACGACGTGCCCTACAGCGGGATCGTCGTCACCGGCGGCAACCAGGCCGCCCGGGTCCGGATCACCGAGAACCTCATCCACCGCACCATGACGGTGCTGGCCGACGGCGGCGGCATCTACCTCAACGGCAGGCAGGGGACCTCCTACACCGACGGCACCCTGGTACGGGGCAATGTCGTCCGCGACACCGTCACCCCCTACAACTTCGGCCTCTACACCGACTACGGTGCCGCCTGGGTCACCGTGCAGGGCAACGTCGTCCACCGCGGCGACACCCCGATCGTGCTGCGGGTGACGCCCCCTCTGGAGAACGTGACCTTCCGCGACAACTTCTGGGACGACCACCCCGCCGGGGCCGACACCCCGCCGAACGGAGTCACCCTCGCCGGGAACAAGGTGCTGCCGAAGGACGGCTTCGAGGAGGCGCTTGCCGCCGACCCCGCCGGCGCCGCCATCCTGGCGTCCGCGGGCCGGGGTGCTCCGCCCGTCGGCCCACGACCCGACCGGGCCGGGTGACCCTCCCCAAGGGGCAAGGCCGACGCCGATCCGGGAGCAGCGCCAGAGTGTGAGGCTTGGCCGCGTCGAGCGTATCGTTGAGTGAAGACATCAGTGCAGTTCCGCTGAGGGAACCGAAAACCCGGCCGAGCGGCCGGGGCCTGATGCGGGCTGATTTCGTCTGAGCCGCACGTGCGGCCGGAGAGTTGGGAAGACAGACGCCCGGGCGAGGTCGCCACGTCGGTGTCGGGGACCCGAGGTGCGACCTCATGCCGCGGCGGGGTCGCCGGCGACGCCTGTCCGACCCCTCTCCCCGTCCGTTCACGACGTGTGGGCCGGCGTGGCGATCAGCGTCGTCCGGCGTACTCCCAGCGAATCGGAGATGGTGTCGTGCGCACGTGTGCACTGTCGGTCACGGACCCGTGGGGCCCGCCCGGGGATACGGTGCCGGATCCCGGGCAACCGGCAGGCGTGCGACGGTGGGTTGACGACGCCGCTTCGGTCGGCACGGGTCGGCGCATGCCCCGTTACGACGGAACTGCTGCCGTCCGGCGCCGTCTGCTGTCCGTTGTTCGCGGCCGCCTGCCACCCGGCGCAAGGAGTCAACTCCCCTGCAGCCGCTCGGCGTCGCGCCTGTCGTCGATGCCGCGGTACCGGCTCGGCCCCAGCGGCGGCGCTCGCTCCGGACGGCGGCCGGAGCGACCGCCGCAGTCCCGTCCCAGCAGTTCTCGGCCAGCAAAGAGAAGACGGTGAAGACCGAACCGCGTGGCGCACTGATCGACCACACCAGCGTGGACTGCCTGCCCGACCTGCTGAAGCAGCAGGTCGTGGCACGGCCCGATGCCGTCGCGGTGGTCTGCGGCGACCGGTGCCTGACGTTCCGCGAGCTGGCGGAGTCGGCTCGCCGGCTGGCGGCGTGTCTCGGTCGGCTCGGTGCGGATCCGGAGCTGAGCGTGGGGGTGTTCGTCGAACCGTCCCTGGAGCTGATGACCGGGGTGTGGGGGATCCTGTTCGCCGGCGCCGCCTATCTGCCGCTCTCGCCGGAGTACCCGGAGGACCGGCTCCGCTACATGATCGACGACAGCCGGACGCGCATCATCGTCACGCAGGACCACCTGGCGGCCCAGCTGGCCCAACTCGCCCCGGCAGGCACCCGGATCGTCGTCCCGGGCGACGTGCAGGACCGCTGCACCGCGCGCGCCCCGGTGGCCGTGCGGCCGGACTCGCTGGCGTACGTCATCTACACCTCCGGCAGCACCGGCAGACCGAAGGGGGTGATGATCGAGCACCGCAGCATCGCCTCCCAGATGCGGTGGATGCACGCCTACGGGTACCTGGGCCAGGACGTCACCGTGCTGCAGAAGACACCGATGAGTTTCGACGCGGCCCAGTGGGAGATCCTCGCCCCGGCCGTCGGCAGCCGGGTGGTCATGGGCGCACAAGGCGTCCATCGGGACCCGCAGGCCCTGGTCGCCGCGGTGGCCACACACCAGGTGACCACCTTGCAGTGCGTGCCCACGCTGCTGCAAGCGCTGCTGGACACCGAGGAGTTCGGGCTGTGCACCTCACTGCGGCAGGTGTTCTCCGGGGGTGAGGTGCTGTCGTGGCGGCTCGCCCGTGCCGTGGCCGACGAGCTTCCCTGGGCCTCGCTCGTCAACCTGTACGGGCCGACGGAGGCCACCATCAACGCCACCGCCTGCCCGGTGGACCCGGACGCGGCCGGCGACGGCACGGGCAGCGTGCCGATCGGGGCGCCGGTCGGCGACACACAGTGCTTCATCCTGGACGCCGACCTGGTGCCGGTGGGCATCAACGAGACGGGCGAGCTGTACATCGGCGGCACCCAACTGGCCCGCGGGTACCTGAACCAACCCGAACAGACCCGGGAACGCTTCATCACCTCGCCGTTCACCCCCGCCGAACGCCTTTACCGGACCGGCGACCTGGCGTACTGGAACCCCGACGGCACCCTCCAGTTCGCCGGCCGGATCGACAACCAGGTCAAACTGCACGGCTGTCGCGTCGAACTCGACGAGGTCGCCCTGGCGGTCGAGGAGCACATCTGGGTCCGGCGCGCGGCCGTGGTCGTCGCCGACAACCCGCGCACCGGCTCGGCGAGCCTGGTCGCCTGCGTCGAGCTGAACCCCAAGGAAGCGGCACTGATGGACCAGGGCGACCACGGTGCCCACCACCAGTCCAAGGCCAACAGGCTCCAGGTGAAGGCCCAGTTGTCCAACCCGGGTCTGCGCCGCCGCGAGCGGCTCGCCGGCCGGCCCGTGGTGGAGCTGCCCGGCGGACAGGAGACGCCCCGGCAGCGCAGGGAGGTCTTCGCCCGCAAGACCTACCGCTTCTACGACGGCGCCCCGGTCACCCGGACCGCCGTGCTGGCCCTGCTCGCCGAACGCCCGGCCGGCGGCCCGTCCCGGGGACTGGACGAGCTGACGTTCGCGGAACTCGGCGAGCTGCTGCGCTGGTTCGGGGCGTACCACAGCGACCAGCGGCTGCTGCCGAAGTACGGCTACGCCTCCCCGGGGGCCCTGTACGCCACGCAGCTGTACCTGGAAACCGACGGCGGAACAGCGGGACTTGAGCCGGGCACGTACTACTACCACCCCGTCGACCACGCCCTGGTGCGGACCGGCCCCCCGTCCCGCCGGTCGGAAGGCCATCTGTCGGTCCACTTCCTCGGCTGCAGGCAGGCCATCGAACCGGTGTACCGGAACAACATCCGGGAAGTGCTGGAGATCGAAGCCGGGCACATGGCCGGTCTCTTCGAACAGGTGCTGCCGGAGTACGGGCTGACCATCCGGCCGCTGGCCCACGACGGGTCCGTCAAGGACCTCCTGGACGTCTCCGACGAGGACTACTACCTGGGCACGTTCGCCATCCGCGCCGCCGGCGGGGAACCGTGGCCGGACCCCACCGAGATCTATGTGCAGTCCCATCCGGGACGCGTTCAGGACCTGCCCGCGGGCCAGTACCGCTACACCGGTGGCGAGTTGCAGCGCATCTCGGGCGAACTCGTGCTGCCGAAGCATGTCATCGCCATCAACCAGCAGGTCTACCGGCGAGCGAGCTTCGGCATCACCGCCGTGAGCCGCGCCGACCGGCCGTGGCTGGAGTACCTGGTCCTGGGCAGGAAGCTCCACCACCTGCAACGCAACGGCCTGCGCCTCGGCCTGATGTCCTCGGGGTACAGCTCGAAGACCGGCCGTCCGCTGCCCGCCGCCCGACGCGTCGAGGACATACTGACCTCCTGCGGCATCCCCACCGGCCCCACGTACTTCTTCCTCGGCGGCAGGGTCAGCGACGAGCAGATCCGTAGCGAGGGCATGCGCGAGGACGCCGTCCACATGAAGGGGCCGGCCGAGATCATCAAGGACGAGCTGGTGCGCATCCTGCCCGACTACATGGTCCCCGACCGGGTCCTGGTGCTCGACAGGTTGCCGCTGACGGCGAACGGAAAGGTCGACGGCAGGGCTCTCGCCTCCTTCGACCAGGTGCGGTCCGCGGACCGCACCACCCCGTACGCCGCCCCGGTCACACGGCAGGAGAAGTGGCTCGCCGAGGCGTGGGGCAAGGCCCTGAAGTACGACCACGTCTCCGTCGAGGACGACTTCTTCGCCTGCGGCGGCGACTCGCTCACCGCCGTCGAACTCATCCTGACGATCAACCGTGCGTTCGCCACGCGGCTGCCGCTGCAGGTCGTCTTCGAGCGCCCGAAACTGGCCGACCTCGCCGCGCGCATCGCCGACTGCGCCCCCCGCCCGTCCTCCCGGCTGGTGCCGCTGCACGGCGCGGGCTCCGGACGGCCCGTCTTCTGCTGGCCGGGGCTGGGCGGCTACCCGATGAACCTGCGCCTGCTCGCACGACGGGCAGCCATGGGCCGACCCTTCCACGGAATCCAGGCACACGGCGTCAACCCCGGCGAAGAGCCCTACGCGACCCTCCAGGAGATGGCCGCCGCCGACCTCGCCGAGATCCGGCACGTGCAGAACGAGGGCCCGTACACCCTGTGGGGTTACTCCTTCGGCGCCCGGGTCGCTTTCGAGGCCGCATGGCAGCTTGAACAGGCCGGCCAGGCGGTGGACCACCTGATGCTGCTCTGCCCCGGCAACCCGAAGGTCCACCACGCCAACGCCGACCGCTACGGGCGTCAGGCGTCCTACGCCAACCCGGCGTACCTGACGATCCTGTTCTCCGTCTTCACGGGGTCCGTCACCGGGCCCGACCTCGACCGGTGTGTGGCGACGGTCCGCGACGAGGACGGCTTCGTCGGCTTCATCCACCGTCTGCTCCCCGCACTGGACGAGCAGTTGGTCCGCCGGATCACCCGGATCGTCGCGCGGACGTACGAGTTCCAGTACAACGGGCGCGAACTGTCCGAACGGCGGCTCCACGCACGGGTCGCGCTCTTCAAGTCCACTGGTGACGACGACTCGTTCATCGAAACCTGGTCCGGCTACTCCGCCGCACCCCCGGCCGTGGTCGAACTCGACGCCGATCACTACAGCGCGCTGAGGACCACCGGCATCGCCGAACTCGCCTCGGCCATCCACACCCGTCTGCGCGCGTGAAGCCCGTGCGGGACACCGGGATGCCACACCGCGGAGCGATTCCCCGGCCCGTCTTCCCGAGGGCGCTCAACCGGTCCGGAGACCGGTCATGAGCCGAAGGGCACCGCCCGTCCGGGGTCACATGGGCAGCGAGAGCAACCGGACCGGTCCCGCCGGCCAGTGGGCACCGTCGCAAAGGGGCGTCCACATGGTCCGCAGCGGCATGACCACGGGGCCGGCGGGCTGCTCCACCCGCACCTCCCCGTGCAGCGCCTGCCAGCCGAGCCGTTCGTAGAGGGCGACGAGGGGAGCGCGGCAGAAGAGGAGCCCGTAGCGCGGGCCCAGGGTGCGCGCGTGCTCGAGCGCGCCCGCCACCACCCGCCGGGCGAGCCCCTGCCCGCGTACGCCGGCCGCCACGGCCACACCGCCGACGCCCACCACCCGCGTCTCGGCCCCGCCGATAGCTGTCGGCAGCAGCCGCAGGCCGGCGTGCGCCACCAGCCGGCCGCCGAGCCGGATGCCGAAGTGCTCCTCCTTCGGCAGCCAGGTCAGGCCGTACTCGGCGACGCCGAAGGCATCGTCTCCGTCGCCGAGGATCTCGGCCATGTCGGCGGGTGTGTAGCGGGTGAGCCGCTCCACGGGTGGCAGCGCGGAAGGGGGGTTCTCGATCATCCCCGCATGATGCGACACAGGGCGGACGGCGGCCAACCGCGGGCTTCCGGCAGGGCCCTGGCACACCCGGCCGCCCCTTCGCCTCTTGTACGCGTACGGCGCGGCCTGTTCGCCGTCTTGACGCTCAACTTCCCTCCATCTACGTTCACTTCAGCTCTTGGCGCCCTGGGACGACCTTCACGCCGCGATGGAGGGAAAAGGTGCGGGTATGAGTGGGCTGCGACGTCGTTCCCTGCTGGCCGCGGGGGGTACTGCGGCTACCGCCGGGCTCCTGGGCACCCGAGCCGACCCGGCGCGCGCGCTTCCCCGGACCGCGGGATCCGCGGCGGACGCGGGCGTCCCGGCGCACCGCCCGGGACCGTACGACGGCGAGGTCCGCGCGCTGCTGGCGCGTATGACTCTCGAAGAGAAGCTGGGCCAGCTCCAGCAGCTTCCCTGGACGTACGACACCGGGCCGGGCGGGCCCGGCACGAAGGAGGCCGAACAGGCGGCGCGCCAGGGGCGGTTGGGATCGGTGCTGAACATCTTCGGGGCGCGGGCGAGCAACGCGCTGCAGAAGATCGCCGTGGAGGAGTCCCGGCTCGGCATTCCGCTGCTGTTCGGGCTGGATGTCATCCACGGTTTCTGGACGACGTTTCCGATCCCGCTCGCCCAGGCCGCCAGTTTCGATCCGCGGGTCGCGGAGCGGGACGCCGAGGTCTCGGCGAAGGAGGCCCGCTCCAACGGCGTGCACTGGACGTTCGCGCCGATGATGGATGTGACGCACGAGCCGCGCTGGGGCCGGATCGCCGAGGGCAACGGCGAGGACCCGTATCTGACGGCCACGTTCGCCGCCGCCAAGGTCCGTGCGTATCAGGGGGCGGACCTCTCCGCCGCGGACCGGATCGCCGCCTGCGCCAAGCACTTCGTCGCGTACGGGGGTGCGGAGGGCGGGCGCGACTACAACACCGTGGACGTCTCCGAGGCCCGGCTGCGGAACCTGTACCTCCCACCGTTCAAGGCCGCGGTCGACGCCGGGGTGGCCACGGTGATGGCCTCGTTCAACACCATCGGCGGCGTCCCCGCGCACGCCGATACGCACACCCTCACCGACATCCTGAAGCGGGAATGGTCCTTCGACGGCGTGGTGGTCAGCGACTGGAACGGGGTCCGGGAGCTGATCCCGCACGGCGTCGCGGAGGACGGCGCGCAGGCCGCCCGACTCGCCCTGCGTGCCGGTGTGGACATGGAGATGACCAGCACCACGATGGTCACGTACGGGAAGCGGCTGGTGCGGGAGGGGAGGATCAGCGAGCAGCGGGTGGACGACGCGGTCTCGCGGATTCTGCGGCTGAAGTTCGCACTCGGGCTCTTCGCGCGTCCGTATGTGGACGAGGGGGGCGAGATCGGGGCGCCGACGCCGGACGCGCGGGCGGCGGCGCGCACGGCCGCCGCCCGCTCGATGGTGCTCCTGAAGAACGAGCGGGGGGTGCTCCCGGTCGGCCGGTCCGTGGGGTCGATCGCGGTCGTGGGGCCGTTCGGCGACTCCGGTGATCTGCTGGGGACCTGGGTGATGCCGCCCGCGGCGCAGAAGTTCCCCGCCGTGACGGTCCTCGACGCCGTCCGGAAGGCCGTGCCGGGCAGCACGGTGCGCTACGAGCGGGGTGTCGCGGCACAGGGGGACGACACCAGCGGCATTCCGGCGGCCGTGGCGGCGGCCCGCTCCGCCGCGATGACCTTCGTGGTGGTCGGTGAGCCCGCGGCGCTCAGCGGTGAGGCCGCCGCGCGGAGCGACATCGGCCTGCCGGGCGCGCAGGAGAAGCTGATCGAGGCGATCGCGCGTACCGGGAAGCCGTTCGCGGTCGTCCTGGTCAACGGGCGTCCGCTGACCGTCGGCGGCTGGCTGGACGGCGCACCCGCGGTGCTGGAGGCGTGGCACCCCGGGATCGAGGCCGGCAACGCCATCGCCGATGTGCTGTTCGGCCGGGTCGACCCGGGTGGCAAGCTGCCCGTTTCGTTCCCGCGCACGGTCGGCCAGATCCCCATCCACTACAACCACGAGAACACCGGCCGCCCTTACGACCCCGACGACAAGTTCACCTCGAAATACCTCGACCTCCCCGACGGGCCCCGGTTCCCGTTCGGCCACGGCCTGAGCTATACGACGTTCCGTACGGGGCCGCCCGCGCTGAGCCGCGACCGGATCCCGGTGAGCGCCCTCCGCGCGGGCGACACCGTGGAGGTCGCGGCGACCGTCACCAACACCGGTTCCCGGCAGGGCGACGAGGTCGTCCAGCTCTATGTCCACGACCGGGCCGCCACCATCGCCCAGCCGGTCCGCCGGCTGCGCGGCTTTTGGCGGGTGACGCTGGCGCCGGGCGGCAGCCGGACGGTGCGGTTCCGGCTGGGTGCCGAGGACCTGGGGTTCTGGACCCACGACCCGCACGGCGAGTTCCTGCTGGAGCCCGGCGCCATCGACATCTACGTGGGGAACAGCTCGGCCGCCGAGGGCCGGTGCACGCTGTCCCTCACCTGAGGGCGCTTCAGGAGTACTGGGCCACGTACTCGGCGAAGGGCGGAATGCCCACCTCCGCCCTTCGCTCGTCCATCCGCTCGGGCTCCTCGCACGGCCACGGAACGGGCGCGCCGTCCCGTACGCCGGCGATCTGGGTGCCGTAGACCTGCCGGCGCCCCTCGTTCACCAGCGTGCGGTCGCGCAGGAACGCCAGCTCCCTGGGGCCGGCCTCGCCTGCCGCCACCGCACGCTCCATCAGCCGCAGGGCCCGGCGCTGCACTTCCAGTTGGCGGTCGGCGTGCTGGGCGAGCAGCCAGGCGCTCCGCGCGGCCTCGGGGCCGACCAGCTCGGTCGTCGGCCAGCCGTACCGGTCCATGATCTCACCGAGCCGGTCGCCGTGCCGGGCGGTCAGCCGGCGCCAGACCAACTGGTCGGCGAAGTCCTCGCTGTTGGCGCGGTGCGCGGTCCGGTTGTCCTCCGCGGCCATGCCGACCAGTTCCGCGGCCAGGGCGGCGAGTTCGTCCTCGGCGGGGCGGTGGGCGGGGTCGTCGTGCGTCATACGTCCTCCGGAGACTGCGGGATCGCATCGGGTGGCCGGCACCACGCTAAGGGTGCGAATCCGGCCGAAGATCGTCCTTCCGGACGGTGCCGGGAGGGGTCTCGCGCAGGGATAATGGATCTATCCCCCGGAACGATCCGACCGCTGGCGGACCGCTCCGCCGGCTCGCCGACCACCCGCCGACCTGAGGAGGCCGTGGAGCCATGGCCGTGGACGCGCTGGACGCGAAGATCCTCCGGTTGCTGCTGGAGCAGCCGCGCACCAGCGTGCGGGAGTACGCCCGGGTGCTCGGGGTCGCCCGGGGGACGGTGCAGGCGCGGCTGGACCGGATGGAGCGGGACGGTGTGATCACCGCGTACGGCCCCCGGCTCTCGCCCACCGCGCTCGGGCATCCGGTGCTGGCCTTCGTGCACATCGAGGTGACGCAGGGGCGCCTGGAGGAGGTCGCCGATGCGCTGGCCGGGGTGCCGCAGATCATCGAGGCGTTCTCGACGACCGGCGGCGGGGATCTGCTGACCAGGGTGGTGGCCCGGGACGCGGCACATCTGGAGGACGTGATCCAGCGGCTGATCAGCCTGCCGGGCGTGGTGCGGACGCGGACGGAGGTGGCGCTGCGCGAGCGGGTGCCGCACCGGATGCTGCCGCTGGTGGAGACGGTGGGCGCGGCCGCCGGGAAGCCGGGGACGGCATGACGCGGAGCGTCTGACCGGGGCGGGTGCGCGGGCCGTCCGGGCGGGCGGCTTGGCATGCTGGACGGCATGAGCGCCTCCAGCGACCCCCGGGCCCCCTCCGCTGCGTCCACCACGTCGGCCCCGCCGACCCCGGTCATCTTCGATCTGGACGGCACGCTGGTGGACAGCGAGCCGAACTACTTCGAGGCGGGGCGCCGGCTGCTGGCCGGCTACGGCGTCACGGACTTCACCTGGGAGCGGCACGCCCGCTTCATCGGGATCGGCACCCGCGAGACGCTGGAGATCCTGGCGCGCGAGTACGGCATCGACGCACCGGTCGAGGAGCTGCTGGCCGGGAAGAACCACGCCTATCTGGAGCTGGCCCGGGCGCATACCGAAGTGTTCCCGGAGATGCGGGAGTTGGTGGCGCTGCTGGCCGCGGGCGGGCATCCGATGGCGGTGGCGTCGGGTTCGTCACGGGCCGCGATCGAGGCGGTGCTGGCCGGCACGGGGCTGGATGCGCAGCTGACCACGCTGGTGTCGGCCGAGGAGGTGCCGCGCGGCAAGCCGGAGCCCGATGTGTTCCTGGAGGCCGCTCGCCGGATGGGTGTCGCGCCCGGCGCCTGTGTGGTGCTGGAGGACGCGGCGCCCGGTGCGCTTGCGGCGCACCGGGCGGGCATGCGGTGTATCGCGGTCCCGTATGTGGCCGCGACCGCCGGGGATCCGGCCTTCGCCGGTGCCGGGCTGCTCTTCGCGGGCGGCCAGGGGGAGTTCACGGCGCGGGCCGCGTACGCGTGGCTGGGGCGGACGGAACCGGCCGCCTAACCGGGGGCCGGTCACTCGATTCCGGCCGACTTGCACTCGGCGGCGAGGTCCGGGGTGCAGAGCAGGTCCGTACGGACGGCGCCGTCGCTGACGACGGTGTCCTTGAGGTTCTGCTTGGTGACCAGCTGGGCGTTGAAGAGCTTGGCGGGGATACCCGACGTGCTGCCGTTCTTGGCGGTGGTCGAGGTGAGCGAGGTGATGCTCTGGCCGCGCAGCAGGCGGAAGGCGATCTCGGCGGCGGTTTGCGCCTCCGGCCGGACCTGCTTGTAAACAGTGAACGCCTGGGTTCCGTTCAACAGCCTCTGCAGCGCGGGGAGTTCGGCGTCCTGGCCACCCAGCGGAATGTTCTTGAGGCCGGCCGACTTGAGTGCTTCGGCGATGCTACCGGCCATTCCGTCGTTGGCCGAGTAGACCGCGTCGATGCCCTGCGCACCGAGGGTGTTGATGGCGTTGGTCATCTCCTTCTTGGCCGTTTCCTCGGACCATTCGGGAATGTCCTTCTCGAAGGCGATTTTGCGGACCTTGCCGTCCAGGACGGCATGTGCGCCCTTTTTGAATGACGGGGCGTTCGGGTCGGTCGGCGAACCGTTCAGCATGACGACGTTCGCACTGGAAGCACGGGAACCGAGTGCGGTCAGAATTCCCTCGCCCTGGAGGCGTCCTATCTTCTCGTTGTCGTAGGAGACATACGCCTTGACGTTGCCCTCGGCGAGCCGGTCATAGGCGATGACCTGCACGCCCTTCTGGGCTGCCGCGTCCACCCAACTCTTGGCGGCCTGCGCGTCGACCGGGTCCAGAATGATGACCTTGACACCCTTGTTCACCAGCGCCTCGAACTGGGTTCTCTGGGTATCCGGGCTGGATTCGGCGTTGTGGTAGTCCAACTTGCATTCGAGACACAGCGACGCGACTCTGCTCGAAATGATGCGGCGGTCAAAATTCTCGTAGCGCGTGGATTTGCTCTCCGGGAGCAGCAGGCCGATCGTGTCCTTGCCCTGATCCGCGGCCGGATGATCACTTCCGCACGCCGCCAGCGGTGCGGCGAGGGAAAGCGCCACCGCACTGATGGCGACCCGGCGACGCATTGTTGCATTCGTCACGTTCGCCGTGCTCATCGCCTTCATTGCCTTCATGAAAGGTACCTCCGCAAGGGGCCGCCCTGACTCGGCCCAGAACGGCTGAGTGAACGTCACTCGGGCCCGGATCGTCAAGAATCGAAGTAATAACGATACGGAAGCGAGTTCTGCGTTGAGAGTCCGAAGACGGCAGGGGACGGGCGTCGACGGGCGGTTCCGGGCCCGCTACGCCAGGTGATCTTCGTGTCGCCGCGGGGCAGGTATGAGGGCCATGACCACGGTGTGGAAGCAGACCCCGATCTCCGCCGAGGGGCGGCTGGGCCTCCCCGACGAGCACCCCGGCCGCCACGACCAGGACTATCTGCGGCGCCGCGACGCACTGGCCGCCCGCGCCAAGGGGCATCGGGTCGGCGCGCCGTACGAGGGCGTCGACTACACCGAGGCGGAGCACCGGACCTGGCGTACGGTGCACACCGCGCTCGGCCCGGCGCACCGCGCGCACGCCTGCCGGGAGGCACAGGACGCCGCGGAGGAGGTGGACATCCCCGCCGAGCGGATCCCGCAGCACGCGGACATCTCGCCGGGACTGCGGGCCCGGACCGGTTTCGTGTTCACGCTGGCCGGCGGTGTGGTGGCCAACGAGCGGTTCCTGGGCGCGATGGAGCACGGCTACTTCCATGCGGTGCAGTTCGTACGCCATCCGGCCGTGCCGCTCTACACCCCCGAACCCGATGTCATCCACGACGTGTTCGGGCACGGCATTCATCTGTCGGATCAGCGCGTCGCGGAGCTGTACCGGCTCTTCGGGCGGACCGCGAACCGGGTCCGTTCCAAGGAAGCGCTGGATATTCTCAGCCGGGTCTACTGGTTCACCCTGGAATACGGTCTGCTCACCGAATCCGGTGCTCCCAAGGCTTTCGGTGCGGCACTGCTCTCCTCCTTCGGGGAGATCGCCGCACATGCCGTCCGGGAAGTCCGGTCACTGGACATCCGCGCCGCGGCCTCACTCCCGTACCGCATTTCCGGCTATCAGCCGGTTTTGTTCGCCGCACGGTCCTTGGCACACCTCGAAGACACCCTGGGTGCGTTCTGCGCGGAATTCGACGAGGACACCGGGCGCCGGCTGGGAATCCCGTCACTCCCCGGCAACCGGAGATGACACCGCCCGGCGCGGCGGGGAAGTACGGCCGATTCACGCGGGGTTCAGGCGGCCGGCACGGGCGCGGCGGAGCGGGTGCGGGCCGCCCGCGCGGGCTCTGCCCCTGAACGGCCCGCCCCGCTCACTCCAGCACGCCGATCAGCGCGAGCGTGATGTTGTCCGGGCCGCCCGCCTCGATGGCCGCCTTCCACAGCTCGAAGGCGGCCCGGCCGCCGTCGTACTCCCGCAGCAGCGCGCCGATCTCGCCGTCCAGGACGGGGTCGGTCAGCCCGTCCGTGCACACCACGTACCGGCTGCCCGCGGCGAGCGGCGCGGTCGTCACATGCGGGCTGATGGCACAGAACCGGGTCGCGCCGCCGATCGCCTGGGTCACGAGCGAGGTGGTGCGCTGCCCCTCCCGCAGCGGCGGGCTGTCGTCCACGCTCACCTGACGCACCCCGTCCCCGTCCGCCTCCAGCACCCTGCTGTCACCGACGTTGAAGACCAGCAGCGCGTCGGGCAGGACGACCGCGCCTGCGACCGTGGTGCCCATCGCGGTCAGCGCGGGATCCCGGTCGGCCGCCGCGTACACCGCGTGATTGCACCGGACCAGGGCGTCACGCACCGCGTCCTCGCTGTCCAGCGACGGCCCCAGGGACGCCAGGTGCCGGACGGTCAGCGCACTGGCCACCTCACCGGCCGGCTGCCCTCCGATCCCGTCCGCGACCGCCACCACCAGCGGCTTGCCGAGCGGGAACACCAGCGTCTGCGGATTCTCGGTCACCGTGCCGCACAGCGTCCACGGCCCCACCACCAGACTGTCCTCGTTGTGTTCGCGGATCAGCCCCGTGTGACTGAGCGCCGTCACCGTGATGTACCGCATCGCCGTGTCCGCCTCTCCTCGGGGCGGGGCCCGGGGCCGCCCGCGCTCACCCCGCCGTCTGCCGACCTCGCAGCGTGTGCCGCTGCATCAGCCGGGAGATGTCCTTGCCGGTGACGATCCCCACCAGATGCCCCGTGTCGACGACCAGGATCCGCATCCCGGTCCGCAGATTGAGCTTGTCCAGCGCCTCGGTCAGCAGATCGTCCGGGGCGGCCACCGCGCACTGGGACAGCGGCGTCGCCACGTCCCGCACCCGCAGCTCCTCCCGCTGCGGCACGGGGATCGCGGCAAGCCGGCGGAGTTCCACGATGCCGCTCGGCCGGCCCTCGAAGTCCAGCAGCGGTACGGCGGAGTGCCCGGCCGTCACCGCCACCTCGTCGATGAAGCGCCGCACGCTCAGCCAGTCCGCACCGGTCACCACCGGACTGGACATGGCATCCGCGGCCCGCACGCCCCGCAACGCCGTCTGGAGCGCGGCATTCCGCCGCTCCGCCCCGGCGACGACCATGATGAACAGCCCGATGAACGCCAGCCACAGCCCGCCCGTGACCCCGCGCAGCAGGGAGATCCAGCCGACCGCCACCATCAGCCCGCCCATGACCTGCCCGCCGCGGGACGCCGCCAGATCCGCCCGGTCCCGGTCGCCGGTGCGCCACCACAGCAGCGCCTGGACCACCCGTCCCCCGTCGAGCGGCACGGCCGGCAGCAGGTTGAACACCCCCAGGAACAGGTTCGCCCACCCCAGCCACACCAGCACCACCGCGGGCACCGCCCACAGCGGGGACAGCTCGTGCAGCCCGATTCCGGCCCCCAGCGCCACACCCCCGATCATCAGGCTGGTCAGCGGCCCGCTCACCGCCACCGCGAAGGCCGCCGCCGCCGTCTTCGGCCGCCCCATCCGCGTCATCCCGCCCAACGCCCAGAGGGTCACGTCCTCGACCGAGATCTGCTTGCGCCGCGCGATCGCGGCATGCGCCGTCTCGTGCAGCAGCAGACTGCCGGTGAGCAGCGCCGCCCCGACGACACCGGCGAGGGCGTAGACGGCGGCGGACCGCCCCGGCGTCGTCGCCGGCAGCGTCTGCCGCCCCAGCCCATACGCGAAGAGCACCACCAGCAGCGGCACGCTCCAGTGCATGCGCAGCGGCACCCCGACCACACGTCCGATACGGACCGAGCCGTTCATCACCGTCTCCTGCCGGCCCGGCACCCGGTTCGCCCGGGCAGGGCCTCGACGCCCCGCACTCCGCGAACCGCCCGGCACGGCACTCACCACAATTGTCGCTCGCGACACCGCACACGTCGGGGCGACGACCGCCGGTCCGGCGCGCGCGGCCCGCGGGTGCGCCGCCCCTCGGGAGCCCGCGGGGTGCCGATCTAACCTGGAAGCACGGGCGCCGTCACGGGAGGCGCGGCATCACAGGAGGCGCATCGTCATGGGGCGAAGCCACCACTTCCATCTCGACCAGGGTCACCACTCGATCACCGTGAACGTCGGCCCCGGACGGGAAGGCGAGATCGAACTCCTGGTCAACGGCAAGGTCATCGCCTACCAGAAGGAGCATGGCCCGGGCATGAACCTGCTCACCGGCGAACTGCCCGACGACCCCGCCCGCCTCTTCCGCGTCCGCATCCGCGAACCCCGCCTCGTACCCGTCGCCCCCCGCTGCACGCTCGAACTCGACGGCGTGGAACACCCCATGCCGGAACGCCCCGACCTCTGAGCCCCCCGGCCCCCTGAGGTCCCGCCCGCGCACGCCGGCCCCTACTTCCGTCCTCCTCCCCGTCTCCTCTCCCCTCCCCCGTCACCCGCGCCCGCTACCTGCGCGTGGCTTCGGTCTCCACCAGCTCCTTGAAATGCTCCAGGTCGCTGCGCACGCTCCGCTCGATGGCGACCGCCTGCGCGAACCCCTTCGGACCGCCGAAGGTCTCCTTGATCGTGCCCGGGTCGTACTCGAAACGGGCCTGGAGCCGGGTGTGCTCCCGGTCGATGGGCAGCAGCGAGAAGGTACCGGCGAGATCCGGCCCGCTCCTGGTCTGCCAGGTCATCACGTTCTCCATCTCGCGGTCGACGATCTCGACCTCCAGCTCCTGCGTCGGGCCGGCGGCGTCCAGGTCCAGGTGGGTCCGCCGCTCACCGGCCGAACGGGCACCGCGCACACCGTTCACGAACCGCGGATAGACCTCCGCGCGATGGAGGCAGTCCCACGCCTTGTCGACCGGAACACTGATGTCGATGTGTTCTTCGAGAGTGCTCATCGCACACCTCACAGCTCGTTTCACGGCTCCCCCGCTACGTATCCAGAGTCCTCCGCGCGACGGCCGGAGGCGACCCGAGTGCGCTCCGGGGCGGGGCGCTGCCGAGCGGCGTGCCGATCCGCCGCCGCTACCCCCGCGGCGCGATCGCGAGGATCGCGACATCGTCGTGGAGCACACGGGTATGGCGCGGCAGATCGGTGTCGAGGAAGTCGATGACATCGGCGGGACCGGGAGCGGGCCGCCCCGCAAACCGGTCGCCGAGCCGTTCGAGCAGGGGATAGAAGTCCCCTGCCTGATCACGTGCCTCGACCAGCCCGTCGGTGCAGAGCAGCAGCACGTCGCCCGGTGCGAAGCGGTGCGTGTACGCGGTCGGGCGCTCGGCGGCCAGCCGGCCCAGCCCCAGCGGAAGGGCAGGCGGTCCGGAGAGGACGGTCACCTCGCCGCCGGAGATCAGCACCGGCTCGACATGCCCGTGGTTGATGATCGTCACCTGGTGGGCCCCGGCGTCGTACTCGATCAGCGCCGCGGTCACGAACAGCTCGTCGTCCGGGATCTCCGCCGCCTCGCGCACCAGCCGCCGCTCCATACGGGACGCGACCTCCAGCAGATCCCCGGGTTCGTAGACCGCCTCGCGGAAGCAGCCGAGGACGTCGGCGACGGTGCGTACGGCCTGGAGCCCCTTCCCCCGGACATCGCCGATGATGGCCCGCTCGCCCGCCGGCGTGTCGTGGATGTCGTACAGGTCTCCGCCGACCGTCGTACCGACCTCACCGGAGCGGTAGAGCCCGGCGGCCAGCAGCGATCCGACCTGGTGCGGCACCGGCCGCAGCAGGGTCCGCATCAGCGCCTCGGCCACCGAGTTTGCCCGCACCAGCTGCCGCCGCTGGCGCTGCCGGTGCCCGGCCAGCGCCACGCCGAGCACCCCTACGACACCGGTGGAGATATAGGCGGCGACGTAGTTGTTCCCCCATAACTCGTGGATGTTGTGCCCCGTACAGCACGGGGTCCCCGCCAGTACGGCCTCCAGTCCGACGGCGCATACCGTGACGACGGCGACGCCCACCGGGCCGAAGGCGAAGGCCGCCAGCACCGGCACGGCGATCAGCAGGAAGCTCACCGCCCACTGCGTGGGCGTGACGAATTCCAGCAGCAGCACGAAGACGAAATAGGCGGGCGGCAGCCAGCGCATCCACGTGGGCACCGTCGGAACCTCGAACCCGTTGCTGTCGACCAGCCCGGTGAGCCGGTTGGCCTCACGGCCACGGTCCCGCCGACTCATCACAGCTCGAAGATCCACTCACGCGACCTGTTCACACGGACTCCTGTCACGGACTCCTGCCACGACCGTGCCACGGCCTTCAAGCCTGACGCCCCTGAACAGCCAACCCGACGATTACGCCATCGGCGGCATGTCACATCCGCCGCCCCGCCGCCCTTCTCTTCCCTGCCCCGCTCCTCCACCACCGCGCCCGCCCACCGCAGCTACTGCTGCTGCCGGAAGGTGTACGCCGGGTCGGCGGCCCGGCGGGCCGGGAAGTCGTCGAAGGCGGTCCGGCGGCGCGGGGGCGGCGAAGGCCGTCAGCCCGGTGTTCTCCCCGGCTCGGGGCCGCCGCCACCGCGGCACGGTCGGCACGGACTCGACGAACGCCGCCGTGGTCCATGGCCGTTCACCTCCCGTACGGCACCGAAGGCGGCCCCCGGACCCAGCACGCTCCGGGCATGTCCGGTGCCCCGTCATCACTGCCGGCTGGCCGGAAACCGTCTTATCGCCGGGCAGCGGCGGATCTAGCGTTGACCACATGACCGGATTCGAAATCCGGTCACGGACATCGGGACGGATGCGGAGGGAGACGGTCCGTGGAACGGTCGGAGCGCGGCGAGCGCATCCTGGAGGTGGCCGCGGAGCTGTTGCTCGCCTGGGGCTACGGGCGGGTGACGATCGACGAGATCGCCCGCCGGGCCAAGGTCGGCAAGGGGACGGTCTATCTGCACTGGAAAACCAAGGACGCGCTGCTGCTGACCGTCGTGCTCAAGGCCAAGTCCCGTGCCCTGCAGCGGAATTTGACGCGGATGCGCGCCGATCCGCTGGAGGTGCTGCCGAGCCGGATGATGGGCGCCTACTACGGCGACTTCCTGGCCGAGCCGGTGTTGCGCGCCCTGTACACCGACGACGTCGACGTCCTCGGCCGGCTCAACGACTCGGCGAAGAAGGAGCTCGCCGACCTCGTGGCCCTGGGCGACCACGTCCTGCGCCGCCATCTCGAAGTGCTGCGCGAGCACGGCCTGATGTACGCGGACACCGATGTGCGGCATCAGCAGTATGCGCTGATGGCCACGGCCACCGGCTTCTTCACGGCGGAGGCGTTGCTCTTCGACCGTGCGCCGGACACCCCGGAGATACGCGGCGGGATCTTCGCCGAGTCGGTCCGGAGAATGCTGGAGACGACGCCCTCCCCTGACGCGGCCGCTGCCGCCGCGCCCGAAGTCATCGCGCTCTACGAGGAGTTCGAGAGGCGCAGCGCGGAGGAGATGCGCCGGCAGCTGCGCGACTGAGCGACCTTTTCCCACCGAAGGAGAAAGAGACCATGACGCAATTAGGCAAGTCACCCTTCGCCGAGCACGTCGGCAAACACCCCGGCGAGCCGAACTCCATGGACCCCGACCTGCTCCACGACCCGTTCACCGGCTACGGCGAGCTGCGGGAGAAGGGCCCGGTCATCCGCGCCCGCTTCCTGGACGACACACCGGTGTGGTTCGTGACCCGCTTCGAGGAGGTCCGGCAGGTCCTGCGCGATCAGCGGTTCGCCAACGATCCGGCCTGCGCGCGGGGCAGTTCGGGCGAGGGATCGCCCACGACACGGCTCATGGACATGCTGGGACTGCCCGAGGACCTGCGCGTCTATCTGGCCCGCTCGATCCTCACCATGGACGCCCCCGATCACACCCGCCTCCGGCGGCTCGTCTCGCGGGCCTTCACGGCACGGAAGATCACCGGTCTGCGGACCCGCGTCGAGGAGATCGCGGACGACCTGCTGACCCGGCTCCCCGAGCACGCCGAGGACGGCGTCGTCGACCTCATCCGGCATTTCGCCTACCCCCTGCCGATCACGGTCATCTGCGAACTGGTCGGGATTCCCGAGGAGTACCGTCCGCAATGGCGGAAATGGGGAGCCGACCTCGTCTCGCGGGAGCCGGGACAGCTCGCCGAGGCGTTCCCCGCGATGATCGACCATATCCACGAACTGATTCGGGCCCGGCGCGAAGCCCTCACCGACGACCTGCTCAGCGAACTGATCCGTACGCATGACGACGACGGCAGCCGGCTCAGCGACGTCGAAATGGTCACCCTGGTCCTGACCCTCGTCCTCGCCGGTCACGAAACCACCGCCCACCTCATAGGCAACGGCACGGCGGCGCTGCTCGCCCACCCCGACCAGCTGCGCCTGCTCAAGGCCGATCCGGCTCTTCTCCCGCGCGCCGTCCACGAGTTGCTGCGCTGGTGCGGTCCGGTGCAGATGACCCAGTTGCGGTACGCCACCGAGGACGTCGAGCTGGCCGGTACGCGGATCCGGAAGGGCGACGCCGTGCAGCTCATCCTGGTGTCGGCGAATCACGATCCCCGTCACTACGCCGATCCCACGCGGCTCGATCTGACCCGCCATCCCGCGGGCCAGGCGGAGAACCATGTCGGTTTCGGCCATGGCATGCACTACTGCCTGGGCGCCACACTGGCCCGCCAGGAGGGGGAGGTCGCCTTCGGCAAGCTGCTCGCCCACTATCCGGAGGTGTCGCTCGCGGTGGCACCGGAGGAGCTGGAACGGGTGCCGGCGCCGGGCAACTGGCGGCTGGCGTCGCTGCCGTTGCGCCTGGGCTGAGACCGCGGTCCCTCGCACGAGCCGGTCAGCCGCTGCCGGGTACGCCGGCCCGTCGCGTGCTCCAGCCGTCGATCGGGACCGTACCGAGCCGGTAGCCGTGCTCGTCCAGGAGATGGCCGCTCAGCTTCATCGGCCACAGGGCGACGGCGCGGTC
Organism: Streptomyces sp. GS7; assembly: GCF_009834125.1. Classification (NCBI taxonomy): domain Bacteria; kingdom Bacillati; phylum Actinomycetota; class Actinomycetes; order Kitasatosporales; family Streptomycetaceae; genus Streptomyces; species Streptomyces sp. GS7. Next base: position 5,940,113 of record NZ_CP047146.1, read on the forward strand.
GCCGATGACGATGCCCGGCACCTTCTCGGTGACCCGGCTCTCCAGCCGCTGGATGTCGTCGACCGACCGCACCCACGCGATGATCAGCAGGTTGTGCCGGCCGGTGATGCCGGCGCAGAGCCGGATGTCGCTCATGCCCGCGATACCGCGGGCCGCCCGCTCGACGGTGTCCGCCGGGACACCGGCCCACAGCACGGCGGCGACCGGGCGCTTCGACAGCGGGCGGGCGATCTCGCAGCGGGCGTGCACGGCACCCTCGTCGAGCAGGCGCCGGGTCCGTCTGCGCACGGTGTCGACGCTCGCCCCGCAGCGCTCGGCGAGAGCGGTGTAGGGAGCCCGTCCGTCCGCGGAGAGCGCGACGATGATCCGGCGGTCCAGATCGGTCAGGGTGAGGGGGCCGGGCCGGTGGCCGCGGGACGGCTGGTCCGCGGCGAGCCGGGCGACCTGAGCGGGACGCAGCGAGCGCAGGCGCCAGCGGCTGCCCTCGGCGTAGATGGCGCCCGCCAGGTGGATCCGGCGGGCCGTGACGCCGGGCAGGGCGCCCAGCACGGTCGTGGACCAGTACGAGAGGGCGGCCAGGTCGGTGGTCATGACGGTGAGCAGCAGGTCGCGGTCGCCGGTGACGTGCTCGACGGTCGAGACCACCGGCTGCCGCGTCAACTGCTCGGCCACCTCCAGCAGTCGGCCGTTGGCGCAGTCGACCTCGACGAACGCCAGGCAGCCGTGCCCGGACACGGCCAGCGCCGGCCCGGGATAGCAGCTGATCCACGCCGCGCCCTGTTCGGTGAGCCGGCTCCAGCGGCGGGCGAGGGTGACCGCGTCCAGTCCGAGGACCCCGGCGATCCGGGCCCAGCTGGCCCGGGGGCTGATCTGCAGAGCGTGGACGAGGGACGAGTCCACCTCGTCCAGTCCGCCGAAATCCTGCACCGGGGCGTCCTCTCTGCGTTTTTCCGGCGTTTTCTGGTCGCGACGCGCGCGGCAGCTTCAGCGTAGGGGCATGCGCAGGCGGACCGCGGACGGGTGCGCAGGCCGGACCGCAGCCGGGCCGGCAGGCCAGGATCGGAGAGACGGATGTCGGTAACGGGAACAACGGGCACGGAGTCGTCACTGCTGGCGGACGCAGAAGAGATCCAGGAGGAGCTGGTCGCGCTGCGGCGGGCCCTGCACCGGGAGCCCGAGCTGGGGCTGGAGTTGCCCCGTACACAGGAGCGGGTCCTCACGGCGCTGGACGGCCTGCCGTTGGAGATCACCCTCGGCAAGGGGCTCAGCTCCGTGACCGCGGTACTGCGCGGCGGCGAACCGGGAGGAGCGGTGCTGCTGCGGGCGGACATGGACGCGCTGCCGGTGCAGGAGGCGTCCGGTGTCGCATACGCCTCGCAGCAGGCCGGGCGGATGCACGCATGTGGCCACGATCTGCACACGGCCGGCCTGGTGGGGGCCGCCAGGCTGCTCTGCGAGCGGCGGGCGCAGCTCCGGGGCGATGTGGTGTTCATGTTCCAGCCCGGCGAGGAGGGGCACAACGGGGCCGCCGAGATGATCGCGGAGGGCGTGCTGGAGGCGGCCGGGAAGCCGCTGGACGCCGCGTACGCGCTCCATGTCGCCGCCAACCAGGTGCCGCAGGGCATGGTGGCCAGCCGCCCCGGCACGGTGATGACCGCGTCGGATGTGCTGAAGGTGACGGTACGGGGGCGCGGCGGCCACGGTTCGGCCCCGCACTCCGCGCTCGACCCGGTGCCGGTGGCCTGCGAGATGGTCACGGCCATCCAGGGCTGGACCTCCCGCACCTTCGACATCTTCGACCCGGTGGTGGTCTCCGTGGGCAGTCTGCACGCCGGGGCGCAGCACAACGTCATTCCGGAGACCGCCGTCTTGGAGGCGACCGTCCGCAGCTATTCGGCGGCCAACCAGGAGCGGCTGGCCGAGGGGCTGCCGCGGCTGGTACGCGGTATCGCCGCGGCGCACGGCCTGGAGGCCGAGGTCGACTACCGGGTGATGTATCCCGTCACCGTCAACGAGCCGGCGGAGACCGCGTTCGCGCTGGAGGCGGCGCGGGCGCTGCTCGGCGACGCACACGTCTGGCTGGCCCCGCGGCCGCACAGCGGCTCGGAGGACTTCTCGCTCGTACTGGCGCAGGTGCCCGGTGCGATGCTGCTGGTGGGCGCCGTCCCCGAGGGGACCGATCCCGCGACGGCTCCGATGAACCACTCCCCCGAGGCGGTGTTCGACGACGCCGTGCTGGCTCGGCAGGCCGCGCTGCTGGCGACGTTGGCGGCGCAACGACTGGACCGCGGAACACTCGCCGCCCAGTAGCGCCCACCCGACATCGCGGGCCCACCGGACACCGCACGGAACACACGGGGCCGGGCCGCGGCCCGTCCCGTAAATCGGCTGGCGCGGGCGCGCTCCCGTGCCGAGGATCACCGCATGGCTCCCACGGACCCGTTCCTCACCACAGCGCGCCTCGCCCTGCGTCCCTTCGCCGACACGGAGGCCGACCTGGACCTCGTCGTGGCACTCGACAGCGATCCGGAGGTGATGCGGTACATCACCGGAGGCCGCCCGATGACACGGACCGAGATCCGCGCCGAGTCCTTCGCGCGGATGCTGCACGGCGGTTTCTGGGCGACCCATCTGCGGGAGACCGGCGAGTTCCTCGGCTGGCACTGCCTCCGCCCCGACACCGACGGCCCGACGGCCTCCGCCGACCTCGGCTACCGGCTGCGGAAGGCGGCGTGGCGCAGGGGATTCGCCACGGAGGGGGCGCTCGCCCTGATAGCGAGGGGGTTCGGCGAGCTGGGCTTCGACCGGATCACCGCCAACACCATGTCCGTGAACACCGGCTCGCGCCGTGTCATGGAGAAGTGCGGCCTCACCTACGCCCGCACCTACTACGAGGAGTGGCCCTATCCGGTCGCGGGCGACGAGCACGGGGACGTGGAGTACGTACTGACCCGCGAGGAGTGGTCGGCCCGCCGGCAGGCCGGGTAGGGCCTGTCCGACGGGCCGGGGTCGGACAGGCCCTGACCCGACGAGTCCCCCAGGGCGGCCCCTCGGCGCCACTGCCCACCGATCACCCCGATCACCCCACCCTCCCCATCACCACCGGATACGGTCGCGACACGCGTGCGCGACACCATGGAGGCATGAGGACGATGACGCCCACGACGGCCGCGCGGCCGCCGACGCCCGCGCGGAGCGACCCCGTCCTCGTCTACGACGGCGACTGCGGCTTCTGCACCACCGCGGTCGCCTTCGCCGAGCGGCACCTCCGCCCCCGCTGCCGGGTCACGGCGTGGCAGTTCGCGGATCTGGACGCGCTCGGGATCACCGAGCAGCGGTCGGAGTACGAAGTGCTCTGGGTCACTCCGACGGGAACCGTGTACGGCGGCGCCCAGGCCGTCGCCAGGCTGCTGCTGCGCACCGGCGGCCCATGGGCCGTCGTGGGCGCCGTACTCACCCTGCCTCCGGTGCGCTGGCTCGCCCACGGCGCCTACCGGCTCATCGCCCGCAACCGCCACCGCATGCCCGGCGGCACCCCGGCCTGCGCCCTGCCCTCCAACAACAGGCCCACTCCCCCGAGTTGACCGTCCACGGCCCCGCCCCACCGACGACGCGGACGCCCCGGACGACCACCTACCGGCTACCGGCTACCGGCTACCGGCTACCGGCGGGGCTTCCCCCGCTTGCCGCCGCCTCCCTTGGAGCCGCCGGCTCCCCGCCGCGCACCCCCGGTCGCCCTGCCCGCCGACTTACCGACCGGCTTGCCCGCCGCCTTCCCGGTCGACCTGCCGCCCGTGGGCTTGCGCCCCCCACCGCTCTTCTCGGGGCGCTTGTCCTTCTGCTCCGCCGATGCGGCCGGTCGGCGGCCTCGGGTGCTGTTGACCGTCCGCCCGCGGACGATCCCGATGAAGTCCTCCACCAGATCGGTGGTCCCGTCCTCCCGCCACGACAGCGCGACCCGCGATTCCGGGGTACCCGTGACCGGCCGGTAGGTGAGGTCCCGCCGGTGGTGCAGGCGGGCGAGCGACTGCGGGACGACCAGCAGTCCCACCCCCGCCGCCACCAGCTCGATGGCGTCCGCCGTCGTGGCGGGCCGCTCGATCGCCGGCCGGCCCGGCGGACACTCCCAGTCGAGCGTGTCGTCGAGGGGGTGCAGCACGATGTCGTCGGCAAGATCCTCGGCGGTGACCTCGTCGGCCGCGGCCACGAGGTGGTCCTTCGGGACCACGACCACCGTCGTCTCGGTGTAGAGGGGGATGGCGCTGAGGTCCGTCCGGTCGGTCGGCAACCGCAGCAGACCCGCGTCGGCACCCCCGTCCCGCAGCGCATCGGCCGCTTCGGCGGCGGACACCTGCACGAGATGCAGCGGGACGTCGGGCAGGCGCTCGTTCCAGATCCGCACCCACTTGGCGGGCGTCACTCCCGGGACGTACGCGAGCCGGAACGAAGGGGATGCTTCCGAGCCTGTCACCCCGCCAGGTTACCGGCCGTGGTCAGCGACCGCGCACACGCTCGATACCCTGGACAGCATGAAGTCGCACCAGACCGCCCAGACGATGAAGCCCGCCACCGCGGCGAAGAAGCTGGGTGTGTACCTCGAAGCCACCCCCGCCGAGTTCCGGGACGGCGTCGTCTCGCGTACCGAGCTCAACGCCCTTCAGACGGATCCGCCCGAGTGGCTGCGGGAGCTGCGACGCAACGGCCCGCACCCCCGGCCGGTGGTCGCGGCGAAGCTGGGCGTCTCCATCTCCGGTCTCGCCCGCGGCGGGATCACCGAGGCCCTCACCACGGAGCAGATCGACGCCCTGAAGGCGGAGGACCCCGAGTGGCTCCAGAAGGAGCGCGCCACCCAGGCCGAGGTCCGCAAGGAAGCCTCGCGCATCAAGGAGAAGAACAAGAAGAAGGACGCGTAACGAGCCGACGCGCCCCCTGAGCCCGGCCGGGCCCCACCGACCGCACGGCCGGCCTCACCCGCTGTAACCCACCGCAACACCCAAGCCGACACCCCCACCCCCCGCGCCCGCTACCCCTCCCCCGCCTCCTCCCTCCCACCCACCCCAACCAGTTTGGTCCACACCTATTGACCATAGGTATGGACCAACTTACGGTGTGGCGCATCACCACCCGCTCCGGGACGAGGCCGGCCCCGCCATCCGCCGAACTCCCGCATGCCGCACTCCTCGTGACGTCCCGTCACGAAGTGAAGGGAGCACCGCGTGATCGGTCGTCGGACAGCGCGTCTACTGAGGATCGGCCTGGCAGCGGCCTGCGTTCTGCCCCTGCTGGGCGCCGGGAGCCCGAGCGCTCCCCGGAGCGACACCTGCGCCACGAAGGCGCGCCCCTCCGGGAAGGTCCTCCAAGGGTATTGGGAGAACTGGGACGGCGCGGCGAACGGCGTCCACCCGCCCTTCGGCTGGACCCCGATCACCGACGCCCGTATCCGCGATCACGGATACAACGTCCTCAACACCGCGTTCCCCGTCATCCGCTCGGACGGCACGGCGCTGTGGGAGGACGGAATGGACGCCACGGTCAAGGTGCCGACCCCGGCCGAGATGTGCCAGGCCAAGAGCGACGGCCTCACGCTCCTGATGTCCATCGGCGGCGCCTCGGCCGGCATCGACCTCAACTCCACGGCCGTGGCCGACCGTTTCGTGGAGACCATCGTGCCGATCCTCAAGAAGTACAACTTCGACGGGATCGACATCGACATCGAAACCGGCCTCACCGGCAGCGGGAACATCAACCAGCCGTCCCCCTCCCAGACCAACCTCGTACGCATCATCGACGGCGTCCTCGCCCAGATGCCCCCGGGCTTCGGCCTGACGATGGCCCCCGAGACGGCCTATGTCACCGGCGGCAGCGTCACCTACGGATCGATCTGGGGCGCGTACCTGCCCGTCATCAGGAAGTACGCGGACAACGGCCGCCTCTGGTGGCTGAACATGCAGTACTACAACGGCAGCATGTACGGCTGCTCGGGCGACTCGTACCAGGCCGGCACGGTCGAGGGCTTCACCGCGCAGACGACCTGCCTCGACAAGGGCCTGACCGTCCAGGGCACCACGATCAGGGTCCCCTACGACCAGCAGGTCCCAGGCATCCCCGCCCAACCAGGCGCCGGGGGCGGCTACATGACACCGGACCTGGTCACCCAGGCATGGAACACCTACAACAGTGGCTTGAAGGGCCTGATGACCTGGTCCCTGAACTGGGACGGCTCCAAGAACTGGACCTTCGGCGACAACGTCAAAGCTCTGCAGGGGCGTTGAGGACCGGAGTTGAGGACTGCCGGCGTGGCCGACGCCCGTCGCCTGAGTGCGGCACCGCCGCAGCGCCCTGACGACTGCCTCAGGCAGGGCCGCCCTGCCATGCGAGCCACCTGGTCAGCGACCCGAATCCGGAACCTCGCGCGGGACGGACGCAGCCTGGTCTCCGGGCCGAGCCACCCAGCCGGCGGTGGCGGCCAGGGTACGCAGGACGGTCGCGCCGGCGAGCACGACCGAGGAGACCGGCCGTACCATCCATCGCGTCAGGTCGCCTCGCAGGTCGGGATCGAGCTCGACGGTCACCCGGATGTACCTGCTCTTCAGCCTGGCGACTTTGGTGGACCGGGGTGCCGAGACATCCTGCTCGCGCCGCAATGCGGCGCGGTAGCTGTCCTTGCGCTGGCTCATGCCTCGTCCTGACGCTTCATCAGTTCCTCCGCGAAGTCCATGTACGCCGAACCCTTGGCCTGGACCGGGCTCCCGAAAGACTGGGCGTAGAGGTCGAGCCGCGCGATCTGGGTGTCCAGCACGTCGAAACCCCGCTCGGTGAGTGCCTCGCGGGCGTCCGCATCGGGCCCGGTGCGCGTGGCGTCGGGACGGTTGGTGCGATTGAGCAGGACCGCCGAGCGAGCCGGCTCGGCACGCAGGGACTGCACGTCCGCCATCTCGCCACGGATGGGTGCCATCCGGTCCAGTTCGATGGGGGCGGGGGTCACGGGCACGATCCACTCGCCGGCGTACCTCATGATGCTGCGGGCGATGCGGGGATGGTCCTCCAGCTGGGGCGCGTCGAGCACGACGGCCTGCCGGTTGCCGAGGAAGTCGTTCACGCGACGGTGGACGTCCCCCACCGGCAGGGCGATCACCGGAAACGGAAAGCCACTGGCCAGCTCGCTCCAGCGCAGCGCGGAAGCGGCCGGGTCACCGTCGACCAGCAGCGGCGACATACCCGACTCATGAAGCGCGTGGGCCAGCCACACAGCACTCGTCGTCTTTCCGACGCCGGGCTTGAGGTTCACAAACGCACAGCTCAACGGCACAAGAACTGACAATAACGGGCGCGATCGTCCAGTTTCGGTCGCCACGAGGGCGTGGCTTCGTGGTTCACCCGCAAGCAGTGAGAAACGATCGGCTCACCCAGGAGACGGCGACCCGCAAGCCTGAAGGGCAACGCCCCCTCGAACGCGCGCTCGCTCCTCGCATCAGACGCCGGAACTCGGCGTGGCCGCACACGTGCGGGCGCTGGACCCGTCTCAGCCGATGAAGCCAACGATGCCGGGCAGCGGTCGAGCCCGCGTGACTCGCGGGTGACGCACTGACCAGTTGAATCTGGCCTTCGTCATCAGAACGGCCTCGACTTCGCCCATAACCCTCGCGGTCAAAGCTCTTCAGCCCAGGAAGCTCAACCGCACCCGACGGTTGGCATTATCGATGTTGGTGTCCACCAGACACACCGACTGCCAGGTGCCAAGGGCGAGTTCGCCCCCGATCACCGGGAGCGTGGCATGCGGAGGCACGAGCGCGGGAAGGACGTGGTCACGACCGTGACCGGGACTGCCGTGCTTGTGTCGCCAACGGTCATCCGCCGGAAGCAGATCGTGGAGGGCGGACAACAGGTCTTCGTCACTGCCCGCTCCGGTCTCCAGGAGCGCCACGCCCATAGTGGCGTGAGGCGCGAAGACGTTCAGCAGTCCGTCCCGGCCCTGGGCGACGCCCCGCAAGAAGGACTCGCACTCTCGCGTCAGGTCGTAGACCGTCTCCTGTGACCCGGTCCTGACGTCGATCTCCCGTGTCGCGAAGCTTTCAGCCATGGGTTGATCTTCCCAGAGCGGACCAGCACAACCTGATACCCACGCGGCTCCGCGGGGCCCCGCAGGTGCGCCGACACCACGGTCCTGACACCAGGAGCTGACGCCACCCAGTACGAATTCGTCGCACCTGCCATGCAGACAGCTTCACCGTCAATCCCCGCGAGAGTCGATGGCGCCGGCTCGGTCGTTCGTTGCCGCGCCCACCAGGGAGCCGCTGTTGTCCACGGCCGCCGTGGACACTTCCCTGGCCGCCCGGGACCGACGGAATCCCTTCGGGATCACGGACAGGACGGAAGTCAGGTCACGCCGTGCCCCTTGGCGCCGCTCTGGGAGTCCACGTGGAACCCGCTCCCGGACCAACCGGCCGTGTTCAGTGATGCCACGGGTCTCTCGTCCCGCTCACCGGCCACCAAGGGCCACACTCAGTCGCTTACACCGGCATCGACCGGGACCCGCGACAAACACCCGCAGGGTCGAACAAGCTGCCTTTGTGGCCAATCCCCCTCGGCCAGCCCCCCGCCGGGGCTCTCTCATGCCCGTAAGCAACCCCTGAGCCCCGCGAGGGGGGCCGCATCGCCAACGGGAGCGCAGCTGAGGGTGTGTGCGATTCACGCGAACGGACCAGCCTTTTGACGGCAACATCCGCCAAACGGGTACCTTTGTGTGAATGCGTAGCCCCTAGCGCGCCTTTCTGCAGGTGCCGCTGAATTCCGCCAAGGAGGAACAAGCCATGACGCGTCTTCGCCGAATAACGACCATCGCGGCGGCAAGTGCACTCCTCACCCTTGGGCTCATCGCGCCCGCCCATGCGCAGCCCCTCAGGGACGACGGGCACCATCACCATCACCACCACGCCCACGACCACTGCCTCCCCATCATCGGCTGCCCCATCTCCCTCTAGAGCGATCGCGGAGAAGTAACCAGTTCGCAGGTGTCCCGCTCTGCGGCATTACGTCTGGCGGTTTTCATCTGCCGACCAGGCGCGACACGTCAGCGCCACAGGAGCGCAAACCACGCAGTAGATGAAGCTCGACACCAGCCCCGACGGCAGCGGGCACCTGATGTGCTGCCGGGCGTTTTCCTAGCGAACCGCGTTTTGTGGGGCCGAGAGGCGCACCAACAACCTGAAGGCCGAAACGCCGTGCATGATGTGCGGTGAGAGGCCGGGGACCAAGTCCTTCTCTTTCTGAACCGAGGAGGAGAAGGAAGGGAACGGGCCAGCCTGCCTACCTCCGACCCGCGCGGCGCCGCCAGATACGGCGAAGGGCCCGGACGGAACACTGTCCGTCCGGGCCCCTGCCCTTCGCTACCGGCCGGTGCCGTCGCCCAGCGAACCCTCCGGCAGCCCAGGAATGGGAATCGCGGAATCACCAGGAACGTGATTGCGGCTAGGCACGCCGCCCCGCAACGCCACCGACTCGTCATGGATTTCGCGGGCCCCGATCACCACGGCGCCACTTCGTCGCGTACGCGATGCGGGCCATGGACCCGAACGACCCATCGCACCAAGGGGACTCCAACAGGCGCTCCGCCCGCAGCGCCGACTCCACAGGGGGTCGAACCCGCGCTTCCCCTTCACGTGGCGCACCATGCCTGGTTCTGGGACCACTCCGGGCCCGGCCCGGTTGGGCTGTAGCGTTGCTGGTTGTTCCAGTGGCGTCCGCTGAATCCCTCGCGGTGGCCCATTTCTCCGCGCGCTATGCGGATCACATCGGCGTCCTCACCCAAGCCGCCCTCCTTGTTCTGCTGCCTGGAACGGTGCTGCTGGGACTACCCGGCAGGGCCGTTCGTACGGTTCATCGAGTCGAGTGAAAAGACCGAAGAAAACACTGCTCGGACGGGTGACGCCCCGACACTTTGATATGAGCGCAGCGGTTGGGGAATGCGGCAGTGCGTAGCGAGCGCCCGCGGACTGGGTGCTCCGGAGGTGCGAGCTTCGTACCTTCGCCGTTGAGCGCAACTGCCGGAAGGGATATGGATCGTGAAGATCTCAAAGGCCGCTGCGAGTGTCGCCGGAGTCGCGCTGGCTCTGGGAGCAGCGTCCCCGGCACTTGCCGCTCCCGCAGCCAGCGGTAACGACAAGCCGCTGCTGGACAGCAACACGGTCAGCAAGTCCACCGTGACGAAGCCCGGGGACATCGTCGACATCAAGGCGATCGTCAACGGGGTGGACAAGGTCGCCAAGAGCCTGGCTACGAAGAACGACCTCGCCTCCAAGACCAACGCCCTTGGCGGCGCCGCAACCCGCTGATCGTCGGCAGGTGAACGTTTGGCGCCCCGCCGCCCGGGGCGCCAAACCCATTTCAGAACCCGAAAAAATCGCCATGGCCTTGAGGACGCGACGCCTTACAGCCGCTGGACACAGGCGCACACAATGAACCTTTCTCGGTGACGTTTCGGGACTCTTGGTGAACTTCCCGGGAGTGCAGGCTCGCTCACGCTCGGGCTGTTGGAGGTGGTCGTCTTCGGGCCCACATTCGCGCTCGGGGGCGGGATCGCGGTAGGGCTCATGGCCTGGTTTGAAGCTCCCATCGGCGTCGAATCCGCCCCCGGCCCCCGTGACCTGCTGAACACATGCCGTAAGACCGTGCTCATGCAGCTACTCATATTCGGGTCGTTGTTCGGACTCTTGTCCAGGTTTGGGGGCTGGCTCACCGTCAAACTTCTGCACGGTTCCCTGTGGGGCATCCCGCTCGTATGGGGCCCCGTACTTGCCCTCGGGAACGGGGTTCCTCTGCGCGTTCGGGGCCGGGGCCGGAGCCGTGCTCAGTCTGACCGCTTGGGGTCAGTGGGTGGCCCTCGCGCACATCTGGCTGCCGCTGACCGGACGGCTTCCATGGAGGGTGATGACGTTTCTGGAAGACGCCCACCAACGAGGTGTACTGCGCCAGACCGGCGGGGTCTACCAGTTCCGCCACACTCGACTCCGAGATCACCTCGCCCGTTCGTCAGGACTCCGCGATCGGTGAGGCGCCGGTTCGGAAGAGACTGTCGGCGGAGGAGCGAAAGCGACCAACCGCCGGACCGGGACGCGCAGTTCCGGTGCATCACACCCGGGGCCGGGCCGGGGACGGACAGGCGCGACCCGGCAGCCCGGCCCTCGTCCGACGTGAGGTCGGCCGAGGGCCTGGCTGGGAGGCGGTGCGGGACTACGAGTTGGGCGCGTACCAGAAGATCCCGTTCTGGCCGTCCTTGGTCAGGGTGTCGAATACGATGCCGCCTTCCCGCAAGTAACGCGGGTGCTGGGAAAGGAAACCGGGAACCGAGAACAGCGAAGTCGCGTCGCACGCAAGGTCGCTGTGGATGCAGTAGCGCGCGACGGGGATGCCCGCGAAGTCGGCTGGTCCCGGCCCGGTCGACGTGAAACCGAACGCACTCCAGCCCCGGGGCACCCGGCTCCAGATCCCGGTGTCCGGCTGCCGCGGATCGGCGTAGAGCTTGCCCTCCACCTGCGACCTCGGGATGTCGGTCCGGTTCTCGGCGATCGCCTGCAGGACCTGGTCGGCTGCCTGCGCCCCCTGCGAGTAGCCGACGATCGTGTAGCGCGCGTCCGGATCGGCCTTATGGACCGACTCGACCTTGGCCAGCAAGTTGTCGTAGCCCTGACGTTCACTGTCGTCGTAGCTCAGAGCACCGATGCCCGGGATGGCACTGTTGCCGGCCTGCCATGGTCCTGCGCTGGCCGCGTAGCAGACCGGGACGATCACGTTGTCCCGGTTCCCGGCGAGTGCCTGGTTGGCGAAACCGTAGCTGTGCGTGCACGTCGGGACCGGCTCCGAGCCGCCGGTGCCGCCAATCTCTATGTAGTAGTGCTTCCCTGAGTCGGCGTGAGCCACGGCGGGCGGCAGCCCGCCCGTCAGCGCCAGTAATGCCGCGCAGGCTGCAGCCCGCGCTGTGGACCTGCGAAGACGTGCGGAAAACATCGTTTCTCTTCCTCTCCTGCTGACGCTCCGTCACCCGGCACTGCGAAGGCCCCACGCGGTGGGGTTGTCGGTGCCGGACACGCTGTGGTGTTCCGTTGGTGTTGGATCCCTACGACTTCGGCCACCGGGTACTCCGGGCTGGGGGATTGACCGGCAGATCTATCAGGGCAGGGCTCCCCAGCCGTCTGCTCGACGGGGCGCTGCTCCCCCAGCCCTGGCCGCGGCCTGGCGGTCGGTGCCTGCTCCGCGCGGGTCGCCTAGCGGCGCACGGTGGTTGCGAACAGAATGAAGCCGCCCTGAGCGCGGTGCGGACGCAAGCGCGCCTGATCGCCCAACGGCCCCGCAGCACGTTGTGTTGCCGTTGCCTCTCGGCCGGGAACCAGGCGAGGGCGGAGAGGTGGTGAACAGGTGGGCGTTGACAGGACCGCCTCGGCCCGCGGGCGGAGGACCGGCACCCGCCAGGTCACGCAAAGGCCCGATCAACTTCCTTATGAGCACGGTGCGTTCGCCCCAATCGCGGGCGACGAACTCATCCCCTGGCACGGTTCTGTCGCGACGCGGCAGGCGTGCGGCCAGAACGCCCGACTCCAGCACGGCCCCCACACCCACCCACTGCCCATGGTGGACAACCCGCCCTACCCCAGGTAGGCGTAACCCCGCTCGCGACCTTCTCGTGCGACCGCTCTCATCCACACGCCCCCCATGCCATGACGAATCACCGCGAACAACCAGTATCACCGCGCGGCCCATCGGCATCCACACATCCATGTGCAGTTCGTGCCAAGAACGTGTACGCAAACCACGAACCACGTCGGATCCAGCCACCGGTCCCCGACGCGGCGTCAGGTCGAGGCCGAGATGACGCAGGACGCGGCATCACGAAGCGCCACGACAGGTTACCGGGAAAGGTTCAATGGGGGTCCTTCTTGGCTCGGGCTTGGAGAAGGGGCGCCGATCTCCCGGTCCCAGGAATCGTCGGGCGGGGCCGGGGAATCGTCGGGGCGTTGCCGGCCTGCGCGTCCACCAAGGTTGGCCCCTCGGGCTCATGACGCCGCCGGCGCTGATCACTGCCCTTCGGGGCAGACCCCAGCACGGTCCACCCCAACTGAGCGAGATGACGGAACTTCGCGTGCTGGCCCGGACGAGTGGTCTCTCAGCACTCCGGGAAACCCCAGTCGTTCCAGTTGACATGACCATTCGTAACTCAATGACTGCGCTTGTGGTCAGCGCGGTCGCCGTCGGTGCCGGAGTTGTCGCAGCCAGCCCCGCCGAGGCAGGCGGCATCATCGGGGCCCTCTCCCCGGCCTTCAACCACGCATGCGCCAACGCACACACAGCCACGCGTGCGACGGGCCACACATCCCATGGCACCGGAACGCTCGGAGGGAGCCGCGCCGCCACGCCCGTCGTCAACGCTCGTAAACGGTGCGGTGGAGCGGATGTTGCCCTGACGGAAAAGCGCCGTTTGGCCACAAGGGGCAAACGCGTCAATCCATGCCTCCTCGTGACTGCCGTTCAGTGCACGACCCGTGAGATGGGATCCCTCTCGGGCGATCTGTTCCTGACGTCCTGACGACCTGGCGTCACGGGCAAAGTTGGTGACTTGCTCTCGAAGCCCCGTGCGTCTCGAAGACGGCGGCAGCGGCCGCCACGGCCTCCGCATGGACAGCCTCCCCCGCCGAGCCGCCGCGCCTTGGGTGGAGGCGGGAGGGGTGTTCGCCACTCTGGTCAATGCTGTGGCAACAAAGGTCCAGCAGCCGAGATGAGGTTTGACCCCGTTCGGGGGCGGCGCTACGTTCGGGGGCATGTCTTCGTCGGTTCTGCTCACTACGCGCGGTCATGTCGACCTGCTGCGGGTGGCCTCCGCCGCGTGTTGTTGCGGCTGCTGCTGACGTTTCTGATGTTGCCGATGGGCTGACGCGGTTTCGGCCCGTGAGGGGTGGGCGGGCAGGCTGTTCGGTGCCTTGCCCTGGCTCCGCGTTTCGGGGTTGAGCCCGATGTTTGTTTGTTTCGGGTTCCGACCGGGGTTTCTTTCGGGGGCTGCCGGCGATGGGGCCTTGGTTCCCCTGGGCGGTGTGGGACCCGTACGCGTCACAGGCCATCTATCAGGCCGGCACCTAGGGCGTTTCTGATGGCTCTTGCTGGGGTGGGTGGATCAGTGCTCCGGCTGGGCAGGTGCGTTCTATGGTGCGGCGACATGAGCTGACGGACGCGCAGTGGCAGAAGATCGAGGCTTTACTGCCTGCCAATGGCAGGCCCGGCGGGCAGTGGGCCGATCACCGCAGGGTGATCAACGGGGTGCTGTTTCGGGCCCGTACCGGTGTTCCCTGGCCGGACCTGCCCGAACGGTACGGCCCCTGGCAGACCGTTTACGAGCGGCACCGTCGCTGGTCAGCGGACGGAACCTGGCAGCAGATCCTGACCGAGTTACAGATCGAGGCCGATGCCACCGATCCCGACGGGGCCCTGGCCAAGGACGTCGAGAAGGAAAGTGTGCGGCGCCGGCGGGAATGGGCGGTGAACATCGACTCCACGTCCTGCCGGGCCCACCAGCACGCAGCCGGTGCCCGCCACAGGCCGCCGCGGGACTTTCCGCAAAAGGGGGCGGTTCGCGTGTGGAAGGCGATGGGCGTGAGGCGTTGGGACGCTCACGAGGCGGGCTGACCAGCAAAGTCCATCTGCTGGCCGACGACCGGGCCCGCCCGCTGACTTGGCGGACCTCTCCAGGCCAGCGGGGCGACAGCCCTATGTTCATCCCTGTGCTGGAGGGGCTGCGGATCCGGCGGCGCGGACCGGGCCGACCCCGCAGTCGACCGGATCGCGTCCGCGGTGACAAGGCGTACTCCAGCTACGACAACCGTGCTTATCTGCGACGGCGGGGGATCAAGGCGACCATCGCCCAGCCCGATGACCAGCGGGCCAAGCGCCGGCGGAAGGGCCGGGCCGGCGGACGTCCTCCGGCCTTCGACAAGGCCCAGTACCGCCGCCGCAGTGCCGTCGAACGGTGCGTCAGCAAGTGGAAGCAGTACCGCGCAGTGGCCAGCAGGTACGACAAGCGTGACTACATCTTCAACGGCACCCTGGCCGTTGCAGCGATCGTCATCTGGCTCCGCGACACCGTCCAAGAGCCATCAGAAACGCCCTAGAGGGCGGGCTGACGATGGGTCAGGGGAACGTCGGCGGAGTGGGTTTGCGGGTCGCCGCGCCCGCCGCCCTGGACGACACGAAGAAGTCGGCGGCGCTGAAGGACTGCACGAAACGGTTGCGGCGGGCTCAGGGCTGGGTGTTCCGGCACCCGGACGGGTGGGCGGAGGCATGGGCGAAGGCGACCGGGCTGCCGGGCTGCCGGGGAAGACGGCACGGGACGCGGTCCGGCGCACCCACGGGGCAGCGGTGACGGTCGCCGTGGACCGGGCCGCCCTCGCCTCCGAGCAGCGGATCGTGGACACGTTCGCGGCGCTGGCGCTGATTCCGCGCGCCTGCGACTTCGCGGAGTTCGTCAACCCCCGCATCAACGGTGGCCTGCCGCCTTCGAGCACGGCACCGCGTACCTACGGAAAGGCTCGGTGACATGTCCGTACACCTGCATTGGTTTCTGTCGACCGGCGGCGACGGGCGGACGCTCGTCGACCGGCACGCGTACACCGACGGGGGCATCCGGCGGGATCGCATCACCGCGGTACGCGGGGTACGGGCCCCGGACGTCGAGTACCTGGCCCAAATAGCCAATGCCGCCGAGCAGTTGGGGTTCGAGGCGGTGCTCACGCCGACCGGGACGTGGTGCGAGGACGCCTGGCTGACGACGATGGCGCTGACCCAGGTCACCGAGCGGCTGAAGTTCCTGGTCGCGTTCCGGCCCGGGGTCGTCTCGCCGGTGCTGGCGGCGCAGATGGCCGCCACGTACCAGCGGATCTCGCGGGGACGGCTGCTGCTGAATGTGGTGACCGGTGGTGACGCCACCGAGCAGAAGCGGTTCGGGGATCATCTTGACCATGATCGGCGGTATGCCCGTACGGATGAGTTTCTGCAGGTCGTACGGGGGGTGTGGGGCGGCACGCCGTTCGACTTCCGGGGTGGGCACTACCAGGTCGAGGGCGGGCTGACGGCGCTGCCGCCGGATCCGCTGCCGGAGATCTTCTTCGGGGGGTCGTCCGCCGCGGCCGGTCCGGTGGCGGCCCGGAACGTGGATGTGTATCTGACCTGGGGGGAGCCGCCTGTGCAGGTGCGGCGGAAGATCGACTGGATTCGCGGGCTGGCGGAGCGGGAGGGGCGGACGGTCCGGTTCGGGATCCGGCTGCACACCATCTCCCGGGACGCGTCGAAGGAGGCATGGGCGACCGCCGACCGGCTGCTGGACGATCTCGATCCGGACACCGTGGCCGCCGCCCAACAGGCGCTGCGCAGGAGCGAGTCGGTGGGTCAGCAGCGGATGCTGGCGCTGCACGGCGGCTCGCGCGACCGGCTGGAGATCTCGCCCAACCTGTGGGCGGGGGTCGGGCTGGTACGCGGCGGGGCGGGCACCGCGCTGGTCGGCAGCCATGCCGAGGTGGCCGACCGGATCGAGGAGTACCACGCGCTGGGGATCGAGCACTTCGTGCTGTCCGGATACCCGCACCTGGAGGAGGCGTACTGGTTCGGGGAGGGCGTACGGCCGGAACTCGCCGCTCGCGGGCTGGTGGACGCCGGGCCGTCGCCGCCGGCGGGCGTCCCGGCCGCGAGCGGACGGCCGGTGTCCGACCCGGTGGGCGCCTCCGTCGTGCCCGGCGGCCCGGCCTGAGGCGGCGCGCCGCGGTGGCGGCGCCGGGCTCCGGAGCGGGGCGATTCCTGGACGGCCTGGACGAACCGGACGGCCCGGACCGCTCCGGATCCCGGTCGGCGCCGGTCAGGCCGCCGCGGTGCCGGAGGCGTCCGCTACGGGGACCCGGCTCAGTTCCCAGGCGCGGAGCTGGGCGTATCCGGGGCGGATGACCTCGTTGAGGAGGGCGGCCCGCTCGTCGAAGGGCAGGAAGGCGGACTTCACCGCGTTGACGGTGAATTCCTCCAGCTCCGCCGCGCCGTAGCCGAACGTGTCGCGCAGGTGCTGGAACTCCTGGGTCATCGTGGTGCCGCTGACCAGGCGGTTGTCGGTGTTGAGGCAGACGCGGAAGCCGAGCCGGCGGAGCAGGTCGACGGGGTGCTCCGGATAGCTGGTGGCGGCTCCGGTCTGGAGGTTGGAGGTCGGGCAGACCTCCAGGGCGATCCGCATGTCGCGCACGTAGGAGGCCAGGCGTCCCAGAGTGACCTGGCCGTCGGCGCCGATCGCGATGTCGTCGGTGATGCGGACGCCGTGGCCGATGCGGTGGGCGCCGCAGCGCAGTACCGCCTCGTGGATGGACTCCATACCGACCGCCTCGCCGGCGTGCACGGTCACCCGGGCGCCCTGGCTGCGCAGGTAGTCGAAGGCCGCGGCGTGCCGGCTCGCGGGGTTGCCGATCTCGCCGCCCGCGATGTCGAAGCCGGCCACCCCGCGGTCGCGGTGGGCCACCGCCAGCTCGGCTATCTCCAGGGCGCGGTCGGCGTGCCGCATGGCGCACAGCAGGGTGCCGACGCGGATGCGGTGGCCGGCCGCCGCGGCCCGGCGTTCGCCCTCGCGGAAGCCCGCGTTGACCGCGTCGACGACGTCGTCGAGGGTCAGGCCGCCCGCCAGGTGCTGCTCGGGGGCGTAGCGCACCTCGGCGTAGACGACGCCGTCGGCGGCCAGGTCCTCGGCGCACTCGGCGGCGATACGGAACAACGCCCCGCCGGTCTGCATCACCGCGCAGGTGTGCGCGAAGGTCTCCAGGTAGCGCTCCAGAGAGCCGGAGTCCGCGGCGTCACGGAACCAGGCGGCCAGCGCGGCGGGGTCGGTGGTCGGCAGGTCGCGGTAGCCGATGGCCTCGGCCAGCTCGATGATCGTCTCCGGGCGGAGACCGCCGTCGAGGTGGTCGTGGAGCAGCACCTTGGGGGCGCGGCGGATCCGCTCGCCGTTCAGGGGGTGGGCGGACTGCCGGGGGAGCTTGTCAGACAACGTCATGGGGCGCGAGTATGACACGTCCCCGCCGTCGCGTCACCGAAGGGGTCATCGGGCCACCGGCCCCGTTCACCGCGCCTGCCACACCGGGAGGGCGGGCGCCCCTGGGGGCAGCATGTGCTTGGCGGCCAGCAGAGGGGTGCGGTCCAGCCGTACGACCTGGGTGACGAGGACTCCGGGGGTGTCGGCAGCGCGCCCCAGCTGCCGGCCGCGCTGCCGGCCGAGCGTGGTGGCCACGATGGTGCTGCTGCCGGTCAGCGGCAGCCCGCGCCCGGCCGACAGCAGCAGCCGCAGCATGGACGACGTGCGCCCCTCGGGCCCGTCGAACGCCGCGACGGCGTCCGGCAGCAGCTCCCCCACCGTCTCGTCCGCGGCCCACTCCTGGGTCAGGCAGGCGGGCATCCCGGCGACCTCGATCAGGCTCTCCCAGAAGCGCACCTCGCCGTTGGACGGCAGGACCAGATGCTGCGTGGAGAAGTCCGTCGGCTCCTCGCCGGTACGGGCCAGCGGCACGGTCACGGCCTGCCGCCCCTCCCCCAGCAGCTCCTCGACGGGCTTGAGGAACTCGAAGCCGCGCGGCGGGAGATGGTGGTTGACCGTGCGCCCCACCCCGCGCCGCACGTTGATCACGCCGTCCTCCTGGAGCAGGATCAGCGCCTCGCGCAGGGCGGGGCGGCTCACGCCCAGTTCGGCGGCGAGCCGGGGCTCGGTCGGGAGGGTGGAGCCCGGCGGGTAGGTGCCCGCGCGGACCGCCTCGACCATCCGCTCGTAGAGTGCGACGACCGGGCGTCGCCCCTGAGCTTGTCTGCCGGCCATATCCGTCTCCCGGGGTCCGTGGTCAGACCGGCCCGCGGCCGTCCGCGAGCCGCCTGCCGCCGTGCCGCACGGGTCGCATCCCGTGCGCAGGGCAGTTTCCCATCGACGGTGCGGTGCGGGCCAGCGCGAACGGACTCCTCGGCCGACTCCTTGTGCGGCTCCTTGCCCGACGATCTTGTCTGACAGGTTTGCGTCCGCGGGTTACTTCTCCAGTTCCCGGTGCGCGGTCTCCGGCAGCGTCAGGTAGACGCCGAAGGAGATCAGGCAGAGCACGGCGACGTACCAGGGGAAGAGGTCCGGGTGGCCGGACTGCTTGAACCAGGTGCCGACGTACGGGGCGGTGCCACCGAAGAGGGCGACGGTCAGGGAGTACGGGAAGCCGATGCCGGCGGCGCGTACCCGGGCGGGGAAGACCTCGGCGTTCACCGCGGCGGCGACCGCGGTGTAGCCGGTGAGCAGGACCATGCCCGCGCACTGCACCAGCAGGAGGGAGAGGAAGGCGCCGGTGACCAGGTGCAGCAGCGGAACGGCCAGCACGGCGAAGCCGAGGGCGAAGGCGAGCAGCAGCGGTTTGCGGCCGATACGGTCCGAGAGCATGCCGCCGAGCGGCTGGAGCAGGGCGAAGAAGACCAGGGAGAGGGTGCCGACGGTGAGCGAATCGGCCTTGTCGAAGCCCGCGTTGACCTGGGCGTAGGTCGGGAGGTAGGTGGTCCAGGTGTAGTACGCGAGGGTGCCGCCGGCGGTGATGCCGCAGATGAGGAGCGACTGGCGGGGGTGGCGGCGCAGGCCCTCGAAGAGGCCGGGGCGGGCGGCCTGCTGCTCGGCGGCCGAGGTCTGCACTGCGCTCGGGGTTCCGCCCGAGCGGGCGGAGCCCCGAGCGGGAACGGAGTCGAGCGCCGGGGAACGGGTCTCCTGGGCGCCGCTCCGGATCCAGAGTCCGAGCAGGCTCAGCAGCGCGCCGCCGAGAAAGGCGGCCCGCCAGCCCCACTGCCCCATCTGGCGCTCGGTGAGCAGTGCGGCGAGCAGCGCCCCGGTCCCGGAGGCGAGCAGCTGGCCGAGGGTCGTGGAGACGTACTGGAAGCTGGAGAACAGCCCGCGCCGTCCCGGACCCGCGGATTCCACGAGGAAGGTGGTGGAAGCGGCGAACTCCCCGCCTACGGAGAGCCCTTGGACGAGGCGGGCGATGACGAGCACGACCGGGGCGAGCACGCCGGTGGCCGCGTAGGTGGGGGTGAGGGCGACCAGCAGGCTGGCGCCGCCCATCAGCAGGATCGTCAGGGTCAGCGCGGCGCGCCGGCCGCGCCGGTCGGCGACCGCGCCCATCAGCAGTCCGCCGACCGGGCGCATGAAGAAGCCGACGGCGAAGACCGCGAAGGTCGACAGCAGCGGCACCAGTGAGTTGCCGGCTTCCTTGGGGAAGACCTGGTCGGCGAAGTAGACGGCCAGGAAGGAGTAGGCGTACCAGTCGTACCACTCGACGGCATTGCCGATGGAGGCGGCGGCCAGCTGCCGTATCGGCGACGGCGGGCGATCGCCGCGGGGCGCCCGGTCCTCGGTGATGGGCTGTGCACTCGACATGGTCCTCCGCTCCCGGTTCTTCTCCTCGGCCTCCCGCTGGGGCAGGATGATCCGACACGTGATCATGTACCGGTGAGGCGGGCCACCGCCAGGGGATTCGGCGGAGGCGGCGCGGCCGAAACACCGCCGCAAGAAAACGGCACGATGACGGCAAGGAGATCGCAACGTGCGGGTAGCACTGTTCGTCACCTGCATCAACGACACGCTCTATCCGCGGACGGGGCAGGCGGTGGTGACGCTGCTGGAGCGGCTGGGCGTCGAGGTGGACTTTCCCGGCGCCCAGAGCTGCTGCGGGCAGCCCCAGTTCAACACCGGCTACCGGCATGCCACCGAACCGCTGGTGCACCGCTTCGACCGGGCGTTCCGGGACTACGCGTACGTGGTCACCCCGTCCGGTTCCTGTGCCGCGATGGTGCGCGACAACTATCCGCGGATCGGGGCGAAGGCGGCCGCCGAGGGGCGTGGCCGGGAACTGGCCGACGCGGCGGCGCGGGCCGTGCCCAAGACGTACGAGCTCACCGAATTCCTGGTGGACGTGCTGAAGGTGACGGATGTGGGCGCGTACTACCCGCACACCGTCACCTATCACCCGACCTGTCACGGCCTGCGCATGCTGGGGCTGGGCGACCGGCCGCGGCGGCTGCTGGAGCACGTCAGGGGGCTGGAGCTGCGGGAGTTGCCGGGTGCCGAGGAGTGCTGCGGGTTCGGCGGCACGTTCGCGGTGAAGAATCCGGCGGTGTCGGCCGCGATGGGGGCCGACAAGGTCCGGGCGGTGGCCCGGACCGGCGCCTCGGCGGTCTGCACGGTCGACAACTCCTGTCTGATGCACATCGGGGGCACGCTGGCGCGGCAGGGTTCGCGGGTCCGTCCGGTGCACATCGCGGAGATCCTGGCCGCCACGGAGGACGGCGCGGAGGGCGGTGCCGTCCCCGGTGCGGTCGACGGCGCGGAAGGGGGCGCGCGATGAGCGGCACCTCTCTCGGGATGCCGGCGTTCCCGCGGGCCGCCGCGGTCTCCACCGGCGACAGCCGGCTGCGCGCCAATCTCACCCATGCCACCCACACCATCCGCGACAAGCGGGCCAGGGCCGTCGCCGAGCTGGACGACTGGGCACAACTGCGGGCCGCGGGCGCCGCGGTGAAGGACCGGACGCTGCGTCACCTCGACCACTACCTGGAGCGGTTGGAGGAGTCGGTGGTCGCCGCGGGCGGCCGGGTGCACTGGGCGGCGGACGCCGAGGAGGCCAACCGGATCGTCACCCGGCTGGTGCGGGAGACCGGTGAGCGCGAGGTCGTCAAGGTCAAGTCGATGGCCACGCAGGAGATCGGGCTGAACGAGGCGCTGGCCGAGGCCGGCATCCGGGCGTACGAGACAGACCTGGCCGAGCTGATCGTGCAGCTCGGGG
This sequence comes from Streptomyces sp. GS7, assembly GCF_009834125.1. Taxonomy (NCBI): domain Bacteria; kingdom Bacillati; phylum Actinomycetota; class Actinomycetes; order Kitasatosporales; family Streptomycetaceae; genus Streptomyces; species Streptomyces sp. GS7. The sequence continues at coordinate 5,961,964 of NZ_CP047146.1, forward strand.
ACGATCTTCCGTCGCACATCCTGGTGCCGGCGATCCATCGCAACCGCTCCGAGATCCGGGACATCTTCCTTCGGGAGATGGGGAGTTGGGGACGTCCGGCGCCCGAGGGGCTGTCCGACTCCCCCGCCGAGCTCGCCGAGGCGGCCCGGCTGCACCTGCGGGAGAAGTTCCTGACGGCGAAGGTGGGGATCTCCGGGGCCAACTTCATGGTCGCCGAGTCCGGCACGCTGGTGGTCGTCGAGTCCGAGGGCAACGGCCGGATGTGCCTGACGCTGCCGGAGACGCTGATCTCCGTCGTCGGTATCGAGAAGACCGTGCCGACCTGGCAGGATCTGGAGATCTTCCTCCAGTTGCTGCCCCGTTCCTCGACGGCCGAGCGGATGAACCCGTACACCACCACCTGGACGGGGACCACGGACGGCGACGGGCCCCGGACCTTCCATCTCGTGCTGCTCGACAACGGGCGCACCGACACCCTCGCCGACACCGTGGGGCGGCAGGCGCTGCGCTGCATCCGCTGCTCGGCCTGCCTGAACGTCTGCCCGGTGTACGAGCGGGCCGGCGGGCATGCGTACGGTTCACCGTATCCGGGTCCGATCGGGGCCATTCTCACGCCTCAACTGCGGGGCATCGAGGGATCGTTGGAGGCGTCGCTGCCGTACGCCTCGTCGCTGTGCGGGGCGTGTTACGAGGTGTGCCCGGTCGCCATCGACATCCCCGAGGTCCTGGTGCACCTGCGGGAGCGGGTCGTCGAGGGCGGCCCGGTCACCCGGCGCGGCACCCGCACCGTCCTGAAGCCGGCCAGGGGCCATGCCGCGGAGCGGGCGGCGATGCGGGCCGCGGCCTGGGCGTTCGACCATCCCGGCGCGCTGCGCGGCGGGATGCGGCTGGCGTCCCGCACCCGGCGGCTGCATCCGCGGCGGTTGCCGGGGCCGGGGCGGGCCTGGTCCGACAGCCGTGAGCTGCCGGCGGTGGCGGCCGAGTCGTTCCGCGACTGGTGGCGGCGCACCCGTGGCGAGCAGCGCCCCGACGGGGCGTCGGGAGAAGGGCGAGGAGGCGTCAGATGAGCGGCCGGGACGTGGTGTTGGCGCGGATCCGGCGGGCGCTGGCCGATGTACCGCGCGGCGAGGGGCCGAGCGATCCACCGGTCGCCCGCGACTACCTGCGGGTGCACGGCTCGCGTACGGCCGGGCAGGACGTCGAGCTGCTCGCCGAGAACCTCGCGGACTACCGGGCGATCGTGCACCGCAGCGGCCCCGACGGACTGCCGGCGCTGATCGGCCGGCTGCTGGCCGAGCGCGGGGCGCGGTCGGTGGTGGTGCCGCCGGGGCTGGATCCGGGGTGGCTGGCCGCGGCCGAGGTGACGCGGGTGCCCGACCTGGCACCGAGCACGGCACGCGAACTGGACGCCGTGGACAGCGTGGTGACGGGGTGTGCGCTGGCGATCGCGGAGACCGGCACCCTCGTGCTGGACGCCGGGCCCGACCAGGGGCGGCGCCGGATCACCCTCGTCCCCGACCACCACATCTGCGTCGTGCGCGTCCCCGGCCAGGTCGTCGGCTCGGTCCCCGAGGCGCTGCCGCGACTGGCCCCCGACCGCCCGCTGACCTGGATCTCCGGACCGTCCGCGACCAGCGACATCGAACTGGACCGGGTGGAGGGGGTGCACGGTCCGCGGACGCTGGAGGTGGTGCTGCTGGCGGCCGGCTGACGGCCGCGGCGCGGAGGGTGACCCTGACGTTGGCAGGCATCCGGTGCGTACCAAACGGAGGTGTCTGGGTCGCCGCCGGGCGGGCCGCCAGACTCGTGGCCGTCGTCATCGGGCGACCGACCGAGAGGCAGGCACCACATCGTGAGCAGCGACAACTCCCTTGTTTGGGAGGCAGGTTGGGCGGCATCCATGCAGCGCCCCAGTGCGGGGTTCGACAAGAACTGGGCCGAGGAGGGGTTCGCGGATCAGACCGTACGGCAGGTCGTACGAGTCACCGGGACGGGGACCTCGGCCCGGGTCAAGCTCTCCCACCGCTACGGGACCGCACCGCTGGAGGTGTCCGGCGCCTGGCTCGCGCGGACGGACCGGGGGCCCGCGGTGCACGGCGGTACCGGTCGCCGGCTCACCTTCGGCGGGGCGGATTCCGTACGGATCCCGGCGGGCGGCGAGGTGCACAGCGATGCGGTGGAGGTGCGCGTGGCGGCCTTCGACGCGCTGACCGTGTCCCTGTACTTCGCCCGGCCGACAGGGCCGGCGACCTTCCACGCGCAGGCGTTCGCCACCTCCTACCGGGCGGCGGGCGAGCAGTTGGGGGAGGTGGATCCGGCGGTCTTCGGTGAGACGACGGTGTCGTGGTACCACCTCGCCGCCGTGGAGCTGGCCGACGGCGGGGCGGCGCGGCGGGACACCGTCGTGGCCTTCGGCGACTCGATCACCGACGGCTTCGGGTCGACGGTCGACGGCCACGCGCGCTACCCGGACGCGCTGGCCGAGCGGCTGGCCGCCGCGGGCACCCCGCGTCCGGTGCTCAACCACGGCATCGGCGGGAACCTGCTGCTGCACGACTCGCCGTGGTACGGCGAGTCGGCCGGGGAGCGGTTCGGGCGGGATGTGCTGGAGCAGCCGGGCGTGCGGTCCGTCGTCGTGCTGGTGGGCCTCAACGACATCGGGTTCAGCGAGGTCGACCTGCCGACGTACAAGCCCGATCCTGACCTGTCGGCCGGTCAACTCATCGCGGGATACCAGGGGTTGATCGACCGGGCGCGGGCGGCGGGGGTGCGGGTCACCGGGGCGACGATCACGCCGTTCAAGGGGTCGGAGTACCACACCCCGGCAGCCGAGGCGAAGCGCCGGGAGGTCAATGCGTGGATCCGCGCCTCCGGCGCGTTCGACGCGGTGGCGGACTTCGCGTCTGTGCTGGCCGATCCGCGGGACGCGGACGCGCTGGCGCCCGGTTTCGACTGCGGGGACCGCAAGCACCCGAACGACGCGGGGTACCGGGCGATGGCGGCGGCGGTCGATCTCGCGGCGCTCTGACCGCCGGGGTGCGGCGGCGTCCGGTCTGAGCGGCGCCGGAGCGGGGCGGGCGCCGCCGGCCCGGCACCGCGCCGGTCACACCAGCATGCCCGAGGCGTGCCCGTCGTCCGCCGCGCCGTCGCCGTCCGCCGGCACCTGGTGCGCATCGCGCCGCACCAGCGCCGCATAGCGCCCGTTGGCGGCCAACAGCTCGTCGTGGGTGCCGCGTTCGGCGATCCGGCCGGCGTCCAGGACGACGATCTGGTCGGCGTCGCGGATGGTGGAGAGGCGGTGCGCGATGGTGACCGTGGTACGGCCCGCGGAGAGGGCGTCGACGGCCTGCTGGACGGCGTGTTCGGTGCGGGTGTCCAGGGCGCTGGTCGCCTCGTCCAGGACGAGTACCGGCGGGTCGCGCAGGATGGTGCGGGCGAGGGCGAGGCGCTGCTTCTCGCCGCCGGAGAAGCGGTAGCCGCGCTCGCCGACAAGGGTGTCGTAGCCGTCGGGGAGGGCCGCGATGTGGTCGTGTATCTGGGCGGCGCGGGCGGCGCGTTCGATCTCCTCGTCGGTCGCGTCGGGCTTGGCGAACCGGAGGTTGTCGGCGACCGAGGCGTGGAAGAGGTAGGTCTCCTGGGAGACCACGCCGACCGAGCGGGCGAGGGTGTCGAAGCCGAGGTCGCGGACGTCGGTGCCGTCGAGGGTGACCCGGCCCTCGGTCACGTCGTAGAGGCGGGGGACGAGGTAGCTCAGGGTGCTCTTGCCGCTGCCGGTGGGGCCGACGACGGCGAGGCTGCCGCCCGCCGGGATCGTCAGGTCGATGCCGTCCAGGGTGGGCGCCGCTTCGGGGTCGTAGCTGAACCGCACGTTCTCGAAGCGGACTTCACCGCGCGGGGCGGGCAGCTGTACGGGGTCGGCGGGCTCGGTGATGGCGACCGGCAGGTCCAGGTACTCGAAGATGCGCTGGAAGAGGGCCAGCGAGGTCTGCATGTCGACGCCGGTGGACAGCAGCGAGACGGTGGGGCGCAGCAGGCCCTGCTGGAGCGAGACGAAGGCGACCAGGGTGCCGATGGAGAAGGCCGGGCCGCCGAACTGGAGGACGATCCCGGCCGCCCAGTAGATGAGCGCGGGCATGGCGGCCATGACGATGCCGATGGTGGCCATCCGCCAGCGGCCGGCCATGTTGGCGCGGATCTCCAGGCCGACCAGGCGCTCGGATTCCTCGGCGAAGTTCTTGGTGAGCGAGTCCGCGCGGCCCATGGTGCGGCCGAGCAGGATGCCGCTGACGGAGAGGGATTCGGTGACCATCGCGGACATCGACGCCAGCTGCTTCTGCCGCTGGGTGGTGATCTTCTTGCGCTCGTTGCCGACCCGGCGGCTGATCCAGACGAAGACCGGGAGCAGGAGGAGCGAGACGACGGTCAGCCGCCAGTCGAGGGCGACCATGGCGACGACGGTGGCGACGACGGAGGTGAGGTTGGAGACCAGGGACGTCGCGGTGGAGGTGACGGTGGCCTGCATGCCGCCGATGTCGTTGGCGATCCGGGACTGGACCTCACCGGTGCGGGTGCGAGTGAAGAAGGCCAGCGGCATCCGCTGGAGCTTGGCGTAGACGGCGGTGCGCAGATCGTGCATCACGCGCTGGCCGACGGTGGTGGATATCAGGGTCTGGAGCACGCCGAAGACGCTGGTGGTCACGGCGGTGGCGATCATGCCGAGGGCGAGCAGGGACAGCAGTCCGGTGCGCCGTCCCGGGATGGCGACGTCCAGGATCTCCCGGAGGAGGAACGGGGACGCCACCGAGACCAGGGACGAGGCGGCGACCAGCAGGCCGACGAGGGCGAGCCGGGCTCGGTAGGGGCGGAAGAGGGCGAGGATCCGCCGCAGGGGGACCGGGGCGTCCGGGTCCTTGGGCGGTGCGGTCCATTGGGGTTCGTCGCGGCGCATGGGCTCCTTCGGGATGCGTACCGGAAACTGGGGCATCGTGGAGCCTAGCTCATTGTTACCTATACTCACAATGAACAAGGTCCTGCTATCCTCGGGGCATGCCCTCGCCCTCCCCCGACTCGTCCGCCGGCAGCGGCAACCTCGCCGAACAGCTGGTCCGGCTGACCCGCCGGATGCACCGCGCGCAGAAGCGCCATCTGGAGCATCTGGACATCGCCTTCACCCCGGCCCAGTCCCGGCTGCTGCGGATCGTGGACCACTACCGCGACACCCCGCCGCGGATGGCCGACCTCGCCGAGCGGCTGGAGGTCGTTCCCCGGGCGGTGACGACGCTGGTGGACGCACTGGAGGCGAACGGTTCGGTACGCCGGGTCCCGGATCCGGCCAACCGGCGGGTGGTGCGGATCGAGCTCACCGACACCGGGCGCAGCACGCTGCGCGCGTTGCGCAGCGCCCGGCGGGCCGCGGCGGAGGAGATCCTGGCCCCACTGACCGCCGAGCAGCGCGAGGTGTTCGGCGACCTGCTGTCGGCTCTGGTCGACGGGCCGGGTAGGCATCACTGACCTGAGCACCACGGCAGCACCGCCTCACCGGAGGAGTGACCGTGCCCCTGCTGGAGCCCCGCCCCCACGCCCTGCGGCCCGCGGCCACCACCGGGCCCGCGCCCGACCGGGTGCCCGACCGGCTGGCCGCGGGCACCCCGGAGCCGCTGCGCGGCGACCTCGTCGCGCTGCTCGGCGCGGACAAGGTGCTGCACGAGGTCTCCGACCTGGTCCGCTACGCGTCCGACGCGAGCCCGTACCGCTTCGTCCCGCAGGTCGTGGTGCTCGCCGAGGACGTCGACGACATCTCCGCGGTGTTCTCCTACGCCCACGGCAAGGGCCGCGGCGTCGTCTTCCGGGCCGCCGGGACCTCCCTCAACGGCCAGGCACAGGGCGAGGACATCCTCGTCGACGTACGCCGCCACTGGGCCGGGATCGAGGTGCTCGACGACGGCGCCCGCGCCCGTATCCGTCCGGGCACGACGGTGCTGCGGGCCAACGTCGCGCTCGCCCGGCACGGCCGGCTGCTCGGTCCCGACCCGGCCAGCGCGATCGCCTGCACCCTCGGCGGGGTGGTCGCCAACAACGCCTCCGGGATGACCGCCGGGACCACCCGCAACTCCTACCGGACGCTCGCCTCGCTCACCCTCGTCCTGCCGTCCGGCACCCTCGTCGACACCGCCGACCCGGACGCGGACACCGCGCTGGCGCGCGCCGAACCGGCGCTCTGCGCGGGGCTGCTCGCGCTCAAGGCGGAGATCGAGGCGGACCCCGGGCTGGTGGCGCGGATCCGCGCCAAGTACCGGATCAAGAACACCAACGGCTACCGGCTGGACGCCTTCCTCGACGGCGGCACGCCCGTGGAGATCCTGCGCGGGCTGATGGTCGGCTCCGAGGGCACGCTCGGCTTCATCGCCGAGACGGTCTTCGACACCCTGCCGCTGGACCGGCACACCACCAGCGCGCTTCTCTTCTTCCCGAACCTCGCCTCCGCTGCCGCCGCCGTACCGCGCTTCAACGAGGCGGGCGCGCGGGCCGTGGAGCTAATGGACGGCAACACGCTGCGCGCCTCGGTGAGCGTGGCCGGCGTGCCCGCCGACTGGGCGGAACTGCCGAAGGAGACCACCGCGCTGCTGGTCGAGTTCCGGGCGCCGGACGAGGCCACGCGGCAGGCGTACGAGCGGACCGCGGGACGGCTGCTGGACGGGCTGGAGCTGGTCGCGCCGGTCGCCTCGGTCAGCAACGCCTTCACCCGGGACCCGGCGGTCATCGGCGGCTACTGGAAGGCCCGGCGCGCGTTCGTCACCGCGGTCGGCGGATCCCGGCCGCCCGGTACGACGCTGATCACTGAGGACTTCGCGGTGCCGCCGGACCGGCTCGCCGACGCCTGTACGGCGCTCCTGGACCTCCAGGCCCGGCACGGCTTCGACGCGGCGGTCGCCGGCCATGCCGCCCACGGCAACCTGCACTTCCTGCTGGCGTTCGACGCCGCAGACCCGGACGACGTGGCCCGCTACGCCGCCTTCATGGACGATTTCTGCCGGCTGACCGTCGGGCGCTTCGACGGCTCGCTCAAGGCCGAGCACGCCACCGGCCGCAACATCGCGCCCTTCCTGAAGCTCGAATGGGGGCCGCGGGCAACGGAGTTGATGTGGCGGATCAAGCAGACTGTCGATCCGCACGGCATCCTGGCCCCGCGCATCCTCCTGGACCGCGATCCCCGGGCGCATCTGCGCGGGCTGAAGACCATCCCGCAGGTAGAGGCCATCGCCGACCCGTGCATCGAGTGCGGCTTCTGCGAACCGACCTGCCCCAGCAAGGATGTGACCACCACGCCCCGCCAGCGCATCGTGCTGCGCCGCGAGATGCTGCGCCAGCCGCCCGGCTCCGCCGTCGGCGAGGCGCTGCTCGGCGCGTACGGCTATGCCGCGGTGGACACCTGTGCCGGCGACTCCACCTGCGAACTGGCCTGCCCGGTAGGCATCGACACCGGGGCGCTGATGAGGGACTTCCGGCGGCTGCGGCACTCGCCGCACGAGGAGTGGCTGGCCGAGCAGACCGCGCGGCGGTTCGCGACGGTGGAGCGGGCGGCGCGGCTGGCGGTGGCCGCCGCGGACCGGATCGGCGACCGGCTGCTGACGTCGGTGACCGGCGCCGCCCGCAGGGCCGTTCGCCCCGATCTGGTGCCCGAGTGGCTGCCGCAGATCCCGGGGGCCGCGGCCCGGAAGCTGCCCGGAACCCGGCGGGCGGGCGCGGCGGCCGTGTACTACCCGGCATGTGTGAACCGGATCTTCGGCGAGCCGGCCGGCCATCGGGGGCCCTCGCTGCCCGAGGCGGTGGTCGCGGTGTCCTGGCGGGCCGGCCGCCCGGTGTGGATCCCCCCGGACGTCACCGGCACCTGCTGCGCCACGATCTGGCACTCCAAGGGCTACGAGGGCGGCAACCGCGTCATGGCACAGCGCATCGTCGAGGCGGCCTGGGGCTGGACGGCCGGCGGCGAGCTGCCGCTGATCGTCGACGCCTCCTCCTGCACCCTGGGCATCGCCCGCGAGGTCGTTCCGTATCTGACGCCGTTTCACCGCGCCCTGCACGCCGAGCTGACGGTCGTCGACTCCCTGGTCTGGGCCGCCGACGAGCTCCTCCCCCGCCTCGACGTCCACCGCGCCCTCGGCTCCGCCGTCCTCCATCCCACCTGCTCCATGCGGCACTTGGGCGACGAGGACCGGCTCCGGCAGGTCGCCGAGGCGTGCGCCCGCGAAGTGGTGGTGCCGGACGACGCGGGCTGCTGCGCGTTCGCCGGCGACCGCGGCATGCTGCACAGGGAGCTGACCGAGTCGGCGACGGCGAAGGAGGCCGCCGAGGTCACCGCCCGCCACTTCGACGCGCACCTCTCGGCGAACCGGATGTGCGAGATCGGCATGGACCACGCGACGGAGGGCCGAGGCTACTGCTCGGCCCTCCTGGCACTGGAGTACGCGACGCGTCCCGGCCCGGCCTGAGCGCACTCCCCCGGCCGGCGCGGGTCAGCGCGTGATGTGCAGCGCCACGGCGCTCCTGGCGGGGACGGTGATCTGCGCCTTCCCGTCCGCGCCCACGGTGACCGTGTGCCCGTCGCACGAGGCGGGCGCCGCGGCGACGACGTTGCAGTACGTGCCGCCCGGCAGCGGCGTGGCGAAGGTCTGGCGCAGTTCGGCGTCACCGTTGTTGACGACGACGAAGCCCGCCTTTCCCCGGCCGAAGGCGATCGCACTGCCCCCGTTGTCCCACCAGTCCGTCAGCTCCGCCGACCCCACCGCGTTGCGGAATCCGACCATGCCGGTGATCTCCTGCTTGGCGTGCTCATTGGTCCAGCCGCCGCTGCCGGAGGCCGGCGGGCCCGCGTCCTTGTCGGTCCACGTGTACCCGGAATAGACGTTGGGCGAGCCGTAGGGCGACGCGAGCATGAAGACGTTGGCGAGGGTGTAGACCGCGCCGTCCTTGTAGGTCAGCGTGGAGCCGTTGCGCTCGGTGTCCCAGTTGTCGACGAAGGTACGGGCCTTGTCACCGCTGAGCTTGCCGTCCGCGACGGACTTGAGCTGGGCGATGTTGCCGCCCTGGAAGGCGCTCTTGAGGTGGGTGCCGTAGCGGAATTCGTCGACATCGCCGATTCCGGTGTACTCGTCGGGCTGGACGGCCTCGCCGGCGCCGTAGACGACCTCCTGCACCCAGTACCCGGGGTCCTTCATCTTGCCCTTGATGGCGGCGAGATCGGTGGCGGAGATGTGCTTGGCGGCGTCCACCCGGAACCCGTCCACGCCCAGCGACCGCAGGTCGTCGAGGTATTTCGCGATGGTGGTGCGGACGTAGTCGCTGCCGGTGTCGAGATCGGCGAGGCCGACCAGTTCGCAGTTCTGGACGTCATTGCGGTCGGCGTAGTCGGAGATGGGTTTGCGGCAGCTGTGGAAGTCCTGGTCCTCGTAGTAGCCGGGGTAGTTGTACTTGGTGTACTGAGTGCCTCCGGTGCCCGAGCCGGACCCCGCCGACATGTGGTTGACGACGGCGTCGGCGAGGACCCTGACGCCCGCGCCGTGGCAGGCGCCGACCATGGCGGCGAAGGCGTTGCGGTCGCCCAGCCGGCCGGCGATCTTGTAGCTGACGGGCTGGTACGACGTCCACCACTGGTCGCCCTGGATGTGCTCGGAGGCGGGTGAGACCTCCACGTAGCCGTAGCCGGCCGGCCCCAACTGGTCGGTGCAGGCCCGTGCGACGTCCGCGTACTTCCACTCGAAGAGGGTGGCCGTGACGGTCTTGTCGCCGGGTGGGGTGGCCTGCGAGGACCAGGGGGCGAAGGTGGCGAGGCCGACCGCGGCCAGCACGCCGGCCAGCGTCCCGCCCAGCACACGGGAACGTTGCTGCATCTTGCGGCTCCTTCGTCATGGGGCACGGCGCACCGCGCCCACGAGAGCAGCCACGCGCCAGGCCGCCATGGGGGGTTCGCTTCGGAGCCTGCCGTTCCGCGCGTGGACACGTCAAGGTTTCAAGCAAGGGATTTCAGCGTCTTGCGAAAGACGGTGGCGGGGGCCGGCCCGACGGCGCAGCGGAGCGTTCCCGGCCGGTCGCGGAGCGCGCACACCCGGCGGCGAAACATCCAACTCTGCGCACTGGAAGTCCAATTGGCCCTCCTGTGCCCCAGCCGGAGCAACCGCCAGGGTCCTCACGGAGGTTGCTGTCACCGCCAGTCCGGCGGCCAGCACGTTACGTGCGGCGTTCACGTCCCGGTCACGGGTAGCGCCGCAGCCGCACCTCCAGGTGCGGACCTGCAGCGGCATCCTCTCCTGCAGGGCGCCGAAGTGGGAGCACAGCCTGGAGGAGGGGAAGAAGCGATCCACCGCGATCACCTCCCGCCCGTACCAGGCGGCCTTGTACTCCAGCATGCTCCGGAAGTCCGACCAGGCGGCATCGCTGATGGCGCGGGCCAGGCTCCGGTTCTTGACCATGTTGCGCACGGAAACCGGTCGAATAGCGGGAGTTGCCCTCTCAAGTCCGGCCTCCGCATACCGGTCGCCGGTCCGGGCCCGGCGGTGGACGGCGGCCGTCCGCCTCCGGGCCCGGAGCGTCACTTCTCGCCGGGAACGACGGACGCGCTGTCCGCCTCCGGCGCCTTCTCCTCCCCGGTCCGGACGGCCGGCAGCTCCCCGTTCAGCACCTTCCTGGCCGTCACCCGGTCCAGCGCGCCCTCCCAACGGGACACCGCGAAGACCGCGACGCAGTTGCCGAGCAGGTTGGTGGCCACCCGCATCGAGTCCATGATCCGGTCGACGCCGAGCAGCAGGGCCACCGCGGCGGCCGGGACGACCCCCAGCGCGGAGGCGGTCGCGGACAGCGCCAGGAACGCCGAACCCGGCACGCCCGCCATGCCCTTGCTGGTCAGCATCAACACCAGGACGACGGTGATCTGCTGGCCGAGCGACAGCTGCACGCCGATGGCCTGCGCGATGAAGAGCGTCCCGACGGAGAGGTAGATCGAGGCCCCGTCCAGGTTGAAGGAGTAGCCGGTCGGCAGGACCAGCCCCACCGCGTCGTCCCGGCAGCCCGCGGCCCGCAGCTTCTGCATCATCCGCGGCATCACGGTCTCGCTGGAACCCGTACCGAGCGCCAGCAGCAGCTCCTCGCGGGTGTAGCGGACGAACTTCCACAGGCTGAGCCCGGTCACCGCCTTGAGGGCGCACCCGAGCAGCATGAGGAAGGCCAACGCGACGCCGTAGCAGACCGCGATCAGCTTGCCGTACGTCGACATCGCGCCCAGCCCGTACCGGCCGACGAGATGCGCGGTGGCACCGAAGACCGCGAGCGGGGCGAGCTTCATGATGTAGCCGACGATGGTGAAGACGACGTCCTGGGCCTGTTCGATCAGCGGCAGCAGCTGCGGCACCTTCCGCTGACCGAGGTGCAGCAGGGCCGCGCCCACCAGGCAGGCCAGTACCAGGACCTGCAGCAGCGAGTTCACGGCGAACGCACCGACCGCGCTGTTCGGCAGCGCCTCCAGGATGAACTGGACGGCGGAGGGCAGCTTCCCGCCGCCCGTCTCGGCATCGACCGCGCTCTTGTCCAGGGCCGCCGGGTCGACGTGCATCCCGGCGCCGGGCGCGAAGACATTGCCCGCCAGCAGACCGACGACCAGGGCGACGCTGGTCGCGACCTCGAACCAGATCAGCGCCTTGACGCCGATGCGACCGAAGGACTTCAGGTCGCCCGCCTTGGTGATACCGGCGACGACCACGCAGAAGACCAGCGGGGCGATGACCGCCTTGATCAGACGGACGAACCCGTCGCCGAGCGGCTGGAGCGAGGCTCCCGCCTGCGGCCAGAGGCGTCCGACCAGGACACCGAGCAGCAGGGCGAGCAGGACCTGCACGAACAGGCTGGTGCGCAGCAGACGCCCTGCGCGGCGGACGAGGGTTCCGGTGGTGTGCGGCACGGGCACTCCTCCATGGACGGATTCTGTGATGCGGAATCGGACTTCCGCGGTCCGTCACTATTGCCGCTTGTCGTTCACCACGAAAGAGGCCGATGTAACTTCCGGGAAAATCTTGGAGCTTGATCCAAGAGCTGGCTCCGCACGCCGTCCGCAGACCGCTCACCGGCGCCCGGCCACTTCCCTTTCAGGACGAAAGGTGACCCCGGTCCCCCATCACCACGACGGGGTGCCGGGCCGGGTCGAGAGCCCGCAGCAGCGCCGCCATCGCGGACTTCGCCACGGTCACACAGGCCGAGGTCCCGGTCCCGTGATCCAGGTGCAGCCACACCCCGCCGCCCTTGGACTGCCCCAGGGGGCGGGTCGGGTCCAGCGGGGACGTCCCCGGCACCCGGTTGTAGTTGATCGCCACCACGTAGTCGAAGTCATGGCGGGTGTTCTCGGACCAGTACGACGGCGGGGTGAACGCCGCCGATCGCGTATAGGGCAGCCTGGCGCCCGGATCGGCGAGCACTCCCCCGGCATCGGTCAGCGAGAACACCCCGAAGGGGCTGCGCTGATCGCCCTCGTGATGGTCCGCCGTCCAACCGCGGCGCCCGTTGTGCGCGGGCCAACTCCCCTTGCGGTCCCATCCCTTGACGCCCTTGTCGTACAGCACGACGGTGGCGTCAGGGGAGTCGGCTCCCTTGCCGTAGACCGCCACGACCTGACGCGCGCCGCCCGGGATCCGCGACCGCAGCGCGGGGCCGACGTCCGGGATGTCCGCGAGGTGAGTGGCGGCCGGCGGCCCGCCGGGCCGCTCGCCCGCCCGCGCTCCGCCGCCCCCCTTGGCGCCCTCCGCGCCCCCGCGGCCGCTGCCGTGTGCACCGCCGCCCCCACAGCCCGCCACAAGGACCAGTCCCGCGGCGGCCGCCGCCACCGCCCGTATCGCACCCGCCGCTGTCCGCATGGCCCCATGGTGCCACCGCCGCACTGACGGTCCTTCAGCACCGGCGTTGTGCACATCACCGCCGATTCATCGGCTTTACCGCCCCGCTGCGGAAAAACCGTTTGAAAGCGGCCCACGCGACGGGCGAACCTTCCCTTACCTCCGTCCACGTCGAGATGGCCGAGACGTGCGAGAGGGGCATTTCGCCCTGCCCGGGACGGCCCCCGCCGCCCCCTTGCCCACGACCGCCGCCCCTCCGCCCCGGCCCGCCGAGCACGCTCGGCTCACCCCGCCTGCCGCGACAACTCCTTTGGACATCATGCGTATTCGCGATCTCCCGCATCCCGACCCCGGCGTCCCGGACGTCCGTACGGGTGGCAGATTCCTGCTGTGGCTGTGCAGACGGCAGCTCGGCGGGCAGGCCAAAGGGCTCTTCTGGGGTCTTGTGCACATGAGCGCGGTGGCCGCGTTCCCGCTCCCGGTGGGGCTCGCCGTACAGGCCGCGGTGGATCGTGACGGATCCCGACTCGCCCTGGCGGGCGGCCTGCTGGCGCTGCTGGGCGTACTGGTCGCGCTCGGCGACATCATGCTGCACCGGGCGGCGGTGACCAACTGGATCGTCACGGTCGCCCGGATGCAGCAGTTGCTCGCCCGCAAGACGACGGAACTGGGCGGGGCGATGACCCGGCGGGTGGCGGCCGGTGAGGTCGCCGCCGTCAGCACCGGCGACCTGGAGCGGATCGGCTGGTTCGTCGAGGTCCTCTCCCGGTTCTGCGCGGCGGCCGTGACCACGGTCGGCGTCTGCCTCGCCCTGGTCGTCTACCAACCGGAACTGGGCCTCGTGGTGGCCCTGGGCGTGCCCGCCCTGGCGCTGGCCGCGCTGCCGCTGCTGCCGGCCGCCACCCGGCGCGCCGACGACCAACGGGAGAAGGCCGGCCGGGCCACCGAACTCGCCTCCGACACGGTCGCCGGACTGCGCGTCCTGCGCGGCATCGGCGGCGAGGAGCTGTTCCTCGGGCGCTACCGCAGCGCCTCCCAGGAGGTGCGCAGCGCCGCCGTCCGCAGCGCCCGGATGTGGTCGCTGATCTCGGCCGTCCAGGTCCTGCTCCCCGGGGTGCTGCTGATCGCGGTGGTCTGGTACGGCGTCGGGCTCGCCCGGGACGGCCGGATCGCCGTCGGCGAACTGGTCACGATCTACAGCGCGGTGGCCTTCCTGCTCTACCCCCTCCGCCACTTCGAAGAGATCTCCATGTCCTACTCCTTCTCCCGTCCGGCGGCGGCGCGCACGGCACGCGTACTGGCCCTGAGCCGGCCGCTCGACGGCCGGCTCACCGCACCGGAACCACCGTCCGGCGATCTGCACGACCCGGTCAGCGGACTGACCGCCGCGGCCGGCCGGCTGACCGCCGTGGTCTGCGGCGACCCCGACGCGGCGGGCCGGCTCGCCGAGCGCCTGGGCGGCCACCCCCCGCACCGGGACGAGGGCGAGGACGGCGGCGACGGCGCCGAGCCCGGGAGGAAATCCGCCGGCCGTCCGCTCTCCGTCGTCCTCGGCGGCACCCCGCTGGACGACATCCCGCGCGACACCGCCCGCACCGCCGTACTCGTCCAGGACAAGGACCCGGTGCTGCTCTCCGGCACGCTCGCCGACCTCCTCGACGTCCCGGCATCCGGCCGGGTGACCACGGCCGAGGCGCTGGCCGCGGCCGAATGCCGCGATGTGCTGGCCTCCCTGGCCCAGGCATCCGCCGACGACTCCGGCGACCCGATGCGCACCCACGTCACCGAACGCGGCCGGTCCCTCTCCGGCGGGCAGCGGCAGCGCCTGGCCCTGGCCCGCTCACTGGTCACCGACCCGCAAGTACTGGTGCTCGACGAGCCGACCAGCGCCGTCGACTCGCACACCGAAGCGCGCATCGCCGACGGGCTGCGGAAGATCAGGGCGGGCCGTACGACCCTCGTCCTCACCTCCAGCCCGCTCGTGCTGGACCGCGCCGATCAGGTGGTGTTCCTCCAGGACGGCAAGGTCACGGGTGCGGCCACCCACCGCGAACTCCTGCGCACCCAACCCGGCTACCGCGCGGTCGTCACCCGCGAACCGGACCGGCCCGACCACCACGAGGAGACCGCATGATCGGCCTGGCACCGCCGGAGCACGATCCCGACACCCCGCAGACCGCCACCACGCTGCCCGTCGGCTCACCGGCGACCGTACGCTCCTACGTCGCCGCCCTGATCCGCCGTCACCGCCGCGCCTTCACGATCCTCGTCACCGTCAACGCGGCGGCGGTCATCGCCTCGATGGTCGGCCCCTACCTCCTCGGCGGACTGGTCGAGGACCTGTCCGCCGGCCGCGGCGGAGACATCCAACTGGGCCGCACGCTCGCCCTGTTCGCCCTCGCCCTGATCGCCCAGACCGTCTTCGTCCGCATGGTGCGGCTGCGCGGGGCGATGCTCGGCGAGCAGATGCTGGCCGATCTGCGCGAGGACTTCCTCGTCCGGTCGGTGGCACTGCCGCCGGGTGTCCTGGAGCGGGCCGGAACCGGCGACCTGCTCTCCCGGATCACCACGGACATCGACCGGCTCGCCGAGGCGATGCGCGAGGCCGTACCGGAACTGTCCATCGCCGTCGTCTGGGCGGGCCTGCTGCTCGGCGGGCTCACCTTCACCGCCCCGCCGCTCGCGCTGTCCGTCGTCATCGCGCTGCCGGTGCTGCTCATCGGCTGCCGCTGGTACTTCCGGCGCGCACCCGGCGCCTACCGCTCCGAGGCCGCCGGTTACGCCGCGGTGTCCGCGGTCCTCACCGAGTCCGTGGACGCCGGGCGCACCATCGAGGCGCACCGCATGGGCCGCCGCCGGATCGCCCTTTCCGAGCACCGGATCCGCGAGTGGACCCAGTGGGAGCGCTACACCCTCTCACTACGCTCCGTCCTCTTCCCCGTCATCAACGTCGCCCACCTGCTGATCCTCTGCTCGGTGCTGCTGCTCGGCGGGGTCTTCGTCCTCCACGGCTGGATCACCCCCGGCCAGCTGACGACCGGCGCGCTCCTCGCACAGATGCTGCGGGAGCCGGTCAACCTGATCCTGCGCTGGTACGACGAACTCCAGGTGGCCCAGGTGTCCATCGCCCGCCTCGTCGGCGTCCGCGAGATCGAGCCGGAGACGGCCGACGCGACGCTCTCCCCCGACGGCCGGGGCGTGTGCGCCGACGACGTCAGCTTCGGCTACCGCGCGGGCGTCGACGTGCTGCACCAGGTCTCACTGAACGTCCGCCCGGGAAGCACGGTGGCACTGGTCGGCCCGTCCGGCGCCGGCAAGTCCACCCTGGGTCGGCTGCTGGCCGGCATCTACGGCCCGCGCGCCGGCACGGTGTCCCTGGGCGGCGCCGAACTCTCCGCGATGCCCGCCGAACGCGTCCGCGAACACGTCGCCCTGGTCAATCAGGAGCACCATGTCTTCGTCGGAACGCTGCGCGACAACCTCCTGCTGGCCCGCACCGGCGCGGCCGACGCCGAACTCTGGGCGGCGCTGGGCGCGGTCGACGCGGACGGCTGGGCCGGCGCCCTCCCCAACGGACTGGACACCGAGGTCGGTTCCGGCGGCCAGAGCCTGACTCCGGCCCAGGCTCAGCACATCGCGCTGGCCCGCCTGGTCCTGGCCGACCCGCACACCCTGGTCCTGGACGAGGCGACCTCGCTGCTGGACCCGCGGGCGGCCCGCCACCTGGAACGCTCGCTGGGCAAGGTCCTGCGCGGCCGCACGGTCGTGGCCATCGCCCACCGCCTGCACACCGCCCATGACGCCGATGTCATCGCCGTCGTCGAGAACGGCCGCATCAGCGAACTGGGCAGTCACCAGGAACTGGTCACCGCCGACGGGGCGTACGCCGCACTCTGGAAGTCCTGGCACGGCTGAGGCCCACCGGCCGGCCCGTCACCCCGGAGCGCACCGGACCGGCCGATGAACCGGCGAGGCCCGGAGGCGGAGGAGCACGGGCGGGGCGCACGGGCCGCAGCGGTCTCCGGGCCACCCGCAGACGGGGCGGGAGGAGTATGGAGTTGGGGGCGCCCCACCCCTGTCCGCTGGGAGCCCCCTCGGTTAGATGTAACCGAGCGCGCCCAGCGCCCCGATGCCGCCCAGCAGCATGAAGCCCGGCATCAGCACCTTCAGCTCCACCCAGCTCCCGGCCCGGAAGCGCATCGGCTTGGGCGTACCCAGCGGGTACCAGCGCTTACGGCCCACCGGGATGGGCCACAGGATCGGGCAGCCCGAAACGGTCAGCGCATCGCCGATGTCGTGCACCAGCGCACCGAGCATGATCGGCAACCCGAGCCACAGGTATTCCTGCCCCGGCTCCGCGAACAGCCAGTTCGCACCGTTGCCCGGCTCGTCGAGGATCCCGGCCAGTATCCACGCCGTCGCGGCACCCAGCAGCCAGACCAGCACGTCACTGGAGACCCGCGCCGCCCGCCACAGCAGCCCTTCGATGGCGAGCACCATATGGACGAAGAGGATCCCGAGCACCGCCCAGCGCCCGCCCTCCGTCGCCAGCAGTGACATACCGCCACCGACCAGCACGGCCCAGAGCCAGGTGTGGGTGAGCGTCCGGTGCCCGCCCGAACGGTGCGCGTCCCCGCGCATCTTCGTCGCCTTGTACACCGCGTGCGACAGGGTGTCGACCACCTCGCACAGCCCCCGCGACAGCGGCCCGAAGGCCCGCGAGATGGTGGCGGCCTTGTGGTCGAGATCCGGCGCGAGCGCCGCCCCGGCACAGATCAGGGCGCCGCTGACCAGCACCGGCCAGGGCATCGGATACCCGGCCCCATAGGCCGCCGCTCCCACCCCCAGCCAGGCCGCGGCCCCCGACAGCGAGTGCGCCGGTCCCATCATGGTCGTTCTCCACCCCTTGCTCTGCGCTTCTGACGTCGGCGCACGACGCGTTGCCTTCGCGTTGCGTTTCCACCGCATATCTGACGCCCGGTCGGATACTCAGCGTAGCGTCAAATGATCTCTCCACGAGGAACGGGGGTACCGGGGAGCCGGCCCGCCCGACGTGCCACCGGGCACCGCGACGGCGACGGCATTCCGCACACGGCCGCGTACGGAATGTGAAGACCTTGCGCGGAAGTCTCCGCAGACCAGCGCACCGGCCCCGCATCCCCGCAGCGCCGGACTGTCCCCGCGGGGCGCCCGCCGTATGCCGTCCCCGCAGGTCAGGACCGCCGGGCCGATACCACGGTCCGGCGGCGGGCCCGGCACGGCGCGGGCACCCGCGGATGGGGTATCTCCACCGGCCGTCGATCTCCAGTTGATCTCCATCCGGAGCACCGGTTCCCGGATCCGGGCCGAAGGCAGGCAGTATGGGGGCGTGACCCTCATCGATCATCTGCCGAACGACGCCGACCCCGATGCCCTCTTCGAAGCCTTTTCGGGCTGGGCCGAGCAGCAGGGCATCGCGCTCTACCCTGCCCAGGAGGAGGCGCTGATCGAAGTGGTCTCGGGGGCGAACGTCATCCTGTCCACCCCCACCGGCTCCGGAAAGAGCCTGGTGGCGGCCGGCGCGCACTTCACCGCTCTCGCCAACGACCAGGTCACGTTCTACACCGCGCCCATCAAGGCGCTGGTCTCGGAGAAGTTCTTCGACCTCTGCAAGCTCTTCGGCACCGAGAACGTCGGCATGCTCACCGGTGACGCGTCGGTCAACGCGGATGCGCCGGTCATCTGCTGCACCGCCGAGGTGCTCGCCTCGATAGCGCTGCGTGACGGCAAGCACGCCGACATCGGCCAGGTCGTGATGGACGAGTTCCATTTCTACGCCGAGCCGGACCGCGGCTGGGCCTGGCAGATTCCGCTGCTGGAGCTGCCGCAGGCGCAGTTCATCCTGATGTCGGCGACGCTCGGCGACATGTCGCGGTTCGAGGAGGACCTGACCCGGCGCACCGGCAAGCCGACGTCGGTGGTGCGCTCCGCGACCCGGCCCGTTCCGCTGTCGTACGAGTACCGCACGACGGCGCTGACGGAGACGCTGACCGAACTGCTGGAGACCCGCCAGTCGCCGGTCTACATCGTGCACTTCACCCAGGCCGCCGCCGTGGAGCGAGCGCAGGCGCTGATGAGCATCAACATGTGCACCCGCGCCGAGAAGGACGAGATCGCCAAGCTCATCGGGAACTTTCGCTTCACCACCAAGTTCGGGCGCAACCTGTCGCGGTACGTCCGGCACGGCATCGGCGTGCACCACGCCGGCATGCTGCCGAAGTACCGCCGGCTCGTCGAGAAGCTGGCCCAGGCAGGGCTGCTGAAGGTCATCTGCGGTACCGACACGCTCGGCGTCGGGGTCAATGTCCCCATCCGTACGGTGCTGTTCACCGCGCTGACCAAGTACGACGGGACGCGGGTGCGGACGCTGCGGGCCCGCGAGTTCCACCAGATCGCGGGCCGCGCCGGCCGGGCGGGTTTCGACACGGCGGGCTTTGTGGTGGCGCAGGCTCCCGAGCATGTCGTGGAGAACGAGAAGGCGCTGGCGAAGGCGGGCGACGATCCGAAGAAGCGCCGCAAGGTCGTCCGCAAGAAGGCGCCGGAGGGCTTCGTCAACTGGGGCGAGAACACCTTCGAGAAGCTCATCGCGTCCGATCCCGAGCCGCTGACCTCGCGCTTCCGTGTGACGCACGCGATGCTGCTGTCGGTGATCGCCCGGCCGGGCAACGCCTTCGAGGCGATGCGCCGGCTCCTGGAGGACAACCACGAGCCGCGGCGGAACCAGCTGCGGCACATCCGCCGCGCGATCGCGATCTACCGCTCCCTCGTGGACGGCGGGATCGTGGAGCGGCTCCCGGAGCCGGACGCGGAGGGCCGGATCGTCCGGCTCACCGTCGACCTCCAGCAGGACTTCGCGCTCAACCAGCCGCTGTCGACGTTCGCACTGGCCGCGTTCGACCTGCTCGACCCCGAGTCGCCGTCGTACGCCCTGGACATGGTCTCGGTCGTGGAGTCCACTCTCGACGACCCCCGGCAGATCCTGGCCGCCCAGCAGAACAAGGCGCGGGGCGAGGCGGTCGCCCAGATGAAGGCCGACGGCGTCGAGTACGAGGAGCGCATGGAGCGCCTCATGGACGTCGAGTACCCCAAGCCGCTCGACGAGCTGCTGTCGCACGCCTACGGCCTCTACCGCAAGAGCCACCCGTGGGTCGGCGACCACCCGCTGTCGCCGAAGTCGGTCATCCGCGATATGTACGAACGCGCCATGACCTTCACGGAGTTCACCTCCTTCTACGAGCTGGCGCGCACCGAGGGCATCGTCCTGCGCTACCTGGCGAGCGCCTTCAAGGCCCTGGACCACACCGTGCCGGACGATCTGAAGTCGGAGGACTTCCAGGACATCGTCGCCTGGCTGGGCGAGATGGTCCGGCAGGTCGACTCCAGTCTGCTGGACGAATGGGAGCAGCTCGCCAATCCGGAGGAGGAGACCGCGGACGAGGCGGCCGAGCGCGCCGACCAGGTCCGGCCGGTCACGGCCAACGCGCGGGCGTTCCGCGTCCTCGTCCGCAATGCGATGTTCCGGCGGGTGGAGCTGGCGGCACTGGACAAGGTCGAGGAACTCGGCGAGATGGATGCGGAGTCCGGGTGGGACGCGGACGCCTGGGGCGAGGCCATGGACGCCTACTGGGACGAGTACGACGAGCTGGGCACCGGCCCGGACGCGCGCGGCCCCAAGCTCCTGCAGATCGAGGAGGATGCCCAACACGGGCTGTGGAAGGTGCGGCAGACGTTCGCCGACCCGAACGGCGATCACGACTGGGGCGTCTCCGCCGAGGTGGACCTGGCCGCCTCCGACGAGGAGGGGCGCGCGGTGGTGAGGGTCACGGATGTGGGGCAGTTGTGAGGCGACGGCTTCGCCCGAGGCCGCCGAAGGAGATGACGGAGGACCACCGGTGACGACGAATCCGGCCGAGAAGCTGGTCGATCTGCTGGACCTCGAACAGATCGAGGTGAACATCTTCCGGGGCCGCAGCCCCCAGGAGAGCCTCCAGCGGGTCTTCGGCGGGCAGGTCGCAGGCCAGGCGCTGGTGGCTGCCGGGCGGACCGCCGAAGGGGACCGCCCGGTCCACTCGCTGCACGCGTACTTCCTGCGCCCCGGCCGGCCCGGGGTGCCGATCGTGTACCAGGTCGAGCGGGTTCGCGACGGGCGGTCCTTCACCACCCGCCGGGTCGTCGCCGTCCAGCAGGGACGCACGATCTTCAATCTGACCGCCTCCTTCCACAAGCCGGAACCCGGCTTCGAACACCAACTGCCGATGCGCCGGGCCGTACCCGACCCGGACGATCTGCCGAACGTCGCGGAAGAGGTCCGCGAGCACCTGGGCGGTCTGCCCGAGTCGCTGGAGCGGATGGCGCGCCGGCAGCCGTTCGACATCCGGTACGTCGACCGGCTGCGCTGGACGCCGGACGAGATCGAGGGCGCGGAGCCGCGCAGCGCCGTCTGGATGCGCGCGGTCGGACCGCTGGGTGACGATCCACTCGTGCACACCTGCGCGCTGACCTACGCCAGCGACATGACCCTGCTGGACGCGGTCCGGATCCCGATCGAGCCCCTCTGGGGCCCGCGCGGCTTCGACATGGCCTCCCTCGACCACGCCATGTGGTTCCACCGCCCCTTCCGCGCGGACGAGTGGTTCCTCTACGACCAGGAGTCCCCGATCGCCACCGGCGGCCGCGGCCTGGCCCGCGGACGGATCTACGACCGCGAGGGCAGGCTGCTCGTCTCCGTCGTCCAGGAGGGATTGTTTAGGGCACTGTAGGAAGTGTCCGACCATCCCCGGAGGGGCTGTTCCGCAAGCTGGGCGGCTGAAGCGGGCGGCGGGCGGTGGTGGTTGGGGCGGTCGGTGTCCTTGGTCGTCCGGGGTCGTCCCGGCGGGCCTCTTCGAGGGACCGGGAGAGGCTGACGCGGTACCACATCACCTCGTCGAACTCCTCGGCCGTCAGGACCCGTTCGAAGGCTTCACGGGCCGCGGAGGTCGCCGTGATCATGGAGGCGAGTGCCGGGCGCAGCCTGCGGAGCAGCGTGCGCTCCAGCGGGTCCTGGGCGACCGAGGCCAGTTCTTCCGGAGGGAGTACGGCGGCGATCACCGCGGCCGAGGCCCAGGGGTCGTCGGTCTGGCGCATGAGCTGGGCGACCCGGCGGCTGCGCCATTCCCGAGCCCGCCAGTCCTGCCCGTTGTTGAGCATCACCCGCATCGCGGCCGGGGTGCTGCCCTGCATCAGCTCCGGCTGGCGCTCCGCGAACTCCGCGATCTCCGTGGCGAGATAGAGCCAGACCACGGCGCCGAAGCGGTTCACGTAGAACCGGACGGGACTCACGCAGCCGGCGCGGGTCAGCCGCAGGGCCCGGCCGGGGCCGATGCCCATCAGCGTCGCGGCCTCGTTCGTGGTGAGGGTGCGGAGGCGTTCGCGCAGCGCCTCCGGGAAGCCCGGCTCGGCCTGCAGCCGGGCGATCTCCTCCGCCGGGACCCGGCGCCGCGCCGGCGGCCCGGCACGACCCGGCCGGTCCGCCGGCCCGGCCGGGACCGTCCGTACCTGCCCGAGCTGGGTGGCGAGCTCGAACTCGCCGCTCCGCAGCTCCAGTTCCCGGGCCGCCCGCCCCATCGCGAGCGTCTGCCGCCCATCGCACATCACTGTCATGTTGCTTCCCCCGCAACTCGGTCCATCACTGACAGTGACGACTGTGCCGCGGTTGACGACACCGAGTCAACGCCCGCCTCAAGCCTGTGGATAAGTCTCCGGCCGGCGGGCCGCGACGCCCAGGTGCTCCCCCACGCGATTGACCAACAGCGTCATTTCGTACGCGATCTGGCCCATGTCGGCGTCGGCTCCGGCCAGCACACACAGGCAGCTGCCGTCCCCCGCCGCCGTCACGAACAGCACCCCGTCGTCGAACTCGATCATGGTCTGGCGTACCCGTCCGATACGGAAGTGGAGTGCCGACCCCTTCGCCAGACTGTGCAGCCCCGAGGCCACCGCCGCGAGATGCTCGGCGTCCTCCCGCTCCAGCCCCTGGCTCACGCCGGTCACCAGCCCGTCGTTGGAGAGCACCAACGCGTGCCGCACCTTCTCCACCCGTTTGGTCAGGTCGTCCAGCAGCCAGTCGAGTCCGCTGCTCAATGCCATGCCGGTTCCTCCCCGTATCCCCGTCCGCACGCGCGGCCGGACGGCAGTTCGCGGTCCGTCCGCAGACTGCCGTGCCAGCCTGTCCCAGGTCTGCCGTCTCGGCAAGCGGCACTACGCCCGGCGCGCCAAGTACCGCGGGGACCGTGCCGGCGGCCAGGATGTCGGCATGGCGCGGAAGATGACCGAGGACGAGTGGCGGGCGTTCCTTTCCGAGGGCACCCGTACCGGAAAGCTGTCGACTGTACGGGCCGACGGGAGCCCGCACGTCGCTCCGGTGTCGTTCCTCATGGTCGGTGACGAGTTGGTGTTCAACACCGGCAGGAAGTCGGTCAAGGGTCGCAACCTCGCCCGCGATGGCAGGGTGGCGCTCTGCGTCGACGACGAACGGCCGCCGTTCGCGTTCGTCGTCGTGCACGGGACGGCGGAACTCAGCGAGGATCTCGCGGACGTGCGGCACTGGGCGACCCGGATCGCGGCCCGCTATGTGGGCGAGGAGCGCGCACGGGAGTACGGCGCCCGCAACGGCGTGCCGGGCGAACTGGTGGTCCGGGTCAGGATCGACAAGGTGGTCGCGGTCGCCGATCTCGCGAGCTGACGGGCGGGGACGGCGCGGTTCAGCCGGTGCCCGCGCCGCCCCGCCGTGGGTCAGCCCACGGAATCCAGCTGCCGGGCGGAGCGCAGCCGCCCGGCGTGCTCGACGAGACGGACCAGCACCTCCTTGCCCGAGTCGCGGTCCCTCGCGTCACAGAGGACGACGGGGGTGCCGCGGTCCAGGTCCAGGGCGTGGGAGACCTCGTCGGCACCGTAGGACCGGCCCTCCGCAAAGCAGTTGACGGCCACGAGGAACGGTATCGCGCGGCGCTCGAAGTAGTCGACGGCCGGGAAGCAGTCCTGCAGCCGGCGGGTGTCGGCCAGCACCACGGCCCCCAGGGCGCCCTCCGACAGGTCGTCCCACAGGAACCAGAACCGGTCCTGCCCAGGAGTGCCGAAGAGGTACAGGGCGAGGCCGTCCCTGATGGTGATGCGGCCGAAGTCCATCGCCACGGTGGTACTCGTCTTGCCGTCCACTCCCCCGGTGTCGTCCACGGATTGACCCGCCTCACTGAGGCGTTCCTCGGTGCGCAGCGGCCGGATCTCACTGACCGAGCCGACCAGGGTGGTCTTGCCCGCCCCGAATCCGCCCGCGACTAAGATTTTCAGCGACAATTCGGGGTCGGGGTCCAGGGCTGCGCCTTCCGGGGCCCCTTGTGCGGCGTTCATCGGCCGTCTCCTTCAGGGTGCGGGTCCCGCGCATCGCGGGGCGTGCGGATCCATGGCTCGGCAGGGGGAGCCGACGGCGGCACGGAGCGCCGTCCGAAATCCATGGCGAGGACCGTACCGCCCGCTGATCGGGATGTCCTCGAATTCACGAAAGCTGTCAAAGGCTCTGGTCAAGATGGTCTCCGGCCAAGCCGATTACCGCACACCCGTTCCCCTGCGGCCGGTGCCCATGGGGGAACATGAGCCCATGACGCAGCAGCAGTCGGAGCGGCGGCACGGCCCGCCCGCGGGCGGGCACACCACGGCGGGCACCGTGGAGCGCAACGGCATCGACCCGGTTCCGGAGGCCGAGCGGCACGGCACGCCCCGGTCCCTGTTCTGGCCGTGGGCCGCGTCCGGGCTGTCCCTGCTGTCCATCGCCTACGGGAGCTACCTCATGGGCCTCGGGCTCAACCCCTGGCAGGCGGTGGCCACCGGAGTCATCGGCTACGTGCTGTCGTTCGTCCTCGTCGGCGTGGTCTCGATCGCCGGGGCGCGTACGGGGGCGCCCACGATGGCCATCGGGCGGGCCTCCTTCGGGCGACAGGGCAACAAGCTGCCCACCTTGTTCAGTTATGTCTCGAACGTCGGCTGGGAGACCGTACTGGTCGCGCTCTCCTCGCTGGGCGGAGCCGCCATCCTGGCGCGTGTCTCGCCCGAGGTCTTCGCCCAACCCGACGGGCGGTCCCCGACCACCGGGGCCCAGGCCCTGTGCTTCGCCGTGACCGCCGTCTCCGTGGTCGTCGTCGGGATCTACGGGCATGCGCTGATCATGAAGGTGCAGACCTATGTGACCGGCGCGATCACCATCACGACGGTGGTCTACATGGCGCTGATGGCCGGCCGTGTCCACCCGTCCGCCCTCGTGCACGGCCCGCCGGCCGATCTCGGCACCGCCATCGGGGGCGTGGTCTTCGCGATGACGCTCCTGGGGCTGGGGTGGGTCAACTGCGGTGCCGACTACAGCCGTTACCTGCCCCGAAGGAGCAGCGGCC
The DNA here is from genome assembly GCF_009834125.1 of Streptomyces sp. GS7. Taxonomy (NCBI): domain Bacteria; kingdom Bacillati; phylum Actinomycetota; class Actinomycetes; order Kitasatosporales; family Streptomycetaceae; genus Streptomyces; species Streptomyces sp. GS7. Next base: position 5,987,294 of record NZ_CP047146.1, read on the forward strand.
GGGCGATCGCCGGCTGGACGACGCTGGGCGGGGTGCTGGCCCCTGTGGTGCTGCTGGTCTTCGGGGTGCTGCTGAACGCCGGTGACCCCGCGCTCGCGCGGGCGGCGGCCGCCGACCCCGTGGGCGCGCTGGCCGCCGAGCTGCCGACCTGGTTCCTGGTGCCGTATCTGCTGACGGCCATCGGGGGCTTCGCCTCCGGGGCGATCATGGACATCTACAGCTCGGGAATGGCGATGCTGGCCCTCGGCATCCCCGTCCGCCGGCATCTCGCGGTGCTGGTGGACGGTGTGCTGATGGCGGCGGGTGGCTGGTACGTGCTGTTCGTCTCGCCCGGTTTCTTCGCCACGTTCCAGGCGTTCCTGTCCATCATCGGGGTGGCGATGGCCGGCTGGACGGCGGTCTTCCTGGTCGAGCAGTGGCGCCGCCGCCGGACCGGCTTCGCTCTGGCCGCCGTACCCGCCGTGGGATGGCCGGCGGTGCTCTCCCTGGCCGTCGCCACCGCCGTCGGGCTCGGCCTGATCACGTCCGCGGATCCGCACATCGCCCGGGTGGTGGGCTATCTGCTCACCGACAGCGCCGCACACGGCACCCTGGGCGCCATGAACCTCGGCGTCGTGGTCGCCCTGCTCGTCGCGGGCGCCCTGTACGCCGCCACCGCCCCGTTGGCCAACCCCCGTCCCGCAGCCCCCGAAGGAACCCGATGACCGACCACCACGCCGACCGGCCGCACGAGGTCCGCGCGTTCTTCGCGCCGCGCGCCGCGAGTTGGGACGCCAAGTTCCCGGATGACGGCCCCGCCTACGCGGCGGGCGTCGCCGAACTGTCGCTCCGGAGAGGCGATCACGTCCTGGACGCCGGCTGCGGCACGGGACGCGCCCTGCCGGCCCTCAGAGAGGCCGTGGGAGCGCGCGGAACGGTGCTGGGCGCGGACCTCACCCCGGAGATGCTGCACGCCGCCGTACGGGCCGGACGCGGCGCCCACGGGGCCCTGCTGCTCGGCGATGTGACCCGGCTCCCGCTCCGCGGCGCCGCCCTGGACGCCGTGTTCGCCGCGGGGCTGATCTCCCATCTGCCCGACTGCGCGGGCGGACTGTCCGAACTGGCCAGGGTCGTCCGCCCCGGTGGCCGGCTGGCCCTCTTCCACCCCGTCGGCCGGGCGGCCCTCGCGGCGCGCAAGGGCCGCCCGCTCACGCCCGGCGACCTCCGGGCGGAGCCGAACCTGCGGCCCCTCCTGGCCGGCAGCGGCTGGGACCTGGTCCGGTATGTGGACGAGGACTCCCGCTACCTGGCGCTGGCGGTCCGCCGGGGGTGAGCCCCCTGGCACACGCCGTCCCTCACGATGCCGCCGGGTCCTCCTCATGGGGAACGGGGCAGCCGCCCATCGGGCGCGCGGCGGGGAACGTCCCCAGCTCGGCCACCCGGAAGCCGTTCGGATAGCCCTTGATCTCCGGGTTCTGGCGGGCGTAGTGCGGGGTGCGGCGGGGCGGCAGCAGCCGCACGGCCCGGGCGCGCAGCTTGAGGGCGCCGCGTACCGCCTTCCGGACCGCGGGCCTGGGCCGGTCGTAGCGGAAGGCGTCCAGCAGCGTGTCGTCCAGGAGAGCCATGCTCGCACCGCGCACCACCGGTGCGAGCGGTCCGTACCAGCCCGCCATCAGGTCCAGGGTGGCGTCCGACACCCGGCGGGCGCCGGGATCCCAGCCGAAGTGCGCTTTCTCGTAGGCGTCGAGGCAGCGAGCGAAGTCCTGGTGGGTCTGCGGGATTTCGGTGATCCCCATGTGGCGCCCGAGGGTGCGGTAGTACGCCGCTATGGCGCGCTTCTCGTGCTCGCTCAGCCGCCGCCAGCCGTACCGGTCGATCCAGCGGATCGGCACCACCACGAAGGTGCACAGCACATAGCGCATATCGTCGTTGCTGATGTCGTAGCTGCGGTGCATCTGGTTGATGCGGCGGAGCGCGGTGCGGCCCTCGTCGCCGTCGAAACCGTGCTCCAGGACGGCGTCCAGGAGGAGGGCGGTGTCGTCGTAGCGCTTCTGCGTACGGTCCGTCAGTTCCGCGGTCTCGGCGAGCAGTCGGCCGATGCTCGGTACCGCGTAGGTGCGGTAGAGGGCCAGTTCCAGGGCCCTGGTGAGGTCCCAGGGGAACTCGTAGGTGGCGGTGATCCGGTAGATCCGCAGGAAGTCCCGCTCCGGATCGAGCCGCCGGATCTCTTCGAGCCAGTCGTAACGCCGCACCTGCTGTCCGTCCCTTCGTCAGCCGAAGTTCCAACATTAGGCGCTGCGGGCACACTTCAACGACGGTACGGGCGCCGGATCGGGAGTCGGGATGACCGGATTCATACGCGAGATCGTCGGGGTGTTCCACAGCGGCAGACGGCCGGGAGCGGGGCGCGGGCACCCTCTCGCGGGCCGCCCGCACAATCTCTTCGAGGCCGCGGCCTGCTACGTGGCGGCAGCCGCCGAGGAGGACGAGGAGTGCGCCGCGCAGGCGGCGGCGTGGGTGTCGCCCGAGGCCCTGGCCTTCGGCGTCAACGAGCTGGCCTGCCGGGCGGTGATCGCACTGGCGCGGGAGCGTGCGCAGTCGCCCCGGGAGGTCGCCTACGAACTGCTCGGACTGCCGGTGTCCTGACGGGACGTGCCGGCGCCCCCTCGGGGGCGCGCGGCGGCACCATGGCGGTCGATCAGCGTGGGGTCCGCGACGGCCAGCGCCGCCGCGACCGGCATGCCGGTGCGGGCCGCGAGCACCAGCCGGTCCCGGACCTCACGCGGGGTGCGCGGACGGTAGCCGGGGCCCGTACCGCAGCAGCCGCCGTGGAAGGTCAGCCCGGCGCGCAGCACCGCCTCCAGCGCCCGCCAGCCCGCGGTATCCCGCCGCTTGGGGACGGCCAGATCGGCGCCCGCGTCGATCAACTCCCCGCGGCACTGCGGGCAGCGGTCGACTTCCCGCGAGCCCGCCGTCTTCTTGTACGCGGCGCGGCACTCCAGGCACACGAAGTGCACCCGCCTGCTGTAGAAACACATCGGCGCAGCGTACGGCTGGTGACAAGGCCGGACCAAGCCAATTAGGGTGCGCCGACGTAGTGCGGATCGGAATGGATGGGGAGGCCCGCGTGCCGACGACCGAGAGCGCCGACAGCGACCCGTCGGGCGACGAGTTGTTCGTGCTGACGGCGGTGCTGCTGACGCCCGCGCAGTTCCCGAGCGTGCTCGGCGACGACTACCCGGAAGTGTGCGCGGGCCTCGGTCTCGAACCGTACGCGGAGGGCTACGGGCTGGTCCTCGGCCAGGACGGCGCCGGCGCGCGCTGGACGGTGGCCACGGAGGACGTGACGCTGGTGGCCTGCGCGATCGCGGCCTGGGACTGCGGCATGGAGTACGACCTGTCGCCCACGGAGGACAGCCTCGTCGCGGCGCTGCCCGGCTGGCCGCTCCCCCTCGCCGTGTCCGCACCCGGGGTGCCGCAGCCGCATGACCCGGAACCGCAGGAAGGCGGCCCGGCGACGCTCACGCCGCCGGACGCCGCGGAGTGGGGCCCGGCGCAGCGGCGGCTGGGCGCGGACGAGATCGCACTCCAGTGGGCGGCGTGGCGCGCGCAGGTCGACGACGAGGACGTCACCTTCGCCGAGCCGGGTGAGCAGTCGCACAAGGGCGTGCGGCGGGTCCTGGAAGAGGCCCGCGGCTACCTCTCCGAGCCGCCGCCGCCCGGACGGGTGCGGTCGTCGTTCGCGGCGGGCGAGGCCCGTACACTGCGGGTCGACGGGCCGGGCTGGAGCCTGGTCGCCCGCACCGACGACATCGCGTTCGTGCTACTGGACGACGAGCCCGGCGAGGTGCACCCGGTGGGCCGGGGGCCCGAACTGCCCGGTCTGCTCGCGTCGTTGGACACGCTGGCGGCGCGCCCCGTCTGACGCTCGCCGCGGGGCGGCGCCGAAACCGCCTCGCAGGGCCGCGGTCGGTGGCCCTCGGTGCAGCGGTTCCGACCCCCGGCTGCCGCGGCGGCGCGGGGCGGCTCCGCACGGCCGCGGGGCGTCCGCGGCCCCGGACCCCCGGCGTACGACGAGGTCCGTGAGGTCAGCGGTCGATCTGCTTGCGGCCGGCGTGGCGCAGCCGGCGCCGCTGGGAGGGGTCGAGCGTCAGATACGCGATGGCCGGGATGCCGACCATGACCAATACGGCCGCCCAGAAGGGCAGCAGCGACAGCAGGATCACTCCCACCACGACGCCGCCGATCGCGACCTTCGCCTGTGTGGACATCCTTCACGCCCCTTCCGCGGCGCATGCCGCGCTCTGTGTATTCCATTGAACGCCCTTTTCACGCCGCGGGTTCCATGCCGCGGCCGTTCCTCCTGTACCCTCGGGCGGCTCAAGGCCAACTAGTCAAACTTGAGGAGTTCTCGGTTCCAGTGGCTTCCCCAGTGGCTTCCCTCACCACGGTCACCCCTGATCTGCTCTCCGACCTCTCCCGCTGTGCGGCGGTCTTCCTGCCGTCCGATCCACCCCGGCTCGGCCGGATCGCCTTCTGGCGCCCCGATGGCGACCCCGTCATGGGCACTTCGGGCGCCGCACCCCGGGACACGTACCACGGCGGCACGCGGGGCGACAAGGCCCCCGGCGAGAGCGGGCCGGCGGCGGAGGAGATACCCGTCGCGCTGCCGGCGGCCTCGGCGGACGGTTCCGGCGGCGCCGGGGCGGGCCGCACGGGGAACGGCGGCACGGGCGCCGCGATCGCCGTGTGCGCCGTACCGGCCCTGGTGCTGCCGGTCGCCGCCGCGCTGCCGGTCCTCACCCGTGCCCGTACCGCGAGCGGCGCCCAACCGGCAGCCGCCTTCTGGGGCGCGGCCTCCGTACTCGCGCTCCAGATCGCCGCCCGCGGCCGGCTGCTGCCCGGTCTGAGCCCCGCCGGCCACGACGCCTGGCGGCTGGGCCCGCTCGACCCGGACGACATCCGGCGGCTGCGCGACCTCGCCGCCGCGATGCCGCCGCACGCGCACGCCACCCCGCTCCCCGGCACCGACCCGGTGGCGCTGCCGGAGCCCGAGGGCCATCTCCGGGCCTTCCTGGACGCGGTCGCCGACGGTCTGCCCCGTACTCCCGCGGCCGTACTGGCGGCCGGTGGAACGGCCTTCGCCGCGGCCGCCCCACAGCACATCCCGGAGCAGCGCGCCTGGGCCGCGGATGTCGCCGCCGGACACGACGCGGGCGTGCGGATCTCCCTGCGGGTCGAGGTGCGGGGCGCGCGGGACGAGCCGTCGGGCCGCGACGGGCTCCGCGGGCCGCACGAGCCCGCTGCGCCCTGCGGGCCGGGCGAGTTGGGCCGGCCGGCCGCGCCGGACGTCACCTTCAGCGCCGTCCTCCAGCTCCACAGCGCGACCGACCCCGCGCTGTGCGCGGATGCCGCCGAGGTCTGGGCCGGCAGGACGCCGACGGGGCAGGCGTTCGGGCCGCGGGCCCGGATGGACACCCTGCTCACACTGCGCCGTGCGGCCCACGTGTGGGCTCCGCTGGCACCGCTGCTGTCCGCGGCCGTCCCCGATGCGCTGGAACTCGCCGACGAGGAGATCGCGGAACTGCTGGGCCCGGCGTCCGGCGCGCTGGCCGCCGCCGGAGTGCCGGTCCACTGGCCGAAGGAGCTGGCGCGCACGCTGACCACGCAGGCCGTCGTGGGACCCCCCGAGGCGAGGGGCGCGACCGGGACGGGGGCGACCACCGCCGCGTACCGCACCGCCCATGGCTACGAGCACCGGACGGCGGCGGACGACAGCCCCCGCCCCGGGATCCGGGGAGGAGACGAGTCGGAGGCAAGGGACAGGAACGGGAACGGGGACGGGGACAGGGACGGGAACGGTCGTGATTCCGGCGGGGCCGGATCCGGTATGCCGTCCCTGCTGTCCGCCGGCGCGCTGCTCTCGTTCAGCTGGCGGTTCGCGATCGGCGGCCAGGAGATCGACCGGGCCGAGCTGGACCGGATCGCCGAGGCCGGCCGGCCGTTGGTGCGGCTGCGCGACCGGTGGGTGCTGATCGATCCGGCGGCGGTGCGTGCCGCCCGGGACCGGCGGGACCGCAAGGTCACCCCGCTCGACGCGCTCGGCGCCGCGCTCACCGGCAGCGTCGCGGACGGCGACGGCCACCGGGTGGAGGTGCGCGCGTCCGGCATGCTGGCCCAGCTCCGCGACCGGCTCGCCGATCCGGAGCGTGCGGACGCCGCCCCCGTGGAGCAGCCGGCCGCGCTCGCCGCCACCCTGCGCGACTACCAGCTGCGCGGGCTCGGCTGGCTGCACCGGATGACCTCGCTCGGCCTCGGCTGCTGTCTGGCCGACGACATGGGCCTGGGGAAGACCGTCACCCTGATCGCCCTCCATCTGCACCGGCAGACCGACCCGGCATCCGCCGGCCCCACCCTGGTCGTCTGCCCCACCTCCCTGATGGGCAACTGGCAGCGGGAGGTCGAGAGGTTCGCGCCCGGTACGCCGGTGCGCCGGTTCCATGGCGGGCGGCGCAGTCTGGGGGAGCCCGCGGACGGCGAGTTCGTCCTCACCACGTACGGCACGATGCGGCTGGATGCCGGGAAGCTGGCCGAGGCGGGCTGGGGGCTGGTCGTCGCCGACGAGGCGCAGCACATCAAGAACCCCTTCTCCGCGACCGCCCGGGCACTGCGCACCATCCCCGCCGGGGCCAGGGTGGCACTCACCGGCACGCCCGTGGAGAACGACCTGTCCGAGCTGTGGGCCGTACTGGACTGGACGACGCCCGGACTGCTGGGGCCGCTGGGGCGGTTCCGCAGGCGCTACGCGCGGGTCGTCGAGGGCGGCGCGGCGTCCCCCGAAGCGGGTGCGGCGGCGGAGCAACTGGCCCGGCTGGTACGGCCGTTCCTGCTGCGCCGCCGCAAGTCCGATCCGGGGATCGCGCCGGAGCTGCCTCCCAAGACGGAGACCGACCGGGTGGTGGCCCTGACGAAGGAGCAGGCCGGGCTGTACGAGGCGGTGGTGCGCGAGGGGCTGAGCGAGATCTCCGGGACGGACGGGTTCGCCCGTCGGGGCCTGGTGGTCAGGCTGCTGACCTCGCTCAAGCAGATCTGCAACCACCCCGCGCAGTACGTGAAGGAGCCGTACGAGGGCGAGCCGTACGAGAGGGAGCCGTACGCGACGGAGCGGAACGGCCCGTCGGATGCCGGCACGGTGCGGTTCGCCGGGCGGTCGGGGAAGGTGGAGCTGCTGGACGAACTCCTGGACACCATCCTCGCCGAGGGGGCGAGCGTGCTGGTCTTCACCCAGTACGTGCAGATGGCGCGGCTGCTGGCGGCGCATCTGGCGGCGCGCGGCGTCACCGCCCAACTGCTGCACGGCGGGACGCCGGTGGCCCGGCGGGAGGAGATGGTGCGGCGCTTCCAGGACGGCTCGGTCCCGGTGTTCCTGCTGTCGCTGAAGGCGGCCGGTACGGGCCTGAACCTGACCCGGGCGGCGCATGTGGTGCACTTCGACCGCTGGTGGAACCCGGCCGTCGAGGCGCAGGCCACGGACCGCGCGTACCGGATCGGGCAGACCCAGCCGGTGCAGGTCCACCGGATCGTCACGGAGGGCACGATCGAGGACCGGATCGCCGACATGCTCTCCCGTAAGCAGCGGTTGGCGGACGCCGTACTGGGCTCCGGCGAGGCCGCACTGACCGAACTCACCGACGCGGAACTGGCGGACCTGGTCGCGCTGAGGGGGAGCAGCGAACGATGACCACACGCAACGCGCAGGAAGTGCAGGATAGGGGAGATATGGGGGATACGGCAGATATGCACGACGATGTGGAGACGGACGGGCACGGTCCCGAGCGGACCTTCGCCGCGCTGCCGGTGGCGCGCGGGCGGGCGTTCGCGCGCAGTTGGTGGGGGCAGGCATGGCTGAAGGCGCTGGAGGACACCGCGCTGGACGGGCAGCAGCTGAAACTGGGCCGCCGGCACGCGCGGGCCGGGGCGGTCGGCGCGGTATCGGTACGCCCCGGCCGGGTCACCGCCGTCGTACAGGACCGCGACCACACCCGGCACCGCTCCGACGTCCTGCTGCAGCAGTTGGGCGCGGCCGACTGGGACCGCTTCCTGGACCTGGTCACGGACCGGGCCGGGCATATCGCGGCGCTGCTGGACCGGGACATGCCGCCGGTCCTCGTCGAGGACGCCGCCGTCGCCGGGATCGAACTCCTTCCGGTTATCGGTGACTTGGAACCGGAGTGCAGCTGCGGGGCATGGGACCACTGCGCGCATTCCGCCGCGCTGTGCTACCAGGTGGCGCGGTTGCTGGACGAGGATCCGTTCGTCCTGCTGCTGTTGCGCGGACGGAGCGAACAGGCGCTCCTGGACGAGCTCCAGGAGCGGAGCGCGGCCCGCGCCGGGGTGACCACGGGCGAAGTGGCGACCGCGGACGCACCCGCGGGCCGTTCCGGGGACGCGCCGGACACCACGGCAGCAACCGGCCGGGGAAGCGGGAACGGGAACGGGAACGGGAACGCGCCAGGGGTACCGGCCGCCGAGGCGTACGCCGCGCGGGACATCCTGCCGCCGCTGCCCGCTCCACCACCGGTGGTCACGCAACCGGGCGGCGCTCCGGTGCTCGGCGGCGGCACCCCGCCCGCGCCCGGTGTCGACGTGGCCGCGCTGGAGTTCCTCATCAACGACGCGGCGGCGCGCGCCCGGCAGCTGCTCTCCGACGCGCTCTCCCCCTGGCACCCCGACGCCCCGCCACCGCCCGAACTGACGCCGGAACAGGACGCCGTGCGGCTGGCGGCAGACGGACCCGGTACGGCCATGGCGGCGCGCCTGGCCGCCGGTTCGGGACGCGACATGCGGGGCCTGGCACGGGCGGTGCGGGCTTGGGAGCTGGGCGGCCCGGCCGGCCTGGCGGTCCTGGAGGAGGACTGGACTCCGGAACCCGAGGTGCTCGCCCGCGCCGCCGAACGGCTCGCGGCCGCCTGGGAGGACCGCGGGACACGGCCCCGACTGCGCGCCGCCGGCAACCGCTGGACAGTGCTCGGCGGTGACGCCCAGCTCCGCTACGGCCGCGACGGCCGCTGGTGGCCGTACCGGAAGGAGGCCGGCCAGTGGACGCCCGCCGGCCCGGCCACGGACGACCCGGCGGCGGCCCTGGCCGGGATGACGACGCCCTCGGACGGCGACTGACCGCCACCGCGCCCGCCGCCCTCCTCCCGCCGAAGCACCTTCGCCCACCGAAGCCGCTTCGCGCGCTGAAGCCCCTTCGCGCGCTGAAGAAGCCCCTGCGACCAACGTCACCTTTCTCCCGCTTTTGACGCCCGATGACCACTCCGATGCACGGCAATGACAGGATGGAGACGTATCTGCACCTTTTCCACGGTTCCTTCCGTGATTCGACCGAGAGGCCCCGTCCTGTCATGCCGCTCGCCATCCTCCAGCGCCTGCGCGACCGTTCGCCGCACAGCCCGCAGTCACCGCTCCCCCACGGGGCGGGCGCGCTGGACCTGTCCGTGCACGATCCGGTCGGCCTGCCGATGGCCGGAGTCGAGATATCGGTCCGGGACACCGACGGTCAGGAAGTGACGCACGGCCGGACGGACCCGAACGGCCGGCTGACCGTGACGCTGCCGCCCGCCACGTACCGCCTCGTGGTGACCTCCGACGGCTACCGGCCGGTGCGCATCGAGGCGGTGGTCGTGGCGGGCGAGCGGACGGTGCCGCGGCCGATCGCCCTGCAACTGGCGCCGGCGCTGCCGCTGCCCGCCCCGGGGCAGTGGCGGATCGACCCCGACCACAGCGCCATCCGCTTCACCGCCCGGCACATCGGACTGGCGGAGATCCACGGCCGGTTCAACCGCTTCGAGGGCGGGCTGTGGATCGGTGAGCGGATGCGGGACTCCCGGGTGGAGGTGACCATCGACGCGGCGAGCATCGACACCGGTGTGCGGATGCGCGACGACCATCTGCGGTCGGCGGAGTTCCTGGACGTGGCGCGGTACCCGTATCTCCAGTTCGCCGGAGAGCGGTTCGTCCACAAGGGCGGCAGCCGCTGGGCGGTACAGGGCGTGCTGCATCTGCACGGCGTCAGCCGCAATGTCCAGCTGGACACCCGCTACCTGGGCATCGGCACGGGCATCGCGGGCGAGACCCGTACGGCGTGCACGGCCGTCACCGAACTGCACCGCGAGGACTTCACCCTGGACTGGCGCACGATGCTGGCCAGGGGCATCGCCGCGATCGGCGCTACGATCCGGATCGAGCTGGACATCCAGGCGGTGGAGCACGACTGATCCCCAGGAGGTGTGGGCCATGAGCGGGCCGTCGTCGCCGTCGTCCTCCCCCGCGGCGACGCCGTCGTTCGCCGAGGCGCTCGCCGCGGGGCCGGTCGTCCTCGACGGCGGGCTGTCGAACCAACTGGAGTCCGCGGGCCACGACCTGGGCGACGCACTGTGGTCGGCCCGGCTGCTGGCCGAGGAGCCGGAGGCCGTCGTCCTGGCCCATCTCGCGTACTACGAGGCGGGCGCGCAGGTGGCGATCACCTCCAGCTATCAGGCGACGTTCGAGGGGTTCGCGCGGCGCGGCATCGCCACGGAGGACGCCGCGGCGCTGATGGGCCGGAGCGTGGAGCTGGCGCGTGCGGCGGCCGAGCGGGCGCAGGCGGGCGGCGTCGCCGGACCGCTGTACGTCGCGGCGTCGGCCGGTCCGTACGGGGCGATGCTGGCGGACGGCTCCGAGTACCGCGGTCGCTACGGCCTGTCGGTGGACGAGTTGGAGCGCTTCCACCGACCGCGCCTGGAGGTACTGGCCGCCGCCCGGCCGGACGTGCTGGCGCTGGAGACGGTGCCGGACGCGGACGAGGCGGTGGCGCTGCTGCGGGCGGTACGCGGCCTGGGTGTTCCGGCCTATCTGTCGTACAGCGTGACCGGGGACCGTACGCGGGCCGGGCAGCCGCTGGCGGAGGCGTTCGCGCCGGCGGCGGAGGCGCAGGAGGTGATCGCGGTCGGGGTGAACTGCTGCGCGCCGGACGACGCGGACCGAGCGGTGGAGGTCGCGGCGCGGGTCACCGGCAAGCCGGTGGTGGTCTACCCCAACAGCGGGGAGATCTGGGATGCGGCGGCGCGGGCGTGGTGCGGCAGCCCGGCGTTCAGGGGGGACCGCGTCGCCGCCTGGGTGGCCGCGGGCGCCCGGCTGATCGGCGGCTGCTGCCGGGTGGGCCCGGAGACGATCAGGGAACTGGCGGCGGCGCTGGGGCGTTGAGGTGGCGGGGTACGGCTCGCCCCACACCTACGGCCGCGCGATACGCGCGCCTGCACTCCTGTTACGCACGCCTGCTCTCCTCCGCCTGCCCCCCGCGCCCCCCGCCCCCAACCTCCCCACTACACCCGCCCACCCCCCGAAGGGGGGTGGGCGGCGGGGAAAAAACAAGGGGTGGTCACACCAGCGGCAAGGGGTGGTCACACCAGCCGCAAGACGTGGTCACACCAGCGGCTTGGTGAGCTTCTTGGTGCCGCTCTTGTTGGCCGTCAGGCTGCAGATCACCGACTTGATGCCCAGCTTGTAGCCCTTGAGGCTGGGGAACTGGACGTAGGTGCCCTCGGCGGTTCCGGCCGGCTGCTTGGACGCTTTGCTCTCCAGTTCGGAGGCGCAGAGCGTCGATGCCTTGTCCTTGATCTCGTTCTCGGACGACATGCCGAACGGCAGGGTGTAGACGAAGACGACCTCGGCGTCGTGGGCGCCGGTGCAGGCGGCGGCGTTGCTGTTGCCGCCGTCGTCGCCCGGCGGGATGTCGTAGCAGTCGCCCCGCTTCAGCTCGTAGAAGGGAATCGTGCGGCCGCTGGGCGAGGCCGCGCCGGCTCCCGGGCCGGTGGGTGCCGTGGACGGCGAGGGGGTGCCGGACGGGGTCGCGGAGGCGGAGTCGGACGGGCTCGCGCTGGCCGTGTAACTGGGGCCGGAGCCCGAGGGCTTGGCCTGGTTCGTGCCGTCGCTGCCACTGTTGACCCAGACCAGGGTGCCGATGACGGCTGCCAGCACGAGCACACCGGCGCCGACGATCAGTGCGATCGCCTTGCCGTTGCCGCCGCCCCGCTGCGGCGGGCCGGACGGCTGCTGCCAGCCACCGGGGCCGCCCGGACCGGCCGGGCCGCCGGGACCACCGGGACCACCGGGACCACCGGGACCGCCCGAGCCGGGAGGTCCGAAGCCGCCGCCCCCGGAGGCACCGTACGGCCCGGAGGCCGCCGGGCCGCCACCGGCCGACGGGCCCGCAGGTCCCGGCGGGCCGGCCGGTCCGGACAGCCCGTAGCCGCCCGGTCCGTACGGGCCCTGGCCGCCGCCCTGCGCGCCGGGCCCGTAGCCACCGCCCGGCGGGCCGAAGCCACCAGAGTTGCCAGGGGCCGGCTGGTGCGGCGGCTGGTTCGACGGCGGAGGCGGCGGATAGCTCATGGCGGAAATGATCGCTTCTTTACGGTGTTTTGAGGGACGTGGTGGCCGACCCCGAACATCCCTGGTCTGAAATGTCCGTCCGCTGGGCACCGTTGGCGACGAGCGGCCAAGGACCGGCCCTGGTCCGCGATCGCCCGGAGAGACCCTAACGTGTACGCCCGACGGCCCGGAGGTGCTCCATGTTCACCGACCTGCCCCTGGACGAACTGCGCCGCTACCACCCACCGCTGCCCGAGCCCGCCGGGTTCGACGCGTTCTGGCGGCGAACGCTCGACGAGGCCCGCGGCCATGCACTCGACGCGCGGTTCACCGAGGTCGATGCCGGGCTGGCGCTGCTGCACACCGCCGATGTGGAGTTCTCCGGCTTCGGCGGGCACCGGATCCGCGGCTGGTTCCTGCGCCCGCGGGCGGCCGCCGGCCCGCTGCCCTGCGTCGTGCAGTACCTCGGTTACGGCGGCGGCCGGCTGCTGCCGCACGACTGGCTGCTGTGGCCGTCCGCCGGGTACGCCACTCTCGTCATGGACACCCGGGGGCAGAGCGGCCCCAACCGGCCCGGTGACACACCCGATCCCGTCGGCGCCCCGCATCCCGGCGTACCGGGCAAGATGACACAGGGCCTGCTCGATCCCGACGACTACTACTACCGGCGACTGTTCACCGACGCCGTCCGGGCCGTGGAGGCGGCCCGCGGGCACGCCGCGGTGGACGCGGAGCGGATCGTGGTCGCGGGCGGCAGCCAGGGCGGCGCCCTCGCGCTCGCCATGACGGGGCTGGTCCCGGGGCTCGCGGGCGCGCTGATCGATGTGCCGTTCCTGACGCACATCCGGCGCGCCCTCGACATCACCGACGAGGGACCGTACGGCGAACTGGTCGGCTACTTCGCGGGCGAACGCACCCGCATCGACACCGCGCTGCACACCCTCGACCACTTCGACGGGCTGAACTTCGCGGCTCGCGCGAGCGCCCCGGCGCTCTTCGGTACGGCGCTGCGCGACGCCGTCGTGCCGCCGTCCACCGGGTTCGCCGCGTACCACCACTACGCGGGCGAGAAGCAGCTCCAGGTGTGGCGGTTCAACGCCCATGAGGGCGGCGGCGGGGAGCAGCGGGCGGCGGAGCTGCGGTTCGTCCGCGAGCTGTTCGGTTGAGGGGACCCGCCGCGGCCCCCTCGGCCGGCCCGCTCAGGGGAGATCGTCGCCCCTGAGTCGGTCCCCCTCGCCTCCCTTATCTCCCTTGTCTCCCCTGTTCTCCCTTGTCTCCCTTCAGGATCGCCGCTCCGTCCGTCAGCCGGCCGCCCCCATCAAGTGGTCCACCGCCAGCTGGTCCAGCCGCTCGAACGCCATCCCCCGGGCACCCGCCTCCGCGGCGTCGAACGCCTCGTACGCGCCGCGGTCGGCCAGCAGTCCCGCCAAGCCGTCCTCGGCGGTCGGCCGCGCCAGTTCGCCGACCCGCGCCGCCCGCAGCGCCTCCTGGACCGCCGGGTCGGCGCGGAAGGCCGCCGCGCGTTCCCGCAGCAGCAGGTAGGTGCGCATACAGCCCGCCGCCGAGGCCCAGACACCGTCCAGGTCCTCGGTGCGCGGCGGCTTGAAGTCGAAGTGCCGGGGACCGTCGTAGCCGGCGGTCTCCAGCAGGTCGACCAGCCAGAACGCGGACCGCAGATCGCCGGCGCCGAAGCGGAGGTCCTGGTCGTACTTGACGCCGCTCTGGCCGTTGAGATCGATATGGAGGAGCTTGCCCGCCCAGAGCGCCTGGGCGACGCCGTGCGGGACGTTCAAGCCGGCCATCTGCTCGTGGCCGACCTCCGGGTTGACGCCGTACAGCTCGGGGCGCGCCAGCCGTTCGATGAAGGCCAGGGCGTGGCCGACGGTGGGCAGCAGGAGGTCGCCGCGCGGCTCGTTGGGCTTGGGCTCGATGGCGAACCTCAGGTCGTGGCCCTGCTCGGTGACGTACTGCCCGAGGAGGTCGAACGCCTCCTTCAGCCGGTCCAGCGCGCAGCGGACGTCCTTGGCCGCGCCGGATTCCGCGCCCTCCCTGCCGCCCCAGGCCACATAGGTGCGGGCGCCCAGTTCGGCGGCGAGGTCGATGTTGCGGAGCGTCTTGCGGAGGGCGTGGCGGCGGATGTCGCGGTCGTTGGCGGTGAAGGCGCCGTCCTTGAAGACGGGGTGGGTGAAGAGGTTGGTGGTGGCCATCGGGACGGCCATACCGGTGGCGTCCAGCGCCTTGCGGAAGCGCTTGACGGCGGTCTCGCGGGCGCGGTCGCCGGAGCCGGGCGGGATCAGGTCGTCGTCGTGGAAGGTGACGCCGTACGCGCCCAGCTCCGCCAGTCGGTGCACCGCTTCGACCGGGTCCAGGGCGGGGCGGGTGGCGTCCCCGAAGGGGTCCCGGCCCTGCCAGCCGACGGTCCACAGGCCGAAGCTGAACTTGTCGGCGGGCACGGGGTGATGGCTCATGGCGGCTCCCTCGGTCGGGTCGTCCGGGTCGTGCGGTGCGGTCCGGCACACCCGGTCGTGGTGTCCGGCGCCGCGCCCCACCCATTTCGTCAACGAGCTTTACAAATTCCGTCGCGGACAAATTAATATGCGGCAGCACACCGGGGAACCCCTGGGAGAAACCCGGACCGCCGGGCAGTCCCGGGGAGTTCGCGCCCCGGGCCACCAGCCGCCAAGGGAGAGTGCACGATGGGCGCACAGTCGGCCGGACCGCTCGTCGTCGGGGTGGACAGCTCGACGCAGTCCACCAAGACGCTGGTCGTGGACGCGGAGACCGGCGAGGTACTGGCCCGGGGCCAGGCCCCGCACACCGTCAGCGGCGGCACGGGAGCGGACGGGGGCGAACCCGGCGGCAAGGAGAGCGATCCGGAGCAGTGGTGGCGGGCGCTCGGTGAGGCGTTGGACCGGTGCGGGGCGGCGGCCCGGCAGGCGTCCGCGGTGTCCGTCGCCGGGCAGCAGCACGGGCTGGTCGCCCTGGACGCGGCCGGCGCGCCGGTCCGCCCGGCGCTGCTGTGGAACGACGTACGGGCGGCGCCGCAGAGCGAGCGGCTGATCCGGGAGCGGGGCGGCGCCGAGGTCTGGGCGCAGCGGACCGGAAGCGTGCCGAGGTCCGCGTTCACCGTCGCCAAGTGGGCCTGGCTGTGCGACAACGAGCCGGAGGCCGCCGCGGCCACCGCCGCGGTCCGGCTGCCGCACGACTACCTGACGCAGCGGCTGACCGGCCAGGGCGTCACCGACCGCGGGGACGCGTCGGGGACCGGCTGGTGGGCGTCGGCCACCGAGGAGTACGACACGGAAGTCCTGGAGCACGTCGGGCTGGCCCCGGAGAAGCTGCCGCGGGTGGCGCTGCCGGGCGAGGCCGCGGGCACCGTACGGAGCACGGAACTGCCGCTTCCCCAGGGGGCGTTGGTTACGGCCGGGACCGGTGACAACATGGCGGCGGCGCTGGGCCTGGGCCTGCGCCCCGGGCAGCCGGTGCTGAGCCTGGGCACCTCCGGCACGGTCTATGCGATCGCCACCCGCCGGCCGACCGATCCGACCGGGATCGTCGCGGGCTTCGCCGATGCCCGCGGCGACTGGCTGCCGCTGGCCTGCACCCTGAACTGCACGCTCGCGGTGGACCGGGTGGCGGCGCTGCTCGGCCGCGACCGGGAGGCCGTCGAGGCGGGCGGCAGCGCCGTACTCCTGCCCTTCCTGGACGGCGAGCGGACCCCGAATCTGCCGCACGCCTCGGGGCTGCTGCACGGCCTGCGGCACGACACCACGGCCGGCCAGCTCCTCCAAGCGGCATACGACGGTGCGGTGTTCGCGCTGCTCCAGGCCCTGGAGCAGGTACTCGACGCGGATGCCGCGGCGGACGCGCCGCTGCTGCTGATCGGCGGCGGGGCCCGGGGCCGCGCCTGGCGGGAGACCGTGCGGCGGCTCTCCGGGCGCCCGGTGGTGGTGCCCGAGGCGCAGGAGCTGGTGGCGCTCGGTGCCGCGGCGCAGGCGGCCGGGCTGCTGCTGGGCGAGGATCCGGCGGCGGTGGCGCGCCGCTGGGGGACGGCCCGCGGCGCGGCGTTCGAGGCGGTGGAGCGGGACACCGCCGCCTGCGACCGGCTGGCGGCGACGCTCGCCGACGGGGCCGCCCTGCTCGGCCGCCGCTGACCGCCCGCTACCGCAGCTCCTGCTTCGCCCGGTTGCGGCACCCCCCAACCCGCCTTGCTCACAAGCCTCTTACGACCCTCCCGGGAGACCGCCATGCCCGCCCCCGCCGACGACACCCCGCAGGGCATCCGCCGCCGCAATCTGGCCCGGGTGCTGCGGGTGGTGGCGGCCGAAGGGCCGCTGTCCCGGCCGGGTGTCGCGGCGCGGATCGGGCTGACCCGGGCGGGCGTGGCGCCGCTGGTCGACGCACTGCTGCGGGCCGGGCTGCTGGTGGAGACCGGGCCGGCGGCGACCGGCGGGCGCGGGCGGCCGGGCAGCGAACTGGCGGTCGGCGACCGGGGACCGGCCGGGATCGGGGCCGAGATAGGCGTCGACCACCTGGCGGTGTGCGCGGTCGATCTGCGCGGCCGGGTCCGCGCCCGGGTGGCGGCGGACGCGGCGAACCGGCACAGCGAACCGGGGCCGGTGCTCCGGCGGTTGTCCGCCCTGGTGGCGGAGGTACGGACGGGGATCGCCGCCGAGGGGCTGCGGCCGGCCGGGCTGGCGGTCGCCGTCCCGGGGCTGGTGGCCCGGGGCTCGACGACGGTGGTGCACGCCCCCAACCTCGGCTGGCGGGACGCCGACCTGGCGCCCGCCCTGGCCCCGGAGTCCGGCGCCGGGGCCATACCGCTGACCGTGGAGAACGAGGCGAACCTCGGCGCGCTCGCCGAACTGCGACTGGGCGGCGGCACCGGCCGGCCCACACCTCCGGACTTCCTGCACGTCTCGGCCGAGATCGGCATCGGCGCCGCGGTCGTGGTGGGCGGCCAACTGCTGCGAGGCGCACGGGGGTTCGCCGGTGAACTGGGGCACGTCCCGGTCCATCCGGAGGGCCGCCCGTGCGACTGCGGCGGGCGGGGCTGCCTGGAGCAGTACGCGGGCGAGCGGGCCGTGCTGCGCGCCGGCGGGCTCTCACCGGAGCGGGCGGCGGCCGGCCGCCCGGGGCCGGGGGCCGCGGTCGCGCTGCTGGCGCGGCGGGCCGCCGACGGGGACGCGGCGACGGTCCGCGCCCTGCACGAGGCGGGCACCGCACTGGGGATCGCGCTCGCCGGGGCGGTGAACCTGCTCGATCCGCGGGCGGTGGTCCTCGGCGGTTCGCTGGCCGGGCTGGCGCCATGGGTCCTGCCGTCCCTGGAGCGGGAGTTGACACTGCGGACGGCCGTCGCGTCTCAACCGGCCGCTACAGGTGGACCGTTGGTGACCGTATCCCGACTGGGTGCCGACGGCCCGCTGTTCGGCGCCGCGCACGCCGCGCTCCGCACCGTTCTGGACGATCCGCTGGCCTTTTCCCGGCACACCGTTCCCGGCACTGAAAACCGCTAAACCCTTTCCAGAGAAGCCGAATTCCATGCCACCCCATCCAGCGATTGTGCGGCGAAAAGTCAGGCAACTATCTTCGGTGCGGCGAGCTGCCGGGGAGCCGCGCCGTGCGCTCTCCGGACGGTCCACGCCGCACCCTCCACGAGATAGGTGACATGGTGACGATTGCCGGCGAAACACTGCCCGGAAGCGCCGAAGAGACCCCGCATTCCAGTCTGAGTACCGCAGCCGCACGGAACTTGGCGACGACCACCAAGACCGCGCCGCAGATGCAGGGGATCACCTCCCGCTGGCTGCTGCGGCTGCTGCCCTGGGTGCAGGTCTCGGGTGGTACGTACCGCGTCAACCGCCGGCTGGCGTACACCGTCGGCGACGGGCGGATCGACTTCGACATCATCGGCACCCAGGTCTCCATCATCCCGGACGAGCTGCGCGAACTGCCCTCACTGTGGGAGTTCACGGACACCGAGGTGCTCGCGGCACTCGGCGAAAGGTTTACTCAGCACGAGTACGCGCCCGGTGAGCTGATCGCCGAGGCCGGTACGCCCCACGACAGGGTGGTGCTCATCACCCACGGCCGGGTCGACCGGATCGGCACCGGCAAGTACGGCGACGCGACCGTCCTCGAAGCGCTGGCCGGCGGCGACCACCTCGGCGACGAACCGCTCACCAGCCCGGACGGCGACTGGGAGTTCAGCTACCGCGCGGTGACCCGGGTGACGGCAATGGCACTGCACCGGCAGGACGCCCATGAGGTCATCGGCCGCTCCGACGCGCTGCGCGACCATCTCGCCTCGGCCACCGACGGCGCCGGGCCGCCGACCAACGCCAGCGGCGAGTCCGCGGTCGCGGTCGCCTCCGGTCACCACGGCGAGCCGTCGCTGCCCAGCACCTTCGTCGACTACGAGCCGGCCCCGCGGGAGTACGAACTCAGCGTCGCGCAGACCGTACTGCGCACCCACACCAGGGTCGGCGACCTCTACAACGACCCGATGAACCAGGTCGAGGAGCAGCTGAAGCTCACGGTCCAGGCGCTGCGCGAGCGCCAGGAGCACGAGATGATCAACAACCCCGAGTTCGGGCTGCTGCACAACGCCGACCTCAAGCAGCGCATCCACACCCGCACCGGCCCGCCCACCCCCGACGACCTCGACGAACTCCTCGCGACGGTCTGGAAGGACCCGGGCTTCCTGCTGGCGCACCCCAGGACCATCTCGGCGATCGGCCGGGAGTGCAGTGCCCGCGGGCTGTACCCGGACCCGGTCTCCGTCATGGGCCACTCGGTGCCGTCCTGGCGCGGGGTGCCGATCTTCCCGTGCAACAAGATCCCGGTGACGAAGGAGCGGACGAGTTCGGTGCTGCTGCTGCGCACCGGCGAGGACAAGCAGGGTGTGGTCGGTCTGCACCGCAGTGGAATTCCGGATGAATACGAGCCGAGCCTTTCGGTGCGTTTCATGGGAATCGACGACACGGCCATCATGAACTATCTCGTCAGCGCCTACTATTCGGCGGCCATTCTCGTTCCCGATGCGCTCGGCGTCCTGGAGGACGTGGAAATCGGCCACTGAGGGGAAACCACCTCACCGTCCGGTCGGACCGCGCACCCGGCGTTCCGGCCCCCTCCCGCACGTCTTCTTCCTTGTCTTCTTCCTTGTCTTCTTCACGGCTCGTGCAGAGCGTTACGTACCGAACGGAACAGGTGAACCCTCGCCATGACCACATCGGTGGACCCCACCTCCGGCCCGCAGGCGTCCGGCATCGAGCAGCTGCGCTCCAGCCTGGACACCGCCGCCGCCCGCAAGCTGGCGACCACGACCAAGACGCCGCCGCAGATGCAGGGCATCTCCTCGCGGTGGCTGCTGCGCATCCTGCCCTGGGCGGAGGTCGGCGGCGGCACCTACCGCGTGAACCGGCGGCTGACCCACACACTCGGCGACGGCCGGGTGGAGTTCGTCACCCAGGGCGCCGAAGTCCGGGTCATTCCACAGGAGTTGCGGGAGATGGCGCCGCTGCGCAGCTTCGACGACAACCCGACGCTGGAGGCGCTGGCCGACCGGTTCGTCCAGCGGGACTTCGCCCCCGGCGACGTCCTCGCCGAACGGGGCACGCCGACCGACCAGGTCATCCTGATCGCCCACGGCAAGCTCGAACGGCTCGGCACCGGCAAGTACGGCGACGAGACCGTGGTGGCGGTGCTCGCCGACGGCGACGCGGTCGGCGAGGTGGCGCTGCTGATGCCGGACGCCGAGTGGGAGCACACCGTACGGGCGGTCACCCGCGGCACCGCGCTGACGCTGTCGCGCGCCGGGTACGAAGAGGTGCTGGGCCGTTCGGAGGCGCTGCGCGAGCATGTCGAGAACTTCCGCACGGCGCTGGTGCCCGCGCAGAACAAGCACGGTGAGGCGGCCATCGAACTGGCCGCCGGCCATGTCGGCGAGCCCGAGCTGCCGGGTACCTTCGTCGACTACGAGCGCGCGCCGCGGGAGTACGAACTCAGCGTCGCACAGACCGTGTTGAAGATCCACTCGCGGGTCGCCGACCTCTACAACGACCCGATGAACCAGCTGGACCAGCAGCTGCGGCTCACGGTGGAGGCGCTGCGCGAGCGCCAGGAGCACGAGATGGTCAACAACCGCGAGTTCGGGCTGCTGCACAACGCCGACCTCAAGCAGCGCATCCACACGCGCAACGGCCCGCCCACCCCCGACGACCTGGACGAGCTGATCTCCCGGCGCCGCAAGACCCAGTTCCTGCTGGCGCATCCGCGCACCATCGCGGCCATCGGCCGGGAGTGGAACGCGCGCGGGATCTACCCGGCGAACACCGAGATCGACGGGACGGCGGTGCGCGCCTGGCGGGGCATTCCGCTGCTGCCCTGCAACAAGATCCCGGTCAACCCGGACCAGACCAGCTCGATCCTCGCGATGCGGGTCGGCGAGGAGAACCAGGGCGTGGTGGGGCTGCACCAGACCGGCATCCCGGACGAGTACCGGCCGGGTCTGTCGGTGCGCTTCATGGGCATCAATGAGCAGGCCGTCATCAAGTACCTGGTCAGCGCCTACTATTCGGCGGCGGTTCTGGTGCCGGACGCGCTGGGCGTGCTGGAGGACGTCGAGATCGGCCACTGACCACGCCCCGGCGTGGTCACTCGGGTGCCGACCGCCGACATCTGTCGCTCCGTCAGAATCGCTGTCCGGCACCCGGGTGACGTCCGATCAGGGGTGATCGGGCTCTTTCGCACCACCGCGGCCCGTCTTTGGTCAAGCCATGGACACAACGGACATTGCCTTGGCAGGGCGCGCACTGTTGCGCATGATGAACTCATCGGCATGTGCGTGACATGTATGCGACCACCCCTCGGTCCTTGTCAGGAGTTCACATGGAGCCCGACCCGCATCTCCCGGCCCGACGGCGGCTGCTCACCGGCGCGGCCGCGCTCGCCGCGGCCGCCGCACTCACCCCCCTCACCACGGCCACCGCCGCCGCGGCACCCAGGAAACGGGCCGCACGCGGCGGCGGCGCCTACCCCCCGGTCCACTGGACTCCGGCCAACCCCGCCAACTTCACCGCCGCCCACCGCCCGTCGCGGTACCCGATCGACATGATCGTGATCCATGTGACCCAGGAGACCTTCCCGGACACCCTCCGGCTCTTCCAGGACCCCACACACAAGGCCGCCGCGCACTACGTCGTACGGTCCGCCGACGGCTACACCGCCCAGTGCGTCCACGAGCGGGACGTCGCCTGGCACGCGGGCAACTGGGACTACAACACCCGCAGCGTCGGCATCGAGCACGAGGGCTGGATCGACGACCCGAAGTGGTTCACCGACGCCCTCTACACCCGGTCCGCGCTGCTGACCGCCGCCGTCTGCGACCGTTACGGCATCCCCAAGGACCGCGAGCACATCATCGGGCACGTCGAGGTCCCCGGCACCGACCACAAGGACCCCGGCCCGCACTGGGACTGGGCCCGCTACATGGAACTGGTCAACAGGGCGGCGTTCTGGGAGAACATCCTGGACATGTGACGGGCCGTCACTCAGCCTTCGTGCCGCCCGCGTCGGGCGACACGACGGCCGTTCGGCAGGTGTACGGATTCCCGACACCCGCGGGTCATAGTGAGCGCTTCAAGCACCTGCGACAGTTGACGCGACGTCAGGGGGCTCTGGTGAAGCAGCGATTCGGCCGGACACGGGCGACGGCGACGGCGCTGGTCGCGTGGGGCGTCCTGGTCGGCGGCGGACTGGCGGACGGCGGCCGGGCCGTCGCCGCGGACCACGGCATCGAGCGTACGGAAGCGGTCCGGGTGGCACCCGGCGTGACCTATGACGAGTTCCGCATGAGGCTGCCGCGCGGCACCGTGCACGGCCATCTGCTGACCGTCGACCTGACCGATCCGGACGTCTCGGTCGACCTGCTGTACCCCGCGGCGGTCGCCGAGCGCGCCCCGGTATCCGAGCTGGCCGACGACGAGGACGCGGTGGGGGCCGTCAACGGCGACTTCTTCGACATCAGCGAGGCCCAGCACCCGGGCGTCGAGGTGACCGGTGCCCCGGTCGGGCCCGCGGTGGCCTCGGGGCGGGAGCTGAAGGGCGCGGTGCCGAACGGCCAGCGGTTCGGTCCTGTATTGCCGCCCGGTGCGACCACCGAGGACGTCCTCGCCGTCGGCCGCGACCACCGGGCCCGGCTGGACCGGCTGGCGCTGCGCGGCACGGTCCGCAGCGCCGAGGGCTCCTGGCCGCTGCGCGGGCTGAACCAGTACGCGCTGCCGGTGGGCGGGATCGGCGCGTACACCGCGGCATGGGGCCCGGTGTCCCGCAGGCGCGCGGTCTGCGGCACCGACACCGACCGGAGCGCGGGGTGCGCCAAGGACACCGCCGCGGTCACGGTCCGGCACGGGCGGGTGGCCAAGGTGGGCGGCCCGCCGGGCCGCGGCGGGATCGCGGCCGGGAGCGTGGTGCTGCTGGGCCGGGAGGAGGGAGCGCGGCGGCTGCGCACGCTGCGTGTCGGCGAGCGGGTGCGGATCGGCCACGGGCTGGTCGGGCAGCGGCCGGGCCTGCCGCGGTTCGCGGTCGGCGGCTTTCCGATCGTGCGGAACGCCCGTCCGGTGGGCGGTCTGAACACCGCCGCGGTGACGATGCGGACCTCCGTGGGCATCGCGGACCGGGGCCGGACGCTGTACCTGATGGCGACGGACGGGGAGAAGGGACGGCACCAGACGGGGCTGACGGTGCGGGAGCTGGCGGAGCTGATGCTGCGGCTGGGGGCCGGGGAGGCGATGGATCTGGACGGCGGCGGATCGTCGACGTTCGTCAGCCGCGACCCGGACGACCAGGAGCTGCGGGTGCGCAACCATCCGTCGACCGGCAAGGAGCGGCCGGTGGCGAACGCCATCGGGGTCTTCTCCACCGAGTGATCGCGCCCGCGGCCGGCGGCGAGGAGGCCGCCGAAGCCGATCAGGGCAGGGGGCACGGTCAGCGACCGCGCGGTCACGGTGGCCGGGTGCGGGCCGGCGTCAGGGGCGCACGCTGCTGACGACGTCGGCCGCGCCGGCCAGCCCGTGGTGGATGTCCGGGGCGAGGCTGCTGCCCGCCAGATAGAACCCGAGCAGCCCGCAGACCAGGGCGTGTGAGAACTTGAGCTTGCCGCTGCGCAGGAAGATCACCATCAGGACCACCAGCAGCAGGATCACCGAGACGGACACGGCCACGGCCACCACACCTCCTCGACCGCCGCCCGAACAGGCGGCAAGAGATGGCCAGTTTGGCGCATTTCCAGGTATGTCCGGTTCGAGTCCGGGTGCTCCAAACAGGTGATCACTACGGGTCACGGGGCGTTGGCGGGGATTTCTTCCGGCGCCGCGGCGCGCGCCCGTCCCGCGTCGGCGGGACCTCAACTTCCCGGCGCATCACCACTGTTCACGGACTGACCCACAACTCGGCGAAGTTGTGGCATGGATCACATCACTCCCCGCAACGGAGTGTTGCGAAAGTCCGTCTTAGCGGCCGACATTGCCGCCGTTCCTCCCCCCACCGCAGACGGAAAGTCCCTGCCCATGAGCCAGAGCCCCGACCGGCACCGCCGGCCGACACGGTCGTTCTATGCCGCTCTCGCGCTGGTACCGCTGATCGGGCTCGGCACGCTCGCGGCGTGCGACGCCACCAAGGCGTCGGCGTCCCAGGGGCAGCCGGTGAAAGTGGGGCTGGGGGCGGCCAGCGGGACGGCGACGGTGCAGGCCGGGGACCGGCTGCGGGTAAGCGCGGACGGCGGTGTGCTGACCGAGGTGACGGTGACCGACCCCCAGGGCCGGCAGCTGGTCGGCGGGCTCTCCGGAGGCGGGACGGTGTGGACGTCGCGGGCCAAGGCGGCGCCGGAGACCAAGTACTCCGTACTCGCCCGTACGAAGAACCCGCAGGGCGACACCGGCGAGGCGAAGGAGTCGCTGACCACCGGCAAGGTGGCCAAGCGGAACCGGGCGAGGCTCAGCCCCGCCCCGCACGGCGATGTGGTCGGCGTCACCGAGCCGATCACCCTCACCTTCGCCTTCCCGGTGACCCAGCGGGCGGCGGTGGAGCGGCGGCTGAAGGTGATCACCGACCACCCCACCGAGGGGTCGTGGAGCTGGGCGCGCACCAGGGACGGCAAGGACCGGATCGCCTGGCGGCCAGAGGACGCGTGGCAGCCAGGGACCAAAGTCACACTGCGCGCCGAACTCAACGGCGTGGACTCCGGCGGCGGCCGTTTCTTCACCAAGGACTACGGTCTGAGCTTCACCATCGGCCGGAGCGGGGCGGTGCGGGCGGACCTCGATGCGGGCGCCTACACCACTCCCGGACTCGGACTTACGCCTGCTTTATGGCAAGGTCCAGGTGGGTGACCCCCATGAACGGCCGCCGAACCCTCCGTACGAGGGAGAGACAACAGGAGGGACGGAATCGGAGACTGGATGGTCGGCCGGTCCCGTCGGCAGCAGCACAGCAGCAAACCAGTGGCAGGAATACAGGGCCCCTTGTGTCGAGCCGCTGACCCCTTTCAGAGCCTAATGTGACGGAATGAGCACCGTGCAGGACCAGGATCAACTCACGGGGTGGCGGCGCTTCCGGCGCCGCATCCCGAATGGCTTCGCCATCATCTTCAGCGTGCTGGGGCTTTTCTGCGCCCTGACGGCGCTGATCGGGCCCCTTCGGCGCGCGTTCCACTCGGTGATCTACTGGCTGGACGCGCTCACCATCCCGGTGACCCCGAACTTCGCGTACGCGGTCTTCCTCTTCCTGCTGGGCGCGGCGATGGCCGCGCGCAAGCGGGTCGCCCTGTGGTTTGTTGTCGCGTACATGATGCTGAACGTCCTGGCGGACGCGCTGTTCCTCGCCGCCGGGTACTGGGAGTACAGCATCTCCCTGGTGCTGTGCGCCGGGGCGCTGGTGCTGCTGCTCGTCGCGCACCGGGAGTTCTACGCGATCACCCGGCGCGGTGCGTTCCTGCGGGCCTCCCTGGTGCTGGGCGCCGGGCTCGTGGTGGCCGTGCTGCTCGGCTGGGGGCTGGTCTCACTGACGCCCGGGTCGCTGGAGCACGGCGGCGGCAACCGTCTGCTGTGGGCCGCCAACCGCGTCTGCGGCGGGCTGGTCGGCGGCCGGATCGTCGAGGGACACCCGCCGCACTGGACCGGTACCGTCCTCGGACTGCTGGGCGCGCTGGCGCTGCTGAACGCCGCCGCCACCCTCTTCCGCTCGCAGCGGATGGAAGCCGCGCTGCACGGCGACGAGGAGGCCCGCATCCGGGCACTGCTGAACAAGTACGGCAGCCAGGACTCGCTGGGCTACTTCGCCACCCGCCGGGACAAGGCCGTGGTCTTCTCCCCCAGCGGCAAGGCCGCCGTGACCTACCGCGTGGAGACCGGCGTCTGCCTGGCCAGTGGTGACCCGGTCGGTGACCGCGAGGCATGGGCCCCGGCCATCGAGGCATGGCTGGAGGTCGCCGGACGCTACGGCTGGCAGCCCGCCGTCATGGGCGCCAGCGAGGACGGTGCGAAGGCGTTCGCCCGCGCCGGGATGGGCGCGCTGCAGCTCGGTGACGAGGCGATCCTGCACGTCGCCGGGTTCGACCTGGACGGCCGTGAGATGCGGGTCACCCGCCAGGCCGTCAACCGCGTCGAGCGGACCGGCGCGACCTTCCGCGTACGGCGCCACTCCGAGCTAACCGACACGGAGATGCAGGAGGTCATCCACCGCGCGGACGCCTGGCGCGACACCGAGACCGAACGCGGCTTCTCGATGGCGCTGGACCGGCTGGGCGACGATCAGGACGGCGACTGCCTGCTGGCCGAGGCGTTCGACGGCGACGGCAAGATGATCGCGCTGCTCTCCTTCGTCCCGTGGGGCAAGGACGGCATCTCGCTGGACCTGATGCGCCGCGACCGCAGCGCGCCCAACGGCGTGATGGAGTTCATGGTCGCCCAGCTGTGCGCCCAGGCCGGCACGCTCGGGGTGCGGCGGATCTCGCTGAACTTCGCGGTCTTCCGGTCCGCCTTCGAGGAGGGCGCCCGGATCGGTGCCGGTCCGGTGCTGAAGTTCTGGCGCCGGCTGCTGCTGTTCTTCTCCCGCTGGTGGCAGCTGGAGGCGCTCTACCGCTCGAACTCGAAGTACCTCCCGGAGTGGTACCCGCGGTTCCTGTGCTACGCGGACGCCGGTGCGCTGGCCCGGATCGGTATGGCCTCCGGTATCGCCGAGGGCTTCGTGGCCGTGCCGAGCCTGGGCAAGCTGTGGGGCAAGGGGCACAAGAAGCGGGTGCTGGCCCCGGCGAGCACCGCGGGCCTGCCGTCGCTGGACGAGCTGGGCCTGGTGCAGGCGCCGCCGGCCGGCGAGAAGGAGCTGCGGGAGCAGGAGCTGGCCGCGCTGCCCGAGCAGGTGCGAGTGCGGCACCGCAAGCTGGAGCGGCTGCGGGAGGCCGGCACGGACCCGTACCCGGTCGGCGTGCAGCGGACGCACACCCTCGGCCAGGTCTGCGAGGAGCACCGGGAGCTGGCGGCCGGGGAGCGTACCGGCAAGACCGTCACCGTCGCCGGGCGGGTGCTGCTCACCCGCGACCACGGCGGCGTGCTGTTCGCGGTGCTGCGGGACTGGTCGGGCGATCTCCAGATCGCGCTGACCCGGGACGGCAGCGGCGCCGAGCTGCTGGAGCGCTTCGCCGAGGACGTGGACCTCGGTGACCACGTCGAGGCCGAGGGCGAGGTCGGCACCAGCGACCGCGGCGAGCTGACCGTGTTCGTGACCCGGTGGCGGCTGACCGCAAAGTGCCTGCGCCCGCTGCCGGACAAGCGGCGCGGTCTGTCCGACCCGGAGGCCAAGGTCCGCCAGCGGTATGTGGACCTGGTCGTCTCGCCGGACGCGCGGGACAACGTGCGGGCGCGCAGCACGGCAGTGCAGGCGCTGCGCCAGGGGCTGATCGAACGCGGCTACCTGGAGGTCGAGACCCCGATGCTCCAGCAGATCCACGGTGGCGCCAACGCCCGCCCGTTCCAGACCCACATCAACGCCTACGACCTGGACCTGTATCTGCGGATCGCGCCGGAGCTGTACCTCAAGCGGCTCTGCGTGGGCGGTATGGAGAAGGTCTTCGAGATGGGGCGGACGTTCCGCAACGAGGGCATCTCGTACAAGCACAACCCCGAGTTCACGATGCTGGAGGCGTACCAGGCGTTCGCCGACTACGACGTGATGCTCAACCTGACCCGGGAGCTGATCCAGGGCGCGGCGGTCGCGGCGTTCGGCAGCGCCACGGCCCGCAAGGCGGACAAGAACGGGCGGCTGGTCGAGCACGACATCTCGGGCGTCTGGCCGGTCAAGACCGTCTACGGCGCGATCTCCGAGGCACTGGGCGAGGAGGTCGACGCGGACACCGACCCCGACGTGCTGCGGCGGCTGTGCAACGCCTCGTCGGTGCCGGTGAAGCCGGAGATGGGCCGGGGCGACATCGTGCTGGAGATGTACGAGCGGCTGGTCGAGGAGAAGACCACGCTGCCGACCTTCTACAAGGACTTCCCCACCGATGTCTCGCCGCTGACGCGTCAGCACCGGGTCGACCCGCGGCTCGCCGAGCGCTGGGACCTGGTCGCGTTCGGCACCGAACTGGGCACCGCCTACTCGGAGTTGACCGACCCGGTCGAGCAGCGGCGGCGGCTCACCGCGCAGTCGCTGCTGGCGGCCGGCGGTGACCCGGAGGCGATGGAGCTGGACGAGGACTTCCTCCAGGCCCTGGAGTACGCGATGCCGCCGACCGGTGGTCTGGGCATCGGCGTGGACCGGCTGGTGATGTTCCTGACCGGTCTGTCGATCCGCGAGACGCTGCCGTTCCCGCTGGTGCGCAGGCGCTGACCGCGCGCAGTGCCGACGTCCGGACCTTCCCGTCCGGACGCGCGGGGCTCCGCCCCGGACCTCGGTCCTCAAGCGCCGGGCGGGCTGGATTTTCCAGCCCGCCCGGCGCTTTTGGTACGGGTTGCTTGTTACTTGTTGGCCTGGTGGCGGAGGGGTTCGCCGCGCAGGTAGCGGCCGACGTCGCCGGCGACGATCTCCGCGGCCTTGTGGGCGACCTGCCGGCTGCCGCCCGCGATGTGCGGGGTGAGGACGACGCGGGGGGCGGTCAGCAGGCGGGAGCCGGCCGGGATCGGCTCCTCGGGGAAGACGTCGAGGCCGGCGCCGGCCAACTGCCCGGATTCCAGGGCGTCGCAGACCGCGTCGTAGTCCAGCAGCGCGCCCCGGGCGCAGTTGACGAGCACCGCGCCGCGCGGCATCGCGGCGAGTTGGTCGCGGCCGATCATGCCGGTGGTCTCCGGGGTGACCCGGGCGTGCAGCGAGACGATGCGGGAGCGGGTGAGCAGGTCGTCGAGGGAGACCTGCTCGGCGATGCCGGCCAGCGCTTCGGGGCGCACGTAGGGGTCGTGGACGAGGACGTGGGCGCCCATGGCGTGCAGGACCCTGGCGACGCGGCTGCCGATGGCGCCGAAGCCGATCAGGCCGACGGTGGCGCCGTCGATCTCGATGCCGCAGTTGTCGTAGTCGTAGTAGTCGCCGCGCCAGACACCGCGGCGCAGGTCGGTGTGGGTGTCGCCGACGCCGCGGGCGGCGGCCAGCAGCAGGGTGAGGGTGTGTTCGGCGGTGGCGGTGGCGTTGCGGCCGGGGGCGTGGCAGACGGCGACGCCGTGCCGGGTGGCGGCTGCGAGGTTGGCGTTGACCGGGCCGCCGCGGCTGGTGCAGAAGAGCCGGAGATCGGGGCAGTGGGCGAGGATGCGCTCGGTCAGCGGGCCGTGTTCGGTGACGCAGATCTCGACGCCCTGGAGGGCCTCGATCATCTCGTCCTCGGTGCCGGACGCCTCAATGACCTCGGCGACCGGGCCGAAGGGGGTGTGCGGCCAGCCGAACTGGATCTCGCGTATCTCCAGGGGCGTGTCCCCGGCCGCCGTGCGTACGGCGGCGCTGAACAGGCTCGGGCGGATGAAGTGGTTGCCGGCGGCGAGGACGGTGGTGGTCATGCCACAACCTCGCTTCGCTCGGCCGTGCATGCGCACGGGGGGCACCTTTCAATGATTCGTTCGCTTCGCTCACTCATGCGGGGTGTGTCTCCTCAGAGGCGGTGGGCGTCGTGGGCCGTGCGGCCGGTCAGTGCAGGGCGGGGGTCTGGGCGAGGGCGGGGGCGTTGAGGCGCAGCAGCGCGGTCTGCCCGTGGTCCACCCGGATCTCGGTGAGGGCGCCGTTGTGCAGCTGGGGGAAGACCCGGCGGTAGTCGGCGAGCGGGATGCCCAGCAGGTGGCAGAGCAGCACCCGGACAAGGGTGGAGTGGGCGACCAGGAGAACCCGGCCGTCGGGCTGTTCGCGGGCGATGTCGGCGAGGCAGGCGGCGGCGCGTTCGGCGGCCCGGCGCGGGTGCTCGCCGCCGGGGAGGTGGTTCTCGACCGGGTCGGCGAGGAAGGCGGCCAGCCGCTGCGGGAAGCGCCGGCGCATCTCCTCCCGGGTCAGGCCCTCGCCCTGGCCGAAGTCGACCTCGTAGAGCCGTTCGTCGATGTGCGGGGTCAGTCCGCAGGCGTCGGCGGCGGGGGCGGCGGTGAGCCGGGCACGGGAGAGCGGGGAGCTCCAGACGGCGGTGAGGCCGGCGGTGGCGGCCCAGTGGGCGAGGGCCTGGGCCTGCTCGCGGCCGTGCTCGGTGAGCGGGACGTCGGAGCGGCCGGCGTAGCGGTTCTCCGCGTGCCAGACGGTCTCACCGTGGCGTACGAGGATGAAGTCGGTCACTGCGCGGCCCTCCTGCGGGCGTGTTCGGCCACGGCGGGGTCGAGCCAGCCGCGGCGGGTGAGTTCGTCGACGAAGCGGCGGTAGACGGGGAGGTAGCGGGCGGTGCGGGCGGGGTCGGGGCGGAGTTCGGTGCCGGGGCGGACCATCGCGGCGGCCGCGTCCTGGAGGCTCGCGCCGGAGGCGGTGGCGGCGAGGACGGCCATGCCGAGGGCGCCTTCGGCGTGTTCGGGGACGTGGACCGGGCGGCCCAGGACCTCGGCGCGCAGCCGGCACCAGTAGGCGTTGCGGGCGCCGCCGCCGGTGAAGGTGAGCGGGCCGCCGGTGGGCGCGCCGAGGTGGTCGAGGTAGTCGAAGCAGAGCCGTTCGACGCAGGCGACGCCGAGCAGGTAGGCGTGGAACTCGGCGGCGCGGGTGGGGACGTCGCCGAGGATGAAGGGTTCGGCCTCGGGAGCGCGGAACGGGAAGCGCTCGCCGCCGGTGGAGACCAGCGGGTAGGCGACCGCGTCCGGGTCCAGGGCGGCGGCCTGCTCGGTGAGCACGTCGAGGTTCTCGCTGTGGAAGTACTGGGAGATGACGCCCGCGCCGCTGCTGGAGGCGCCGCCGGGCAGCCAGGTCTCGCCGGGTCCGCGGTGGCAGTAGACCACGCCCGCCGGATCGCGGATCAGGTGGTCGCTGCTGCCCTTGAGGACGAGGGTGGTGCCGAGTACCGCGTTCCATGCGCCGGGCGTGAGCGCGCCGGCGCCGATCTGCGCGGCGCAGCCGTCGGTCATGCCGGCGACGATGGCCGTTCCGGCGGGGATGCCGGTGGCGTCGGCGGCCTCGGCGCAGACGGTGCCGAGTACGGTGCCCGGCCGTACGACGTCGGGCAGCAGGGTCTCGGGGACGCCGAGCCGGTCCAGCACCTCGTGCGGCCAGCGCTCCTCGACGAGGTGGTAGCCGGTCTTGAGCGCGTGGCTGGCGTCGCTCGGGAGCTGACGCCCTGCCAACTTCCAGGTGATGACGTCGACTTGGTGCAGCAGCCGGGTTCCGTCGGCGAGTCCCGGCTCGTGGTCCAGCAGCCAGCGGAGCTTGGGCAGCGCCCAGGAGGGCGGCATGCTGCGGTAGCCCAGCTCGCGCCAGACCGCTCCCCCGGCCTCGTTGACCGCCGCGGCCTGGTCGACGGCGCGCCCGTCGTCGTACATCAGCCCCGGGGTGAGCGGGGTGCCGTGCGCGTCGGCGAGCAGGACGGTGCCGGAGGTGCCGTCGACGGCCAGCCCGCGGACCCGGGTGGCGTCGATGCCCTCCAGCGCCTCCCGGCAGGCCGCGGACAGCGCGCTCCACCACTCCTCGGCGTCCTGCTCATGGCGTTTGCCCACCCGCCGGCTGGTGAGCGGGCGGGCGGCGCCGGCGAGGACCTGCCCGGTGCCGTCGACGGCGAGGCAGCGGGCGCTCTGGGTGCCGAGGTCGAGGCCGAGCCAGATGCCGTCGAGGGGGGCGGTCGTTCCGGGAGGGTGCTGGTCAGACACGGGTGCCTCCAGGGGCGGGGGTCGCGGCGGGGTGGTGGGTGGTGTCGATGCGGCGGACTGTGGAAGTGCCAGACGTGCCAGTCGTGTCAGTCGTGCCAGACGTGGCGGATGCGCCGGACGTGCCGGACGCGCCGGGGGCCGTTGGCCGGGTGTCCGCGGGCCAGGTCGCGGCGCCCCGCCAGCCCGCCTCCCGGGTGACGGCGCGCCAGTGGAGGAAGTCTTCGTAGAGCGCGGCGTAGAACTCCGTACGCTCCGGGTCGGGCTGCCAACTCCGCTGCATCCGCACGTACTTGTCCGCGGCGCGGTGCATGCTGGTCTCCGCGCCGGTGCGGACCAGGCCGGTGAGGAAGGCCCCCTTGGCGCCGAGTTCGGTGTCCGAGGAGCGGGCGGTGGGCACTCCCGTGGTGTCGGCGATCAGCGCGCACCAGGCGTCGCTGTTGGCGCCGCCGCCGCACAGCCGCAGCTCGGTGACGTCCGTGCGGGCCGCCGCCAGCGAGTCGCGCAGGACCAGCGAGAGCCCGTCGAAGACGGCGCGGGCGAGGTCGGCCGGGGTGTGCTCCAGGGACAGGCCCCAGAAGGAGCCGCGGGCGGCCGGGTCGAGGAACGGCGCGCGCTCGCCGGCCGGGGAGAGGTACGGCAGAAACATCAGGCCGCGGGCGCCGGGCCGCGACTCGAAGGCCAGGCGGGCCAGTTCCGGCGGCCCGGGGAGGTGCAGCAGCCGGGCCGCCCAGCCGAGGACCTCGGCGCCGTTGAGGGTGGGGAAGGCGCGCAGTACGCGTTCGCGCCCGCGGTAGGCGATGGTGATGCCGGACGGTTCGCCGGTGGTGTCGATCTCGGTGCGGACGATCTCGGTGCACAGCGTGGTGCCGAGGATGCTGCACGCCTGGCCGGGGTTGACGACGCCG
Organism: Streptomyces sp. GS7; assembly: GCF_009834125.1. Lineage (NCBI taxonomy): Bacteria > Bacillati > Actinomycetota > Actinomycetes > Kitasatosporales > Streptomycetaceae > Streptomyces > Streptomyces sp. GS7. The sequence goes on from NZ_CP047146.1 coordinate 6,019,887, forward strand.
ACGCCGCGGGCGGTGGCGGCGATGTCGTACGGGGCCATCACGACGGGCAGCCCGGCGGGCAGCCCCAGCTGGTCCGCGGCCTCGCGGGTGATCTCGGCGATCCGCTGGGACTCGCCGAGGACGGTGGGCAGCAGCCGGGCGTACGCGGCCAGGCCGAACAGGTCGAGGATCTCCGGGTCGTAGTCGCCGGTGGTGTGGTCGAGGAACGGCGCCGAGGCGTCCGATTCGTCGCTGGCGCACACGCCGGTGAGGCGGAGGAAGAGCCAGCCGGCGGCGGTGAGCGAGGTCGCGGAGCGGGCGAGCCGGTCCGGGTCGTGGGCGGCGAGCCAGCTGAAGAGGGCGTTGGGCATGCCGGTGCAGGTCAGCGAGCCGTTGCGGCGGAAGGCCGCTTCCAGGACTCCGGCGCGCTGCCAGGCGGTGAGCTGGTCCCCGGCCCGGCCGTCGGACCAGAGGATCGCCGGGCCGGTGGGGCGCCCGCGGCCGTCGACGAGCCAGGCGCCGTCGCCCTGTGCGGTGAAGGAGACCAGCCGGACCGGGTCGGTCAGCTCGGTGAGGACCTCGCGGACGGTGCGGACGACGGCGTGCCAGACGGCGTCCATGTCCTGTTCGGCCCAGCCGGGGTGCGGGCGGAGCACTTCGGTGGCGACCCGGGAGACGGCGATCTCGGCGCCCTGGTCGTCGAAGACGACGGACTTGATGACGGTGGTGCCGACGTCGATGGTCAGTACGGACATCAGTGGTGTCCTTTCACGCCCGGGCCGACGCGGTCTGCGGCGCGGTGGCGTCCCGGCCGGCGCCCGCCCCCGCGGCCGACTCGTCCGGCAGCTTCAGGAAGAGGGTGAGTCCGGTGCTCACCGCGTACATCCCCGCGAAGATCCAGACCACCCCTTCGACGCCGAGCGGCCCGACGAAGGCCGCGACGACGGCTGGTCCGACGAAGGTGCTGGCGCCGGCGCCCAGGTTGAGCGCGGCCAGCGCCTGTCCCTTGTGCCGCGGCTCCAGAGAAGGCATCAACGCTGATATCGGTACGTATCCCGCCAGCGTAGCCCCGTAGAACGCGGCCACGGCCAAGGCGAGCGGGAAGCTCGGGCCCGCGGTGGTCGGGACGTAGAAGAGGAGCAGGGTGCTCAGGGTGCAGCCGGCGCCGCCGAACCAGGCGATGGTGCGCCGCCAGCCGAGCCGGTCGCCGACCACGCCGAAGAGGAGGTTGGCGAAGATGTTGGTGGCGAACATCGCGCTGAGCAGATGCAGCCACTGGGTGAGGCCGAAGCCGACGGTCTTGGTGAAGTGGATCGGCAGGATGACGAAGAACCCGAACTGCGACGCGGTGTTGATGACCCGTACGACGGATCCGGCGCCGACCCGGGGGTTGCGCCAGAGGATCGTGACGCTGCCGAGCAGGGTGGCCAGCGGCCCCTCGCCCTCGGGCCGCTGCCGCCTGCCGCCGTGGGCGTCGCGGACGAGCAGCAGCGCGATCAGCCCGCCCGCGGCCACCAGCGCCAGCGCCGCCCACAGCGTGGCGTAGGCGCCGATGCGCGGGATCAGCCCGCCGGCGACGAGGGAACCGAGCGTCGGCAGCCCGCCGGTGAACGCGAACCAGAACCAGCCCATCGCCGTGCCCAGCCGTGCGCGGGGCGCGACGCCGGCGATCCAGACCAGGAACCCGTAGGCGAACAGCGGGTAGCCCAGGCCGCGGAGGCCGTAGCCGAGCAGCATCAGCGGATAGCTGGACGACGGGAGGGCGGCGGCGAGGAAGAGCAGCTGGAAGGCGGCCCAGATGACGAGTCCGGTCCACATCACCCGGCGTGGGCCCCACAGGTCGGCGAGCACGCTGGAGAGCCAGGCGGCGAGGGCGGCGGCGATACCGTAGACGGTGAACAGGAGCGCGACCCGGGACTCCGGGATGCCGCGGTCGATGAGGTACGGCGAGAGGTAGCCGGACTCGACTCCGTCTCCGACCATGAAGAGGAGCAGCCCGAGGTAGCCCCAGGCGAGGGTGGGCGGGATGCCGAGACGGGTGATCAGCGCCCGGCGGGTGATCGGCGGACGCGGAGGAGGGTTCGTCATCGAAGCTCCCCTTTCTGCGGCGGGATTCTGCGGCGGATTTCGGCGGCGGCCGGTGGAGGACGCAGTGATGCAACCGCTGGCGTAAAAGGGGCGTCAAGGGTGGCCGGAATCTTCGCATCGGGGCGGCGACCTGCCGTGTTGCGTCGGAGCGGAATCGGCATCTGCGGTGCGCTCGCCCGCGGGCACGGTGTTAAATCCGTGCGAACATAACGTGGCGAGTTCACGCGGGGCGGGCCGTGCCGGGAGCGCGGTGCGCCGCGCGGCGGCGGGAAGGAACGGGGCGATGGACCGGGTCGAGGCGCAGGAGGAACGGCGGCGCCGGATACGGGAGAGCGTGATCGCCCGGGGGTTCGTCCGGACCTCGGACCTCGCCGCCGAGTTCGGGATCAGCCTGATGACGGCCCACCGGGATCTGGACGCGCTGCAGGCACAGGGCTGGCTGCGCAAGGTGCGGGGCGGCGCGACCGGGCTGCCGTCGGCGCAGTTCCACGGCAGCGTGGCGGAGCGGATGGCGACCATGGCGGCGACCAAGCAGCTGCTGGCGCGGGCCGCCGCACGGCTGCTGGTCCCCGGCCAGACGGTGCTGCTGGACGACAGCACCACCTGTCTGCTGCTGGCGCACCACGTCTCCGAGCACACCCCGCTGACCGTGATCACCAACTCGCTGCCGGCCGTCACCACGCTCGCCAAGGAGCCCGGCATCTCGCTGATCACGCTCGGCGGGGCGTACTTCCCGGCCTATGACGCCTTCATGGGGCTGCACACCGCGGACGCCGTACGGGCCTACCGCGCCGATGTGCTGTTCCTGTCCACCACGGCCGTCGCCAACGGCCGCTGTTACCACACCTCACCGGAGACGGTGCAGGTCAAACGGGCCATGATGGAGAGCGCGGCGCGGCGGGTGCTGGTCGCCGACCACACCAAGTTCACCAAGGACGGGCTCTACGCGCTGGCGCCGCTGGCCGACTTCGACCTGCTGATCGTCGACGACGGGCTGCCGGCGGAGCAGGTACGGGCGGTGCGGGCGGGCGGCACGGAGGTGCTGGTGGTGCCGGCGCGCGGCGGGTCGTGACCCGGGGGAGCCGCGCGGTGCGTCTCCCCCGGCCGCCTCACTTCGCGCTCAGGCCGAGCGGTGACGGGTCGTCAGAGAGCGTGCGCAGCACCGCCCCGGGGTCCTTGACCAGCTTGCGCTCGGTGAGGTCCAGCAGCCCGCAGACGGCGCTGATCTCGGCGGCCACCGTGCCGTCCGCCTTGCGCACGGTCTGCTCGAAGACGAAGGTCCTGCCCTCGCCCCAGACGATCGCGGCGCTCACCTCGACCTCGTCGCCGGCCCGCAGCTCACGCCGGTAGCGGATGGTGGTCTCGACGGTCACCGGGCCGACGCCGGTGGCGACCATGGCGCTCTGCCCGATGCCGCACGCCTGGAGCAGCGACCAGCGGGCGTGCTCGGCGTACTGGAGGTAGACGCTCTGGTTGAGGTGGCCCTGGGTGTCGGTCTCGTAGCCCCGGACGGTGATGGGCACGGTGAACGGCTCGGCCGCCCCTGCCGCCGGAGTCCCGCTCGCGTCCGCCACTGCCTTCGCCCCGTCCGCCACGCTCTCTCCCGTTCTTCCCGGGTCCCCGCTACGGGTCCCCGCTCCCGGCTTCCTGGTTGGCCATCGTAGGCGGCGGTGATCAGCGGGCGGGCGGCATTTCCGGGGAGCCGCCCAACTCGGCCCAGCGGACCGTCCGGTCGCACCAGCGCTCCAGGAGGGTGCGGTCATGGCCGACCGCGAGCAGTCCGGCGCCGCTCTCCCTGCGGTACGACTCCACGACGGCCACCAGCGCCGCGGTGGTGGAGGCGTCCAGCATCGCGGTCATCTCGTCGCAGATCAGCCAGCGCGGCCGCAGCACCAGGGCGCGGGCCAGGCAGGCGCGTTGCAGCTGGCCGTCGCTGACCTCGTGCGGGCGGCGGGCGAGCAGGTCGGCGCCGAGGCCGACCCGGTCCGCCAACTCCCCTACCCGGCACGGGATCTCGGCTCGGCGGCCGGTGGCGCGCAGCGGCTCGGCGATCAGCTCGGCGAGGCGCAGGCGGGGATCCGCGGAGAGCCGGGGCTGCTGGAACAGCACGCCGAAGGCGGTGCGCAGGTCCCGGGGTGCGCGGTGCCGCCAGCCGCGGGCGGGCTCGCCGTCCACGGTCACGGTGCCGGCGTCGGGCCGGTGCAGCAGGGCGGCGACCCGCGCCAGGGTGGACTTGCCGCAGCCGCTGGGACCCAGCAGTCCGACCGCCTCCCCGGGGGCGATGGTGAGCGAGAGGCCGCGGACGGCCGGGGCGCGGCGGTCGTATCCGGCCGTGATGCCGCGCAGTTCAAGCATGGCGTGCGTCCTCTTCCGCCGTGACCGGGTGGTGGCAGGCGACGCCGTCGTAGGGGGCGGGGACCTGCGCGCAGCGGGCGGTGGCCCGGTCGCAGCGGGCGGCGTAGGCACAGCCGTCCGGCAGCGCACCGAGTTCGGGCGGCATGCCGGGGATGGGGGTGAAGGCCCGGTCGGGCAGCGCGGCGAGCAGTCCGCGGGCGTAGGGGTGCCGGGGTCCGGGGGTGCCGAAGAACCGTGGTGCGTCGGCGAGTTCGACGATCCGGCCGGCGTACATCACGGCGACCCGGTCGGCGATCCGCTCGGCCGCCGCCAGGTCATGAGTGATCATCAGCAGTGCGCGGTCGCCGCCGGTGTGCCGCTTGAGTTCGTCGACCGTACGGTCCACCAGTGGGCGGTCCAGGCCGGTGGTCGGCTCGTCGGCGAGCAGCAGCGGCGCGTCGCCGACCAGCGCGAGCGCGGTCGCGGCGCGCTGGGCCAGGCCGCCGGAGAGCTGGTGGGGGTGACGGTCGAGGTGGTCCGACGGGAAGGCGGCGCGCCCGGCGGCCCGCTCCGCCGCCGCCCGCAGCTCCACCCGCCCCCTGACTCCAGCCAACTCCCTTACTGCTTCTCCAGTTGGGCGCGTACGGTGCGTACGGGGGTGAGGTGCGCGGCCGGGCTCTGCGGTACGAGACCGATGCGCCGGCCGCGAATCGACCGGGCCAGCTCGGCCTCGGACGCGGTCAGCAGCTCGGTCTCCGCGCGGCCGGCGGACAGCAGCGCCGTACCGGCCGTCTGCGCGTTGCCGGGCAGCAGTCCGAGCAGCGCCGACGCCAGCACGGACTTGCCGCAGCCGCTCTCCCCGACCAGGGCCAGGCACTCCCCCGGCGCCAGCGCGAAGGTGGCATCGGTGACCGCGGCGACCGACCGGCCGCCGGGCATCCGGAAGCGGACGGACAGCCCGCGGACGGACAGCACGGGCCGGCCGCCGGCGCCCGTGGGGTCGGTGGCGGTCACAGCATCAGCTCCGATCGGCGGCGCGGGTTGATCCGCTCCCGCCAGGCGCCGGCCAGGCCCGCGACGGCGAGGGTGGGGACGATGAGGAACAGGCCCGGGAAGAGCGTGGGCCACCAGGCCCCGGCCAGCAGGGAGCCGCGGGCGGCGTTGGCCATGATGCCCAGGCTCGCCTCGTGGGCGGGCAGCCCCAGGCCCAGGAACGACAGCGCGGACTCGTGCCAGATGGCGTGCGGGACCATGAGGACGGCGGCGAGTCCGGCCTGCGGGAGTACGGCGGGCAGGAGGTGACGGGCCATCACCCGCCGGCGGGAGGCGCCGCCGGTGAGTGCCGCGTCGAGATACGGCCGGGAGCGCAGCGAGAGCACCTCGGCGCGGACGATGCGGGCGGTCGACAGCCAGTGCGTCAGCGCCACCGAGACGATCACCGGCCAGACGCCGGGCCGGAACATCGCCACGACGAAGATGCCCAGCAGCAGGTGCGGCACGGAGGAGAAGAGGTCGACCACCCGCATCACGGCGCGGTCGGCCCAGCCCCCGAGGGCGCCGGCCAGCGCGCCGACGGCGGTGCCGAGGACGCTTGCGGCCAGCGCCGCGACCACTCCGACCAGCAGCGACACCCGCAGCCCGTGGACGCAGCGCAGCAGCAGGTCGCGGCCGACCTCGTCGGTGCCGAACGGATGGGCCGCGGAGGGGGGTTGGAGCTTTTCGGCCAGGGCCACCGCCTGCGGGTCCAGAGGGAGGAGCGGCGGGACGACGAGCACGGCGAGGACGACGAGCGCCAGCAGTCCGGCGCAGACCCGCACCCGCAGGGCGCGCGCCGTACGGCCGCCGGCCGCGCGTCCCGCGGTCGGCACATCGCGCCAACCACCATGCGCATCAAGGGACTTGGCGGTGTCAGCCATCGAACCCCACCCTCGGGTCGGCCAGTCCGTACAGCAGGTCGGACAGCAGGTTGCCGGCCAGCACGGCGGCGGTGGCGAGCACCGTCAGCGCGGCCAGCAGCGGGAAGTCCACGCCGGTGGCCGCCTGGACGGTGGCGGCGGCGATGCCCGGCCAGCTGAAGACGGTCTCGACCAGCAGCGCACCGGTGATCAGTTCCGGGACCCGGGAGCCGACGAGGGTCAGCACCGGCAGCAGTCCGCAGCGCAGCGCGTGCCCGAGCAGTACGGTCCGCTCCCGCAGCCCGCGCGCCCGGGCGCCGCGTACCGGGTCCTCGTCCAGCGCGTCGCCGACGCCCTGCCGTACGTAGAGCACGAACCACGGGAGCTGGGAGACGGCCAGCACCAGCGCGGGCAGCAGCGCATGGCGGGCGATCTGGCCCGCGGTGGCGACGTCGCTGCCGGTGTCGGTGAGTCCGCCGGCCGGCAGCACGCCCAGTTCGATCGCGCCCAGCCAGACGGCGAGCAGTCCGAGCCAGAACGGCGGCGCGGCTTCGAGGGTGTAGGCGGCGGACGTGACCGCGCGGTCGAGCGGGCCGCCGCGGCGCCGGGCGGCCAGCACGCCGAGCAGGGTGCCGGCGAGCACGGCGAGCGTGAAGGCGAGGGCGCACAGCAGCACGGACCAGCCGATGCGTTCGCCGATGACCTGGGAGACCGGGGCGCGCAGCGCGGCCGAGTCGCCGAGGTCGCCGGTGAGGGCGCCGGTCAGCCAGTCCCACCAGCGGGCGAGCAGCGGGCGGTCGGCGCCGAGGTTGTGCCGGAGCTGGTCGAGGTTGTGCTGCGAGGCGGTCAGCCCGGCGGTGCCGGCGTACGCCTGCACCGGGTCGAAGGGCGAGGCCGCGGCGATCGCGAACACCCCGAGGGTGACGGCGAGCAGGACCGGCACGGCGAGCAGCGCCCGCCGTGCGGTCATCCGCGCCATCGGCCCCCAGGGCGGCGAGGACAGGGCGGTCACTTCGCGGGCTGCCAGTCCTCTGCGTTCCACCAGGGGCCGGAGGCCAGTCCGTGGTCGTGCGGCTCGACCTGGGTGGTCAGGCCCTGCCAGCGGTCGGCGATGACGTAGAGGTGGTCGACGTGGGTGAGGAAGACGTAGGCGGGGTTCTCGGCCAGGCGCCGCTGAATGGTGTCGTAGGCGGCCTTGCGGGCGGCCCGGTCGTCGGTGCGGCGGGCCGCGACCAGCTGCTCGTCGACGGTGGCGTCGGCGTACCGCGACATGTTGTTGAAGCCGTCGCCGGCGAGCGAGGAGTGCAGCAGCAGGTACTGGTCGAAGTCGGGGTCGGCAGGGCTGCCGCCGCCGGCGAGCACCGCGTCCTGCTTCATGTGCGGTGCGATGGCCTCCCAGGTGCCGGACTCGACCCTGGCCTCGATGCCGGCCTTCCTGGCGTCCGAGGCGAAGGCCAGCGCGTGCTCCTGGCGGAGCGTGTCGCCGGAGAGGTACCAGAGGGTGAAGGAGGCGCGGCGGCCGTCCTTCTCCCGGATGCCGTCGAGGCCCTCCGTCCAGCCCGCGCCGTCGAGGATGCGCCGCGCCTCGGCGAGGTCGTACGGGCGCTCGGTGCCCTTGGCGAACCACGGGCTGTCGGTGGGCACCGGCCCGTAGGCCGGCTTGCCGGCGCCGCTCAGGATGCCCTTGACCATGGCCCGGCGGTCCACCGCGAGGTCCAGTGCCCGGCGTACGGCCCGGTCGCCGGTGACCGGGTTGGCGCCGGGCAGGGTGACGTTGCGGTAGTCGAAGGTCTTGGCGGCGAGGGTGGTACGGCCCTTGTCGGCCTTGAAGGCGGCGGCGAGGTCGGGCGGCAGGATGGCGCCGTCGAGGTCGCCGGAGCGCAGCCGGGTGGCGCGGATGTCGTCGTCCTTGACGACCGCCATGGTGAGGCGCTTCACCTTGGGCACCCCGCCCCAGTAGTGGGGGTTGGCGGTGAAAGTGAGCTTCTCGCCCTTGGACCAGTCGGTGAGGACGTACGGCCCGGTGCCGATCGGCCTGGTGGTGAAGGAGCCGGTGTTGACGTCCTGCTCGCCCGCGATGTGCCGGGGGGCGATGGGCAGCACGGTGCGCTCGGCGAACGGCGCGTAGGGGTACTTGAGATGGAAGACGACGGTCCGGTCGTCCTTCTTCTCCACCTTCTCGATGGCGTCCAGTTCGGCCTTGGAGGCGTTGTTGGTCTTCGCGTCGAGGATGGTGCGGTAGGTGAAGACCACGTCGTCGGCGGTGAAGGGCTTGCCGTCGCTGAACGTGACGCCCCGGCGGAGCGGGTAGGTGTAGGTTGTACCGCCGTCGGTGACCTTGGGGAGGGCGGCGGCGAGGGCGGGCCGGAGCGCCATCCCGGCGTCGTGGGTGAGCAGTCCGTCGAAGATCTTGGAGTTGCCGTCCTTGCCGTAGCCCAGCAGCGGGCTGAGCGTCTCCGGTTCGTGGGCGATCCCGACGACGGCGGAGTCCGCGGCCCTGCCGGCGCCGCGGCCGTCGTCCGGTGCCGCGCAGGCCGTCGCCGCGAGCGCCATGGTGGCCGCCGTGGCCGCGGCGACCGCTCCCCGTATGGACCGGGCCGTCATGCCCACACCCCTTTGAAGATCGACTGTTATTGCGCATTGCTCGCAATTGAGCAGCTGCCATTAAACAGCACGTAAAGGCATGGTCATGAATCGGTCCGGGGCTGCCGTCCGGGGACGCCCCGGGCCGGGGCTCACGGGGTGCCGGTCACCAGCCGCAGATCCCACTTCTCCAGCGCTTCCTGGATCGGCTGGAAGATGGTGACGGTGTCCCCGCCGGTCTTGCAGGTCGCGGCACCGCCGCCGGAGTGCACCCCTACGGCCTTCGGGGCGCCGGGTTGCGAGACGTACGATCCGCCCGAATCCCCAGCCGCCGAGCAGGCGTTGGTGAAGGACAGCCCGTTGACGACGGCGGTGCCGTAGTCCACGGTCTGCCCGGTGCGGGTGATCTCACCGCAGCGCCACCCGCTGGTCTGGCCCGAGTGGCAGACCGACGTCCCGACGATGCCCTCCTGGGCACCGGTGACGGCGACCGGGCTGCCGCCCTGGCCCGCCACCGCCGAACTCAGCCGCCAGTCCGGCTGGTTGACCGTGACCAGCCCGAAGTCGCCGTCGTGCCCGTTGACGCTGTGCGCCCCGCCCTCGTTCGAGATCCCCATCAGGCTGCCGTCCTTGCCGTACGCCGGCAGGTCGGGCTTGAGGGTGCAGTGACCCGCCGTCAGAAAGCCGCGGTAGCTGCCCGGACCGGTCACCGAGAAGCCGATGGAGCAGATGCCCTCGGTGCCCGGCATCCAGCGCTGGCCGCCGACGACCGTGCCGCTCTGCTGGCGCGGCGCCTGGTCGCTGCGCTCGACGGTGACCGGGACCCGCGAGCGGACGGCGACCTGCCGTACCGCGCTTTCGAAACCGGCGGTCCGCTTGGTCCGCGCCGCGCGGTCGACCCGGACCACGACCCCGTTGGCGCGCTCGTCCACGCCCCAGCCGGTGACGCCCGGTACGCCGCGGCCGGCCCGTTCCGCGATCTGCCGCACCACCCCGTTGAGCGTGGCCCGGCTGTGCCGGACGACCTTGGGCACCGCCCCCGCGGCCCGGACGCGGCGGACGTCGGCGGCGTTGGTCACCGCGACGACGAGCTTGCCGGTCTGCTTGTCGAACCACATCCCGGCGGGCGGCACGGCCAGCGCCCGGCGCACCGCGAGGGAGGTGTGCTGCGCCTCGGCCTCCTGCGCGAGCCGGGTTCGCGCCTGAGCCGGCGTCAGCCCCAGGTCGCGGCGCATCGCATCCAGCATGCCGCGCTGCGAGGGCTGGGGACTGGGGTCGGACTGCGGCAGGGCGTGTGCCGGACTGTGCGGTGCGACGGCCGCCAGCATGGCGACCACGGCCGCACTCCACAGAGCGGCCTTGCGAAAGCGGCGTTCCATCGGGGATCTCCTCGCGGTGTCGAGTACACGTCGGATCCGGCCGGGCTCAGGCCCCCAGACTCCTCGACCCCGCGACAGGCGGCACGGGAGAGAGCACCTGCATGATGGGCCGGTGCCCTCCGACGCCCGTCCCCAAGTCCCCTCCGTGCGCGGCCCGGTCGCCTTCGACGCGCTGCCCGGGGCGCTGCGCAACGTCGCCTACTCGGGCGTCCGCCATCCGGGAGCGACGCCACCTGAATGCCCGTCATACGCGGCGGACGGGAACTCCGCCCTCACCGGCGGCGCCAACTGCCAGCGCTACGCCTACGCCGTCCTGCGCCACTTCGGCCTGCTGGTCCCCCCGTTGCGCTCGGCCGAACTCTGGGCGGACCGGGACGCGACCCGGCCGGCCGACCCGACCCGCCCGCTGGACCTGGTCCTCTTCGACGCCGGCCCGGTCGCGGACCGGCCGCCGGGCTACGGCGCGCACGTGGGCGTCCACCTGGGACCCGACCAAGTGCTGCACCTGTGCCGGGAGGTGGGCCGGCCGGCCGTGTGGCGCTACGCCGACTTCGCGGCCCGGCCGCGCTATGCGCGCTTCCTGGGTGCCAAGCGGGTGGTGGTGGCCAACTCCGGTGCGGAGGGCGGCTGTTAGCGGGTGACCTGCCGGGGCATACGAGGAGCCCGGCCCCTGGAGAGGAGCCGGGCCCGGGGCGGTACCGGGTCAGAAGTCGCCGCCGAAGCCTCCGTCGCCGCCTCCGAAGCCGCCGTCACCGCCGAACCCGCCGCTGAAGTCGTCGGGGTTGAAGTCGGCGCCGGTGACCTCGCCGCCGTCGGCGCCTTGATAGCCGCCGAAGTCGGCTCCGTAGGCGGGCGTGGACGCCATCATGTGGCCGAGCACGGTGCCGGCCAGGAGGCCGGGGAGCAGCCCGCTGCCGAAGTAGCCGCCGGCCCAGGGGCCGTAGGCGGGTCCCGCGTCCCAGTAGGGGCGGTCGCCCTGCGGGGTGCGGACCGTGCGGGCCAGCGGCTCGCGGCCCTCGTCCAGGCGGGTCTTGTCCGCGGCGCAGACCGGGACGGTGCGCTCGGCGCCGCCGGACGGGGCCCAGGCCACGTCGACGGCGGACGGGCCGTGCCGCGGGTCGAAGAAGCACGGCGGCCGGCGCTCGGGCAGCGGCCTGCCCTCGCGGCGGGCGGCCAGCGTGGCGAGCGAGAAGCGGCCGTCCTCCAGCTCCTTGGTGACGGCCTGCACGTCGCCGGGGTGCTCGGCCGCGGCCATCGCCGACTTGGCGTCCTCGTAGGCGTCCAGGGCGTGGGTGTAGTCGGCGCGCATCGCGTCGTCGGCGCCGGGCTCGCCGGGGTCGAAGTCGAGCCGGTCCAGCTCCTCGCCGAAGGCGGTGATGTCCTCGTCGACCACCACCCGCAGGTCTTCGAGGGCGGCGCGCTCCGCCTCGGCGCGCCGGCGGCGGTTGCGGCGGGCGATGGCGTAGGCACCGCCGCCACCGATGACGATCAGTGCGCCGATGCCGATCGCGGTACCGGTGTCGAAGCCGGTGCCGCCGGTGCCGCCCCATGAGGACGGGGCGTGGCCGCGCGCCTCGCCGGCCGCCGTGTCGACGAAGCTGTTGAGGCGCTCGGCGACGGTCGGGTACGCGGAGCGGTTGACCGCGCCGACCAGGTTCTGGACGGCGCTGCGCGGCATGACGCGGGGGTCGGCGCCGGCGTTGAAGGCGTTGCCGAGTTCGACCGCGTAGACGCCGCTGATGCCGACCTTGGTGCGCAGGTCCCGGAGCAGCGTCCGGGGCTGGTAGTCGGAGGCGCGGGGCAGGACGGCGACGAAGACCGGCTTGCCGGAGTCCTTGATCTTCTTGGCGAGGGCATCCGCCTGGCTGGCCGAAAACTGACCCGAGGCCCGGGGGTCCACGTAGACGGGCCCTTTGCGCAGCGCGGCCGCCGCCTCGTCCAGCCCACCTGCGGCATACGCACCCGGTGCGGCCACCGCGGCCACCGCCAGCAGAGCGGCCAGCAGCAGGAGAACCGGTCCGATCAGCACACGCCGGGTTGCGGTCTTCATGGCTTCGACGCTACCCGAACCGCACTTTCAAGACACCCTCCGACGGTGACCGGCGGCACACCGGGAAGGGCCCGCCGGCGGCGCAGTATGCACGCCTTTTCCGGCCCTGTCGCGCGGGAGCTGCCCGGCCGGGTGGTCGCTCCGCGTGCCGTTTTTGATGATCAAGGTCACCGGGGATGTTCCGGCTCGTCCCTCCCCCGAGGATAAGGAGGACACGATGGGCAGGGCCGCCGAGATGGCCAACTCCCTCGCCATCACCGTCGCCGCCACCGCTGTCGGCTGCATGCTGGTTCTCGATCTCGCCCCCTCGCACCACCCCGGCTTCCAGAAGACCCCGCTCCCGACCTCCGACCCCGCCGGTGCCGCCCTCGTCGACGACACCGGCGCCGTCCGGGGCGGCTCGGCCGCCCGCGCCTCGACCACCGCGCTGGGTGCCATCGCCCGCGCCCCCGGGCGGCCCGGGACCGGACCGCCGCCGGCCGGGCGGATCCACGTCACCACCCCCACCGGCCCGATCAGCCTGCGGGCGCACGGCAGCTTCCCGGTGGCCTGGACGAACACCACCGGTGCCGACGTGGACGTCTGGCTGAACGCGGCGGCGGGCCGCGGTCGCGCCCAGCGGCTGGCGCGGGTCTCCCCGCGGGCCGGGTCCGCGGCGGCCGGCGAGGCGATCGTCACCCTGCCGCGGGTGCGGCCCGGCCCCGCGTACTCCGTGGAGGTGGTCGCCGGCGACGGAGCGGTCCATGCCTACAGCAAGCCGTTCGCCGTCACCGACTGAGTGCGCGGCCGGCCGGGCCGCCAACCGGCGTGCGCCACCGGCCCGTTGGATCCACCGCGGCGCCGGCCGGACCGGTGGCGGCGCGGCGGATCCCGGAACCCGGACGCCGGCTACGGAGCGGCCAGGTCGACCAGTGCGGCCAGCGCGTCCCGGTGCCGCCCCGGCGTGCCGAGGGCGAGTTCATCGCTCTTGGCGCGCTTGAGGAAGAGATGCGCAGGGTGCTCCCAGGTCATGCCGATGCCGCCGTGCAGCTGGATGCACTCCTCGGCGGCGTGCACCGCCACCGGTGCGCAGTACGCCTGCGCCACCGCGACCGCCACCGGGGCGTCGGAACTGCCGCTCGCCAGCGCGTCGGCGGCGTTGCGGGCGGCGGCGCGGGCCGAGCCGACCTCCAGCCACAGCGCGGCCATCCGGTGCTTGAGCGCCTGGAACGAGCCGACCGGGCGGCCGAACTGGGTGCGCTCGGCGGTGTGCCGCACGGTCTCGGTCAGACACCACTCGGCGATGCCCAGCTGCTCCGAGGCGAGCAGGCCCGCCCCGGTGAGCAGCGCGCGGTCCACCGCGGCCCGGGCCCGCTCGCCGGTGGCCAGCGGGCGTCCGGGGGCCCGGTCGAAGGCGAGGTGCGCGAGGGGGCGGGTGAGGTCGAGCGGGGTGACGGCCTCGGCCCGTACGCCCGGCGCACCGGCGTCGACCGCGTAGAGGGCCGGGCCGTCGGGCCCCTCGGCCGGCACGAGCAGCAGCCCGGCGCCCGCCGCGTCCGCGACCGAGCCGACCCGGCCGGTCAGCGCGCCGGCGGCGTCGGCCCGTACGGTCGGCGCGCCACTCCCGCCGGGCGCGGCCGGCAGCGGGACGGCCAGCGCGCCGGTGCCGCTGCCCTCGGCCAGCGCGGCCAGCGGCCCCGCGACCTCCTCCCGGGACGGGTCGCAGCCCAGCAGCGCGCTGACCGCGACCACCGCACTGGTCAGATACGGGACCGGTGCGACCGCGCGGCCCAGCTCCTCCAGGACGACGGCGGCCTCGCGGGCGCTCGCGCCCTGCCCGCCGAGCTTCTCCGGGACCAGCAGCCCGGCGGTGCCGATGTCCACGGCGAGCGCCCGCCACAGCTCCGGGTCGTACGGCCGGCCGGACTCCGCGCCGGCGAGCACGGCGGCCGGATCGCAGCGGTCGGCGAGCAGCGCGCGGACCGCGGCGCGCAGCGCCTCCTCCTCGTCGCTGTAGAGGAGGTCGGGGTCCGGCATGTCGGTGGCGGTGGTCATCGGGGGAGGTCCTTCCACGCGACGTCCTTGTCGGTACGCGGCTCGGGCGGCAGGCCCAGCACGCGCTCGGCGACGATGTTGAGCAGCACTTCGGAGGTGCCTCCTTCGATGGAGTTCCCCTTGGCGCGCAGATAGCGGTAGCCGGCCTCGCGGCCCGTGAAGTCGACGCCTTCGGGGCGGCGCAGCGTCCAGTCGTCGTAGGCCAGCCCGTCCTCGGCCAGGAACTCCACCTCCCAGCCGCTGATCTGCTGGGCGAGCCGGGCGAAGGCCAGTTTCATCCCGCTGCCCTCGGGGCCGGGCTGGCCTTTCGTGAGCTGCTGGCGCAGCCGCTCGCCGGTGAGCCGGGCGACCTCTGCCTCCACCCACAGCGTCAGCAGCCGCCGGTGCAGGTCGTGGGTGCGCAGTTCGGGGCGGGCCCGCCAGCCGGCGGCGGCGACGCCGATCATGCTCCCCCTGCCTTCGGCGGGGGTGCCCCCACCCTCGCGGGGGGTGCGGACGCCGCCGATGGCGACCCGCTCGTTCATCAGCGTGGTCTGGGCGACCCGCCAGCCCTCGCCGACCTCGCCGAGCCGGTGCGCGTCCGGGATGCGCACGCCGGTCAGGAACACCTCGTTGAACTCGGCCTCGCCGGTGATCTGCCGCAGCGGGCGCACCTCGACGCCCGGGTCGGTCATATCGCAGACGAAGTAGCTGATGCCGCGGTGCTTGGGCACGTCGGGGTCGGTGCGCGCGATCAGGATCGCCCAGCGCGCCAGATGCGCGCTGGAGGTCCACACCTTCTGCCCGTCGACGATCCAGTCCCCGCCGTCGTCGCGTACCGCCCGGGTGGCGAGCGCGGCCAGGTCGGAGCCGGCGCCGGGCTCGCTGAAGAGCTGGCACCACACCTCCTCGCCGGTCCACAGCGGGCGCAGGAAGCGCCGCCGCTGCTCGTCGGTGCCGTAGCGCAGGATGGTGGGCGCGGCCATGCCGAGGCCGATGCCGATCCGGCCGGGGTCGTTCCCGGGGGCGCCGGCGGCTTCCAGCTCCGCGTCCACGACGGCCTGGAGGGCGCGGGGCGCGTCCAGTCCGCCGAGCCCTTCGGGGAAGTGGACCCAGGCCAGCCCGGCGTCGAAACGGGCCCGCAGGAAGTCCAGCCGGTCCGTGGCCCCCGGAGGGTTGGCGGCCAGCAACTCGGCGGTGCGCCGGCGCAGTTCGGCGGCGTCGGTCATCACGTCTCCTCCGTTCCGGGAACCACGACGAGACGCCCGACGGAGTCGCCGTCGGCGACCCGCTGGACGGCCTCGGCGGCGCCCGACAGCGGCACCCGGCCGCCGATCAGCGGTGTGACCGCCCCCTGGGCGGCGAGCTTGGTGAGTTCGTCGTGGCAGGTGGCGACGGCGGCCGGGTCCTTGGCGTTGTAGAGGCCCCAGTGCAGGCCCAGGACGGTGTAGTTCTTGACCAGGGCGTGGTTGAGGGCGGGGGTGGGGATGGTGCCGCTGGCGAAGCCGACGACGACGATACGGCCCTCGAAGGCGACGCACTTGGCGGACTGCGCGTACGCGTCGCCGCCGACCGGGTCGTAGACCACGTCGGCGCCCCGCCCGCCGGTGGCCTCCTTCACCGCCGCGATGATGTCGTCACGGCGCCGGTCGAGGACCACGTCGCAGCCCAACTCCCGGGCGGTACACGCCTTTTCGGCACCGCCGACGACGCCGATGACGCGCGCGCCGGCGGCCCTGCCCAGTTGCACGGCGGCGCTGCCGACCCCGCCGGCCGCGGCGTGCACCAGCAGCGTCTCGCCCGCCCGGATCCGGGCCCGGCGGTGCAGTCCGAACCAGCCGGTCTGGTAGCCGATGTGCAGCGCGGCGGCCTCGGCGTCGTCCAGCGCTTCGGGGGCGGGGCGCACCGTGGCCGCCTCGACCACCACGAACTCGGCGAAGCCGCCGTCGGGCAGCGGCGGCTGGGCCAGCACCCGCGCGCCGACCTCGCCGGCCGCCCCCTCCCCCGCGGCCAGCACCTCACCGCAGATCTCCACGCCCGGGGTGAACGGCAGCGGCGGCCGGACCTGGTAGTGGCCGCGGCACAGCAGCGCGTCCGGGAAGTTCACATTGGCGGCTCGGACCCCAAGCAGCAGCTGCCCCGGCCCCGGTCGCGGATCCGGCACCTCCGAGAGCCGCATCACCTCCCGCGGCTCGCCGTTCGCGTGTACGCGCCATGCCTTCACCTGATGCCTCCACAGACCTCGGTCACTCGGCTGGTGCGGGGCCGCAGCGGACCCTCGCCACGGGCATACTAAGCGGTCGGTATCCCTGACGGAACAGTCCCGGCCGACCCGCCGCGCGGGTTCCGCCGGCCGCCCGCCCCGCGAGCCTGGCACTGGCAGGGACAGGCTGCCCGCCGGCCGATGGCGGAGACTGGCCGGTATGGACTCACCCGCCACCGGCCCCACCGAACTGGGGGACTTTCTCCGCACCCGCCGCGCCCGGCTCCGGCCCGAGGACGTCGGCCTGGTCTCCTACGGGGTGCGCCGCCGGGTCCCCGGCCTGCGGCGCGAGGAACTCGCCCAGCTGGCCGGCGTCAGCGTGGCCTACTACACCCGCCTCGAACAGGGCCAGAGCCACCACGCCTCCGAGGGGGTGCTCGACGCACTGGCCCGCGCGCTCCGGCTGAGCCCCGACGAGCGCGCCCATCTGGACCAGCTGTCCCGCCCGGCGCGGACCCGCCGCCGCCCCGCGGTCCGCCACGACACGGCCCGGCCCGGTATCCGGCAGCTGCTCTCCGCCCTCGACGGCGTCCCCGCCGTGGCCCTCGGCCCCCGCTTCGAGGTGCTGGCCTGGAACCGCCTCGGCCACGCGCTGCTCGCCGGCCACCTCTGCTTCGACAGCCCCGCGCGCCCCCTGGACCGCCCCAACACCCAGCGGCTGTTCTTCCTCGACCCGCACACCCGCGAGCTCTACCCGGAACGCGAGCAGGAGGCCCGCCGCGCCGTCGCGTCCCTGCGGGTGGCCGCGGGACGGTTCCCCGACGACCCGCAACTCACGGAGCTCATCGGCGAGTTGTCCATGAAGAGCGCCGAGTTCAGCGCACTGTGGTCGCGCCATGCCGTCAGCAACTGCACCTTCGGCACCAAGCACTTCCACCATCCGCTGGTCGGCGCACTGACGCTGGACTTCGAGATGATGCACACCCCGGACGGCTCCGGCCAGGGCGTGCTGATGTACACCGCAGCGGAGGGCTCCCCGTCCGAGGCCGCGCTACGCCTGCTCGCCGCGGAACGCCGCCCAGACGCCCGGGTCCTCGAACCCGAGCGCCCATAGCCCGATCCCGCGCACCCCGTACTTCGCCGGCAGCGGCAGCTGGTCGCGTACGCCCCGCGCGTCCTGGTACCAGACCTGGTGCTCCTCGGCGCCCCGCACGTACCGGAAGTGGGGGGTGCCCGACGCCTCGTCGAAGTGGTACGCGGCCCCCGCCCGCCTGCGCAGCGCCTCGGCCTCGTGCCACGTCACATGCCCGGCCCGCCGGCCGCTGCCCGGCACCCAGTCCCACCCGTAGCCGGGGAAGGCCGGCTCGATCCGGTCCCGGGGCATGGTGGCCGTGGCGCCTCGCAGGATCTCCTCGCATCGTCCGACGGCGCCAGGAGCGCCGGCCCGGGGCAAGTCGTCGGCCGCCCGGCCCCCGTGTCAGGTACGGCCGGACCGCTGCTGGGCGTCCCGGAGCGTCGTGGACTGGGGTGCCCAGCGGGCCCGGACGACCCGGAAGCCGGCCTTCTCGCAGGCGTCGCAGACCAGTTCGTCGTCGTCGACGACATGGCGTATCTCGCGGTCGCGGGCGATGCGGTGCAGGATGTCCAGCTTGGTCTGCCGGGCCGGGCGGCGGTCCCGGTCGGGGCGCATCCACAGCGTGCCGTCGGGCAGGCCGTGCCGGGCGAGCCAGCCGAGCGTGTCCCGGCGGCAGCGTTCGGGGCGACCGGTGAGGTAGACGACCTCGCAGTCCTCGGCGTTGCGCAGGGCCAGGGCGACGCCCTCGGGGAGGGGCGGGTCCTCGGTGGCGGCGGCGAAGAAGGCGGTCCAGTCGCGCGGCCTGCGGCGCAGCAGGTGCTGCCGGTGGCCGCTGTCGGCGAGGGTGCCGTCGAGGTCGAAGACCGCCAGGGGGCGCGGCGTCATGAGGGGTCGTCCTCCGGAGGGGCTCAGGCGAGGGGCGCGGGCTCCGGGCGGCCTTCGGGGTGGGTGAGCGTGATGCGGCCGGAGTCGATGGCCTGGGCGAGCGAGAGCCGATCGTACGCGATGGCGGCGCAGGTCGCGGCGTCCAACGACAGGCGGACGTCGGGGAGTTCGGCGGGGCCGTCGGCATAGGCGGGGGTGGCGGTCTCCCCTTCTCCGTCTGCGCGGCCGGGGCCGAGGGTGATGTGGAAGGCGCCCTCGTCCAGGGCGATGTCGATGACGCGTACCGTGCCGTCCGTGAAGTGCCGGGCCAGCCGCGCCATGAGCGGTACCGCGAACCAGTGGGCGCGGACCGCGTCGGTGGGGCGCTGCTCGCCGAGGGCGGGGGCGCCCCAGTCGGCGAGGGCGGTCAGGGCCGGGAGGAGGGCGCGCCCGCGCGGGGTGAGTTCGTAGACGTAGGCGGCGCCGGGCGGCGGGAGGCGGCGGCGGGTGAGCAGGCCGTCGCGCTCCATGTCCTTGAGGCGGGAGGCGAGCATGTCGGTGCTGACGCCGGGCAGGTCGGCGTGCAGGTCCGTGTAGCGCCGGGAGCCGCCCAGGAGCTCCCGGACGATCAGCAGCGTCCAGCGGTCGCCGACGGCGTCCAGGGCTCGGGCGATGGCGCAGTACTGGTCATAGCTTCGGCGCGGCATGACACCAGGATAGACATGTGGTTGGATTTTCCAAGTTGGAAGTTGGGAAAACCAAGTACGGTGTCGACCACTGCCGCACCACGCGGCGGGCGAGAGACCGGGAGGCCGCCGCATGCAGTTCAAGCAGTCCAGCAAGATGGCCGACGTCTGCTACGAGATCCGCGGGCCGGTGATCGAGCACGCCGACGCGCTGGAGGAGGCGGGCCACAGCGTGCTGCGGCTGAACACCGGCAACCCGGCGCTGTTCGGCTTCGAATGTCCCGAGGAGATCCTCCAGGACATGATGCGCAACCTCTCCCGCGCACACGGCTACACCGATTCCCGCGGCATCCTCCCGGCCCGGCGGGCGGTCGCCCAGCGCTATCAGGAGGCCGGGCTGCCGGACGTCGGCGTCGACGACGTCTATCTCGGCAACGGCGTCTCGGAGCTGGTCTCGATGGCCGTCCAGGCACTGCTCGACGACGGTGACGAGGTGCTGATCCCGGCGCCGGACTTCCCCCTCTGGACGGCGGTCACCACCCTGGCCGGCGGCAAGGCGGTGCACTACCTCTGCGACGAGTCCGCCGACTGGCTGCCGGACCTCGACGACCTCGCCTCGAAGATCACCGACCGGACCCGGGCGATGGTCATCATCAACCCCAACAACCCGACGGGCGCCGTCTATCCGCGGGAGCTGCTGGAGGGCATGCTCGACCTGGCCCGCCGCCACCACCTGATGGTCTTCGCGGACGAGATCTACGACCGGATCCTGTACGACGACGAGGTCCACCACCACGCCGCGGCGCTCGCCCCCGACCTGGTGTGCCTGACCTTCAGCGGGCTGTCCAAGTCGTACCGGGTGGCCGGGTTCCGCTCCGGCTGGCTGGTCGTCTCCGGACCCAAGGAGCACGCCGCGGACTACCTGGAGGGGCTGGGTACCCTCGCCTCGATGCGGCTGTGCCCCAACGCCCCGGCGCAGTACGCGATCCAGGCGGCGCTCGGCGGCCGGCAGAGCATCCGGGACCTGGTGCTGCCGGGCGGCCGGCTGCGCGAGCAGCGCGACCGGGCCTGGGAGCGGCTGAACGAGATCCCGGGCGTCTCCTGCGTGAAGCCCCGGGGCGCGCTCTACGCGTTCCCGCGACTGGACCCCGCCGTGCACAAGATCCACGACGACGAGAAGTTCGTGCTCGACCTGCTGCTGCGGGAGAAGATCCAGGTCGTCCAGGGCACCGGCTTCAGCTGGCCGCGCCCGGACCACTTCCGGATCCTCACCCTCCCGCACGCGGACGACCTCGACGCGGCGATCAGCCGGATCGGGCGCTTCCTTGCGGGGTACCGGCAGTAGCGGCGGGGCGGGCGGCCGTCGCCCTCCCCCGGCGGCGGCCACAGGACACCCGAACGGGCGTACGGGTTTCTCCGCGCCCGACCCCCTCTTCACCAGGCCGGTCACCGGCCCGGGACCGCCCGCGGCGGACAGGCGCTCTTGAGCGCGACGTCCCCAGGGGCTTAGGTGGAGGACGGCAATCCAGCCGCCGCCCCGGAGGGGAGAGGGAAGCGATGCGCGTACGGCCGGCAGTGTCGGAAGCGGAACTTGAGGCCCACCTGCACGGGATCTGTTTCAAGACGGGACCGCCTCGCCGCATAGGCGTCGAGATCGAGTTCCTGGTGCATGACGCGCGCAACCCCCGATGTCCGGTCGAACCGTCCCGGATGCGCGCCGCGGCAGCCGCACTGCGTGCCCTGCCCCTCCATTCCTCCCTCAGCTTCGAACCCGGCGGCCAGCTGGAGCTCAGCTCGCTGCCCGCCACCTCGCTCAGCGCCTGCGTCGCGTCCGTCACGGACGATCTGGCACGGGTCCGGCCCGCGATGCGGGACCTGGGCCTCGGCATCGCGGGCCACGGCCACGATCCGTGGCACTCCCCCCGGCGGATCCTCAACGAGCCGCGCTATGACGCCATGGAGGCGTATCTCGACCGGTGGGGCCCGGCCGGGCGCTCCATGATGTGCGCCACCGCGTCCGTACAGGTCTGCGTGGACGCCGGGTACGAGGAACCGGGGACGCTGGGGCTCGGCAGGCGGTGGGTGCTGGCGCACCTGCTGGGCGCGGTGCTGTCCGCCGCGTTCGCCAACTCGCCGGTCAGCGAGGGGATCCCGACCGGCTTCCGCACCACCCGCCAGGCCGTCTGGTCGCAGCTCGACCCGGGCCGGACGCTCGCCCCGCCGCTGGGCCCCGACCCGCGCGCCGCGTGGTCCCGCTATGTGCTGGACGCCCCGGTGATGTGCATCCGCAGCACGGACGGCCCCTGGGACGCGCCGCCGGGCCTCACCTTCCGCGAGTGGATCCGTACCGGCGTGCCCCGCCCCCCGACCCGGGAGGACCTCGACTACCACGTGACCACGCTCTTCCCGCCCGTACGGCCGCGCGGCCATCTGGAGCTGCGCATGATCGACGCGCAGCCCGGCGACGCCGGGTGGATCGTTCCGCTGGCCGTCACGGCGGCGCTGTTCGACGATCCTGAGGCGTCCGAGCATGCCTACCGGATCGTCAAGCCCCTTGCGGAGACGGCCGGTTCGCATCCCGCACCACGGAATCCGCTGTGGCGGCGGGCGGCCCGGGGCGCGCTGACCGACCCCGAGCTGCGCACCGCCGCGGTGGCCTGTTTCGCGGCGGCGCAGGAGGCGCTGCCCCGGCTGGGGGCCCCGGCCGGCGTCCGCGCGGCGGTCGCGGAGTTCACCGAGCGCTATGTGGCGCGCGGCCGGTGCCCCGCGGACGACCGCCTCGACGCGCTGCACGCGGCGGACGGCACCGGCCGCACCGACCACGGCAGGGCCGGCGAAGGCGCCCCCGGCACCGCGGCCCGCAACCGCCTCACCCTTGGGAAGGACAGCCAGTGACCACCGATTCCGAGTCGCTCCGGGAGCGCGCGGCGGCGGCACTGCTCGCCGCCCGCGACCGTACCCGTCTACTGACCACCTGCGTCGAGGACCCCGATCTCGTCGCCCAGCACTCGCCGTTGATGTCCCCGCTGGTGTGGGACCTGGCCCACATCGGCAACCAGGAAGAGCAGTGGCTGCTGCGCACCGTCGGCGGCCGGGAGGCGCTCCGTCCGGACATCGACTCCGTCTACGACGCCTTCGAGCATCCGCGCGCCGAACGCCCCACCCTGCCGCTGCTGGGCCCCGGCGAGGCACACGGCTATGTCGCCGAGGTCCGCGGCCGGGTGCTGGACGTCCTGGAGCGCACCCCGTTGCACGGCGGACCGCTGCTGGACTCCGGCTTCGCCTTCGGGATGATCGCGCAGCACGAACAGCAGCACGACGAAACGATGCTGATCACCCATCAGCTGCGCCAGGGGCCCGCCGTGCTCACCGCGCCCGAGCCCCCGGCCGCCCCCGGAGTCCGCCCGCCGTCCGAAGTCCTCGTCCCCGGCGGGCCGTTCACCATGGGCACCTCCACGGAACCCTGGGCACTGGACAACGAGCGGCCCGCGCACCGCCGGGAGGTGCCCGCGTTCCTGCTCGACACCACCCCGGTCAGCAACGCCGCGTACCAGCGCTTCATCGAGGACGGGGGCTACGGCGAGCCGCGCTGGTGGGCGCCGGAGGGCTGGGCGCAGGTGCGCGAACACCGCCTGCGCGCACCGCTGTTCTGGCGGCGCGAGGGAAACCAGTGGCTGCGCCGCCGGTTCGGGGTGACCGAACCGGTGCCGCCGGACGAACCGGTGCTGCACGTGAGCTGGTACGAGGCGGACGCCTATGCGCGCTGGGCCGGCCGGCGGCTGCCCACCGAGGCCGAGTGGGAGAAGGCGGCCCGGCACGACCCGGCGGCCGGTCGGGCGATGCGCTACCCGTGGGGCGACGAGGATCCGACCCCGGCGCACGCCAACCTCGGCCAGCGGCATCTGCGCCCGGCCCCGGTCGGCAGCTACCCGGAAGGACAATCCCCCCTCGGCGTATACCAGTTGATCGGCGATGTCTGGGAGTGGACGTCGAGCGATTTCCTCCCCTACCCCGGCTTCGCCGCCTTCCCCTACCGGGAGTACTCGGAGGTGTTCTTCGGCAACGCGTACAAGGTGCTGCGCGGCGGCTCCTTCGCGGTCGACCCGGTGGCCTGCCGCGGCACCTTCCGCAACTGGGACCTGCCGATCCGGCGGCAGATCTTCGCCGGGTTCCGCACCGCCCGGGACGCCGGACCGGACGCTCCGGGATCCCTCTGATGTGCCGTCATATGGCCTATCTGGGACCGGAGATACCGTTCGGGCAGATCGTGCTGGCGCCGCCGAACGGGCTGTACCGGCAGTCCTGGGCGCCGCGCCGCCAGCGGCACGGCACGGTCAACGCGGACGGCTTCGGGGTCGGCTGGTACGCGCCCGGCGACCCGGTTCCCGCCCGCTACCGCCGGGCCGGCCCGATCTGGGCCGACGAGCAGCTGCCGGACCTGGCCCGGGTGGTCCGCACCGGCGCGGTGCTCGCCGCCGTACGGGACGCGACCGTGGCCGGTGCGGACGCCGAGGCGGCAGCCGCGCCGTTCGCCGCGGGCCGGTACCTCTTCAGCCACAACGGCGCGGTGGCCGGCTGGCCGGACACGCTCGCCCCGCTGGCGGCCGAGCTGCCGGCCGTGGAGCTGCTCCGCCTCCAGGCGCGCTGCGACACCGCTTTCCTGTGGGCGCTGGTCCAGCACCGGCTGACCCTCGGCGACGACGTGGACGAGGCGCTGGCCGGCACGGTCCGGGCGGTGGCACGAGCCGCGCCCGGCTCCCGGCTCAACCTGCTGCTGACCGACGGCACCGCCATCGCCGCCACCTCGTGGGGCGACACCCTCTGCCACCTGGCCGTGCCCGGCGGCGGCCGGGTCGTCGCCTCCGAGCCCTACGACGACTCCCCCCACTGGACCGAGGTCCCCGACCGCACGCTGCTGCGCGCCACCCGCAGCGACGTCCACCTCACCCCGCTCAAGGAGCCCGCAACGTGAGCCCCCTCAGCATCACCCGCACCCTCCCCGCCGACGCCACCGCGGCCGCGCTCCGCGCCGACGTCTCCCAGGGCCTGACCGCCACGCCGAAGCAGCTGCCGCCCAAGTGGTTCTACGACGCCCGCGGCAGCAAGCTGTTCGACGAGATCACCACGCTCCCCGAGTACTACCCCACCCGCGCCGAACGCGAGATCCTGCTCGCCGTCGCGGACCGGATCGCCGCGGCCACCCGTGCCCGCACCCTCATCGAGCTGGGCTCCGGCTCGTCCGACAAGACCCGCCATCTGCTGCGGGCGCTGACCGACCTGGACACCTATCTCCCCATCGACGTCAGCGAGTCGGCGCTGCGGGAGGCCGGCGAGGCGCTGCTCGCCGAGCACCCGGGCCTCACCGTGCACGCGCTGGTCGCCGACTTCCAGCAGGGCCTCGCGCTGCCGCCGGCGCCCGGCCCCCGGCTGCTCGCCTTCCTGGGCGGCACCATCGGCAACCTGCTCCCGGACGAGCGCGCCGACTTCCTGCGCTCCGTCCACGACCTGCTCTCCCCCGGCGACGCCCTGCTGCTGGGCACCGACCTGGTCAAGGACGAGGCCACGCTCGTCGCCGCGTACGACGACGCGCGCGGGGTGACCGCCGCCTTCAACAAGAACGTCCTGGAGGTCGTCAACCGCGAACTGGGCGGCGACTTCGACCCGGCGGACTTCGACCACGTCGCGCTCTGGAACGCGGAGCACGAATGGATCGAGATGCGGCTCCGGGCCCGCGAGGAGCTGACCGTGAAGATCCCGGGCATCGATCTGGCGGTGCCGTTCGCGGCCGGCGAGGAGCTGCGGACCGAGGTCTCCGCGAAGTTCCGCAAGGGCCGGGTGCGGGACGAACTTCGCTCCGCCGGGCTGGAGTTGACGGAGTGGTGGACGGACGAGGCCGGCCGTTTCGCGCTGTCCCTCGCCATCCGGAACTGACAGCCGGGTAGCCCCGTCCCCCGTCGATGTGATGCGATGCCCCGATCGTGTGTTCGCGCGCTCCAGGGCGCGCGGCCGGTCGCGCACGGACTCGACGGAGGGGCAGGGGGATGGGGCTGGATCGGCGGGGATTCCTCAGGGGCGCGGCGGGGCTGTCCGCCGCCGGATTACTGGCAGGCACCGGCGGCGGGCAGTCCACGGCTGCGGCGGCGTCCCGAAAGCGCAGCCGCCGTCGCGCGCTCTCCGTACCGGACTGGATGTCGGCGCTCGGCGACGCCACCCCCGTCCAGCGGCTGACCATCCCCGGCACCCATGACTCCGGCGCCCGCCACGGCGGCCCGTGGGTCGCCTGCCAGAACGCCCCCGTAGCCGACCAACTGGCCGGCGGCATACGGTTCCTGGACGTCCGGTGCCGGGCCATCGACGACGTCTTCGCGATCCACCACGGCGCCTTCTACCAGGAGCTGATGTTCGGCGACGTGCTCGACGCCTGCCGGTCGTTCCTCCGGGCGCACCCCTCCGAGACGGTGCTGATGCGCGTCAAGCAGGAGTACTCGGAGGTCTCCGCCGCGGAGTTCCGCCGGATCTTCGGCATCTACCTGGACGCGAAGGGCTACCGCCCGCTGTTCCGGCTGGAGCCCGACCTGCCGACGCTGGGCCGGGCCCGGGGCCGGGTCGTCCTGCTGGCCGACTCCGACGGGCTGGGCGGCGTCCGGTACGCCGACCCGCGGCTCTTCGACATCCAGGACGACTACATGACCGAGCCGTTCGGGAAGTGGCCCAAGATCGAGGCGCAGTTCCGCAAGGCCGTCGCGCAGCCCGGGAAGCTCTTCGTCAACTACGTCAGCACCGCCGCCCTGCTGCCGCCCCGCTCCAACGCGGACCGGCTCAACCCGCAGGTCAAGACCCTGCTGGAGAGCGCGGAGGGCAACGGCTGGCGGGGGCTGGGCATCGTCCCGATGGACTTCCCGAACGAGTTCGGGCTGGCCCGGACGCTGATCGGGCACAACCTGGCGGGCCGGGGCGTCACCCTCGTGGGCTAGGCCGGGGCCGGCGGCGCGACCGTCCGCCCCGCGCTCCCCGGAACCGCCGTAGAACGGGCGTCCCGGAAGCCGGTTCCGCCACCGCGGAACGTGACGATCCGCATGATCCGCCGCCGGGACCGAACCACCGCGGGCCGCCGTGCATCAGACTGGTTGAAATGTCTGGATCCGGCGGCGCCCTCCCCCTCACGACACGGTGCCCCGGGCTGATGCAACGAGGCGACACCAGGTGGACACGAGCGATCGCGGGCTCACGACGACGGCACAGGACGCGGACCGGGCGGCCGAACCGTCGGGCGGACCCGCCCCGCCCGAGTGCCCGCGCCCGGCCCGGCGCATCCGCACGGGGCGGTCCCGCTCCGGCGTGCCGCTGCGGGCCACCCTGGCGCTCGGACTGCTGACGGTCGTCGTGGGCGGCGCGGCGCTGGCGCTGGGAGCCACCCAGCGCGATCCGTTCGTGGCGCCCGGGAACCCCGCCATGGGGACGTACACCGCTTCCCGTTCCATCGGTGACCAGGCCGCCGCGGCGGTCCTGGCCGGGCCGTACAAGGAGCGCCCCGGCCCGCCGGTGACCAGCGTGCGCAGCGCCGCCGGCAGCCCGGCGCCGCTGCCCGCCTCCCGGCCCCTGACGGCGACCCCGGCGGCCCCCGCGCCGCCGATCGGCGCGCTGTTCTCGCCCGGTGACGACGGCGCCCCCGCCCACTACTGCACCGCGAGCGTGGTGGACGCCCCCTCCGGGAACCTCATCGTCACCGCCGCGCACTGCGTGTACGACGGCGGATTCCGCACCCGGCTGGTCTTCGCGCCGGGTCTGCACGACGGGATCGCGCCGTACGGCCTGTGGGTGGCCACCCGCGTCGACGTCGACCCCCGCTGGATCAGCGACCGGGACCCGGACCGCGATGTGGCGTTCGTGCAGGTGCGCCGGCACGGGCGGTCGGACGAGCGGATCGAGGACGTCACCGGGGCCGAGCGGATCCGGTTCGGCGCGCCGCCCGGCCGCCCGGCCCAGCTGACCGGCTACCCCGGCGACAACGACACCCCGCTCACCTGCCGGCACACCGCCGACGCCCAGGGCCCCGGCCAGCTCCGCTTCCCCTGCCCCGGATTCCCGACCGGTACGAGCGGCGGCCCGATGCTCACCGACCTCGATCCGGAGACCGGCACCGGCTCGCTGATCGGGGTGATCGGCGGCCTGGACGAGGGCGGCGACGACGCGACGTCGTACAGCAGCCGGTTCGGGGACGCCGTGGCGGCGCTCTACCACCGGGCCGCGTCCTAGGGTCCGTCCGGCGCGTAGCGGCCGGGCGGACCGCCCGGCTGTGCGGTGCCGCGCGGCAGCACCGCCGACAGGACCGACGGGAGCGGGTACCAGTCGGCGGTGGCGAAACTGGCGTGGGCGGCGGCGAGTTCGCGCACCCGGGCCAGCGCCTCGGCCTCGGTGGGGTGGGTGGGGTCGAGGGCCGGCGGGACCTTGTGGGCGTCGGTCATGACGAGGAGGTAGTGCCGGGCGTCGTACCAGGCGGTGTCGATGGTGCCGTCCAGGTAGGTCGCGGCATCGCCGTCGAAGACCACGAACCAGGGGCGCAGGGCCGGGTCGGCGTAGCGGTCGCGGGGGTCTCCGGGAGCCGCTCCGTGGACGGCGGGGAACGCCGTGGACCGGTGCAGCTCGCCCCGGGCGGCCAGGTCCTTGAGGTGGGTGGCGTATGCGACGTCGGTCCGCAGTCGGTCGAGCGGGTTGTGCTCCTCGACGGTGCCCGGTATCAGCTCGAAGAGGAACCTGCCGGCGAGGTCGGCGCGCGCCGGCCAGCCGCCGGCCCGGACCGCCTCGTCGGGTGTGGCGTGGCCCGCGGTCAGGTCACCGGGTCCGTAGACCGTCTCGCCCAGCTTCTCCCGTACGAGCGCGTCGAATTCGGCCGGTCCCCGGCCGCCCTTGGCGTGGAAGCCGTCCTTCATCTCCGTCTTGACGAGGATCGGGCGGTGACCGGGGTGCGCGTCGTGCCAGGCCCGCAGGTCGGCGAGGCAGCCGGCGAAGTCCTGGTCGCGGTGGCCGGTGCGCAGCTCGGCGGCGCCGGTGGCGCCGACGCAGTTGCTGTCGCTGCCCAGGGGGTTGCTGTGCGAGACCCGCCAGGACGAGCCGAGGCCGTTGGTCCAGACGTCGACCTCGACGAGCGAGGCTCCGGAGTCCAGCGCGTCCGCGAAGTAGGGGGTACTTGGCCTTCTCGTAGGCGTTGTGCACGCCCACCGCCGTACTGGTGCCGTAGCCCGTCGGGGCGGCGGCACCGGCGCCCGTCGGGCCGGCCGCCGCGATCACCGCCGCAGCGGCGGCCACCGTCCCCGCACGCCTCTCGTCGTCCATGAGCCCCGCTCTCCCGATGTCCCGTCATGCCCCGGGGCCTGTCCGGTGGGTCGGGCCCCGAACCGATCGGGGAGCAGCGTACGGGAGGTGCCGGGCGCGGCGGCGGCGCGATTACGGACAATGGTCCGAGTGCGGCCGGGTGGCCGCGCGAGTGACGCTCTGGAGGAGTTGTGCGGGTGAGGGAACGCGGGGGAATACCGGCGGCGGGCACGGGCCTGACGTCGGCGGCGGCCGTGCTGACCGGGACGGTCGCGCTCTATGTCGCGCTGGTCGTCTTCGGGAACATCACGGACTTCGGTACCAACCAGCAGTATGTGCGGCATGTCCTGGCGATGGACACCACTTTCCATGACCCGGATCTGATGTGGCGGGCCATCACCTCGCACACACTGCAGGACGCGGCGTATGTGGCCATCATCGCCTGGGAGTCGGTGGCGGCGCTGGCCCTGCTGGCCGCCACGGTGCTGTGGGTCGTGGGGGCGCGCCGCGGCGACCTGGACCGCGCCCGGCGGGTGGCGACCGCGGGGTTGCTGATGGTGCTGGTGCTGTTCGGGGCGGGGTTCCTGGCGATCGGCGGGGAGTGGTTCTCGATGTGGCAGTCGAAGCAGTGGAACGGGGTCGAGGCCGCGGTGCGCAACTTCACCGTGGCGGGGATCGTGCTGCTGGTGATCCACCTGCCGGGGGCGTCGGGACGGCCGCGGCAGGCCGCGCAGGAACCGTCCGCCTGACCGGCGGCGGCCTGCCACCGCGGCCCCGGTGCGTCCGCGGCGTCCAGTCCGCTTGACGCACCGGGGCCGTGCCGGCGGTGGCTCAGCCCGCCGCGTACACGTCCTCGATGTACCGCCCGGAGGCGGTCAGTTCACGCAGCCACGCCTCCGACTCCTGCGCCGACGCGCCGGTCTGCGCGCCGTGCAGCTCGCGGAAGGCGGCCCGTACGCCAGGAGCCATCCGGCTGCCGTCGCCGCAGACGTGGACCCGGGCCCCGGCCTGGAGGAGCGCCCACACCTCGGCGCCCTCGGCAGCGATCCGGTGCTGGACGAAGCGGTGGCCGTGCTGCGGGCGGGCACTGAAGACGGGGCGCACCAAGACCGCGCCGGCCTCCTGGGCCGCGGCGAACTCGGCGGCGTGCAGGTAGTCGCCGTCGGGGTCGTCGCAGCCGAAGTAGAGCCGGGCGGGGGCGGTCTGGCCGGCCGCGACGCGGTCGGCGACGGCCCCGCGGAACGGCGCCAGCCCGGTGCCGGCCGCGACCATGATGACCGGGGTGTCCTCGGCGGGGTCGAGGCGGAACGCCTCGCGGCACGGCTGGACGCGGGCCAGCACCGTGTCGCCGGGCCGCAGGGTGTGCAGATAGGTGGAGCCGGTGCCGCCGGGCAGCAGCGAGACCATCAGATCGGCGTGGCGCGGGTCGCCGGCGGGCGAGGAGGACAGGGAGTAGTGCCGGGTGCGGAGCGGCGGCAGCAGCTCCAGGACCACCGGCCAGGGCAGCGCGCCGCGCAGCGCGGGGTGGGCCTCGATCAGCTCGACGACGGTGCGCGGATCGTCCTCGGGGAGGGCTTCCAGCGCCAGGCGCTCGGGCGGGCAGGGGTTGTGGGCGGCCAGCAGGGCGACCTGTTCGGCCGTCGGACGGGAGCCCAACTCCAGGTGGTTCGCGAGGAGTTGGCGTACGGCGAGCGGCCGGTCGACGGGGAGGGTGTCGCGTGCCGGGCGGCCGGCGGGCGCGCCCAGGGACAGCACGGTGTCCGGGTCGGCGCCGAGCGCCGCGGTGGCTCGGGCCACCGCCTCCGGGGTGTTGACGGGCAGTACGGCGAGGTGGTCGGCGGTGCGGTAGGAGGTGCCGTCCGGGAGGGCGATGCGCAGGAACCGCTTGGGGCGGGGCCAGTCCGGGGCGGTGAGGTCGTACGCCTCGGTGACGGTCATCGCGGTGAGCTCGTGCCGGGCGGCGAGCGCGTCGAGCGGGCCGCCGGTGACCTCCGCGACGGTGTAGCCAGCGCCGTCGGCGGTCGGGGTGCCCGCGCCGATACTCGCCGGGTCGCCGTAGCGGGTCAGCAGCTCCGTGCGCAGTGCGGCGCCGAACTCCTTCACGGACGCGGCCAGTTGGCCGGAGGCGTCGGCCTCGCCGCGGGGCAGCAGCCGCCGGCCGCCGAGTGCGGCCAGCCGGTCGTCGATGAGGGTGGGCACCTGCTGGTAGGTGGCGGCCCAGTTGCGGTCGCCGACGCCCAGGACGGCGTACGGGACCTCGGACGCGGCACCGTCCGGAGCGGTCCGGAGCCAGTCCACGAACGCCATCGCATCGTCCGTCGGCTGCCCGTTGTAGGACGCGGCGACGATGACGGCGGGGCGGTCGGCGGGCAGCACGCCGGCGTAGGCGTCGAGCGGGGCGACCTCGGGCGCGAAGCCCAGCACGGCGGCCTCGTCGGCGAGCCGCTCGGCGAACTCCCGGCAGGTGCCGTAGTTGGTGCCGTGCAGCAGGAGCAGCCCGGTGTCCTGCGGGACGCGGGTGGGCAGTTGGTCGTCGGCCGCGGCGTCCACCGTCCCGCCGTCGGCCGCGGCACCGGGCAGCACGGCCAGCGCGGCGCGGACCGCGGCCCGGTCGGCGGGCGTGCGGGCGGCGAGGGTGAGCGTGAAGCCGTCGGGCTTGAGGGTGAGCGTCTCCTTGATGCGCAGCCGGTAGCCGGCGTGGTCGATCAGGCGGTAGCGGTGGACGAGGAGGGCCAGCAGCATCGTCGCCTCGTGGAGCGCGAACTGCCGTCCGATGCAGGCGCGTTCACCGGTGCCGAACGGCTTGTAGGCGTGCGGCGAGCGGGCCGCCTCGGCCTCCGGGCTGAAGCGGAACGGATCGAACAGGTCGGGGTTGTCGCCCCAGACCGGGTCGCGGTGCAGCATCGGCGTGAGGACGGTGACCAGTTCGCCGGCCCGGACCGGGTAGCGTCCGCCGAGCACCGTGTCGGTGCGGGCCTGCCGGCTGAAGAGGGCGGCGGTGGGCCACAGCCGCAGCGCCTCGTTGAGCACCTGCCGGGTGAACGCCAGCTTCCCGATGTCCTCGAAGGACGGGTCGGGATCGGCCTCGTCGCCCCACAGCTCGTCCGCCTCGCGCTGGACCATCCGCAGCGCGAGGGGGTCCTTGAGGAGGTGGTACAGGGCGAAGGAGAGCGCGCCGGAGGTGGTCTCGTGGCCGGCGATCAGGAAGGTGATGACCTGGTTGCGGATGTTGGCGAGGTCCAGCACCGGCCCCTGGCGCCCGTCGCCCTCGCCGGTGGCGGCGAGCATCAGGCCGAGCAGATCGTCCTCGCCGCGGTCACCGCCCGCCGTACGGGCGTCGATCACCTCGTCGACGACGGACGCGAGGTAGTCGGCGTCGGCGCGGAACGCCGCGTCCGCCGCGGAGTGGTCGGTGCCGGGCTTGCGGGCGAACTTGGTCATGCTCCATTCGAGGCAGCGCACCATCGACTCGACGAACGGGTGCGGGGTGTCCCGGGAGAACGACTCGAAGTCGAAGCCGAAGCCGGCGAGCCCGATGGTGTCCAGCGTCATCCGGGTCATGTCGTCCGCGACCTCGACGGGCGTGCCGTCGGCCAGCTTCCGGTCCCAGCTCGCCATGACCCGGCGGGCGACCCTCAGCATCGCCGGGTGGTAGGTCCGCATCGAGCCGAGCGCGAAGGCCGGCATCAGGACCTCGTGCGCCCTGGCCCAGTTCGGCTCGTCGTTGTAGGCGGTGAACAGACCGTCACCGGCGAACTCTCTGACGTCCTCCAGGACGACCGACACGCCCTTGGCGAAGCGGGTCTCGTCGGCTACCTCGGTGACCAGGTCGAGCGAGGACAGGAACAGCGTCTCGCGCTCGCCGAACTTGCGCAGGAACGCCGGGCCGTGGATCCGGGCGAGGTCCATGGCCTGCTGGATGGGCGTCGTGGCGATCCCGGACGCCGTGAGGTCGGCGACCGGGAGGCTCGTCTCGGCGGCTCGTTCGCCCGTCTGGGGCGCGATGGTGTCGGTCATGTCTCCAGCGTGACCCGCCCGGTGTGCGGGGCCGGGCCGGGCAACTGCATGATTGTGCAGTGGTTTATCGCTGAACACTCTTGTGTGCCGGCCCGCGATGGGGCAGCGGCGAGGGCCGGGGCGGGAGAAAGGGAGGGAATCGGGGCGATGGGCACGCGGACGGGCCGGACCGGCGACGGTGCGCCGGACGGCGGCGAGGACGCGTCCGGCACGGGCGCGCGAGGCGGTGCGACCGCACCGGACGGCACGGCGGGCCCGCCCGGCGCGGACCGTGCGCCCGACCCCGCGGCGGGTGCGCACGGCCCGCCCCGGCTCGATCTGTCCGGCCGCTGCGCGGCCACTCCCTACCGCGACTACTTCGGGATGCTGCTGGACCGGGTCCCCACCCCGATCGCGGTGTGCCTGGCCGACGGCGAGGTGCTGGTCGCCAACCCGGCGATGGCCGCCCAGTGGGGCGCCTCCCCCGGGCAGCTGCGGGGCCGCAATCTGCTGGACCAGTTCCGGCCCCGCGACAAGGCGCAGATCACCCGGCTCACCGAGGCACTGCGGCTGGGCCACCGGTCGCGCTACCCGGTGGAGGTGCGCTGGCGGGTCGGCGCCGAAGGGCCCGAGCGGGAGGGCGAGTTGTCGGTGGACCCGGTCGGCGATCCGTCCGTCCGGCCGCCCGCGCTGCTGGTGCTGCTGCGGGTGAACGAGACCGCGCCGGCGCCCGCGCCGCGCGCCGCGGCCAGCCCCGTGGAGGCCCGCATCCTGGCGCTGGCGGCCGGCGGCGCCACCACCGCGTCGATCGGCACCGCACTGGGGCTGACGGTCGACGGCGTCAACTACCACCTCACCCGGCTGGCCCGCCGCTGGCGGGTGCAGGGCCGCACCGCACTCGTCGCCAGGGCGTATGTGCTGGGCGTACTGTCCCCGGACAGCTGGCCGCCCGCCCCCGCGTGACCGGTGGCCGAAGCCCCCCGCCCCGCCGGGCCCGGCAGCCCGCCGCCGCGCGTGTGCGGATAACCTCCGTGGTGTGGAGGAGAACGCAGCAGCGCCGTTCGAGCGCGGAACGGACGGCCCGAAGGTCATCGTCGTCGGCGTCGACGGCTCCGACTCGTCGTGGCGCGCCACCGCCTACGCCGCCGGGCTGGCCCGGCGCCAGGGCTCGAAGCTGGTGATGGTCTACGTGCAGCCGGTGCTGCCGGCCGGAGCGGCGATGGGCGCCCCGGTCGTGGACACCACCACCGAGGTCGCCGAGGAGCTGATGGCCGAGATCCGCAAGGCGACCGACCGGCTGGACGGGATCTACCACCTGCGCTGGGAGTTCCACACCCTGCGTGGGGACCCGTACAGCGGCATGGTGCAGATGGCCGACGAGCTGAAGGCGGACGCGGTGGTGGTCGGCGCCTCGGAGTCCGCCGGGCACCGCATCATGGGATCGGTCGCGGTGCGCCTGGTCAAGGCCGGGCGGTGGCCCGTCACAGTCGTCCCGTAGCCCGCGGCGGCAAGCTCCGCTGGTGGGGTGGGCCGGGCTGAGGCACGGTGGGAGATGGACGGGCGGAGCGCCGCCCCGGCCGAGGGAGACCACCGTGACCGACCGCACCTATCGCGTCACCGAGATCGTGGGGACGTCCCAGCACAGCGTGGACGCCGCGATCCAGAACGGCATCAAGCGCGCCTCCACGACCCTGCGCAACCTCGACTGGTTCGAGATCTGCCAGGTCCGCGGCCATATCGTCGACGGGCAGATCGACCACTACCAGGTCGGACTGAAGGTCGGATTCCGGCTGGAGGACGCCGACTGAAGCCCCGGGGCCGATTGGCGCCCTGACGCCGAGTCGCCTTTCTCCGGGCCCGCCCAGCAGCCATGATGATCCGCCGTCGGACCAGCTCGGTCCGTACGGAGCGTACGGAGGGATCACGCATGGCACGCAGGGGGCTGCGCGAGGGAGCGGGCGTATGGCGCCGTAAACCGATCGAGCACATCGAGGAGCCCGAAGGCACCGCGGGCCAGCAACTGACCCGGGAACTGGGGCTGTGGCAGCTGACCGCCATCGGTGTCGGCGGCATCATCGGCGCGGGCATCTTCACCCTGGCCGGCACCGTCGCCAACGGCACGGCCGGCCCGGCGGTCCTGGTCTCCTTCCTCATCGCCGGCGTGGCCAGCGCCGCGGCGGCCTTCTCGTACGCGGAGTTCGCCGGGCTGATCCCGAAGGCGGGCTCGGCCTACACCTACGGCTACGCGGTGCTGGGCGAGCTGGCCGGCTGGTTCATCGGCTGGGATCTGCTGCTGGAGTACACCGCGATCGTGGCGGTGGTCGCGATCGGCATCTCCGGCTACTTCTCCTTCCTGCTCGGCGAGATGGGGCTCAGGCTGCCGGTCTGGATGCTCGGCGCCCCCGGCACCGGGCCCGGCCACCGGATGGACCTCTTCGCCGCGGTGCTCTGCCTGCTCATCGCGTACCTGCTGACCCTCGGCATCAAGAACGCCGCTCGTTTCGAGACACTCGTGGTCGGCCTGAAAGTGCTGGTCGTCCTGGTCGTCATCGGGGTCGGCTTCCTCCACATCGACACCGCCAACTACCACCCCTTCTTCCCGTTCGGCGTCGGCGGCGCGTTCACCGGCGCGGCCACCGTCTTCTTCGCGGTCTTCGGCTACGACGCGATGAGCACCGCGGCCGAGGAGTCCAAGGACGCCCAGCGCCACATGCCGAAGGCGATCATGTACTCGCTGGCGCTCTCGATGGTCCTCTACGTCCTCGCCTGCCTGGTGCTGACGGGGATGCAGAACTACCGGCACATCGACCCGGAGAGCGGGTTCTCCACCGCGTTCAAGTCGGTGGGCCTGGACGCGCTGGCGGACGTCATCGCGGTCGGCGCGATCATCGGCATCCTGACGGTGATGTTCACCTTCATGCTCGGGGTGACCCGGGTGTGGTTCTCGATGAGCCGCGACGGACTGCTGCCGCAGTGGTTCGCCAAGACCAGTGCCACCCACCACGTGCCGGTCCGGGTCACCTGGATCGTCGGCGTCGCCTCGGCGCTCATCGCGGGCTTCCTGCCGATCGGCGAGGCCGCGGAGCTGACGAACATCGGCATCCTGCTGGCGTTCGTGGTGGTCTGCGTCTCGGTGATCGTGCTCCGCTACAAGCGACCCGAACTGCCGCGCACCTTCCGCACCCCGGGGATGCCGGTGGTGCCCGCGATCGGGGTGTGCTTCTCGCTCTGGCTGATCACCTTCCTGGAGTGGCAGACCTGGGTCCGGTTCGTGGTGTGGTTCCTGCTCGGGCTGGTCGTCTACTTCTCGTACTCCTACCGCCACTCGGGGCTGGCCGCGGTGCAGGGCGCGGACGCGGACACCTGACGCACTTCTGATGCACTTCTGATGGTCCATCAATTGCACCTGACGCGGAACCTCTTCAGGGTGGCCCGACGGAGTGGCCGGCGGCCGGCCGTGCCCCTTGACGCGTCCCCGCGCGACCCGAAGAATGACCGCGCTCCGACAACGTTGTCGGCCCTCCTGGAGGTTCTGTCCATGCCCTGGCTCGGAGGCAATCGACTGCGCACCGCGGGCGCGGTGCTGGCGGCGGCGCTCCTCGGCGGGACGCTCACCGCCCCCGCCGCGCAGGCCGCGCCGCCCGGCGGCCGTCTCACCGACCTGGTCAACCCGTTCATCGGCACCCGGAACGACGGCAACACCTACCCCGGGGCCGCCGTGCCGTTCGGCATGGTGCAGCTCTCCCCCGACACCGGCCACTCCACCGGCTACGGCTACGACGACAGCCGTATCCGCGGGTTCGGCGCGGTGCACCTCTCCGGCGTCGGCTGCGGCGTCGGCGGCGACCTCCCGGTGCTGCCGACCACCGGCGACATCACCGCCACCGACAACGCCAAGTACGCCGCCGCGTACACCCATCACGGCGAGTCGGCCCGGCCCGGCTACTACCGCGTCGGCCTGACCTCGTACGGCGGCATCACCGCGGAGCTGACCGCCACCGCCCGCACCGGCCGGCAGCGCTTCACCTTCCCGGCCACCGGCAAGGCCAATGTGCTGCTCAACTCGGGGCAGTCGCTGCACAAGACGGTCTCCACCCGCGTCGAGGTGCTCGACTCGCGGACCGTCCGCACCGCCATCACCGGCCGCGGCTTCTGCCAGGACACCGCGCCGTACACGGTCTACACCCTCACCCGCTTCAACCGGCCGTTCACGGCGTACGGCACCTGGCACGGGGACAAGGTGACGCCCGGCTCCAGGGCATCCACCGCCACCGGGCACAACGGCGCCTACGTCCGCTTCGACACCCGCAAGGACCGCACCGTCGAGGCGACCACCGCCCTCAGCTATGTGGACGCGACCGGTGCGGCGCGCAACCTCCGAGCCGAGGGCGGGAGTTCCTTCGACCGCACGAAGGCCGCGGCGGACGCGGCCTGGGAGCGCCGGCTGGCCGTGGTACGCACCCAGGGCGGCGACCCGGCACTGCGGCGCACCTTCTACTCCTCCCTCTACCGGTCCTTCCTCGCGCCGAACATCGGCGGCGACGTGGACGGCCGCTACACCGGCTGGGACCAACGCCCGCACCGGGCAACGGGGTTCACCTACTACCAGAACTGGTCGCTGTGGGACACCTACCGCACCCAGACACAGCTGCTGTCGCTGCTCGCGCCGCGCGAGGCGCGCGACATGGCGCTGTCCGTGCTGCGGATCGACAAGGAGGGCGGCTGGCTGCCCAAGTGGGGCTACGGCACGGTCGAGACCAACATCATGACCGGCGACCCGGTCACCCCGTTCCTCACCAATGCCTATCGGCAGGGGCTGCTGACGGGCCATGAGGAGGAGGCGTACGCGGCGCTGCGGAAGAACGCCGACCGGGTGCCGCCGGCCGCCTCTCCGGCCGTCGGGCGGGAGGCCAATGTCCCGTATGTGAAGAACGGTTACGTCCCCTACCTCAAGGGGCGCCCGCACACCAAGCCCGGGGACTCCGACTTCGACCACGGCGCCTCGGCGACGCTGGAGTACGCGCTGTCCGACGCGATGCTGGCGCAGACGGCACGCGACCTGGGCCACCGGGCGGACGCCGGGCGCTATGCCGCCAGGGCGCTCAACTACCGTAGGGTCTTCGACCGTTCGACCGGCTTCTTCCGGGCCAGGGACGGCCGGGGCGCGTTCACCGGACCCTCCGACCCGGCCAGGAGCGAGGGGTTCCACGAGGGCACGGCCTGGCAGTACCAGTGGCTGGTGCCGCAGGACATGCCGGGGATGATGCGGCTGATCGGCGGCCGGGACCGGGTCGACGCCCGGCTGGACTCCTTCTTCGCCTACCCGCGACTGCTCCGGGACCCGGCGCGGACGGCGCGCAAGGTCTGGGTGCACGGCCCCTACGACTACGACAACGCGGACAAGTACAACCCGGAGAACGAGCCCGATCTCACCGCGCCGTACGCCTACTTGTCGACCGGCCGCCCGTGGAAGACCACCGACGTGGTGCATGCCGCGCTGACGCTGTTCACCGACGCCCCCTCCGGAATGACCGGCAACGACGACCTGGGGACGATGTCGGCGTGGATGGTGCTCAGCTCGATCGGGGTGTTCCCGGTGCAGCCCGGCACCGACACCTGGGGCCTGAGCACTCCGGTCTTCGACCGGGTGGATCTGACGCTGGACCGGCGGTACTTCCCGGCCGGGCACTTCACCGTCACGGCGCCCGGCACGTCGGCCACCGACCGGTACATCCGGTCCGTACGGCTCGACGGCACCCCGCACGACCGTACGTACCTCACCACCGCGGAGCTGCGCGCGGGCCGCGAACTGGCCTTCTCCATGGGCGCGCGGCCGACCCGGTGGGGCACCGGTGACCGTGCCGCCCCGCCGCCGGTGGGGACGCCGGAGGCACTCGCCACCACCACGCGGCGGTAGGCCGGGGGCGAGCGCCGAGACCGGGCCCGGGGCCCGGTCTCCCGCGGCTCAGTCCTGGAGGGAGTTCCAGAACTCGTCGAACGACATCCGGCCGTCGCCGTCGCTGTCCTTGGCGTGGATGACCGCCTCGGCCATCGGGCCGGTGACGTACGGGTCCCCCATCTCGGCCATCGCCCGCTTGAACTCGTCCGGCGTGACCTGTCCGTCGCCGTCCGCGTCGAACCGTGCGAACGTCGCCCTGGCCTGCTCTATGTCTGCCACGGGAGGTGCCCCTTCGTCGTGCCGCAGGTCGCTGCGCGCGGTCTGTGCTGGTGATCTGACCCGCGTACATGAGCGGACCGTCAGGATTCGGCCATCCGCCCCCGTCCGCGGTACCGGGCGAGGTAAGGCGCGGTGCGGCTGCCGGGGGCCGCGGCGACCTCGGCCGGGGTGCCGGCCGCGACGATCCGGCCACCCTCCGCGCCGCCGCCGGGCCCCAGGTCGATGACGTGGTCGGCGCCCGCCACCACCCCCATGTCGTGCTCGACGACGACCACGGTGTTGCCCGCGTCGACCAGGCCGTGCAGCTGCCGCAGCAGCACCTCGGTGTCGGCGGGGTGCAGTCCGGTGGTGGGCTCGTCGAGGAGGTAGAGGGTGTGGCCGCGGCGGGCCCGCTGGAGTTCGGCGGCGAGCTTGATGCGCTGGGCCTCGCCGCCGGACAGCTCGGTGGCGGGCTGGCCGAGCCGCAGATAACCGAGGCCGACGTCCTGGAGGGTGCACAGGCTGCGGGCGGCGGCGGGGACGTCGGCGAGGAACGCCGCGGCGTCGTCGACGGTCAGCGCGAGGACGTCGGCGACGGTGCGGTCCCGGTAGGTGACGCGGAGGGTTTCGGGGTTGTAGCGGGCGCCGTGGCAGTCGGCGCAGGGCGCGTAGCTGCCGGGCAGGAAGAGGAGTTCGACGGCCACGAAGCCCTCGCCCTGGCACGTCTCGCAGCGCCCGGCGGCGACGTTGAAGGAGAACCGGCCGGCCGTGTAGCCGCGGGCGCGTGCCTCGTCGGTGGCCGCGAAGACCTTGCGCACCGCGTCGAACAGACCCGTGTAGGTGGCGAGGTTGGAGCGCGGGGTGCGGCCGATGGGCTTC
The DNA here is from genome assembly GCF_009834125.1 of Streptomyces sp. GS7. Taxonomy (NCBI): domain Bacteria; kingdom Bacillati; phylum Actinomycetota; class Actinomycetes; order Kitasatosporales; family Streptomycetaceae; genus Streptomyces; species Streptomyces sp. GS7. The sequence goes on from NZ_CP047146.1 coordinate 6,059,380, forward strand.
TGGTCGACGCGGACCAGCCGGTCGACGGCCTCCAGGCCCTTGGCGGCGGCCAGTTGCAGACGGGCCTTCGGTCCGGTGTCCCGGTCGCCGGTCTCCGCCTCGGCGTCGGCGGCGGCCCGGTCCGCGCCGAGGTGGTCCCGTACGGCCTCCGCCAGGACCCGGGTGACCAGCGTCGACTTGCCCGATCCGGAGACGCCGGTGACGGCGGTGAAGACGCCGAGCGGGAAGGCGGCGTCCAGGTCACGCAGGTTGTGCAGGGTGGCGCCGTGCAGGGTCAGGGTGCCGGTGCGGGTGCGCGGGGTGCGGCAGGGGGGCGGTGCGGGGGCGAAGAGGAAGCGGCGGGTGGCGGAGTCGGCGGCGTCCGCGAGAGCGGCCACCGGGCCGCTGTGCAGCACCTGTCCGCCGTGCTCCCCCGCCCGCGGCCCGATGTCCACGATCCAGTCGGCGCGCCGCACCACGTCCATGTCGTGCTCGACGACGAAGAGCGAGTTGCCGGCGGCCTTGAGGCGGCCGAGCACGGTGAGCAGGGCCTCGGTGTCGGCGGGGTGCAGGCCCGCGGACGGCTCGTCCAGGACGTAGACGACGCCGAAGAGGCCGGACCGCAGCTGGGTGGCGAGGCGGAGCCGCTGCAGTTCCCCGGCGGAGAGGGTCGGCGCGGGGCGGTCCATGCTGAGGTAGCCCAGGCCGAGTTCGGCGAGCACCTCGATGCGGGCGACCAGGTCGCGGGCGAGCGTCGGGGCCACCCCCTCGTCGGGGCGGTCCGCGGTGGGGCGCAGCAGTGCGGCCAGCGCGCCGAGCGGCAGGGCCGCGAGCGCGGCGATGTCCCGGCCCGCGAAGGTGACGGCCAGCGCCTCGGGGCGCAGCCGCCGCCCGCGGCACACCGGGCAGGGCCCGGCGACCATGAACCCCTGGACGCGCTTGCGCAGCGTGTCGCTCTTGGAGTCGGCGAAGGTGTGCAGGACATAGCGCCGGGCGCTCATGTACTGGCCCTTGTAGGGGCGTTGGATCCGGCCGGCCTCGCGGACCGGGTGGACGGTGACGACCGGCTGTTCGTCGGTGAACAGGATCCAGTCGCGGTCGGCGGCCGGCAGGTCGCGCCACGGCCGGTCGATGTCGTGGCCGAGGGCGGCGAGGATGTCGCGGAGGTTCTTGCCCTGCCAGGCGCCGGGCCAGGCGGCGACGGCGCCGTCGCGGATCGAGCGGTCCGGGTCGGGTACGAGGGAGTCCTCGGTGACGCGATGGACGGTGCCCAGGCCGTGGCACTCCGGGCAGGCCCCGGCCGCCGTGTTGGGCGAGAAGGCGTCGGAGTCCAGCCGCCCGGTCACGCCGTACGGGTAGTCGCCCGCGCGGGAGAACAGCATCCGCAGGGTGTTGGAGAGGGTGGTGACGGTGCCGACCGAGGAGCGGGAGGTGGGCGCGGAGCGCCGCTGCTCCAGGGCGACGGCGGGCGGCAGTCCGGTGATGTCCTCGACCTTCGGCGCGCCGACCTGGTGGATCAGCCGCCGGGCGTACGGGGCGACCGACTCGAAGTAGCGGCGCTGCGCCTCGGCGTAGAGCGTGCCGAAGGCCAGCGAGGACTTGCCCGATCCGGACACCCCGGTGAACGCGACCAGCGCGTCCCTCGGGATGTCCACATCGATACCGCGGAGGTTGTGCTCACGGGCGCCGCGCACCCGTACGTAGGAGTCGGACATGCCTCCATGATCGGGCACGGTGCGCCGGAGCCGGGTACCGTCCCCCCGTGACCGGCCGCCCGCGGCGGGCGGCGCGGTCAGCTCGCGGCGGTGGCCGCCGCGACCCGCTCGCGGGCCTCGTCCCAGGGGACGGGGGTGGCGACCACCGCGCGCAGCGCCCGGATCTGGCGCGGCGGGATACCGGCCGCGAGCACGCCGACGGCGCTGTCGCCGCGTCCGTAGAGCGCGACGGTGCGGCGCTCGTCGCGGTCCAGGAGGGTGGTCTCGACCCGGTCGGCGCCGGCGGTCAGCCCGTACGCCTGGATCTTGAGGGCGTACTGGTCGGACCAGAAGTACGGCACCGGCGCGAAGGGGCGGCGCTCCGGCGGGGTGTCGCCGGGGTCGTGGGCGCCTTCGGCGGCCAGTTCGGCGAGCAGGTTGCGGGCGGCGGCCATGCCCTGCTCGGTGGCGTTCATCCGGTGCTCGAAGCGCACCGGCCGGCCGTGGACCGGGTGGTCCCAGCGGGCCACGTCGCCCGCGGCGTAGATCCCGGGCGCCGCGGCGCAGTACGCGTCGCAGCGCAGCCCGTCGGAGGTGTCCAGGGCCGGGTCGGCGAGCCAGTCGACGGCGGGCGTGGAGCCGATGGCGAGCAGGACGACGTCGGCCGGCAGCAGGCTGCCGTCGGCCAGCCGTACGCCGCCGACCCGGGCCGGGGCGCCGTCCTCTGCCACGGTGAACCCGTCGACCGCGCCGGTCACCAGCCGTACGCCCCGGGCACGGTGCTCCTCGGCGAGCAGTTCGCCGACCTCGGTGCCGACGGCGCCGGCCATGGGGACCGGGTCCCGGCCGACCAGGGTGACGTCGTGGCCCAACTCCCGGGCCACCGCGGCGGCTTCGCAGCCCAGGACGCCGTTGCCGACGATGACGAGACGGCGCGCCGGGTCCGCCAGGCCGGCGCGCAGCGCCAGCGCGTCGTCCAGGGTGCGCAGGGTGTGCACTCCGGCGAGGCCGTCGGCCCCGGGGAGGGTGCGGGCGGCGACACCGGTCGCGACGATCACCCCGGCGCATTCGAGCCTCCCCCGCTCTCGGCCTTGCTCAAGCGGGGGGACCCCCACACCTCCGTCGAGGGTGAGGGTGCGGGTGGCCGCGTCGAGCCCGGTGGCCCGGGTGCCGAGCCGCAGGTCCAGGCCGAGCGGGTCGAGCTGGTCCCGGGTGCGCAGCAGTAGCCGGTCCGGCTCCCAGGTGCCGTGCAGCAGCTGCTTGGACAGCGGCGGCCGGTCGTAGGGCAGTTGGTCCTCGTCGCCGATGAGGGTCAGCGGGCCGTGCCAGCCGGAGCGGCGCAGCGCCTCGGCGGCGGCGAGCCCGGCCGCCGAGGCGCCGACGACGGCGATCGGCCGGGCGCTCACTCGTGCACCTCGATGACCGCGGCGGGGCAGATGGCGGCGGCCTCGCGGACCGCGGCGTGCTGGTCGGCGGCCGGTTCGGCGTCGAGGAGCACGACCACGCCGTCCTCGTCACGCTGGTCGAAGACCTCGGGGGCGATCAGCACGCACTGGCCGGCGGCGCAGCACTTGTCGGCATCAAGGGTGATCTTCATGGCAGGGGCTCCGTGGGGATCGTCAGGGGTCGTCAGGGGTCGGGGGAACGGTGCCTGGTGGCGTTTCACCAGGTCACGGGCAGGGAGTGGCATCCGTAGATCGCCATGTCGGTGCGGAACGGGATCTCCTCGACCGGCACCGCGGGCCGCATCGCCGGGAAGCGGCGCAGCAGCGTGGCGATGACGACCTGGAGTTCGACGCGGGCCAGCGCCTGGCCGAGGCACTGGTGGATGCCGTAGCCGAAGGCGACGTGGTGCTGGGCGTTGGGCCGGCGGACGTCGAGGCGGTCGGCGTCGGCGAAGACGCTCTCGTCGCGGTTGCCGGACGGCACCGCCGCCACCACGCCCTCGCCGGCCCGGATGAGGTGCCCGCCGATCTCGACGTCGACGGTGGCGACCCGGCGCGGGCCGTTGCGGATGATGCTGTGGAAGCGCAGCAGCTCTTCGACGGCGCCGCGGATCAGCGCGGGGTCCCGGCGCAGCTGCTCTGCGGTCGCCGGGTCCTGCATCAGGGTCAGCGCGCTGAGCCCGATCATGTTGGCGGTGGTCTCGTGCCCGGCGACCAGCAGCAGGGCGGCGAAGGCGGCGACCTCGTCGTGGCTGATCTCGCCGGTCTGCCGCTGTTCGGTGATCAGCCGGCCGAGGATGTCGTCGCCCGGGTCCGCCTCCTTGGCGGTAACCAACTGGTCGAGGTAGTCGCGGAGTTCGACCCGCGCGGCCTCGCGCTCGGCGTCGGCGACGGACCGCGACAGCAGAGTGCCGGTGAGCCGCTGGAAGATCTCGTGGTCGTCGTACGGGACGCCCAGCAGCAGGCTGATGACCAGCGACGGCACCGGCAGCGCCAGCGTCTCGACGAGGTCGGCGGTGCGCCCCTCGGTCCGCTCCAGCGCGTCGCACAGCTCGTCGGTGATCCGCTGGATCTCCGGGCGCAGCGCCTCGACGCGCTTGACCATGAATTCGCGGGTGACCATCCGGCGCAGCCGGGTGTGCTCGGGCGGGTCCATGCGGATGAAGCCGCGGTTCTGGGTGCTGGCGCCGCCGGTCATCCCGCTGAGCGGATAGCCGTGCAGCGTGGTGTCGGAGCTGAAGCGGGTGTCACCGAGGATCGCCCGGATGTCGGCGTAGCGGGTCGCGAGCCAGGCCCAACTTCCGTCGGGGAGCGAGATCCTGGAGATCGGCTCCTCGGCGCGCAGAGCGCCGAACTCGGCCGGCGGTTCGAACGGGCAGCCGCTGGGCGGCTCGACGGGCAGGGGTGCCGGGGCGGGGGGACGTTCGGTGTCGATGGTGTCGGTCATCTCGGTCATCTCGCTCCTCGCGCGCACACCGGGAGGGACGTGCGCCATACGTCAAACGTTCGCCTAACAAGCGTAAACTTACATGTGTAATGACCACGTAAACGCGCCGGGGGGGGGTGGCGAACGGGCACGCGGCCCGGAGGCAGCGGGCACACGTGAACGCCCCCGGCCGTCGAGGGGCCGGGGGCGAAGAGAACGAAAGGGAGGGAGCGGGGAGAAGGAGAAGAGAACCCGGGGGCCGGGTCAGCGCTCCAGCAGCAGCTGGAGGATCTCGTCCACGAACCGGTCCAGCCGGCTGGTGTCCTTGCGGCTCGGCATGACCTGCCAGATCATCACCCGGCCGTGCACCGCGGACCACAGCAGATACGGCGCCTCGCCACGCGACCCGCGCACCCGCCAGCCCGCCTCCTCACAGGCGGTCAGCGCGTTGTGCCAGCTGCGCACCAGCAGCCCCGCCGGGTGGCCGGCGAGCCGTTCCGGGCCGACCGGGGTCTGCCGGGTCTCGTAGAGCAGCCGGTAGTTCGCGGGGTGCGCGATGGCGTAGCGGCAGTACGCACGCAGCTGGGCGCGCAGCCGGTCCACCGGGTCGTCCGGGTCCGCCTTCGCGGCGGCCTCGGACATGGCGCGCGCGAGCCGCTCGTAATTGACCTCCAGCGTCGCCCAGACCAGCTCGGTCTTGTCGGCGAAGTGTCGGTAGATGCTGGGCGCGGCGACGCCGGCCTCCCGGGCGACCGCGCGCAGCGACAGCGCGTCCTCGCTGCCGACCTGCTCCAGGAGGCGCTCGGTCGCCCGCAGCAGCTCCTCCCGCAGGCGCTCGCCCTGTCCGCGCGGGTTACGGGGCCGGACGGCCGCACTCTCGCTCACTGCCCTCCGGTCCTTCCTGGTCGTGCCGATGTGGACCTTCGACGGGGTCCGTACTCCTCCACCAGGGTTTCACACCGGTGCCGCGGACCGTACCCGAGGACCGGCCCACCCGGAGGCACGGGCGCCGCGTCACCTGCCCCTCCCGGCGCCGCCGCACCGGCGGGGCCGGCGGACGCGCGCGGGGCCGCTCCGTAGCCTGCGGAGACGGTGCCGCCCGCAGCCTCGCCCGGCGTGGTGGTGCGCCGTGCCGTCACCTGCCCATGACCAGTCCGGCCTGGTGTGCGCCCCTGCTCAGCACGATGCCCCGGATGCGGTGGCGCAGGGGCTCCAGGTCCCGCCGTCCGGCCTTGATCGCCTGGTTCACGTTGATCACGCGGCCCGCCTCGGCGTCCCACCACAGCGGGACGAACTCGGCCTTGGTGATCTCCCAGCGGCCGCCCGGCGTGGCCGGGGGCGTGAAGGTGAACCGGGCGGCGGTGCTCATGTCGCCGCGCTCGTCATGCGTACTGCCCCCGATGAGGTCGCCCAGCCCGTAGGCGACCCACGTACCGCTGCCGTGCACGTCATCGGCCGCTGCCCGGCCGTCCTGTGGACGGCCGGCCCCGGTCCCGTCGACCTTCTCGTACGGCTGCGGGGTGTGCGTGTGGCTGCCGACGATCAGGTCGATGTCGGGGCGGCCGTCGGTGCGGGCCGCGGTGAGGGCGCGGGCGAGCCGGAGCTGCTGCGCGTCGGGCGCGGTCCGGTACTCGGTGCCCCAGTGGGCGCTGACGACCACGATGTCGGCGCCCGCCCGGCGGGCCGCCCGGGCATCCGCAACGACCTTCCGCGGGTCGAGCAGGTTGGCGGCCCAGGGCGCACCGGCCGGGCGCTTCGCGCCGTCGGTGCCGTAGGTGTACGAGAGCTGCGCCACCCGCGCGCCGCCCGGGGCCCGGAGCAGCACCGGGCGGGCGGCCTCGGCGGCGCCACGGGCCGAGCCGGTGTGCCGCAGCCCGACCGTGTCGAGGACGTCGAGGGTGTGCCGCACCCCTGCCACGCCCTGGTCCAGGACGTGGTTGGAGGCGGTGGCGCAGGCGTCGAAGCCGGTCGCCTTCAGCGCGGTGGCGACCTGCGGCGGGGCCTGGAGCTTCGGGTAGCCGGTGAACGGACCGTCCAGCGGGCCGAGCGGCGCCGCCAGATGGCAGAGCGCCAGACCGGCTCCGTGGATGACCGGCTGCACGCCACGGAGCATCGGCCGGAAATCGTAGCCGCCGTCCACCGGGGCGTCGTCCTGCGCGGTGCCGAGCGCCTCGGGGTGGGCGGGGACGACGTCCCCGGAGGCGACCATGGTGAACGGCCGGGCGGGACCGGCCGCGGCGGGCCGGGTACCCGCGCGCCGGTGCCGCGCCCCGGCGGCGGAGGGCCGGGCGGCCCGGTAGGCCGGGCCGCGCCGCGGGGTGTCCGGCGGGGCATCGGCCCGGCTGCCGCAGCCGGCGGCCAGAGCGGCGAGCAGGACGGCCGCCGCACACCGTGTGAACGCGCTCATGTCCGACAGATACCAGCCGCTTCGGCCGGGATTTCACCGTGAGCCGTGGTGTCCGGCGCTATCCCCCGTACGGCCGTGGAGCCCGGCCGCGGCCGCGGCCCGCCGTGCGGTCGACGCGCGGTCCTGGGGCCCTCGCCCGTCCCGTTACGCTGCCCCGATGGCACACACCTCGCAGGCCCACGACCGCTTTCCCGCCGGGCTGCCGGTACTGACCGAGATGGGGCGCACCGCGTCGGGGCGGGCCTGGCTCGACCGGCTGCCGGGGATCGTCCGGGACGTCGAGGAGCGCTGGGAGCTGCGGCTCGGCCCGCCGGTGCACGGCGGCAGTTGCTCGTGGGTGGCGCCCGCGGAGGGGCCCGACGGCGTACCGGCGGTCCTCAAGGTGACCTGGCCGCACCGCGAGGCCGCGGGCGAGGCGCCGGCGCTGCACGCGTGGGGCGGCCGGGGCGCGGTACGGCTGCACCGCTGGGACCGCGAGCGGGGCGCGCTGCTGATCGAGCGCTGCACCCCGGGCACCCTGCTCGGCGACGCCCCGCTGCCGCCGGACGAGCAACTCGCCGTGGGCGCTCGTGTCCTGCGCGACATATGGTCCCCACACGTGCCGGAAGAAGGCCGGTGGGGGACGCTGGAGCGGATGGACGCGGTCTGTGCCGAGTGGGCGGACCTGCTCCAGGAGCGGATGCGGCGGCTGCGGCCGGACTACGACCCGGGGCTGGTCGCGCTCGGCGCCGAGCTGCTGCGCACCCTGCCGGCCACCGCCGCCCGCGAGGTCGTGGTGCACGGCGACGCCAACCCGGGCAATGTGCTGGCCGCAACCCGCCTGCCCTGGCTGGCCATCGACCCCAAGCCGATGGTCGGCGACCCGGCGTACGATCCCACGCCGCTCCTCCTCCAGATCGACGACCCCTTCGAGCACCCCGATCCGCGGCCGGTGCTGCGCGAGCGGTACGCGCTGGCCGGCGAGGTGCTCGGCGAGGATCCGGCACGGCTGCTCGCCTGGTCGGTGGCGCGCGGCGTGGAGAGCGCGCTGTGGAGCGCGGACCATGACGATGTGCCGGGCGGGGAGGAGGAGTTGGCCGAGGTGCGGGTGCTGGCGGAGCTGGCCGGACTGTGACCTTGCCGGGGCACGCCGGCTCGCGATCGGGGGCCGTCCGCCCCTCGGGTGCGAGAGCAGGCGCGGCTGCGGCGGAGCCGAGCCGCCGCACCGGGAGCGGGCGCGGCGCTCACGCCACCTCGATGCCGAAGTCCTGGACCAGCGCCTCCAGACCGCCCTCGTAGCCCTTGCCGCCGAGGACGAAGTCCCAGTCGCCGCCCGCCCGTTGACGGAACGAGCCGAGGACCAGCGCCCGCTCGCCGCGCCGCCCGTCCGAGACCTCCAGCCGCCCCAGTTCCGTCCCGGCGGCGTCCAGCAGCCGGATCCGGGCGTCGGTGAATCCGGCGAGATCCGCGTCCGGGTCGGCCTCCGCGTCGATCGCCGCGACCAGGACGAGCCGGTCGGCGTCCGCCGGCAGGTCCTCGAACCGCACCTGCATCGCGGCCCGGTCCGGGGCGAAGCCGGGCAGCATCCGCACCGCGCCGTCCGGGGTGCGCGGGTTGTTGAAGAAGACGAAGTGGTCGTCGCCGAGCACGGTGGTCCCCTTGCAGACCAGCGCGCAGACGTCGAGGGCGACGTCGCCGGACCAGTTCATGCCGAGGACGTTGTGCTCCGCGGTGCCGTCGGCGGAATCGCCGGCGGCCCGGTCGGCGGCCTCGGGGGCGGCCCGGTCGCCACCGGCGGTGGGACCGGCCTGGCGGGCGCCGGGGCCGAGGCGCCCGCGCAGCCCGAACCGCCCCAGGAGATCGACGAGTTCGGGGCCGGCGATGAGGGTGAGCGGCTTGCCGTTGGCGAAGGTGTGCGCGCCGGGACCGAACCGGGACGTCGTCACCAGCACGCCCTTGTTGGCGCCTTCGGACTGCACGGTGCCGTAGAGGTCGCGTACGGCGGTGGGCGGGACGGTGTGCCGGTAGCGCTTGACCTGCACGACGATCTTGCCGCCGCGGATCGGGTCGGGGTCCAGCGCGTCCACGTCGACGCCGCCGTCACCGGACCGCTGGGTGGTCACCGCCTGCATCCCCATGGCCCGGAACAGCTCGGCGATCAGGTTCTCGAACGCGATCGGGTCCATCTCGTGGAGGTCCGGCTCCCCCTCGTCGCCGTGCCGGACGACCGCGCCACCGCCGCCGACGTCGCCCGGCTGCCGTCCGGGGCGTACCGCGGCGCGCTGGTCGGGGCGGGCCGAGAGCCGGCCGCGGAGTCCGTCGGTCAGACAGTCCACGGCGCTGACCTGCGCCAGGTGGTAGGCGGCGAAGGCGTCGCGGGGCGCCATGACGGTGGCGAGGAAGATCTTCGCGGGACGGCCGGTGACCGGGTCCACGTCGTCGACGAAGCCGTTGAGCGCCACCGAGTCCAGCGCCCCGTGGGTGTCGGCGGCGAAGAGGTCGCGCAGGACCAGCAGGATGCTCTGGGCGAGCACATCGCGGTAGAGCGCCCGGCGCTGGGCGGCCGGGCGGGCGGTCTCCCGCTCCTCGTCCGCGGTGGGCAGGTAGCGGACCGCCCTGGCCTCGGGGACGATGGCGAAGCCCGGCAGTTCCCAGTCCAGGACGAGTTGCCGGGCAGCGCTGTCGTACGCGGCGCCGACCTGCCGCGGGAAGCCCTCCGGCCAGGCGGCGCCGGAGTACAGCGCGGCGCAGAAGTACTCGACCACCGCGTCCGGGTCCCCGCTTCGCAGACCGGCGGTCAGCTCCTCGATGCCCGCGTTGTGCCGCCGGATGCCCTCCAGCGCACCGGCCGCCCACTGGTCGTACTGCCGCCGGTACGCGGCCAGTTGGGCCTGCCGTCGGGATTCGGCGGCCTGCGCCGCGTACCAGTCCCGCTCGAAGCGGGCGCGCGCCTCCTCCTGGGCGCGGTCGCGGCGGATCCCGAACTGCCGCCCGCCGGCCGGCGTCTGATAGCGGGCCGGGTCGGGCATCGCCACCGGCTCGGCCAGCGCACCGGGCGCGAACGGCTCGACCCGCTCCGGCCGCCGCAGGGCCGCGGCCGTGAAGGCGGGCGCCCGGCAGCCGTCCGCGAGCAGGCCGGTCAACACGGCGACCCGGGCGTCCAGTTCCTCGGTACGCCGCCGGGCGTCGGCCTCGCGCTGCCGGCGGTAGGCGGCCTGCCGCTCCCGGTGCATCCGCGCCATGGCGCGCTCCGCGGCCCGCGCCTGCCGCTCCTGTTCCCGCTGCCGCTGTACCTGCGCACGGTGCTCGGCCTCCTGCCGGCGCTGCTGCTGGCGCTGCGCCTCGGCCCAGATGCCGACTAACCCTTGGGAACGGCGGCTCATCTCGCGGTACGTCCTCCCCCGGGGCGCCCGCCCCCGGAACTCTGCGGCAGCGGTCGCGTCTGCCGCGTTTGCCGTGTCTTTGGTGGTCGGTCCGACTTTATCGGGGGGCACGGCGCGCCCATCAGGGGGCGGGCGCGGCGGGCGGCGGCGGGGGGCGTCGGCCGGCCGTCGCGGCGCGCATCCGGGCCGATGTCTCGGCGGGGCCGTCGTCCTCGGGTACGCCGGGCACCAGTCGCCTCCGACGCGGCCGCCCCGGACCGGCTCGTCACCCGTCGCCACCCGCTCGCCGGCACCGAAACCGCCCTGACGTCCGGGGCTCGGCACGCCACCTCCGTCAAGGCGGTGGCATTGCCCCAGCGGTGACGGCCGGAGCGGGCGGCACGGCGGGATCCGGCCGGGCCTGTCCGGTGGGTCAGCCGCCCAGTGCGGCCATTTCCGTGCCCGCCAGCAGAAAGCCCCCGACGCCGAAATCGGCGGTGGAGTCATAGGTGACCGGCTGGCCCGACTCCGGCCGGTCACCGGCTTTTTGGACATATCCCAGAAAGCCGTCGGGATGGACCGCGGTGGTCACCATCGCATTCCACGCACGGGCCGCCACGGACCGGTAAAGGCCGGCGGGGACGACGCCGGTGCGGACCGCGTACGCCATCCCGAACGTGAAGAAGGCGGTACCGCTGGTCTCCGGTCCCGGCAGCTGTCCGGGGTCGGCCAGGTTCACATTCCAGAACCCGTCCGGTCTCTGCACGGTCCGCAGCGCGGCCAGCTGGCCGGCGAACGTACGGCGGTACCCGGCCACCGGCGCGAACGTGTCCGGCAGCGCCGCGAGCACCTTGGCGTGCGCGCCCGCCACCCAGCCGTTCCCGCGCGACCACAGCACCGGCTTGCCGTTCGGGGACGCGATGCCGCCCGGCAGGAAGCGCTTGTCGCGGTACCAGAGGCCGGTGGCGCGGTCGTAGAGGCCGGGCCCGCCCTCGGCGCTCTTGGTGTGGGTGTACAGGGCGTGCATCGCGTCCCAGTAGGAGCGGTCGTCGCGCAGCGCGCCGAGCCGGGCGAACGGCGGCATCGCCATGTGCAGCGCGTCGTCCCACCACCAGTCGTCGTGCCGCTGCGCCGCGGTCTCGGCCATCCGCCGCAGCGACTCCTCGATGGCGGCGACCTTCGCCTGGTCGGGAACGGGGTCCAGGGCGTACAGGTCGAGGTAGACCTGGCCCGCGCAGTGGTCGTCGGCGTGCCGGGTGGCGACGCCGTTGTGCAGGCCGTACCCGTGCTTCTCGGCCCAACCGCGCGCATAGGCGAGGTAGCGGGGCTCGCGGGTGAGGGCGTGCAGTGCCATCAGCCCGCTGAAGAAGGTGGCGCAGGCCCACTGGTTGTCGCCGGGGTCGGGGTGCGCGCCGATCCAGTGGTCGGCGACCCGGCGCAATACGGCGACGGTCGCGGCGCGGGCCGGCGGCCGGTGGTCGGGCACCCGGCCGGTCGCGGCGGCGGCCGGCCGCGCGGGCAGCGCGGTGCCGGCCGCGAGCGCCGCGCCGGTGGTGAGGAATTGCCGACGTTCCATGAAGACACCCCTCCGGGACTCCTGCATTCATGTCCACGAACAGCGTTCTGCCACATGAGGAACGGCGAGGACATGGTGGCAGCCAACTCCCGCCGGCGGAAGGGGGGATCCTGGCCCGCCATTGCCTTTACCGAATGCGCCCATTACCTTTGTCGCCGTGACTACCGGGTCGGCCATGGGCCACGAGCGAGTGGGGCACCCGGTCACTTCGTGACCGCGCGGCGGGTGAGAGACCCGCCCCCTTGCCCCTCGCCTCCGCATTCCGCGCGGATCGCGCGCGACTTTCTTCCTCCACCACGGGCACAGCCCTGCGCTGCCGTTCGCAGCGCGCTGCCGCGTGGTCAATTCCGCCTGCAATCCCCCCTGCCCGAAACACATTTTTCCCTGGAGACGAACACCCTTATGCCCAACCCCTTCAACCAGCAGGTCATCGACGAGTTCCGCGCCAACCGCGGCCGGGTCGGCGGCCCCTTCGAGGGCGGCCGGCTGATCCTGCTGACCACCACCGGGGCCCGCTCCGGCGCCCGGCACACCACCCCGGTGGCCTACCTCCCCGACGGTGGTGAGCGCATACTCGTCATCGCCTCGGCCGGCGGCGCACCGCACCACCCCGACTGGTTCCGCAACCTGGTCGCCCACCCCCGTGTCACGGTCGAGGACGGCGTCCTGACCTACGAGGCCGAGGCCGTCGTCCTGGAAGGCGAGGAACGCGACCGGGTCTTCGCCCGCGCCGCCGAGGCCAACCCCGGGTGGGCCGCGTACCAGGACAACACGACCCGCGTCCTCCCCGTGGTGGCCCTGACCTCGGTCGAGGCGGGGCCGCCGAACTTCGCCGGGGCGACACCCGGCGAGGCCATCACGATCCTGCACGACGCCTTCCGCCGGGAACTCGCCCTGATCCGCAAGGAGGTGGCCGACGCGGGCCCGGTGCTGGCCGCCCAGCTGCGCGTCAACTGCCTGACGATCTGCCAGGGACTGCACAACCACCACAGCGGCGAGGACCGCGCGATGTTCCCGTTCCTCCGCGACCGGTGGCCCGAACTCGCCCCGGTCCTCGACCGCCTGGACGAGGAGCACCGGAAGATCGCGGCGCTCCTCGACGAACTCCGGCAGGTGATATCCGGCGACGGCGCCGAGCCGGGACGGCTGCTCGCCGAGGTCGACCGGCTGACCGAGGCGTTGGAGGCGCATCTGGCGTACGAGGAGGAGCAGTTGATACCGGTGCTGGACGCCATGGCTCCCTGAACGGCGGGCGACGGGCACCGCGCGCTCAGATCAGACCGCCGTGCCCGGCCCAATAGGGCTCCCGCAGCTGCCGCTTGAAGAGTTTCCCGGACTCGTCGCGCGGCAGCAGCTCCTCGAACACCACGGCCCTGGGCACCTTGTACCCGGCGAGCCGCTCCGCGACGTGGGCGCGTACCGCCGCGGCGCTGAGCCGCACGCCGGGCTCGGTCTGGAGGTGGGCGGCCAGCACCTCGCCGAACTCCTCGTCGGGTATGCCGAACACCGCCACGTCCCGCACCCCCTCCAGCGACAGCAGACATCCCTCGATCTCCGCCGGATAGATGTTGACCCCGCCGGAGATCACCATGTCGTTGCGCCGGTCGCTGAGATAGAGGTAGCCGTCCTCGTCGAGATGCCCGATGTCTCCGATGGTGACGTATCCGGGGAGCCCCGGTGCCTCCATCGTGGCGCGCTTGTCCGGGTCGCCGAGATAGGTGAACCGGGGCCAGTCGTCAGCGGGTTTGAGGTAGATCTCGCCGGTGGAGCCGTTCGGCAGCGGCTTCCCGGCGGGATCGAGGACGACGACCCCGCAGGTACCCTCGGCGCGGCCCACGGTGCCCGGGTGGGCGAGCCATTCGGCGCTGTCGCACCAGGTCACCGCGCCGGTCTCGCTGCCGCCGTAGTACTCCAGCAGTACCGGCCCGAGCCAGTCGATCATGGCGTGTTTGACATGCGGCGGACAGGGCGCGGCGGCGTGCACGACGGAGGTGAGCGAGGACACGTCGTAGCGCTCGCGGACGTCCTTGGGCAGCCGCAGCAGCCGTACGAACATGGTGGGCACCATCTGCACGTGCTGGATGCGGTGCCGTGCGACCAGCCGCAGGAACTCCTCGGCGTCGAAGCGCGGCATCAGCGTGATGTCCAGCCCCGCGGCGAGCGCGAGCACCGCCTGCTGGCTGGGCGACGCGTGGTAGAGGGGGGCGGGGATCAGCGTAGGGCTGCCGGGCGCGACGGCGAAGTACTCCAGGAAGGACTCCACCGCTTCGGCCAGCCGGTCCGGGCCGAGCGGTTCGCGGAGAACTCCCTTGGGGCGGCCGGTCGTTCCGGAGCTGTAGATGACGGTGGGCGGCCTCTCGTCGGCGGGCCGCGCCAGCGGCTGATGCTCCATCAGCCAGTCGTCCAGGAGCGGGTGCCGGCCGGTCGCGGCCGGGGCGGCGAAACCGCAGGCGGCCGCGACACCGGCCGGCACGGCGGCCTCGATGATCCGTACGCCGTCGGGGAGCACGGCGGTCACCGCCGGCAGCAGATCGGTGTGGACGAAGACCACCTTGCTCCCGCTGTCGGTGAGCACATGCCGCAGGTCGTCCTGCTTGAAGTGCCAGTTGACGGGGACCGCGGAGGCGCCGAGCTGGGCGGCGGCGGCCGTGATCTCCAGATGCGCGGGCTCGTTGCGCAGCACGACGGCGATCCGGTCACCGGGGGCGACTCCCCACGCGCGCAGACCGGTTGCCATCCGCCCGGCACGGTCGAGGAATTCCGGATAGCCGCGTTCATGTCCCGCGGAACGGATGGCGGGTGCGCCGGCGGCGGAGTGGGCGGCGGCTTCCATGGTGCCTCCATCGAGTGCGGCCAGGACCGGCGCACTCACCGGTCCGGCCCATTGAACAGCCAACCCGGGCCGCCCACCAGAGCGCGCTGCGCCATCCGTTGTTCCCCCCACGTTGCCGGCTTTCCCGCCGCGGGGGAGCGGGTGCGGTTTTCCCGCCTTCGGCGGGAGCGGGAAGGGTGAGTGGTCGGTTTTCCGCCTTCGGCGGAGAGGGTGTTCGGGGTGGGGCCCCGGGTGGGTGGTGGGTGCCGGGTGCGGGGCCTCCGGGGTGGTGTCGTGGACTGCTGCGCTTTACGTCCACGACACCACCCCTCCGGCCCCACACCCTCCCGTACGTCAGCGGGACCCCACCCCTGAGGGAGGAAGGGAGGCCCTCGGTACTCACGCCCAACCCGCGCTTCTGCTCCCAGGGTCACCACGACGGCCCGAACAACCCCATCCCCCACCGGGCGGGGGCGCCCCGCCGGCGGGAGGGGGCGGGCCGGAGGCGCCTGTGTTGTGGACGTAAAGCGAAGCAGTCCACAACACAGGCGCCGGAGGCCCGGCCCCGCCACCCACAAGGCGCCCCGGCCCACAACCCCTTCCGCTCCCGCCGAAGGCGGGAAAACCGCACCCGCTCCCCCGCGGCGGGAAAGCCGGCAACGTGGGAGTCACCCCCGGTGGGCAACCGCGGCGGGAAAGCCGGCTACGTGGGGGTCACCCCCGGTGGGAAAGACGGCAACGTGGGCCGCACCCTCCTATCCTCAAGGACCATGAACAACAACGACGTCCTGCGCACCCACGGCGAGGCGCTGAAGCTCTTCGGGTCCCGGGTCCATGCCATCCAGGAGGACCAGTGGGAGGCGCCCACGCCGTGCACGGAGTGGTCGGTGTTCGATCTGGTGAACCACGTCACCGCCGAGCAGCTGTGGGTGCCGCGCCTGGTGCGCGACGGTGCCACCATCGCCGAGGTGGGCCCGGATTTCGACGGTGACCAGCTCGGCGAGGATCCGGTCGGGGTCTGGGACCGGGCGTCGACGGCCGCCATGGCGGCGTTCGCCGAGCCGGGCGCGCTGCACCGCTCGGTCCACCTCTCGTACGGCACGGCACCGGCCGACGCGTACTGCTCGCAGATGACCGCCGACGCCGTGGTGCACACCTGGGACCTCTCCCGCGCGATCGGCGCCGAGGAACGGCTGCCGGACCATCTGGCGAAGGCGGCGCTGCGCGAAGTGGAGCCGTACGCCGGGAAGCTGGAGGGGTCCGGACTGTTCGCCACCCCGGTGGAGCCGCCGGAGGACGCGGACGATCTGACGCGGCTGCTGTGTCTGCTCGGGCGTCGGCCCTGACCCGGAGCGGGGCCAGGGCCGGCGGAGCGGGACCGCCGGGCGCTCACCGGGAATCGGGCCGGGGAGCGCCGCGGGCCGCGGTCAGTCGATGCCGCGGAAGATGTGCGGTTCGACGGGATCCTCCTCGCAGCCGGCGAGACGCACCGGGCCGCAGCGATCCCAGGCTTCGAGGTTGCGGACTTCCTTGATACGGCCGGGGCGCTCGCCCTGCTTCAAACGGGGCTGCTTGTTCTGAGCCTTGTGCAAAGCCACCACGTACTCCTTCATCGAGGTATTGGTTCCGACGCGGTGGCGCCTTGTTCACAGACCGGGAGGTCGGCCAGGGTTCGTGGCGTTCCCGCGACGGGCCAATGGTGTTGGCGTCTCCCAGAAGGGTCGTCCGTCGCCCTCCAGAATATCGACGCCCCTCGTGCGCCGCTCGACTTTTTCCGGCGATAAAGGCATGTCAGGGGAACGGGAAAAAACCGCCCCCGTGTGCGACAAGGGCACAGGGGCGCGGCATACGGTGCGTCACTCACCCGAATGGCAGTCCGCGGGCTCGCCGGAGCAGCCGGGTTGCCGGGTCCGTCCGCTTCCGTAGGCTGGGAAGGTGGCCCGCTTCGCGGCGGTCACCCTCCCGCGCGCCGCGTCCTCGGCCGGTGGCGGCGGTGCTACCCATGTGCGCGTGGAATGGTTCTCGGATCCTGGTGCATGGCTCGGGCGGCTGGTGTTCCAGCGGATGCTGGCGGTGCTCTATTGCGTGGCGTTCGTCGCGGCGGCCCGACAGTTCCGGGCGCTGCTGGGGGCGCGCGGGATGCTGCCGATCCCCGACTTCGTGGCGCGGGTGCCGTTCCGGCTCTCGCCGTCGGTCTTCCAGCTGCACTACTCGGACCGGTTCTTCGCGGCCTGGGCGTGGAGCGGCGCGGTGCTCGCGGCGGGGGTGGCGGCGGGCGGGGCGGACGCGGTGCCGCTGGGGGCGGCGATGGCCGTGTGGGCGGTGCTGTGGGCGATGTATCTGTCCGTCGTCAATGTGGGGCAGACCTGGTACGGCTTCGGCTGGGAGACGCTGCTGCTGGAGGCGGGGGCGCTGGCGGTCTTCCTCGGCAATGCCGACACCGCTCCCCCGGTGCTGGTCATGTGGCTGCTGCGCTGGCTGCTGTTCCGGGTGGAGTTCGGGGCCGGGCTGATCAAGATGCGCGGCGACAGCTGCTGGCGCGATCTGACGTGCCTCTACTACCACCATGAGACCCAGCCGATGCCGGGGCCGCTGAGCTGGTTCTTCCACCGTCTGCCGAAGCCGCTGCACCGGGTGGAGACCGGCGCCAACCACGTCGCCCAACTCGTCCTTCCGGTCCTGCTGTTCACCCCGCAGCCGGTGGCCGGATGGGCGGCCCTCGGGATGGCCGCCACCCAGCTGTGGCTGGTGCTGTCCGGCAACTTCTCCTGGCTGAACTGGGTGACCATCGCGCTCGCCCTGTCGGCCGCCGCCCCGCTGTGGGCCGGTCCACCGCCGTCGCCGGGCGCACCGCCGGTGTGGTTCGAGGTGCTGGTCGTCGCCGCCGCGGCGGGCGTCGTCGGGCTCAGCTACCGTCCGGCGCGCAATCTGCTGTCCAGGGCGCAGCTGATGAACACCTCGTTCGAGCCGCTGCATCTGGTCAATTCCTACGGCGCGTTCGGCAGCATCACCCGGGTGCGCCGTGAGGTCGTCGTCGAGGGCACCGAGGACGCGGTGAGCGGGCCGGACACGGTCTGGAAGGCGTACGAGTTCCACGGCAAGCCGGGTGAACCGTCCCGTCTGCCGCGCCAGTTCGCCCCGTATCACCTGCGGCTGGACTGGCTGATGTGGTTCGCGGCGCTGTCGCCGGCCTATGCGCGGTCGTGGTTCCTGCCGTTCGTGGCGCGGCTGCTGGAGAACGACCGGGACACCCTGCGGCTGCTGCGCCGCAACCCGTTCCCCGATCTGCCGCCGGCGCGGGTGCGGGCCCGGGTCTTCCGCTACCGCTTCACGACCTGGCGGGAACTGCGGGAGACCGGTGAGTGGTGGCACCGGAGCGCGGAGCGGGAGTTCCTGGCGCCGGTGTCGCGGTCAGCTCTGCTCGGAAGGCGATGACCATCTCGCGCGCGTGGCGGAGCCCGATGCGGTCGAAGTCCCCTTCCAGGGCGTCGAGTTCGGCCAGCGTCTCGGTGCGGTCGCGGCCCAGGCGGGCGCGGGACTTGGCCAGCCCGAGCCGGGAGAGCGCCTCGCCGCGCGGCTCGTACATCTCGGTGAACTCCCGCAGCGCGAGGGCGTAGGTGTCGCGGGCGGCGGCGTAACGGCCGGCGCGGTAGAGGACGTTGCCGCGCATCTTGTGGTTGTAGGCGAGCGCGCTGGCCAGGTCCATGGTGCGGCAGATGGCCTCCGCCTCGGACAGCAGGTCCAGCGCCCGGTCCGGCTCGCCGCGGACGGACAGCACGTCCGCCACGCCGCGCAGCGACCAGGCCCGGCCGCGGGCGTCGTCGGCCTCGGTGGCTATCCGGACGGACTCCTCGAACAGCTCCAGGGCCTTGTCGTAGTCGCCGGTGTTGCGGTGCATCTGCGCGATGCCGGACATCGCCCAGACCATGTGCCGGGCCTCGCCGTGCGCCCGGCCCTGTTCGAGCAGCTGCTCGTGGAGCTCGGCGACCGCGGCGTAGTCGCCCTGGATGCGGCCGGTCTCGGCGAGGCCGGCGAGGGCGTAGCCCTGGGCGAGCCGGTCGCCGCTGTCGGCGGCCAGCGTGACGGCGTGGCCGAGCAGCCGGCGGGCGAGCGGCAGGGTGCCGCACTGGCGGGCCAGGGTGCCGCCGCTCCACAGCGCCCACGCCATGGCGGCCGGGTCGCCGGTGTCGCGGGCGCTGCGGTAGCTCGCCCGCCAGGCGCCGCCCGCCGCGTCGACCCGCCCCAGCCGCCGGTTGGCCTCGGCGACCGCGAGCTGGGCGCGGGCCCGCTCCAGCGCGGTGTCCGCGTCGGCGAGCGCCCGGTTCGCGGTGTCCAGCACCTCCTCGTACGAGGAGTTCACGCTCAGTGCCGAGCCCAGTTCGCCCTGGTACTCCGGGGCGAATGCCTTGCCGTACATCGATCCCTGGCCTCTCGATCGTCTGTTTGCCTTGATCACGAAACTACGAGGTGGCAGGGGGCCGGCGAATCCGTCCGCGTATGGGTTGTGATGTACGACTGGAGTGCTACGGGTGGGGGTGGGGGTCATCATCGGGATGTACGGGGCCGTCGGGGTCCGGCGGGCTGATGGTGCGTCAAGTACCGTCCCCTTGCGGGGGTATGGGGCGCGGGTCACCCTGGCAGCACCGGTACCGGAGGTGCGGCATGGGCGAAGCGGCGGCAGCGGCGCGCGGCGGGTTCGGCCGGCGGCGGTTCGTGACGGCGGTCACGGCGGGACTGGCCGGGGCGGCGGCCCTGACGGCCGGGGACCCCGCCGCCGCGCGGACGCCGCGGCGCGGCCGGCCGCTGTTCCTGGGGACGTACACCTCCACCCCGGGCGGCGGCGCCGGCGTCGGGCTCGGCGGCTACGACCCGGCCACCGGCGCGCTCACCGCCGGCGGCGTGGTCCCGGGGGTCGCCGACCCGTCGTATCTGGCGCTCGCGCCGTCCGGGCGGACGCTCTACGCCGTCGACGAGCAGCAGGACGGCGCGGTGACCGCGATGGCGCTGCCGTGGGGCACGGGCGGGCCGCCCGTGGTGCTGGGCAGCCGGTCGACCGGTGGGGCCGGGCCCTGCCATCTGTCGGTGCATCCCCGCGGTCGCTGGCTGCTCAGCGCCAACTACCTGTCCGGCAGCGTGGCGGTCCATCCGATCGACGGGCGCAGCGGCGCGCTGGGCGAGCGGACGGATCTGGTCGTCCACACGAGCCCGCCGCCCGGCCCCGGGCAGACCGGGCCGCACGCCCACCAGATCACCACCGCTCCGGACGGCCGCCATGTGCTCGCCGTCGACCTGGGGAACGACACCGTCTACACCTACCGGCTGGACGAGCGGGCCGGGACGCTGGCGCCGGTGTCGCAGGCGGCGCTGCGGCCGGGCGCCGGGCCCCGGCATCTGACCTTCCACCCCTCCGGCGCGTGGGCCTATCTGGCCAACGAGGTGGACGACACCGTGGTGGTCTGCGGCTACGACCGGCGCGACGGGCGGCTGGTGCCCGGGGCTCCGCAGTCCACCGGGACGGGTGCGGGCGTCAGCTACCCGGCGCAGATCCTGGTGACCGGCAACGGCCGGTTCGCCTTTCTCGCCAACCGCGGCCACAACAGCCTCACCCGGTACGCGGTGGAGGCCGGCGGGGCCCGGCTGCGGCTGCTGGACACGGTGCCGGTGGGCGGGGACTTCCCGCGGCAGATCGCCTTCTCGCCCGACGAGCGGTGGCTGTTCGCGGCGAACCAGAAGTCGGGGTCGGTGACGGTGTTCTCGGTGGACACCCGGACCGGGGCGCTGGTGGCGGCGGGCCCGCCGTTCGCGGCGCCGGTGCCGGTGTGCGTACTGCCGCTGTGAGGGCCGCAACGGCTCCGGGCCCGGCCCGCTGAGCCGGCGCGGCCGAATCGTGGCCGGGGGCGCACGGCGGCGGGCCGGCGCGGCTGACCGCGCACGGCGGCTTCGCGCCGCACGGCGTCGGGGCGGTGCTGGCCGCCGTCGTGCCGTGCGTGGGCTTCTTCACCGGGGCGGAGATCGTGACCGTCGCGGCGGCCGAATCGGTGGAGCCGGAGCGGGCGGTGGCGGAGGCGATCCGCTCGATCGTGCTGCGCGTGGTGGCGTTCTACGTGCTGTCGGTCTTCCTGGTGGTCGCGGTGGTGCCCTGGACGTCGCAGGCGGTCGCGGTCAGTGCGTACGCGGCGGTGCTGGACCGGCTGGCGGTGCCCGCGGCCGGCACGGTGATGAACGCGATCGTGCTGATCGCGGTCCTCTCCTGCCTGAATTCCGCGCTCTACACCTCCTCCCGGATGCTGTTCGCGCTGACCGGCAACGGGGACGCGCCGCGCGGATTCACCAGGCTGAGTGCGAGCGGGGTGCCGCGCCGGGCGCTGCCGGCCGGGACCTCGGTCGGGTATCTGTCGGTGATCACGGCCTGGTTTTCGCCCGATGTGGTCTTCCGGTTCCTCATCAACTCCTATGGCGCCATGGCCTTGTTCGTGTATCTGGCGATCGCCGTCGCGCAGGTCCGGATGCGGCGCCGGCTGGAGCGCGACGCACCGGAGCGGCTGACCCTGAAGATGTGGCTGTTCCCGTGGCTGAGCTGGGTGACCATCGCGCTGATGGCGGCGGTGATCGGGGCGATGGCCTTTCCGCCGGACAGCCGCGCCCAGTTCGGGCTGAGCCTGCTGACGCCGGCCGTGGTGCTGGCCGGGTACGAGGCCCGGCGGCGGGTGCGGCAGGTGCGGCGGAGTTGAGGGCCCGCGTGCGGGCAGGCCGTCCGCGGCGCCACGGACGGCCTGCATTCCCCCATGCACACATTCCGGAAGTTCTCGGAATTCACTCCGCCGAATTCATTCGACCGATTACCCGAGGTCGAATTCACTCAGCTTCCGGTCGGCCGGCGGAGGAATTTCAGAGGTGCAGCCGGATGCCGGGGAAAATAAGGTTCGGGTCCCCACCGATCACCTGGCGGTTCTGTCGGTAGAGCTCCTGCCAGATCTTTCCGTGGCGGGTGGCGATACCGCACAGCGTATCGCCGTCATTGACGACGACGGAGCCGCTCGCGCCACTCACCGGCCGGTGCCGCTCGTTTTTGTAGGGCTTTTCCTGGTGCTGCGAACGGTGCATCCGATTGCGGTGCGGCTGGGCCTTTTCGCGCTTCGGCAGGGTGTGCGGGGCGCTGCTGCGGGCGAGGCCGGCGAGCCCCAGCGAGGCCGAGCAGGCCGGCCAGGCGCCCCAGCCCTGCCGGGCCAGCACCCGCTCGGCGACCTGGATCTGCTGCTCCCTGGTCGCCCGCGAGGCCCGGTTCGCGTAGGCCCCGCCGCCGTAGGAGTGCCAGGTCGCGTGGGTGAACTGGAGGCCGCCGGAGAACCCGTTCCCGGTCTCGATGCCCCAGTTGCCGCCGCTCTCGCACCGGGCCAGGCGGTCCCAGTGCGTGCCGCTGACGGCCTCGGCCGGCTCCTCGGCAGTCAGGTTGAGGGCGCCGGCCGCCAGCAGGACGGCGGCTGCGGTGACGCCCCGGACCCCGCGGCCGCGCAGCATTTCACCGCGTTCGCCCGCTTCCCTTGCCCGGTTTTCCGATACCTGCGATTCCGATACCTGCGAAATTTCCATGTGCCTGCTCCCGTCGCGTGTTCCGTACCTACCGACATTTCCCTCGCGGAGATATTCCAGTGATTTCCGCGAGTTTGGCGAGTTCTGGGTTTTCGACTGATGTTGCGTTTTCTTCGCGGCGTCGTGAATTTGCCGAGTAAGAGACAACCACGGCCGGAGTTCGCATGGGCAGAGCGCGCGGGTGCGCCTTCAGCGGCCGGCCTGCCCCCTCACCGCCGGAAGGGGTACGGATTCCTCCGCATGGCGCATGGACCCGACGGGTAGGGGCGCACCCCTCGCGCTCCAGAGGCCGGAAACCTGAAGAATTCACACACCCGTTCGGCCTGGAGCGATCGCGCCGAGCGCGTCCGCCGGCCTCGGTGCATATGCGCGGCGGGGGCTGCACACACCGCGCACGGACCGCCGGGCCGGTGCAACCGCCCATGTTTGCTCAGGAGTTGGCAGGCCCTGCCCGGGACGGCGGGCCGCCGGACGGCGCAAACCTGCCCGGCGCACCCGAGGGCCGACGGCCGCCCGGCCCCGCGCGCCCCCGCCCGCGCCATCACGCTCCGCGTCGCTGCGCGTCACCGCGCCGCCCGTGCGCCCCTCGGCCGTGCCGACCCGCCGCACGAAGGGGGCGGCGACCGCCGTGCCAAGGGGGTGGCACGTGCGCCGGGCAAGCTCACCCCTCGCCGTCGGGCGCCAGGTATTGCCGCAGCAGCTCCCGCAGTTCGGCCTCGAACGCGTCGTAGCGCGACCGGAGCGCGGACCCCGGCCACCCCTCGGGCAACAGGGGTTGCGGGAGAAGGGGGTCGGCGAGCAGATGCCGGAGCACCGCGGCCGAGACGGTGAAGCGTTCGGCGGGGGTGCCGGCCCGGTCCAGCGCCGCGAGCAGCGCCCGCGCCCGCGCCGCCCAGCCGTCCAGGTCCCACAGCCCGCGGGCCAGAGTGGCGGGATCGCCGTCCGGGGCGCCGGTGAACCAGGTGCACTGCGCGGTGACGACGGCCGGGCGGGGCCGGTCGAGGTTGGCGGGGCGCAGCCAGCTGCCGGCCCGCAGCTCGGCCAGCCGCAGCGCCGCCATGGCCTGGCGCAGCGCGGTGCGGTCGGCGGCCGGCCGGCGCTCCGAGGTGGTGACCACGGCGATCTCCCACTCCCCGTGCCAGGGCCGGGTGCGCGGCGACCGGCTCTCGTCCTGCCGGGCCTGGCGTGCCAGCAGCCGGGCGGTGAGCCCGTACGAACCCGCCCGCTGCTGGAGGTCGCCGGCCGCGACCATCCGCGAGAGCGCCACCCGGACCGTGCCCTCCGCGATGCCGAAGAGTTCCCCGACCCGTACCAGGGCGCGCGCCGGGAGCCGGGGCGGATGGTGTCCGAGAAGGGTGCTCAGCACGATGGAACGGGCCGTCAGCGGGCGCAGCGCGAGGGGGTCGTCGTTCATAGGTGCCGCGAAGTCTAGGGCCTGCCCGATGGGCAGGCCCTGGCCGGCGGTACGGGCGGTGCCCCGGTATGCCACCGGCCGCAGGCTCGACGGCCTTACATACTTCCCGCGGCTGTATGAAATCTGTAACGTCAGTGCCATGACCGTCACCCATGACGTAACGAATCAGGCCCCGCCGCTCGTGGATTTCAGTACGGCGGACGAGCCGGCCCTCCTGGAGGCGCTGCGCCGGGAGGGCGCCGGCTGGGGCGAGCGCGAGGTGGCCGAGCTGGGCGCGCTGGCCGGTTCGGCCGCTGTGCAGGAGCAGGCGCGCTGGGCGGAGGAGCAGCCGCCCCGGCTGCACACCCACGACCGGTACGGGCACCGGGTCGACGAGGTCGAGTTCCATCCGGCCTGGCACCAGTTGATGACCGCGGCCGTGGCGAACGGTCTGCACGCCGCGCCCTGGGCCGACGACCGCCCCGGGGCGCATCTGGTGCGCGCGGCCAAGTTCTATGTGTGGTCGCAGGCCGAGCCGGGCCACGGCTGCCCGATCTCGATGACCTACGCCGCGGTCCCGGCGCTGCGCGCAGCTCCCGAACTCGCCGCCGGGTACGAGCCGTTGCTCGCCTCCCGGACGTACGACTTCGGGCTGCGGGCGCCGCTGACCAAGCGGGGGCTGATCGCCGGGATGTCGATGACGGAGAAGCAGGGCGGCTCCGACGTACGGACCAACACCACCCGTGCGGTGCCGGCCGGCGACGGCAGCCACCGGATCAGCGGCCACAAGTGGTTCACCTCGGCCCCGATGAGCGATGTGTTCCTCGCCCTGGCGCAGACGGAGGAAGGGCTCACCTGCTTCCTGCTGCCGCGGGTCCTGCCGGACGGCACCCGCAACGGCATGCGGCTGATGCGGCTCAAGGACAAGCTGGGCAACCGCTCCAACGCCTCGTCGGAGATCGAGTACGAGGATGCGGTCGCCTGGCCGGTGGGCGAGCCGGGCCGCGGGGTGCGGACCATCGTCGAGATGGTGAACATGACGCGGCTGGACTGCGTGCTCGGTTCGGCGGCCGGGATGCGGGCGGGGCTGCGGCAGGCACTGCACCACACCGCCCACCGCCGGGCGTTCGGACGGGAGTTGGACCGGCAGCCGCTGATGCGCGCGGTGCTCGCCGATCTCGCGGTCGAGTCGGAGGCGGCGACGCTGCTGGCGATGCGGCTGGCCGCCGCGGTGGACCGGTCGCAGGCCGGCGACGGGCAGGAGGCGGCGCTGCGCCGGCTGGCGCTGGCGGCCGGGAAGTACTGGGTGTGCAAACGCGGCAGTACGCATGCCGCGGAGGCGCTGGAGTGCCTGGGCGGCAACGGGTACGTCGAGGAGTCCGGCATGCCGCGGCTGTACCGGGAGGCGCCGCTGCTGTCGATCTGGGAGGGCTCGGGGAACGTCGCCGCGCTCGACGTGCTGCGCGCGCTGGGCCGGGAACCCGCCGCGCTGGACGCGTACTTCGCGGAGGTGGACGTGGCGGCGGGCGCCGACCGGCGGCTGGACGCGGCGGCGGCCGGGCTGCGCACGATGGTCGGCGGGCTCGCCGATCCGGAGCGGGCGCAGCTGATGGCGCGTTCGCTGGCGGAGCGGATGGCGCTGGTCCTCCAGGGGGCGCTGCTGGTGCGGCACAGCCATCCGGCGGTCGCGGACGCGTTCTGCGCCTCGCGGCTGGGCGGCGAGTGGGGCCATGCGTTCGGCACGCTGCCGGCCGGCGTCGATCTGGCGGCGGTTCTGGGGCGGGCCCGGACCGGCGGGGACGGCGCCTGATGTCCGTACGGGTGGAGCGCGCGGGGCCGGTGACGACGGTGGTGCTGTCCCGGCCCGCGTCCCGCAACGCGGTGGACGGCACGACGGCGCGGCAACTCGCCGACGCCTTCCGCGCGTTCGAGGCCGATGACGGTGCGAGCGTGGCGGTGCTGTGGGGCGAGGGCGGGACGTTCTGCTCGGGGGCCGACCTCAAGGCGGTCGGCACCGGGCGCGGCAACCGCGTGGCGCCGGACGGCGACGGTCCGATGGGGCCGACCCGGATGCGGCTGAGCAAGCCGGTGATAGCGGCGGTCGCCGGGCACGCGGTGGCCGGCGGACTGGAGCTGGCGCTCTGGTGCGATCTGCGAGTGGCGGAGGAGGACGCGGTCTTCGGGGTGTTCTGCCGCCGGTGGGGGGTGCCGCTGATCGACGGCGGCACGGTGCGGCTGCCCCGGCTGATCGGCGCGAGCCGGGCGATGGACCTGGTGCTGACGGGGCGCGCGGTACCGGCCGTGGAGGCGCTGGACATCGGGCTGGTGCACCGGCTGGTCCCGGCCGGCGCGGCCCGTGCCGAGGCGGAGCGGCTGGCCGCGGAACTCGCCCGCCTCCCCCAGGCGTGCCTGCGCAGTGACCGGGCGTCCCTGCTGGACCAGGAGGGGCAGCCCGAGCGGGACGCCATGGCGGCCGAACTGCACTACGGCCGGGCCGTGTTGGCGGACGGCCTCAAGGGCGCGGCGCGGTTCGCCGCGGGGGCCGGACGGCACGGTGAGGCGGACGGCGGGCGATGAGCACGGACGACCTCGGCCCCGCCGATCTCACGTACCCGGAGCACGGCGGCACCCGGCGCGCTCCGCTGCCCGCCGGCTACCACCATCTGCGGGTGGCACTGCCGCTCGGGCACGGCCGGGCGGTGTTCGACGCGGCCGGTGCGGCGGTCACCGCCTTCCGGATGCACCGGGCCGCGGGCACCCGCGTCAGGGCCGGCGCGCCGCGGGCCGCTCCGGGTGTGCCGGTCGACGTCTCCGTGGGCATCGGGCCGCTGCGGGTGACCGGCCCCTGCCGGGTGGTGTGGGCGGTGGCCGACGCGGACCGGGTCGGCTTTGCGTACGGGACCCGGGAGGGGCATCCGGAGTGCGGCGAGGAGGCGTTCGTCGTCGAGCTGCGGGCGGACGGCTCGGTGTGGTTCACGGTCACCGCCTTCAGCCGCCCGGCCCGGTGGTTCACCCGGCTCGCCGGGCCACTGGTCCCGGTGTTCCAGCACTGCTACGTCCGCCGACTCGGCCGCACCCTCCGCCGGTTGGCGCGCCGCCCGGCCGCCGCCCGCTGAGATCGGTACGTCCACGCCCGGGGCCCGTGTCGCGGGCCGCGGCACTGTGACGCCGTTACAGTGCGTGACCGGAGCGGGAGTGCGGGGCCCGGGGGCCCCGCCTAAGGTGTTCGCATGGCCCCGCGGCCCCCCGATCCCTCCACGGAGGGCTACGACCCCCGTGCCGACCGGAACCCGCCCCGGGTCGAGGAGGACGTGCCCGGGGTGTCCGACCACGAGCCCATCGCCCTGCGCGAGCGGCTGGCGCTCAACCGCATGGGCACCTTCGACTGGGACCTGGACACCGGGTTCATGGATCTGGACGCCGGGGCGATGGAGGTCTTCGACCTGCGGCCGGGCGAGTACGACGGCGGACCGATGTCCCTGATCTCCCGGGTGCCGCCCGAGGAGGGCACCCGGCTGGACGCGGCGCTCTCCCAGGCCCTCCAGGACGGCAACGCGTCGTACGGCGCGTACTTCCGTGTCCAGTGCCGCGACGGGACCCGGCGCTGGACGCACTCCCAGGGGCGGATCCTGCGCAACAGGGACGGCGTGGCGTACCGCGTCATCGGCATCGTCCGGGAGGCGACCAGCGAGCTGGCCGACTCCGCGCTGCTGCGCTCGCTCCAGCGGGAGCGGCAGCGGCAGACGGTGATGGTGCAGCAGACCACGGCGGCGCTGGCCCGCGCGCTGTCCGTGGCGGACGTGACGCGGGTGCTGACCGGCCCCGGCGGCGCCCGGCGGTTCGGCGCCGACGGACTGGTCCTCGGCCTGGTCAGGAACGGGCGGTTCGAGGTCATCGCCGCCGCCGGGATGGCCGGCGACGTCCCCGACGACATGATGAACTCGCGGCTGGACGACACCCTTCCGCTGTCCGACGCGGTGCGCTCCCGCCGGCCCAGCTTCCTCGGCACCCGCGGCGAGCTGATCGCCCGCTATCCGCGGCTGCGCCCGTACGTCGACCTGCTGCCGACCGGCAGCGCCGCGTTCCTGCCACTGGTGGCCCAGGACACCGTGATCGGGGCGCTGGGGCTGTTCAACCACGAGCCGGCGGTGCAGTCGCCGGAGGCCCGGAACCTGGCGCTGGCACTGGCCGGCGTGGTGGCGCAGTCGGTGCAGCGGGCGACCCTCTTCGACCAGGAGCGGGAGTTCGCCACCGGGCTGCAGGCGGCGATGCTGCCGCGCCGGCTGCCGCCCATCGCGGGCGGCGAGGTCACCGTCCGCTACCACCCGGCGAGCGTCGGGCGCGACGTCGGCGGCGACTGGTACGACGTGATCGCCCTGCCGCAGGGGCGGGTCGGGCTGGTGGTCGGCGACGTCCAGGGCCACGACACGCACGCGGCCGCGGTGATGGGCCAACTGCGCATCGCGCTGCGCGCCTACGCCAGCGAGGGGCACGCACCGGAGACGGTGCTGGTGCGCGCCTCCCGCTTCCTGGGCGAGCTGGAGACCGAGCGCTTCGCGACCTGCACCTACGTCCAGGCGGACCTGGAATCGGGGGCGCTGCACATCGCCCGCGCCGGCCACCTCGGCCCGCTGATCTGCAACAGCTCCCGGCACATCGCCTGGCCCGAGATCCGCGGCGGGCTGCCGCTGGGGCTGGCCACCGGCTTCGGGCAGGACCACTTCCCGGAGACCCAGCTGTTCCTGGAGCCCGGCTCGACGCTGCTGCTGTGCACCGACGGCCTGGTCGAGCAGCCCGGCCGGGACATCTCGGACGGCATCGACGCGCTCTCCGCCGCGGTCCGCGCCGGACCCGGCGAACTGGAGGCGCTGGCCGACCAGCTCTCCGCCCACCTGTGGGCCGAGCCCGGCTCGGACGACGACATGGCCCTCCTGCTGCTGCGCCGGCACGCCGTCCCCGGGGAGGCCGCGACGCCCCGGCTGCGGCTCCATGTCCACCAGGCCGATCCGGCGGGTACCGCGGAGGTCCGCTCGGCGCTGCGCCGCACGCTCGACCAGTGGCGCGCGGGCGCGCTGACCCACAGCGTGGAGGTCGCCGCCTCCGAGCTGATCGCCAACGCCCTCACCCACACCGAGAGCGGCGCCCTGGTCTCCGTGGAGCTGCTGCCCGGCACCCCGCCCCGCATCCGGCTGGAGGTCGAGGACCGCTCCAGCCAGTGGCCCCGGCGGCGCAGGCCCGGCGAGACCGCGACCTCCGGGCGCGGGCTGCTGCTGGTCGAGGCGCTGGCGGACCGGTGGGGCGCCGAGCCGCGCGGGTCCGGCAAGGCGCTGTGGTGCGAGTTCGCCCTACCGGACGACCCGGCCCGGGCCGGGGACTGAACTGCCGCACTGCGCAAGGCTGTTGCGTGACGGAGGAGCAGCCGGGACCGAGCCGCCGGAATCACGCGAACTGCCGCGTCCGCCGTGCCAGGATGGCGGCGACGTCTGCCATGGGGAGGGCATGATGCGGGGGACGAGTGCCGGGCGATGGTTTCCGGGCAAGGGCGCCGGCCGCGCCGTACTGATCGGGACCAGCCGCTTCACCAGTGCCGATCTGCCCGGCATCCCCTCGGTCGCGGCCAACCTCCAGGCGCTGTGGGCCGCGCTCACCCACCCCGGCCGGGGTCTGCTGGCTCCGGAGCACTGCCGGGTGGTGGCGGACCCGACCGACGCGTCGGCCGTCGGGGCGGCGCTGGCCTGGGCGGTGCGCGAGGCGGACGACCTGCTGCTGGTCTACTACGCGGGCCATGGCGTGCTGGACGACGGCGGGCTGCTGCACCTCGGCCTGGTCCATACCGACCTCGACCAGGTCGGCTTCTCCGCCGTGCCGATCGATCTGGTCAAACGCCATGTGGGCGAGGCCCGGGCGAAGGCCCGGGTGCTGCTCGTCGACTGCTGCTTCTCGGGCAGAGCGGTCTCCGCGATGGCCGAGCCGACCAACCTGGCCGTCGGCCAGCTCGACCTGACGGGAACCTACACCCTCACGTCCACCACGAGAACTGCCCCCGCGCACGCGCCCGTCGGGGAGGCGTACACGGCCTTCACCGGTGCGCTGCTGGGCGCCCTGGCGGCACCCGACCCGCTCACCCTGGACGAGATCCACGAGCGGGTCGACCGCGAGCTGCACGGCCGGGGGCTGCCCCGGCCGCAGCGCCGGTCGGCGGGCGCGGCCGGCACGCTGGCGCTCGTGCGGGGCCCGTCGGAGGTGGCCGGCGCGGCACAGACGGTCCGGCCGCCGGGGAGGGTTCCGCCGCCTCCGTCGGCGCCGCCGCCCCCGCAGACACCTCCACCGCCGCCGTACGCACCGGGCTCCCCCGCGGCTCCGTCCCGGCCGCCGGGCCGCCGCCGGCCGCTGCTGATCGCCGCGGCGACAGGCGGCGCGCTGGCGGTCCTGCTGACGTCGTCGCTGGTCAGAGGGGCCCTCGGTGGCGACACGGGTGGCAGCGGCGATACCGCCACCGGCACTCCTCAGGGCGGCGGCACACCGTCCGCCGCCGCCCGGGCCGGCGCCGCGAAGGTGGTGTTCCGCAACCACCACCTGACCTGGCGGGCGGCGAGCTGCCTGGGCCAGGTGTCCCAGGCCCTGGACCTGGACACACCCTCCGTCACCCCCGGGCTGCTGGACGGTTCCCAGGACACCGAGCTGGACTACGTCGGCTGCCAGCACGGGATGAGCGGCGCCCAGGCCGTCATCACCGTCGGCGGCGGCTACGGCAGCCCGGTCAGGGCGGGCACCGCCGACGCCGGGACCGACACCGGCGAGGCGTGCCGGGCGGCGGCCGAGGGCAACCCGCTGGGTGCCAACACCAACGCCGGGAAGATCGCCCCCGGCACGGTCTGGTGCGTGGTGACCACGAAGAACCAGGTGGCGAAGATGACCTTCGACAAGGTGGACAGCACGGACACCAGCAGCAACGCCACGGCGGACAACCCGACGTTCGAGCTGTCCGTCACCGTGTGGGCCGCGCCCTGACCAGGCCCCGAGCGGCAGGCGCCCGGCTCAGTCCTCCGGCCCGTACCACAGCGTCGTGATGTTGCAGAACTCGCGGATGCCGTGCCCGGAGAGTTCCCGTCCGTAGCCGGAGCGCTTGGCGCCGCCGAAGGGGAGGCCGGGGTGGGAGGCGGTCATGCCGTTGAAGAAGACCCCGCCGGCCTGGATGTCCCGTGCCAGCCGGGCCTGTTCGCCGGCGTCGCGGGTCCAGGCGTTGGAACCGAGCCCGAACGGCGTGTCGTTGGCGAGGGCGATCGCCTCGTCCAGGTCGGCGACGCGGTAGAGCGTGGCGACCGGCCCGAACGCCTCCTCGCGGTGGATCCGCATGCTCGGGGTGACGCCGGTGAGCACGGTCGGCTCGTAGAACCATCCGGCGCGGTGCTCCGGTGGCCGCCGGCCGCCGCAGAGCGCGCGGGCGCCCTGGTGGACCGCGTCGTCGACGAGTTCCTCCAGGTCGGAGCGGCCCTGCTCGCTGGCGAGCGGCCCGATGTCGGTGTGCTCGTCCATCGGGTCGCCGACGGTCAGCGCCGCCATGCGCGCGGTGAACCGCTCGCAGAAGGCGTCGTGGACGTCCTGGTGCACGATGAACCGCTTGGCCGCGATGCACGACTGCCCGTTGTTCTGGACGCGGGCGGTCACCGCGACCCGGGCGGCCTTGTCGAGGTCGGCGGAGGGGAGGACGAGATACGGGTCGCTGCCGCCCAGTTCGAGGACGGTCTTCTTGACCTCGTCGCCGGCGATGGCGGCGACCGAGCGCCCGGCGGGCTCGCTGCCGGTCAGCGTGGCGGCGGCGATCCGCGGGTCGCGGAGGATCTCCTCGATGGCGGCGGCGCCGACCAGGAGGGTCTGGAAGCAGCCCTCGGGGTAGCCCGCGCGGCGGAAGAGTTCCTCCAGGTAGAGGGCGGTCTGCGGGACGTTCGAGGCGTGCTTGAGCAGCCCCGTGTTGCCGGCCATGAGGGCGGGGGCGGCGAACCGTACGACCTGCCAGAGCGGGAAGTTCCAGGGCATGACGGCAAGGACGGTGCCGATCGGGCGGTAGCGGACCACGGCGCGGATCGCACCGGAGTCGCTGACGTCGGCGGGGTCGGGGTGCTCGTCGGCGAGCAACTCCTCTGCGTGGTCGGCGTACCAGCGCATCGCCTTGACGCATTTCGCGGCCTCGGCGCGGGCCTGGACCAGGGGTTTGCCCATCTCGGTGGTCATCGTGCGGGCGATGCCGTCCCGGTCGGCCTCCAGCAGATCGGCGGCGCTGTGCAGGAGTTCGGCGCGGCGGGCGAAGGTCGTGGTGCGGTGCTCCTGGAACGCCAGGTCCGCACGGACCAGGTGGTCTTCGATCTCGCCGGCGTTGAGCGCGTCGAAGGTCTTGAGGGTCTCACCGGTGGCCGGGTTGACGGTGGCGATCGCCATGATCGGCACCTCCTTGGCGGTGCGGGAGTGGTGCGCGGCGGAAGGGGCGTGTCGGGAGCGGGCGCGCGGCGCGGCGGCCGTCCCCGGTGCGCGTACGGACGCGGAGGGCCGGGGCGCCCCTAGGTGAGCGGTGACGGGGCCGGGGACGGCTCCGGGACCGGGTCCGGGTCGGGCCCGGGGGGCCGCGGTACCGGCGAGGGCTCCGGTGGGATGGGTTCAGGCGGCGCGGGCGGGGTCGGCGGTCCGGGGAGCGGCTCCGGGACCGGGCTCGGCGGGGGCTCCGGGACAGGGCTCGGCGGGGGCTCCGGGACAGGGCCGGGCGGGGGGCCTCCGGGGTCCGGGGGAATCGGCGGGGGCTGGGGTTCGCGGATGCGCGCGCGGTCGCTGCGCGGTAGCGGTTGCCGCTGCACTGCGGGCCTCCGGGTTGAGACGGCTGGTGGCGTATGAGCCCCCGTACCCGAGTCTCGCCCGTTCACGGCCCGGGCGCACGACGGGCTGCCGCGGGTGGGACCGCCGGCGGGCGGCACGGCGGCCGGAGCGCCGGCCGGCCCGGCACCGGCACCGGGGCCGCGGCCGGCCGTCAGGGCTGCGGGTCCCGGGCGTCGTACCGGGCGAACGCCCGCCGCCCGAGCCCGAGTCCGGCCACCACGAGGATGCAGGCCAGTCCGCCGCCGATCACGGCCGTGGCGGGCGAGGTCAGAGAGGACACGGACCCGGCGAGGAAGTCGCCCAGTCGCGGGCCGCCCGCGACCACCACGATGAACACGCCCTGGAGACGGCCGCGCATCCGGTCCGGGGTGGCGGCCTGGAGCATGGTGCTGCGGAACACCATCGACACGGTGTCCGAGCAGCCCGCGACGGCCAGGAAGAGCAGGCCCAGCCACAGGTGCCGGGACAGGCCGAAGGCGGCGATGGCGGCGCCCCAGGCGGCGACCGCGATCAGGATGGCCAGGCCGTGCCGGCGGACGCCGCCCAGCCAGCCGGAGAACAGCCCTCCCAGGACGGCGCCCACCGCGGGCGCGGCGACCAGCAGGCCGACGGTCTTGGCGTCCCCCGCGAACCAGAGGACCGCGATCGCGGGGAACAGCGCGCGCGGCTGGGCCAGCACCATCGCCGCCATGTCGGAGAAGAACGTCATCCGCAGGTTCGGCCGGGTGGCGAGGAAGCGCAGCCCGTCCAGGACGGAGGCGCGGCGCCGCGGTCCGTCGCCGCGGTCGGGCCGCATCGCGGGCAGCCGCCACATCGCGTACAGCGAGCCGCCGAACGCCACCACGTCGACCAGGTACGCGGCCTGGTAGCCCCACAGGCCGACGATGACGCCGCCCAGCATCGGCCCGCCCATCAGGCCGAGGTTGGTGGTCAGCGACTGGAGGGCGTTGGCGGCCGGCAGCTGCTCCTTGGGAAGCAGGCGGGGGATCATCGAGGAGCGGGCCGGCGAGTTCAGCGCGAAGCAGACGGCCTGGAGGGCGACGACGGAGTAGAGCAGCCATACGCGGTGGTAGCCGGCCAGCGCGGCGGCGGCCAGGACGACGGACATCGTGGTGGCGCCGGCGGCGCTGCACAGGCCCAGCTTGCGGCGATCGACGGTGTCGGCGACGGCGCCGCCGTAGAGCCCGAAGACGACCAGCGGGACCAGCGAGCACAGGCCCACCAGGCCGACCGAGAAGGTGGACCGGGTGATGGCGTAGACCTGGAGGGAGACCGCGAGCGCGGTCATCTGCTGCCCCATCCAGGAGACGGTGTTGCCGCACCACAGGCGGCGGTAGTCGGGGGAGGCGCGCAGCGGGGTCAGATCGGCGAATATCCGTGCGCGCAGGGGTATTTCACCGGGCCCGTCCTTCTCGGAGGGCGTCGCGTCAGAAGTCGTTGTAGGTGGCACGCGGCAGTAAACCACGCGGTACGGACGCGATGGAACAGGCGCAGGGCGGTAGCACCCCTTACCGGCCGGGTGCCCGCCGCTACCGGCCGCCGGGCTCGGCCAGCCCGTACACCCGCTGCGCGTTCTCCGCCGCGACCATCGCGCCGACCCGCCGGGCGTCCTGTGCCGACCAGGCCCCGGACTCCGTCCAGGCGCCCAGGACGGAGCCCAGGGCGGTCCGGAACAGTGCGCTGCCGACGAGATACAGCTCCGGCAGGCCGTGCGCGTCGGTCGAGAACAGCAGCTTGCCGAACGGTGCCAGCTCCAGGAACTCGGCAAGCACCGCCGGGGCCCGCGGACCGACGTGGGTGAGCGCCAGCCCGACGTCGGCGTAGACGTGCGGGAAGACGCCGGCCAGGTAGGCGGCCTGCCGGTGGTACGGGTAGCAGTGCAGCAGCACCAGGTCGGTGCCGGTGTCGGCGGTGGCCCGGATCAGGCCGGTGAGCAGCGTCGGGTCGGCCTGGTCGAGCCGCAGGTCCGGGTCGCCGAAGCCGGTGTGGACCTGGAGCGGGCGGCCGGTGGCCACGGCCAGCCAGATGAGGTGGCGCAGGAGTACGGGGTCGCTGAGCCGGGTCGCGCCGGCGGCGAGCCAGGCGCCGGCCGCCGCCCTTGTCTCGGCGGGGCCGGGCGGCCGGGGATCCAGCGCGAGACCGTGCCGGTAGGCGGCCACCGACTTGAACCCGACGGCGGTCCGCGCCGCCTCCCGGACGCCCCGGCCGAGGCCGTCCAGGAACTCCTCGGTGCCGCTCGCCGCGCCCGCGATCCGCTCCGCCAGCGACTCCAGCCGGACCACCTCGAAGCCGGTGCCGCCGCCCGCCTGTGCGGTCTCGGCCGGGCCGGTGAGATCGCCCGGCAGCCCGGTGTCCACCAGGTAGGTGCCGATCCCGGCGGCGGACAGCAGCCGGCGGCGGGTCTCCGCCGGGCCCAGCTCGCGGCGGCGGGCCAGATAGTCGCCGGGCGGGCAGTGCACGGGCAGGTCCAGCGCCGGCGGGCACCAGCGGCGGACCGCGAACCCGGCCTGGGTGTCGAAGAAGCTGGTGCCCGCCGCGGGCGGCCGTTCCGCCTGGCTGAGGAACGCGGCGAACGTCCCCGGGTCCGGCTCGTGCCGCAGCACGCCGTGGCAGTGGTGGTCCACCAGCGGCGGCAGCTCGTCGGGGGTACCGGGCTCCGGGGCGTCCACGGCCGTCACCAGCGCCACCGGGTGGCGGCGGCGATCGCCTCGGGGGCGCTGTCCGCGAAGTGCGCCTCCTCGGCCCGGCGGACCGCGAGCACCGCGCCGTGCAGCACCTCGCCGAGCGCCTCGTGGAGCGGTGCCGACTTCTCCAGCCGGTCGGCGGCCTCGGTGAGGGTGGCGGGGAGCCGGACGATGCCGCGCCGGGCGCGCTCGCGGACGCCGAGGACGCCCGGATCGCCGGACTGCGGGTCGGGCAGCTGGGCGGCGGTCTCGATGCCGTGCAGCCCGGCGGCGATCACCGCGCCGACCGCGAGGTAGGGGTTGGCGGCGGCGTCGAAGGTCTTGA
This sequence comes from Streptomyces sp. GS7, assembly GCF_009834125.1. NCBI lineage: Bacteria > Bacillati > Actinomycetota > Actinomycetes > Kitasatosporales > Streptomycetaceae > Streptomyces > Streptomyces sp. GS7. The sequence goes on from NZ_CP047146.1 coordinate 6,094,917, forward strand.
CCTCGGCGTGGCCGCCGTCCGGGTCGCCGGGCGCGCCGGTGATCAGGCGGAGCGCGGCCTCGCGGTTCTCCACGCCCCAGCACTGGTAGATCCCGGCCCAGTGGGAGGGCAGCAGCCGCAGGTAGCTGGCGGGCGAGGGGCAGCCGATGGCGAGGAGGGCGGGCAGCGCGTCCAGTACGCCGCCGAGGAAGGACACCGTGTCGGGCGCCAGGCCCCATGCGGCGTCCGGTGCGCGGTGCAGGCTCGTGCCGTCGCGGTAGAGGCTCAGGTGCAGATGGCAGCCGTTGCCGACCTCGCCGGCGACGACGGCGGGGGCGAAGGTGGCGCGCAGGCCGTGCCGGGCGGAGACGGCGCGGACGGTCTCGCGGACCAGCACGGTGTCGTCGGCGGCCCGCACCGGATCGCCGGGCGCGGTGGTGATCTCGAACTGACCGGGCGCGTACTCGGGGTGGAGCTGGAGGACGTCGACGCCCTGGAGGGTCAGCGCCTCGGTGACGTCGCGGAGGTAGTCGGAGAGCTCGACGACCCGGGTCATGCCGTACGCCGGGCCCAGGCACGGGTATGCGAGGGCGTCGGGGTCGTCCGTGGCCCGGGTGACCACCCACTCGGTCTCGAAGCCCATCCGCAGGTCGAGGCCGGCGGCGGTGGCCCGTTCGGCCATCCTGCGGGCGAACAGCCGCTGGCAGGCGGGGTGCGGCTGCCCGAGCTGGTCGTAGCGGTCGGCCGGTGCCCAGGCCCAACCGGGCTGCGCGGCCAGGGAGGTGAGGCGGTCCAGGTCGGGGAAGAGCCGCAGATCGCCGTCGGGCCCGCCGAGATGTGCGGATTCGGTGATGGCGTCGTCGGAGGTGAAGACGTCGAAGATCGGCGACATCCCCACGCCCCGCTCCACGGCGTCGGTGAGCCGTTGCGCCGGAACGGTCTTGACGCGCGTGATGCCCGCGTTGTCCACCGAGGTCAGCACGACGTTCCGGACGCCTTCCGCCTCCAGCCGCGCCGCCGACTGACGGGCGGTCTCGCGCTGTTCCGCAGCCCGCGATCCCATAGAGCAGTCCTCACTTGGCCGTGCCGATTCCTCGGCGCCCGTTCCCGCTGTGCGCCGGTCGGGCCAGGGCCTTCCCGGTCAGGAGCAGTTGAACTCGCACCATACGCACTTTCCGCCGCCGCGCGGCTCCACTCCCCACACATCCGCCAGCCGGTCGACGAGCAGCAGTCCGCGGCCGGAGACCCCGGCCTCGCCCGGTTCCCGGCGCCGCGGCAGGCTGCTGGACCGGTCCTCGACCTCCACCCGCAGCCGCCGCTCGACACCGTGCGGCATCCGGATGTTCACCACGGCCTCGCCGTCGGTGTGCAGCAGTGCGTTGGTGATCAGCTCGTCGGCGACCAGCTCGATCTCCTCAGAGCGCTCCCGGGCGCCCCAGGCGCGTACCGCCGCACGGATCATGTGCCGGGCGGCGGAGAGCCCTTCGGGGTCGGCGGGGGCGATGTGCTGCCGGAAGCGGCCCACGGTGTCGTGCTCCGGCACGCCGAGCCGGCGCAGCAGGAGCAGCGCCATGTCGTCCTCGCCGGTCCGGCCGTCCGCCGACTCGCAGAGCCGGTCGGCGAGTTGCTGGACGTCCTGGGGGCCCTCCCGGATGTCCCTGGCCAGGTGCCGCATCCCGATGTCGAGGTCGGTGCCCGGCTCCTCGACCAGGCCGTCCGTGCACAGCACCAGGGTGTCCCCCGGCGCGAGATGGACGGTGGTCACCGGGTAGTCGAGCAGCCGGAACTCCGACGAGATCCCGAGCGGCAGCCCGCCGGCCACCGGCAGTCGGCGGCAGATGCCCTCCGCGTGCCGCACCAGCGGATCGATGTGGCCGGCCCGTACGAAGCGGGCCGCGCCGGTGCTCAGGTCCGCGTCGACGTACGTGCACGTGGCGAAGCGGTCGGTGTCGAGCTCGTTCAGGAACGCGGAGGCGCGGGCCACCACGGTGGCGGGCGCGTGCCCTTCGGCGGCGTACGCGCGCAGCACGATCCGCAGCTGCCCCATGAGCGCCGCGGCCTGGGTGTCGTGCCCCTGGACGTCGCCGACGACCGCGGCGACCCGGCCGTCCGGCAGCGGGATCACGTCGTACCAGTCGCCGCCGATGTCCCGGCCCATCCGGGCGGAGCGGTAGCGGACGGCGATCTGCGCCTCCGCGACGCCGGGGATCCGGCGCGGCAGCATCGCCTGCTGGAGGCCCGCGGCGATCTCGTGCTCCTGGTCGTAGAGCATCGCGCGGGCCAGGCTCTGCGCGATGCTGCTGCCCAGCGCGACCAGCACATTGCGCTCCTGGTCGCGGAACTCGCTCTCGCGCTCGAAGAACAGCCCGATGGCGCCGATCGGGCGCCCCTGGGCGATCAGCGGCAGATACGCGGCGGAGCCGATCTTCAGCGGCTCGATGGCCGGCCACAGCCTCGGATAGCCGTACCGGAACTCGTCCCGGGTCTTCACGAAGCGCGGGGTGAGCGACCGCACGACCTCGCTCATCGGGAACGCGTCGCCGATCCGCGTGAACTCCAGATCCGGTACGAAGCTCCCGGCCCTGCCCTCGGAGACCAGCCGGATGCGCCCCGCCTCGACCAGTCCGAGGATCACGTTCTCCGCCCCCAGCCGGCTCAGCCCCTGCTCGTCGGCGAGTACCGCGATCACCTCGCCCACCGTTCTGGCGTGGGCCAGGGCGGCGGTGGTGCGCTCGACCAGGCTGGTGTGCCGGCGGCGCTCCTCGGTGATCGCGATCCGCTCGGCCGCCTGGGTGTATTCGTCGCTGGCGTCCCGCACCACCCCGATGACCCGGCGCGGCCGGCCGGACTCGTCGCGGCGGATGCTGCCCTGGGCGTGCGTCCAGCGCAGTGCGCCGTCCCGCATCCGGACCCGGAAGTAGGCGCCGAAGGAGTGGCTGCCGTCCTTGAGCGCACGGGTCACCAGGGCGTCCAGCCGGGCCGCCTCATGGCTCGGTACACGGCAGCTGAGGGTTTCCGGACGGTCGTCGTACTCCTCCGGAAGCAGGTCGAAAACCTCCAGGGCGGGCGGATCCAGGTGCATCAGCCCGCTGTCGAGGTCCCAGTCGAAGCCGCCCATCCCGTTGAGGGCCAGGGTCAGGTCCGGGTGGGCGGGCCAGTCGTCCGGCACCGACACGGTGGGCCTCTTCGCTCCCCGGTCAGCCATGCCGTCACTTTGCCACATTCACCCGTATTGCGGCTTGTCCAGGCGGCCGACCGCTCCAGATCGCCCGCGCGACCGTCCTGCTGATCGCCGAGCACGGCTTGCGCGGCGTACGGGTCGCCGACCTCGCCGCCGCCTGCGGCACCGGCCAGGCCGCCGTGCCCCACCACTTCCCCGGCGCGACGAGCTGCTGGAGGCGGCCCTGCGCCGGTGCAAGGACGCCGGCGCAAGGACGAGGACGCCGAGCAGCGCGCGGCCGGGCTCGCCGCGGCCCCGGACGCCCACGCCGAGCCGCTGGGTCTGATCACGCCGCGGCCCCCGCGCACCGAGCGGCGGCGCCGGCAGTGGCCGGTCCGGCTCGACCTGTGGGCGCAGGCCGCCCGCGGCACCGCCGTGGGGCGGCCGCACGGGCACTACCACCGGCAGTGGCGCGCCACCGCCCCGCCGACCCGGTGACGCGCAGCTGGGCGCCGGTGGCCTCCGGGTGCTCCAGGTCGGAGAGGGCCGCGCGCAGCGCCGCCACATCGAGGTGCGGGAGAGACGACGAAGGCGGTGAAGGTGAGCGGGGTGAGAGGGATGAGCGGGGTCGCGGCGGCGCTGCGGTCGCGGCGCGCGCGGGGCCGATGCCCGCCACCACCGCCGCGCCGGCCGGCGCCGCCCCCACAACTGCCCCCCTACGGGACAAGGGCGAGGACAGGCGAGCGGAAGAGGCAGCGGCGGCGGACGAGGGAGTGGAAGGAGACGAAGAGCCGGACGACGTCATGGCGTTGGTCATGGCAAACACGGTGCCGGTTCTCCGCCACGCTGCCCTCAGGGATCTCCCTGAACCGCCCCGGATGCGACCCTGAGACCGCACGCGTCCCACAGGCGAACGGAGATCAGGGTTATGTCCACTCAGGGCCACCGCATCGAGATCGAGCAGGGCACCGAGCGCGTCCGGGTCGAGCTCGGCGGGCAGTTGCTCGCCGACAGCCGCCGTCCGCTGCTGCTCCGCGAAACCGGCTACCCGGTGCGGTACTACCTGCCGCCGGAGGATGTCCGCACCGATCTGCTGACTCCGTCTCAGACCCACACCGTCTGCCCGTTCAAGGGCACCGCCTCCTACTGGTCGCTCGCCGACGGCCCCGAGGACGTCGCCTGGGCCTACCCCGAACCGCACGCCGCGGTCGCGCAGATCAAGGACCATCTCTGCTTCTATGACGTGCGGTTGGGCTAGCGGCTGTCCAGTGGGGCGGGGCCGGGCCCGCGATACTCCCCCGGCTACCGCCGGGAGGTGTCTCCCGGCACCGCGCCTCGCCCCGGGCAGCAGACCCTCGGGGAAAGCCTCCCGCCAGCGAGCGCGGGTCCCCTGACGCAGACATGGCCGACTTCCCGGACCTTCCGATCTCTTCCGGGCTCTTCCGGGGTCTTCCGGGCTCCTCCGGGCTCTGCTGGCATCTGCCGGGACGGCCCGCGGTTAGGGCGTCCACCGCCCGACGGCGCACAATCGAAGGGTGAGCGACCCGGAGGAAACCCGACGCCCGCCCCGTCACGACGAGGGCGGCGACCCCGCCTGCTGGCTGGACCAGGTCTGCGACGCCTGCGGCCGGATCCGCGAACGGCCCGGCAGCACCGTCTGCGACCACTGCGGAGCAGAGCAGGACGCGGAGCAGGACGCAGCGACCGGCACGGACACCGGAGCCGCCGCCGAGCCCCGGCCCGCCGCCCCCGGTCGCCACCGGGACCGCGACGAACAGGGCCGGGCTCGCAACGCCCGCCCGCGCGACGGGCTCGGCCGCCCCCTCCCGTACGGGTCCGAGGGCGTCGCACGGCAGCCCGAGGGGGTGGCGCGTACGCCGGAGGCGTCGCTGTCCGAAGCCCAGCGGCTGCTGGACGCCGGGATGCCGTTCCACGCCCACGAGGTCCTGGAGGACGCCTGGAAGGCGGCCCCGGAGGCCGAGCGTGAGCTGTGGCGCGGACTGGCCCAGCTCGCCGTCGGACTCACGCATGCGGCCCGCGGCAACGCCACCGGCGGTACCGCGCTGCTGGTCCGCGGCGCGGCGGGCATCGCCCCGTACGCGGCCACGGCCCCGTACGGGATCGACGTCGGCGGGCTGACGGCCTGGGTGCGGGAGCTGACGGACCGCCTCGGCGACGCTCCGTCCGGCCGCGCGGGCGGTCCGGTACCGGCGGCCGGGACGGCACCCAGGCTGCGCAGGCCCTGAGGACGGGTCGTGTCCCCCAGGGCCTGTCCCATGGAGAGGGAGGTCGGAGGCTAGGAGCGGTTGACCGGATCGGCCTCGTCCGCGCCGTCGAAGCCCCAGTCGAGCAGCGCCCCGGCCTCCTTGTACACGCCGTTGACCTCGCCGGACTGCGGGTTGAGGACGGTGGCGATCAGGGTGTGGCCGTTGCGCCGGGCGGCGGCGATCAGCGTGTTGCCGGCCTTGCTGGTGTAGCCGTTCTTGACGCCGATGATGCCCGGGTAGCGGGACAGGCCGTGCGAGCCGACCAGCATCCGGTTGGTGTTCTCGATCTCGGTGGTGGCGCCGCCGGCGGCCGGGAACCTGGCGTGGGCGGTGGAGCAGTAGCGGGCGAAGTCGGCGTTGGCGAGCCCCGCGCGGGCGAAGACCGTCAGGTCGTACGCCGAGGACACCTGGCCGGGCTCGTCGTAGCCGTCCGGCGATTTGACCGTGGTGTCGTGGGCGCCCAGCTTCCGGGCGGTCTGCTGCATCTCGCGGGCGGTGGCCGACCAGCCGCCGTTCATCGAGGCGAGCACATGCACCGCGTCGTTGCCGGAGCGCAGGAAGACTCCGTGCCACAGGTCGGAGACCCTGTAGCGCCCGCCCTGGCGGACGCCGACGACGCTGCTGCCGGCGCCGAGGCCGGCGAGGTCTTCGGAGCCGACCTGGCGGACCCGGCCGGCGGAGAACTTCGGCAGGACGGTGACCGCGAAAAGGGTCTTGAGGGTGCTGGCCGGGGCGAGTTGGCGATGCGGATTCCTGGCCGCCAGCACGCGCCCGGTATCCGCGTCGGCGACCGTCCAGGCCAGGGCGCTCAGGCCGCTGGGCAACCGCCGCCGCCGTGCGGGCGCCGCGGCCCGCGCCGCGGCGGCCAGGGCGGGGTGGCGGCCGGTCGATCGGTTGGGGTGGGCATGGGCCGGTATGGACGTCAGGGTCATCACGGCGACGGCGGTGAGCGCCATCGCACCGGCCTTCTTGGACACACACGCGTCAGATGCCATGTCGTCACGCTATGGAGAGCGCGCGGGAGTCGCAGCACAGATGCGCCAGACGGGCCATGCGGTCCGTGATCCGCGCGGCGCACCGGATCCGTGCGCAGCTGCAAAGGACCCGCCCGGTGCGACGGGGGATGCACACCGGGCGGGTCACAGCACTTTTCTACCGCATGGCTGAACGGTTACGCATCAAAAACGTGTTCGTTTACGGATTACCAGGCCACGGGCAGCGAAATCAGGCCACGTGCCCGAAGTGCCCGACGGTGCCGCAACTCCCCCCGAGGAACGTCCAGCCGCAGCCCCGGGAAGCGATTGATGAGCGCCCCGAGCGCGATCTCCGCCTCCATACGAGCCAGCGACGCACCCAGGCAGTAGTGGATGCCGTGGCCCAGCGCGAGGTGCCCGGAGAGCTCCCGGCCCCGGTCCAGCCTGTCCGGATCGGGGAACCGGGCCGGGTCGCGGTTCGCGGACGCGATCGACAGCAGCACCGCCTCGCCCGCCGGGATCCGTACGCCGCCGATGTCCAGGTCCTCGACGGGGAAGCGGCGGATCGCCAGCGGAGACGGTCCGTCGAAGCGAAGGAACTCCTCCACGGCCGCCGGGAGTTCGGCTGGATTTCGGCGCAACTGGGCGAGCTGCACGGGGTGATCGAGCAGCGTGAGGACGGCGTTGCCGATGAGCTGGACGGTGTTCTCGTAGCCGGCGAAGAGGATGAGGAAGGCGAGCGAGGTCAGTTCGTCCTCGGTGAGCCGGTCGCCGGCCGCGCCGGCGGCAGCGTCCTCCGGCTCGTCGCGCACCGCGATCAGGTCGGAGAGCAGGTCGTCGCCGGGCTCGGCGCGCTTGGCCGCGATCAGCCCGGTGTAGAACTCCTGCATCGCACCGATCGCCTCCTTCATCGCCTGCGGCCGGCCGGGGTCCGGGGTGATGAGGGCGTCCGACCAGGCCAGGAAGTCGCGCCGGTCGTCCTGCGGGATGCCGAGCAGCTCGCAGATGACGGTGATCGGCAGCGGGCCCGCGTAGTCCGCGACGAGTTCCGCGCGGCCGTTCCCCTCCATGGCGTCCAGCAGTGCGTCGGCGACCCGCTGCACGGGGGCGCGCAGTGCCCGGACGCGCCCCGGGGTGAACGCCTTGGACACCAGGCGGCGGATCCGGGTGTGGTCCGGCGGGTCCATGTTCATCAGGTTGGCGTCCAGGGCGGGCGGCAGGTCGAAACCGCGGTAACTGCCGGGCGCGGCATGGCGCTTGTCGAGGGAGAGCCGGGGGTCGGCCAGCGCGCGGCGGACGTCGTCGTAGCGGGTGACCAGCCAGGCGGGCCGCCCGTCGGCGCCGGTGATCCGGTGCACCGGGCCGGCTTCGCGCAGCGCGGCGTAACCGGCGTGCGGATCGTCGAGGAGGGGCGTCACGTCGATGGGGGCGTCGGGGCCGGTCTCGGCGGTGTTCTGCATGGTTCCCGACTCTATGGCCTGGCCGATGGTTCGGGGTCGGGCAGGATCCGGATCAGGGCGTTGAACCCCCGCCGGCGGCACCGGCGTACGGGCCGGTGCCGCCGCGCTGCATGGGCGGCCCGGACCCCCGTACCGGGCCACCCCGTCTGTGCGACCGCGCATCAGGTGCGCGGCCGGGCGCTGCGCTCCCGCAGCTCGGTCAGCACGGTCTCGATCAGCGGCGAGCGGTAGACGTCCGCGACCAGCGCCAAGTGCTCGTATTCGGCGGCGAGTCGGGCGCCCTCCCGGCCGGTGGGGACGGCGTCGACCACGACGCTGTCGGCACCGTGGGCGGGGACATGGCCCACCGCTCGGTTCTCCAGGCCGCGCCGCAGCGCCGCCGCCTCGGCGACCGCGGCCAGCTGCCGGTCGTCCAGCGCGACCGCGCGGGCCCGTTCGAGGACGATGTCGACCGCGTCGGACTCCACATGGCGGCGGATCCCGCGCTGTACGTCGCGGATCTCGGCCATCTGCCGGTTGGCCCGCCACTCCAGGTCGGCGAACGGCCAGCGGCCCGACCACCGCGAGCCGTCCATGGTGACCTCGGGGCTCTGCGCGGTGACGGTCCGCCAGAGCGGGGAGAGGCGGCGCAGCCGGCGCCAGGCGGCGACGCGCGGGCCGGCCGCCGGCAGCGAGAATCCGGCCAGGACCAGGATCGCGGCGACGGAGGCGCTCAGCGGGGCGACGCCGTTGGAGAGCCAGAGCGCCGGATGCCCGCACCAGGACAGGACGAAGCCGATGACCTTGCAGGCGCAGTAGACCAGGCCGAGCCAGCAGCCGGCGCCCAGCACCCGCAGCCCGCGCGCCAGCCACGATCCGCCGAGCCGGGCGGCGTATCGCGGGCAGAGCGTCCCCAGGCCCGCCAGGCTCGATCCCAGGATGGCCAGATACAGCACCAGGAAGAGCATCACACCGGGTGCGCCGGTGTAGGCGGTGCTGAAGTCGCGGGGGTGCTCGACGGCGTCCGGCCGGCCGGCCGCGAAGCCGGTGACGGCCACCGCCCAGAGCGCGGCCACCACCCCGACCGCCACCCGTGCCCTGACCCGCGCACGGGCCCGCGCCGCCTCGGCGTCCCCCGTCGTCCAGCGCAGCAGCAGCACCAGCGCACCGGCCGCGAAGACCACGACGGAGGAGTAGAGGAAGACCATGGCGAGGTTGGCCACCCCGAGCAGCCGGTCGAATCCCCGGTAGAGGCTGGGCGCGGAGAAGAGGAAGACGGTCGCCACTCCACCGGTCATCACACAGGCGAGCCCCAGGTCCGTGTTGCTGCGGTCCCGGAACCAGGCGACGGACTTGTACGCCACGAGCGCCCAGGCGGCGGCTCCGAAGCAGAGGTAGACGACGTCAAACACCGGTACCTCCCGCCTGCCCGGCGTCCTCCTGCTGGCGCCGGATGTGCTGGAGCGCGGGCCCGAGCGCCGCCGCCACCTCGGCGGCCGGCCCCTCCAGGGGGACCTCCCGCTCCACCTCCGACGGCACCACCCGCTCCATCAGGAGCGTGCCGAGCACCTCCGTCTCCCGCTCGGCGAGGCTGTCATAGCCGTGGTGCCGGGCGAAGCCCATGGTCAGGCCCATCCGCCGCATGGCGGTGGCGACGTCGACGGACGGTGTCCAGATCCGCAGCGCCTCTTCGGTGACGGCCGGGTCCTGGGCGTGCCCGAGCAGCAGGTGGCTGAGTTCGTGCAGCACGATATGGGTCTGGTGCCAGGGGGAGGTCTTGAGTTCGTAGAAGACCCAGTAGCCGTCGTCCGTGGTGGCGGTCATCCCCGAGACCACCCCGCCCAGGCTCATCGGCACCAGGTGGACCGGCCGCTCCACCCGTGCCGCGACGATGTCGCAGACCCCCCGCAGATCGGTCGAGGCGGGCAGCTCCAGTTCCTTGATGAGCTGCTTGCACCGCCTGCGTATCCGCCCCACTCGCATGCTCGTCCCGTCCTCGTCTGCGGCCCGCCGCCAGGTAGTGAAGATGCGGTCGTGCTCAGCGGTCCGTATCGGGCCGTTCGCCACGTCGATCACCACCCTGCTCCGGCGGTTCGGCCGGCAGGTTCATCTGCCGGCGGAACTGGGAGATGATCGTCGTCAGGCTGTCCTGCACCTCTGGCGGCAGCCCGACCGAGCGCAGGGCGATGGCCCGCACCCGCTGGTCCCGCATGGCGGCCAGGAACCGGACCTCCTCCTCCACCCGAGCGGCCTGCGGCTGAGAGAGGTCACCCAGCAGATACCCGACCGGCACGGCGAAGAACTTGGCCAGCGCGCGCAGGAGTTCGGGGCTCGGGTTCGTCCGCCGTCCGTTGCGCAGCATCGACAGATACTGCTCGGTGACCTTGACCCCGCCGTACTCCGCCGCCCCGCCGCTGATCTCGTCGGCCACGAAGGCGTTGGTGTACGGCGCGCCGGGCGGGTGCATGTGCGCGAAGAGGTGGTTGAGCCGTTCCGCGAGCAGGCCCCCCGTCCCCTTGGACCGGCCGTCGCCCCCCACTGCCATGCCACCGTCCCATCGATCGAGCCCAACGAACAGTTAAGGCCGCGGAAACCGTGCTCTCCATCCTGTCATGCCCGGAACGCGCCGCACCAGTCCATATGCGGACAGTGAGGGCGGCTGGACTTAACCACGAGTTGAGTGACCGGGCAACGGCCGCGCGCCGGGACAGCCCTGGCAAGAGGGACGGAAGGGGTGCGCGGGACGGCGGGGACGGCGAGCGGGCCGGGAACGGCGGGCGCGTCCGGGACGGCGGGGTGCGACGCATACGGCGGGGACGACGAAAAAACCGCCTCCTCTGATGAGGAGACGGTTTCCGACCTGTGCTGTCACAAGTCGGGACGACAGGATTTGAACCTGCGACCCCTTGACCCCCAGTCAAGTGCGCTACCAAGCTGCGCCACGTCCCGATGCCCGTCCTGCCAAAACCCCGGCCGGTCGTGCACGAGAACAATACCCCATGTCAGAGGGTCCGCGTCGCCACATTCCGGCCGGACCGGGCACGAGGGGCGGCGGACGGGGTGAGCGGCCGCACCGCCCTCCGGCCGCACCGGCGATCGGGACCACCGGGCCGACGCGGGGGACCCGCGACCCCCACTTGACCTCGACCAAGCTTGAGGTTGCACCGTTTCCGGCATGACGAACACAGCGACGGACACCACACCGGAAGCCCGCACCGGCGACACCCCGATCGGATTCGGCGAACTGCCCCGCCTCATGGGCCTGATGACGGGCGATGAGAAGCACGGTCCGGCCGCCACCTCCACCCTCGACGCCCTGTGGGTCCTCTACGACCGGGTGCTGCGGGTCTCCCCCGCCACCGCCGCCGACCCCGGGCGGGACCGCTTCCTGCTCTCCAAGGGCCACGGCCCCATGGCCTACTACGCGGTGCTGGCCGCCAAGGGCTTCTTCCCGACCGACTGGCTGCCGGGCTTCGGCGCATACGATTCGCCGCTCGGCCACCACCCCGACCGGGAGCTGGTGCCCGGCGCCGAGATCGGCAGCGGATCGCTCGGGCACGGGCTGCCGCTGGCCGTCGGCACCGCGCTCGGCCTGCGCGCCCAGGGCCGCCCGGAGCCGGCGGTCTGGGTGCTGATCGGCGACGCGGAACTGGACGAGGGCAGCAATCACGAGGCGCTCGCCTTCGCGGGCGCCGCCGGCCTCGACCGGCTGCACACCCTCGTCATCGACAACTCCTCCGCCACCCACGGCTGGTACGGCGGCATCGCCTCCCGGTTCACAGCCGCCGGCTGGTCCACGGCGACCGTGGACGGCCGCGACCACCAGGCGCTGTACGAGGCGTTCAGCGCACCGCACCCGGGCCGTCCGCATGCGGTGGTGGCCCGCGTGGAGCCCAAGGAGAAGCGGGTCTTCTGACGGCCCCCGCCGCCTTCCCCGATTTCCCCGACTTCCCCCACCAACCATGACTTGCCCCGACTTCGAGAGGTTCTCAGTGATGGACACCATGCGTGAGCGTTTCGCCGCGGTCACCTCGCGGCTGCTGGACGAGGACCCGCGGCTCGCCCTCGTCCTCGCCGACATCGGCCTGGACGGCTTCGCCGACGCGGCCCGTCGGCACCCCGAGCGGGTGGTCAACGTCGGCATCCGCGAGCAGTTGCTCATCGGCGTCGGCGGCGGGCTGGCGCTGACCGGACTGCGGCCGGTCATGCACACCTTCGCCAGCTTCCTGGTGGAGCGGCCCTTCGAGCAGCTGAAGCTGGACTTCGGCCACCAGGGCACCGGCGGCGTCCTGGTGAGCGCCGGCGCCTCCTACGACTGGCCGAGCGGCGGTTTCACGCACATGGCACCGGGCGACGTGGCACTGCTGGACACCCTCGACGGCTGGACGGTGCACGTTCCCGGCCACCCGGACGAGGCCGAGACCCTGCTCCGGCAGGCCACGGCGGCCGGCGACGACAAGGTCTACGTACGGCTGTCCCTCCAGGTCAACGCGTCCCCGCGGCCGGTGGGCGGGGACGGGTTCCTGACCCTGCGGCAGGGCCGCCGCGGGGTGGTGGCCGCCGTGGGGCCGATGCTGGACAACGTGCTGACCGCCACCGAGGGCCTGGACGTGACCGTGCTGTACGCGACGAGCGTGCGGCCCTTCGACGCCCGGACCCTGCGCGCCGCCGCCGGGGCCGCCGACGCCGCCGACGTGGTGCTGGTCGAGCCGTACCTGGCGGGCACCTCCACCCGGTACGCCAACGACGCGCTCGCCGACCGGCCGCACCGGGTGCTCGGGCTCGGCGTGGGCCGCCGGGAGCTGCGCCGCTACGGACGGCTCGACGAGCACCTGGCGGGGCACGGGCTCGACCCGTGGGGCCTGCGGGCCCGCATCACCGGGTTCCTGGGCGCATGACACCTCCGGGGGACCGGCCGCGGCGGGGTCAGACGTGCTTGCCGAGCCAGCGGACCAGATCGCGCTGGACCTCGTCGCGGTGGGTCTCGTTGAGGATCTCGTGGCGGGCGCCGGGGTAGCCGCGCCAGGTCAGCTCGCGGATGCCGAGATAGCGGAAGTCCTCCAGGAGTTCATGGACCAGGGTCATCCGCTGGTGGCAGGGGTCCTGGTCGCCGACCGCGACGTGGACGGGCAGGCCGCGCGGGATGCGGGCGAGGTGGGCCGGGTCGTTGACCTTGCGGACGGCCCGTACCCAGTCGAGGGCGAGCCCGGCGCAGAACGGGAAGCCGCACCGCTCGTCGGCCACGTAGCGGTCCACCTCGGCGGTGTCGCGGGAGAGCCATTCGTAGCCGGTGCGGTGCGGGAAGGCGTCGTTGAAGAAGCCGAAGGTGCGCGGGATGAAGGACGAGAGGTGGGCGCGGCCGTGGGCCGTGATCTCCGCCTCCAGTGCGGCGGACGCGGCGTCGATGTCCAGGCCCGGCAGCGTGCGGAAGGTGCCGGTGAGGATCAGTCCGGCGAGGTCGGCGCCGTATTCCTGGGCGTAGTCGCGGGCCAGCATCGCGCCCATGCTGTGGCCGAGGAGGACGAGCGGGACGCCGGGGTGGGCCGCGGCGGCGTGGTCGCCGATGCCCTTGAGGTCGCCGACGATCGCCCGCCAGGCGTCCTCGCCGACCACGCCGAGGCCGCCGGTGGTGGCGGCGGTGGCACCGTGGCCGCGGTGGTCGGAGGCGACGACCGCGTAGCCGTGGCCGGTCAGGAAACGGGCGAAGCGGTCGTAGCGGCGGCCGTGTTCGGCGGCGCCGTGGGCGATCTGGACGAGGGCGCGCGGCGCCCCGGACTCCGGGAGCCAGGTGTAGGTGGCGATACGGGCGCCGTCGGGGGCCTGGTGGAAGTCCTGCTGCATCGCTGCCTCCTGGGGCTGGCGGGCGTCGGTCGCGCCCACTCTGTCCCGCCGGGCGGCGGTGCGCCACGGGGCGCGCGGCGGAGTTGGCCCGCGGCCCGTGCGGCATGGCACGATCGGGCGGTTCTGTGTCGGCCCTGTGCCGCAACCCCCTTTCGCAGGAGGACCGTTGGACACCGCAGACCCTTCCGGCGACGCTCCGATCCGGCGTTCGCCACTGTCCCGCCGCAGATTTCTCCAGGGCACCGCCTCGGCCGCCGCGGCGGCCGGGCTCGCCGGGGTCGCCGCCCCGGCGCCCGCGGCGGCGCAGCCCGCCGCCGGCGCGTCCGGCGCCGCCCTCTCCTTCACCGCCGCGACCAATGGCGCGGCCTCCCTGGCCCCCTCCGGCGACCGGCTGGTCGCCGAGGTCCAGAACGTCCTGTGGTCGCTGCCCCGCACCGGCGGCGACGCGGTGGCGCTCACCCCGCCCGACCTGGAGCCGACCCGTCCGGTGCACTCCCCCGACGGCCGCCGGATCGCCGTCTGCGCCTACCGGGGCGGCAACTTCCACCTCTGGACGCTGCACCCCGACGGCTCCGGCCTCCGGCAGCTGACCGACGGCCCCTGGGACGACCGCGGGCCCGCCTGGTCGCCGGACGGGACCCGGATCGCGTTCGCCTCGGAGCGCGGTGGCGACGCGGTGAGCGGCAGCCCGTACCGGTTATGGGTGCTGGAGGTCGACACCGGGCGGCTGACCCGGGTGACCGGGCTGCCCGGCCAGGAGGGTCCCCATCAGGACGGCGCCTGGGAGGACTTCGACCCGTGCTGGTCGCCGGACGGTTCGCGGCTCTTCTTCGTCCGCGGACAGGTGGCCGGCGCCGCGCTGGCGTCCCGTACGGTCGCGTCGGTGCCCGCCGACGGGCGGGGCTCGGTGCGCACCGAGCACACCGAGACCGCCACGGCGCAGGTGATGGTGCCGGCGCTCTCCCCGGCCGGCCGGCTGGCGTACCTGCGGACCACCGACTATCCGGGGCCGACCTGCACGCTGGTGGTGGACGGTGCCGCGGTCGCGGTCGGCGGCGACGTGGAGCCGGTGCCGCCGCGGTGGGTGTCGCGCGACGAGCTGCTGCTGACGGTCGGCGGCCAGTTCCGGATCGTACGGCCGGACACCCCGGAGCGGGCCGAGCACATCCCGTTCACCGCCCGGCTGCCGCTGCACCGCCCCGATTACCGCCTCAAGGACTACGGCTTCGAGCGCACCGCGGCCGGTCCGGTGCGCGGGGTCCATCTGCCCGCACTCTCCCCCGACGGCCGCAAGGTCGCCTTCGCGGCGCTCAACTCCCTCTGGCTGGCGCCCACTTCGGGAGGCGGTGCGCCGCGCCGGATCACCGCCGCCGACGCCACCCGCTATGTGCTCGCGCCGAGCTGGTCGCGCGACGGCCGGTCGCTGGTGTACGCGGACGACCGGGACGGGCTGTTCGCGGTGCGCCGCCGGGACCTGGAGTCCGGGGCGGAGACGGTGCTGGCGGCCGGCGGGCGGGTGCAGCCGGCGCTGTCCCCCGACGGCGGGCGGCTGGCCGCGCTCGACATGTCGGGCAATCTCGTCGTGCGGAGCCTGGCGGACGGCACGGAGAAGGTGCTGGCCGCGCCGATGGGCGCGGGCGGGCTGCCGGGCCGGCCCAGCTGGTCGCCGGACGGGCGCTATCTGGCGCTGTGCGACCGCAACCGGCTCAACCGCCGGTTCCGCGAGGGCTACAACGTCATCCGGATCGTCGACGCCGAGTCCGGCAAGGACCGGCTGCACCCGGTCGCCGAGCACGTCTCGATCGCCGACCGCTACGACTCCGGCCCGGTCTGGTCGCCGGACGGCCGGCAGCTGGCGCTGATCGCCGAGTCGGCGCTGTGGGTGCTGCCGGTGCGGCCCGACGGCACGCCGGACGGTGCCCCTCGGCAGCTGACCGAGGAGAGCGCCGACCATCCCTCCTGGTCCGGGGACTCCGCGACGCTGCTGTACCTCTCCGCCGGGAAGCTGCGGCTGATCCCGGCGGCCGGCGGTCCGGCGCGGACCGTGCCGGTCGCCCTGCAGCGCCGCGGGTCGCGCGCCCGGGACACCGTCGTGCACGCGGGCCGGTTCTGGGACGGGACCGGCGAGGCGGTGCGCGAGGACGTCGACGTCGTCGTACGGGAGGGGCGGATCACGGCCATTGAGCCGCACCGGGCGTCGCGTGCCGGTACCGCCCGGCGGGTGGACGCCTCGGCGAGGACCGTGCTGCCCGGCTTCTGGGACGCACACACGCACCCCTGGCAGACAACTTACGGCGGCCGGCAGACCGCGCTCCAGCTCGCGTACGGCATCACCACCACCGTCTCGTGCGGCGGCTTCTCCTACGAACAGGCCCGGCTCCGGGAGGCGTTGGCCGCCGGGGCGCTCACCGGGCCGCGGCTGCTGACCTGCGGTGAGCTGCTGGACGGCGGCCGGGTCGCGTACAGCATGGGGCGGGCGCACCGCACACGGGAGGGGCTGCGGCGGTCGCTGGAGCGTGGCGCGGCGCTGGACTGGGACTTCGTCAAGACCTATGTCAGGGCGCCGGGTTGGGTGATGGCGGAGGCCGCGCGGTTCGCCCACGAGCGGCTCGGCGTGCGCTCCGGGAGCCATCTGCTCACCCCGGGCGTGCAGCTGGGTCAGGACCTGACGACCCATCTCCAAGCCACCCAGAGGCTGGAGTTCGGGCACGCGGTGTCCAGCACCGGACATGCGTACCAGGACGTCGAGGAGGTCTACACGGGCGGCGGCTTCCACATGCTCGCCACCCCGTTCTCGGCGACCGCGCTGATCGGCGAGGATCCTGCGCTGGCCGAGGACGTGCGGGTGACCAGGCTGATGCCGCCGTGGGACACCGCGGTCGTACGGGAGGGCGCCGGGCACCGGCCGACGCCCGCGCAACTGGCCGACATCCAGACCGAAGTGGACGCCTACCGGCGGATTCTGGGCGGCGGCGGGCTGATCGCGCTGGGCACCGACCAGCCGCTGGTGGCGGTCGGGCTGTCCCTGCATCTGGCGCTGCGGGCGCTGCACCGCGGCGGACTGACGGTGAGTCAGACACTGCGGACGGCGACCGCGCTGCCGGCCCGGGTGTTCGGCGCGGAGCGGGACCTGGGGACGCTGGAGGTCGGCAAGCTGGGCGACATGACGCTGGTGGACGGCGATCCGTTCAGCGACTTCAGCACCCTGGTGCGGACCTCGGCGGTGGTCAAGGGCGGACGGCTGTACGAGCAGCGGGCATTGGTGGACGCCTTCCCCGCGCCCGGCGGGCCCGCGCTGCGCTCGGCTTCCGCGGCCGGTACCGACTGGCTGGAGGTGGGCCGCCAGCAGCGGCGCGAGTCCTGCTGCGGCACCGGCCACTGACCTGCGGTATCGATCACCGCGGGGCAGGTGGCTCGGGGTGGCGCGGTTCCGGGACGGCCCGGGGCCGCGCCATCGGCGTTGCGGGCACGGGGGGTTGTGCGGCCGTTCCGCGTGCGCCAGCCGCTGACGCAAACGCACCCGGTTGATGTTTCACGCCGGCCGCAGTAGGTATGCCAACGGGTGTTGCACGCGGTAAGCGACACATCACGTTCCGGTACGACCACAGGCGGCGCCGCCGGTGCCGCCCCGAGGAGGGAGCGGCCGGCGCGGGCCAGTTCGCGGAGGAGGGCTAGCCTTGCAGCGCTACTTCACCGACCAGCGGCACGAGGCACTCCGACAGCGGGTGCGGGACTTCGCCGAGCGCGAGGTGCGGCCCCGGATTGCGGAGATGGAGGCGCACCGCACGGTCTGCCACGACCTGTCGCGACTGATCGCCCGGCAGGGCTGGATCGGCGCGACGGTGCACCGCGCCTACGGCGGGATGGGCGCGGGCCATGTCGCCAAGACCCTCGTCATCGAGGAGATCTCGCGGGTCAGCGCCGCGATGGGCGCCATGGTGCAGGCGTCCCAACTGGGCGTCGCGAAGATCGTCCACTTCGGCAGCGAGGAGCAGAAGAAGACCTGGCTGCCGGCCATCGCGTCGGGCGACTGCCTGCCGACCATCGCGGTCACCGAACCGCAGTCCGGCGGCCATGTGCTGGGCATGGCCTCCACCGCGGTCCGGGACGGCGACGACTACGTCCTCAACGGCCGCAAGATCTACGTGGGCAACAGCCATGTCGGCGATCTGCACGGTGTGGTGGTCCGCACCGGCGAGGGTTCCAGGGGCCTGTCGGCCTTCCTTGTCGAGACCGGTACCCCCGGCTTCCGGGTCGGCGCCGAGCAGCCCACCATGGGACTGCACGGGTTCAGCTTCGGCGAGCTGTTCTTCGACGACTGCCGGGTGCCGGCGGCCAATCTGCTGGGCGAGGAGGGCGACGGCCTGTCCGTGGCGTACTCCTCCAGCGTGCTGTACGGGCGGCCCAACCTGACCGCGGTGTCACTGGGCATCCACCAGGCGGTGCTGGACGAGACCACGCGCTTCTGCACCGAGCGGCAGCGCTACGGAAAACCGCTGGCCTCCCTGGGCGCCGTCAAGCTCAAACTCGGCCGAATCCAGTCCCGGTTGCTGCTCGCCCGGCTGTCCGCGTACCACGCGGTCCATCTCCTGGACCAGGGGCTGCCGTGCGACGCGGAGCTGATGAACGCCAAGCTGGTCAACGTGGAGTCGGCCCTGGAGTCGGCGCGCGACGCGATGGACATCCACGCCGCCTGCGGACTGTTCACCGACCGGCCCGTGGAGCGCTTCCTGCGCGACGCGCACCACATCTTCGCGCCGGCCGGCACCTCGGACATCCAGCTGCTGCGGCTCGGCGAACTGGCGCTGGGCCAGGCCAAGGGCGAGTGGTCCAGCCGACTCGCGGAGCTGGTGCGGCGGGATCCGGCCGACTGGCCGGAGGAGGCGGAGCTGCCGGACGGGACGGCGCCGCTCGCGCGCCTGATCTAGGGTCCGTCCGGCGGCTCGACGCCGGGCGCGGCCACCGCCGTGCCGGGCCCCGGAGCCGGCCGGACGGACCCCGGGGCCGGGTGCTCCGGTTCAGGACTCCCCGGACTCGGACGCCTTCTGCCGGCGCTCCATCTCGTGAATCTGCTCGACGAGTTCGGCGGCCAGCGACTTGATCGTGTGCAGTCCCTCCCGCCCCCAGGGGCGCGGTTCGAGGTCGACCACGCAGACGGTGCCCAGCGTCGTCCCCGTATGGTCGATCAGCGGCGCGCCCATATAGGTGCGGATGCCGAGCTCGTCGACGACGGGGTTGCCGGCGAACCGCGGGTAGTCGCAGACGTCCTCCAGGACCAGCGCCTTGCGCCGTACCACGACGTGCGGACAGTAGCCGTGGTCGCGGGCCATCACCCGGCCCGGCCGGCCGCTGGCGGGCGCCGGGCCCAGCTCGACGGCCTTGTCCTGGCCGGGTACGTAGAGACCGGCGAAGTACTGCTCGTGCTCGTCGATGAAGTTGACCATGGCATACGGGGTATCGGTGGTGCGCGCGAGCTTGCGCGCGAAGTCGTCGAAAGCGGGCAGCGGATCCTTGCCGATGCCCAGCTCGCGCAGCCGGCGGACCCGGGCCGGGGCCTCGTCGTCCTGCGGCGTGAGCAGCAGATGGCGGGTCGGGTCGTACGACGCGTAAGGGATACGGGAAGAGGGGTAGCGCGAGGCGGGGAAATGGGGGAAATGGGCGAAGGGGTAACGGGCCGGGTGGTTCACGGTAGCTCCGGGGTGGCGGCGAGGGCGGGGGTGAGCAGGTACTCGACGAGGGACACCAGGACATGGGTGCCGGAGGAACACTGCCGGGCGTCGCAGAGGACGACGGGGATCTCCGGCGCGAGGTCTATTGCGGCCCGGATCTCGTCGGGCTCGTAGTGGTGGGAGCCGTCGAACTCGTTGACGGCGACGATGAATTGGATGCCGCGGCGCTCGAAGAAGTCGACCGCGGCGAAGCACTGGTCGAGGCGCCGGGTGTCGGCGAGGATGACCGCGCCGAGCGCGCCGTCGGACAGCTCGTTCCACAGGAACCAGAAGCGGGTCTGACCGGGCGTGCCGAAGAGGTAGAGGACATGGTCCGAGTCGAGGGTGATCCGGCCGAAGTCCATCGCGACGGTCGTGGTGGTCTTCTCCTCGACCCCGGCCAGGTCGTCGGTGCCGACACTGATCTGGGTGATGACCTCCTCGGTGCTGAGCGGCTCGATCTCGCTCACCGCACCGACGAAGGTGGTCTTGCCGACCCCGAAACCGCCCGCGACCAGGATCTTGAGCGCGGTCGGGAAGGGATCGGGTCCGGGTTCCCCCGTGGCCGGGGGGTCACAGTCGTTGACGAAGTCCATGCAGCACCGCCTCCAGCAGCGCACGGTCGGTACGGGACGCGGCCCCCGCCGAAACGGCGGCGGGGGCCCGCGCGGTGAGCGCGCCGCAGGCGACGAGGTCGGCGAGGAGCACCTTGGTGACCACGGCCGGAAGCCGTATGTGCGCGGCGATCTCGGCGACCGAGACCGGCCGGTCGCACAGCCCGAGGACGCGGACGTGGTCGGGCCCCTGGGAGCCGGCGGGCCGCCGTCCGGTCGCCAGCACCAGGGTCAGCAGGTCGAACTGCGCCGTGGGGCGGGTCCGGCCGGTACTGACGGTGAACGGGCGGATCATCTCGCCCGCTGCACCGTCGTACATGGGTTGCCCGCCCGGCCACCGTCGGCGAGGCAGGGCCACGGTCAACGACCGCCCGCCGGGGCCTGATGGCGTGCGGGGGTGGACAGATACGGCCGGACGCTCTTGACGAGCATCCCCATCTCGTAGCCGAGCACCGCGGCGTCGGCGTCGCGCCCGGCGAGCACCGCCAGGCAGGCGCCGGTGCCGGCGGCCGAGACGAACAGGAAGGTCTCCTCCAGCTCGACGACGACCTGGAGGACGTCGCTGCCCTCCCCGAAGCGCGCACCGGCGCTGCGGGCGAGCGAGTACAGACCGGAGGCCAGCGCCGCCATATGGTCGGCGACATCCGGTTCGAAGCCGTGGGATGCCTTGACGAGGCCGTCGGAGGACAGCAGAACGGCGCTTCGGGTGTGCGGTACGCGCTGTACGAGTCCGGTCAGCAGCCAGGAAAGGTCGGTGTGCTGACTGCCGCGGAACTCGGCGTGCGTCTGCGCATGCACATCACTCACCATGGTTGTGGTCGTCTCCTCGGGGGCGGGCCTTCGGGGCGTCGTGGTCAGGGTCGAAGAGCGGGTCGGGGTCGGCGGGGCCGCCGTCCCGGCCCGGAGTGTGGCCGGGGACGGCGGCGGTCTGGCCGGCCGTGGTGAGGCCGGCCGCGTAGCTGGGGTCCCCGAGGCTGAAACCGCGCTGGAAGGCGGCCATCAGGTTGGGGTCGTGGATGCGCTCGGTCCCCTCGCGGCGGGGCAACTGCCTCGGGTCGTCGCGGAGTTGGGGCGCGATGTGGGTCTGCTTGATCCGGCGCGGCAGCCGCGGCCGGGACGCGTCGTCGTCGACCGGCGGCGGGGGCGGCAGGACGACGGGTCCCGGGTCCGCGGGCCGGCGCTCGGCGGGGGCACCCGGACGCGGGTCGGCGGACGGAGCGGGCCGGCCGTCGGCGTTCGCGGCCGGGCGGGAGGCGACGGGCGCGGCGGGACGGCCCTCGGCGGGCGCGGCCGGGCGGGCCTTGGCGCCGGCCGGCGGCCGGATCTCGATCGCGCCGGCGTCGATGTCGGCGTCGGTCGCGAGCCGGGCCATCGCCCGGTGATAGGCGACCATACGGGCGGCCTCGGTACCGGCGTCGGTCGTCGCGTCGAATCCCCCGCCGGGATAGATGAGGTCGTCGTGCCGTCCGCCCCCGCCGTCGTACGAGGGGCCGGCGCCGCCCTCGTCGTACCCGTCGCCCGGGGCGCGCCCCTGGTCGGCGGCGGGTTCTTCGCGGTATTCCAGGGACGCCTGGGGCACCACCGAGCCGTCGAACTCGTCTCGCACCTGGGCGGAGTTGGCGCCGAGCAGCGACGGCGGCAGGATCAGCACGGCCTGCACGCCGCCGTAGATGTTGCTCTGCAACTGGACGACGATGCCGTGCCGCTGGGCGAGCGAGGAGACCACGTAGAGACCGATCCGGCCGTCGTCCAGCAGCTCGGTGAGATCCATCTGCTCGGGGTCGGCGAGCAGCCGGTTCATCTGGTCCTGCTCTTCCGCCGACATGCCCAGGCCGCGGTCCTCGACCTCGATCGCGAGCCCCGCCTTGACGTGCTGCGCGCGCACCGTGACCGGCGTCTCCGGCGCGGAGTAGATGGTGGCGTTCTCGACCAGCTCGGCGAGGAGGTGGACGACATCGGCGACGGCGGTGCCGCGCAGGGTGCCCTCCACCGGCGGCACCAGCTTGATCCTCGGATACTGCTCGACCTCGGCGGTCGAGGAGCGCAGTACCTCGGTCATGGTGATCGGGCGGGTCCACTGTCGGCGGGAGACGGCGCCGCCGAGCACGGCGAGGTTCTCGGCGTGCCGGCGGACCCGGGTGGCCAGATGGTCGACGACGAACAGGCCCTTGAGCAGGTCCGGGTCCTCGACCTGGTGCTCCAGCTCGTCCAGCACCTGGATCTGACGGTGCACCAGGGATTGCAGCCGCCGGGCGAGGTTGACGAAGACCTCCAGCTTCTGCTCGTTCCCGGTGGCGTTGGAGCGGGCGATGCCCACCGCGTCGATGACGGCCGCCTCGGCGGCCCGGCCCGCGGCGGCGACTTCCTGGGCGAGCAGGTCGAGGGCGTCGCCGCCGGGCTCCGGCACCGGCTCGGGTTCGCGGTGCTCGATCCACTCGTCACGGCGGACGCGGTCGAGGAGGTCGTACAGCTCGGACTGGCTGCGGGCGCACACCTGGCGCAGCCGCGCATAGCGGTTCACCACCGCGCGCGCCTCGGAGTTCCCGGCGACGCCGGCGATCAGCACGATGACGCAGACCACGACGAGCCCGCTGGTGAGCACCGGCCATTCCCTGCCGGTCAGTCGGGCACCGCCGCTCTGGACGACGAAGGCGGCGACGCCGGTGCAGATGACGGCGACGAGCAGACAGGGAACGGCGGCGAGCCGGACCAGCCGGGAGCGTATCGCCGAGTCGGCGGCCGAATCGGGGAAGGAAGCCCGACCGTGCCGTCCCCCATGGGACCTCTGAGCCTCCTGGGACGTCTGGGTCCTGTGGGGGGGTGCGGTAGGCATGGGCGCCCTCCGGATCGGCCGTTGGCAGTTCGCGGAGTTCGCACGCTAGTTGGTACGGGGGTGGTGTCCGGACCCACTTCGGGGTTTCGCTACCCCACGCCACCTCCTTGGGTAGGCATGGCGCGCACGACAGTGCGAAAAGATACGAACCCCCGTTCAGCGAAGGGGAATTGATACCGCAACGACCACGTCCGGACGGCGGCCGCCCCCGCACCGCCACGCCACCCCGGCCGCGAATCCCCTTCCGTGCCCCTGCGCCCCCTCCGTGTTCCTCGCCGCGCGGTCACCGCTCGCCGACGAGGTCGTCGCCCACGAACGCGTCCGCCGCCCCCGCGGACTCCCGGGTCGCCGCCACCGGCGGCCAGGCAGGCCAGCCATGGACCGGCGGCACCGCCACCGCCCGCCACCACGGATCCACGGCCGGCTTGTCGGCCGGCTCGAACGGCTCCCCCGGCCGCGGCGCGACGGACGCCACGCCGGCCTCGTGGGCCGCGGACATCATCCACTCCGCCGGCTCCGCCCACGGGTGCGGGGCCAGATTGAAGGTGCCCCAGTGGATCGGCAGCAGCGCCCCGGCGGGCTCGCCGCCCTGGAGGTCGAGATGGGACTGCACCCCCTGCGCCGGCGTCATGTGGATGTCCGGCCAGAAGTCCGAATACGCGCCGACCTGGATCATGGTCAGGTCGAACGGGCCGTGTGCCGCTATCTCCGCGAAACCGGGGAAGTAGCCGGTGTCGCCGCTGTGGAAGATCCGGTGCTCGGCACCGGCGACGACCCAGGAGGCCCAGAGCGTGTGCTGCGGGCCGCGCAGGCCGCGCCCGCAGAAGTGCTGGGCGGGCGTGGCGGTCAGCGTCAGCCCGCCGACCCGGGTCGACTCATGCCAGTCGAGCTCGGTGATGCGCTCCGGGGGGACACCCCAGAACTCCAGGTCGGCGCCGATGCCGAGCGGCGCGACGAAGGCCGCGCCGGAGCGGATCAGGCCCCGGACCGTGGGCATGTCGAGGTGGTCGTAGTGGTCGTGCGAGATCACCACGGCGTCGACCGGATCCAGCTCCGCCAGCTCCACCGGCACCGGATGCAGCCGCTTGGGCCCGGCCCAGCTGAAGGGGGAGCAGCGCTCACCCCAGACCGGGTCGAAGAGCACCCGATGGCCGTCGATCTCTGCGAGCACGCTCGAATGCCCCATCCAGGTGATCCGCAGCCCGGAGGCGGGCGGGCGGCCCCAGTCCGCGGCGGTCGGGCGGTACACCGGGATCCGGCCCACCGGTGCCCGCCGCAACCGGCCCTCACGGCTCAGCTGCGTACGGGCCATCGGCAGCGCGGCACCCCGGAGCAACTGCCGGGTGGGCGCCGGATTGCGGAACTGCCCGTCCACGAACTGCGGCGAACTGCGCATCCTGGCCAGCCGCTCCCCGGTGGGCTCGGCGCCGAAGCTCGCGGGGCGCAGCGCGGTGAGCGGCGAACGACGGGGTCGGGATGCGGTCACGGCACCTCCATGGTCGGGGCGGTCGCGAAGTGAACGGGCCGGGTGAGCGGAGGGTTCCGGCACGCCCGAGCCGCCCCGCACCGCCGTACGGCGGTGCACGCGGCCCCCGGACTCAACACCATCGCCCTCCGATACCAACCGCGCGACCTGCCGCGACATTCCGGTCAGCGGTGTGAGCTGCGCCGCGTCAGACGTGCCCCCTCCGTGTCAGGCATCCCCCTTCGGGCCCGCCGTGCCGCTCCGCTGCCCCGGTCCGCCGTCCCGGTCGGCCGTAGGTGTCCGGCGCTCACGGGCGCACTGCGGCCCCGTGCCGACCGACCGCTACGGCACCTCGACCCTTGCGACCCCCGGATGCATACCGCAACTCGGACGCGGCCATTCGGGTGAGAACGAGAACGGAACGGAACCGAGTGCCGCGGCGCCGAATCGCACCGGCGGCGCCCCGGGCAGCCACGGCGCGAGCACCCGCCCCGCCCGACCCCGTACACGCGCCACCCCCACTCACCCCGGTTACCTGCCGCCCCCTCCGTCCCCCTGTCGGGGCCGGGCCCGGCCCCGCTCCCTCCTCCGCCGCCGTCCGGCAACCGGCCGCTCCGGGGACCGGGGCCCGCTCCGAACCGGGGCCGGCCCGGCAGGTCCCGGTGGCAGGCACGTTCGACGGCGGCTGCCGGCCTGCGCGGCGGGGCAGGAGACGGTGCGCGGGAGGATGCGCGGGGCCATCAGGCGGGAGGGCGGGGCGGTGAGCCGGCCGCCGCCCGCAGTGCGCGTTCGCGGACCACGGCGTCCAGGACCGGTCGGGTGACGCTGAGCGTCGGATACCGGCGGTCGCCGAAGCTGCGCTGCCGGCCGGTCGGCCCCCGGCCACCGTTCCCGGGACCTCGATCCCTGACGGTCCGCAGGCTTCAGCGCCCTCCGCATCCCGGCAACGACCGTCCCAACGCCCCCTTCCCGCCGCCGAGTAGAGCCCTTCCGCGGCTCCGGCACGGGCCCCGCACCGCGCATCACACACCGTCAGCCGCGCCGCCGCACCCGCTCGCCTCCGGGCGCCGCGCCGCCCCACAGGTTTCGGCGCACCCCCGTCCCTCCCGCGGGTCACACCCGTCCCTGACAATCCCGATATGCGGCGACTGTGCGTCTACACTCCCGACAGCGGGCGCGCCGCGCCCGCAGCCGCTCCCACCAGCAACGGGATTCGTCTCTTCAGCAAGGGATTCAGGGACGCTTGTGACCTTCGAGCAGGAATCTGAGCCATATGACGTCCTCGTCGTCGGCGGATCGGGCGTGGACACCACCGTGCGGGTCGATGCACTGCCCGTACCGCCCGCCGACAGCCACGGAGTGCCGCCGATCCGCGAAGACGCGGGGCACACGGGCACCGGTGTCGCGCTCGGCTGCGCGGCGCTGGGGCTCACCACCGGATTCGTCGACTTCCTCGGCGACGACCATCCAGGCAGCCTGATCCGCGAGCGCCTCGCCGGCAGCGGTGTCGACTTCCATCCGCTGATCTCTCCGCACGGCACCCGGCGGGCCGTCAACCTCGTTTCCCCCGACGGCCGTCGGATGTCCTTCTACGACGCCCGCGACCCGCTCGATCTGCGGATGCCGCCGGAGCACTACCTCCCGCTCCTGCGCCGCACCCGGCACGTCCATCTGTCCATCACCCACTTCGCCCGCTTCCTGTACGACGACATCGAGGCACTGGGGCTGCCCGTCTCCACGGACCTGCACGACTGGGACGGCCTCACCGAACACCACCGCGACTTCGCGCTCCGTTCGGACCTGGTCTTCCTCAGCACGGTCGGCGCCGGGGAGCGGATCAGCTCCGTCATGCGGGAGATCCTCCGCGACGGCCGCGCCGAAGCGGTGATCGCCACGGCCGGCGCCGGCGGTGCCTACCTCCTCACGCCCGAGGACCGCACCCCGCGTCTGGTGCCCGCCGCGGTCCCGCCCGCCCCCGTCGTGGACAGCAACGGCGCCGGCGACGCCTTCACCTGCGGATTCCTCTACGGGCGGCGCAGGGGCCGGGACCTGGAGGAGTGCGCACGCCTGGGCGCCGTCGCGGGCGCCTACGCCTGCACCGCGGAGGGCACCCACACCGCCCTCGTCGGCCGGGCCGCACTGCGCGCCGTGCTCACCCCTTCTCCCCCGTCACCGGTGCCGGCCGCGGCCGACGCCCAGGTCTCCACTGCCGGCGCATAGCCCTCCGCCCCCGCTCGAAGGTCCGAACAAGCCCTCCTGGGCCGTAGGCGTCCACGGCGGCACCCGCAGCCGATACGTGCGGTGGGTGCCGTCCGGTTCGGACCCGCTCTTCCCGTACAGCCGCCCTCCGCACCGGAGCGCCGGACTCCCGTGCCGCGCGGGCGAGTCGGTGATCCCGGTGGACGGCGACGGCACGGTCCGGCGCTGCCACTTCGTCCGCGCCGAGCTGGGCGATCTCCACGACGGCGGCATCCGCGGCGCGCTGCGCCCGCGCCCCTGCCCGCGGCGGGCCGGATCGCGGCAGGGGCGCCGGCGCCGGCCGGGGCGGTTCAGTCCTTACGCCCCACCGCACCGTAGAAAATGGTGTTGTTGAGCTCTTCCGGAGAGGGCACCGGACCGTCCGGTCGCCAGAGCGGGACCCGGACGATGCCCGGCTCCAGGGGCGCGAACGGCCCGAGGATCGCGGCGATCTGGGACTTCGTCCGCAGCACCAGCGGAGTGCTGGCGCTTTTGTAGACGTCCTCCACGTTCGACCGCGCCACCTCGTCGGTGCGGCCCTGCGGGTATCCCTCGTAGGGCTCGTGGGTCCCGTGCGAGAGCACCAGATGACTGCCGGCCGGCACCGCTTCGGCGAGCCGGGCGATCAGGCCGGCCGGGTTGTCCTCGTCCGCGATGAAGTCCATGACGCCGCCGATCAGCAGTCCCACCGGCCGGTCGAAGTCGATCAGTTCGCGGACCACCGGATGGTCGAGCAGCGCCTTGGCGTCGCGGATGTCGCCCAGGACGAATCCGGTCTCGGGGGTGTTGGCGAGCCGGGCCCGGGCGTGGGTGGCGACGATCGGGTCGCTCTCCACGTACACCACCCGGGTGTCGGGTGCCGTCTCCCGCGCCACCTCATGGGCGTTGGGCGAGGTGGGGATGCCGGTGCCGATCTCGACGAACTGCCGGATGCCGGACGCGACCACCGTGCGGACCGCGCGCTGGACGAAGGCGTGGTTGGCGCGGACGCTGTCCCGCACCTGGGGATGCACCTCGATGACCCGGTCGGCGGCGACCCGGTCGACCTCGTAGTTGTCCCAGCCGCCCAGGAAGTAGTCGTACATCCGGGCAGGATGCGGACGGCTGGTGTCGATCTCCTCGGCGGAGAAGCCCAGGTGCTCGGGGCCGGGGGCGTACGGCCCGATCTCCGGTACGTCGGACCGGGCCGCCTCCGGAATGCTGTGCTGGTCGCTCACGGCATCCTCCCTCAGTGCGCCGGGCACGGCGCGACGGAGAGCAGGAAGTCGGCGTGGCCGGCCTTCGCGCCCTCGATGAAACTGACCATCTCGCGATGCGTGTAGATCAGTGCGGGACCGTCCGGGTCGGTGGACTGGCGCAGCGCGACCCGGCCGTCCCGAAGGCGCATGGCCTCCAGGCACTCTCCGCCGTTTCCGCCGCTCCACGGCTTGTGCCAGCCCTCGCTGCCGAGTTCGTTGGCGGGCATGCCGTTGTAGATACGTATGCGATCCATGGGGGGTTCAGATCTCCTTGCGAAAGCCACCCAGAATGGCCTCGGTCGCGTGTGCCGGCGCGGCCTGCGCACACATCCGGTCCAGGGCCTCCAGGTACTGCGAGACGTCGTTGCGCTGGTCGAAGTACACGGCTCCGACGAGGCTTTCCGCATACGCGATGTCCGGAAGCTCCGGGATCGGGAAGCGGAAGATGTGGAACGGTCCGTACATGGCGGGGTGCGGGCCCGCGGCGAAGGGCATCACCTGGAGCCGCACGTTGGGCAGCTCGGTGGCCTCCATCAGCCGGGAGATCTGATCGCGCATCACCTTGGGACCGCCGATGGGCCTCCGCAGCACGGTCTCGTCCATCACCGACCAGAGCATCGGCGCGCTGTCACGGGTCAGCAGCGCCTGCCGCTCCATGCGCAGCGCGACGATCCGGTCGATGTCGGCGGGGGCGGCATGCGGCATGCCGGCGCGCAGCACGGCGGCGGCGTAGTCCTCGGTCTGCAACAGCCCGGGGACGTAGTGCGGTTGGTAGGAGCGCAGGAGGTTGGCCTCGCTCTCCAGGCTGACGAACGCGCTGAACCACTCGGGGAGTACGTCGCGGAAGCGGTGCCACCAGCCGGGCCGGTTGGCCTCGCGGGCGAGGGAGAGGAAGCCCTCGATCTCCGCTTCGTCGGTGACGCCGTAGGTCGCCAACAGCTTTTCGACGTAGGGGAGTTTGAGGCCGACCTCGGCCTTCTCCATCCGCCTTATCGTGGCGTGGGTCACATCCAGCGCCGCGGCGGCCCGCTCGAAGGAGAGCCCCGCCTTCTCCCGCAGATCCTGCAGTCGCTTGCCGAGCACCACCCGCAGGACGGTCGGTGCTCCTGCAGACCGTGGGTCCGCCACGTCCCATCCCCTCCAACCAGCTTCAGTGTTCAGCAGTGTGTCATGCCGTCATCAGCTCGAACAGACTGCACTTTCAATTCTGCAAATTACAGAGTGATCCTTGCCAACGGTGACCAACATCGCACATAGTTATGTCGTGGCTTCCTACAAAAACGCTCCCTCGTTAGGGCGATGCGGCGGATTCCTCGCCCAGAGCCCGCAGGACGCGTTCCACTTGCCGGCGCGATGTACGTCCGTGCCCGAGGCGCGCAGGCGCGTCAGCACGCTGCTGCGCGAGTGGGGTGCGGATGAACAGGTCCGCGACGACGTGGAGTTGGTGGTCACCGAGCTGTTCACCAACGCGGTCCGGCACACCGACAGCGAGAAGGTCGGCTGCGAGGTCACCGTCGTCGGCGTGCACATACGGATAGAGATCACCGACGAGGGCGGCCCCGGGGCAGCCTCGCCGCACGCCCAGCCGGGCAGCCTCGACCAGGAGGGCGGACGCGGCCTGTTCCTGGTCGGCGCGCTGTCCGACAGCTGGGGCACCCGGCCCGACGACGGCGGCCGGGGCCAGGTCGTCTGGGCCGATCTTCCGTACCGCGGCACGATGCACTGAGGCCCCGCGCCGCCGTCAGGGCGGACATCGGGGCCTTCTCGTACGGGAGCGCCTTCCCGTGCGGCGGGGTGCTACAGCGGCAGCAGGTCCGGCCGCTTGGGCTCGACGTGGTCGCCGGAGGACTCACCGCGCAGCCGGCGGCCGATCCAGGGCACGAGGTGCTCGCGCGCCCAGTGGATGTTGTCCCGCCGCGCCTCGGCGGCCGACCGCTCCGCCTCCGGAGGCCACGGCTGGTCCGGGTCGGCCGGCACCGTCAGCCCCAGCACCTGCGCGGCGCGCAGCGCCACCCGGGTGTGCCCGTCGGCGGACAGGTGCAGCCGGTCGTCACTCCACGCCCGCCGGTCCTGCACGGACTTCAGCGACCACAGGTCGAGCACCGGGCAGTCGTGCCGGTCGGCGATGGCCCGCACATGGGCGGTGTAGGTGGCGATCTTGCCGCGCAGATGCTTGAGGACCGGGACCCCGCGGGTGTCGAAGCCGGTGCACAGCAGCACCGTCCCGACCGACTCGCGCAGATCCACGACCGCCGCCTCATACCGTTCGGCCACCGCGTCCGGGTCCGAACCGGGCCGCAGGATGTCGTTCCCCCCGGCGCAGAACGTCACCAGCTCGGGGGCGAGCTGCTGGGCCCGGGGCACCTGCTCCTCGACGATCTGGTCGAGCAGCCGCCCCCGGACGGCGAGGTTCGCGTAGCGGAAGTCCCCCTCGTTCCGCTGGTCAGAGAGCAGGACCGCCAGCCGGTCCGCCCAACCGATGTACGCCCCGTCACGGCCGGGATCCCCGACCCCCTCGGTGAAGCTGTCCCCGACGGCTGCGTACGACCCGATGGCGCTTTTCGCGCCGTTGCTGTTGTTCTTCGAATCGTCTGCCACGTCAGGACATACTTCACCTTCCGAAGTGACTTACGCCACCGTAACCAGGGGTTGACGCGAGGTGATTAATGCCACCAGGTCAAATTCCATTCAAGTTGGAATAAGAATCGGGCATGCAGTGCTCACCCAGCGCGCTAAATCGACGATGATGCCCGCCGCCACCGGAGCGTTGGCCTCCGATTGCCTATTGCATCAATGTCGTATCGTCGAAGCAGTTACGCTTCGTCGACGAGCAGCGTCGGCGGCCGACCACAAGGAGCGCCCGTGACGCAGCAGACGCCGCAGGTCCCCCAGGCCCAGCCCGAGCTCGCGGAGGTCCGCAACTTCCGTGACGTGGGCGGGCTGCCGACCGTGGACGGGCGTCGCATCCGGTACGGCAGGCTCTATCGCAGCGGTCATCTGGCACACGCCACCGAAGAGGACGCCGCCTATCTCACCGGACTCGGGCTGCACACCGTCTTCGATTTCCGCAACGCCTCGGACATCAAGCTGGAAGGCCCGGACGTCACGCTCCCCGGCGTACGGAACGTCAACATCCCGCTCACCGACCCGGCCGACGGCGCCGAGTTCTGGACGATGGTGCGCGACGGCGAACTCGACCACCTGCGGGTCGCGCTCGGCGACGGGAAGGCCGCGGCTCGCATGGCCCACACCTACCGCGAGATCATCACCACCCGCACCGAGGACCACAGCCGGGTGCTGCACGCCCTCGCCGAGGACAGCGTGCCGGCGCTGATGCACTGCGCGGCCGGCAAGGACCGTGCGGGGCTGTCCATCGCGGTCACCCTGCTCGCCGTCGGCGTGGAGCGGGACGCCATCGAGGTGGACTACCTCAAGTCCAACGACCCCAGCCGCCGCTACAAGATCCGCCGCTCGGACAGCACCTCGGTGGGGATGTCCCCCGAGGTCATGGAGCTGCTCTCGCCGCTGTTCGGGGCGGACGCGGACTATCTCTCGGCCGCCTTCGCCGCGATCGAGGAGACCTGGGGCTCGACCGAGTCCTACCTCTCCGACGGCCTCAAGCTGACGCCCGCCACCCGCGAGCGGCTGCGCGACCGGCTGCTGGAGGGCTGACCCGGCATCGCCCCCGGCCGGTGCCGGCATCGCGGTGAGCGGCAGATGGACGTCCGGGCCGCTGTCGCCCTCGCCCCGTACGGCGGTCAGCGGACCGTCGGGCGTGGGCATCTCCTGGACGGCCCCGCCGGTGTTCCGGCGCGCCCAGGAGTTCATCGCCTCCTGGTCGGCGGCCGGATCGTCGGTGAGTTCGCCGTGCAGCGCGGGCGGCAGGCCGGCCGGCCATGCGGAACGCGGCTCCAGGCCGCGCCGGTCGCGGTCAGGACCGTACCGCCCTCCCCCACAGCCTGGCGGGCCCAGCGGGCCGTCCTGTCGTTGACGGCCCGCACCGTCGCCCCGGCGGCCGTCCCGTCCCCCACGCCCGCTGTCAGCGGTTGGCGACCGCCTGCTTGACCAGCGTCCGCCCGAAGTCCCACATCAGGCCGCCGCCGCTGTGGGCGTCGTCCATGACGGCCGTGAACGCCGTGACGAAGCGGTCCACTTCCCGTTCGCCGATGGTCAGCGGCGGGATCAGCTTGATGACCTCCAGGTGATCGCCGGAGACCTGGGTCAGGATGCGGTGGCGCTGGAGCAGCGGCACCACGACCATCTGCGCGAACAGGCCCTTGCGCGCCGCCTGCAGCATCGTCCAACGGCTGCGCAGGCCGAGGGACTTGGGGCGGCCGAACTCGATGCCGACCATCAGCCCGCGCCCCCGGACGTCGTGCAGCAGCTCGTAGTCGCCGATCAGCGCCGCGAGCCTTTCGCGCAGCAGGTCGCCGGTACGCCGGGCCCGGGCCACGATCCCCTCGTCCTCCATCACCGAGAGCACCGCGAGGCCCGCCGCCATCGCCTGGGCGTTGGCGCCGAAACTGGCGGAGTGCACCAGTACCCGGTCCATGGACGAGTAGACCTTCTTGAAGATCCAGTCCCTGCCGAGGGTCGCACCGACCGGGACATAGCCACCGGACAGCGCCTTGGCCACACACACCAGGTCCGGCTCCACCGCCTCCTCGTGCTGGTAGGCGAAGAAGTCGCCGGTGCGGCCGAGCCCCGTCTGCACCTCGTCGGCGATCAGCAGGGCCTTGTGCCGGTGCAGCAACTCCTGTGCGGCCCGCAGGAATCCGGGCGGTGTGGCGTGTACGCCCTTGCCCTGGATCGGCTCGACGATGAAGCCCGCCACATCGCCGCGCCCCAACTCCCGTTCCAGCGCGGCCAGATCGCCCATCTCCACGGCGGTGTCCGGCAGCAGCGGCGCGAAACCGTCCCGGAAGCCGTCCTCGCCGTTGACGGAGAGCGAGCCGGTGGTCAGGCCGTGGAAGGCGTGGGTGCAGTACAGGACGCGGGGCTTTCCGGTGGCGTAGCGGGCGAACTTCAGGGCGGTCTCGACGGCTTCGGTCCCGCTGTTGCCGAAGAAGACCCGGTCGAGGTGGGGTGCGTGTCCGAGCAGCTTCTCGGCCAGCAGACCGGGCAGCGGCGGGCAGTCGAAGCGGGTGAGATCGGCCAGCTGGGCGTCGAGGACGTCGTGCAGGGCCTGCCGGACGACGGGGTGGTGCCGCCCGAGGCCCATCACCCCGAATCCGGCGAGCATGTCCAGGTAGTCCCGTCCGTCGGCGTCCCAGAAGTAGGCGCCCTCGGCCCGCTCGTAGACCTTGTCGAAGCCGATGGTGTGCAGCGTCCGCGGCAGCTGGTGGTTGAGGTGGCGGGCGTGCAGGTCGTAGCGCTCTGCGCCGCGTTCGGCGAGCAGCTGCCGCAGATCGAATCCGGTCATGTCGGGTTCTCCTCACGGGCGGCCGGCGCGCCGCCGATCCGGGCGGCGATCCCGGCCGGGGTGAGCCCCAGGTCGGCCAGCAGCTCACCGCGGGTGGCATGCGGCAGGAACCGCTCGGGGATGCCGATGGTCCGCAGCGGCACATCCACCTCCGCGTCCCGCAGCGCCTGCGCCACCATCCAGCCGACCCCACCGGTACGGCAGTTGTCCTCGACGACGGCCACCATGCGGTGTTCCGCGGCCAGTTGGACGAGCGCCGGGTCAACGGGCTTGACCCAGCGGGGATCGACGACCGTGACGCCCACGCGGCGGTCCGCCAGCAGCTCGGCGGCCCGCAGGCACGCCGGCGCCATCGCCCCGACCGCGACCAGCAGCACATCCGGCCGCTCGGCCCGCCGCAGCACGTCCGTTCCGCCGGTCCGCGCCACCGCCGGAACGGGCTCGCCCACCGTCTCCTTCGGGTAGCGCAGCACGGTCGGCGCGTCGTCCACGTCCAGGGCCTCCCGCAGCTGGGCGCGGAGCCGGTCGGCGTCGCGCGGTGCGGCGATCCGCAGTCCCGGTACGACGCTCAGCAGCGACATGTCCCACATGCCGTTGTGCGAGGCGCCGTCGGTGCCGGTGATGCCGGCGCGGTCCAGTACGAAGGTGACGCCGCACCTGTGCAGCGCGGCATCCATCAGGACCTGGTCGAAGGCCCGGTTGAGGAAGGTGGCGTAGACCGCGAAGACCGGGTGCAGCCCGCCGGTGGCCAGTCCCGCGGCCGATACCGCGGCGTGCTGCTCGGCGATCCCGACGTCCCAGATCCGGTCCGGATACGCCGCGGCGAACCGCTCCAGCCCGAGCGGCTGGAGCATGGCCGCGGTGAGGACGACGACGTCCTCCCGCTCGGCGCCGATCCGGACCATCTCGTCGCCGAAGACGGACGTCCAGGACGGCGCACCGGCCGGTACGGCGGGCGCGCAGGTCAGCGGGTCCAGCACCCCGACGGCGTGGAAGCGGTCCGTCTCGTCCTCCACGGCCGGGCGGCAGCCGCGGCCCTTCTCGGTCAGGCAGTGGACCAGCACCGGGCCGTGGAATCCCGCGGCCCGGCGCAGCGCGGATTCGACGGCCGCGATGTCGTGGCCGTCGATCGGGCCGACGTACTTCAGCCCCAGGTCCTCGAACATGCCCTGCGGCGCGATGAAGTCCTTGAAGCCCTTCTTGGCACCGTGCAGCGATCCGTAGAGCGGCTGCCCGACGACCGGGGTGCGCTGGAGGACGTCCTTGCCCCAGGCCAGGAAGCGCTCGTAGCCGTCGGTGGTGCGCAGGGTGGCGAGGTGGTCGGCGAGGCCGCCGATGGTGGGCGCGTAGGAGCGCTCGTTGTCGTTGACGACGATGATCAGCGGGCGGTCCTTGGCGGCGGCGATGTTGTTGAGCGCCTCCCAGGCCATGCCGCCGGTCAGCGCCCCGTCGCCGATGACGGCCACCACATGCTCGTCGGTGCCGCGCAGCCGGCGCGCCTTGGCCAGGCCGTCGGCCCATCCCAGCACCGTCGAGGCGTGGCTGTTCTCGATGACGTCGTGCGCGGACTCGGCCCGTGCGGGGTAGCCGGACAGCCCGCCCTTGGACCGCAGCCCGGAAAAGTCCTGACGTCCGGTCAGGAGCTTGTGGACGTACGACTGGTGGCCGGTGTCCCAGAGGATCCGGTCGGTGGGCGAGTCGAACACCCGGTGCAGGGCGATGGTCAGCTCGACCACCCCCAGGTTGGGCCCCAGGTGCCCGCCGGTGCGGGCTACCGCCTGCACCAGGAACTGCCGTGCCTCCAGGGCGAGTTCCCTGAGCCGGCCGGCCGGCAGCGCCTTCAGGTCGCGGGGCGAGCGGATCTGCTCCAGCAGCGTCATGGGCGGTCCCCCTCCAGTGGTTCGGCGGACGGTGGCGTCGGGGGTGCCGGGCGGGACGGGACGCCGGCGGACCCCGGCGTCACCGGTTCACCCCGCGACACCTCACCCGCGGTTTCCCGCGACGGTCTCCCTGGCGGCCCGGAGGGACTCCTTCAGGGAGGTCATGGTCGCCAGGACGGCGGTGGGCTCATAGCCGCAGTGCGCCATGCAGTTGGCGCACCGCGGATCCTTGCCGCGGCCGTATTTGTCCCAGTCGGTCTCCTCGATCAGCTCCCGGTAGGTGGGGACATAGCCGTCGCTCATCAGGTAGCAGGGGCGCTGCCAGCCGAAGAGGGAGTAGTTGGGGATCGCCCAGGCGGTGCACGGGAAGTCCGCCTTGCCCTCCAGGAAGTCCAGGAAGAGCGGGCTGTGGTTGAGCCGCCAGCGCCGGCGGTTGCCTCCCGCGAACGCCTTCCGGAACAGCTCCCGGGTCTGCTCGACGCCCAGGAAGTGCTCCTGGTCGGGGGCCTTCTCGTAGGCGTAGGCGGGCGACAGCATCATCTCGTCGACCTGCAGGTCGTCGTTGAGGAAGTTCAGCACCTCGATGATCGTCTGCGGGGTGTCGGTGTTGAAGAAGGTGGAGTTCGTGGTGACCCGGAAGCCGCGCCGCTTGGCCTCCTTGATGGCCTCGACCGCCTCGTCGAAGACGCCTTCCTTCGCGACGGACTCGTCGTGCCGCTCGCGCATCCCGTCGATGTGCACCGCGAAGGCGAAGTACGGCGAGGGCCGGAACATGTCGATCTTGCGGCGCAGCAGCATCGCGTTGGTGCACAGGAAGACGTACTTCCGGCGCGCTACCAACTGCCGTACGATCTCGTCGACCTGAGGGTGCATCAGAGGCTCGCCGCCGGCGATGGAGACCATCGGGGCGCCGGATTCCAGCACCGCTCCCACCGCCTGCGCCACCGGCATCCGCTGCTTGAGCACTCCGGCCGGGTGCTGGATCTTCCCGCAGCCCTCGCACTTCAGATTGCACGCGAAGAGCGGCTCCAGCTCGACGATCAGCGGAAACTTCTCCCGCTTCCGCAGCACTTTCTGTTCAAAGAGATAGGTCCCGACCCGGATGGACTGGCGGAGCGGCATAGCCATCTGGCTCACCTCCTGGGGAGCGGCAAAGAACGGTGCCATTCAAAGAGAACCGGAACCACGGAGCGCAGCACCCGGAAGGCCGATATTCCACCGCGCAGGGTCCCGATGCGTACGAGTTCATGTTCTGGAGCGTCCACGACCACCCGGACGGCCGCAACCGGGCGGCGGCCGGCGCGCACCGCGGCCCGGAGCGTGGCGGCGGACTCCATGTCCACCGCGACCGCGCCCTGGGCGTGCAGCTCGGCCCGCTCCGCGCCGCGCACCACATGGTCGGAGCCGCGCAGCAGCCCGGTGTGCACCCGCAGCCCGCGCTGCCGCAGGGACCGCAGCAGCGGCCCGTTGTCCCGGCACGGCACGTCCGGTACGCCGGCCCGGTGGTCGCGGGTGGCGTCGGCGACGACCACGTCCCCGGGCCGCATCCCGGCGACGAGGCCGGCGCAGAAGCCGCTGGCCACGACGGGCGAGTCCGCGGTGGCCGAGCCCGCGGCCAGCGCGGCGGCGATGGCGCGCTCCGCCGCGTGGGGGCCCATACCGGTCCGGAGGGTGACCACGGGAGGATCCGCTCCCCCGGCGTCCCCGCCCCGCAGCGCGAACCGCTCGATGCCGAGCGCGCAGGCGACCAGCAGCGGCGGATCCGCGTCCGGCGGGGACCGTCTCGGCATCAGGCCCCCACCGGCACACCGGCCGGGCCGCCGTTGACATAACGCCCCAGGGCCGTCAGCGGGAAGACCTGGCGGTAGAGGTGGTAGTTGATGGAGAAGTCCCAGGGGAAGCCGGTACCGGTGAAGTACGGCTCGTCCCAGGAGCCGTCCGGCAGCTGGGCTTCCACCAGCCAGCGCACACCGCGCCGGACCGCCTCGCCGTCCCGCTCGCCGGCCGCCAGCAGCGCCATCAGCGCCCAGGCGGTCTGGGACGCGGTGGAGGCGCCGCGCCCGGCCCACTTCTCCTTGTCCTGGTAGGAGCGCTGGTCCTCGCCCCAGCCGCCGTCCTCGTTCTGCACCCGCTCCAGCCAGCCGACGGCCCGGCGGACGGCGGGGTGGGAGCCGGGGACGCCGGCCGCGGCGAGCGCCGGCAGTACCGACCCTGTGCCGTAGACGTAGTTGGTGCCCCAGCGCCCGAACCAGGCGCCGCCGGGCTCCTGTTCGGCCAGCAGCCAGGCGATGCCGCGGCGGGTGCGCGGGTCGTGGGAGCGGCCGACGTCGGCGAGCATCTCGACGACATGGGCGGTGACGTCGGCCGACGGCGGGTCGATCACCTCGCCGAAGTCGCAGAACGGCAGCCGGTTGGGGAACGGGCTGGTGTTGTCGGCGTCGAACGCGCCCCAGGCACCGTTCCTCGACTGCATGCCCGCGCTCCAGCGCACCGCCCGGTCGACCGCCGCCGCGACCCGCTGCGGGTCCGGGTGCCGGACCCGGCGCAGCGCGAGCACCACCTCGGCGGTGTCGTCGATGTCCGGGTAGTTGTCGTTGTGGAACTCGAACGCCCAGCCACCGGAGGGGAGTTGGGGCCTGCGGACGGACCAGTCGCCGGGCCGGTCGATCTGCCCGGCGAGCATCCAGTCGGCGGCCCTGACCAACTGCGGGTGGTCGGCGGGCAGTCCGGCGTCGGCCAGCGCGATGGTGGCCAGGCAGGTGTCCCAGACCGGCGACTGGCACGCCTCGATCATCCGGGCGCCGTCCTCGCGCCATACCGCGAACCGGTCCAGGGACTCCAGGCCGCTGCGCAGCACGGGGTGGTCGAGGTCGTAGCCGAGCAGGTGCAGGGCGATGACGGAGTAGACGGCGGGCGGCTGGATACCACCCCAGCAGCCGTCGTTCTCCTGCCGCTCGACGATCCAGCGGGCGGCCGAACGCATCGCCGCGGCACGCGGCTTGCGCAGCGCGACCTTGTGGTACACGTGCAGCGCCTTGTCCAACCGCTGGAAGACGCCTTCCCAGGTCGTGGCGGGCGCCTGCGGGCGCGGCGGGTTGGGGCGGCGGCGATCGGTGTGCAGCTCGTCGAGGGCGAACGGCGCCGGGCGCACCGGGCGTGTGGCCGAGACGATGGTCAGCGGCACTATCGTCTGCCGCGCCCAGCAGCCGAAGGCGTGGATGCTGAGCGGGAACCACTTGGGGAAGTAGATGAGTTCCGGGGGGAGTTCGGGCAGGTCGTCCCACTTCCACCAGCCGAAGAGGGCCAGCCAGATGCGGGTGAAGACGCGGGCGGCGGCGATTCCGCCGTGCGCCCGGACCCAGGCGGACGCCTTCGCCATGTGCGGCGCCTCGGGGTCGTCCCCGGCGAGCCGCAGCGCCACGTACGCCTCGATGGTGGTGGAGAGTTCGCCGGGGCCGCCGTAGAAGGTGGCCCAGGTGCCGTCCGCGCGCTGTTCGCCGCGGATGTAGCGGGCGCTGGCGTCGGTGAGCTTGGGGTCCTGGATGCCCAGGAACTGACGGAGCAGCAGGTCTTCCGCGTCCATCGTGACGTTGGTTTCGAGGTCGCCCTTCCACCAGCCGGCGGGGTCCTGGACGGAGAGCAGGAAGTCGGTGGCACGGGCGGTCGCCTCCCGTGCGGCGTCCGCCGTGTCCTGCACCACGGCGGTACGTGCCCGGCCGGCCTTGCCGGCCTTCCCCTTCGCGCGGGGCTTCGCACTTCCGCGGGTCTTCGCGGCCGGTGCGGTCTTCTCGGCGGTGTCGTCGCCGGCCGAGGGGGCCCGGGGCGGCTGCGCCCCGGCGCTTCCGTCGGTCGTCGCTGTCATGGCTTCCCCTTCTGCAGTGAACTGTCAATGCGTGTTCAGGGATTCCGTCGGCCGGCGCCCGGCTGGCACCGGCCGGCGACTGCGAGCTACTGCGTGGTGATGGCCATCATCTCTCTCGTACGACGACGAAGTCCGCGAGCGCGACGAGCTGCGCGCGGACCTGCTCCGGCATGTCGACCTCGTCCAGCGCGGCGACGGCGGTGGCGTGCTGGCGGCGGGCCTCCTGGGAGGTCCACTCCCGGCCGCCGGCCTCCTCGATCAGCGCCGCGCGGGAGGCGAACTCCTCCTCGGTGAAGTCCGCGATCTCGGTCTCGCTCTTCTTGGCGTCGGCCGCCAGGATCTGGGCGAGCCGCTCGGAGGCGGACCCGCCG
The DNA here is from genome assembly GCF_009834125.1 of Streptomyces sp. GS7. Taxonomy (NCBI): domain Bacteria; kingdom Bacillati; phylum Actinomycetota; class Actinomycetes; order Kitasatosporales; family Streptomycetaceae; genus Streptomyces; species Streptomyces sp. GS7. The sequence goes on from NZ_CP047146.1 coordinate 6,134,208, forward strand.
GCCGCCAGTGCGGCCACGACCGGCAGCGACTTCTTGCGCTGGCGCAGGTCGCTCCAGGTCTGCTTGCCGGTGGACTCCGGGTCGCCCCAGATGCCGAGCAGGTCGTCGACGGCCTGGAAGGCGAGGCCGAGGTGGTAGCCGTACTTCTCCAGGATGTCCGCGGTACGGTCGTCGGCGCCGCCGAGGACGGCGCCGATGGAGACGGCGCAGGCCAGCAGCGCACCGGTCTTGTTGCCCTCCATCTCCAGGCACTCCTCGACGGTGACCCGCTCGCGGTGCTCGTACGAGATGTCCTGGGCCTGACCGTCGATCAACTTGCGGGTGGCCAGGGTCAGTCGGCGGGTGGCGCGGCCGGCGTCGACGGTGCCGAGCTCCAGCAGTATTTCGTTGGCCAGCGCGAACAGCGCGTCGCCGACGAGGATCGCCTGGGCCGGGCCGTGCACCTTCCAGACCGTGTCGCGGTGCCGGCGCTGCTCGTCGCCGTCCATGAGGTCGTCGTGCAGCAGCGAGAAGTTGTGCACCAGCTCGACGGCGACCGCGCCGGGGATCCCGACCTCGGGGGCGGCGCCCGCGGCCTCGGCCGACAGCAGCGCGAGCGCGGGCCGCACCGCCTTGCCGCCGTCGCCCGCGGTGGGGCGGCCGTCGACGTCGATCCAGCCGAAGTGGTACGCGGCGACCGCGTCCATGGGAGAGGCGAGCCGGTTCACGGCGGCACGCAGCACGGGAGTGGCGAGCGTGCGCCCGCGCTCCAGCAGCGCGGTGACGCTCGCGGTGTCGATAGCTGGGGAAGCCGGGGTCACGGTTTCTCCTCTGTTTCCGATGCTCGTGCTCGTGCGATCGCTCGTACTCGTTGTCATGCCGCCTCCTGAGGCAACTGGCCCTGGGGGAAGCCGAGTTCGGTGAGTGCCTCGCGAGCGGCGGCAGTGCCGCTGCGAACAGCGCTTTCCATGGTCGCGGGCCACCCGGTGGCGGTCCACGCACCGGCCAGGAACAGGCCGGGGGCTTGGGTGCGGGCGGCGGGGCGGAGCCTGCCGACGCCCGGGGTGGGCGCGAACGTCGCGGTGCGCTCGCGGGTGACGAAGAAGTCGCGGATCCCGGCGCCCCGGGCGGCCGGCAGCAGCCGCTCCAGCTCGGGGAGGTACCGGGCGCGCAGCGCGGCGACCGGATGGTCGATCTCCTGCTGCGCGGCGGACTGCGAGACGGCCAGGTACTGCCCGCCCCCGGTCAGCCCCGAGGCGTCGGTCCGGTCGAAGACCCACTGGACCGGGGAGCCGACCGCGGCGAAGAAGGGGCGGCGCAGCACCTTGCGGTCGTAGACGACATGGAGGTTCAGGATCGGCGCGGTGCCGATGTCCAGCAGCCGGTCCTTGCCGGGCAGCGCGCCGTCGGGGAGCAGGGCGTGCGCCTCGCGCTGGGGTACCGCGAGCACGACGGTGTCCGCGGTGAGCGTCTCCCTGCCGCGCGGGCCGTTCTCCACCGCGACCTGCCAGCCGCCGTCGGCGGGCGAGACGACGGCGGCGCGGGTGCGCAGCGAGATCCGGACGCCGGCCTCGCGCAGCGCGGTGCCGGCGAGCGTGTCGTGGACGGCGCCCAGCGGGACCCGGGACCAGCCGATGTCGGCGGCTCCTGGCGCGGAGAGCAGCCCGGTCTTGAAGACCTTGGCGGCCAGCCCCAGCGAGGCGTCGCCGGCGGTGGCGTTGAGCGTCGCGATGCCGACCAGGTCCCAGAGCGCTTCCACGGCGCGCGGCGACTGGCCGTAGCGGCGCAGCCAGCTGCCGAAGTCCAGCCCGTCCAGCGCGGGATCGGCCGGGTCGAGGTTCTTGAGCGCCAGCGTCGCGCGGACCACACCGGCCCGCTCGGCGGGTGAGAGGTGCGGGTACACCGCCAGGCTCCTGGCCAGGTGGAGCGGCACCGGCAGCGCGGTCCGCCGCAGCCGGCCGAGCCGCCGGCGGTCCGCGTCCAGGACCGGGACGTCCATGCGGTCCTGGACGGGGGCCAGGCCGTCCGCGCCGATCCGCGCCAGGTGCGTGCCGTAGGCGGTGCAGCAGCGCAGGTAGACGTGCTGGCCGTTGTCGACGGTCAGCTCGCCGGCGGCGGAGTCGCGGCGGAAGGAGAAGACCAGCCCGCCGAGGCGCGGCCGGCCCTCGACGAGGGTGACCCGCAGCCCGGCGTCGGCCAGCGCCAGCGCCGCGGTGGTACCCGCGAGACCGCCCCCGATGACCACCGCAGCCGCCCCTTCGGGACGGCCGGCGGGACGGGCGGTGGCGCGCCCGGGCAGCGTGGTTCCCGATGTCATGGGCTCTCCCCCCTTACGCCTGCCATGGACGCAGCCACCCGGCGAGAGGTTGCCCGCCGCGCCGATGCCGGATCACCGCAGGTGCGCGCGGTCGGGCGCGTCATCCGCGCCTCCTGACCGACTCCCGGCGGCCGATCGCCCGCGCGTCGAGCCCGGACAGTCCGCGCACCGCGACGAACGCCTTCTCCCGGCCCGGCAGCGACACCCGGCCGCGCAGCACCGCCTCCGGGTCCGCGGCGATCCGCGAGAGCAGCCGGTGGTAGATCCCGGCCATCGCCGCCACGCAGGCACCGCTGCGCCGGTCGAGCATCGGCAGCAGCCGGAAGCCGTCGGCGAACAGCGCGCGGGCGCGCCCGACCTCGAAGTGCACCAGCCCGGCGAAGTCGGCACCGGGCGGCGGGACCGGGCGGTCGAACCCCGCCGAGCAGCCGAACTTGGCAAGATCCTCGGCCGGCAGATACGTCCGGCCGTTCCCCGCGTCCTCGCGAACGTCCCTGAGGATGTTGGTGAGTTGGAGCGCGAGCCCGAGCGTGTCGGCGTATTCGGCGGCGTGCTCGGCGCCCGGCGCGCCCGGTACGGTGCCGAACACGCCCAGGGAGAGGCGGCCGATGCCCCCGGCGACACAGCGGCAGTAGACCTTGAGCTCCTCCCAGGTCTCGTACGTCTCACCGCGCACATCCGCCAGCACCCCGTCGATCAGCTCGTCCAGCGCGTCGAGCGGGATCGGGAACCGGCGGGCGGCGTCGGCCAGCGCGACGGCCACCGGGTCGGTGTCGTCCTCGCTGATCGCACCGTCCTTGACGCGGGCGAGCAGGGCGCGGGTGTCCTCCAGCCGCTGCTGCTTGGCGGCGGTCGCCAGGCTGCCGTCGCCGATGTCGTCGACCCGGCGCGAGAAGGCGTAGAGCGCCGACATGGCCTGGCGCTTCTCGGTCGGCAGAAGCCGGATGCCGTACGCGAAGTTCCGTGCCTGCTGCCCGGTGACGGCCTCGCAGTAGCGGTACGCGGCGAGCACCGGCGCGGACACGTGTGCAGTTGTCTCCACGGTCCGACTCACCCCTCTCTTCGCAATGTCGCCCGCATCTCGCGCAGCAGGCTGAGCTTGGTCGGTTTGGGGGGTCCGGGGAGGACATCGTGATCGGCGGTCTCCACCGCCCCGAGTGCGGCGCGCCCGCCGGCCACGAAGCCGGCCAGCAGCAGCTTGAGTCTGCCGTGCACGCTACCCACCAGCGGGGTGCCTTCATTCAGCAGCTCAAGGGCGCGTTCCGCTTCGAACGCGATCAACGCGCGCACCGATGCGCCCCCGGTCGGGGCGGCCAGATCGGCCTCGGTGACCCCGAAGCGCTTCATGTCCTCGGCCGGCAGATAGACGCGGTCGCGGCCGAGGTCCTCGGCCACGTCCTGGATGTGCTCGACGATCTGCAGCGCCGTGCAGATCGCGTCCGAGTACCGGACCCGCTCCGGGCTGGTGGTGCCGGTGATGCCGAGGACGAGCCGCCCGACGGGGTTGGCGGACAGCTCGCAGTAGGCGACCAGGTCGTCGTAGGTACCGTAGCGGCTGATCCGCTGGTCCTGCCGGTTGGCCTCGATCAGGCCGAGGAAGGGCTCGGGGGTCAGTCCGCAGCGGCGGACGGTCGGGCCGAGCCTGCGCATCAGCGGATGGCTGGGGCCGGGGGCGCGGTCGGCGAAGCAGCGGTACAGATCGGCTTCGAGGGCGTCGAGCAGGGCGGGCCGGTCGTCGTACCGGTCCCGGTCCAGGCCGAGGAGGACGGCATCGCCGCCGCCCGGCGCCAGGTCGCCGTCGCCGATGTCGTCGACGAGGCGGGCGAAGCCGTAGACGGCCATCAGATCGGCGCGCCAGGCGCGCGGCAGGAAGAACGGCGCGACCGGGAAATTCTCGTGTGCGGCCTGGTCGAGCACGGTGCGCGTCTGGTCCCTCCCGCCACTCAACACCGCCCTCCGCGGGAAGGCGCGACGCGCCTGCTCGTCTCCACGGCTCACCGGGGGCTACCCGGCGCGTTGTGGAGCCGGAGCGAACCAGTAGCCATTGCCGTCACGTCTCCCGTTCTACACCGCCAAACCAAAACATCCCATTTCGGACACGCCGCGCTCCGCGACGCGCTCCGATCGAGCCCTCAACGCCCACCTGGGAGGGGCTTGCCCGGCTTACACCAGTTGCACCATTCGGCGACCAGTACAGCTTACGCCGTACACCTGTGCCACCTCGGGGCGGGTGCCGAAGCCCCGGACAACCCTTCGACCAACCCCACGGAGATCCGAACCGTTCCCGGATTCCGCGGAGTTGACCATCTCTTAACGGTCGGAAGCCCCCGCGAACCGGACTCGCGAGGGCCTTCCTCCGCAAACGGACTATTTGCCCGTCTGCTTCTCGTACGCCTTGATGACCTCGTCCGTCGGGCCGTCCATCAGCAGCTCGCCCCGCTCCAACCACAGCACCCGGTCACAGGTGTCCCGGATCGAGTTGTTGTTGTGGCTGACCAGGAAGACCGTACCGGCTTCCTTGCGCAGCTCCCGGATACGGGCCTCGGAGCGCTTCTGAAAGGCCCGGTCGCCGGTGGCCAGCGCCTCGTCGATCAGCAGCACGTCGTGGTCCTTGGCCGCCGCGATGGAGAACCGCAGCCGGGCCGCCATACCGGACGAATAGGTGCGCATCGGCAGCGAGATGAAGTCGCCCTTCTCGTTGATGCCGGAGAAGTCGACGATCTCGTCGTAGCGCTCGCGGACCTGCTCGCGGGACATGCCCATGGCCAGACCGCCGAGGATGACGTTCTTCTCGCCGGTCAGGTCGTTCATGAGGGCCGCGTTGACGCCGAGCAGCGACGGCTGGCCGTGGGTGTAGACCTTGCCGCGCTCCGCGGGCAGCAGACCGGCGACGGCCTTGAGGAGGGTCGACTTGCCGGAGCCGTTCGAGCCGATCAGGCCGATCGACTCGCCGCGGTAGGCGGTGAAGGAGACACCCTTGACCGCGTGCACCTCGCGCACGCCCACCGACGGCCGGCGCCGGACGATGCGGCTGAGCGCGGCGGTCGCGCTGCCCTTGCCCGTACCGGTGCCGTACACCCGGTAGACGATGTGCAGCTCGTCCGCGATCACGGTCGGGATCCGCTCCTGCGCCGCCGCCGTCGGCTGGACGGCATCCATCTGCTCAGCCACGTCCGTACCGCTCCTCAGCCTTCCAGAAGTACACAAAGCCCGCGACGCCCGCCAGCACCGCCCAGCCGGCCGCGAACGCCCACACGTGCGGCGGGAGCTGGTGCGCCTTGAAGCTGTCGATCAGCGCGAACCGCACCAGGTCGATGTAGACCGCAGCAGGGTTGGCGTAGAGCAGCACCTCGACGATGTGCGGGACGTGCTTGCCCTTCATGATCAGGTCGATGCTGAACATGACGCCGGACGCGTACATCCACGTCCGCATGATGAACGGCATCAGCTGCGCCAGGTCCGGCGTCTTGCTGCCGAGCCGGGCCATGACCATCGCCAGACCGGTGTTGAACACGAACTGCAGCGCCAGCGCCGGGATCACCAGCAGCCAGGCCAAGGTGGGCACCTGGCCGAAGCCCAGCAGGATGACCACCAGCACGCCCATGGAGATCAGCAGTTGCTGGAGCTGCATCAACGAGAACGAGATCGGCAGGCAGGCCCGCGGGAAGTGCAGCGCGCGCACCAGACCCAGGCTGCCGGAGATCGCGCGGGTGCCCGCCATCACCGAGCTCTGGGTGAAGGTGAAGATGAAGACGCCGGTCACCAGGAACGGGACGTAGTCCGGGACGCCCTTCCGCGTGCCGATCAGCAGGCCGAAGATGAGGTAGTAGACGAGCGCGTTCAGCAGCGGCGTCGCCACCTGCCAGACCTGGCCCAGCTTCGCCTGGCTGAACTGCGCGGTCAGCCGGGCGCTGGAGAAGGCGGAGATGAAATGCCGGCGGTCCCACAGCTGCCGGATGTACTCCGCGAGGCTGGGGCGGGCACCGCTCTGCGCGAGCCCGTACTTCTCGGCCCGCTGGGCCGCCGTGAGTCCTTCATCGGCGGATGGCGGGGCACTCATGGCGACCGCACTGTCGTGCGTGGTCTCGCTCACAGTTGACACTTTCGTCCTCAAGGTGCGCTGCCGGGGGCTCGCCCCGGTTCGCGCCTGATGCTCTCAGATACGAGCTTGTCAGATGATGGGAGGGCGGCCCAGTCGGGTCAGTCGCCAAACGGTAGCCCACTTCATGGGGCGCCTGGGACCGCACGCGGTGGCCCATCCCTCCTTGAAGCCGCCCAGCCAGGCCCGCAGCGCCGGCCGCGACGGCCGGCGGGCGAGGGTGAGCAGGAACCAGACACCGAGGTAGACCGGGACGAGGAGGGCGGGGAGGTTGCGGCGGGCCAGCCAGACGCGGTTGCGGGCCACCATGCGGTGGTAGACGGCGTGCCGGGCCGGGGCCGTGGTCGGGTGGTGCAGGACCATGTCCGACCGGTAGTCGACCATCCACCCGGCGTTCAGCGCCCGCCAGGCCAGGTCGGTCTCCTCATGGGCGTAGAAGAAGTCGTCGGGCAGCCCGCCGACCTCCGCGAACACCTTCGTACGGACCGCGTTCGCGCCACCGAGGAAGGTGGTCACCCGCGACGAGCGCATCGGGTCGGAGGCGCGCAGCCGCGGGACGTGCCGACGCTGGGTCTGCCCGGTGTCCGGGTCGGCGATCCGGAAGCTGATGATGCCGAGCGCCGGGTCCGCGGCGAACGCGGCGCGGCACAGCTCCGCGGTGTCCTCGTTGGCCAGCAGCCCGTCGTCGTCGAGGAAGAGCAGTACGTCGACCTCGCCGCCGTGCGGGCCGAACGCCTCGATGCCGACGTTGCGGCCCGCCGGGATGCCGACGTTCTCGGGGAGTTCGACGGTCCGTACGCCCTCGGGCAGTTCCGGCAGCGGCGAGCCGTTGCCGACCACCACGATCTCCACCGGATCGCCGTGCTGCTTGGCGACCGAGTCCAGCAGCGCACGCAGCTCGTCGGGGCGGTTGCCCATGGTCAGGACCACCGCGCCGAGCCGCATCCGGGGAGCCGCGGTCACTTGAGCCTGCTGGAAACGAGGATGGACACCAGGTGCAGGACGGTCTGGAGGAGCGCGATGCCGGCCAGTACCGCGACGCCGAGCCGGGAGAAGAACAGGTCGCCCCGCACCGCGTCCACGATCGCCAGGACCAGGATCAGCAGGGACGCCTCGATCCCGAGGACCAGCCGGTGGAACTTCAGTGCCGCGGCGGCCCTGCGGGCCAGCGCCAGACCGGACGAACGCGGTTCGGACGCCGCCTCCTTGACCGGCGGCAGCCCGCCCTGGTGCCGGGCCACGCCGACGAGGTCGGTCTCCGCCTTGATCAGGATCGCGCCGAGGGCGGCCAGCGTGCCGAGGAACGCCCAGAGCCAGTCGATGCGCCCGGGGCCCCACAGGTCGGCGGCGCGCAGGCCGAAGCCGACGAGCACCGCGGCGTCGCACAGGTAGGCGCCGACCCGGTCCAGGTAGACGCCGCCGAGCGAGAACTGCTTCTTCCAGCGCGCCACCTCGCCGTCGACGCAGTCGAGCAGCAGGTAGAGCTGGACCATCAGCACGCCGAGCACGGCGCCCCAGACGCCCGGCACCAGCAGCGCCGGGGCCGCGAGGACACCGAAGACGGTCATCAGGTAGGTCAGCTGGTTGGGCGTGACCCGGGTGTTGACCAGGTACCGGTCGCAGCGCAGCGAGATTTCCCGCATGTAGAGGCGGCCGGCCCAGTGCTCACCGCTGCGCCGGTCCTTCACGCCCTCGGGGTGAACGACCGGGCGGAGTTCAGCTACTGATGGTTTCGGCATAGTCGGCGTATGCGTCCCTGATCTGGTCGGTGGAAAGGTCCAGGTGCTCCAGGATCGTGTAGCGGCCTGGGCGGGTCTTCGGGGCGAACTCGACGGCCTGGACGAACTCCTCGTCGGTGAAGCCGATTTCGCCGGGGGTGACCGGCAGCCCGTGCCGCTGCAGCACCTCGACCATCAGCGCGGAGGTTTCCCGGTCCCCGCGCAGATGGGTGGCGAACGCGGCACCGAGGCCGCACTGCTCGCCGTGGCTCGCCGCCCTCTTGGGGAAGAGGATGTCGAAGGCGTGGTTGATCTCGTGGCAGGCGCCGGACGCCGGACGGCTGTCGCCGGCCACCGACATCGAGATGCCGGTGAGGACCAGCCCCTCGGCCAGCACCTGCAGGAAGCTGTCGTCGCCGACGCCCCCGGGGTGGCGCAGCACCGCCTCGCCGGCCTGGCGTGCCATGGCGGCGGCCAGCCCGTCGAGGTCCTCGCCGGTCTCGCGGTGCGAGAGCTCCCAGTCCGCGACCGCGGAGATGTTGGAGATCGCGTCGCCGATGCCGGAGCGGACGAAGCGGACCGGCGCCTCGCGGATGATGTCGAGGTCGATCACCACGGCGATCGGGTTCGGCACGCCGTACGAGCCGCGGCCCGCGTCGTTGTCGAGGGTGGCGACCGGGGAGCACAGCCCGTCGTGCGACAGGTTCGTCGCGACCGCCACCAGCGGCAGGCCGATACGCGCCGCGGCGTACTTCGCACAGTCGATGATCTTGCCGCCGCCGAGGCCCACGACCGCGTCGTAGTGCCCCTTCTTCATGGCGTCGGCGAGCTTGATCGCCTCGTCCAGGGTGCCGCCGCCGACCTCGTACCACTCGGCGCCGGGCAGCGCGGGGGCCAGCCGCTCGCGCAGCCGCGCCCCCGAGCCGCCGCTGATCGCGATGGCGAGCTTGCCGGACGCGGAGATGCGCTGATCGGCCAGCAGGCCCGCCAGGTCGTCCAGGGCGCCGGCGCTGATGTCGACGACGACCGGGGACGGAATGAGGCGGGTCAGTACCGGCATGCGATGTCACGGCCCTTCGCGAGGTCGTCGTGGTTGTCGATCTCGACCCACTTGACGTCGCCGATCGGTGCCACGTCCACCTTGAAGCCGCGGTTGACCAGCTCCTGGTAGCCGTCCTCGTAGTAGAGGTCGGGGTCCCGCTCGAAGGTGGTCTTCAGGGCGTCGGCCAGCTCGGCGGCGGCCGAGCCCTCGATGAGGGTGACGCCGATGTACTCGCCGGTGGCCTCGGCCGGGTCCATCAGCTTGGTGATCTTCCGGACGCCCTTGGCGGGGTCCGCGACGACCTTCATCTCCTCGTCGGCGAGCTGCTTGACGGCGTCCAGCGCGAGGATGATCTTCTGGCCGTCGCCGCGGGCGGCGAGCAGCGTCTGCTCGACGGAGACCGGGTGCACGGTGTCGCCGTTGGCGAGGATCACCGAGTCGTGGGCCGCGATCACGTCACGGGCGCACCACAGGGAGTAGGCGTTGTTCCACTCCTCGGCCTTGTCGTTGTCGACGAGGGTGAGCTTGAGGCCGTACCGCTGCTCCAGGGCCTCCTTGCGCTCGTACACGGCCTCCTTGCGGTAGCCGACGACGATCGCGACCTCGGTCAGGCCGATCTCGGCGAAGTTGCCGAGGGTCAGGTCCAGGATCGTCTTCTCCCCGTCGACCGGCACCAGGGCCTTGGGCAGGGTGTCGGTGTAGGGGCGCAGACGCCGTCCGGCGCCGGCCGCCAGCACGAGGCCGATCATGCGGGTTCTCCTTCATCGTGTACGGCGGGTGCACCGCCCAAGTGAGCAGACACCCAGAAGCGGATGCTCTCGCTGAGCACCAGCAGCGCCAGGACCACAGCGAGTGCCGTGAGCGCGATTGTGAAACCTGTATCGGGCAGCAGGGCGGCCAGGACCGTGACCACGAGGATCCGTCCTTCGCTCCCCCCGGTCGCCCGGACCAGCCACCTCGGTGGGGCCCCGGTGCCACCGCGGATGCGGTAGACCGTGTCGTAGTGATGGTAGGCGACGGCCGCGATCAGCCCGAACGCCGCGGGCAGCGCTCCGGGGGCGTCCGACCGGGCGGCCAGCACCAGAACCGTGAGGTATTCGCCGGCCCGGAAGAAGGGCGGCACGAGCCAGTCGAGAGCACCCTTGAGCGGGCGGGACACGGCCGCGCCGGCGAGCAGCGCGGAGCAGCCGGCGACGCCGACGGTGAGCCAGGAGGCGGGGTTCTTCTGGAAGATCACCCAGACCAGCAGCACCGCGGACGAGAGAAACGCCATAACGGGCGCGAGCAGGGAACCGGTGCGGCCCCGACCGCGGGCGCCGCGGGAGACCAGCTCGACCAGCGGCCCGGTGTCCGCGAGGTCGGCGAGCGCCTGGGCGGCCCGGTCGGTGCGCCGGGCCCGGCGGGTCAGCGAGCGCAGCACCCGGCCGGCGGTGGTGTAGCAGGCGGCCAGCGCGCAGCCGATCAGCAGCGCCAGGAAGACGGTGCGCGGGGTGGTCAGCGCGGTCAGCACGGCGATCATGGCCCAGCGTTCGCCGATGGGCAGCACGATCATGCGGCGCACCCAGACCGTCCAGCCGACGCTGTCGAGCCGGTCGGAGAGCGCGGCGGTGGGGCTGGTGTTGGCGGTCGCGTCATGGTTCGCCTCGTTGAACGCGAAGTCGACCACATGCCGGCAGGTCTGCAGGATCATCGCGCCGAGCGCCAGCGCCCAGACGTCGTCGCCGGAGCAGCGGGCGGCGCCGAGCGCGAGCCCGGCGTAGTACGCGTACTCCTTGGCCCGGTCGAAGGTGGCGTCCAGCCAGGCGCCCATCGTCGAGTACTGGAGCGAGTAGCGGGCGAGCTGCCCGTCGGTGCAGTCCAGGACGAAGGAGAGGAGCAGCAGCACTCCGGCGGCGACGAAGCCGGCGCGGGTGCCGGTGGCCGCGCAGCCCGCCGCGGCCAGCGCGGTGAGCAGGGACGCCGTGGTGACCTGGTTGGGGGTGAGGCCGCGGCGGGCGCACCAGCGGGCGAGGTAGCGGGAGTACGGGCTGATGCAGAAGGTCGTGAAGAAGCCGTCGCGGGACTTGACGGCGGTGCGCAGCCGGACCGCCTCGTCGTCGACGGCGGCGACCGCCTCCCGGGCCTCGTCCCGCTGGGCCGGGGTCAGCGCGAGGGTGGCGACCAGGCTGCCGGGCTCGACGCGGTGGAGTCCGATGTCCTCGCGGTCCAGGGCCTCGGTGAGGGTGTCGGTGAGGACGTCGGTGAGGTGGGCGGTGCCGGCACCCACCGGGATCCGGCCGGCGGCGCGGGCCAGCGCCGGGCGGGCCTCGGGCTGCGCGGTGAGCGCGCCGGGCACCGCGGCGGCCGGGAAGCGGGGGTCGGTCAGGGCGAGCCGCAGGGCGTGCAGATGGCCGACGAAGCGCGGGTCCACGAGGGCCACCCGCTGCTGTGCGGGGACGTCGGCGAGCAGCCCGGCGACGTCCGCCGGGTCACTGGCCGTACGAACGTCGAAGCCCAGCGTGCGCAGGTCGGCTTCGAGCGGCGACCCGGCGACCGGCGGACCGGTGAGGATGGCGGTCGACAGACGAACTCACTCCTTGGATGCTGACCAGGCAGCGCCGGTCGGTCCGCATTCGGCACGAACTACCCGGGCGGCGGGCGTGGCACACCTCGCCCGCGGAGGGCCGGGGGGCACGTCGGCAGAGGCTATCGGATCGCGGGATGCGGCCGTTCACCACGCATTCACCGCTCGATCGGGTGACCGACGGCTGCGCCTGCCGCGATCATCATGGTGGATCGGACGGCGCATGAACAACTGGACGCCGCTCCGGCGCACGCCCCGACGCCGGCGATGAGTGGGCTGGTCGCGGGTGGGGCGGCCTGGTGCCGGGGTGGGTGCGGCGGGGGCCGGGCCGGGCCGGTGTGGACCTTCTCACGGGACGGTAGGCGGGTCCGGGGAGCCCCTGCGGCCTCCGTTTCCCGCCCGGACGCGTCAGCGCCGCGGATCTCCTGGCAGCGCTCTGCCACTGATGAGGACGCCGGTGGGGCAGACTTGGCGTCGACGACCGACGACAAGGATGGGCATGCCGATCACACCTGCCAACGGACAGACCGCCGGGACCCCGACGGTGGGCGCACCGGACGGCGCCGCCGAGCCGATCATGCTGGAGCTGGTCGACGAGGACGGTACGACGATCGGCACCGCGGAGAAGCTCGCGGCGCACCAGCCCCCCGGCCAGCTGCACCGGGCGTTCTCGGTGTTCCTCTTCGACGAGAAGGGGCGGCTGCTGCTGCAGCGCCGGGCGCTGTCCAAGTACCACTCCCCCGGCGTGTGGTCCAACACCTGTTGCGGCCACCCGTATCCGGGCGAGACGCCGTTCGCTGCCGCGGCCCGGCGGACCGCGGAGGAGCTGGGGCTGGCGCCCGCGCTGCTCGCGGAGGCCGGCACGGTGCGCTACAACCATCCCGATCCGGCCTCCGGGCTCGTGGAGCAGGAGTACAACCACCTGTTCGTCGGGCTGGTGCGGGCGGAGCCGGCGCCGGACCCCGAGGAGATCGGCGAGATCGCGTTCGTCACGCCGGAGGAGCTGGCGGAGCGGCATGCGCAGGCGCCGTTCTCCGCGTGGTTCATGACCGTTCTGGACGCGGCGCGCCCGGCGGTCCGCGAGCTCACCGGACAGTCGGCGGGCTGGTAGCGAGCGGGGTGAGCGGCAGCTCGGCCCAGATGGCCTTGCCGCCGTTCGCGGTGTGCTCGACGTCGCACTTGCCGCCCGCTTCCGTGGTGAGCATCTTGACCAGCCACAGGCCGCGCCCGCCGATGTCGCCCTCGTCCGCCTCCAGGGCCTTGGGGCGGTAGGGGTGGTCGTCCTCGACCGCGACCCGCAGCCAGTTCGCGCCGATGGTGAGCTGTACGGCGATCTGGGGGGAGAGCAGCGCGGCGTGCCGGACGGCGTTGGTGACCAGTTCGGAGACGATCAGCAGCAGCCCGTCCACGATGCCCTCGGCGACGGGCACATGCTGTTCGTCGAGCAGATCCCGGACCACGTGGCGCGCCTGGGGCACCGAGGACTCCAGTGCCGGTGCGGTGAACCGCCAGACACCTTCGTACGCGAGCGGGGAGGTCAGCTCCTCGGGGGGTTCTGCTGGGGGTCCGGAAGGCATCCTCACACGAAGAGTGTTGGGAATGCGCTGGTCCGGACCGACCGCCTGAACACAAGTCAGCGCCTATCGACGCCTTTTGGCCAATTCTGCCGGAACCGATCGATCCATCGACGCGTTCTGTCGCTACTCTTTCTCGTTCCGAGGCCGGTGCTCGGCGGGCGTCGCGGCGTCTCCGGCGGAGCCGCCGGAAAGGGGTCCGGATCCGGCCACCCTGCTCTCCTCGACCATACCGACGACCCGGCGACCGCCGACCCCCATCGCGATCAGCCCCAGCCCGTCGAAGAGCAGCGCGAGCGAGAAGAAGCAGCCGATGACGTAGAGGCTGCTGTGCGGCCAGTTGCCGAGCACCAGGACGCCCAGCAGGATGCCGAAGGCGCCCTGCACCAGCAGCCAGCCGAACTGCGGCCCGCGCACCACCACCGCGCCCACCAGGCGGAACAGTCCGCCGGTCAGGAACAGCAGAGCGGCGAACATGGTCAGCGCGGCGGCGGTGGCGTCGGGCCGGCGGATCACCACCACACCGGCCGCGATGTTCAGCGCCGCCACGATCACCGCGAGCCAGAAGAAGTTCGAGCCGCGGGACTGGAGGGCGTGCAGCAGACCCACCACACCGCCGATCAGCAGCAGCCAGCCGAAGAGCAGCATGGTCGTGAGGGTGGCCACGCCCACGTAGACCAGGCCCACGATGCCGGCGAGGGCGAGGACCGCACCGAGCACCGCGAGGACGACGAAGCCGCGCCCCAGCCGGGCCGTCTCCGGGTCGCGCCGAGGTGTTGTGGACCTGCGAGCCATCGCCGCCTCCTCCGTCCGGTGCCTTACGTCCCGGTATACCCCGTATCGCAGGGTGGGGCAGGGCGAGCGGACCGGGCCCGGCGCTCGACGGGGGGCGGTGCGACGGCACAAAAGCAGCAGGTCCGGTGCCTGAGCACCGGACCTGCTGTTCTTTTTCAGTAGCGGGGACAGGATTTGAACCTGCGACCTCTGGGTTATGAGCCCAGCGAGCTACCGAGCTGCTCCACCCCGCGTCGGCTCGGAACACCATACGGGTCTCCCGCCCCGGAACCAAATCGATTGTCCGAGCGAGCGCCCCGCCTCACACCGCGCGGTCGGTGATCCGCCCGCCCGCGACCTCGATGCGGCGCGCGGTGTGCACCGCTTCCAGCATCCGCCGGTCATGGGTGACCAGCAGCAGCGTGCCCGGGTACGAGGCGAGCGCGGACTCCAGCTGCTCGATGGCGGGCAGGTCGAGGTGGTTGGTCGGCTCGTCCAGGACGAGGAGGTTGACCCCGCGGCCCTGGAGGAGGGCCAGTGCGGCGCGGGTGCGCTCCCCCGGCGAGAGGGTGCGCGCCGGGCGCAGCACATGGGCCGCCTTGAGGCCGAACTTGGCGAGCAGCGTGCGGACATCGGCGGGCGCCATATCCGGTACGGAGGCCCGGAAGGCGTCCATCAGCGGCGTGTCGCCGTGGCCGTCGAAGAGCTGGCCGCGGGCCTGGTCGATCTCGCCGACCACCACACCGGGACCGAGCGTGGCCTGGCCGGAATCCAGCGGCAGCCGGCCCAGGAGCGCCGCGAGAAGGGTGGACTTGCCGGCGCCGTTGGGGCCGGTGATGGCGACCCGGTCCGCCCAATCGATCTGGAGGTCCACGGGGCCGAAGCGGAAGTCGCCGCGGCGCACCTCGGCGTTCCGGAGGGTGGCCACCACGGCGCCGGCCCGGGGTGCGGCGGCGATCTCCATCCGCAGCTCCCACTCCTTGCGCGGCTCCTCGACGACGTCCAGCCGCTCGATCATGCGCTGGGTCTGCTTGGCCTTGGCGGCCTGCTTCTCGGTCGCCTCCACCCGGCCCTTGCGGGCGATCTTGTCGTTGTCGGTGGCCTTGCGGCGGGCGTTGCGGACGCCCTTCTCCATCCAGTTGCGCTGGGTGTGCGCCCGGGTCTCCAGGGCGGCCTTGGTGTCCGCGTACTCCTCGTACTCCTCGCGGGCCCGGCGCCGCGCGCGGGCGCGCTCCTCCAGATAGGAGGCGTAGCCGCCACCGTAGGTGTTGACCTGCTGCTGGGCGAGGTCGAGTTCGACGACGCGGTTGACCGTGCGGGTCAGGAACTCGCGGTCGTGGCTGACCAGGACCGTGCCGGCGCGCAGCCCGGTGACGAAGGACTCCAGCCGTTGCAGGCCGTCCAGGTCGAGGTCGTTGGTGGGCTCGTCGAGCAGGAAGACGTCGTAGCGGGAGAGCAGCAGTGAGGCGAGCGAGGCGCGGGCGGCCTGGCCGCCGGACAGCGCGGTCATCGGCTGGTCGAGGCTGATGGCGAGACCCAGCTGGGCGGCGGTCTCCTCGGCGCGTTCGTCCAGGTCGGCGGCGCCGAGGGCGAGCCAGCGCTCCAGAGCGGTGGCGTAGGCGTCGTCCGCGCCGGGGCGTTCGTCGACCAGCGCCTGGGTGGCGTCGTCCAGGGCGCGCTGCGCCTCGGCCACGCCGGTGCGGCGGGCGAGGAAGGCGCGTACCGACTCTCCGGGGCGGCGGTCGGGCTCCTGCGGGAGGTGGCCGACGGTGGCGGTGGGCGGGCTGAGCGCGAGCGTGCCGTTCTCCGGGGACGCCAAGCCGGCCAGCAGGCGCAGCAGCGTGGACTTGCCCGCGCCGTTGGCGCCGACGAGTCCGACCACGTCGCCGGGGGCGACGACCAGATCGAGACCGGAGAACAGGACGCGCTCGCCGTGGCCGGCGGCGAGGTCTTTGGCGACGAGTGTTGCGGACATCAGACCGCCGATCGTATCCGGCCGGACGGTGCGCGGTCGCTCTAATATCCCGGCATGGAACCGGCTCTGAAGACGCACGTCAGCGACGGCACCGCGAACGTCACCATCAGCAACACCGGCAAGCGCAACGCGATGACCGTCGCGATGTGGCGGGAGCTGCCGCCGCTGCTGGACCGGCTCGCGGCGGACCGCTCGGTGCGGTCACTGGTGCTGACCGGGGACGGCGGGACGTTCTGCGCGGGGGCGGACATCGGCTCGCTGCGGGACGCGTCGGGGGCGTCGCAGGGGCTGGCGGTGGCGGCCGAGGAGGCACTGGCGGCGTTTCCCCGGCCGACGCTGGCGGCGATACGCGGCTACTGCGTGGGCGGCGGCGCCCAGCTGGCCGCCGCCTGCGATCTGCGGTTCGCGGAGGAGGGGGCGCTGTTCGGGGTGACGCCGGCCAAGCTGGGGGTGGCCTATCCGGCGTCCGCGACCCGGCGGCTGGTCCGGCTGGTGGGGCCGTCGGCCGCCAAGTACCTGCTGTTCTCGGGCGAGTTGGTCGACTGTGCGCGGGCGCTGCGTACGGGGCTGGTGGACGAGGTGCTGGCCGAGGGCGGGCTGGACAAGCGGGTCGCGGAGTTCACGGCCGTACTGGCGAGCCGGTCGCTGCTGACGCAGACCGCGGCGAAGGAGCTGGCGGACGGGACCTGGGACGTGCCGCCCGCGGAGGCCGAGGAGCGCGGGGCGTACTGGGCGGCGCAGGCGCGGGAGAGCGGCGACATCCTGGAGGGTGCCGCCGCCTTCCTGGAGCGCCGGGCGCCGCGGTTCACCTGGCCGGCGGGCTGACCCGGGGCCGGCCGCGGCGCGGCGGACGCTCCGTCACCTCTCGGCGGCGGCCTCGTCCCGCCAGCGCTTCCCGGCCAGGATGAGGCGGCCGTGGCCCCGCAGGGCCGCGACGACCTCGGCCGGGGCCTTGTCCGGGGCGCCCGCGTCGTAGGGCGGCTGCGGGTCGTACTCGATGCCGAGCTGGATCGTCTGCGCGACGAAGTCCCCGGCGATCCGGCCGGCCAGGGCGAGGCCCATGTCGACACCGGAGGAGACGCCGGCGGCGGTGACGTACTTGCCGTCGAAGACCACCCGCTCCCCGGTCGGCTCGGCCCCCAGGGCGGGCAGCTGGTCCAGCGCGAGCCAGTGGGAGGTGGCCCGGCGGCCCTTGAGGAGGCCGGCGGCGGCGAGGACCAGCGAGCCGGTGCACACCGAGGTGGTCCAGGTGGTGCCGGCGTCCACGGCCCGGATCCAGTCGTGCAGCGGGCCGTCCTCCATGAGCGCGGTCTGCCCGGGACCGCCGGGGACGACGAGGACGTCCGGCGCGGTGACGTCGCTCAGCGCGGCGTCCACGACCAGCCCGAGGGAGCCCTTGTCGCTGCGGTGCGGGCCGGTGCGTTCGGCGACGAACACCACCTCGGCGCCCGGGAGGAGACCGAGGGTCTCGTACGGGCCGATGGCATCGAGGGCGGTGAAGCGGTCGTAGAGGAGGATGGCGATCTGCATGGTGGCTCCTGTTCTGCGAAGGGGCGTCGGTGGTGCGGAAGGGCTGGGGCCCGTCCGACGGGTCAGGGCCCGTCCGACGGGTCCGGGCCTGGTCGGGTGGGTGGTGTGGCGGGCCGGAAGCGGCGGCGGTATTCGGCCGGGGAGGCACCGAGGACGCGGAGGAAGGCGCGGCGCATCGCCTCCGGGGTGCCGTAGCCGCAGCGGCGGGAGACCTGCTCGATGCCGTCGGCGGTGTCCTCCAGGCGCCGCCGGGCGGCTTCCAGGCGGACCCGGTCGGCGTAGCGGCCGGGGGTCGTCCCGACCTCGTCGAGGAAGGCGCGGGCGAAGTGGCGCGGGGAGAGCCCGGCGCGTGCGGCGAGGGCGTCGACGGAGAGGTCCGCGGCCGGGTTCTCGCTGATCCACTGCTGGACGTCGCGCAGCGGGCGGCGCTGCGCGGTCTGCGCCGCGAGCTGGGCGCTGAACTGGGTCTGGTTGCCCGGCCGGCGCAGGAAGACGACCAGATGGCGAGCCACGGCCAGCGCCAGGTCGCGGCCCAGGTCCTCCTCCACCAGGGCCAGCGCGAGGTCGATCCCGGCGGTGACGCCCGCGGACGTGGCCACGTCGCCGTCCCGGACGTAGATCGGCTCGGGTTCGACGTGGACGGCCGGGTGATGTCGGGCGAGGGCGTCGCACAGGCTCCAGTGGGTGGTCGCGCGCCGGCCGTCCAGCAGCCCGGCGGCGGCCAGCAGGAACGCGCCGCTGCAGACGGAGACCGTGCGGCGGGTGTGTCGGGCGTTCGCCCGCAGCCAGTCGACCAGGCGCGGGTCGGGGGTGTCGGTGCCCTGGCCGCCCGGGACGACGAGGGTGTGCGGCGGGGTGGCGGCGTCGAGCGTGAGGTCGGGGGTGAGGGTCAGTCCGCTGGTGGTGCGGACCGGCACGCCGTCCAGGCTCGCGGTGCGGATGCGGTAGGCGCCGGGGGCGCCGACGCAGGCGCCGCTGAAGACCTCGACCGGGCCGCTGACGTCGAGGCTCTGCACCCCGTCGAAGAGAACGACCAGCACATCGCGCTGTTCCATGCGTCCATCCTGGACAGCGGCGCCGATGGCGGCAATGACAGATATCCCACCTTTTCTGCCATGGCCGCGAAGCCGGCCCGGAATCCCCCTCCCGCCACTCCGCCATACCAACGGGTCGGTAACCTGCTCGCATGACCTCTGCTTCGAGCGCATCCGCTTCCGGCGCACTGCCCGAACGGGCCGGCCGGCACTGCCACAACGCCCTCAACCCGTTCCACTCGGCGCACTACTTCGCTCCCGAACTGCCCGCGGAAATGGCCGCGTTGGGCGTGTCGGGGCGTGCCGTCTACTTCTCCTCGCGCAGCGCGCCGCTCGGCGCGGTGGGCGCCGGGACCGTCGCCGCGACCTTCTACAGCTTCAAGTACGAGCTGATCGCCGGACACCTCCCGGATGTCTGGCAGGTCACCACCCCGCAGGCGGTCCTGGACGCCCGGCTGCGCGCCGTGGACGCCACGCTGCGCCGGCTGCTCGGCGACGAGGCGCTGGCGTCCCCGGAGATGGCCGAGGCCGCGAAGCTCGCGCTGCGGGCCGCCGAGGCGGGCGGGCGCCACGCCCGGCCGCTGTACGCCGGGCACGCCGATCTGCCGGTGCCCGACGTCCCGCACCTGGCCTACTGGCACGCCGCGACGCTGCTGCGCGAGCACCGCGGCGACGGCCATCTGGTCGCGCTGCTGGACGCCGAACTGGACCCGGTGGAGGCGCTGGTCACGCACTCCGCGACCGGGCGCGGGATGAGCCGGCGCGGCAACCTGGCGACCCGCGGCTGGTCGGAGGAGGAGTGGGCGGCGGCGCAGGAGCGGCTGCGCGGACGCGGACTGCTGGGCGCCGAGGGCGAGTTGACCGAGGCCGGGGTGCGGCTGCGCAAGGACCTGGAGCAGACGACGGACCGGCTGGACCGGGCCCCGTACGCGCGCCTGGGCTCGGAGGGGGTGGCCCGACTGACCGAACTGGCCACCGCGTTCACCGGGAAGGTGGTGGCGGCCGGGGCGTTCCCCGCGGAGCTGTTCGGCGAGGGCTAGGGCCGGTCCGGTGGGTCACGGCCGGGGTGTGGTGCGACGTGTCACACCCCGGCGTGCCCGGCCGGGTGGTGCGACAGTGCGGGCCGCGACCCGGCACAATGCAAGGCTCAGGCAAGCGCTGGAAGGCGGGGCAGGATCAACGTGACGGCATCCACCGAGCCCATCGGGGCCCTCGGGACCATCGAAGCGAGGATCGCCGGGGAGCTCGGCGTCAAGGAGCGGCAGGTGAAGGCCGCGGTCGAACTGCTCGACGGCGGCTCGACCGTCCCGTTCATCGCGCGCTACCGCAAGGAAGCCACCGAGATGCTCGACGACGCGCAGCTGCGCTCCCTGGAGGAGCGGCTGCGCTATCTGCGGGAGCTGGAGGAGCGGCGGAGCGCGGTCCTGGAGTCCGTGCGGTCCCAGGGCAAGCTGGACGCCGCCCTGGAGGCGCAGATCCGCGGCGCCGAGTCCAAGGCCCGCCTGGAGGACATCTACCTGCCGTTCAAGCCCAAGCGGCGCACCAAGGCGCAGATCGCGCGGGAGGCGGGCCTTGCGCCGCTGGCCGAGGGGCTGCTGAGCGACCCTTCGGTGGAACCGGCGGCGGCCGCCGCGTCGTTCGTGGACGCGGACAAGGGCGTCGCCGATCCCGCCGCGGCCCTGGAGGGCGCACGGGCGATCCTGACCGAGCGGTTCAGCGAGGACGCGGATCTGATCGGTGAGCTGCGCGAGCGGATGTGGTCGCGCGGGCAGGTCGCGGCGAAGGTGCGCGAGGGCAAGGAGGAGGCGGGCGCCAAGTTCGCCGACTACTTCGACTTCGCGGAGCCGTTCACCGAGCTGCCCTCCCACCGGGTGCTGGCGATGTTCCGCGGCGAGAAGGAGGAGGTCCTCGACCTCGCCCTGGAGCCCGAGGCCCCGTCGACGGCCGGCGAGGGCCCCAGCG
Source organism: Streptomyces sp. GS7 (assembly GCF_009834125.1). Lineage (NCBI taxonomy): Bacteria > Bacillati > Actinomycetota > Actinomycetes > Kitasatosporales > Streptomycetaceae > Streptomyces > Streptomyces sp. GS7. Next base: position 6,154,775 of record NZ_CP047146.1, read on the forward strand.
CGTACGAGCAGGCCGTCGCGCACCGCTTCGGGATCACGGACCGGGGCCGACCGGCCGACAAGTGGCTCCAGGACACGGTCCGTTGGGCCTGGCGCACCCGCATCCAGGTGCACCTGGGGATCGATCTGCGGCTGCGGCTGCGGCAGGCCGCCGAGGACGAGGCGGTGCGGGTCTTCGCGTCGAACCTGCGCGATCTGCTGCTGGCGGCGCCCGCCGGCACGCGCGCCACGATGGGCCTGGACCCCGGTTTCCGTACGGGTGTGAAGGTGGCGGTGGTCGACGCGACCGGCAAGGTGGCGGCGACGGACACCGTTTACCCGCATGTGCCGCAGCAGAAGTGGGACCAGTCGCTGGCCACCCTGGCGCGGCTGGCGCGGGAGCACGACGTCGAGCTGATCGCGATCGGCAACGGCACCGCCTCCCGGGAGACCGACAAGCTGGCGGCCGATCTGATCGCCGCGCAGCCGGAACTGAAGCTGACGAAGGTGATGGTGTCCGAGGCGGGCGCCTCGGTCTACTCGGCCTCCGCGTTCGCCTCGCAGGAGCTGCCGGACCTGGACGTGTCGCTGCGCGGCGCGGTGTCCATCGCCCGGCGCCTCCAGGACCCGCTGGCCGAGCTGGTCAAGATCGACCCCAAGTCGATCGGGGTCGGCCAGTACCAGCACGACCTCTCCGAGGTGAAGCTGTCGCGCTCGCTGGACGCGGTCGTCGAGGACTGCGTGAACGGCGTCGGGGTCGACGTCAACACGGCCTCCGCACCGCTGCTTTCACGGGTGTCCGGCATCAGTTCCGGGCTGGCCGAGAACATCGTGGCCCACCGCGACGGCAACGGCCCGTTCCACTCCCGCAAGGCCCTCAAGGACGTGGCGCGGCTCGGCCCGAAGGCGTACGAGCAGTGCGCGGGCTTCCTGCGGATCCGGGGCGGCGACGACCCGCTGGACGCCTCCAGCGTGCACCCGGAGGCATATCCGGTGGTGCGCCGGATGGTGCGCTCGGCGGGCACCGAGGTCGGCGGGCTGATCGGCAACACGGCCGTGCTGCGCACGCTGCGCGCGGCGGACTTCGTCGACGACTCCTTCGGCCTTCCGACGGTCACCGACATCCTCCAGGAGCTGGAGAAGCCGGGCCGGGACCCGCGTCCGGTCTTCAAGACGGCCACCTTCAAGGAGGGCGTGGAGAAGATCGGCGACCTGGCGCCCGGGATGCTCCTGGAAGGCGTGGTCACCAACGTCGCCGCCTTCGGGGCGTTCGTCGACGTGGGCGTCCACCAGGACGGGCTGGTCCATGTCTCGGCGATGTCGAAGAGCTTCGTCAAGGACCCGCGGGACGTGGTCAAGCCGGGCGACATCGTCCGGGTCAAGGTGCTCGACGTCGACATTCCGCGGAAGCGGATCTCGCTGACGCTGCGGCTGGACGACGAGCCCGGCAAGGGCGCGGCGGCCGGCGGCGGCGAACGGCGCGGCGCGGCCGGCGGTGAGCGCCGCGGCGGCAGCGGCGGGGCCCGCGACGGCGGCCGGGGCGGTGCGCCGCGGCAGCGGCAGGGCGGCGGGCAGCGGCAGGGCGGCGAGCGCCGTGGCGGCGGCCGGGACGCCGCGCCGGTCAACGACGCGATGGCGGACGCGCTCCGGCGGGCCGGGCTGCTGGGCGGCAAGGGCGGCCGGTGAGTTCGGCGGCCTGACCGGGCGGCGGCGGGAGGTTTCCCGCCGCCGCCCGCCCTGTTCGGCAACTCGGGCCGGAGCATGCGAAATTGCGTGGACGGCGGATCTCCGGCTCGGTTAGCCTGCGGATCATGTCCAGCCCCGAGTCCTCAAGACGCTAGCCACCGGGCGCCGCCCGGTGGCTCCTCGCGTTGCCGCCGCGCGGCCCCTGTGGTGCCGCGCCTCGTCGGACCGACGTGCCGCTCCGGCCCGTTGCGCCCGCTCGCGCGCCGAGGTTCTCTCCCCCGCCACCGGATCGCCGCCCGTGCGGCAGATCTTGTCATGCGGTAGCCGGGGCTGCCGCTTCCCCGTCGGCCGTGCCGGTTGTACCGGTCCCTCCCGACCCGCGTCGGCGCCCCTGTCGAAGGTGCCGTACCGGTCCGTGCCGACCCGTGGTGTGGTTGCGGAGTTGTGTGATGCCATTCGTTCTGTACGTGCTCGCGCTGGCGGTGTTCGCGCAGGGCACATCCGAGTTCATGCTGTCCGGGCTGATGCCGGACATCGCGCGCGACATGGAGGTGTCGATCCCGGTCGCGGGCTCGCTGACCTCCGCGTTCGCGGTCGGGATGATCGTCGGGGCGCCGCTGATGGCGCTGCTGAGCCTGCGCTGGTCGCGGCGGCGCGCGCTGCTGGCCTTCCTGACCGCGTTCCTGCTCGTCCATGTCCTGGGCGCGGTCACCACCAGCTTCGGGGTGCTGCTCGCCACCCGTGTGGTGGCGGCGCTGGCCAACGCCGGGTTCCTGGCGGTGGCGCTGGCGACCGCGGCCGGCCTGGTGGCACCGGACGCCAAGGGCCGGGCCACCTCCGTCCTGCTGGGCGGCACCACCCTCGCCTGTATCGCGGGCGTTCCGGCGGGCGCCGTGCTGGGGCAGCAGTGGGGCTGGCGCGCGGCGTTCTGGGCGGTGGCGCTGGTGTCGCTGCCGGCGGTGTTCGCGATTCTGCGGTCGGTGCCGGGCGGCGGCGCCGCCTCTCCCGCGGCCGGTGCCGGTGCCGCCGCCCCGCGTGCGCGCGGTGAGCTGGGTGCGCTGCGCAGCCCGCGGCTGCTGGTGACCCTGCTGCTGTGCGCCCTCGTCAACGGCGCGACCTTCTGCACCTTCACCTACCTCGCGCCGCTGGTCACGCAGGTCACCGGGTTCGGCGCCGCCGGGGTGCCGGCCGCGCTGGCGCTGTTCGGGGCGGGCTCGTTCGCCGGTGTCACCGCCGGTGGGCGGCTGGCGGACGCCCGGCCCCGGCAGCTCCTGCTGGCCGGCGGGGTGGCCCTGCTCCTGGGCTGGGTGCTCTTCGCGCTCACGGCCGGGAACGCGGTGGCCACCGTCGTGCTGGTCCTCGTTCAGGGCGCCCTCTCGTTCGCCGTCGGCGCCACGCTGATCTCCCAGGTGCTCTACGCGGCGGCCGGGGCACCCACCCTGGGCGGCGGGTTCGCGACGGCCTCGCTCAACGTGGGTGCCGCGATCGGCCCGTGGTGCGGCGGCATCCCGCTGGCCGCCGGGCTCGGCTACCGCGCCCCGCTGTGGGTCAGCGCCCTGCTGGTGGCGCTGGCGCTGGTCGCCGGCGGGGTGGCGGAGGCGGTACGCCGCGCCGCCGCCCGCGGCCGTCGGCTCCCCGCGACGGCGGGCTAGCGGTCACCCGGCGGGGCGGCGTCACACCGCCCCCGCGTACTCCCGCAGCCGCTCCAGTTCGGCGGCCACGTCGGTGAGGGTCGCGCAGTCGGGGACCGGCCGCAGCACGGGCGGCGGGGTGCCGGTGGCGCGGTGGCGGCGCGGGTCCTCCAGGGCGACGGCCATGGCGGCCAGGGCGTGGCAGAGCCGTTCGGCCTCGTCGGGGTCCGGGCGGCGGGCGCCGTGGTCGAGGCGTACGGCGCAGGCGGTGGCGGCGTCGACGATGCGTTCGGCGGCGGTGACGACGGTCAGCCAGTCGGGCACGCGGTCGCGGGAGGGGCGCAGCTCGGCCGCGGCGGTCTCGGCCGCCGCCCGTGCCTCGGCCAGCGCCCGATAGGCGGCCCGGCGCAGCGCCAGCCGTTCGCCGGGGTCGGCGGTGTCGCCGTCCGGGCGGGGCGCGAGGACGTGGCGGAGGAAGCGTTCCGTGGCGCGCAGAGCCGCGGTGACCCGCTGGCCGACCCGGCGGCGCGGGTCCGCGAGCCGGGGCAGATGGCCGACGACGAGGACGATCGCGCAGGCGACGGCGGTGTCCACGATCCGTTCGGCGGGAGCCTGCCGGGCGCCGCCGGCGTAGACGAACGACAGCACCATGAGGGTGATCGCGCCGGTCTGGAGGGCGAAGTGCCGGGTGGCGAACGGCAGCAGCGCGCCGCCCGCCCCGGCCACCAGCGCGGGCCACCAGCTCCCCGAGAGCAGCAGTCCGGCCCCGGCGAAGACCAGTACGCCGCCCGCGGTGCCGGCGAAGCGGTTCACCGTGCGGGAGAACAGCGGGCCCAGGTCCGGCTTGACGAGGAAGGTGACGGTCGTGGGGAGCCAGTACCAGTGGTCGGCGCGCAGCAGCAGGGCGACGGCGGCGCTGGTGCCGATGCAGACGGCGACCCGCAGTCCGTAGTCCCGCCCGGCGGGGCCGAGCGCGGCGCCCGCCGCGGTCCCCGTGGCCGGTGCCGCGAACGACGGCCGCGGCAGGGGCAGTTCGCGTGCGAAGGCGACCGCGGCGTCCAGCAGGGCGTGGTCGAAGGCCCCGCGTGCCGCGGAACTGTTCTCCGGGGCGGACAGCCGGCCCGGCGGGCGCCCGGTGCGCAGCGTCGCGGCGAACCGCCGGGGGCTTTCCGCGACCCGCGCCGGCAGCGGGCGAGCCTCCCACAGTAGCGCGACGCTGGCCTCGCACAGCGCGGTGGCCGCGGCGAAGCGTTCGGCCAGCAGCAGCTCCTCCGTACGGGCGGGCCGGCGCAGCAGCCGGCTGGTGAGACGGCGCAGCCGCAGTGCCTCGTCGGCGCGGTCCAGGGCGGCGGTGAGCCGGCGCCGGGCGGGCTCGGCACCGGGTCCGCCGACCGCCGCCAGGGCGTCGGCGAGCGCGTCGAAGACCGCGGCGACCGCCGCCCGCTCGCCGCGCAGCGCGCCACCCGCCGGGCGCGGGGTGCGCAGGACCAGCCGCAGCAGGAGCAGCCAGAGGCAGCCGGCGAGGACGTACAGCGCCTTCGCCCAGGGCGCGCCGGGCAGCGGCATGCCCGCGCCGAGGACGGTGGCGGCCAGCATCTGCATGCCGGCGGTGGAGCGCACCGGTCCGGTGACGCTGACCGCCCCGGAGACGAAGCCGACCGCGCAGAGCGCCGGCACCAGCCACCAGCCGGCGTCGGCCGCCCGCAGCGAGCCGCCGAGCAGCATCCCGAACGCCACTGCCAGCGCGGGCAGTCCGATGTGGACGACGCCGGTGCGCCGGGTCCCGGGGCGGTCGTTGACGCCGGCCAGCATGGAGCCGAGCGCGGCGAGCACACCGGGCGCCGGGTGCCCGGTCGCGATCCCCGCGGCGAGCAGCGGCCCCGCGCAGAGCGCGCCCCGGACGACCGCCGGCCACGGCACGGGCAACCGCTGCCAGCGGAAGGGGTGGGCGAGCCAGGCGGGCACGGCGCGCTGGGCGCGGGGCATGGGTCTCCTCGGGCGATGGCGTGGGTACGCGGACACGGGTGGCGGGATCCGAGGGGCGTCATCGGCCGACGGTGCTGCCACCAGCGTAAGGTCCGGATCTGTCCGGGCCGCTGCCGGAGGGTTACCCGAAGATCACGGGAGGGCGCGCAGATGGCGAAGAGCGTGGTGGACACCGCCGAGGACGTCGGGGTGTGTGTGGTCGGCGGCGGGGTGATCGGCCTGACCTCGGCGGTCGTGCTGGCCGAGAACGGGTACCGGGTGCGGCTGCTGACCCGCGACGCGGCCGGCGACACGACGTCGGCGGTGGCCGGGGCGCTGTGCTGGCCCTACCTGATCCAGCCGTACGAGGACGCGGTGCGGTGGTCGCTGCGCTCCTTCGAGGTGCTCGCCGGGCTGGCGGAGCGGCCGGCGGAGACCGGCGCGCGCATGGTGGCCGGCATCATGGCGGAAGTTGCCGCCGACCCGGGCCCGGACGGCCTCGCCGCCTGGTACGACGCGGTCCCCGGGATGCGGCCCGCGCGCCCCGACGAGCTGCCCGAGGGGTACGGTTCCGGCCGGCGGGCGCGCACCCCGCTCGTGGACATGCCGGCCCATCTCCGGTATCTGGAGCGGCGGTTGGCGGCGGCCGGCGGGGTCGTGGAGCGGCGCGCGGTCGCGTCGCTGGCGGAGGCGGGCCGGGGCGCCGGCGCGGTCGTGAACTGCTCCGGTCTGGGTGCCCGCGAGCTCGTCCCGGATCCGCAGGTGTACCCGGTTCAGGGGCAGTTGGTGATCGCGGAGAACCCCGGCATCGACACCTGGCTGGCGACCGCGGACTCCGCGGCGGGCGAGACCGCCTACGTCCTGCCGCAGCCCTTCGGGGTGGTCCTGGGCGGTACGGCGCGCGAGGACGCCTGGTCGCGGGAGCCGGACCCGGCGGTGGCGGAGGCGATCGTGGCGCGCTGCGCACGGTTCTTCCCCGCGCTGGCGCGGGCCCGGGTCCTGGCCCACCGGGTGGGGCTGCGCCCGGCCCGTCCGGCGGTGCGGCTGGCCGCGGAACGGCTGCCGGACGGGACGCGGTGCGTCCACAACTACGGGCACGGGGGTGCGGGGGTGACCGTGGCGTGGGGGTGTGCGGACGAGGTGCTGCGGCTGGTGCGGGCGGGCGGCGCCGCTCAGCAGCCCGTCGGCGTCCCGGCCCCGGGCTGACGGCGGGCCCGCCCGCCGGGCAGCGGCCGTACCGTCGCCCGCCGCGGGTGCCTCGGCGGGAAGGCAGCCGGCCCGGCGCCTGTCGTCGGGCGCCGGGCCGGCCGTCTCGGCGCCGGTGAAGGCGCCGTCACGAGGGGTGCCTCCCTTCGGTCACGGGGTGGGGATCGCGGTCACGGGGTGGGGATCGCGTGCGCGGTGACCGGCGCCCCGCCGGTCAGCGGCAGCCGCGCCGCGGTGCGGGACAGGTCGAGGGTGAGCCGCGGGTGGGACGCGGGCGGGTCGATCAGTCCGGCGTCGGTGCCGGCCACGATCAGCGCGAGCCGGTGCCCGGCGGGCACGATGTGGTCGGTGGCGGCCAGGTCGAGGGTGATGGTGTACGGCTTGCCGGGGGTCAGCGGGCGGCCCTTGCCGGGATCGGCCCAGTGGCCGAGGTCGGCCCAGCCGCGGCTGAAGACCGTGTAGCCGGCCTTCTCGACGTCGGCCGCGGTCTCCTTGAAGCAGCCGGTGTCGCCCTTGTTGCCGGCGCCCCAGCAGGTGCGCTTGTCGAGGGTGACGATGCCCTCGCCGTCGGCCGCGTAGTTGCGCAGGGTGGCCGGACCGAGGTCGACCAGGACGGCGGAGAGATGGGCCGAGGAGGTGCTGGGGGTGGCGGTGACGGTCACCGTGCCGGAGCCCGACAGCCGCAGCGGTGCGGTCAGCGGCCCGGTGGTGAACCCGGCCTTCGCGGGCGTCGCCTGGTCGATGTGGGCGGCCCAGTCCGTCTCGCTCTGCTTGGGGTCGTCGGTGAAGGAGGCGGTCGCCCCCTTCGGCGCGGGCTGGGCGCCCAGGACGCCGACGCCCGCGGTGGTCCCGTTGCGGGGGTGCAGGACGACGGGCGCGGTGCCGGCCGCCGGCCAGTGCGCGTCCGTCGACCAGGTGTCGGGCGCCCGCTCGACGTCGGCCATCGGGGCGCGCTCGATTCCGTTGTCGTAGCCCATCAGGTAGTGGTCGAACCACTGGTGCAGGGTGTGCACCCAGTCCGCGCGGCGGTAGTCGAAGGGGTCGACATGGCCGGTCTGGGAGAGCCAGATCTTGCGCTGGACGCCGTGCCGGGCGAGCGCGTCCCACCACTGGCCGAAGTGCTTGGTGCGGACGTTGAGGTCCTGCATCCCGTGGACGAGGAAGACGCTGGCGCGGACCTTGCCCGCGTTGCGGACGTAGTCCCGCTCGGTCCACAGGCCGGTCCAGTCGCCGTTGCGCGGGGCGCCGTCGACCAGCTTCTTCTGTACGGCGGCGCAGTGTTGCTGCGCGCCGGAGCTCTCGACCTCGTGGGCGAGTTGGTCGGGGCCGGAGTTGTAGAGCGGGGCGCCCTTGGCGAAGTAGTAGTCGTACCAGGAGGAGATGCCGGAGATCGGGACGATGGTCTTCAGGCCGGGGACTCCGGTCGCCGCGACGCCGTTGGCGATGGTGGCGTCCCAGCTCTTGCCGATCATGCCGGTGCTGCCGTTGGACCAGCCTGCGGTGACGGGTTTGCCGCCGGTGCGGGCGGTGTAGGCGCGTCCGCGGCCGTTGAGCCAGTCGACCACGGCCTTGGCGGACTGGATGTCGGAGCGCCCGCCGACGTCGACGCAGCCGTCGGAGCGATTGGTTCCGGCCAGGTCGACGAGGACGACCGCATAGCCGCGGGGCACGAAGTAGTTGTCGTAGAAGAGCGGGAACTGGACCGGGCGCCCTTGTGCGTCGTAGGTCTTCTTCTGGCTCTCGTTGCCGCGTCCGCAGCAGGAGTAGTAGGGGCTCGCGTCCATGATCACCGGTATGCGGTGGCCCTGGCGGGCGGGTTCGGAGGGGCGCATGATGTCGACGGCGACCCGGTCGGTGTGCCCGTCTCCGTCGCCGTCGAGCCGGGTGTCCACCCAGACCGATTCGCGGATCGCGTGGTCGTAGGAGTAGACGGGGCCGCTCTCGCCGGAGGAGGGGGCCGCACCTGCCGGATGCGGGGCGATGAGCAGCCCGAACAGGGCGAGGGTGATCGCCACCACGAGCGTTTTCCAGGGGATGTGGGGAATTCCCGTACGTATCGTCACGGGCGGACGGTAGCGCGGGTCAACTCCCGTGCAGAAGGGGGTTTTCCGAGGTCCGTGTCGACCAGATGTCGGTCATGTGTCAGATGAGGCCATGGACATGACGTGCCACTGATGAGTACATAAGGTCCGAAGGGATCCACCTCCCCTACGAGTTGGAGGACTCGTGCGTCACAGACTTCTGGTCCCGGGCGCTGCCGCGCTCAGCCTGCTGCTGGCGATCCCGGCATCGGCCGCCGACTTCACACCGGGCGCCCCGGGTGTGGGCGACAGCTACTACCCCTACAGCGGCAACGGCGGGTACCGCGTCTCCCACTACGACCTGCGGCTCAAGTACCAGCCGAAGACAGACCTGTTGGAGGGCACGGCGACGCTGCTCGCCAAGACCACCCAGGACCTCTCCCGCTTCGACCTGGATTTCGGCCTCAAGGTCAGCGAGATCCGGGTGAACGGCAAGAAGGCCACCTTCGCCACCTCCGGCAAGCACAAGCTGGAGGTCACTCCGGCCGCGGGGCTGGAGAAGGGCAAGGACATCAGCGTGGTCGTCCGCTACGCGGGCAAGCCCTCGGAGCTGAAGATCGACGGCTTCACCGCCTGGGCCCGTACGCCCGACGGCGGGGTGGTGGCCCAGGAACCGGACTCGGCCGTGTGGTGGTTCCCGAGCAACGACCACCCCAGCGACAAGGCCACGTACGACATCTCCATCGCGGTCCCGGACGGCACCCAGGCGCTCAGCAACGGCGTGCTGGCCTCGCAGACCTCCAAGCTCGGCTGGACGCGCTACAACTGGCGCTCGGACAAGCCTCAGGCGACGTATCTGACGACGCTGGCCATCGGCAAGTTCGACATCACCACGGACAGGACCGCCGACGGCCTGCCGGTGATCAACGCGGTCAGCCCGGACCTCGGCGCGAACCTGGGGTCGGCGCGGGCGAGCATCGAGCGCACCGCCGAGGTCACCGAGTGGCTGGAGAGCGTCTTCGGCCCGTACCCGTTCAACTCGGTCGGCGGCTACGTCCCGAACGTCCCGGCGCACTACGCGCTGGAGACCCAGACCCGCCCGTTCTACGGCAAGGCGGCCTTCGACAAGGGCACCAACGTCTCGGTCGTGGTGCACGAGCTGGCCCACCAGTGGTACGGCGACAGCGTCTCGCTCAAGGACTGGAAGGACATCTGGATCAACGAGGGCTTCGCCGCCTACAGCCAGTGGCTGTGGTCGGAGAAGGAGGGTGAGGGCACCGCGCAGCAGCTCGCGGACTACGTCTACGCCCAGCACCCGGCGAACGACCCGTTCTGGACGGTCAAGCCGGGCGACCCGGGCGCGGACAAGCAGTTCGACACGGCCGTCTACGACCGCGGTGCGCTGGCCATCCAAGCGCTCCGCAACAAGGTCGGCGACAAGGTCTTCTTCGGCATCCTCAAGTCCTGGCCGACGGAGAACAAGTACGGCAACGCCTCGGTCGCGGACTTCGTGGCGTTCGCCGAGAAGAAGTCCGGCAAGCCGCTGGCCGACTTCTTCCACACCTGGCTGTTCCAGCCGTCCAAGCCCGCGGCGGGCGCGGGTGTACGGGCGTTCGCTGCCTCCGGCCTCGTCGCCCAGCCCAAGTCCTGGAAGCAGATCGCGGCCACCCACGCCATGCACGTCGGCCACTGAGCCGGCCGGTGGGCGGCGCCGGGGCGATCCCCCGGCGCCGCCCACCGCCGCTAGCGGCGGGCCGCCCGGTACGCCCGGCGCGCCCGCCGCGCGGGCGGCATGAACCGCAGCCGCTCCGGCAGCAGCGGCACCACGATCCGCACCACCCGCCCGAACCGCCGCAGCCGCCGCTCCTGTTCGTCGGTCCACTCCAGTCCGATGGCCTGCCGTGCGTCCGGCGGCATCAGCCCGATCGTGACGAACCGACGGAAGCGCGCGAACCGCGGCAGCAGCAGCGGCCAGGTCAGCCGCAGCAGCCACCGCACCGCCCGCGGGCCGCGGTCCGGCGGCGGCAGCGGCCGGTCGGTGGCGATCAACTCCCGCACCACGGCCGTCTCTTCGAGCTCGTTGTCGAGCACCTTGCGGTAGTACGGCCAGAACTCCTCGATGGACTGCGGCATATCGCGGTCGTGGATGCCGAGGACCCGGCCGACCTGGAGCCACTCCGCGTAGAGCTGCCGCTCCTGCGCCGGGGTGAAGGGGCGCCCGAGATAGCGCTGGGTGTGCTGGAACACCGGGAAGCCGGTGGCATGCACCCAGGCGTAGTGGGCAGGGGTGAGTGCGTGGTAGCTGCGGCCGTGGGCGTCGGTGCCCTGGATGGTCCGGTGCAGCTTCCGCAGCCGCCGCCCCTCCTCGGCCGCCCGCTCCCCGCCGTAGACCCACAGCTGAAGCGAGACCAGCGAGCGCTCACCGCGCCCCCACGGGTCCGTGCGGAACACCGAGTGATCGTCCACGCCGGCCCCCACCGCGGGGTGCGCGACCTGCAGCGTCAGCGCGGCGGGCAGCGTCAGCAGCGTCCGGATGTCCCCGACCAGCGACCAGAGCACGCCTCCAGGCGGCGGGGGATTAGGGACCATCCGTACCGTATTCATATCATTACTCATCATACGGTGGCCCCCAGCGGTCGCCGGGTATGCGGGTCTGTCCCGGGCCGGCGGGTGTTCCGGTACGCCAGGAACATCGCCGGGGCGATCCGCGGCGGCGGCACCAGGGCCGCCAGGCAGTGCACCACGCGGGCGAACCGCCGCAGCCGCCGCTGCTGCCGGTCCGTCCAGCGCAGCCCGAGCCGCTCACACAGCACGGGCGGCGGCACGCCGACGGTGACCGGCAGTGGGCAGCGAGCGCGGCGAACGGCCGCCACAGGAACGCCGGGAGCCACCGCACCGGCGGCTTCCGCGGATGGGCCAGCTCGTCGAGGACATCGCGCACCGAGCGGTTCAGCTCCAACCGCTCGGCAACCACGGCTTCGCAGTACGCACAGAACGACGCCCAGTCCGACGGAAGATGACGGCCTGTCAGCCCGCGAGGACCTGCACTACGTCCTCTTCCGCAACGGGCATGCCCGGCCCGCCCGTTGGCAGAACACGGCGATCAAGGAGGAGTCGGCACCCTGGACCGTCTCCCGCCGGGGCAAGGACTACACCTCCGCCGACCCCTCGGACCACTATCCGCTGCTCGGCGACTGACCGGCGGACGCCCCGTCCCGGTGCGCCGGCCGTCGGCACCGCCAGCGGCCGGCGGCGACCGCCGGTCATCCGTGGCCGGCGGCGACCGCCGGTCATCCGTGGCCGGCGGCGACCGTCGGTCGTCAGTGGTCGTAGACCGTCACCGCCACTCCGCGCCCGACGAGCCGCGCGGATATCAGTGGCTCCACCCGGGACCACCTGCCGCCCGCCAACCCGCAGCCGATACGCGGCATATGGACCGAGGCGCCGAGCTCCAGCGCCTTGTCCGCCACCCGGCCCAGCCCGGCGGCTATCGCCTCGTACCGCACCGGAGCGCCCTTGCTGCCCGTCCGTATCCCCCGCTGCCCCACGAGATTGGCCACCCACAGGCGATCCGCGACCGGCACGAACTGGGCGGCGCCCAGGCCGAAGTCGTTCCGTGCGCGCTCGCGGTGCCAGCGGCGGTAGGCCCGCTCGGGCTCCGGCCAGCGCCGGGAGACGGCGAGCACGAAGCCCTTGCCCCAGCCCCCGAGGTCGTTGCACACATGCACGATCATCTTGACGCCCTTGCCCTGCGGCACCGTGGCGTCTCCTGTGACATAGACGATTCCCATGGCATCCCCCGTTTCCTCAGCCATGTCCCCACGGTACGGGCGACCACTGACAATCGGCCCGGAGCGCAGGATCGGGCCGCCGCTCCGGGCACCGCGGAGCGTGCGAAAGGGCGGCTGCGGAGCCCGTCGGGTCTCCGCAGCCGCCCTCGGTCACTCGGGCGCGCCTGACGGCGCGGCTACTCGGCGAGTTCGCGTTCCCGGGCGATCCGGTTGACCCGGCCGCGCACCGCGAACCAGCCGCCGACCAGCGCCGCGGCCAGGACCGGGATCAGCATCACGGTCTGCCGGCCGACGCCGTCGTCGAACCACATGAGCACGATGACGCCGACCAGGAAGGCGATGGTGGCGATGTCGGTGACCGGCGTGCCGGGGAGGCGGAACCGCGGACGCTGCACCAGCCCGGCCTTCGAGCGCCGGACGAACACCATGTGGCAGATCATGATCGTGCACCAGGTGCTGACGATGCCCAGTGCCGCGATGTTGATCACGATCTCGAACGCCTTGCCCGGCAGCCAGTAGTTGAGCCCGACACCGAGCACGCACACCGTGGAGGTGAGCATGATGCCGCCGTACGGCACCTGGTTGCGGTTCATCCGGCCGGCGAACCTGGGCGCGGAGCCCGCCATCGACATGGAGCGCAGGATGCGGCCGGTGGAGTACAGCCCGGAGTTCAGGCTGGACATCGCCGCGGTGAGCACGACGAGGTTCATCACGTCGCCGGCGTGCGGGATGCCGACGTGGGACAGCACGGTGACGAAGGGGCTCTCGTTGGCGCTGAAGGCGTTCCACGGCAGCAGCATCGCCAGCAGGACCACCGAGCCGACGTAGAAGACGCCGACCCGCCACATGATCGAGTTGACGGCCTTGGGCACGACCTTGTGCGGCTCGCTGGTCTCACCGGCGGTCACACCGACCAGTTCCACCGCGGAGTACGCGAAGACCACGCCCTGGAGCACGATCACCACGGGCAGCAGACCGGTCGGGAAGATGCCTCCGTTGTCGGTGATCAGATGCAGACCCGGGGTGTGGCCGTCGACCGAGTGCTGGGTGGCCAGCAGGAAGATGCCGATGAACATGAAGACGACCAGCGCCGCGACCTTGATGATCGCGAACCAGAACTCCATCTCACCGAAGATCTTCACCGAGATCAGGTTGATCGAGAGCACCACCGCCAGCGCGATCAGCGCCATCACCCACTGCGGGATGCTGGTGAACAGGCTCCAGTAGTGCGTGTACAGGGCGATCGCGGTGATGTCGGCGATACCGGTGGTCGACCAGTTCACGACGTACATCCAGCCCGCGACGTAGGCGCCCTTCTCACCCAGGAACTCCCGGGCGTAGGAGACGAACGAACCGGACGACGGGCGGTGCACCACCAGCTCACCGAGGGCCCGGACGACGAAGAAGGCGAAGAGGCCGCACACCGCGTACGCGATGGCCAGCGCCGGTCCGGCGGAGTGCAGCCGGCCGCCGGCCCCCAGGAACAGACCCGTGCCGATCGCCCCGCCGATGGCGATCATGTTGATGTGCCGGCCCTTCAGCCCCTTGCTGTAACCGGCGTCACCGGCGTCCTGCCGGGTCCCACTCCCCCCGTCTGATGACCTCTGTGCTTCATCGATGACGGTTTCTGCGCTCACTGCTGGTTCATCTCGCTTTCAGGGAGATCAGGACCGAAGACCGGCTCCGCGGATCGCGCGAACGGCCGACGGCACACCTTCCCCGGAAACCGCTCCCCCGTCTGTGCGCAAGATCACATGGCGCACATTCGCTCCATGAGTTGTCCGTATTTGTGGCGAATAACACGGCGCCCAAGCTTCAACGACGGCGTTAGTTCGCCACTTTCGGACCCCCACTCCTCGCTCAGCAGCGAAATTCCCTTGACCTGCTCCGTGCGGTTCAGCGGGGCGTTGGCGGCCTCGACGGCCCTCTCGGCCTCCCCCCGGACGGCCGGGTGCCGGGCCTGCTCCGCCACCGTCCCCGCGATGCCCCGCCGCGCCGCCCAGGCCGCAGCCGGCTCGGCGTCCAGCACCTCGGCCTTCGCCCGGGCGTACCCGGCCGCCGGCTCCGCGGACGGCCGCTCCCCGCGCTGCCGGCAGTCCACGTGGGCGCGGGCGCACCCCCCGCCTCCTCGACCGCCGCCCGCGTCCACGGCGAGCCGGGCCCCGCCGTGCCGGACGACATGGGCGGTCCGGCCGGGAGCCGCGGTGCCGTAGACGGTGACCGGGACCGCGCCGAGATGCGCCAGGGCGAGGTCGCTGAGCCCGTGCTCGGGGCGGTTGCCCATCATGAGGAGGACGATCTCGCCGCGCCGTACGCCCAGCGCGCGGTACCGGCGGCCGGCTAGCCGACCCGGCGGCGGACCTCGGCCCAGCCGAGCGTCCGCCGGCCGGTCCCGTCCGGCGCGCGCCAGGACAGGGCGGGCAGTGCGCCGTGGTCCTCGGCGTTGCGCAACAGCAGGGCGGGCAGCGTGAGTTCGCCCGGATCGCCTGGCATACGCAGGATCGTGGCCAAGGCGGCATCCCGAGGGCATGGGCCTGATCTGCGGACCGAACGGGTTTCCTCACGGCGGCGCCGAGCGGTGAAGAAGGTTTCACAAAAGTGGTGAGACAGCAATACTGTTGAACATGATGGAGTCCGCCCCCGACCTGACGGTCGACGAACTGGCCGCCCGCGCCGGCGTCACGGTCCGCACGATCCGCTTCTACAGCACCCGCGGTCTGCTGCCGCCGCCCGAGATCGGCCCGCGCCGGGTCGGCCGCTACGGACCGGACCACCTCTCGCGGCTCGCGCTCATCGAGGAACTCCAGCACCAGGGCCTGACCCTGTCCGCGATCGAACGCTATCTGGCGCAGCTGCCACCCGACCTGAGCGCCCAGGACCTGGCCATTCACCGGGCGCTGGTGGCCAGTTGGATCCCGGACACGGCGGAGGACGCGACCAGGGAACAGCTGGAGCGGCGGGCCGGCCGGGAGCTGACCGAGGAGGACCTGGACCGGCTGGCGGCGATGAGCGTACTCGTGCGGACCGCGGACCCGCAGGTCTACCGGGTCGATCCGGGGCTGCTGCATCTGGGGACGCGGCTGCTCGATGTCCCGATCGCGCTGGAGACGATCCTCGCGGCGCGCACCGTCGTCATCGAGCACACCCGCTCGGCGGCCCGTGAGCTGAGCCGGCTCTTCAAGGACGAGGTATGGGGTCCGTACCGCGACGGCGGGCCGGACGAGGAGGAGATGGCGCGGATGAAGTCGCTCTCCGCCCATATGCAGCCGATGGTCGTGCAGGCACTGGTCACCGCCTTCCAACGGTCGATGAAGGAAGAGCTGCGGGAGTGGTTCGGCAGGGGCGAGGGCGGCGGCCGCAGCGAGGGCTGACGGGGGCGGGCCGTGGCGGCCCGCCCCCGGCCCGGCTCAGTCGCCGAACCGCTCCCCCTTCTCGGCCTTCTCGACCAGCAGCGCACTGGGCGCGAAGCGCTCGCCGTAGGCCGCCTGCAACTCGCGGGCGCGGGCCACGAATCCGGGCAGGCCGACCAGCTCCTCCCGGCCCGCCCCGGCGGCTTTCTCCCGCCCTGGCCCACCCTGGTACCCGTTGATGTACTGGAGCACACCGCCGGTCCAGCCCGGGAAGCCGATGCCGAAGAGGGAGCCGATGTTGGCGTCGGCGACGGAGGTGAGCACGCCCTCTTCCAGGCAGCGGACGGTGTCCAGCGCCTCGGAGAACAGCATCCGCTCCTGCATGTCGACGAACGGGATGGCGGCGCCCTCCTGCTGGAAGTGCTCGCGCAGCCCCGGCCACAGACCGGTCCGCCGGCCGTCCTCGCCGTAGTCGTAGAAGCCCGCGCCGCCGCTGCGCCCGGGGCGCTCGAACTCGTCCACCATGCGGTCGATGACGGCGTCGGCCGGGTGCGGCTGCCAGCTGCCGCCGGCCTCCTCGACGGCCCGCCTGGTCTCGTTGCGGATCTTGCGCGGGAGGGTCAGGGTCAGCTCGTCCATCAGGGACAGCACCTTGGCCGGGTAGCCGGCCTGGGCGGCGGCCTGCTCGACGGAGACCGGGTCCAGGCCCTCGCCGATCATCGCCACGCCTTCGTTGATGAAGTGGCCGATGACGCGGGAGGTGAAGAAACCGCGGGAGTCGTTGACGACGATCGGCGTCTTCTTGATCTGGCGCACCAGGTCGAAGGCGCGGGCCAGTGCCTCGTCACCGGTCCGCTCGCCCTTGATGATCTCCACCAGCGGCATCTTGTCGACCGGCGAGAAGAAGTGCAGACCGATGAAGTCGGCGTCCCGCTCGACGCCTTCGGCGAGCAGGGTGATCGGCAGGGTGGAGGTGTTGGAGCACAGCAGCGCGTCGGGCGCGACGATGTGCTGGATCTCCTTGAACACCTTGTGCTTGAGGGCCACGTCCTCGAAGACCGCCTCGATGACGGCGTCGCAGCCCGCGAGGTCGGCCGGCTCGGCGGTGGGCGTGATCCGCGCCAGCAGCTCGTCGCGCTGCGCCTCGGTCGTCCGCCCCCTGGCCAGCGCCTTGGCGAGCAGCCCCTCGGAGTACGCCTTGCCCTTCTGCGCCGCCTCCGGGGTGACGTCCTTGAGGACGACCTGGATACCGGCCTTCGCGCAGGCGTAGGCGATCCCGGCGCCCATCATGCCGGCGCCCAGCACCGCGACCTTCTCGACCGTGCGCGACGCGATGCCCTTGGGGCGGCTGGCACCGGAGTTGACGGCCTGGAGGTCGAAGAAGAACGCCTGGATCATGTTCTTGGAGACCTGGCCGGTCACCAGCTCGACGAAGTAGCGCGCCTCGATGGTCTGGGCGGTCTCGAAGTCGACCTGGGAGCCCTCGACGGCCGCGGCGAGGATGTTGCGCGGCGCCGGGTACGGCGCGCCGTTGAGCTGCTTCTTGAGGTTCGCGGGGAACGCCGGGAGGTTGGCGGCGAACTTCGGGTGCGCCGGTGTGCCGCCGGGGATCTTGTAGCCCTTGAGGTCCCAGGGCTGCTGGGACTCGGGGTGGGCGTCGATGAACTCCCGGGCCTTGGCGAGCAGTTCCTCGGAGGACTGGGCGACCTCGTGGATCAACCCGTTGTCCTTGGCGCGGGTGGCGTTGTACTGCGTGCCCTGGAGCAGCACCTTCAGCAGCGCGTCGGTGATGCCCAGCAGCCGGACCGTACGGGTCACCCCGCCGCCGGCGGGCAGCAGGCCGAGGGTGACCTCGGGCAGGCCGATCTTGGTGCCGGGGGTGTCCAGGGCGACGCGGTGGTGGCAGGCCAGGGCGATCTCGTAACCGCCGCCGAGCGCCGCGCCGTTGATGGCGGCGACGACGGGCTTGCCGAGCGTCTCGATGCGGCGCAGGTCGCGCTTGATGCCGTTGCCGGCCTCGAACGCCTGCTGGGCCTGCTCGGGGGTGACGGCGATCAGGTCGCGCAGGTCGCCGCCGGCGAAGAAGGTCTTCTTGGCGGAGGTGAAGATGATGCCGCGGATGCTGTCCTTCTCGGCCTCCAGGCGGTCGGCGACCGCGGTGAGGGAGGTCTTGAAGGCGTTGTTCATGGTGTTGGCGGACTGGTCCGGATCGTCCAGGACCAGGGTGACGACGCCGGTCTCGTCCTGCTCCCAGCGGATGGTCGACACGGCAGCGGATTCACTCATGGTTCGTACTCCGTAGTGGGTGGGACGAGGGGTCAGAGGCGCTCGATGACGGTGGCGATGCCCATTCCGCCGCCGACGCAGAGGGTGGCCAGGCCGTAGCGCTTGTCCTGCCGCTCCAGTTCGTCGATGAGGGTGCCGAGGATCATCGCGCCGGTGGCGCCGAGGGGGTGGCCCATGGCGATGGCGCCACCGTTGACGTTGACCTTGTCGAGGCTCAGGCCCATGTCCTTGACGAAGCGCAGGACGACGGCGGCGAACGCCTCGTTGATCTCGACGAGGTCGATGTCGTCGATGGTGAGTCCGGCCTTGGCGAGGGCCTTGCGGCTGGCCGGCGCCGGGCCGGTGAGCATGATCGTCGGCTCGGATCCGGAGACCGCGGCGGAGATGATGCGGGCCCGCGGGGTGAGGCCGTAGCGCTCGCCGACCTCCTTGGAGCCGATGGCGACCAGTGCCGCGCCGTCCACGATGCCGGAGGAGTTGCCGGCGTGGTGGACGTGGTCGATCCTCTCGACCCAGTGGTAATTCTGGAGGGCCACCGCGTCGAAGCCGCCGGCGTCCCCGATGGCGGCGAAGGACGGCTTGAGGACCGCCAGGGAGTCGGCGGTGGTGCCGGGGCGCATGTGCTCGTCGTGGTCGAGGACGAGCAGGCCGTTGCGGTCGCGCACGGGGACGACGGAGCGCTCGAAGCGGCCGTCCTTCCAGGCGGCGGCGGCCCGTTCCTGGGACAGCGCGGCGAACTCGTCGACATCGCGGCGGGAGTAGCCCTCGATGGTGGCGATGAGGTCGGCGCCGATGCCCTGGGGCACGAATCCGGTGTCGAAGTTGGTCATCGGGTCGGCGAACCAGGCGCCGCCGTCGGAGGCCATCGGAACCCGCGACATCGATTCGACGCCGCCCGCCAGCACCAGGTCCTCCCAGCCCGAACGGACCTTGGCGGCGGCCATGTTGACGGCTTCGAGGCCGGAGGCACAGAAGCGGTTCTCCTGGACGCCGGCGACGGTGTCGGGCAGCCCGGCGGCGATCGCGGCGATCCGGGCGATGTCGGATCCCTGGTCGCCGACCGGTCCGACGACACCGAGGACGATGTCGTCGATCGCGGCCGGATCCAGGTCGGGGAAGCGCCGGCGCACTTCGTGGATCAGGCCGACGACCAGGTCGATCGGCTTGGTGCCGTGCAGTGCGCCGTTGGCCTTGCCACGGCCTCGGGGGGTGCGGATCGCGTCGTACACATACGCTTCGGTGCTCACAGGAAAGCCTTTCTTTCCGGCCGGGGCCCGGGGGCCCGCGGCGTCAGCCGCTGACGACCCGGGCCTGGGGAGGCGCAGTCGGGGAGGGTCAGCCGAGCAGGGAGCGGCCGATGATCTCCTTCATGATCTCGGTCGTCCCGCCGTAGATGGTCTGGATGCGGCCGTCGGTGAACGCCTTGGCCACGCGGTACTCGGTCATATAGCCGTAGCCGCCGTGGAGTTGGAGGCAGCGGTCGGCGACCCGCTTCTGGAGTTCGGTGGCCCACCACTTGGCCATGGAGGCGTGCACCGCGTCGAGGGTGCCGTCCGAGTGGTCGGCGATGCAGCGGTCGAGGAAGGTGCGGGTGACGGCGCACTCGGTGGCCATCTCGGCGATCTCGAAGCGGATGTGCTGGAGCTTGGCCAGCGGCCGTCCGAACGCCTCGCGCTCCTTGACGTACCGGGTGGTGATCTCCAGGAGGTGCTCGGCGCCGGCGATCCCGGCGATCGCTATGCCCATGCGCTCCTGCGCGAGGTTGGTCATCAGGTGGACGAACGCGCCGTTGAGCTCACCCAGCAGGTTCTCCTTGGGCACCCGCACGTCGCGGAAGAACAGTTCGGCGGTGTCCTGGGACTTCTGGCCGATCTTGTCGAGGTTGCGACCGCGCTCGAAGCCCTCCATGCCGCGCTCGACGACCAGCAGGCTCAGGCCGTGCGCGCCGCCCTCGGGGGTGGTCCTGGCGACGACGATGACGAGGTCGGCGAGGATGCCGTTGGAGATGAAGGTCTTGGAGCCGTTGAGGATCCAGTGGTCGCCGCGGTCCTCGGCGGAGGTGCGGATGCCCTGGAGGTCGGAGCCGGCGCCGGGCTCGGTCATCGCGATGGCGGTGATCGTCTCGCCGCTGCAGAAGCCGGGCAGCCAGCGGTGCTTCTGCTCGTCGGTGGCGAGGGAGGTCAGGTAGGGGCCGACGATGTCGTTGTGGAGTCCGATGGCGAGCCCGGCGGCCCCGGCCCGGGTGAACTCCTCCGCCAGCACCGCGCTGTAGCGGAAGTCGCTCTCCCCGCCGCCGCCGTACTCCGCGGGCACGGCCAGTCCGAGGAGCCCCTGCCGGCCGGCCGCCCGCCAGGCGTCCCGGCTGACGATGCCGTCCTTCTCCCACTGCTCGTAGTACGGCGTCACCTCCTTGGCGAGGAAGGTGCGTACGGTCTCGCGGAAGGCGTCGTGGTCGTCGGTGAAGAGCTGGCGCTTCACGCTGTTGTCCCTTCGAGGAGTGGTGCGGGGCGGGCGGCGGGGCGGCTCGGCAGGGGTTCCGGAGGCCGGCGGCCGGGCGGACGCGGCATCGGCGCGGTCCCCTCAGAGCCGGTTCCTGACGGTCTCGATCGGCTTCGCGGGGCCGGGGCCTATGGGGTGGACGTTCACGATGGCCGGGCCGATCCCGGCGTGCTCCGTGCGGTCCGCCGGGAAGCGCATGGCGGTGGGCGCGCCGAAGCCGTACGCCTCGGCGGCCCGGACGGCGCCCGGTCCGGCCCGTTCCGGGGCGGCGGCCTCTTCGGCGGCCTGGCGCGGAGCGTCGGCGTACTGCGGCGCGGTGGCGGGTTCCATCAGCCGACCGGGTCCTTCCGCTCGGTGCGGCACGGGTCTTCGGGCGGGACCGCGAGGCTGGGGATCCGCCAGTCGCGGGCGACCTGCTCGGTGTCCGCGCCCGGCTGGGCGGGGGGTCTGCGCAGCGTTCCGGGGGTGTCCGAGAAGCGGGGCGCGGGGGCGGGCTGGGTGATGCCGGCGTGGTCGACGAAGGTGCCGCGGGCGGCGAGATGCGGGTGCCCGGGGGCCTCGCGCAGCGACAGCACGGGCGCCACGCAGGCGTCGGACTCCTGGAAGACCGCGGTCCACTCCTCCCGCGTACGGGTCAGGAACCGGGCGGCGATGGCGGTCCGCAGCTCGTCCCAGGCGGCGAGGTCGTCGCGGGCGGGGACCTCGTCCTCGATGCCGAGCAGGCGGATGAATTCGGCGTAGAAGCGCTGCTCCAGCGCGCCGACGGCCATATAGCCGCCGTCCGCGGTCGCGTACGTGCCGTAGAACGGCGTCCCGCCGTCGAGCAGATTGGCGCCGCGCCGGTCCTGCCAGCCGCCGGCCGCCAGCATGCCGTGGATCATGGCTGTCAGATGGGCCGTGCCGTCGACGATGGCGGCGTCGACGACCTGGCCGCTACCGCCCTCGGCGCGGGCGTGCTGGAGTGCCGCGAGCACGCCGATGACCAGATAGAGCGAGCCCCCTGCGTAGTCGCCCAGGAGGTTGGCGGGGACGGCGGGCGGGCCGTCGGCCGGGCCGATCATGCCGAGGGCGCCGGTGATGGCGATATAGCCGATGTCGTGCCCCGCGGTGCCGGCCAGCGGGCCCTCCTGTCCCCAGCCGGTCATCCGGCCGTAGACCAGCCGCGGGTTGCGCGCCAGGCACTGCTCGGGCCCGACGCCGAGCCGCTCGGCCACACCGGGGCGGTACCCCTCGACGAGGACGTCGGCCCGCTCGGCCAGGTCGAGCACCTGCGCCACCCCGGCGGGCTGCTTCAGGTCCACCAGCACCGAGCGTTTGTTGCGGTTGGTGATGTCGTGGGCCGGATCGATGCGCAGCCCGGCGCCTCCGGGCCGGTCGACCCGGACGACGTCGGCGCCCAGATCGGCCAGCAGCATGGCCGCGAAGGGGCCGGGGCCGATGCCGGCGAGCTCCACGACCCGCACCCCGCTCAGCGGGCCGTTCCCTGACTGCGTCATCGCGCCCCATGCCCTCCGCACTGTGACACTTCTGATGTAACACTCGTGATGTTAAGAACGTGTTCCACTTTCCACAAGCCCCCCGAGCCAAGTGGCCACCACCGGAAAAGCCCACGCCGACGATGCTCAACTGCCATCGCCGTCGCGGGCCTTCGCGCGCCTGCCTCCGCCGCGCCGCTATCCCCCGCCGCACTCGGCGATGAACTCCCCCGGGGCTATGCAGCGGCGGGGCTGCGCCGTCGGTCCCGCCGTCCTCGCCATGCCTGCCTCCACGTCCGTTCCCCCGTCCGGCACCGGCCGCGGTGCCTCCCGGCGGGCCGCGCGTACGCCCGCGCCACCCATCGCGTTCCACGCTAACCGCGACCACTGACAACGGCCCGCGCAGCGCCGAACGCCGGGCCGGCGGAGGGACAATGCGGCCATGTCACACCTCGCCACCACACTGTTCGACGTCCACGACGGCCAGGGGCTGCGGCAGTTCGCCGAGCTCGCGATAGCCCTGCTGCTGTCCTCACTGATCGGGCTGGAGCGCGAGGCCCGGCAGAAGAGTGCCGGGCTGCGCACCCACACCCTCGTCGGCGTGGGCAGCGCGCTGTTCATGGAGGTGTCGATCCACGGCTTCGGATCGGTACTGGGCATGGACGGCGTCACCCTCGACCCGTCCCGGATAGCCGCGCAGGTCGTCTCCGGTATCGGCTTCATCGGCGGCGGACTGATCTTCGTCAGGAAGGACGCGGTCCGCGGGCTGACGACCGCCGCGACCATCTGGCTGACCTGCGCCATCGGCATGGCGTGCGGCGGCGGGCTGCCGCTGCTGGCCGTCGGCGCGACCGCGGTGCACTTCCTCATCGTGCGCGGCTTCTCGAAGGTCTCGGAACGGATCGGGTCGGGGCGGTCCTTCGACCGGGTCGAGCTGCGCCTGTCCTACCGGTCGCAGAACGGACTGCTGGGGCGGATGTTGGAGCTGTGCACCGGCAGCGGCTTCCGGGTCACCGACGTCCAGGTGGAGAACGGCACGGGCGACGCCTGGGTCCCGGCGGAGGTACTGCTCCGCCTGGAGGGGAACGGTTCCGCGCACCCCCTGGTCGAGGCGCTGACCGAGCTGGAGGGGGTGCGCGGGGTGGCGCTGGGGCGGCAGTCCGACAGCACCGAATGAGGACGGGCCGCTCCTCATGGGGCGCGGGCATCCGTCCGGTCGCTCATGCCGCGCCGGGCGACGCCTCCCCCGGACCGGCACCCGCTCCCGCGCCCCGGTCCCCGGGCTCGGGCGCAAGGTGGTCTCCGGTCAGCTGACGGTCCACCAGCCGCCCCAGCCTCCGCGGAACATCGCCGCCCACGAGGACGACGACCACCAGCGTCAGCCCGAAGGTGAGCACCGCCAGGGCCCGCCCCAGGGGCATGCCCTCGGCCAGCCGCGCCCCGAGCACCGGTGCCACCGCACCGCCCAGGGCGCCCGCGTTGTAGACGAATCCCAGGGACGCGGCGCGGGTCACGGTCGGGAAGTGGCCCGCGATGTGCTTCGGCAGGATGCCGGAGATGCCCTGGCTGAGCGCGAGCAGCCCGAAGAGCAGGACCCCGAGCCCCACGAGGTTCCCGCGAACCGCGAACACCGGGAAGACCAGCGCCAACGAGGCCAGCAGGGTGTACGCGTACGCCCGCCGGGTGCCGAGCAGGTCGCCGGTGAACCCCGCCAGCCAGCAGCCGGCCATCGTGCCGAGGCCCGCGGCGGACATCACGTCGGCGACCTGCCCCGGTGCGTAGCCCAGCTCGGTCTTCAGGTACGTGGGCAGCAGCGCCTGGAGGGGCCAGCTGTACAGGAACGCGCAGAACACCGTCACCGTCAGGGACACGTACAGCAGCGCTCCCCGGCGCCCGCCGAGCTGCCCGGCGAACGCGAGCAGGCACAGCGCCGCGGCGGCGGCCGGCCAGAGCGCATGTCCCGCGCCGGCGGGCGTGAAGACGCGGAGCAGCGCGGCGCACGCGATCACCGCCAGCACCGTGTTGGCCCAGCCGCGGACGCGTCCGGTGAACAACGGGCGGAACGGATTCGGGCGTTCCGGATGCCGCTCCGGTCCGCCGGCCGGTGCGCCGCCGATCTCCGCCTGCCAGTCGCCGGCTTCCGGCAGCGACCTGCGCACCCATAGGGCGACCAGGACGGGCAGGACCCCGATCCAGAACAGCGGGCGCCAGCCCCAGGAGGGGACCACCCAGCCGTAGAGCCCGGCCGCGAGGACCGTTCCGCCCGCGTAACCGGAGATCAGGAATCCCGACGCCCGGTTGCGCAGCCGGACCGGCCAGGTCTCCAGCACGTACGTCGCGCTCGCGCTGTACTCCCCCGCCATGCCCAGGCCGATCACCAGCCGGGCGGCGAACAGGCTGGTGTAGTTCCAGGCGAATCCGCAGGCGAAGGTGCCCAGCGAGTACAGCAGGATGCCGGCGACCATGGCGGCCCTGCGGCCGTGGCGGTCGCCCAGCGCGCCCAGGACCGCACCGCCCAGCCAGCGGGTGACGAACGCGCCGGAGACGAGCGAGGCGGCGGTCGCGGTGTCCAGGTGGAACTCACCCGCGACCTCGGTCAGCACCAGCGTGATCAGCACGAAGTCGAAACCGTCGAGGAGATAGCCGATCCAGGCGGCGAACATCGCCTTCCACCGACGCGGGGTGACCTCCTCGTACCAGCGCCGCCTCCCCGTCCGACGGGGGCCGTCCGCAGGATGCGCCATCACAGGGGCCCGCCCTCCTCCAGCAGCCGCCCGACGCCTTCTTCCGTCCGTAACCGGCAACCCGGACATCGGATATCCCATGTCACCGACGAATCTGATCCCGCTCCCCCACCGCGTCAAGCCCCGGCGCCTGAACGGGGCGGGCCGCCAACCCGGCCGGGACCGCTGGTCGTTGACGGGGCGCCCGAGGCTCCCTAGGGTCCGGAGGTCACCCCGAGAGGACGGACCATGCGACCGCAGGACACCTCCGGACGGGCCCATGACCTCGTCCTGTACGGAGCAACCGGGTTCGCGGGCGCGCTCACCGCCGCATACCTGGCCGAGCACGCCCCCGAGGACTGCCGCTGGGCGCTCGCCGGACGCAGCACCGCCAAACTGGAGCGGCTGCGCGACCGGTTGGCCGCGATCAACCCGGATTGCGCCGGCCTCCCGCTTCTGACGGCCGACAGCGCCGACCCCGGTTCGCTGCACGCCCTCGCCTCCGCCACCAGGGTCCTGGCCACCACGGTCGGCCCCTACCTGCTCCGCGGCGAGCCCCTGGTCGCGGCCTGCGCCGCGGCCGGCACGGACTATCTCGACCTCACGGGCGAGCCGGAGTTCATCGACCGCGTGTACCTCCGCCACCATGCGACGGCCCGTGCCTCCGGGGCGCGCATCGTCCACGCCTGCGGCTTCGACTCCGTTCCGCACGACCTGGGGGTGCACTACACGGTGGGGCTGCTCCCCGAGGGCGTCCCGCTGCGCATCGACGGCTTCGTGCGGACCAACGGGGCCTTCTCCGGCGGAACCCTCGCCTCCGCACTGACCGCCGTCTCGCGCCCGGCCGCCATGGCGCGGGTCGCCCGGGAGCGCCGTCGGGTGGAACCGCGGCCCGCCGGCCGCACCGTACGCGCACCGTTCGGGCCGCCCCTCCGGAGCGCCGAAACCGGCACCTGGGGAATCCCGCTGCCGACCGTCGACCCGCAGATCGTCGCCCGCTCGGCCGCCGCCCTCGACCGCTACGGGCCCGACTTCCGCTACCGCCACTACGCGGCCGTGCGCCGGCTGCCGACCGCCGCGGGAGCGGCCCTGGGCGCCGGTGCGGTGTGCGCTCTGGCCCAGGTGCCGCCCGCCCGCCGCTGGCTGTCGGGACGTCTGGAACCGGGCGCGGGGCCCGGTGAGGAGCGGCGCGCACGCAGCTGGTTCCGGGTGCGCTTCGTCGCCTCGGGAGGCGGGGAGCAGCTGGTCACCGAGGTCGCGGGCGGCGACCCCGGCTACGACGAGACGGCGAAGATGCTCGCCGAGTCGGCTCTGAGCCTGGCCTTCGACGACCTGCCGGAGACGTCGGGCCAGGTGACGACCGCGGTCGCCATGGGAGACGCGCTGACCCGCCGCCTCCAGGACGCCGGGATCGGTTTCCGGGTGGTCCGGCGGTAGCGGGCGGCCGGGCCGTCAGGCGCCCGCGAGGGCCCGCCGGCACAGGGAGTCGGCGGCCCTGGTCGTCTCCGGAAGCCGGTAGGAGGCCGCCAGACGGAGCGTATGCGCGCACGCCCGGTCGAGGTCGACGCGATGCCCTACGGACACGAACACCGGCTTGACGCCCCGCTGGGTGCGCAGCGCACGTCCTACCTCCTCGGGCTCCTCCGTGGACGTCCCGTCGTCCAGGAGGGGCGAGGTGTCGCCCCGCTCCGGCCCCGGAGGCGCGTACCGGAAGGTGAACGGGTTCTTGGCCACGCCGATGGTGGGCAGTCCGGTCAGCACTCCGAGGTGGCTGGCGAGACCGAAGCGCCGCGGGTGCGCCAGCCCGTAGCCGTCGCAGACCACCAGGCCGGGCGTGCGGGCGAGGCGGGCGAGCGCGTCCAGCACGGTGGGGATCTCTCGGAAGGCGAGCAGCCCCGGGATGTACGGGAAGGAGACCGGGCCGACGGCGGTGGCCTCGTCGACGACGGCGAGCGTCCGCGCGTCGAGGGCGACGGCCGCCGCGGCGACCACGTCGCGCGCGTCGTCGTAGGCGACGTCCACACCGACCACGGTGCCCTCGAAACCCGGTTCGGGGCCGGGCTCGTCGAGCCGTACACGGGTCCGCAACCGGTCCTGGACCGCGCGTGCCCCGGCTTCGTCCGTCGGCCAGTGCCGCAGCTCGTCGTCGCGGGAGATGATTCCGGAAGTGTCCATGGTGACCGCAACGCTACCGAAGCCCCCAACGGGACCGCAGGGCCCCTCAGCGCCCCGCCCCATCCCCTCCGGCCTGCGCGTTTCCCCGCCCGGCAGGGCAGGTCCGCGACGTGCACCCCCGCCTCGTATATTGCAGCCATGTTCGTACTGGAACTGACCTACACCGCGCCCCTCGAACGCGTCGACGCCGCCCTCCAGGACCACGTGGAGTGGCTGGACAAGGAGTACGCCGCCGGGCACTTCATCGCCTCCGGCCGCAAGAACCCGCGCAACGGCGGCGTGATCCTCGCCGCCGGGATCGACCGTGCGGCAGTCGAGAAGATCACCGCCGCGGACCCGTTCGTCGTCGCCGGGGTCTGCGAGTACCGGATCACCGAGTTCGTCGCGACGAAGACCGCTCCGGCCCTGGAGGGGTACCGGGAGCAGCTGCCGTCCTGAGATACCGCCCCACGCAGCACGGCCCGGCCCCCGGTTCACCCCGGTGGTGCCGGGCCACCTGCTGTCCGGGGGTTACGCCGTCCGTCCACCGTCACGGGCGTTCAGCAGCGTGCCGATCTCGTCGTGCAGTCCGCCGCGGCATACCGTGCCCCACCGGGCCGCCGCCTCCACCGCGAGCTCCCTGCTCCACTGCCGGCTCCGCCGCGCGGCGATCCGCAGGTCCGGCCGGCGGGCGGGCGCGGTGGTCGCTGTGTACCTCTCGACGTCATGTGCCGGAAGATCCGCTTCCAGCGCCCGGCTGGGTGTCGGCCAGTGCACGGTCGATCCGCGCAGCAGCCGGCACAGCCGGAGCTGCTGCGGGGCGATGACGGTGTGCAGCAGTGCGTGGGCGCGGGCCGTCTCACCGCGGGCCGGCACGTGGGCGAGCATCAGCGTCCAGTTGGTGAGTTCGTCGGTGAGCTGCTGGGCGGTGGTCAGCGGGTCGGGCGGGCAGTGATCGGCGAGCGTGCGGGCCGCGGCGGTCAGCCGTCCGCTGCGGTCGAGCAACACGGCCGCGTCGGGGTCGGGCAGATGCATCATGCCCCGCCAGGTGACGACCCGGGCGACCCCGGCCCGGCGGCCTCGACATGGAATTCACCGCGCATCAGGTCGTCGAAGGCCACGGCGAGAACGCCGTACATGTTGGTGTACGCCAGTTTCAACGGCGCCAACCGGCGGACGAATTCCCGCCCTTCGAAGCCCGCTTCCGCCTCGTCGCGGACGAAGAGGTACGCCGCGATGTCCGAGTGGTCGTCGGCCTCCCCCAGCGTCCACGACCCGTACAGCAGCACGCCGTCCGGCCGCCGGTCGGCCCGCGCGGCCTCCCGCAGGCGCTCGATACGGCGGTCGAGACGGCTGTCGCCGCCCCCGTTGGAGGCCGGACGCGGCATCGGACGGGCGGCCGGGGACGGCTGGTTCGCGATGCGCGGCGGACGCGGAGAACGGCATGGGCGATGACTCCTGAGCAGTGGTGGGAGGGCAGGCGGACAGCACCCGGCGGCCGTCGTCGGGTGGGAGACGCGAACGCGTTCGCTGTCCGTCAGCTCAGGAGAAGACGCCCATGCGGTCACCTTATGGAGTCGAGGGAGACGACGCGGCCGGATTGTCGAACGGTCCGGCGCCGACCGGGCCGGGCACGGAAGTGTCGGGCCAGCTCCCGCCGTTGCGCCAGTACTCCTGAATCTCCTCCAGGTGGCGCCCCTTGGTCTCGGGGGCGGTGAACGCGGCGAAGACGAGGGCGGCGAGCGCGAGCACGCCCAGACCGGCGAAGGTCGCTGCGGCACCCGCCCTGGCCATGAGGGAGGGGAAGAACTGGGCGATCAGCAGGTTGGCCACCAGGTCGGCGGTGAGCATCACCGATGCTCCCGTGGAGCGCAGTTGGGCGGGGAACGCCTCGCTCGCGTAGACCCAGATCAGCGATCCGAAGCCGAAGTTGAAGGCGGCGGTGAACAGGAGGATCGCGCCGAAGCCCACCCACGTGGTGGCACCGTGCAGGTCTCCCATGCCGAAGACCACGGTCAGGACGGCGAGCATCACCGCCATCGTGCCGATCCCGCAGAGCAGCACCACCCGGCGGCCGATGCGGTCGATGATGAGGATGGCGAGCACCGCCGCGGCCAGCGAGGCGAGTTCGACGAACGACGGCAGCAGGAAGTTCTGTCCGTTGCCGGTGAAGCCCATTTCCTCGAAGATCTGCGGGCTGTAGTACGTGACGGCGTTGATACCGGTGATCTGGCAGAAGAAGCCGAGGCCGACGACGAAGAACGCGGCACGGGCATACGGCTTGCGCAGCAGCGAGCGCACCGAGCCGCCGCTCTCCGCGGCGAGTGCGGCCTGCACCGAGGCGACCTCGGCGCGCGGATCGACGTCCGGGTCGGTCGTCGCCATGACCTCGACGGCCCGTTCCGTTTGTCCCTTGAGGACGTACCAGCGGGGCGTGTCCGGCAGGCGGAGCAGCGGAATCATCACCAGTGCCGCGGGGATCGCGGAGAGGCCGAGCATCCAGCGCCAGTGACCGCCTCCGGACAGGCCCCAGTTGACGAAGTAGGTGATGACGATGCCGACGACGGTCGCCACCTGATACGCGGCCACGGAGGCGCCCCGGATACGGGCCGGGGTGGATTCGGCCACATAGAGCGGGGCGGCGACGATCGAGATGCCGATGGCGACGCCGAGCAGGAACCGGACCGCGTCGAGCGTCTCGACATTGGGGGCGCCGGCGGACAGTGCGACGAACACCGCGTACGAGCCGGCGACGATGAGCATTGCGGCCTTGCGGCCGAGCGCGTCGGCAAGCTTGCCGCCGATCAGCGCACCGAGAATCGAGCCGAACACCAGGACGCTGTTGACCAGCCCTTTTTCGGTCTCGGTGAGGTGGAAGTCCTTGCTCAGGAAGACGAGGGCACCGGAGATGCTGCCGGTGTCATAGCCGTAGATGACGCCGACGACGGCGCCGGTGAGCGCGAACAGCCGGCCGGTGCGGCGCGCGGTCGTGGACGACGGCTGCGGCGGGGGTGTCGCGGAGAGCGGGGCAGTGGACATACGGAGTCCTTTGTGCGGCGGAACGTCCTTGCTGCGTTTCTGCGGAGCTGCGTGCGGAGTCTCGGGGCACTGCGTCACGGGCCGTGGACGAGCCTGCATGACTGATCTTGCGAATATCAGGCACGTTTCACGCAGCTGTCAACAGTCCATCACCTGCTTTTCGCCATACCCGTTCCCGCCCCACCTCCAACCCACACGGCAAGACAACCCACCACCAGTCCGCGCTCCCCTCTGCTGCATCCACCCGCACGAGGGATGGATCAGCGCGACAAGACTGCGTAGAGTCGATTGCAACAAACCACAATCTTGCATTTTCACGCATCACAATCGACCACACGATCACGGGAGGGCAGGTCATGAGCGAGACCTCGTACATGGAGCAGGAGCTGCACAGTCAGCCGGAGACCTGGCGGGAGGCCGCGCGGATCGGCGCCGCCGGCGGCCCCCTGCCCGCGGCCGGCCGGCGCGTGGCCGTCATCGGATGCGGGACCTCGTGGTTCATGGCGCAGTCGTACGCGGCACTGCGCGAAGGCGCCGGCCTGGGGGTGACGGACCCGTTCCCCGCTTCGGAGGCGTTCCTGGGCCACCACCGCGGCTACGACGCGGTGGTGGCCATCACGCGCTCGGGGACGACGACCGAGGTCCTGCGCGTACTGGAAGCGGTCAAGGGGCGGATCCCGACGGTGACGATCATCGGCGATCCGGAGACGCCGGCGGTCACCCTCTCGGACGAGACGGTCGCACTGCCCTTCGCCGACGAGCGGTCCGTCGTGCAGACCCGCTTCGCGACCACGGCGCTGACGCTGCTGCGCGCGCATGTCGGCGAGGACGTCACCCGGGCAGTGCGCGACGCCGAGGAAGCGCTTGCGGCGCCGATCGAGAAGGAGTGGGTGGACGCCGAGCAGTTCTCGTTCCTCGGCACGGGCTGGACGTACGGCCTGGCCAATGAAGCCGCTCTCAAGATGCGCGAGGCGTCGCAGAGTTGGACGGAGTCCTACCCCGCGATGGAGTACCGCCACGGCCCCATCGCGATAGCTGCTCCGGGCCGGGTGACCTGGCTGTTCGGCCAGGCGCCGGAGGGACTGGAGGCCGATGTCGCTCGGACCGGTGCGCGCTTCGTGTGCCATGCCCGCGATCCGCTCGCCGACCTGGTGCTCGTGCACCGAGTCGCGCTGGAGCGGGCCCGCGCCCGCGGCCTGGACCCCGACAACCCGCGCAGCCTCACCCGCTCGGTGATGCTCCACGAACCGGCCGCGTCCTAGCCCACCCCCTCTCCCCTCCCCACGCCTCCGTCCCCTCCCCACCCTCCTTCCCCCACCAACTCACCCATTCCACAAGGGAGTCAGGCCCTCATGCCTCTAGTCCCCACCTCGGCCATCGTCGACGCCGCACGCGAAGCGGGGGTCGGTGCCGCGGCATTCAACGTCATCCATCTCGAAACCGCCGAGGCGCTCGTCACCGCCTCCGAACGCACGGACATCCCGCTGATCCTCCAGATCAGCGAGAACTGCATCCGCTACCACGGCAGCCTGCTGCCCATCACCCGTGCCACGCTCGCCCTCGCCGAGCACTCCACCGCCCGGATCGCGGTACACCTCGACCACATCACCGACGCCGAACTGGTCCACCAGGGAGTCGCGGCCGGTGCGGGCTCGGTCATGGTGGACGCCTCGGCGCTGCCCTACGAGGAGAACGTGTCCACCACGGCCGCGCTCACCGCCTGGTGCCACGACCGGGGCGTCTATGTCGAGGCAGAGCTCGGCAAGGTGGGCGGGAAGGACGGGGTGCACGCCCCGGGCGTACGCACCGACCCCGGCGAAGCCCTGGCCTTTGTCCGCGCCACCGGGGTGGACGCGCTCGCCGTCGCCGTCGGCTCCTCGCACGCCATGCACGAGCGCACCGCAGAACTGGACAAGGACCTGATCGCGGCGCTGCGCGCGACCCTGCCGGTGCCGTTGGTGCTGCACGGCTCGTCCGGCGTACCGGACGACGAACTGCGGCGCGCCATCGCCGCCGGAATGACGAAGATCAACATCTCCACGCATCTGGTCTCCGTCTTCACCCACTCGATACGGCGCACCCTGGACGCCGACCCGGCCCTCGTCGACTCCCGGAAGTACGTCAAGCCGGCCCGGGAAGCAGTCGCTCAGGAGGCGGCACGACTGCTGGGCGTACTGGGCACCCCGGAGACGGTCCCCGATCTGCGTGCAGCCGGGGTAACGGCCCGGGGGTGAGGAACCGGCGAGCGGGAGGGGCGAGCGGGAGGAATCCGGCGCAAGCAGGCGGCAAAAGCCGGTGAGGAGGAAGACCGGTGAGGGATGAGGTGTTCGGTTCCGGCTCGGGTGGTGGGGGCGTCGGTACGGCGTCATGGAGGCGGGGCCCCGGGATAGCCGGGGCGGGGGGCGCGAGGGGCATCGCTCGGCCCGCACCGCGGTCGGTGGAAACGAATTAGGCTCGCGCCATGAAGCGCCATGAACGAATGAACGCACTGCTTGAGCTGCTCGGGGATCGAGGCCGGGTGGATGTCGAGGAGGCGGCGACCGAGCTGGAGGTCTCGGCTGCCACGATGCGGCGCGACATGGATGCCCTCGCCGAGCAGCAGCTGCTGACCCGCACCCGGGGCGGGGCGGTGCTCAGCTCGGTGGCGTACGACCTTCCGATTCGGTACAAGCACGCACACAGGTCGGCGGAGAAGGAGGCGGTGGCGAAGGCGGCGGCGAAGCTGGTCGAGCGTGGGGATGTCGTCGGGTTGAGCGGCGGGACGACGACCACCGCGATCGCCCGGGCGCTCGCCACCCGTCCGGACTTCGCGGAGGCGGGGCCGCAACCGCATCTGACGATCGTCACCAACTCCCTCAACATCGCCAATGAGCTGGCGGTGCGCCCACAGATCAAGATCGTCCTGACGGGCGGCGTGGCACACTCGCGGTCGTTTGAACTGGTGGGCCCGTTCAGTGAGTTGGTACTGCAGCAGATCTCCATCGACATCGCGTTCATCGGGGCCAACGGCATGGACCCGATGATGGGGGCGACGGTGCACGACGAGGCGGAAGCCCGGGTGAACCGCCTCATGGCCGAGCGTTCCCGGCGTGCGGTGGTGGTCGCGGACTCGTCGAAGATCGGTGAGCGCTGCTTCGCCAGGGTCGGCGACGCGGATGTCTTCGACACGTTCATCACGGACGGCGGGGCGAAGGAGTCGACGCGCCGCGAGTTCGCGGACCGGGGCCTGAAGGTGGTGACGGCTCGACCGTCCGCGGGCGATTGAGCGAGAGGGGGGTGGGGAGGGGGGCGGGGTAGGCGGGGGGGGAAGGATGGGGCGGGGCCTGGTGTGCCCCTGGGGTGATGTGACGAGTACGCCCCGTATCAGGCCGTTTCGGTTCCCCGATTGCGGGCGCGGTCCGGTTGCGGAAGTGTCGCTGTTGCGCTTCTGATGCGCTGTCGTGGGGTTGCCAGGGCTGAATTCCGGCGGCTGCCTATGCAGAATGGGGCGGAGCCACGGGACATCCGTCGCAGGGCCGGGGTGGTCGGCCTGCCCGTCCCCGTTGGGGGAGTTTTCCATCAGAAGCAGCACGAACAGCCAGGACGGCAGGGACATCGAGGCCGGCGGTGAGCGCCGGGCCACCGGGACTGCCGGCGCTGTCGGGGGGAGAGATCACATGCGGAAGATCGTTGCCATGGCGCTGACGGGTGCGGCGTGCGCGGCGTCGCTGACGCTGTCCGTGGCGTCGGAGGCGGTGGCCGCCGAGCAGGTGCCGCGGTGTGTGAAGGTGCGGAAGTTCTTCGACCTGGGCCAGCAGCGCTATGTACGCCTGACGAATCTGTGCGCCAAGCGGCCGGCTTGCTACACCATCGTCATCCCGCACCGGGCCGGTCCGCACGGCAGGCTGCCGCAGGGGGCCACGAAGGACGTGCGGTACGGGACGGTTGCGGGACCGCGGGCCTTGTACGTCAAGACCGTTCCCTGCTGACGGCCGCGCCTTCCTCGCCGACGCGATCTTCCCTTCCCAGGCGCCCGTTCCCCTTCGGGGCACCCGGCCCCTTTCAAGGCCACCGTTCCCCCTTCGAAGCACCCGGTCCTTCTAGCGAGCACCTCCCTGCACAAGGACCTTGCCCCGGAGGGACCTTGCCCCGGAAGGGTCTTTCCCTGGAAGGCTCCTTTCCCGCACACACCAACCCTCCCCGCGTACGCCCCACCGCTCCCGGCGAGCCCCTTTCCGACTGCCGAACCGTTCCACGGCGGGACGGGCAGGCCCCGTCGAGGACGTACACTCGCCCAGGGCAGCCGCCTGAGACGGGAGCCACGGTCCCGCGGCTCAGGCGCGCAGTGTGATGCCGTCGAGAACCATGGAGAGGTACTGGCGGGCGATCTCCTCGGGGCTGTGCCGGCCCTGTGGCCGGTACCAGCTCGCGGCGACCCAGACGGTGTCGCGCAGAAAACGGTAGGTCAGCCGGATGTCGAGGTCGCCGCGGAAGACGCCTTCGGTGACGCCGCGTTCCAGCGTGCCCAGCCATGCCTTCTCGAACTTCCGCTGGGAATCGGTGAGATAGCCGAAGCGGGGCTGGGTCGCGAGGTGCCGGGCCTCCTTCTGGTAGATGGCGACGGCGGCGCGGTGCCGGTCGATCTCCCGGAACGATTCGGTGACCAGGGCCTCGATGGTCTCGCGGGGGCCGAGGTGCGCGGCGAGCACCGCGTCGTAGCCGGCCCACAGTTCGTCCAGGAAGGTGGCGAGGATTTCGTCCACCATCGATTCCTTGGAGTCGAAGTGGTAGTAGAGGCTGCCCGCGAGCATTCCGGCCCGGTCCGCGATACGGCGGACGGTGGTGGCGTTGTAGCCCTGGTCGGCGAACACCTCGGCCGCGATGGAGAGGAGTTCGCGGCGGCGGTCGGGGGAGGTGGGCGCGGGGGTCGCTTTGGTGTTCTTGGCGGTTGGCACGTGGCTATTGTCGCGCGCCGCTGATCGGCCACGGGCGGCATATCGTTTACTTGTAAAACACCTGCTAACCTTTTGGCTATGGGGAAGCACGCCAAGCCTGCCGCGCTCACGAGGAAGCCGAGGAAGAGCCCGAAGGACCCGAAGGACCCGAAGGACTCGGAGAACGCGGAGCACCCGAAGGCCCCGAAGCACGGGGAGAACGCGGAGCACTCGGAGTACCCCGAGAGTGCGTCCGGCGCGCCGGAGGCGGGGCTGCCGGGTGCGGTGCGGGTCCGGCCGCTGCCGGTCCGGAGCACGGTGCGGCTGCGGCGGCCCGTCGACATCTGGCACAAGCCGGCGCTCAGTGCGGTGGTGGCGATGGCGGTCCCCGATCTGACGCTGTTCGCCCTGGGGCGGCTGGATCTGGTGCTCTACACCTCCGCGGGCGCGATGTGCGCGCTGTATGCGCACGGGCTGCCGTACGCGGCGCGGGCCCGGACGCTGTCGTGGGTGGTGCTCGGGATGGTCGCGAGCCTGGCCGTCGCGCTGACCGCGGCGTCGCTGGTCGGGTCGGCCGCGGTGCTGGTCGTGCTGGCGTCCCTGATGGCCGCGGTGCACAAGATGGTGTGCGATGCGACGCGGATCGGGCCGCCGGGGAACCTGATCCTGACGTTCATCGCGGCGTCGGCGTTCTTCGTGCCGCAGCGGCTCGCGGAGGTGCCGGCGCATCTGGCGCCGGCGCTCGGCGCCGGGGCGTTCGCGTGGCTGGTGTGCATGGCGCCCGCGCTGGTACGGCCGCGGGGGCCGGAGCGGATCGCCACCGCGCGGGCGCTGGAGGCCGCGGCCGGGTTGCTGCGTACGGGGGCCGGGGCCGCCGGCGACGGGGCGGCGGGGACGGGAACGGCTCGCGGAACCGATCCGGCCGGGGTGGCGCAGGCCCGGCATGCGACCGCGGCGGCGGTGAATGCCGCGTGGCACACACTGTTCCTTGTTCCGGTGCGTACGGCGCAGCACGCGGCGGCCCGGGCGGGGCTGGAACGGCTGCTGGCTCAGGCCGAGTCGGCGCTGGGGGACGCGGATCCGCCGGGCGGCGCCGAGGCCGCGGCGGAGCGCTTCGGCAGGTGGGCGCGGGAGTTGCGGAGTGGGCGGCCGGTGCCCGAGGTGCCGCTGTCCGCGGCCCAGGCAGAGGAGCTGGCCGGGGTGGCGGCGGAGGCCGGCATCGGCGGTGCCGCCGGCGGTCTCCGCGCCGCCCCGCCCACCGGCGACCGCCTCGTTCCCCCCTCCCCCTGTCTGCGCCGCCCCGCCCCCGGGCACCACCACGGTGTACGGGCGGTGCTCGCGCGCCTCGCGCCCGGTTCGCCGCTGCTGCCCGTCGGGGCGCGGGTGGCGGTGGGATGCGTGCTGGCGGGCTGGGCGTCGATGGCGGTGGGGGTCGGGCATCCGTACTGGGCCGTGGTGACGGCGGCGTCGATCTACCAGGCCAACACCACGCTCTCCTGGCAGCGCGCGGTGCAGCGCACCCTCGGGAACCTGCTGGGGCTGGTGCTGTTCACCGCCCTGCTGCCGCTGATCCACACCGGGCGGTTGACGATGATCGCGCTGGCACTGGCCTTCCAGCTCGGCGCGGAGGCCACGATCACCCGGAATTACTGGCTCGGCTCGGTGTGTGTCACGCCCATGGCGCTGCTGTTGACCGAGTTCGGCAGGCACCTGCCGGCGTCGGCGCTGGTCGCCGACCGGTGGATCGACACCGTGGTGGGGGCGGCGGTCGGGCTGGCCTGCTGTGTGCTGGTCACCAACCGGCGGGCCGCCGACCGTATCGACGGCGCGCTGGAGCGGCTGGCGGAGGCCGAGGCGGCGGCGTCCCGGCTGCTGGCCGCGGGGCCGGAAACAGGGCCGGGGACGGTGCCCGGGCCGGGGACGTCCTGGGCGTCGGACCTGGTGGCGGACGAGGCTCGGGAGGCGGGCTGGGCGCGCGACCGGCTCGCCGGGTGCCTGGTGGAGCTGCGGGAGGCGGTCGATGTGGCGGCCGGCGAGTGGTGGCAGCGGGCGCTGCCCGAGGAGCGGATCGCGCGCGCCGAGCAGCAGGGGCACCGGACGCTGGCGGGCCTGGTCCGGCGGCTGTCCGCGCCCGCGCTGGCCGCCTGACGCGCACGTCCGCCCGGCCCGGCGGCGGGTGCCGGATGGCAGGCACAATGAGGACAGGGCCGTCGCCAGGACCGGGCGGACGGCCGTACGGCATGGCCGGTGTGCGGGGTGTACGGCCGTACGACGCTGCCGGGATTGGGGCGGTACGAAGGTGCCGAGAGGAGAGTGCGGGTGACCGAGGACATCGTCGCGGGGGTGCTCCGCCAGTGGCAGCAGGTGCATCCCGGGCTGGACACCGGCCCGATGGCGGTGATCGGGCGGCTCAACCGCTGTTCCGCGCTGCTCCAGCAGGCCGCCGACGCGCCGCTGCGGAAGGCGGGGCTGACCCGGCCCGAGTTCGACATCCTGGGCACCCTGCGCCGGATGGACCGTGAGCTGACACCGGGCCGGGTGGCGCGCGAGACGTTCGCCTCCGGGGCGGCGGTCACCAAGCGCGTACGGCAGTTGGAGGAGCGCGGGCTGATCAGCCGGCGGCCCGACGACCGGGACCGCCGGGTCGCGCATCTGTCGCTCACGGCGGAAGGGCGCGAGACCATCGACCGGCTGCTGCCCGAGCAGTTGCGCTACGAGGCGGCGCTGCTGGCCGGCATCGGGGACGAGCGGCAGGAGGAACTGTCCGCGGCGCTGGGTGAGTTGCTGGTGGTGCTGGAGGGTCGGCTGGGGAGCCTGATGGAGTGACGGGGGGCTGCGGGCCTCCGCGGGCCCCGGCGGGGAGGGCGGGCGGCCACTCCTCGCAGCCCGCGGCCTCGCAGTCCTGTTGCCACTCCGGCGCGCTTCCGCCGCTCCACCCGGACCGGGCTCCTCATTCTCCTGGAGCGGACTCCTCACTCCCCCGGGCTGGACTCCTCCACTACCCCGCGAACGGCTCGTCGCTCCAGCGGAACCACGCGGCGTCGTCCTCGATGTGCAGCAGGAACTCGGCGACGGGGCCGGCCGGGGCCACCAGCCGCACGCCGTCGGCGGCGCGGCTGTAGGCGTCCTCCCAGGCGGTCGGGTCGTCGTCGATGGTGTCGAGGAGGGCCAGTTCGCGGGTGAAGTGCGGCTCCAGTTCGGCGAAGGCCGGGCCGGGGGCGAAGCGGCCGTTCAGCCAGGGGAAGTCCGCCTGGGTGACGGTGATTTCACCGACCATGTCCGGGCCTCGCTCCACCCGCCAGATCTCACCGATGTACGGCATTGCCGCCTCCCCTTGGTCCTGCTGGTGACGCGCGTGAACGCCCGGCCGGATGTGGCGGGGTGCAGGTCATGCGCGACGGTCGGACGTCAGGATGGCAGACGGCGGGAACACGTCGAGCGGGTTCCGGTATTCCGCCAGAGGTCAAGTCCACCGCCGGTCGCAGATGGCCGGAACATCGTTCGGGAACGCGGTTCTGGAGTGCCGTTCGGGAACGCCCTTCTGGGTCACCGTTCCGGATCGTGCAGGAACGCCGTTGCCGCTCGGGAACACCGTTACAGAGCAGCGCTCCCCAGCGGCGTCCCCACGTGGTGTTCCCGAGCGGCGCCCCCGAGCAGCGTTCCCGATCGGTGTTACGGGATGTCGTCCCGGGGGCCGTCCCCCGGTGGGGTGCGGTCGCCGAAGAGTCCGGTCAGGTGGCGGTCGAGGATGCGCAGCGCGTCGTCCGGGCCGTGCACGCCGAGCAGGACGTAGGTGGCGAGGCCGTCGGTGAGGCTGATCAGCAGCATCGCCTCGTCCTCGGTGGCCCGTTCCGGCGGCAGTTCGCCGCGGTCGGCGGCCAGCCGCAGCTGATCGGCGAAGAAGGCGCGGAGCTTGGGGATGCCGTCCCGGGCCTCGGCGCCCAGGGCGGGGTCGTGGACGGCGCGGGAGTAGTAGGCGGCGCCGACCAGGAGGCCGGTCCGGCTCTCCTCGTCGAGGGGGAGCATGCCGGACAGGCAGGCGCGCAGCACGGCCTGGGGCGTGGGCTCCTCGTCGAGGGCCTCGATGCGTTCGCGGATGCGGTCGGTGGCCAGCCGGTTGATGTGCCGGAGGGCGAACAGCAGCATCTCGTCCTTGGTGCGGAAGTAGTGCTGGAGCCGGCCGAGCGAGATGCCGGCCTCGGCGGCGACATCGCGCAGGCTGGCGCTGTCCATGCCCCGGGTGCTCGCGATCCGCCAGAGCGCCGCGGAGATCTCCTGCCGCCTGGCTTCGCGATCCACCTTCTTGGGCACGGGCGGCCTCCCTTCGTTGTTGCGTGGTGCGGCCTGCCGTCACGCCGCCCGTCGGTGACCGGCCCGCTTTTACAAGTCGCTTGTACCGTTATAACGTACCGCCACTCAATACGTTTGACTTGGAAAACGGTGACCCCTCATGCCCGAGCACGCCGGCCCGCTGCTGCGCCCGCCCCGCCACCGCGTCGATCCCCGCGCCCGCAGCTGGTGGCGGGTCCAGGCGCTGCTGACGCTCAGCGGCCCGATGCTGCTGACCGCGCTCGTGATGGCGGTGCTCTCGCTCCTGTTCTTCCCGAGCGCGCTGTCATGGCTGGGGCCGCTGCTGCTGGTCGTGCTGGTACTGCCGGCGGTGGGCTATCTCGTGGTCATGCCGCGCTGGCGGTACGCGGTGCACGCCTGGGAGCTGGGGGACCGCGCGGTCTACGCGGCGGGCGGCTGGCTCTGGCAGAAGCGGCGGATCGCGCCGCTGTCCCGGGTGCAGACCGTGGACACCGTGCGCGGCCCGATACAGCGGCGGTACGGGCTGGCCACGGTGACCGTCACCACCGCCTCCACCGCGGGCGACATCAAGATCGCGGGCCTGTCGTGCGCGGACGCGGAGAAGCTGTCCCGGCGGATCGGCGAGGTCGCGCAGGACGTGCCGGGTGATGCCGCGTGAGCACCCCGCAGGGTCCCGGCCCGTACTCCGACTCACCGGCGGCCACCGCCGCCGCGCCCGCCCCCGAGTGGCGACGCCTGGACGCCCGTACGCTGCTGGTGCACTGCGGCTGGATGGGCGCGCCGCTCGGTTCGCTGGCGCTGACCGCACTGGCCACCGGCGGCCGGATCAGCCCCGGTGCCTGGATCACGCTCGCCGCCGTCGCCGCCTCGTTCGCCGTGGTCACCGCGCTCGGGCTGATCCGCTGGGCCCGTACGGACTTCCGGGTCACCGGGGAGACCTTCGACGTGCGCAGCGGGCTGCTGACCCGGCGGCTGCGCAGCGTGCCGCTGCACCGCATCCGCACCGTCGACCTGACCGCGACACCGCTGCACCGGCTGCTGGGGGTCACCGTCCTGCGGGCCGGTACGGCGGGCTCGGGGGAGAGCTCCGGCGAGCTGTCGCTGGAGGCCCTCACGGTGGCCGAGGCCGACCGGCTGCGTACGGAGCTGCTGGCGCGCGCGGGCGCCGGGGAGGTCGCCGAGGATCCGGTGCTGGCGCGGATCAGCTGGCGCTGGCTGCGGTACGCGCCGCTGACGTTCTGGGTCGTCGGCGGGGTGTTCGTGGCGGCCGGGTCGGTCTACCGGGCGCTGCACGAGATGGGCATCGAGCCCTGGAAACTGGGCTTTGTGCAGCGGGCGTTCACCGAGTTCGGCAACGGGATGCTGTGGCTGACGATTCCCGCGGCGCTGCTGGCGGTCATCGCCCTGGGGTCGGTGGGCGCGGTCGTCCTGTACATCGAGAACTGGTGGAGCTACTGCCTGGAGTGGTCCGACGCGCGGACGCTCCAGGTGCGGCGGGGGCTGCTCACCACCCGGTCGGTGACGATCGAGCGCGCCCGGCTGCGCGGGGTGCTGCTGCGCGAGCCGCTGCTGCTGCGGGCCGGCGGCGGGGCGACGGTCCGGGCGGTGGCGGGCGGCCTGGGCGACAAGGAGGAGAACCGCAAGCGCAGCGGGCTGCTGCCGCCGGCGCCCCGGGGGGAGGCGGTGCGGGTGGCGAGCGGGACGCTGTGCTCCCCGTTCCCCGACGCGGAGCCGCCGTACGGCCGGCAGGGCGTGCAGCTGCTGCCGCACCCGCGGGTCGCGTTGCGGCGGCGCCGGGTCCGCGGGCTGGTGTTCGCGGTGCTGCCGGGGACCGTCCTGCTCGCGGGTCTCGGAGCGGCGTTCACTCCCGTCCTGCTGCACGCGGCGTGGATCTACGCGGTGCTGAGCACGCCGGTCGTGCTGTGGCTGGCGCGGGACGCGTACCGGAATCTGGGGCACGGGATCGCCGGCCGCTACCTGGTCACCCGGTCGGGCACGTTCAGCCGGGACACCCTGGCCCTGCGGCGCGAGGCCGTCGTGGCCTGGACGCTGACCACGTCGCCGTTCACCCGCCGGACCGGCCTGGTCGCGCTCACCGCGGCGGTCGCGGCGGGCGAGGACGGCTATCGGATTCCGGACCTCGCGGAAGCCGACGCTCCGGGATTCGCGGCGGCGGTGGCACCGGGGATCCTGGACGAGTTCCTGGTGCACCCGTCCTGACGGAGATCCGGATTGCGGGGTTCCGGACGATCTCGGCCGGCATGACGCAGATCACACCCCTGTCGCGTGCACGGCAGGCGCGGGCACAGCGTCCTACTGGATGACCGTGCCCATGACCCGTGCGCCGACAGCCGTGAGGAGCAGCCGCGATGAACACCGCCATCGACCAAGCCGTCCAGGTCCGCCTCCTCGCGACCTCGCTCGGCTCGCATGCGGTGCCCGCGGTGCTGCACTACCAGCGCGCCGATCCGCTGGCGGTGCGGATGTCCTTCCCACCGGAGATCTCGCTCGACGGCGCCGCGGTGGACTGGGCGTTCGCGCGTGAACTGCTCGCCGAGGGGCTGCGGATGCCGGCCGGCCGGGGCGACGTACGGGTGCGGCCGTCGGGTCCGGAGCGCACGGTGATGGAGTTCCACGCGGACGAGGGCATCGCCATGGTCCAGCTGAGGACGGAGGACGTCCGGCGGTTCCTGGCCCGCTCGTACGAGGCGGTGCCGGCCGGACGCGAGCAGGAGTACCTGGGCGTGGAGCGCGGGCTGGCGGAGCTGTTCGGCTCGGCGTGACGGGCCGCTCCCGTCGGGGCACGGCGGCGAACGGGGACCGCTGAGGCGGAGTTCGCCCGCTGGTACGGATATGCGGAACGGGCCGGTGTCACCGGCCCGTTCCGCATATCCGTACCAGCCGCGGTGCGCCGGCCGCCCGGCCCCGCGCACCGTCCGCCGGGAGCTACCGCTGCGGGAAGCCGAAGCCGTAGCCCTGCTGCTTCATCCACGGCAGCAGGCTGTCCAGGGACGCGACCGTCCGGGCGCGGTTTCCGCCGCCGTCGTGGAAGAGGACGGTCGGGCCGTTGCGGAGTTCGCCGCGGACGGTCGCCTCTATCTTGGCGACGCTGCCGCCTTCGAAGTCCTTGCTGTCGACGTTCCAGCCCAGCGGGCGCATGCCGTGATCGGCGGCCAGCTTGCGGCTGTACGGGGTGAAGGCGCCGCCCGGGGCGCGGTAGTAGTCGACCTTGGCGCCGCCCGCCGCGTCCTCGATCATCTTCTGGGCGCCGAGTATCTGCTCGGACTGGTACTTCTCCGACCGGTGGTCCATGGCGGTGTTGTGGCTGACGGTGTGGTCGCAGAGCCGGTGCCCGCCGGCGACCACCTTCTTGACGAGGTCGGGGTGCGCCTTGGCCTGCGGACCGATCATGCAGAAGGTCGCCTTGACGTCGTACTTCTTCAGGACCGCCAGCACCTTCGGGGTCCAGACCGGGTCCGGGCCGTCGTCGATGGTGATGTTCAGGCTGCGGCCCGGGCGGTCCGAGGCGTGCACGATCGACGGGTCGACGGGTGCGCTGCGGGCCGGCTGGGCGGCCTTCGCGGCATCAACGGTGTCGGCCTCGGCCTTGGCGGTGGCACCGGGCTGGAGGAAGGCGAAGGCCCCCGCAACCGCCAGTGACGCCACGGCCGCCGTGGTCACGCCGATGATGCCGCTCTCTATCCCGAAGAACCGCCGTCCCGCCCCGAAGCGCCCTGCCATGTTCGATCCCGCCCTCGTATGCTCTGCTGGTCTGCCTACCTCGGCGGCGGTGCCTGCGCCCTCGCACTGTCGCCGCCCACACCCCCACAGATGCACAGGACTCGGGACAGGATGCGCCTGTTACGGATCCATCATGAAACTTATTGATACTGGACCCATGCCACGAGTACTTCTGATCGAGGACGACGCCGCCGTGCGGGACGGAGTGAGCCTCGCACTGCGGCGGCGCGGCCACGAGGTGGCGGCGGCTGCGAGCGGCGAGGAAGGGCTGGCGTCACTGCCTGGCTTCCGCCCTGACATCGTACTGCTGGACCTGATGCTGCCGGGTAAAGACGGCTTCGAGATCTGCCGGCTGATCCGCGCCGAGCGGCAGTTGCCGATCATCATGCTCACCGCCCGCGGCGACGACCTCGACGTGGTGCTCGGGCTGGAGGCCGGTGCCGACGACTACATCGTCAAGCCGGCCCGCGGCGAGGTCCTGGAGGCCCGGATCCGCGCGGTGCTGCGGCGTACGGCACTG
The DNA here is from genome assembly GCF_009834125.1 of Streptomyces sp. GS7. Classification (NCBI taxonomy): domain Bacteria; kingdom Bacillati; phylum Actinomycetota; class Actinomycetes; order Kitasatosporales; family Streptomycetaceae; genus Streptomyces; species Streptomyces sp. GS7. The sequence goes on from NZ_CP047146.1 coordinate 6,198,064, forward strand.
CCCGCCGACGGCGCCCCGGCCATCGAGCCGGGGCCCTCTCCTGTGGAGACCTACGGCGAACTGGCCATCGACCGGGCCGGTCTGGTCGTCACCAAGGGCGGCCAGGACCTGGCGCTGGCGCCGTCCGAGATGAAGCTGCTGCTGTTCCTCTCCGCGACCCCGGGACAGGTCTTCAGCCGCCAGCAACTGCTGGAGCACGTCTGGGAGCACAGCTACCACGGCGACGCGCGGCTGGTGGACGCCTGTGTGATGCGGCTGCGGACGAAGATAGAGGACGTCCCGCGCAGCCCCCGCTACGTCCAGACCGTCCGCGGGTTCGGCTACCGCTTCGGGCCACTGTGAACCGCACGGGCCGCCCGGGGCGCCTGGGCCGTCTGCTGCCGGCGCTCTCCGTGCCGCGCGGACTGCGGGCCCGGCTCGTGGTGGCGTTCCTGCTCGTGGCCGCGGTCAGTGCGCTGACCACCGCGGGGCTGACCTACCGCGAGGCCCGCAACGCCATCCTCCAGCGGTCCCAGGACGGGGCGGTCAACGACCTGCGCGCCCAGGTCAATTCGCTGGCACCGGAGCTGGCGGTGCCGCCGTCCCAGTCGGACCTGGACTTCTTCCGGGTGCAGCTGGAGCGGTCGGGGAAGTCCCGCGACTGGGACATCACCGTGCATTACAACGGCGTCCCGGACAGTGACCAGGGCGGGCTGCGGCGCGAGATGGCGGTGCCGACGGACTTCAAGAACTCGGTGGAGAAGCGCCGGGTGCCGGTCTTCCAGCGCATCGACCGCGACGGCGACCCCTGGCTGCTGATCGGGATGCCGGTGCGCCAGTCGGACGGTGCGGCGTCCGCGCTGACGGTGTACGCGCAGCTGCCGCTGAGCGCCGAGGAGGCCAATGTCGAGGCGCTGGTGAGCGCCGCGCGCGGCGGCGCACTGCCGGCGTTCGCGCTGGCCGTGATATTGCCGCTGGTCGCGGCGCGCGGGGTGCTGCGGCCCGTACGGGGTCTGCGGCAGGCCGCCGGGCGGATCGCCGAGGGCAAGCTGGACACCCGCCTGGAGGTCAAGGGCGCCGACGAACTCGCGGATCTGTCCAGGACGTTCAACGACATGGCGGCGCGGCTGGAGGAGAGCATGGCCGAGCTGCGCCGGATGGAGGCGAACTCCCGGCGGTTCGCGGCCGATGTCTCGCACGAGCTGCGCACGCCGCTGGCGGCGATGGCGGCGGTCACCGACGTGCTGGACGAGGACGCCGACTCACTGGACCCGGACACCGCCTCCGCGGTCCGGCTGATCAGCCAGGAGACCGGGAAGCTGGTGCGGATGGTGGAGGACCTGATGGAGGTCTCGCGGTTCGACGCCGGGGCCGCGGCGCTCCATCTGGACGAGGTCGATGTCGCCGAGACGATCCGCAAGACCCTCCAGGCCAGGGCCTGGCAGCAGCGGGTCGCGGCCGAGCTGGCGGCCGACGTGCGGGCCCGGCTCGACCCCCGGCGGCTGGACGTGGTGGTCGCCAATCTCGTCGGCAACGCCCTGCACCACGGCGGGGAGCCGGTCCGGGTGGTGCTGCACGCGCCGGAGCCCGGCGCCGGCCGGCTGCTGATCGAGATCCGCGACAGCGGCCCCGGGATCGCCCCCGAGGTGCTGCCGCACGTCTTCGACCGCTTCTACAAGGCGGACTCGGCGCGCGCCCGGTCGGAGGGCAGCGGGCTGGGGCTGGCCATCGCGCAGGAGAACGTCCGACTGCACGGCGGCACGCTGCGCGCCGCCAACTCCCCCGACGGCGGTGCGGTGTTCACCGTGGAGCTGCCGGTGCGGCCGGCCCCGGTACGGGACGACACCGCACCGGACGGCGCCGCACCGGACGGGGCGACACCGGACGGTTCGCCGGGGGCGGACCGCCCGACCGCCGGCGGGCCCCCCGCCGGCGGCGACCGTGTGGACACCGCGCAGGACGACCAGGAAGACGGCCCGGCGGGCGAGCGCCCCGCGGCCGGGAAAGAGAACGACACCGCATGACCGCCCTCCGTACCGTGATCGCCCGCCGCGCCGTGCCCGCCACGAGGGCCCGGCGGATCGTCCTGGGCACCCTGGGCGCCGTGCTCGCCGGGGTGCTGGCCGGCTGCGGTATCGAGCCCACCGACGTCATCGACGCCGGTGAACCGGCGACCGGCGTCAAGTCCCCGGGCCGGCCCGCGGACAATGTCCAGCTGTTCTTCTACGGCCCGTCCGGGCTGCGCTCGGCGACCCGCCCGGCGAAGGCTCCGGTGGACCCCGGGGAGGCGATCCAGCTGCTGATGCAGGGGCCGAACCACGCCGAGCGGATGCGCGGACTCTCCAGTGTGGTGCCGAAGTTCCCGGGGCCGGTGACCGCCGACACCGGTCCGGGCACGGTCGTGATCACCCTGCCGGTGAACGCCAAGCTGCTGGACCCGGCCTCGATGAACCAGCTGGTGTGCACCGCCGCCAACGCCCGGGTCCCCGGCAACAAGCCGCCGGGCCAGGTCGTCGTGACCCTGGTGGGCGGGAGCGTCCGGGTCGGCCCGATGGTGTGCGGCGGCAACAACGCCTTCCCGGTGGTGCAGCCGACCCCGACCGACACCGGCGGGACCGGGGGTGTCGCCGGCAGCCCGAGCCCGGCCAGCTGACCTCCGGCGGAGCCCGTCGCGCTACGGTGGGGACGAGGACCGAACCGGCCCCGCACTCTCGGGAGACGCACACGATGACCGAGCGCAAACCCCCGGGTATCAGCTTCGAGAGCTGGACCGACAAGCAGATCCGCGAGGCGGCCGAGCGCGGCGCGTTCGAAGATCTCGACGGGTTCGGCAAGCCCCTCCCCCACCTCGACCGGCCCTATGACGAGATGTGGTGGATCAAGGAGAAGATGAGCCGCGAGCACCTCTCGCTGCTGCCGGCGAGCCTGGCGTTGCGCAAGGAGGCCGAGGACGCGCTGGCCGCCGCCGACCGGGCGCCGAGCGAGGCCGCGCTGCGCCGGATCCTGACGGAGATCAACGACCGGATCCGGGCGGCGCTGGCCGCGCCGCTGGACGGGCCGCCGCTCAACCTCGTCCCGTTCGACATCGACGAGCTGGCCGCCAAGTGGCGTGAGCAGCAGGGGAGTTGAGCGGCTCAGGCGCCCGCTTCAGGGCTTGGCGGGCGCCGTCCGCACGCGCAGGAAGCGCGGCCGGTAGAGGGCGACATCGCCGTTGACCTGCGGGTCCGCGGGGACGCCGGGCGGGCCGAGCCAGTTGACGTCGTAGCTGAGCAACAGGGCGCCGCCTGCGGTGAGTTCCGGGTGCGCCTGCGGGTTGTAGACGGCGATGCGCCCCGGGTCGGGGCCTGCGGGCCGCGGCGGAGTGATCCGCCCGTTGGGGCCGTGCCAGGGCCCCTGGGGCGAGCAGGACCAGTAGCTGGTGATCGTGCGGAGGCCGGCGGTGCCGCCGGCGGGGGTGTCCATCGTGAAAAGCAGCCAGGTCGCACCGTCGCGGACGACGGTGAAGGCGCTGCCGATGCCCCGCCGGCCGCCGCCGCGCAGTACCGGCGCGGCCCGCTCGGGCCGCCGCTGCCAGTGGGCGCCGTCCCAGAAGCGCCAGGCCGCGCGGTCCGCGAGCCGCCCGTCCGGGACCCGCGCGAGATAGGCGCTGTCGGCGGGGGACGCGGGCGGGTCGTCGCCTCCGAAGACATAGGTCCGGCCGCGGTCGGCGACGGCCGCGGCGCCGTAGAGGACGCGGCGGCCCGGGTCGGCGACCGTGGCCGCCTCGACGGTCCGGCTGATGCCCTCCAGGTGGAGGCCGGGCAGGGAGAGGGTGGCGACCTCGGTGGTGTGGGGCACCCCGAAGACCCAGGTGCCGGTGCCGGGGACGCGGTTCCACAGCAGGACCCGGACCACCTTCTCGGGCGAGCCGGGGATGCGGGGCTCCACGCGCGCGTGGACCGGCCAGCGCCAGCCGCCGCCGGGCGGGTCGGGGAAGAACGGGCCGGGGGCGGCCGGCCCGCCGCCGGTGAGGGTGCGCTCCGGGCGGCCCGCGGGGGACGTCACCACCAGCGAGTTGTGCCGGAGGTAGGGGATGCCACCGATGTCCGCGGTGCGCCAACTATAGGGCTGGCCTTGGGGGTTGGGCGGTGGGTGCACCCGGTCGAGGAAGGTGTCGGAGAACAGCCAGAGGATGCGTCCGTCCGGGAGGCGCACCGAGTGGGTGCCGTCGCCGCCGGTCCAGTCGTCGGTGCGGGTGTTGTCGTCGCCGTAGCGGGCGAACGCGTCGGTGGGTACCGGGTCGGCGGACCAGGAGGCGGGGATGCGCCCCGTGCAGGCGGCGCGGTCCCGGGCAGCCGGCGGCAGCGCCGGAACCAGCAGGGCGACGGCGGTGAGCAGGAGGATCAGCAGGAGGGGGGCGGCGGCGATCGTGGTGCGGGTGACGGTCGGCCTGGGCATTCCGCTCCTCGGTGTGGTGCCGGGCCCACGCTACCGCCGCGGAGACCGGCAATCCGGGTCATCCGGCCGACACGGTGGCGGGCGGGGCGTTGCGGTCCTCGGCGGCGGAAATCGCCCGTCCCGGGGGTTGACAACGGTGCGGAGGGGCGGATTCCTGTAGCGCGCCGGGGCGGGCCGGGGCAACGAGTGCAAGGTCACAGCGGTTGCCCCTGCTCCAGCTAACGGTCGTTCGCCTAGCCTGCTGCCATGACCGCCGAGTCCCCCGAACTCCCCCTGGCCGCCGCCTTCCCGGACGCCGATCGAGCGCAGTGGCAGCGTCTCGTCGAGGGCGTGCTCCGAAAATCAGCCGTCGCCGGATGGGGGTCCCCCCTGCTCGTTGAGAGCTTGGGGGACGGTGCCGCCGCCGAGGACGCGCTCGCCACGGATCTCCAGGACGGGATCCGCATCCGCCCGCTGTATACGGCCGAGGACGCCCCGGCCGCCCTCGGGCACCCCGGTTTCCCCCCGTTCGTACGGGCGGGACGCCCCGAGGGCACCGCCGTCTCCGGGTGGGACGTCCGCCAGCGCCAGGTCGGCACCGATCCGCGGCGCGTGAACGAGGCGCTGCTCGCCGATCTGGAGAACGGCGTCACCTCGGTGTGGCTGGCCGTCGGCGACGGCGGCGTACCGGTGGCGGGGCTGGCGGAGGCGCTGCGCGGCGTCTATCTGGACCTGGCGCCGGTGGTGCTGGACGCGGGGGCCGAATGCGAGGCCGCCGCCGAGGAGTTGCTGAAGCTGTACCGGGAATCCGGTGCGGCGCTGCCGGAGGGCGGCGGCTCTCTGGGCGCCGATCCGCTCGGCGTGCTGGCCCGTACGGGCGACGACGGAGCGCTGCCGGGCCTGCTGGCGGCGACCGCGCGGCTGGCCGTGCGCTGCGCCGGCGAGGTGCCCCGGCTGCGGGCGGTGGCCGTCGACGCGCTGCCGTATCACGAGGCGGGCGGTTCGGCGGCCGAGGAGCTGGGCGCGTCGCTGGCCACCGGCGTGGCGTATCTGCGGCAGCTGACCGAGGCCGGTCTCGGGATCGACGACGCCTGCCGGCAGCTGGAGTTCCGCTACGCCGCCACCGCCGACCAGTTCCTGACCATCGCCAAGCTGCGCGCCGCGCGGCGGCTGTGGGCGCGGGTCGCGGAGGTGTGCGGGGTGTCGCCGGGCGCCGCCGCGCAGCGTCAACACGCCGTCAGCTCAACGGTCATGATGACCCGTCGGGATCCGTGGGTGAACATGCTGCGCACCACGGTCGCTGGGCTGTCCGCGGGCGTGGGCGGCGCGGACGCGGTGACGGTGCTGCCGTTCGACGCCGCGCTGGGCCTGCCGGACGCGTTCGCCCGGCGGATCGCCCGCAACACCCAGTCGGTGCTGCTGGAGGAGTCACATCTGTCGAAGGTGATCGACCCGGCGGGCGGCTCCTGGTACGTGGAGCAGCTGACCGCCGAACTGGCCCGCGCGGGCTGGGAGTTCTTCCAGGAGATCGAGGGCGCGGGCGGCCAGGCCGCGGCGCTGCGCTCCGGGATGCTGGGCGACCGGCTGGCGGCGACCTGGCGGCGGCGCAGCGAGGACCTGGCGCACCGCCGCGAACCGATCACCGGTGTCAGCGAGTTCCCGCATCTGGCCGAGCCGCCGGTGCACCGCGAGCCGGTCCCCGCGCCGGCCGGCCGGGGTCCCGGCGGGCTGCCGCGGGTGCGCAGGGACGATGCCTACGAGGCGCTGCGGTCGCGGTCCGATGCGCATGCGGCGGCCACCGGGGAGCGCCCCAGGGTCTTCCTGGCCGCTCTCGGCCCGGTCGCGGCGCACACCGCTCGGGTGGCGTTCGCCGCCAACCTCTTCCAGGCGGGCGGGATCGAGACTGCCTCGGAGCAGGTGACGGCGGGGTCGGTGGCCGCGGCGTTCGCGGCGAGCGGTGCCCGGATCGCCGCGGTGTGCTCCAGCGACGCGGTGTACGCCGAGCAGGCGGCCGAGGTGGTGGCGGCGCTGAAGTCGGCCGGGGCGGTGCGGGTCCACCTCGCGGGCAAGCCGGGTGAGCGCCGGGAGGAGTTCGTGGCGGCCGGTGTGGACGCGTTCGTGTTCGCGGGCTGCGACGCGGTCGGGGTGCTGACCTCGGCCCTGGATGTCACGGAGGTGGCGTGATGAAGGAGACGGCACAACAAGTGGGCGCCGTGGGCCGATCGCCGCTCGGCACCCCGGCGCAGTCCGGCGCCGTCCCGGACTTCAGCGGGATCGAGCTGGGCGATCCGGCCGCCACGTCCGACGCCGACGGGTGGGCACAGGCCGTCCAGCAGGCCACCGGCAAAAGCGCGGCGGACCTGACCTGGGAGACGCCGGAGGGCATCGACGTCAAGCCGCTGTACACCGAGGCGGATCTCGACGGGCTGGACTTCCTGGGCACGTATCCGGGCATCGCGCCGTATCTGCGCGGTCCGTACCCGACGATGTACGTCAACCAGCCCTGGACCATCCGGCAGTACGCGGGGTTCTCCACCGCCGAGGAGTCCAACGCCTTCTACCGGCGCAATCTCGCCGCCGGCCAGAAGGGCCTGTCGGTCGCCTTCGACCTGCCGACGCACCGCGGCTACGACAGCGACCACCCGCGGGTGACCGGCGACGTCGGCATGGCGGGCGTCGCCATCGACTCGATCTACGACATGCGGCAGCTCTTCGAGGGCATCCCGCTGGACAAGATGACGGTGTCGATGACGATGAACGGCGCGGTGCTGCCCGTTCTCGCCCTCTACATCGTGGCCGCCGAGGAACAGGGCGTACCGCCCGAGAAGCTGGCCGGGACCATCCAGAACGACATCCTCAAGGAGTTCATGGTCCGCAACACCTACATCTATCCGCCGCAGCCCTCGATGCGGATCATCTCCGACATCTTCGCGTACACCTCGCAGAAGATGCCGCGCTACAACTCCATCTCGATCTCCGGCTACCACATCCAGGAGGCGGGTGCGACGGCCGACCTGGAGCTGGCCTACACGCTCGCGGACGGGGTCGAGTATCTGCGCGCGGGTCTGGCGGCGGGGATGGACGTGGACTCCTTCGCCCCGCGGCTGTCCTTCTTCTGGGCGATCGGCATGAACTTCTTCATGGAGATCGCCAAGCTGCGCGCGGCCCGGCTGCTGTGGGCGCGGCTGGTCCAGCGGTTCGACCCGAAGAACCCCAAGTCCCTTTCGCTGCGCACCCATTCGCAGACCTCGGGCTGGTCGCTGACCGCGCAGGACGTCTTCAACAACGTCACCCGGACGTGTGTGGAGGCGATGGCCGCGACCCAGGGCCACACCCAGTCGCTGCACACCAACGCCCTCGACGAGGCGCTGGCGCTGCCCACGGACTTCTCGGCGCGGATCGCCCGCAACACGCAGCTGTTCCTCCAGCAGGAGTCGGGCACCTGCCGGGTCATCGACCCGTGGGGCGGCAGCGCCTACGTCGAGCGGCTCACGCACGATCTGGCGCGCCGGGCCTGGCAGCACATCGAGGAGGTGGAGGCGGCCGGCGGCATGGCCAAGGCGATCGACGCGGGCATCCCGAAGATGCGGGTCGAGGAGGCGGCGGCCCGTACGCAGGCGCGGATCGACTCGGGGCGGCAGGCGCTGATCGGCGTCAACAAGTACCGGGTGGAGACGGACGAGGAGATCGAGGTCCTCAAGGTCGACAACTCCGCGGTGCGCGCCCAGCAGATCGAGAAGCTGGAGCGGCTGCGGGCCGAGCGCGACGAGGACGCCTGCCAGGCGGCGCTGCGGGCGCTGACCGCGGCGGCACGGTCCGGCCCCGGTACGGGACTTGAGGGCAATCTGCTGGCGCTCGCGGTGGACGCGGCGCGGGCCATGGCGACCGTCGGTGAGATCTCCGACGCCCTGGAGGCGGTCTACGGACGCCACTCGAGCCAGATCCGTACCATCTCGGGTGTGTACCGAGACGAAGCGGGCCCGTCCTCCGGTGTCGAGCGCACCCGGGACCTGGTGGCCGAGTTCGAGCGTGCCGAGGGGCGCCGGCCGCGCATCCTGGTGGCCAAGATGGGCCAGGACGGCCATGACCGCGGCCAGAAGGTGATCGCCACGGCCTTCGCCGACCTGGGCTTCGACGTCGATGTCGGCCCGCTGTTCCAGACCCCGGCCGAGGTGGCCCGCCAGGCGGTGGAGGCCGACGTCCACATCGTCGGCGTCTCCTCGCTCGCGGCCGGTCATCTCACCCTGGTGCCCGCGCTGCGCGAGGCACTGGCCGCGGAGGACCGGGAGGACATCACCATCGTGGTCGGCGGGGTGATCCCGCCGCAGGACGTCCAGCCGCTGCGCGACATGGGCGCCGCGGCGGTCTTCCTGCCGGGCACGGTCATCCCGGACGCGGCCCACGACCTGGTGAAGGACCTGGCGGCGGTCCTCGGCCACGAGCTGTGAGCGGGGGGTCATGCCTGCGAGGATCGATGTCGACCGGTATGCCGAAGGGGTCCGGGCGGGTTCCCGCGCCTGGATCGCCCGCGCGGTCACGCTGGTCGAGTCCACCCGGCCCGATCACCGCGCGGCGGCCCAGCAGCTGCTGATCCGGCTGCTGCCGTACTCCGGTGCGGCCCGCCGGGTGGGCATCAGCGGCGTCCCGGGCGTCGGCAAGTCGACCTTCATCGACGCGCTGGGCTCGCTGCTGACGGGCCTGGGGCACCGGGTGGCGGTGCTCGCCGTCGACCCGTCGTCCAGCCGTACCGGCGGCTCCATCCTGGGCGACAAGACCCGGATGGAGCGGCTGGCGACCGACCCCGCGGCGTTCGTCCGCCCCTCCCCGACGTCCGGCACGCTGGGCGGGGTGGCGCGGGCGACCCGCGAGTCGATCGTGGTGATGGAGGCGGCGGGCTACGACGTCGTCCTGGTGGAGACGGTCGGGGTCGGCCAGTCGGAGACCACCGTCGCCAACATGGTCGACACCTTCCTGCTGCTGACCCTGGCCCGCACCGGCGACCAGCTCCAGGGCATCAAGAAGGGCGTACTGGAGCTGGCGGACCTGGTGTCCGTGAACAAGGCGGACGGTCCGCACGAGCGGGACGCCCGCGCCGCGGCCCGCGAACTGGCCGGTGCGCTGCGGCTGTTGCAGCCTGCCGACGCGGTCTGGACCCCGCCGGTCCTCACGTGCAGCGCCCGCGAGGGCACCGGCCTGAAGGCGGTGTGGGAGCGGATCGAGCAGCACCGCACCCTGCTGGACTCCACCGGCGCACTGGCCGAACGGCGCCGCGCGCAGCAGGTCGACTGGACCTGGTCGATGGTCCGCGACCGGCTGATCGACCGCCTCCAGGACCATCCGGAGGTGCGCCGGCTGGGGCCCGGCATCGAACGGGCGGTCCGCGACGGCGAGATCACCGCGACCCTGGCGGCGGAACGGCTGCTGGCGGCGTTCGGGCTGGCGGATCCCGGCGCCGGAGGGTGAGCCCGTACGGGTCCCGCTACTCCCGCAGGAGTAGGCGGGGCCCGTACGCGCTCCGGGTGCGGTAGGGGCAACGGCCGCCCTGCGGAGGACGATCCGCGGCGATCGGGCGGCGAGGATCGGTTCCGGAGGCGGCCGTGCGGGGCCGCCTCACCCAGAACTGGAGACCGCCGTGCCGAGCCCCTTCCGCTTCACCTCCCCCGTGGACCCGACCGCGGAGGGCGGTCGACGCACCGCCGTCCAGCGGGAGTTGGCGCGCGCCTTCGGCCTCAGCTCAGCCCCGGCGGAGTTCCGCCTCCTCTCCCCCGCGCCCGCTCTCCTCGACGCGACGTGGGTCGCGGTACGCGCCTGCCTGGTGACCGGCCGCGCCCCGCGCACGGCCCGGGAGCTGGTGGCGGCGGGCGTGGCGCGGGCCAACCGCTGCGCGCCCTGCCTGCACACCCATGCCCGCACGCTCCGGGCCGCCGGCCACCCCGCCCTGGCCCGGACCGTGCGCACCGGCGGTACCCCGGACGATGCCGCCCACGCGGAACCGCTGGCCTGGGGCGCGGCCACCGCCACCCCGGGCGCCGCCCTCCCGGCCGCGGACCACCTCCCCGAATACCTCGCCACCGCCTTGGTGTGCCACTTCCTCAACCGCCTCGCCGGGGCCCTGCTGACCGGGCGGGTGCCGCGGTTCGGACCGCCGTGGCGGCGCCCGGCCCGCCTGCCGGCCGGCGATCTGCCGGGAGGCGCCGGCGCCACACCCCCGCGCACCGCGCTCGCCGCACTCCGTGCCGTCGCCATGGACGCCGACCACCCCGCCCTGACCGACGCCGTCCGGGCTCGGGTGCGGACCACGGTGGCCGAGCACGGACTCCGCCCACCCGGCGGCGAACCGACCAGCCGTCACCCCGCGGCCCGGTCCTGGCTCTATGACGCGCTCACCGGGCTCCGCGGCGCCGACCGCCCGGCCGCCGCACTGGCCCTGCTGACCGCCCTCGCACCGGACCAGCTCGCCGCCGCTGACGTGGAGTTCTGGCGCTCCACGGCGCCCGTCGGCATCTCGGGCGATGCCGACCTGCTCCGCCTCGCCGCGTTCGGCGCCCATACCGCCGTCGACCGCGTCGAGGCGCGCCTCGCCCCGCCGCCCCGCGCACGGACACTCACCGGCGGACCTGAGCAGCCGCACCCATGACGCGTCCGGACCGGATGCCGAGTATGTCGGGTGACAACCCTCCGACCGGGCCCGGGGAGCCATCATGAGGGCAGGCAGCTATCCGCAGGACTCGCGCGCGGGCTCTTCGACGGCAATCCACGGAATCCCCTGAACTCGGTTGCGGAGAAGGTGCGTTGTCGCCATGGCGCACGCCACGCCCGGATCCCGGAAGCGCACCGCCGCGTCAGCCGCGCGCCGACACCGTCGCCCACACCGTCTTGCCCGCGCGGTCCGGCGGTGTCCACCCCCAGGCGTCGCTGAGCAGCTCGACGAGGTGCAGCCCGCGTCCGGACTCGGCCAGCTCGTCCCGGTCCCGGAGGACGGGCGCGGTGGCACCGGCGTCCGAGACGGCGCACAGCACACTGTGCTCCTGCCGGGTCAGCGCCAGCCATGCCTGGCAAAACGGTTCGGGACTGGCGTAGTTGAGGGTGCGTCGGGTCTCGCCGGCGCCGTATCGCAGCGCGTTGGTGACGAGTTCGGAGACGACCAGCACCGCGTCATCGGCGAGTCCGGGGCACATCCGCCAGCCCTGGAGCGTGGTCCGGGTGAACTGCCGCGCCTCCGCCACGGTGCACGCCGATCCGCTGAGCGCACAGGCCGCGAAGTCGTTCGCCCCCGGCATCCACCAGCCGCCGTGCGCCGCACCGTTGCCCCGCTCCGCTACCGGTATCGCTCCCTCCCGAAGGGCGTCGTGCTCGGGCTCTGCCGGATATGTGGTCATCACGATCTCCGCGAGGGGCGTACGGGGCTGGGCGCGTCGGCAACTCTGGGCGGGGCTGCTCCGGAGGGCTAATATCCTCGTCAACCGTCCCTCGCTGCAAGTGCATCTGCAATTACCTCGGCAAGGACGGCAGTCCAGGGACGGGATCACGCCACGGCGATCGCGCCCCGGACCGGTACCGAGAGCACCATCCGGCAAGGGAGCAGCTCTGATGGAATCGATGACCAACGGCATGCCGGCGACCGGCATCGACGGTGCGGTCTGGCGCAAGAGCCGCCGCAGCAACCCCAGTGGCAACTGCGTTGAACTGGCGCTTCTTCCCGACGGCGGAGTCGCGGTACGCAACTCGCGGCACCCCGCGGGCCCCGCGCTGATCTACACCCACGACGAGATGGCGGCCTTCGTCCAGGGCGCCAAGGACGGCGACTTCGACCATCTGATCGCCCGCGACTGACCGCGGGACGGCCACCGGCCGACGAGACTCAGGCATATGTCGGCCGGATAGTCGGCACGGCTGTACGACCGCAACAGGCAATGGGACACTGGGCGTTCGCCCGACCACTCAGGGGAGTCAGCATGAGCGCCGCGCAGCCGAGCAGCGAACCGTCCCTGCGCCGCTATCTGGAACATCCGAGGGGCGGCCCGACCGTACTGCGCATCGTGCTGGGCACCCAGCTGCGCAGACTCCGGGAAGCCGCGGGCATCACCCGCGAGGCCGCCGGGGACCACATCCGCGCCTCCCACGCCAAGATCAGCCGGCTGGAACTGGGCCGGGTGGGCTGCAAGGAGCGCGATGTCGCCGATCTGCTGACGCTCTACGACGTCACGGAGGCCGAGGCCCGCGCCGGATTCCTCACCCTCGCCCGCCGTACCAGCACCCCCGGCTGGTGGCACCAGTACAGCGATGTGCTGCCCAGCTGGTTCGAGACCCACATCGGCCTCGAAGAGGCCGCCTCGGTCATCCGCACCTACGAAGTCCAGTTCGTACCAGGCCTGTTGCAGACCGCCGACTACGCCCGCGCCGTCTCCCGGCTGGGGCATCCCGGGGCCGGCCCCGAGGAGACCGAGCAGCGGGTGCGGCTGCGCCTGGAGCGGCAGAAGCTGCTGACCGCCAATGACGCGCCGCGGTTCTGGGCCGTCATCGACGAAGCGTGCCTGCGGCGTCCGCTCGGCGGCGACGAGGTGATGGCCGATCAGCTCGGCCATCTGCTGACCGTCGCCCAACTGCCCAACGTCACCCTCCAGATAGCCCCCTTCGCCCTCGGCGGCCTCGCCGCGGCGGGCGGCCCGATCACCATCCTCCGCTTCCTGGAGCCGGATCTCCCGGACATCGTCTACCTGGAGCAGCTGACCAGCGCGCTCTATCTCGACAAGCGCGACGACGTCGATCACTACCTGGCGGTGATGGACCGGCTCAGCGCCCAGGCCGAGTCACCGCGCGAGTCGCTGGCGATACTCGACCGGCTGCTCGGGCAGTACAGCTGACACGTCCGCCCGAAGGGGAGGCGACGTCCTCGCCTCCCCTGCCGGCTCACCGCCCCTGCCGGGACTACGGCTTCCGCGCGACCCCGCCGAACTCGATCCACTCCTTGGTCAGCTGCTTCGGGCCGACGTCCGAGGCGTCCGGCAGCCACGTGGACACCTCCACCAGCCCCGGCTCCTGGATCTCCAGCCCGTCCAGGAACGCCCGCAGCTCGTACTCCTGCCGCACCCGGCCCCAGTTGCCGTGGGTGCTCACCCGCATGAACTCGGTGACGAAGTCCCGGGTCGCGGCGTCCTCGCTCACCAGCTGACACACCACCAGGAAACTTCCCGGCACCAGCCGTTCGGCGACCCGGCGGACCAGCGCCGCCGGGTCGTCCGCGTCCGGGATGCAGTGCAGCACCGACACGAACAGCGCGGCGACCGGCTCCTTGAGGTCGATCAGCCGCTCGACCTCCGGGTGGCCGAAGATGCCCTCGGTGTCCCGCATGTCGGCCTGGATGACGGCGGTGTTCTCGTTCTCCTCCAGCAGCGCCCGGCCGTGCGCCAGCACGATCGGGTCGTTGTCGACGTACACCACACGGGAGTCGGGGTCGATCTGCTGGGCGACCTGGTGGACGTTGTCCTGGGTCGGCAGGCCCGATCCGTGGTCGACGAACTGCCGGATGCCGTGCTCCTGGGCCAGCCAGCGGACCACGCGCCGCAGGAATCGCCGGTTGTTGATCGCCAGCACCTGGGTGCTGGGCACGACCTTGCTCAGCTCCTCGCACGCCTCGCGGTCGACGGCGTAGTTGTCCTTGCCGCCGAGGTAGTAGTCGTACATCCGTGCGACACTCGGGATGCTCACATCGACGGTGCTGGACTGCGGCTGGATATCTTGGCTCATTCCACACTCTTCCCGTCGGGACACGGCGCCGGTAGCGGCACGACCACTCTGTGCGGCGTCCAACATACCCACCGCAACAGGGGTGTTGCGCTCCGCAGCGGAATTCCGGTGCGCGACGCCAGGGGCGGGAGAGGCCGATGCGGCGGGGCCGGCACCCCGTCCCGGTTCACCCTTCGCCCGGAACGCCCCGTTTTCTCATCGACCTCTCACTCTCCGCTCATCACCCCGTCACACCCCGCCCCTACGGTGACACCAGGCCCGCGGCCCACAGCCCCGCGGTCCTGGAGGAGCGTGCACCATGTACCACCTGACCGGCGTGACCAAGTGCTACCGCGACGGCGGCGACGTGGTGCGGGCGCTGGACGGAATCGGGCTCTACGTCGAGGACGGCGGCACCCTCGTCCTCCAGGGGCCGCCCGGCGGGGGCAGGTCGACGCTGCTGCGGATCCTGGCGGGGCTGGAGCGCCCCACCCACGGCAGCGTCGAACTCGACGGCACGGATCTGGCCACGGTGACCGAGTCCCGGCTCGCCCGGATCCGCACCGAGTCCATCGGCCTGCTCGGCCCGGGCCCCGACGCCGGGCTGGTAACGGGCCTCACCGCCCGCCAGAACGTGTCCAGCGCCCTCGTCCCCCTGCGGCTGCACCCCGCGGACCGCTGGGAACTGGCCGGCGACGCGCTGGACGAAGTCGGGCTGTCGGGCCATATGGACTTCCTGCCGGGCGAGTTGGACGCCCAGGCCCGGCGCCGTGCCGCGCTGGCGCGGGCTCTCGTCAAGCGGCCCACCGCGCTGCTGGCGGACCGGCCGACCGCCGGCCTGCCCGCCGCCGCGCGCGCGGAGTTCACCGAGCTGCTGGCCCGGTTGTGGAGCGAGCGACGGCTCACCTGCGTCATCGCCACCGAGGACGACGCCCTGGCCCGGCGCGCGCCCCGGCGGGTGACGCTCGCCCGGGGGACGGTGACCACCGCCGGCAACGGCGACCCGCAGGGGGCCGGGGCGGCTCGACCCGCGCCCTGGTGTGCGAGCGGGGGCGCCCGATAGAAGAGGGGGTATGACCACAGAGCAGAGCGAGCCCCCGACCAGCGCTCACCCGGCCCCGTCGCCCCGCGCCCCCAGTACCGACGAGATGGTGCGCGCCAACCAGGCCAACTGGGACGCCCGTACGCCCGTCCATGTGGCCAGCGCCTTCTACGGCCTGGACGGCTCGCGGACCGCCGAGGACTGGTTCGCGCCGTTCGAGTGGACGGACCTCGGTGAGCTGGCCGGGCGCGATGTGCTGCATCTGCAGTGCCATCTGGGGACCGAGACGGCGGCCTTCGCCGACCGGGGCGCGCGGGCGGTGGGGCTCGACATCTCCGCCGAGGCGGTCGCCCAGGCCCGTCGGCTGGCCGGCGAGGCGGGCCGGGACATGGAGTTCGTCCGGGCGGATGTGCACCGGGCGGTCGAGGCGCTCGGGGACCGCCGGTTCGATGTGATCTACACCGGCAAGGGCGCGCTGTGCTACATCCCCGACGTCACCGTCTGGGCGGGCATCGTCGCCGAACTCCTGCGGCCGGGCGGGACGTTCTACCTGGTGGAGTTCCATCCGCTGCTCGACTCGCTGGGCCCGACGCCGGGCCCGGACGAGGACGGCCGCCGCCTCGTCCTGCGCCATGACTACCTGGCCGGCCGGGGCGCGATCCGGAGCGACTCCCCCGCCACGTACACCGACGGTCCGCCGCTGCGTGGCGCCACGACGAGCTACTCGTGGCGGCACGGCGTGGGCGAGGTCGTCTCGGCGGTGGTCGGGGCCGGGCTGACGGTCCGGCGGGTCCGCGAGACCGAGCTGCTGCCCTGGCCGCGCTTCCCGTCGATGGTGCCGTCCGAGAACGGCTGGTGGCGGCTGCCACCGTCCGAGCCGATCATCCCGCTGCTGTACGCCCTGAAGGCGGTGAAGCCGTAGCCGGCCGCCGGCAGGGGTCAGGCGCCGCGCCGGTACACCGACCGCAGCAGCTGGTCCTTGGCCGGGCCGCCGACCCGCCACTCCAGGTCCCAGCGGTCGGCGCCGACGGCGGTGAAGGTCCCGGCGTAGTGGTCCTCGGCGCAGGGGTGGCCGGCGGTCCAGCGGCCGGTCCGCAGATCCAGGTCGTGGAAGGGGCGGCCGTCGGCGAAGGTGACGGCGGCGGTGCCGTCGGGCCGGGGCAGCAGCCGCAGCGTGCGGGTGGCCGGGTGTACCGCCCCGCCCCAGGCCAGCTCGCCCTCCTCGACGTGCAGCAGGGCACCGCCGGCGCCGTCCGGGCGGAAGTCGGCGGTGCCCCGGAAGCTGCCCTCGGCGCCGGCCCGCAGGTCGTACACGGCGCGCTCGATGTGCCAGCGGCCGGCCAGATAGGCGGCCGCGTCGGGAACCGGATGCATGCCGCCATTGTCCCGGAGGGCCGCGCCGTCACCCCATCGGCCCCAACCCGCCCCGCGGGCCTCTCCCCCGGCCCCGCGCGCCGTGCGGTCTTTTGGCGCCCGTCCTACGCTCGGTACCGAGATCGCTACCGCTACGCATCCGCCCGCCCGGAGACCGAGACCGGAGGCCCACCCCATGCCGGAGCTGTTCATCGGCGGTCAGTGGACCGCAGCGGCCGACGGGCGGGGGCGGGAGATCCGCTGCCCGGCGGACGGCCGGCTGGTCGCGACCGTCGACGAGGGCGGGCCCGAGGACGTGGCGGCGGCGATCACCGCCGCCCGTATCGCGTTCGACGACGGGTCCTGGCCGCGCACGCCGGCCGCCGAGCGGGGCCGCATCGTCCTGCGGGTCGCCGAACTGCTGGAGCGCGACAAGGACACGCTGGCCCGCGCCGAGTCCCTGGACACCGGGAAGCGGCTGGTGGAGAGCGCGTACGACATGGACGACATCGCCAACTGCTTCCGGTACTTCGGCAATCTCGGCGCGGCCGGCGGTACCGACCGGGTGGTGGACACCGGCGCCACGGAGACCGACAGCTCGGTCCGGCACGAGCCGGTCGGGGTCTGCGCGCTGATCACGCCGTGGAACTACCCGCTGCTGCAGACCGCCTGGAAGGTCGCCCCGGCCCTGGTCACCGGCAACACGTTCGTCCTCAAGCCGAGCGAGCTGACCCCGCACACCGCGATCCACCTGATGCGGCTGCTGGCGGAGGCGGGGGTGCCGGACGGGGCGGCCAACCTGGTGCTGGGCACCGGCCCGGACGTGGGCGCGCCGCTGACCGAGGATCCCCGGGTGGACATGGTGTCGTTCACCGGCGGGCTGCTCACCGGCCGCCGGATCATGGCCGCCGCCGCGCCCACCGTCAAGAAGATCGCGCTCGAACTGGGCGGCAAGAACCCCAACATCGTCTTCGCGGACGCCGACTTCGACACCGCGGTCGACTACGCCCTGATGGCGGTCTTCCTGCATTCCGGGCAGGTCTGCTCGGCGGGCGCCCGGCTGCTGGTCCAGGAGCAGTTGCACGACAAGTTCGTCGAGGAGGTGGTGGCGCGGGCCCAACGGATCCCGCTGGGTGGGCCGTTCGACGAGCTGGCCCGCACCGGTCCGCTGATCTCCGCGGCGCACCGGGCGAAGGTCGAGGCGTATGTGGCGGCCGGGATCGCGGAGGGCGCCGTACTGCGCTGCGGCGGCAGGGCGCCGGACGACCCGGAGCTGGCGGACGGCTTCTACTACCTCCCCACGGTGCTGGACGAGTGCACCCCGGACATGTCCGTGGTGCGCGACGAGTCGTTCGGGCCGGTGCTGACCGTGGAGCGCTTCCGGGACGAGGACGAGGCGGTGTCGCTCGCCAACGACACGGTGTACGGGCTGGCCGGGGCCGTGTGGACGCAGGACGGCGAGCGTGCCCACCGGATCGCCGCCCGTCTGCGGGCGGGCACCGTGTGGATCAACGACTTCCATCCGTACGTCCCGCAGGCCGAGTGGGGCGGGATGAAGCAGTCCGGCATCGGGCGCGAGCTCGGGCCGGCCGGGCTGGCCGAGTACCAGGAGGCCAAGCACATCTGGCGCAACACGGCCCCGCGTCCGCAGAGGTGGTTCGAGTGACCGGCTCCGAATCCGACTCCGCTCCCGGTTCCGTACGCCCGGGTCCCGGCGGGGACGGTGCGCCGGACGGCGGTTCCCACGACGACGGCGCGCTCGCCGAGCTCGGCTACAAGCCCGAACTCAAGCGCACCCTCGGCAACTTCCACACCTTCGCCGCCGGCATCAGCTACATCTCGATCCTCACGGGTACCTTCCAGCTGTTCTACTTCGGCGTCAGCCACGGCGGGCCGGCGTACTGGTGGTCCTGGCCGATGGTCTTCGCGGGCCAGCTGATGGTGGCGCTGTGCTTCTGCGAGCTGGCCGCCCGCTATCCGGTGGCCGGTTCGATCTACAACTGGGCCAAGCAACTGGGCGGTCCGCACGTGGGCTGGCTGGGCGGCTGGATGATGCTGACCGCCTCGATGGTCTCGCTGGCCGCGGTGGCACTGGCGTATCAGGTGACGCTGCCGCAGATCTCGTCGTGGTTCCAGTTCATCGGCAACGGCACCGGGCAGACCGACGCGGCGGCCAACGCGGTGCTGCTCGGCGCGGTGCTCATCGCCTTCACCACGCTGATCAACGCGTTCGGCGTGAAGCTGATGGCACGCATCAACTCGGCCGGTGTCGCGATCGAGTTGATCGCCGCCGTCGTGCTGATCCTGCTGCTCGGCGCGCACATCACCCGCGGGCCCGCCGCGGTGACCCAGACCTTCGGCCTGGGCCGCGGTGAGAGCCTGGGCTACTTCGGCGCGTTCCTGACCGCCTCGCTGGCCTCCGCGTACGTCATGTACGGCTTCGACACGGCCTCGTCGCTCGGCGAGGAGTCCAAGGACCCGGCCCGCAACGCGCCCCGCGCGATCCTGCGGGCGCTGGTCGCCTCGTTCGTCATCGGCGGCCTGATCCTGCTCTTCGCCCTGCTGGCGGTCCCCGATCTGCACTCCCGGCAGCTGTCGGTGGACGGACTCCAGTACGTGGTGCTCTCCACCCTGGGATCGACCGTGGGGCAGCTGGTGCTGTGGTGTGTGGTCATCGCGATCACCGTCTGCGAACTGGCGGTGCACACCGCGGGCATCCGGCTCGCCTTCGCGATGGCCCGCGACAACAACCTCCCGGCGTCGTCCCTGCTCGCCAGGGTGAGCCCGCGCTTCCAGACGCCGGTGCTGCCCGCGATCGTCATCGGCCTCGTCGGGGTCGGCATCCTGCTCATCAACGTCAACCAGCCGCAGATCTTCTCGGTGATCACCAGCATCGCGATCATCATGATCTACCTGGCGTACCTGCTGGTCACGCTGCCGATGCTGGTGCAGCGGCTGCGCGGGCGGTGGACGCCGGTGCCCGGCCGGTTCTCGCTCGGCAGGTTCGGGCTGCCGGTGAACGTCCTCGCCGTCCTCTGGGGCCTGGGGATGTCCGTCAACCTCGCCTGGCCGCGCGCCGCGGTCTACAACGCGACCGGCCCGCAGCACTGGTATCTGCGCTGGGGCGCCTTCCTGTTCATCGGCGTCGTGGCGCTCGGCGGCTTCGGCTACTACTGGTGCGTCCAGCGCCACCGCACCGGCGTCCTCGCCGCGCACGCCGCCGACGCCGGCGGCGACACCGCCCCCTGACCCTCCCCCGACCTGGAGACGGCACGATGGACCGAGAAGCCCCGGTGGACCCGCTCGACTCGTTCGACTACGTCGTGGTCGGCGGCGGCACGGCCGGCGCCGTCGTCGCGGCCCGGCTCAGCGAGGACCCGTCCGTCACCGTTTGCCTGCTGGAGGCCGGGCCCTCCGACGTCGGCGACGAGAACATCCTGCGGCTGGACCGCTGGATGGCGCTCCTCGAATCCGGCTACGACTGGGACTATCCCGTCGAGCCGCAGGAGAACGGCAACAGCTTCATGCGGCACGCCCGCGCCCGGGTGCTGGGCGGCTGCTCCTCGCACAACTCCTGCATCGCCTTCTGGGCCCCCGCCGAAGACCTCGACGAGTGGGCCGCCAGGGGCTGTACGGGCTGGAGCGCGGCGGACTGCTTCCCGCTGTTCCAGCGCCTGGAGACCAACGACGCCCCCGGCGGCCACCACGGCCGCAGCGGCCCGGTCACCCTCCGCACCGTCCCGGCCAAGGACCCCTGCGGGGTCGCCCTGCTGGAAGCCTGTGCGGCGGCGGGCATCCCCACCACCCCGTTCAACACCGGCGAGACCGTCGTCCGGGGCGCGAACTGGTTCCAGATCAACTGCCGCCCCGACGGCACCCGTTCGTCCGCCTCGGTCTCCTACCTCCACCCGGTCCTGGGCACCCGCCGCAACCTCGACGTGCGCACCGGAGTCCAGGCCAAGCGGCTGCGCTTCGACTCCGCGCGGCGCTGCACCGGAGTGGACTACCTCTCCCCCGACCTGATCCACACCCGCACCGTCGGCGCCCGCCGCGAGGTCGTCGTCTCCTGCGGCGCCATCGACTCCCCCAAGCTGCTGATGCTCTCCGGCATCGGCCCGGCCGACCACCTCCGCGCCACCGGCATCGAGCCGCTGGTCGACTCCCCGGGCGTCGGCGCCAACCTCCAGGACCACCCCGAGGGCGTCATCATGTGGGACGCCCGGCAGCCGATGGTGGACTCCTCCACGCAGTGGTGGGAGATCGGCATCTTCTACGACACCGAGCCCGGCCTGGACCGCCCCGACCTGATGTTCCACTACGGCTCGGTGCCCTTCGACATGAACACCTACCGCCGCGGCTACCCCACCTCGGAGAACGCGTTCTGCCTCACCCCGAACGTCACCCGCGCCCGCTCCCGCGGCACCGTACGGCTGCGGACCCGCGACTTCCGCGACAAGCCGAAGGTCGACCCCCGCTACTTCACCGACGAGCACGACGTCCGGGTGATGACCTACGGCCTCCGGCTGGCCCGCGACATCGTCTCCCAGGCCCCGATGGCCGATTGGGCCGGCACCGAGCTCGCCCCGGGCCCCGCCGCGCGCACCGACGACGACCTGCTGGACTACATCCGCACCACCCACAACACCGTCTACCACCCGGCCTGCACCGTCCAGATGGGCGCCCCGAGCGATCCGGCCGCCCCACTGGACCCGCAGCTCCGCGTCAAGGGCGTCACCGGGCTGCGGGTGGCGGACGGTTCGGCGATGCCGCTCCTGACGACCACCAACCCGTGCATCACGACGATGATGATCGGCGAGAGGTGCGCCGACCTGATCCGCGGCGAATGACACCGCATATCCGTCCCCGAGGCTGAGTTCACCCCCCGTTCCCCCGCCCTCCCACCGCCGGGGCCGCGCCCGTCCCCCGCTCCTGTGAGCCTCCTTCCGTTTCCCGAGGCCCAGGAGGCGACACGTGATGCAGCCCTCACACCGATCGGTGCTGCGCGGCGCCACGGCGGCCGGCGCGCTGGCGGCGGTCCCCGGTTCCGCCCTGCTGTGGGCACGCCCCGCCGACCCGCCCCCCCACCCCGTGCTCTTCGACCGCTTCACCCTGCACCGCAACCGCCGCGACGGCTTCCCCCACCAGGACGCCCGGCCGGGTACGGCGACGGCCCCGGTGGCGGGCCGGCGTTAGGGCCTGTCCGACCCTGACCCGTCGGACAGGCCCTGGGTCATCCTTCGGCCCGCTCCGCCGCCGGCCGGACCTGCGCGGACCACTTCTCCTCGATGCGGCCGAACTTCCAAACGGCGAGCGCCACGACCCACGTGGCGAAGAAGACGCCCACGATGGCGAAGCCGATGACGTTCAGGTCCAGGCCGGCGATCCAGTCCCAGAAGAAGCCGTGCAGCCCGAGCTTGTCGGCGAGCAGCCCCAGGAGTTCGACGGTGCCGATGATCAGGGCCACGGCGATCGACAGCCCGGTGATGGTGAGGTTGTAGTAGACCTTCCGGACCGGCTTGGAGAAGGCCCACCCGTACGCGAAGTTCATGAACGACCCGTCGATGGTGTCGAGCAGGCTCATGCCCGCCGCGAACAGCACCGGCAGGCACAGAATCGCGTACCACGGCAGTCCGGAGGCGGCGCCGGAGCCGGCGAGCACCAGCAGCGCGATCTCGGTGGCGGTGTCGAATCCGAGCCCGAAGAGGAGCCCCAGCGGGTACATCTGCCACGGCTTGGTGATCGACTTCATCACCCGGCCCAGCAGCCGGTTCATGAACCCCCGCTTGTCGAGCTGCTCCTCCAGCGCCGCCTCGTCGAAGTCACCGGCCCGCATCCGCCGGAAGACCCCCCAGATGCCCACCAGGATCACGATGTTGATCGCGGCGATCACATAGAGGAAGACCCCGGAGACGGTGGTGCCGATCAGCCCGGTCACCGCGTGCAGCTGGGAGTTGTCGTCCTTCACCGGACCGGCCAGCGCCTTGACGCCCAGCGAGAGCAGCAGGGCCAGCGCGAACACCACGCTGGAGTGCCCCAGCGAGAACCAGAAGCCGACCGACAACGGTCGCTTCCCCTCGTGCATCAGCTTCCGGGTGGTGTTGTCGATGGCGGCGATGTGATCGGCGTCGAAGGCGTGCCGCATGCCCAGCGTGTAGGCGGTGACGCCGATGCCCACCCCGAAGCTCTTGGTGCCCAGGCTGTAGTGCTGCGGCGCCACGATCGCCACCAGCGTGAACCAGCCGATCACATGCAGCGCGAGAATGAACCCGGCCATCCCCGCCATCCGCCCCCACTCGGCCCGGCTCATCGAGCGGGCGATCCGCTGCCGGCGCGAGGGCTGTGCCGTACTGGCCGGCGTGAGGGAGGGGGACGTCGTCATGTGCGGCGCTGCTCTCTTCCAAGCTGTCCCGGCCGCCGCCGGGAGATACGTGTACGCCCCTACCTTTGTGCGACAAGATTTTACTTGCAACCAATTCGCAGTAAAGCCCGTGGCAGGTTCGGATCACGGGGCAGCGCCACGCCCCCTGGCGCGACTCAGCGCACCAGCTGCTCCGCATCCTGCCGGCGCGCGGCGGCGCGACTCCGCCGGCCACTTGGGGCACCCTGCCGCTGGCCGAAGGGCCGCTGCTCGGGAGTCACCATGGACCGCCTGGACGGGTTCACCGTCGCCTTCGCCGACGGCCGCTGGTTCAGCCTCCGCCCCTCCAACACGGAACCGCTGCTGCGCCTCAACGTCGATGCCCCCGACGGGAGTTCGCTGACGCCGCTGCGCGACGAGGTCCTGGACATGGTCCGCCGCCCCGCCGCGGGGCCGGCCGCCGCCTGACCGTCCGGCCCTCAGACGTCGCCCTGCACCAGGGCGTGCAGATGCTCGTCGTGCCACCCGTCCGCGTGCAGCAGCGCGCTGCGCATGGTGCCTTCGAGGGAGAACCCGGCCTTGACCGCCACCCGGCAGGAGGCCGGGTTCGCCGTCGAGTGGCACAGCCGCAGCCGGTGCAGCCCGAGGTCGTTCAGCGCCCAGTGGCTCACCCGCCGGGTGGCCTCGACCACCACACCGCTCCCCCGCGCCTCGGGCAGCATCCAGTACAGGATTTCGGCACTGCCGCCGTGGAGGTCGATATCGCCCCAGCCGATGAGCCCCACGGCCTCGCCGCCCGGCTGCGCGACGGCCCAGATCGCGCTCAGCTCGTCCTGCCAGCGCCGGCGCATCCTCGCGATCCGCTCGCACGCGTCGTCCGTCGTCTCCACAACCATCCGGTTCCACCGGCGGATTGCCGGGTCCTGGCCGGCCGCGAACAGGGCGCCGGCGTCGGAGAGGCGCCACGGGCGCAGCTCCATGCCGCCCGGGAGGCCGAGGACCGGCTGGCCGAGCCGCGCCATCCGGCCCGCCGGTACGACGGCGGGTATGCGTGGGGGAATCGTCATGGCGGCATCGTGCCACGGCCACAGGCCGCGCCCGCGGCCGTCCACACGCTGCCCGGCACGCGCTGATCGGGACGACGCGACGCAGAAGTCGACTTATTCTGCCCGCAGTTGACGCCCCCTCTCCTCCGCGGTCGACCGGCAGAGCCGTACTCCGGCCCGCGGACGCGCGGCACGGAAGCCGCCCAGCGGCTCACCGATCGCCGGCAGGGTCTCGGCGGCCACCGAGACCCTGCCGGGTACATGATCGCGGGTACCCCGCAACTCCCCCCGCCCATCGTCGAGTTCGCTCAGCGTGCGCTCGACCTGACGCAGGAAGGTCGCGCCGCGGCGGTTGCGTCGGATGCGCCGCCCCCACCGGTCGAAGAGTGGTGCGCCCGGCTCGGCCTCCGGGCGTGCGTCGGCCCGGCCGGGCGACGGCCGGGCGCCCCGCAGCTCCTCCGCGGCCCGGCCGGTGTGCTCGTCACGCGCCACGGCCGGGAAGGAGCGCAGCCGGAAGTAGCGCAGCCGCAAAGGTCCATCGCCCCCCTTTCCTCCTGCCCGGCGGGCAGGATCACACGCCGGAACCCGTCCCGTAGCGCACCCGCGCACCCCGAGCACCGTGGCGGCCGGCCGCCGCGCGTCCGCCTCGCCGACCCTGGTGGAGTCCGGTACCGGCGGGCGTGCGCCCCGTTCGCCTCGCTGCGCATGCGGACCCTCCCGTTCGGTGGTGGGCTGGTCTCATCTGCCGCACAGCTGACACCGGTATATGCCGGCGTCCCGCTCCGCGCGGTTTTCACCTGCGCGCGCACCCGCAAGGGCCGCGCATGCCCGGTGAGCGAAACCCTGTGCCGCCTGCGTCGTCCCACGCCGCCGGCCCCTGTCACAAGGAGAACCGTGACCATCAGCACCCCGCGGCGGCCCGCCGCACACCAGTCCCTGCGCAAGAACGGCTGAAGCCGCATGAACGACGACCGCACCGACCACCGCACCGACGCCCCCCGCCGCCGCAGCGGTGCCGACCGCGCCGACGAGATGACCTACGAGCAGCTGGCGCGCGAACTGCTGCTGGTGGGCCCCGCCCCCGCCAACGAGGACCTCAGGCTGCGCTATCTCGACGTACTGATCGACAACGGGCTGCCCCCCGGACCACCCAAGCGCATCCTGATCGTCGGTGCCGGCATCGCCGGCCTGGTCGCCGGCGATCTGCTCACCCGGGCGGGGCACGACGTGACGATCCTGGAAGCCAACGGCGACCGGGTCGGCGGACGGATCAAGACCTTCCACACCCGAAAGGGCCGGCCCTCGCCCTTCACCGACCCGGCGCAGTACGCGGAGGCCGGGGCGATGCGGCTGCCCAGCTTCCATCCGCTGACCCTGGCGCTGATCGACAAACTCGGCCTGAAGCGGCGGCTGTTCTACAACGTCGACATCGACCCGTCGACCGGCAACCCGGACGCGCCCGCGCCGCCGGTGGTCTACAAGTCGTTCAAGGACGGCAAGATCTGGACGTACGGCGACCCCAGCCCCGAGTTCCAGGAGCCGGACAAGCGCCACCACACCTGGATCCGCACCAACCGCGAGCAGGTCCGCCGCGCCCAGTACGCCAAGGACCCCTCCGCCATCAACGAGGGCTTCCACCTCACGGGCTGCGAGACCCGGCTGACCGTCGCCGACATGGTCCACCAGGCCCTGGAACCGGTCCGCGACTACTACTCCGTCAAGCAGAACGACGGAAAGCGGGTCAACAAGCCGTTCGAGGAGTGGCTGGCGGGCTGGGCCGACGTCGTCCGGGACTTCGACGGCTATTCGATGGGGCGCTTCCTCCGCGAGTACGCGGGGTTCAGCGACGAGGCCGTCGAGGCGATCGGCACCATCGAGAACATGACCTCGCGCCTCCACCTGGCGTTCTTCCACAGCTTCCTGGGACGCAGCGACATCGACCCCCAGGCCACGTACTGGGAGATCGAGGGCGGCAGCCGCAAGCTGCCCGAGGCGCTGGCCAAGGACCTTCGGGACCAGATCGTCATGGGCCATCGGATGGTGCGGCTGGAGTACTACGACCCGGGCCGCGACGGCCACCACGGCGGACTCACCGGTCCCGGCGGCCCGGCCGTCGCCATCGAGACCGTGCCCGAGGCCGAACCGTACGCGGCGCCCCGGACCTGGACCGGCGACCTCGCCATCGTCACCATCCCGTTCTCCAGCCTGCGGTTCGTCCAGGTGACCCCGCCGTTCTCGTACAAGAAGCGCCGGGCCGTCATCGAGACCCACTACGACCAGGCCACCAAGGTGCTGCTGGAGTTCTCCCGCCGCTGGTGGGAGTTCACCGAGGACGACTGGAAGCGGGAACTGGACGCGATCGGGCCCGGCCTGTACGAGTACTACCAGCGGTGGGGCGAGGACGACGCCGAGGCCGCGCTGGCCCTGCCGCAGAGCCTGCGGAAGCTGCCCACCGGGCTGCTCGGCGCGCACCCGAGCGTGGACGAGAGCCGGATCGGCAAGGAGCAGGTCGAGTACCACCGCAACTCCTCGCTGCGCGGCGGGGTGCGGCCGGCCACCAACGCCTACGGCGGCGGGTCCACCACCGACAACCCCAACCGCTTCATGTACTACCCCTCCCACCCCGTCCCCGGCAGCGAGGGCGGCGTGGTGCTGGCCGCCTACTCCTGGTCGGACGACGCCGCCCGCTGGGACTCCTTCGACGACGCCGAGCGCTACGGCTACGCCCTGGAGAACCTGCAGTCGGTGCACGGCCGCCGGATCGAGGTCTTCTTCACCGGCGCCGGCCAGACCCAGAGCTGGCTGCGCGACCCGTACGCCTGCGGTGAGGCGGCGGTCTACACCCCGCACCAGATGACCAGCTTCCACCTCGACGTCGTCCGCCCCGAGGGGCCGGTGCACTTCGCCGGTGAGCATGTGTCGCTCAAGCACGCCTGGATCGAGGGGGCGGTGGAGACCGCCGTACGTTCCGCCATCGCCGCCAACGAGGCACCCGCGGCCGACGCGGGCATCACCGCGGCCACCACCAGGCGCGGGACCTCCGCGTCGACGAAGCCGGCGCGAGAGGAAGTGCTGACCTCATGACCACTTCACGGACCTGCACCGTGGCCGAGTACCTGGCCGTCCGCCTGGAACAGCTCGGCATCACCCACCTGTTCGGCGTGCCCGGCAACCACCTGGGCCCGTTCCTGTCGACCCTGCACGAGAAGACCGAGGTCCGCTGGGTGGGCACCCCCACCGAGGGCGGCGCCGGCCAGGCCGCGGACGGGTACGCCCGGGTGAAGGTCGCCGACGCCCGGACCGCGCTCGGCGAACAGGGCATCGGCGCGGTCGCCGTCACCTACGGCGTGGGCGCGTTCAACCTGCTCAACGCGATCGGCGGCGGCTACACCGAGTACGTCCCGCTGATCGCCGTCAACGGGGCCCCCACCTACGAGCAGTGGCTCAACCAGCGGGCGATCGGACTGGTCACCTCGCACATGTCCCAGAGCCCGGAGTGCAACCTCGACGTCTACCGGCAGGTCACGGTGGAAGCCCAGGCGATCTCCAACCCGGGGCTGGCCCCCAGCCAGATCGACGGCGCGCTCACCGCCTGCCTGTCCCACCGCCGGCCGGTCTACCTGGAAGTCATGGAGGACGTCTGGGACGCCCCCTGCTCGGCACCGCAGGGCCGGCTGCAGCGGCAGGAGCGCCCCCTCACACCCCGGAACAAGAAGATGCTGGACGCCGCGGTCGCGGCGTGCGTCAAGCTGGTGCAGGACCACGACTTCGACCCCATCCTGTGGGCCGGCGAGGAGATCGACCGCTTCAACCTGGCCGAGGAGTTCGAGGAGCTGGTACGGGCGACCCGCATCCCGTACTGCACCACCATCGGCGCCAAGTCCGTCATCTCCGAGGACACCCCGGGCTTCTGCGGTGTCTACAACGGCAAGGCCAGCAATCCGGACGTGGCCGAGGTGTTCCACGACGCCGGCTGCCGCATCGGACTGGGCACCTGGGCGACGTCGAAGAACCTCGGCGGGAAGACGTCGATCGGCGACGACTGGGCGGTCGCCGCGCACGAAGGGGTGCGGGTAGGGGCCTCGTACTTCCCCGAAGTCCAGCTCGCGCAGTTCATCCCGGCACTGCGCGACGCCTTCGTCGAGGAGTTCGGCCCCGGCCGCTTCGAGGCCGACCCCTACGCCGACGCGCACCGGGCCGGCCTGGACGTCCCGGACGGCGTCGCCGCCTTCCTGGAGACCCTGACCGGCGGCCCGTACCCGAAGAGCCCGACCTACGACAGCTTCTTCCGGCACCTCAACGCCTTCCTGGAATCCCAGACCACCGGGGAGTTCGGGCAGCGCACCACCCCCTTCACCGTGATCAGCGACGCCGCGTTCGCACTGATCGGCTCGATGAACCTGCGGATGCCCGAGCGCGCCTCCTACGTGGCGCAGAACAGCTGGCTGTCCATCGGCTACTCGGTCGGCGCCGCCACCGGGGTGGGTCTCGGCCGCCGCCAGGCGGGCAAGCGGCCGCTGGTCTTCGTCGGCGACGGCTCGTTCCAGGAGACCTGCCAGGAGATGTCCACCCACGTCCGCGAGGGCCTGAACCCGGTGGTGTTCGTCCTGGACAACGAGGGCTTCTACGGCATCGAGCAGATGCTGGTGCACCCCTGCTACTACAAGCCGCAGGGCACCCCGCCCTCCGACGGCGCCGACTTCTACAACGAGCTCCACCCCTGGCGCTACGAGAAGCTCGCCGAGGTCTTCGGCTCCGCCAAGCACCCGATGCACGGCGTCGCCGTGACCACCCACGACGAACTCGCCGCCCTCCTCCAGCAGATCGGCGAGCCCAACGACCCGATCAACCGGGGCCCGATCGTCGTACGGGTGTGCCTCTCGCGCCACGACTACCCCGAGGCGCTCAAGTACAAGATCCAGGAGAACTGCCCGCCCCCGTCCGGCGCGGTCCTGAGGGAGAGGGTGGCATGAGCGGCAACTAGCCCCGCACGCCCACTCCCGGGGCCGTCCCCGGCGACTCACGGGGACCCGCCCACCGCATGCCGCCTCCCGACCACCGGGGGGCGGCATGCCACTCACGGCCGCGTACCGCCACCGTCACCGTCGCTGTCACCGGCACAGGACACCGTCGAGGAAGGCCAGGGAGTCATCGGGGTCCTGCGCCACGGGCGCGGGGTCGGCGGTGACGGCGACGGTGACCGCACGGCCGTCGTCGGTGACACCGGTGCGCGTACGGTAGCCGGGGATGTCGCCGCCGTGGCCCCACATCAGACCGCCGCACCGCAGCGGCGTGCTGATCACGCCGAGCCCGTACCGGGCCCCCGGCCACAGGCCGTGGTCGGCCGGAACGGTGGTGCGCATCTGGGCGAGCTGCTCGGGACGCAGCAGCGCACCGCCGAACAGCGCCGTGAAGAAGCGGTTCAGATCGCTCGGGGTGGAGACGAGCTGTCCGGCGGCCCAGGCCCAGGACGTATCCATCTCCGTGACGTCCTCCAGCGGCCCGCCCCCCTTCACCGGGCGGTAGCCCTCGGGGTGCGCGGCGCGCAGGCGCTCTTCACCCACCCCCGGGAGGTAGGTGTGGCGCAGCCCGATGCGGTCGATGACCCGCCGGGTGATCTGCTCCGCCAGGGGGCGGCCGGTGACCTTCTCGACGAGCAGCCCGGCCAGGAGGTAGTTGGTGTTGCTGTACGACCAGTGGGTACCCGGCGCGAACACCGCCTTGTGCGCCAGCGCCAGGTCGAGCAGCGCCCGGGGGCGGAGGTGCGCATGGCGGTACGTGGCGAAGTCGCCCAGGAAGTCGGTGTAGTTCGGCAGTCCGCTGGTGTGCTGGAGCAGCTGGCGCACCGTGATCCGCCGCCCGTCGATCCCCTCGCCCCGCACCAGGCCCGGCAGATACCGCTCCACGGGCGCGTCGAGCGCCACCCGGCCCTCGCCGACCAGTTGAAGGACGACGGCGGCCGTGAACACCTTGGTGTTGCTCGCCACCCGCACCTGCCCGTCGACCGGCACCCTCGCCCCGGTCCGCACGTCCGCCACGCCCGCGGTGTAGTTGCGGTCGCGCCCGTCCCGCCCGGTGACGGCGGCCAGCGCTGCCGGGTAACGGTCCTCGTGCACCAGCCGGTGCAGCCCCTGCCGCACGGCGTCACCGGGCCCACGGGCCTGCGCCACGACCGCCGGCAGCGTACCCCCGGTGGCCAGCGCGGCCGCCGTCACCGCCACCATCACGATCGCCTGACACCCCGCCGCTGACAGCCCGCGCACCCGCACCGGCCGTCGGCAACGATCGGTCATGGCAACCCCCTTGTGGTGCGGCCCGCCGGCCGCAGCGGCCTTCCGGACCTGCCCGGCCTGCACGCTCACGGTGCTCCGCCCCATCCGGTCAGCGGGACCCTGCGGCGTAGGGCCGGCCTCCGGACCCGACTCCGCGTGAACGCAGGCCGGCGGCTCCCTGCGCCCCTCGATCACGCCCCTCCGCCTGCGCTCCGGCAGGTCGGACGGACCCCGTGCCCCAGCACGGGCCGCCCCCCTCACAGACCGGCAGTTCACCACCGACGGCGGTGAACTGCCGAGAAGGACCAGCTGTCGCCCGGACCACCACGGCCCGGGCTCTGCTGGATTTCACTGAACGGCCGGCCGGATGCGCGCGCCGCGTGCCGGACGCACGCCGACCACCTCGTCACCTGTTCACGGCCCGAGATGGCCGACCGCGAGTCCTACCGTGTCAACGCCCACGTCCGCGCCGGGCGATTCCTGCCGGCGCGACGCTCCTGCACAACCGAGCGCCGCCGCCGGACAGTTACCGCTCCGCTCGTTCAGTTGTTGGCGGCGCGACGGCCCCGGCGGTAGAGCAGGGTGCCACCCGCCAGCAGCCCGGCACTGGCCGCGATCGCCATGCCGGTCTGCGCGCCACCGGTCTTCGCCAGCTGGGGGCGGGCGTGAGACACGACACGGTGGTGCTGGTGGTGCCGGTGGTTCCCGGCCTCTTGAGTGACGGCCGGAGTCTCCGGCGCCGCCCGGTGGTGGACCTCCGGGCGCTCGTGGCGCAGCTGCGGCATGTGCTCCTGCTCACGGTGGTGGCGCCGCCGCTCGTGGCCCTTCTTGCCCTTCTCGACCTTCTCGACCTTCGATACGTTGGCGCAACGGTTGCCGAAGGCGGGGTTGAGCGCGCCGACCACATTCACGGTGTTGCCGCAGGCGTTCACCGGGATGTGCACGGGCACCTGAATCTGATTGCCGGACAGAACGCCGGGAGAACCGACAGCAGCCCCTCCGGCACCGGCGTCGGCAACGGACGTGCCCGCGCCGACGAGCAGCAGGCCGCCCGTGGCAACCGAAGCGGCAATGACCTTTTTGATCACGTGACTCCTCCTAGACAGTGCGGTCACGTCCGCGGACCGCACAACACACAACGAGCCCGAAGGAGGAAAGCTCCGAATGCGTCATTTCGATCACTCTTTCAGCTTGATATGTATGCTCACCCGGCTGAAGAGTGACACATATTCCTTTTTTACTGAGATGCATTCCCAACGATAATCAGCCCAGTCGAATTCGAAGGGGAACCCCGCCTCCACCGCCCGAATTCGATCTTGCTTTACGCGGCTCGCGAAACCCTCCGGCGCATCTCACCGTCATCCCGATGCGGCCTTCGCACCCCCGGCGCGGCTTCACGCGCACCTCTCGACGGGCACAGACGGCATCGCACCCACCCCGCCCCCTCATCACCCTGCACCCTACGGGCAACTCACCGGCCGGCCGCGGCAATCCCGAGCAGCGGCCGGCCGAACGAGCCCGACCGGTAACCGACCCGGCCTGCGACGGGCGATCACTTCCCGCCGAGCAGCGGCAGTCGACCGATGTGCACGGGACCGATATCGGAGGTGGCCTTCACGGGGTTTCCGATGATTCCGAGGACGCCCGCACCGGGACCGTCGGCGTGGGCGGGTACGGAGAGGGCCCCAGCGAGAGCAAAGGCCCCCAGAAGGGCGGCACATACACGGCGCATAAGCAGCTCCTGCTTCATTTCGTGGCTTGGCGTGCTCTGGCACTCGCCACCCTCGCACCCGACCGCCGCAGGCTCGGCCGCCCACGCCACGCGGTCACCTGATCGCGCGAGCGCGGAGAGCACGCTACCGACGCGCGACCGCCCACCACCCAGAGGACGCCGGCGAACAGGCGGCATGCCGAGACGAGGCCGCGGTGCGGCGCCGTCGAAAAAAGAGTCGGCACATACGGCCGACCAGGTGGGTTGCCACACGACAACGGCGGCCGACAGTGCCTGAAAGGGCCTCAAAACCCCGCCTGACCTGCACAGATCACAAAACCTCAATCATACAATCCGGCGCGTCGTTAAGCGACTTCACGGACATTTAGCACTATCCTCACTACAAGTACGAACTCGGTACTTCTGCGACACCATCCGCTCAATCCACCGGAGAAGAAATGCGCAAGCTTCACAAGGCCGCTCTCGTGGCCGCCGCCCTCGGCAGCGTCAGCATCCTCGGTACCGGCACCGCCTTTGCCGGAGGCCAGGGAGGCGGCGGATCCCACTTCGACATCAAGCAGAGCGCCCAGTGCCGGTCACACGACACCAACGTCGACATCCTCGGTGAGGTCGGCGTCGCGAACGGCCTGGCCGGCAACCTGCTCGGCGGTGAAGGCGCACCGGGCGCGCAGTCCACCCACATGGGCTCGACCATGGGTTGCGACAACGAAGCCTTCGGCAAGTAACGGAAAACGAGTCCGGCGCCCGAGCCACCGGCCGGGCGCCGGACTCATGCCTGCCCTCCCCCAACGCCCGGACAGTCTGCGGGGATTGGACAACTCCGACCGGGCTTCCTGCGCGGTGGACCGTCCGCACGCCTGGTCGGCCCCGACCCGTGGGCCGTACGGAGCAGGATCAGCCCTCGCACACAGAAGTAACCACCGACTCCGGGGCGACGGCCGCACCTTGCGCCATCGCCCCGGAGTCTGGTGTGCGGGCGGCACCCCGCCGGCGGCCGGCGTACGGACCGCCGGGACATCGCCTGCGCGCGGGTCACCTCTCCGCGGCACGGCAAAGCCGGGCACAGGATCAACCTGGCCCGGCTATCGATCGCGTGAGGTCAGAACTCGGCGCGCAGCCGCTTCAACTCCTTGGGGGCGGGGAGCCTGTTCGAGCAGTTCAGGTGCGGACCGATCTCCGTGTCACCCCGGCTCAGCAGGCCGCTCTCGGGCCAGATCAGTCGCTGCCGGGAGGCCGACGAGCACCTCTGCGTCTGCCTGACGACGATGTCCCTGCCGTCCTTGGCGATGAAGGAGCCCCCGCTCCTGTGGACGCAGCTCCTGTGGCCCGCGGCGCCGCGGTTGCAGTCATCCGCTCCTGACGCGTACGCCTGGGGGGCGACGACTGCGGACGCGGCGACGCCGCCGAGGAGTGCCGCGATGGCTGCGATCTGATTCCGACTGAACATCTGCTGCGTTCCTTTGCGATCGATGCCCGGGCGCGAAGTACCGTGTGCCGGTTCGCGCCCGAGCCTGAGGAATAGCGAAAGGGGGTTCTGGCGCCCGACCTGCCGGCCGGACACCAGAACCCCTTCCGGTTACTTGCGGAGGGCGACGTTGTCGCAGCCCATGCGCGAACCCTGGCGGGTGTTCTGCGCACCGGCGGCACCCTCACCGTTGAGCGCGTTGCCCAGCAGGCCGTTGAGTACGCCGACCTGGCCGAGGACGTCGACGTTCAGGTCGTGCGACCGGCACATGGTGTGCTGGTTGACGTTGATGTCTTCACGGCGACCCTCGGACTTCTCAGCCGGCCCCTGCTGCATCGGCTGCGGGGCGACCTGCGGAGCAGGAGCCTGCGGCATCGGCTGCGGGGCCGGGGCCTGTTGCATCGGCTGCGGGGCGACCTGCGGAGCAGGAGCCTGCTGAACGGGCTGCGGAGCGGCCTGCGGAGCCGGGGCCGGCTGCGGGGCAACCTGCGGAGCGGTCTGCTCACCGCCGTACCCGCCGCCGCCACGCGAAGTGGCTCCCGCGGCGGACGACGAAACGGCCCAGGCGTTGGCCTCCGGCCCGCCGTCAGCAAGGCTGACTCCGGCACCTACGGTGGACAGGCAGCCGACCGCTGCGACGACGATGGCGACTCGTTGAAGTGTGCGCATGGAACCCTTGATCCTTGGTTGCGTGTGGATGGAGATGACATGCCTTGACTACTTAGTGTGAGTATATGCACACCGAGTGTAATCAATCGCGCATTTCCCCCCGCTACACACTTCGTGTCGAGCCCGCAACAGGAGCGCCCCTCCCTTAGGCCCGCGACCGGCGCTCGCCACCGCACATTCCGAGGCCCCGAAAAACGAACGGCAAACCCCATCACCTCTCGTGCGAATTCACTCCGGAAGTCGCCCAACGAGACAGGCACGGCAGGCCACTTGACGTCGACGGAGTTCGCCGAAGGCGCGCATCGCGAACCTGCGGCCCAGAGGAAGGGCGACACCACCGAAACCCCTTCCTCTACTCCCTCCGAGGGAGAAACGACACGCCCCCCCGACAGGGTCACGGAAGCCGCTCCACGGTCACCCGTTTGCCCCTGACGTCAACACGGAGATCGCGCACGCCCCTCTTCACGCACCCCCACCACCGCGTCAGCCGCACTCACCGAATTCCCGGCGAAGACAGCGATTTTCGACCGCGCACCCTTCCCTCATCGCCCACGAAAAGAAAGCCCGCCGGAACCGAATGCGCCGCCGCTGCCGACCCGTTGCCGCATAGTGCGCAGAAACTCTCCGCCACGACTCGACACAAGACGCACAACGAAGTGGAACGCCCAGTTTGACTACTGCTAGTGTTCGCGCGGTCACAACCAGCAACTAGGTCTCCTTGTATAGGGACCGAAGGGTCGAGGGTTCCATGCGCAAGCTTCAGCAGGTCATGCTCGTCGCCGCCGCGGCCGGCAGTCTGTCGGCCATCGGTGCCGGCGCCGGCACCGCCTATGCCCACGATGGCGCCAAGGCGCGGGCGAACGACATCTTCCGCCCCTACCAGGAGTGCAGCCCGCAGACTTTCGCCGCGGCGAACTTCCCGTTCGGCGTGCTCGCGGTGCCCGAGACGGAGGGCTTCGCCTGCGGCCAGTTCAACCACGCCTTCGCCAAGAAGAGGTAGGCGGGTCGCCGGGGCAGCCGCACCCGACACCGATCGCGGGCCCTTCGGGAATGTTCCCCGAAGGGCCCGTTCGCTTGCGCCCGACCGATCGAGTCGTAAGCGGTACGGCCGAACGGGTGGTTCACCACGGAGCTCCCGAGCCTGCCCGGGCCCGTTGAGCCCGCTGCCCGCCCGGAACATGGGACCGTGCCGGGGCCGATGCCGGTTCCCAACGCTCATAACATCCGGCGCGTCGCTCAGCAACTGCGGATCTTTCGTATTAACTTTCCGCAACTGTACGAAGTCGATCGCTCACAGATCGCTCCGCTCAATCTATGGAGAAGAAATGCGCAAGCTTCAGAGAGTTGCTGTCGTCGCCGTTGCCCTCGGTAGCGTCGGCTTCTTCGGCGCCGGTACCTCGTACGCCTACGGCGGGCAGGGCGGCGAGAACCACGTCAGCGTCGGTCAGGGTTCCCAGTGCCGGTCGCACGACCTGAACGTCGATGTCCTCGGCGAGGTCGGGATCCTCAACGGCCTGCTGGGCAACGCGATCAACGGCGAGGGCAACGCCGGCTCGCAGGCCACCCCGATCGGGTCGAGGGTGGGCTGCGACAACAGCGCCCTCAACAAGTAGCCGGAAGGTTTCTGGTGTCCGGTGCACACGCCCGGACACCAGAACCCGCCGGCATTCTCCAGGCTCGGGCGCGGACCGGCACTTGCCACTGCACACCCGGGCACCAATCACAAAGGAACGCAGTACATGTTCAGTCGGAAGAAGATCGCAGCCATCACGGCACTCCTGGGCGGCCTCGCCGCGACCTGCGCCGTCGTCACCCCGGTGCACGCCGCGGACACCACGGGGCTGTGCCGCCGCGACGTCCAGGGCAATGTCACCTGCCTCCAGAGAAGCAACGGCCCGACTCAGGACGGGAGCTACACCCTCAACCAGACGCAGAGCTGTAATCCGACGAAGCCCGTGTCCATCCCCGCGCAGGGCGTGCTCAACCCGGGCAGCACAACGGTCGGGCCCGCGGTGACCTGCTCCAACGTGGCACCTGCACCCGGCGAACAGGCATCTGCGCCCGGCGACCAGCTCCCCGCTATGGACTGAGGCCCGCTGGCGAGCCACCACCGGCTGCTACCCCCGTTCCGTTTGAACATGGGTGAAGGCTGATAGCACCTCCTCAAAGAGTGGATGGCCGGACCGAGTTGAACTCGGTCCGGCCATCCACCGTTCGCTTGCCGCACCAGCACAGGATTCCGGAGGCCCGCCGGCGCCGACCGCTTCCGGATCGGCCGCCCCGGCACGTCCACTGCCGCCACTTCCCCGCCGACTGCCACCGCGGCCCGGTGCGAACTTCCTGACGCCACGTCACTCTTGCTCGCCAACTTGCCTGCACAGCAACAGAATCCCATCGCGAAAGCGGTATCGGTACGTCCGCAAGGCGTCCTCCGCCCTGCGATCGAGACACCGAAAAGGGTCCCGGCTCCGGGCTCGTGGCTCGGATCCGGGACCCCGGCCGATCGGCTTCTGCGCGATGGTTCGCCGCTCAGAAGGCCGCGTTGTCGCAGCGGAAGTTCGAGCCCAGGTGAGTGGGCTGCGCACCCGGCGAACCCTCGCCGTTGAGGGCGTTGCCCAGAGTGCCGTTGAGCGCCCCGACCGCCCCGAGCACATCGACGTTCATGTCGTGCGACCGGCACTCGGTGCCCTGCCTGACGTCGACGTCATGGCCAGGCTCGCCATGGGCGTAGGCGGTGCCTCCGCCGATTGCGCCGACGCTGCCGAGGGCGGCAGCCACGACGACAGCCTTGTGGAACTTGCGCATTTCTTCTCCGGTGATTGAGCGGATGAGATGTGGAGTTGGTCGGCTTGTTGCCGTTACGGAAGCCGACTGGGCCGTGCCGCACGGCGCGGCATCGGCAGACCGGAACGGGCGGGAGACCTCCCGCGCGCCGAACGCAGGAGGCACCCGGGAATCGGGCACGGCAGGCGGGACGACGGGCCGGACGATGCCGCGCAAGGTCCGCGGCATACACCTCTGTACGGGGGGAGCGAACTGGTTCTGGCGGTGCGGACGGATCTGCGGGTGCCGCCGGTCATGGCGAACCCGATGCGGCGTCAGGCGTCGTCCCCTCCAGGGGGGCGACGGCAGTCACCCTTGTCCGGCCGCCACTGCCGGGACAGCCCAACGGTGGTGCTCCGGACCGCCGTTGAACGATCAGGCCATGCGAGGCAGGTCGAGGTTGCCCACCGGAGGCGCCGCGAGCCGCCCGAGCCCGAGCGGGTTGACCTGCGGCACGTCGGGGGAGACCAGCGGGTTGACCAGTGGGTTGACCTGCGGGTTGAACTGCGGGTTGACCTGCGGGCCTACCTGGGGAGCCTGCTGCGGGGAGAAGACCTGCGGCACGGCGACCTGCGGCGCGACCTGGGGGGTGACCGTCGGGGCCGCCTGGGGAGCGACCTGCGGAGCGGACTGCGGAGCCGGTGCGGGGGCAGCCGCCTGCGGAGCGGACTGCGGGCCCGAAGGCGACCCGACGGAAGCGCGCGCGGCGCCGCCCGAACCGGCCCATGCGCTGGCGTGGGGGCCTTCCTCATGCTGGGGCTCGTACTGCGGCTGCGGGGCGGGAGCCGGAGGAGCGTACTGCGGCTGCGGCTGCGGAGCCGGCTGCGGAGGAGGAGCCACCTGCTGCGGCGCAGGAGCCGGAACGTACTGCGGCTGCGGGGCAGGGGCCGGAGGAGCCGGAGGGGCCGGCTGCGGAGCGTACTGCGGCTGCGGAGGTGGAGCCGCCTGCTGCGGGGCCGGCTGCGGTACGTACTGCGGCTGCGGAGCCGGCTGTGGAGCCGGCTGCTGAGCGTACTGCTGCGGCGCGGGAGCCGGGGCGTACTGCTGCGGCGCAGGAGCCGGGGCGTACTGCTGCGGCGCGGGAGCCGGGGCGTACTGCTGCGGCGCAGGGCCCGTCGCCTGCGGAGTGGTGGGCGCGGCGGCACCGTTGTACCCGGCTGGAGCATCGG
This sequence comes from Streptomyces sp. GS7, assembly GCF_009834125.1. Taxonomy (NCBI): domain Bacteria; kingdom Bacillati; phylum Actinomycetota; class Actinomycetes; order Kitasatosporales; family Streptomycetaceae; genus Streptomyces; species Streptomyces sp. GS7. The sequence goes on from NZ_CP047146.1 coordinate 6,236,114, forward strand.
CGAAGCTCACGCCGGCGCCGATGGCGGACAGACCGCCGGCCGCTGCGACGACGAGAGCGGCCTTGTGAAGCTTGCGCATGGAACCTTCGGCCCTTCATTACCTGTATGGAAAACTGATTACTTATCGCTGTCTTGAGTGCGCAAACAGAGGTAGTACCGGGCTTCACACCCTGCGCACCCCACGCAAAACCACGACGGAAGCCCCCCGCAGGGCCACGACAACACCCACCGCAAAGCTCTCCGACGTTCCTCGAAGCCGACGACGCACCCCATCGCCCCTCCTCCGATTCACGTCGGACAACAAGCCGACATCATCGCCGCAGACCACCCGACGCCAGGAAGGGAACAACCCCGGCGGCCGGCCCGCAGGCCCATTCACTGTCCTCTCCCAGCGAGGAACGGCAATTCGCCCGACCCGGTCACGGGAACCCATGAACGGTCACCCATTTGCCGAGCAGCATGAATCATTTGGAGTGCCGGCAGCAGACATCACAAGGCGCGGTGAACCGGTGCACGCGTCCCACGCCCCCAACCCCGCTACATTTATTGGGGGTTGCCATCACCAGCCAGTTGAATGGTCGGCATCCGGACATCTGATCCGCCTGGCGGGCGCGTCAAGGAGCCGTAGCCACCGGTGAGCGGGAACCGTTCAAGTACCGGTCCACACAGGAAAGTTGTCTACGCATCGGCGAAGGCTCCACTTCGCGCGGCTGCGCCATGTGTGAAGATCGGGCGAACTCACAGGTGAACAATGGGCGCTGGTTCGACATCGCCGCGCCTCGGCGCCTCACTCGTACTGACTACGCGTCCCTTCGGACATCGCACGCCGGAACGCCAAAAAGGGGTCCCGGCACCGGCCTTGCGGCTCGGCGTCGGGACCCCTTTGGGTGACCTGCGAGACTGATCGCTCAGAATGCGCTGTTGTCGCAGCCCATGGTCGAGCCCATGTGGGTGGACTGAGCGCCCGGGGAACCCTCACCGTTGAGCAAGTTGCCCGCCAGGCCGTTGAGGATCCCGACCTCGCCGAGGACATCGACGTTCAGGTCGTGCGACCGGCACTGGGAGCCCTGTTTGATGTTGAACTCGCCGGCGCCCGGCCCACCACCGCGGGCATTGGCGGTGCCGGCGCCGAGGAAGCCGACGCTACCGATGGCGGCGGCCACGACGGCAGCCTTGTAAAGCTTGCGCATTTCTTCTCCGGAAGGTTGAGCCGATGTGAAGTGCGATACACCGATGCGTCTCTGATGTACCGACTTCGTACTATCGGAGAGGCTAATACGAAATATCCAATGATTTTGAGCGACGCGCCGGATCGCGAGATCGAGAAGCGGGAAGTTGCCCCGGAAGCCAAGTAGTTCACGCATAAACCGGCGCGAACGGACACGGTCCCCTGCGGTGGCCTGCCGTCCTCAACTCGTAGCGCAGGAGTTGCCGGCTCACGACGCACGAACGGGCCCTTCGAGGAATCTCCTCGAAGGGCCCGCAGTGAGCGTGGCGAACGAAGCGAGTCGCGCTACTTTGCCGTGGCGAAGGCGTTGGCCTGGGTGTTGTCCTGGGTGCAGCTGAAGCCCCGGGTTTCAGGCGTGGCCAGCAGGCCGATGGGGACGTTGGCGTCGAGCAGCGTCTGCGGGCTGCACTCCTGGAACGGACGGAAGAGGTTGTTCTGTTCCCGCGGAGCGGAGTGCGGCAGGACCTGCGAGACCTGCGGGGAGAGCTGTGGGTTGAACTGCGGGTTGAGCTGCGGGTTGACCTGCGGGGCGGACTGCGGCGGAGCGACGGATTGCGGGGCGGCGGCCTGGGGAGCGGCCTGCTGCGGACCGCCGTGCGAACCGTAGGCGTGCGACGTGGCCCCGGCGGCCGTCCAGGAGGCGGCCTGGGGGCCTTCGTTCTGCGGAGCAGTGGGCGGGATGGCGCCGTTGTAACCGACAGGAGCGTCGGCGGAACTCACGCCGGCGCCGACGGTGGACAGACCGCCGGCCGCTGCGACGACGAGCGCGATCTGCTGAAGCTTGCGCATGGAACCTTCGGCCCTTCATTGCCTGTATGGAAAACTGATTATTTATCGCTGTCTTGAGTGCACGAACAGAGGTAATCCTGAGCTTGAGACCCTGCGCACCCCATGCACATTCACGGCGGAAGCCTCCCGCAGATCCGCGACAACACCCGTGGCGCAGCTTTCCAACGCCCTTCGAAGCCGACGGCGCACCCCATCGTCCCTCCTCCGATTCGCGTGGGAAAACATGCCCGTATCGTCACCGCAAGACCGGCCGAAGCCAGGAACGACGACGGTCCCGGCCGGCGGCCCGCAGGCCCATCACTGTTCTCTCCCAGCGAGGAACGGCAATTCCCCTGACCCGGTCACGGGAACCCATGAACGGTCACCCATTTGCCCAAGAGCATGAATCATTTGGAGTGCCGGCGGCCGTTCTCGTTCGGACGGCCGTGATCTCGGCCTGGGTTCCGGGGAGTTGCCGGGTGGTTGCCACGGAGCACGCACGGGTAGACCCCTGTGCGGACGACGGCCGCGATGAGGCCGTCCGTCGCGGCTTCGGCGCCCCCGGGGGAATCCCTCTGCGGTCCGGCACGGCGCGGGGCCCGGTCGTGGCCGACGGCTGCGTGATGGGTATGACGCGAGCTGGCGTCAATTCCGTTGGGAAAAGGGGGCTTTCCGCAGGAGGAGTGCCGGATCGCGTCGGTGATCGCTCGCCCGGGGAAGCGGCGTCCACGTGCCGGGAATGGATGACGGCCAGCGTGGAAGGGCTGACAACACGCTGACCGCCGATGTTCTCCCAGTGGAAAGAACGTCGCCATGCTAAGCCACCGGCAGCCCCTCCCGCGACGGCGGCTCCGCCCAACTCGCTGCGGATTTCGGCATCGACGCCTGGAGGGCGGGCCGGTTCGTCGTGGTCGGGAACCTTCCGCGCCGAGAGTGATTGTGGTCAACCGCCTGAATCCCCAACCCGAGTGAAGGCATCCGCCAGCGGCTCGCGCGGTCGTCCGTGCGTGGACCGTGGTCAGCTCGGAGCGCTCGACACGGTGCCTCGGGTCGCCCGGAGTCTGGAGGAGTCCCTCCGGTCGCAGGTCGTGCGTGGCGGCGCCGAGGGGCGCCTGCCGCCACCCGTGAGCGGCGGCCCGGCTGGTTCTCGAACAGGTGGACGCCGACCCCGCGGCGGTTCGCCCGCCGCGGGGATGCGACGTGTGACGGGGGTGCCGTTCGCGCGACGCAGCTGACGGGTGCGCAGTGCCATCGGGACGGTTACGACGGTCGGATGACCTCACGTCAGCAGACGGGGATCGCCCATTGGGGGGCAATGGGCGGGCACCGCAGGCCGCGGCTGCAGTGGATGTGACCTGCGGCGATCTGACGTGCGGAAGGGCGGAACGGGTGCGCGGCGGCAGCGGGCACGGCCGGGCCCGCGCCCTCGGATGGCGGTACCGATGAGCGATATGGAGATTATGTGATTAACGTCCTATATCAGCGCGAAGTGGATCTTTTGATGCCTAGCTCTGAACGACCCAAGGAGGAGAAAAATGCGCAAGCTTCACAAGGCTGCTGCTGTGGCCGCCGTCATCGGCAGCGTCGGATTCTTCGGCGCCGGTACGGCGTCCGCGCAGCCCGCAGGGGGCCACGGCGGCGGGTGTCACAACCACGAGATCAACGTCGACATCCTCGGCGAGGTCGGGATTCTCAACGGCCTGCTGGGCAACGCGATCAACGGTGAGGGCAACGCCGGCGGCCAGGTCACCGGTATGGGCAACTGCGGCATGTGACGATCGCGCAGTGGCATCACCCTTGTCACCGAAACGGGTCTCGGTAGCCGGGCCGCAAACCCGGCGCCGGGCCCGTTTCGGCGTTCCTGGTCCCGACCCCTCGACGGGCGGGACCGGGACGGGCCCGGTCCGTGTCCCCGGCCCGGCTGACGCGGGGACGACAAGAGCGCTCTGCCCGCGCGCTAGTGTGCGCGCGTGAGTCTTCATGTCGTCATAGGGTTCGGGCCCGCCGGGGCGGCCACTGCCCGGCTGCTGGCCGAAGAGGGTCATGCGGTGCGGGTGGTCACCACGTCGGGGCGGGGCCCGGAGCCGGGAATCGAGCATGTGGCGTTGGACGCGACGGACGGTGCGCGGCTGATCGAGGTCGCGCAGGGCGCCACCGCCATCCACAGCTGTGCCGCACCGCCGTACCATCGCTGGGCGAGTGACTGGCCGCCCCTGGCCTCGTCGGTCTGTGCGGCGGCCGAGGCGACCGGGGCCACCCTGGTGATGCTGGGCAACCTCTACGGCTACGGGCCGGTGGACGGTCTCCTGACCGAGGAGTTGCCGCTCGCGGCGACCGGCCCCAAGGGGCGGGTGCGCGCCGCCGTTTGGGAGCAGGCGCGGCAGCTGCACGAGCAGGGCCGTATCAAGGCGGTCGAGGTGCGGGCCTCGGACTTCTTCGGACCCGGTGTCACCGATGGCGGGCACCTGGCCGCCCGGGTCGTGCCGCGGTTGTTGCGAGGGAAGCCGGTCTCCGCGCTCGGGGATCCGGACGCTCCGCACAGCTGGAGTTATCTGCCCGATGTGGCCAGGGCCCTGGTCGAGGTCGCGGGTGCGGAGCGGGCCTGGGGACGGGCCTGGCACGTTCCGACGGGGCCGGCGCTGTCCACCCGGGAGATGGTCGACCTCCTTGCGGCGCAGGCCGAAACGGGCCCGGTCGCGGTGCGCCGGCTGTCACCGGTCGTGCTGGGGATCGCCGCGGTCTTCTCCCCGCTGCTGCGCGAACTGCGGGAGATCCGCTACCAGTTCGACCGACCGTTTGTCGCTGACTCACGCGCGTACGAAGCCGCGTTCTCCGTACGGGCCACCCCCGTCGAGGAACAGGTCAAGGCGACGGTGGAGTGGTGGCGGGGGCGCCTGGCCGCCGCCGGGTGACGTCGGGGAGAGCCCGGGCTCCCGGGTGGGGCGAGGGCGGTGGGGGCACAGCGGCGGTTGCCGTCGTGGGCCGTGGCGGGTGGCCATGGCTCGGCGGGCGGTGTGATCGCGGGCTCCGCGTTGTTCGCGGGGGCTTGCGCGGGGCGCAGCCCGCGGAGGATGCGGGTCGGGTCCGCCGGGGCGGCGGCGAGGCGAACCGGCCTGTCCGCGTCGTCGAGTTCGGCGATGTGCCGGCTGCGGGAGGCGGTGTCGCTGCCGCGGGCGCGCCGCACCCGCCGGCCTTCCCCGGCTCCCGCCGTCAGCGCGACGGCGGGTGCCGGGTGACGGCTACGGGGTGGGCACGGTCCGCTGGTCGCGGCGGCGCTTGAGGTGGGCCGCGCCGGCCAGCGCCGCCACCACGACGGCGGTGCCGGCGAGCTGTTGGAGGCCATCCGAGGTGGCGGCCATGACGGCGAAGACGCCGAGGATCGCGGCCAGTGCCAGCCAGGTGAGATAGGGGAAGCCCCACATCCGCACCGAGAGCAGTTCCGGTGCCTCGCGCTCCAGGCGGCGGCGCATCTTCAGCTGGGTGAGGCAGACGATGGACCAGACGACCAGCACCGAGCAGCCGGCGATGTTCAGCAGCCAGGTGAACACGGTGGTCGGCCAGATGATCCCGGCGATCACGGCCGCGAAGCCGAACACGCAGGATGCCAGCACCGCCGCCGCCGGGGTGCCCCTGGTGACCTTGCCCAGGAAGCGCGGGCCCAGTCCCCGGCTGACGAGGGAGTACGCCATGCGGGACGAGCCGTAGATGTTGGCGTTCATCGCCGAGAGCAGTGCCACCAGCACGACGACCTGCATGATCGTTCCGGCTGCCGGGATGCCGAGCCGGTCGAGCACGGTGACGTACGGGCCGTCGGTGGCGACCTTCGGGTCGTTCCACGGCACCAGGGTGACGACCACGGCCATGGAGCCGATGTAGAAGACGGCGATGCGCCAGACCGCGGTACGCACGGCACGGGCCACGTTGCGGCTCGGCTGGTCGGACTCCGCCGCCGCGATGGTGACGGTCTCCAGGCCGGCGAATCCGGAGATGGTGGTCAGCAGCCCGGCGGCGAGCCCGGCCGCGCCGGTCGGGAAGAAGCCGCCGTGGCCGGTGAGGTGGTGGGTGCCGGGTGCCTTCCCGAACACTCCCAGGATGCCGAGCACGCCCAGCACCAGGAAGGCGACGATCACGGTGACCTTGATGGCGGCGAACCAGAACTCGAACTCGCCGAAGTTCTTCACCGCGGTCAGGTTGCTGGCGCAGAAGAACACCATGAAGACCGCCACCCAGCCGTAGGCGGGGAGGAACGGCGCCCAGGTGTGCATGATGCCGCCCGCGGCGGTGGCCTCGGCGGCCACGCCGGCGCAGAGCATCAGCCAGTACATCCAGCCCGAGACGGTCCCCGCCCAGAGACCGAGTTCCTGCTCGGAGTGCACCGAGAAGGAGCCGGTGGAGGGCCGGGCCGCGGACATCTCGCCGAGCATCCGCATGATCAGCATGACCAGCGCGCCGGTCCCCGCGAAGAGGAGGACGATGGCCGGCCCCGCCGCGGCGATGCCGGCGCCGGAGCCCACGAAGAGGCCGGCGCCGATGACCCCGCCGAGCGCGATCATCGACAGATGGCGCTGCTTGAGGCCGTGCGACAGGGCGGGCGCAGAATCCTGCACGGCCTGCGGGGAGCCCTGGGGTGACCGGGTGATACTCCGAGTCATGGTCGTGCCTGTCCATTGCTTGAGACGATCGATGAGCGACCCGAGTGTGCGGGGGCACGCTGCGTGAGTGGCGTTAACGCCCGCTATTCGGACACGGCCATCACTCGCGGTGAAGGTGCGGACACGGTGGGGCCCGCCGGGCCGCGGAGCCGGGGATCGACACGATGCCGTCGCCCCGGGCCGGTGGCCGGGCCGGGGCGGGACGTGCGACCGCGCGTCCTCGCGCTCGCCGCGGGCGGCCGGTCAGGGCCGGCGCCTCGACGGAGGTCCGGGCGATCACCTTCGGGTCGGATCTGAAATGGCCCCGGCCTGACCGCTGATGACCGGCCGGCGCCACGGGCGGGCCCCGCGGCGGTCGACCGGGCGGGGGTGGCGTGGTCACCCACCGTGACGGGCCGTGTTCCGGTCACCGACTGGCTGCGGTCTCCGTCCATGCCGCACCATGGAGTGAGGGCGGTAAGTGGCGAAATATCCGATGAGGCGGTGGCCGGGCGGCGGCTCCGGCCCCGAGGGCGGATACGGCGACCGTGGCTTACGACGACGGCTTCCCCCGTACGGAGGCGGTGCAGGAAGTGACCGCGCGGGTCCTTGGGGCTTCCGGGGCTGAGCTGACCGCCGTCTACGTGCTGGCCGAAGGACACGACGACCTCCAGCTGGCCGAGATGGTCGGCGGCTCCGGGGTCCCGGTCAGTCTGCCGACGAGCTACCCGCTGTCCGGCGACTCCCCGGTCACCCGGGCCTTCCGCACCGGACTCCCCCAGTGGCCGACACCGGCGGACCTCGCCGGGAAGGAAGCCGCTCCTCCCCCGGACCACGGCGGCGAGGAGCGCCGTGCCGGCACGCTGCCGGCCACCGGCTCGGCCGGCGTGCTGCCCCTGGGCGGAGGCACCAGACGGCTGGGCTGCCTGGTCGTGGTGGACCAGGCGGTGAACGCCTTCGACGCCGACCGCCGCCATCTGCTGGAGCTGCACGCCGACCAGGTGGCCGCGGGGCTGGAGGCGGTCGCGGCGCGGACCATGGCGCGGACGGAGCGCCGTTCGCTGCTGGGTCCTGGCCTGGACACCCTGCGCGGCGGCGCGTTCAGCCTGACGCTGCGCACCGGGCGGATGGACGCGGACGCCCAGGTGCTGGAGTTGTTCGGCATAGCCCGCGAGGACTTCGACCGACGGGTGGAGACCCTGCTGGAGCGGACCGCCCCCGACGACGTACCGGCGCTGCTGGCGATCGTGGAGCCGGGCGGGGTGCCGGTCGCCGGGCAGCAGCTGTCGTTCCGTATCCGCCGGCCCAACGGTGAGCTGCGCTGGCTGAGTCTGCGCTGCCGGGTGCTGATCGGGGCGAGCGGTGCGCCGGATCGGATGCTGGGAGTCGTCGCGGACGCCTCGTATCTGCGGCCCAGCGCCGACGAGGTCTCCGTCGTGCAGCGGCTGGCGGCCGCGCTGGCCAACGCGGGCACCATCCGGGACGTCAGCCGGGCCGTGGTCGCGACGCTCCGCGCGCCGCTGTCCGCGGACCGGATCGCGGTGGCGGAACTGGAGGCGGACCGGCTGGTGGTGACCGTTCTCGACCCGCCGGCGCCCGAGGCGTGGCCGGCGTCATGGCAGTCCGAGTGGCGGTCGGAGTGGCCGGACGCCTCGTTGCAGGCGCTGCCGACGCTGGAGGGCGTGCTCCGGGGCGGGCACGTGGCCGTGTGGCCGCCGGGCGCGGGCCTCGAAACGGGCCTGGGGGGTATCGGGCCGGGCGGCCTTGCCGTCCTGCCGCTGCCGGCCGAGGGCCGGATCGTGGGCGTCTGCCTGATCGGGTGGGACGCGGAGCACCGGTTCGGGCCGGAGGAGCGGTCGCTGCTGACGGCGACCGCCGGTCTGGTGGGGCAGGCGCTGGTGCGGGCCCACGCGCAGGACGCCTGGCACGAACTCGGCACGATGCTCCAGCGCAGCCTGCTGCCCCGCAAGTTGCCGAAGCTGGCCGGCGGGGTGGCCGAGGTCCGCTATCTCCCCGCCACGATGGGGCTGGAGCTGGGCGGCGACTGGTACGACGTGATTCCGCTCTCCGACGGCCATGTGGCGCTGGTCATCGGCGATGTGGAGGGGCACAGTGCGGGCGCCGCGACGATCATGGGCCAGATGCGGACGGCCATCAGGGCCTACGCGGTGGAGGGCCATCCGCCCGACGTGGTGATCGCGCACGCCAACCGGCTCCTCCTCGGCATGGAGACCGACCTCTTCGCCACCTGCTGCTATGTCGACCTGGACATGGAGGAGGGCATCGCCTGGTTCGTCCGGGCCGGGCACCTGCCGCCGCTGCTGCGGTACCCGGACGGCAGTACGGAGGAGTTGCCGGTCGAGGGCGGGCCGCCGCTGGGGGTGTCCGAGGAGGCCGAATTCCCGCTGACCGAGGTGGGGCTGGCCCCCGGCGCGGTACTGGTGCTGCTGACCGACGGCCTGGCCGAGTCGGCCAGCCTCCCCCTGGAAGAAGGGCTGCGCCGGGTGCGCGAGGTGCTGGGTGCGGCCGACCCCGCCGATGCCGGGCGGCTGGCCGACGACCTCGTCGGCAGCGGCAAGCGGCGCGACGACGACGTGGCGGTGCTGGTCCTGCGCTACGACGGGATGCGGGTCCGCCCGACCCGGGCCCGCTGGGCGGTGTGGCGGCTCCCCGACGCCGTCATGCACGCCCGCCGCTTCACCGGCCGCACACTGCGCACCTGGGGCGTGCAGGAGCTGGACGTGGCGCTGCTGGTGGTCTCCGAGTTGGTCACCAATGCCATCGCGCACACCCAGGGCGAGGTGCAGCTGGATCTGACGCTGGTCGCCGGCCGGCTGCGGATCGCCGTCAACGACGCCTCTCCCCGGGCCCCGGTCAAGCCGGTCAGCGTGGACTGGGAGGCGACCGGTGGCCGGGGACTGCTGCTGGTCGAGGCGATGTCGGAGTCCTGGGGCTCGGTGCCGCTGAGCGGCGGCAAGCAGGTGTGGAGCGAGATCTGCCTGCCCCCGGGCGAACGGGTCGGCGGGACGGGAGCGTGAGGAGGTGCTCATGGAGCGAACGCGCCGGCGCGCCGCCGTCGCCGCCCTGGCCGGACTGTGCCTGGTGGCGGTCCCGGTGGCCTGCGGCGAGGCCCCCGGGGCGCATGGGCCGGTCGGGCCCTCCGGCGGGCCGTTGCGGATCGGCGTGCTGCTCCCCGACAACACCTCGCGCTTCTACCACTTCGACAAGCCCATGATCGAGAAGAGGATCCACCAGCTGTGCCGGGAGTGCCGGGTGGAGACCGTCAGCGCGCAGCACGAGGTGGCCACCCAGCAGCAGCAGATGGACGCGATGGTCACCAAGGAGGTGAACGTGCTGATCCTCGACGCCGTCGACACCAAGTCGCTGCGCGAACCGGTCGAGAACGCACACCGGGCCGGCATCCGGATCGTCGCCTACGACCGCCTCGTGGAGGGCCCGATATCGGGTTACGTCTCCTTCGACGGCGCGCAGGTCGGCCGGCTCCAGGGCGAGGCGCTGCTGACGGCGCTCGGCGCCAGGGCGCGCGGCGACCGGATCGTCATGATGAACGGCGCGGCCACCGACCCCAACTCCGCCTGGTTCAAACGGGGCGCGCTGTCCGTGCTCCAGGGCAGGGTGCGGATCGCGAAGTCGTACAACACCGCCGGCTGGCGGCCGGAGTCGGCCAACAGCAACATGGCCGCCGCCATCTCGGCCCTCGGCCCCCAGCAGATCGACGGCGTCTACTCCGCCAACGACGGCCTCGCCGCGGGCATCATCGCCGCGCTCAAGGCCGCGAAGATCAGTCCGCTGCCCCCGATCACCGGCCAGGACGCCGAACTCCCCGCCATTCAGCGGCTCGTCACCGGCGAGCAGTACATGACCGTCCAGAAACCCTTCGCGCCCGAGGCCGACACCGCCGCCGCCATGGCCGTCGCGCTGGCCCGCGGCCGGAGCCTCGGCGGCATCGCCACCCACCGCGTCGACAGTCCCACCACCCGCGGCATCCCGGCCGTGCTGCTCACCCCGGTGGCGGTGACCGTCCACGACATCAAGGACACCGTGGTCAAGGACGGTATGTACACCGTCGCCCAGATCTGCACCCCCAAGTACGCGGCCGCCTGCGCGAAGGCGGGTCTCACCACGTAAGGCAGGTACCCATGGTCGCACCGCAACTGCTGGCGCTGCGCGGGATCTTCAAGCGATTCGGCGCCGTGCAGGCCCTCGCGGACGTCGAGTTGGAGGTCCGCGCCGGGGAGGTCGTCGCGCTCGTGGGCGACAACGGCGCGGGCAAGTCCACACTGATCAAGGTGATCGCCGGGGTCGACGCGGCCGATGCGGGCGTCATCGAGTGGCACGGCCGGCCGGTCCAGATCACCCGGCCGCACGACGCCCGGGAACTGGGCATCGCCACCGTCTACCAGGACCTCGCGCTGTGCGACAACCTCGATGTGGTCGGCAACCTCTTCCTCGGCCGGGAGATCTGCCGGGCCGGCGTGCTGGACGAGGTGGAGATGGAGCGCCGCACCCTGGAACTGCTCGACACCCTCGCCATCCGGATGCCCAGTGTGCGCCTCCCGGTCGCCTCGCTCTCCGGCGGCCAGCGGCAGACCGTCGCGATCGCCCGCTCGCTGCTGGGCGAGCCCCGGATGGTGCTGCTGGACGAGCCCACCGCGTCCCTGGGCATCGAGCAGACCGCCCAGGTCCTCGACCTCGTGGACCAGCTGCGCGAACGCGGCCTGGGGGTACTGCTGATCAGCCACAACCTGGGGGACGTCAAGGCGGTCGCGGACTGGATCGCGGTACTGCGGCTGGGCCGCAACAACGGCTTCTTCAACGTCATGACCACGTCCCAGGAACAGATCATCTCCTCCATCACCGGGGCCACCGACAACGCGGTGACCCGGCGCAAGGCACCCGGCTGGGAGGTGGAGCGATGAGCCGCCCTCGGATACTGACACTGCCCCTGCCGCTGCGCCGCAACCGGGCGGCCGCCCCGGACCACCGGCCCCCGTCCGGGCCGGACCACCGGCCCCCGTCCGAGCCGGGCGTGCAGAACCCGCTCCAGGCGCTCTCGCGCAGGTTCCACAGCGGCGAACTCGGCGCGGTCCCCGTCGTCCTGGGCCTGGTGGTGGTGTGGGTCATCTTCCAGAGCCTCAACGGGAACTTCCTCTCACCGCGCAACCTGTCCGCCCTGAGCGTGGACATCGTCGGCATCGGCATGATCTCGACGGGCATCGTCTTCGTGCTGCTGCTCGGTGAGATCGATCTGTCGGTCGGCTCGGTGAGCGGCCTGGCCGCGGCGGCGTTCGCGGTGCTCAACGTGAACGAGGGCGTGCCGGAAGGTCCGGCGCTGCTGCTCACGGTGCTCGCCGGCACCGCGATCGGAGCGATCCACGGGTTCTTCTTCGTCAAGGTCGGCGTGCCCGCCTTCGTGGTCACCCTCGCCGGCCTGCTCGGCTGGAACGGGCTGATGCTCTACCTGCTGGGCTCGAGCGGCACCATCAACCTCGACGACAAGGGCCTGGTCGCCATGCTGACCGGCTACTACTTCACCCATGTCGCCGTCGCGTACGGCGTGGCGGCCCTCGGCACCGCCGGCTACTTCCTCGCGTCCTACCGCGACGTACGGCGCCGGCGAGACGCCGGGGTGCCGACCCGTTCGCTGCGCGAGATCATCCTGCGCACCGGCGTCATCGCGGTGATCTCACTGGCCGCGGCCTATGTCCTCAACCAGTTCCTGGGCCTACCCCTGGCCCTGCTGATCTTCCTCGTCTTCCTCGTGGGGCTCGACCACGTCCTGCTCCGCACGCGCTACGGACGGATGATCTTCGCGCTCGGCGGCAGCGTCGAGGCCGCCCGCCGTACCGGACTCAACGTGGACCGGGTACGGATCTCCGTCTTCATGGTCTCGGGCACGATGGCCGCGATCGGCGGCCTGTTCCTGGCCTCCCGCGTCACCTCGGCCACCCAGACGTCCGGCGCCGGCAATCTGCTCATGGACGCCATCGCCGCCGCGGTCATCGGCGGCACCAGCCTCTTCGGCGGCCGCGGCCGGACCTGGTCGGCGCTGCTGGGCGTGCTGGTCATCCAGTCGATCGCCTCCGGCGTCGCACTGCTGGGCGTCCAGCCCGCCGTGCAGTTCATGATCACCGGCGGTGTACTGCTGGTCGCGGTGGTCATCGACTCCCTCTCCCGCCGGGCACAACGGGCCCATGGGCGGGTGTGAGGGGCCGGTGGCAACGCACCGGGAGGCCCGCGGATGGGATCAGCGGCGCCTGTACGCTCCCGCTTGGCCCAGGGCACGAGATCAGAAGGAGCGACCCGATGAGTACGTGGACCACCATGCTGGACGCCGCAGGCGTCCAGGACCCGCAGCTGCGCGACGACTTCACCCAACAGCGCTCGCTGGTGGCCCGCTACCGCCGCGCCTCGTATGTCGCGGTCCGGCTGCTCCTCCCGCGCCCACTGGTCCCCCACGTGATAGCCGCCGTGGCCTTCATGCACCACACCGACAACCTCCTCGACCACGGCCCCGCGGCCGAGCGCCGCGACGCCTACACGGCGTGGGAAGAGTCGGTACGCAAGGCCCTCGCCACCGGCACCGGCGACCACCCCGTGATCCGCCCCCTCCTGCACACCGCCGCCCAGCACCCCCAACTCACCGGCCACGTCGAAGACTTCCTCGCCGCAGCCACCACCGACCTCGAATTCACCGGCTTCGCCACGGAGTCGGACTACCAGCGCTATCTCGACGAGTACTCCCTGCCCGCTTTCCTGATGGTCGCCTGCCTGCTCGCCCCTGGCGAGGAATCGGCCGACTACCGTGCCGCCTGCCGCGTCTACATCGACGGCAGCCAGCGCCTCGACTTCGTCAACGACCTCGCCGAGGACCTGGCCGACGAACGCCTGACGATCCCTCAGGACACCTTGCTGCGGCACGGCGTGACCCGCACCGACCTCGAACGCGCCCAGGACACCCCCGAAGTCCGCGCCCTGTTGCGCGACCTCCTCCAGCAGGCCCGCGCCTCACTGGCCGACAGCCGCCAGGTGGCCACACTCCTGCCACCCGCCCACCGCCCGTTCGTCAGGGCCCTGACCGCCCTCGAAGTGGCCACCGCGGACGCAGCCTTGGCCAAGGGCCCCGCCCTCCTGACCGCCTCGGCCCGCCCTCCCGTCACCACGGCGCTCAAGACCCTCCTGCGCGAATACCGCCACGCGCGCCGATTTCGCCACTCCCCCACCGGGTGCCTCTAGGGCCGACGCGAGGGCACGGGTCATATGCCGAGGGCCTGGTCAGGCCCCGGATGGGGCCTGGCCACACCCCCGGCTCGCCGGTACAGTCAAAACAGCTTTTGTTCCCACGAGGTAAGTGGCTGGAACCCTCAGCCGATACGCGCCCCCGCACGCCCAAAGCAGGGGGCGCATGCGCCAGATGCTCTGCCACGCCAGCAAGAAGCTCTGTCATGTCGGCACCAACGAACGCGCCGTGCGCGTAGGGGACTTGGCGATCCGCCCAGGCGTTCGCGTGTTTCTGGCATGAAGACCCTGACCACGCAGGACAGCTTCGGAGGACGCCCATGCGGGACATCGAACTCCGTACCCCCTTCACTCCGCGCATCAGCCCGGACCTGGAGACGGCCCGGATCCGCAACCTCGAATGGCTGACCTCCACCGGCGCGCTCACCAGCACCGAGAACCAGGCCAGGTGCCTCGGCTGGAACCTGGCCCACCGCAGTCCCGACTCCACTCTGGTGCAGCCGACCTTCCCGCTCGCCCACGTCTGGCTCGACCACGTGTTGTGCCACCCACGCCCGCAGGGCGGCAGTCGGCGTCGTCACTGCGACCGGGACGGACACTCGCCGCCCGCCGGTACTACCGAAACTTGACACGGCCGCGCGCGTATCCCAGCGACCCATCCATGATCCGCCTGGGCTCACCGGGCGGCTGCTACGAGGAGGAGAAATGCCTCGCTCCTATGAACTACCTGCCTTGGAAATGCCGCTTCCCGAGTACGGGGTCGCTGCTGCCGTGGACGCGGCAGAAACGGACATGTGGAACTGGCTAGAAAGCCACCGTCTGCTCGACGATGCGGTCCGGCGGGAACGCCTGGTCCGTACGGGACCGCACTACACGACGGCCCTCTACTACCCCCACGCCGGCGCAGACCGGCTGACGGTGGTGAACCGTTACATGGCGCTGGCATTCCTCGTGGATGATTTCGATGAAGAAATCAGTGCCCAGGATGACGCCTCGGTCTCGGAGTATTGCGAAGATCTGGTCGCCGTCGCCTGCGGGACTCGCCCTCCCAGCAATGGTGCCGGGCGAGCCATGGCAGATGTGATCGGAACTTTGTCGCAGGGCCGCTCATTGGCTTGGTGCGAGGCGGTGATGCATTCGGTTGCCCAATGGCTGAGGACCTATCCGGTGCAGGTCCGTTTAGCCCGCGCCGGGAAAAGCATGCCCCTGCACCAGTACGTGGCACACCGCCGGCACGGTGTGGGTGAGATTCCCTTCCTGCACATGCACGAGTATGTGCAGGACGTCGACCTGCCAGCTCGAGTCCGGAACCTTCCTGCCCTGGTCTACGCGAGGAATCGGGCCAGCGAGTGGATCGGCCTACTTAACGACGTCTTCTCCCTGGAGAAAGAAGAAGCCGTCAGTTATCCGCACAACGCGGTCCTCCTGGTCCGTCAACAGCGTGGCCTCGGCACCCAGGACGCTGTCGACGTCGTCAACGGTGTACTCAGCGGGCTCTTGGCCCAGTTCGATGCAGCCTGCCGAACGATCCCGGGACAGGTCCGTGCAGTCGTCAATGACGATTCGCCCGTCGTGGACGACGTCATGCGAATCGTCGAAGGATACCGGCACGTGGTCCGCGGCAACTTCGACTACCACTACGCCAGCGCCCGTTTCACGACCCGTTACGAGCTAGCGCAGTAACAGGCCACTGCATTCGGGGAGTCTGCGTTAGCAGACCAGGGGGCTACTTGCGGTGAAGGTGAGGAAGTGCGCGGGAAAGGGACCACCGCAAACACGTACAGCTACCACTTCAGGAGGCGTGCAAGGAGGCCGGACTGGTCGACGCCGAAGGCAAGCCGAAGCCCCCCGCACAGCCTTCTCCACTTCATTGAACCGCTCCGGGTCTGATGGAGGCTCGATCCCCTGAAAGGATCGTGGCCCGCTTCGTGGAGGCCAACCACGCCTGCATCCGCGGCAACTACGACTGGGGCCGGGCACCGGCCGTTACGACCGGACCGGCGTCCAGTACGTCGCGAGGTCCCCGCCCGTAGGAGACCGGGTTTCCGTGTTCTGACAGGCGATTGCCGTTGCCGGCTCGCCGGTTCAGGGCGCCACACCGCTCCCTGAACCGGCGCCTCTCACCGGGTACGGCCGCACGACCGTCACACTACGAGCGCAGCAACCGCCGCTTCACCGCCTGCCACCAAGACCGCCGGGGCTGCCGCGTGTGGACGGACGGCGACTGCTCGGTTCCGGCGGCCGCTACGGAGGCCGAATCCGGAGTGGGCCGTGCCGCGGTGCTCCGAGAGCTACGGGCAACCGGGGTGGGGTCGACCCGGCGCGGAGCGAACTGCACGGGAAGCGCCACCAGATGGCGGGTCCAACTGGTGGATCGCCAGCTCAACTCGTCCTCAAGGACCAACAGTTGGACATCGGGCAGCCGCATCAACAGGGTGTCGATGGCCGTGTCGGCGATGGCACGTGCCACGTCGCGGCCAGGGCACTCGTGCGGCCCGCCTCCGAAGGCGAGGTGGGAACGGTTGCCGTGCATCGGCGTGTTGAGATCGGGACGGACCGCCGAGTCGAGGTTCCCGGCAGCCACGCCGAGCACCAGCATGTCTCCGGCCCGGATGGAATGCTCGGCGAGCTCGGTGTCATCCGTGGCCCAGCGGGCGGGGACCACGGTGGTCGGGGGCTCGTCCCACAGCACCTGTTCCACGGCATCGGGCAGCGTCATATGACCACCCGTCAGCGAGGCGCGGAAACGCTGATCGGTGAGCACCATCCGCAGCGTGCTCGCCATCAGGCTGGTGGTGTTCTCGTTGGCGGCGATGAGGACCAGCCACAGGTGATTGACGATCTCCTCGTCGTTCAGCTTGGCGGGGTGGTCGATGAGCCACGACGCGAGGTCGGGGCCGGGCGCGGTGTGCTTGCGCGCCACGAGTTCCGCCAGCACCTCCATGATGTACTGGTTGCTGGCGACCGCCTTCACGGAGCCCTTTACCAGTTCAGTGGCTGCCTCCACGATGCGCGGCCCGTACTCCTCCGGCATCCCCAGCATCTGCGTGAGGACGATCATGGGGAGTTGCTGCGCGAACTGCGTCACCAGCTCTGCGCGGCCGTCGGCGGCGAAGTTGTCGATCAGCTGGTGGGTGAAGCGGGTGACGTAGCGGCGGATGCCGCGCCGGTCGAATCGCCCCATGCTCTCGTTGATCGCGCCGCGCAGCCGCTGGTGTTCCTCGCCGTCGGCGAACCGGCAGTCGGGGCGCCAGGCGATCACCGGCAGCATGGGGGAGTCCTGCGGAACGCGGTTTTCCCTCAACTGGTTCCAGATCCGGGAGTCGTGGGAGAACCGGCTCGGCGTCCGCAGCACCTCCAGGATCTCGCGGTAGCCGAGGACCAGCCAGCCGGGCAGATCTCCGGTGAGCAGGACCGGGGCCACCGCTCCGTGCGTGGCGCGCAACTGCTCGAAGACGCGCATCGGATCGGCTTCGTACTCGGGGCCGTACAACCGCACCTTGCCACCGGGAGCCGGGTAGGCGTGGGCGGGGCAGCCCGGGGGCGGGGCAAGCGTCGAGTCGTGGTGGGCGGAATTGGGGGAAGGGGGCGTCACTGTGGCTCCGGGGTTGCGGTGGTGAGGGAGTGCAGGTAGCGCATGAGCGTCAGCAGGGCGTCACGGGACGAGGTGCGGTTGCGGGCGTCGCAGTCGAAGATGGGAACGGTCTCGGGGAGGTCCAGCGCCGCGCGGAGGTCCGAGATGGGGTAGGCCGGAGCGTCGGGGAACGCGTTCATCGCGACGACGAAGGGCACCCCGCGGTCTTCAAGGCGGCCGATGACATCGAAGCTGACTTCCAGTCGGCGGGTGTCGACCAGGACGACGGCGCCGAGTGCGCCTTCGAAGAGGCCGTCCCACAGGAACCAGAAGCGCTCCTGGCCGGGCGTGCCGAACAGGTACAGCACCAGTTGTTCGTTGAGGCTGATCCGGCCGAAGTCCATCGCCACGGTGGTCGCGGTCTTGCGTTCCACGCCGGCGATGTCGTCCACATCGGCGCCGGCCTTGGTCATCATCTCCTCGGTGGTCAGCGGCCGGATCTCGCTCACCGAGCCGACCATCGTGGTCTTGCCGACCCCGAAGCCTCCGACGATCACCACCTTGACCGCGGCAGCGGCCGAGGCGGGCAACTGGTCCTCGATCCGAGGCCCTACGAGGGCCTCAGAGACGTTGCAGTCCATGCATCACCGCCTCCAGAAGTTCGACATCGGGCAGGGCTGCGGCCGGGATCGGGGCCCGGGCCTCGACGTGTCCGCCGTCGATGAGATCCGCGAGGAGCACCGTCACCGTGCTGGCCGGCAGGTGCAGGTAGGCGGAGATCTCGGCAACGGACAGCGGGTAGTTGCACATGCGTATGATCGCGGCGTGCTCGGGTTGCATGCCCGCGGCGGGCGCGTCGCGGGACACGATCAGCGTGACCAGGTCCAGGGCGGCCTGCTCGGCGGGGCGGCTCCGGCCCGCCGTGACGACGTAGAGCCGCTCGGGGCCGCCTTCCTCCCAGTCTTTTCGTCCTTCGTCTTGGTGACCGTCGCTCATGTGACCTGCCCGTCGGCACGCGGCGGACTGGTGAGGTGCTGACCGATCCTCGCCACCAGGTCCCGCATACGCTGCCCCATGAGGCCGGGGTCCACCCCGTCGTCGGCCAGTACCGCGAGATAGGCTCTGGCACCGGCCGCCATCAGGTAGAAGAAGCCCCCGCTGACCTCGATCACGACGAGTCTCATTGTCCCGTCACCGTCCGGGAACTCGGCTGCCACGGCCCCCGACAGGCTCTGCAGTCCGGCGCAGGCCGCGGCCAGGCGGTCGGCGGCGTCCGTGTCGGTGCCGTACTTGGCCATGCACAGGCCGTCCGAGGACAACACCACGACGTGGCGGGTGAACGGAACGCTGGACGCCAGGTCTTTGAGCATCCAGTCCATATTGAGCCGCTGCTGCGTCACGTGCTCATTCATCCTTTCCTGGCGACTCGTCACTGTTCGGTCGGTCGTGGCCGGCCGAAGGTGCCTCTCCGGAAACCGCCTGTTGGAAGGCGGCCAGCCACATCCCCGGCTGGGCTGGGGTGTCGGACGACTTCGGGGCTCCGGACACGGGCCCGGGGCCCGCGGGAGCCGACCTGGGCCGGGGAGGCACCGGTGCACCCGCGATACGCCTCCGCCGGCGCTGCGGCAGTCCGTTGACATCGGTCACGGGTGCCGCCGCCTCGGCCTCCTGGGGCCTGGGCGTGGCCAGCGGCCTGATCCGCGGCCTGGGCGGTGGCAGGGTGGCGGCGCGGGCGATCTGCCCGCCGGGCGTGGGAGTCGCGGTGGTCGCTTCCTGAGGAACCGTCAGGACGGCCCGCACCCCGCCGTACGCGGAAGGGCGCAGTGAGACGGAGAAGTTGTTGGCCTGGGCGAGTCGGCCGACGACCGCCAGGCCGAGGCGCGGGGTTTCCCCCAGGTCGTCGAGGTCCAGTCCGGCCGATGCCTGGGCCAGCACCCGCTCGGCGCGGTGGCGCGCCTCGTCGGTGAGGCCGACCCCGGCGTCCTCGATCTCGACCGCGACGCCGGACTGCACCTCGATCGCCGTGAGGTGGACCCGCGTCTGCGGCGGCGAGTAACGAGTGGCGTTGTCGAGCAGCTCGGCCAGGGCGTGGATCAGCGGTTCGACCGCGGGCCCGACGATGGCGATCTCGGCCACCGAGTGGAGGTCGACGCGTTGGTAGTCGATGATCCGCGACATCGCGCCGCGCAGCACGTTGAACAGCGGTACGGTCTGCTGCCATTGGCGCCCCGGGCGGGCCCCGCCGAGTACGGCGATGCTGTCGGCGAGGCGCCCGACGAGCGCGGTGGCGTGGTCGAGGTGGAGCAGGTCGCCGAAGACATCCGGCATGTTGCCGTGTTTGTCCTCCATCTCCCGCAGATCCTGGGCCTGTTGGTGCACGATGGCCTGGACGCGGCGCGCGATGTTGACGAAGGCCCGCTGGGCCGAGTCGCGCAGTCCTTCCTCCGCCTCCACCGCTTCGACCACCGAGCGCAGCACGGCTTCGTGGGCGGCGGCGAACTCGGGGCTGACCCGGGAGTCGTAGTCGATGTCGCGCAGCACCTCCTCGCCGAACTCGCCCCGTTGGAGCCGTGCGACCAGGACCGGCAGCAGCTCCTTGGCGAGCCGTACGGTCTCGATCTCCTGGTCGACCAGATATTGACGTAGCTGCGCTTCTTGTTCGGCATGCTGCCTGTGCAGTTCGGAGATCGTGCGCCCCCTGCGCACCGCCTCCCCTGCCACGACGGCCGCGGTCGCGGCGGATGCCGCGCCGCACAGGGCAACCGGTGCGATGGCGCTCGACGGCGCCATGGACAGGGCGGCGGCGGTACACGCGGCAACCAGGGCGGGAGGGAGTATCCACAAGGAGGTTGACGTGGACCGCCAGCCTCCGGGTGACGAGCCAGCACGAGCCATCGGCATCCTAAGGGCGTGATAAAGGGACGGAGCGACTGTCCGGTGTGTGTGGGTACACACCATCGCGCGGGGCCGCGTGAACAGGCTCGACAGCCACCGGATCACACGCGCGGCACGTGCCGCGGCGCGGTCGCGGTGGTGTTCCGCCCACATGGAAGCCGGGTCCCAGGACACCCAAACCTTCGTGCAGTCGGCGGCACCGCAGCAGCAGGCGACGACTAGCTGTAGTCGCCACAACTCGCTGCGCAACAGGGAGCATAGCCCTTTCAAGACCGCCGGGTAGCCCTACTGCATATACCATCGGTATGTACTCGTGTACGAAAAACAGAAGTTGCACAAGCGTTCAACTTCCTTGCGCTTATGGGCAGTTGAATCAAACTGATGTGCCGGTGAGTGTTGCGCACCGGCACACGGCACCCGGCGGGAAGCACACAGTCGCCGGCCCACCTGCAGCGACCCGGACCCGGTCCCGGTGCGGCGAGAGGGACCGCCACCGCGGGCGCACGGTCGCGACCGGCACCCCGGCGCACTTTCCGAGACCCAGTCGCTCCCGGGCGGCGCGAGCGAACCCACCACACTCCCCCACCGCGCCCGGATAGCCGAGCCCGTCGCCGCGGTGGGCAACAAGCGGACCCCAGTCGAACTGGCCATCGAACGGGAACCGCCCCGGCGTGTCGGCGGCGATGCGAAGGCCGGGAGCAGCGGCCCGCCGCGAGCCGGACGGCGGGTACGAGAAGCCGGCGGGCGGCACCCGCCCGACCGCCGGGCCCAGCCCCCCGCCCGGGACGACGGCCCAGATGGCGCAGCTCGGCATGACGGTGCGCCAAGACACGGCCGATCATGACGACATGACGGTGCACCAGCAGGCCCGCCGGTCGGCCGCGGACACCGAGAGCGGCGCCATGGTCCCCGCCTCGGTCCGTACGGCCGTGCCTTCCTTCCGTACGCCGGCTCTCCGCTGCCTCCCCGGTACCGGCCTGCGCCCCGTCGGCCGGACGTACGGTCCGGCGGACGGCCGCCCCGCCTACCGGCTGTGCGGCCGTCGGTCGATACGTCCGCTGCCGCGCCGGAATCTCCTCGCCCGACTGTTGGTGCCGCGCGTGGCGGAGCACGCCTCGTCGCCGACGCCCCCGGCAGTGCCCCTCACCGACCCCACATCACACCGACACGATCGCCACGAGGTGTCTTTCCTATGCGTACGCACTCCAGACGCGCCCTGCTCGGCGCAGGTATCGCCGCCGCCGGCAGTGGGCTGCTGACCGCCACCGGGGCCACCGCCCTGAACGCCAAGAACGGCAGGCCCCACCCCTACGGCACGCCTCCCCCGCCCGACCCCGGCTCGAACGGCCACAAGGCCCCGTCCGGTTACGTCGCCCCGGACGGTCCGGAGGTCATGGAAAGGGAGAGCCACCGGGGGTCGGGCCCCGTGCGCCGCTTCAAGCTGACCGCCGCCGAGAGCAAGTTCGACATGGGCGGCCAGATCGTCAACACTTGGGCGTACGGCGGCCTGCTGCCCGGCAAGGAAATCCGTGCCCACGTCGGCGACAAGCTCGCCGTGACCCTCCACAATCGCCTTCCGCACTCCACCACCTGCCACTGGCACGGGGTGCAGATCCGCAACGACATGGACGGCTCTCCCGACATCACCCAGCGCGCCGTGAAGGCCGGCGCCACCTACGACTACCTCTTCACGGCCAACACGCCCGGTACGCACTGGATCCATCCGCATGTGGGCGTGCAGCTGGACCGCGGGCTGTACGCACCGCTGATCATCGAGGACCCCCGCGAGCCCCTCTCGTACGACCACGAGTGGGTCGTCATGATCGACGACTGGCTCGACGGGGTCGACGGAATGACTCCGGACGCGGTGCTGGCCGAGCTGAACAAGAACAAGCCCGGCGGGGCCATGGGCGCCATGGAGATGCAGATGCGTGGCCGCCGGTCGGCGGCTGCCGCCGTGTCCCGGGCGCGCAGACACGCCATGCACCCGACCGCCGACGACGACCCCTCGGACAGCGTGGAGCACCCGTTCCACCTGATGAACGGCCGGGTGGCCAGGGACCGGGAGACCTTCCGCGCCAAGCCCGGCGACCGCATCCGGATCCGCCTCATCAACGCGGCCGCCGACACCGCCTACCGGGTCGCGCTCGGCGGTCACAACATGACCGTGACGCACATCGACGGCTACCCGGTGAAGCACAAGGAGACCGACAGCCTGCTGATCGCCATGGGCGAGCGCTTCGACGTCCTGGTCACCGCGAAGGACGGCGTCTTCCCGCTCACCGCGCTCTCCGCGGGCAAGAACAACAAGACCGCGCAGGCCCTGCTGCGGACCGGCGACGGCGACGCGCCCGACGCGAAGATGCGCCCGACGGAGCTGAGGAGCGGCGGGCTGAGCGCGGACAAGTTCAAGGCCGACGACTCGGTACGGCTCTCGGACACCACCCCCGACCGCACCATCAAGATGGACCTCACCGGGACCATGGACGACTGGAACTGGGCGATCAACGGGAAGCCGTACACGGATTCCCAGCGCTATCCCGTACGGGAGGGCGAGCGGGTGCGGCTCACCTTCCACAACACGACGGAGATGTGGCACCCGATGCATCTGCACGGGCACACCTTCGCGCTCGCCGACGGCGGCCCCCGCAAGGACACCACGATCGTCCTGCCGGACAAGAAGGTCTCCGTCGACTTCGACGCCGACAACCCCGGCCTGTGGATGTTGCACTGCCACAACGTCTACCACTCGGAGTCGGGGATGATGACGGTCCTGGGATACAAGTCGAGGAGGTGACGTCGGCCGCGCTGCCGTCGCCCATACCCCGAAATGCCTGGTCACTGCAGTGACCAGGCATTTCGGTGTGTCTGGCCGAAGGGGGACGTGGACCATGGGCACATGCAGGCGGGAGTTCGGCACGCCCGCCCCGTACGCGATCGCCGCGTTCGCCCGGCGGTCGGGTTCCGTGGTCGCCGAGGGCGCCTACGGGTGGTAGAGGGCGTGGGCGCGGGTCAGGTCGGCGGGTCCGTTCTGGCCGAGGTGGAGGAAGTGGTTCACCTGCCATGCCTGTGTGCTGCGGGCCTGCCGACTGGTCGTGGTCACCCACGGCGGGTAGACGCGGAATCCGCGTTTCCCGCCGGAGCCGTTGCGCGAGACGATGTCGCGCTCGCACAACACCTCGCGCGGGAACACGAACTGTCCGAAGCCGTTGTCGTCGCGGATGCTGACGACGAAGAGGTCCACCCCGTCGTCGGCGTCGAAGGGCCGGATCGGCCCCTCCTCGGACCGCTGCCACACGGTGACGAACTGGCCCACCTTCGTCGGTGTGGTCTTGGCCACGCGGAACCGGACAGAGTAGCCGTCGAGCGTGAAACCGCATGCCGCGTACTCCGCGCTCTCCGGTTCGGGCACCGGCGGCGAGCAGGCGAACCCGCTCGGCTCGTACACCAACGCCTGGGCCGCCTGCAGGTCCCCGTGAAGGCCCGCCCACGTCTGATTCGCAACCATGCCGTCATCCTGCCATCGCGGCCGCGCGCGTTGTCCTGCCCCTCGTGCCGCAGGCCGCGCAGCCGCCGCTCGCTATCTGGCCGGCTTGCCGGGCTGGTCGTGGGTCGAGCAGTGGATGCCGCCGCCACCCGAGGCGATGGTGTCGATCTTCACCTGCACGATGTCGCGCCGGGGGAAGTGGTCCTGCAGGATGCCCTTCGCGCGGTCGTCCGCCGTGGCGTCGCCGAAGCGGGGCATGAACACCGCGCCGTTGGCGACGTAGAAGTTCACGTAGGTGGAGACGAAGGCGTCACCCCGGCCGGTGATCTTGTCCAGGTCGGGCTGGGGCAGGTCGACGACCTCCAGGGACTTGCCGCGTACTCCGCGACGGCACGGGCCACCCCGTCCGCTTTGCCCACACCGGTGATGCTGTTTCCGGACGATGGCGCATTTACCTTCCTTGACGCACCTGTCGCTTCGGTAAATCGTGTGACCGCTGCGCCCAGGGGAAGCGGCGCAGGTCAGCGGGGTTTCTCGCGGCTCCACACGGTTCTTCTCAAGGAGAGTCTTGCCCTTGTCCGGCGAACAGCATCTGCTCAAGGTCTACAGCGATCGCACCTACGTACACACCACCACCGTGCGCCACCAGGGCACCACGGTGGCCCTGGCCATGGACGACCGGCGGCGCCTGGTCTACACCGTTCTCGACCTTGCGCACCATGACGAGGCCAAGGGTGAACTGGACGCCGCCTACTGGTCGGAGAACCCGCTGCCGCTGCGCTTCCCTTCCGAGATCACGGGCACCGGCTTCGCCGCCGCAGGGGCCACCGCGTTACCGGTGGTGAAGAACGGCGGGCGCATCGAGGCGGCGGCCGATGAGCGGCTGAACGAGGAAGAGGTGGACCCCTTACTGTCCACCACGGCACGGCTCACGGCCGCGGCACCCTTCCACGCCCTGTCGGACGGTACGCACATCGTCGTGCTGCGCCAGTCCATCGGCGCTGACCACCCCGACACCGTCCACAAGCTGGCCGGGGGCGGATCCTCCGGCGATCCGGAGCGCGGCGACTACGTCACCGACGGCGCGGGCGCCAAGGTACCGCTGGTCGCGGACACTCTCCTGTGCGACCGGTTCCTCCTCGTCGGCGGGGAACTCAAGCCCGTTCTGGAGGCCCGCTACCGCCGCAGCCGGCACCGGACCCGGCCGGACTCGGCCAAGGACAGCCTGGGCACGACCGACATGGAAGGCCGCCCCTTCCACGAGCCCACGCAGGAGCTGTCGTTCGTCCGCCACCTGAGCGGCGGGCGTTTCACCGCCCTGCTCGTGCCCACCGCCGTCCACGGGCGGCAGCGCTGGCAGGTCTTCGCGCACAACGACGCCACGGGCCGCATCGACTCCTTCAACGTCGAGCAGGGCCACGACGGCCTGTTCAACCTCCAGGGCACCCAGGCGTGGACCAGCCCGGACCCGGCCCACCGGGACGCGGTCTACGAACCGGCCCCCGGCACCTGTCCGTTCACCGGTACGCCCCTGGTACCCGTCGTCAGCACCGAGGGTCATGCCGAGACCGCGCTCGCGTTCGGCGAGGGCGACGCCCATGTGCGCGTCGCCGAGGGGCCCGAACTCGCCGGCCGTGACTTCACGGTCGAGTTCTGGGAGCGGCGTACCGAGACCGACCGCGAGGAGTACCTGGTGGGGCACGGCGACGCAGCCGGCAGCCCCCACAACTCCCTGCACATCGGCTTCCGGGACGACGGCCGCTTCACCTTCTCCTTCTACGCCGACGACTTCAACACCGACGTCCGGGGCGACGACACCGCCTGGCATCACTGGGCCTGCGTCTTCGAGCACGCGACACGCCGCCAGACCGTCTACCGCGACGGCACCGAGGTGGGCTCCCGTACCGCGGACGGCGCCTACGCGGGCACCGGCCCGCTGCTGCTGGGCAAGGCCCTGTGGTTCGGCAGCGCCCGCGCGGAGCTGGACGAGGTACGGATCTGGGACCGCGTCCGCACCCAGGAGGAGCTCGATCACGACAAGGGCGTCCGCCTCATCGGCAACGACCCCGGCCTCGTCGCGTACTACCGCTTCGACGAGGGCTCGGGTACCCGGCTGCACGACCAGACCGACCACGCCCACCACGGCGAACTCCTCGGCGGCCCCCGGTGGGTGACCTCCCAGGCCCCCATCGGCGACCACCCCGGCGTGCGCCGCGACAGCTTCGCCGTCGCCGGCCGGAAGACCGTCTCGGGGCTCTCCGCCGTCCTCTACCACCAGCAGGAGGAGACCTCCACGGGCTACGGCCGGGAGCCCAGGCCCGCCAAGCGCCAGGCCCGGGTCCTGCTGTCGTACGCCACCTCCGGACCCGACCCGAGGACCGGCGAGGAGACCGCCGAGTCGTACCTGGCGACGGTCGACCTCGGCGTGGGGCGCGACGGGCGACTCGCCGAGATCCCCGACGAGCTGGCGCTGCCGGTGCTCGCCGCGCCGGACGGCAGCGCCGACGTCGAGACCATCAGCGAACTGGACGGCAGGGTCCGGCAGTTGGTCCAGGAGATCGCGGCCAAGGAGAGCGAGGTCGCCGACCTCGCACGGCGGACCTCCGACGTGCCGGAGCTGGAGCGCCTGCGCGAGGCGTTCCACCAGTGGTCGCAGGACATCTCCGGCTGGACGTGCCGGCTCCGCTTGAAGAACACCCGGGACGGCGAGCCGCAGTACCTCGCCGTCCAGGACGACGGCGCCGGGAGCGAACCGCCGCTCATCAGGACTTCCGACAAGGACGCGAAGTCGGCGCTGTGGGACGTCTTGATTCCCCCGGGGGCCTCCTGGAGCGGCCGCACGCCCTACCACCTGCACAATCCACACACCGGCAAGGACATGAACGTCTCCGGTGAGCGCCGGGACAACGACGCGCCCCTGATCGTGTGGCCACGGAACACCGGCGCCTGGAACACCCACTTCCATATCCTTGAACAGAGCGACGGCTACAGCACCGTCGTCAACCGATACAGCGAGAAGGCGGTCTGCGCGCCCGACCGGCTCGGCGACCGCGTCGTCCAGTACGACCCCGCCCCGGTCACCGAGTCCGGCGAGGGGCTGATCGCCTTCGAGCGGGTCGCCCTCCACGACTTCGGGCATGCCGACATCCGCGACGCGGGCAAGCGGGTGGAGGCGCTCGACGCCCAGCTCGCCGAGCTGCGCCCCCAGCGCGAACTGCTGGAGCGGCGCCGCCGCGAGATCGAGGCCCACCAGGCCGAGCTGGCGGCCGCGCGCGACGAGCTCGCCCGGCTCACCGGCGGCCTCAAGGGCGACGACGACATCGCGCTGCCCATGCCCCAACTCTCCCTCGACCGCACCGGCCTGAGCACCTCCGGCGCCCTGCTGGCCTTCGCCCGCTCGGCCGACCGGCCGTATCTGCTGGACAGCGCCACCGGCAACGTCGTGCTGTACTTCCGCGGCGCCAACGGGCAGTTCTTCGCCACCTATTACGACACCACGGCAGTACGCTCCTCCCGCCGGCTGACGGCGGGCGACGGCCAGGGGGTCACCTTCACCGCCCGCGACTCCGGCACCGGTCTGGACTCGGTGACGATCCGGGTCACGGCAGGTGGCGGTCCCGGCCTGTGCGACATGACCATCGAGCGGGGTGCGGAGCGCGAGACCTGGCAGGGGCTGCCGCGCCGGGCCGCCGACTTCGCCGCGATCGTCAACGGGACACCGGAGGAGCCGGTCACGGTCGGCGCGGTGAAGTCGTTCGACGCGACCACGAGACTCCTGTCGGGCGGCCGGGCCGGCGACGTCGCCGGTGGTGTCCTCCGGCTCGCCGAACCCCTCTCCGTCACCGTGCCCGCCCGTACGCCCGTCACGGTCGGCGGCCACCTCTACCTCACGGAGGCCGACTTCCCGACCGGCGCCACGTCGCTCCGACTGGACGCCGGTGAGGGCGGTCCCGAGCCGCAGCCGGGCGAGACCGTCCAGCGGCTGCGCTACGACCACCGCGGCGCCTCCGCCAGCCGCCCCGGCGTGCCGCTCTCCGCGGGTTCCCGGCTGGTGCTGGCCGAGCCGGGCACGGCGCGGGAGGTCCCGCTCGGCGAGGTCTCGGACCTCGTCGCCGGACACGGCTGCCGCTGGCGCGCGGACAAGCCCGGCCGGGCATACTCCTTCGACGGCCGGGAGAACGTCCTCACCCTTCCGCAGGAACATCTGGAGCGGACCACGGCGACCGGTGACCTGACCCTGGAGGCGTGGGTCAACCCCGAGCAGGTGTCCGGCGCGGCCAGGATCGTGCACGCCGGCGCCGGCGAGGACCCGTACACGCTGGGCCTGCTCGCCCCGGCCGCCACCGCGGTGCCCGCCCTGGCCTTCGACGGCAAGAGCGGTGTGGCCATGACCGAGAACGGCTTCAGCCTCGCCGGCCAGAGCTTCACAGTGGAGTTCTGGGCGCGCCGCACGACGAAGTGGGACGGCAAGGCCCAATACGTCATCGGCCACGGGACGTCACAGGGCAGCACGAGGAACGCCCTGCACATCGGTCTCACCGAGACCAGCGCCTTCAGGTTCGGGTTCTACGGCGACGACGTCACCACCAACTACGGCAACGACGACACCGACTGGCACCACTGGGCCTGTGCCTTCGACGCGACCACCCGGGAACAGGTGGTCTTCAAGGACGGCGTCGAGGAAGCCAGGCGCATCGCGTCGGGCACCTACCAGGGAGACGGCCTCTTCAGCTTCGGCAGCTCCTTCGCCGGCTGGGTGCCCGACTACGCCGCGGTCGAAATGGACGAGGTCAGGCTCTGGGGCACCGCCCGCACCTTGGCAGAGGTCCGGGAGCTGAAGAACCGGCGGCTGGCCGGCGACGAGGCCGGGCTCGCCGGCTACTGGCCCTGCGGCAACCCGCTCGCCCAAGTGGGCGGCAAACCGGGCGTCCTGGACCGCTCCGGGCACGGCCGGCACGTCTATCTGCGCGGTGGCGTCACCACCGCGACCGCGCCCGCCGCGGTCGAGCGGTCCGCCGACACGACGTATCGCATCGTCGCCGGGGTAGGCAACCGGCTGGTGGCCACCCGTGCCTCTTTCCCGCCGCACGAGTGGACCCACCTCGCCGCCGCCCACGAGCAGTCCTGGGCAGTCGAGTTGACCGACGGCGGCTACGTGGAGGCGCCCGACAACGACGCGCTCGACATCGCCGACGACCTCACCCTGGAGGTCTTCTGCCGTGTCGACTCCCTCGGTGCGACGCAGGGCCTGCTGTCCAAGGGCCGCGCGGCCGACGGCGCCGGCGGCAGCGTTCCGTACCGGCTGCTGGTACTGCCCGACGGCAGGCTGGAGTTCGGCTTCGAGGAGCCCGACGGCCGGCTGGTGCGGTTCACCTCCTCCGAGGCCGTCCGGGCCGGGGCGTTCCACCGGCTCGCCGTCGTCCGCAAGAGCGGGCGGTCGATGCAGGAACGCAAGGGCGCCAAGGAGATCACCGCGGCGGGCCCCGACGGGCGGCCGGTCAGGCAGAACGTCGAGCTGGTGGAGTCGGTCGACGTCCAGGAGTGGCAGGACATCCGCTTCTTCGTCGACGGCCGCGAGGCCGGCGACGCCCGGTACGAGGGCCCCGGCGCCAGGGGCAACTCCGGCACCCTCGACATCGGCCGGGCCCTCGACGGCCTGGAGACGCACCCGCTGACCGGCATCGTCTCCGAGGTCCGGCTGTGGGGCACCGCGCGGGACGCGGCCCGGCTCGGCACGCCGGTCTCGGCGCGCGACCGCGGCCTGACCGCGCACTGGCGCTTCGAGGAGAACGCGGGCAACACCGCCGCCGACGCCACCGGTTCGCACACCGCCCGGCTGCGCGGCGCCCGCTGGACCCGCAACCCCGACCCGCGCGGCAGCCTCTTCCGCCTGTACCGCAACGGCGTCTCGGTGGCCTGCGACCCGCTGGAGAACGCGGACTTCGCCGGCTACGGAGACCGCGCGTTCACGCTGGGCGCACGGCTCGCGGACGGCCGGGTGACCGAGCCGTTCCACGGTGTCCTGGAGGAGGTCCGCGTCTGGCGCACCGCCCGCACCCAGGAACAGGTCCTGGACAACCTCTTCACCCGGCTCAGGGGCGAGAAGGAGGACCTGCTGGCCTGCTACTCCTTCGACCGCGCCTCCACCGACGAGGGCGCCGGGCTCGTCCAGGACGAGGGGCTGCGCGGCAACCACCTGACGCTGCCCGACGCCCCGCGCCGTCCGGCGGCCGTGCTGTCCACCGCGCCCGTCTCCAGCGACACGGCACAGGTCCGTTCGGCCCTCGCCGCGATGCGCACGCCCTTCCACGAGACGATCTCCGGCGCTCCGGCCGTCGGTGAGTACGCCGACATGCAGTACTCGGCCAAGGGCGAGGCGTTCGGCGTGCTCAAGCGCGCCTACGGCTACCTGCGCGACGGCCGCTGGCATCTGGTCACCGGCTACAAGGTGGGCGACCTGGTCAGCGAGTGGGTCAGCCAGGTGCAGTTCGACCCGCAGCTGATCGGCTACGTCGAGGGCGCTCCGCCCGTGCCGTCGGAGAACCTCACCCCCAACACGATCGATCCCGAGCGCGCGACGTACGACGGCGTCGCCTCGGTGAAGTTCACCGAGGCCGAGGAGGTCGTCCACTCGCTGTCGTCGGCCAAGGGGCGCAGCGTCGACGCCGCCTTCTCCTTCGCCCTGTCCAACGAGGTCGACGTCGACATGTGGATGATCACCGCCCCGCTCGGTTTCGGTGTCGCCAAGTCCATGGCGAAGGCCAAGGTGTCGGCGGGTGTGCGCGGAAGCCTGGAGTTCTCCAACACCTGGGCCGACGAGACGTCGGTCTCGCAGGGGCACAACACCACCCGCGCCATGCAGGTCGAGCTGGCGGGCAGCTGGGAGGATCCGCTCAAGCCGCTCAACGCGGCACTGGGCCGGCGCTACGTCCCCGTCAACACCGGCTTCGCCGTCGTCCAGTCCCAGACGGCCGACGTCTTCGCACTGCGCCTCGCGCACAGCGGCGCCCTGGTCGCCTACCGCATGCAGCCCAACCCCGACATCCCCAAGGACTGGAACGTCATCCCGTTCCCCCTCAACCCGCGCTACACCAAGCAGGGCACCCTGGACGGCACCGTCGGCTACGACGAACGCGGCAAGGTCCTCGACCCGGACTACACCAACGCCCGGGAGCACGGCGAGTACAGCTACTACAAACCGCGCGAGGCATACGCGATCAAGCGCCGCATCCAGCGCGAGCAGCAGCGGCTGCGGAGCTACTACGAAACCGTCTCCACCGACCCCCACACCCCCGACCCCACCGCCGAACGGGCCGGCCGGGTGCTCGGCGGGGCGATCGGCGGCGACGCCTCACCCGCCACCGCGCAGGACGCGGCCAACAGCCGCACCGGCGAGGGTTTCTCCCGCCGCGACCTGATCAACACCTACGTGTGGACGGCCGACGGCGGCTTCTTCGCCGAGACCACCGAGACCACCGACGCCGTCAGTGAGACGACCTCCGGCTCGTACTCGCTGTCCGGCTCGGTGGGCGCCTCCGTCGGCACGTCCTTCGACATCATGGGCGTCGGGATCAGCGCCCAGCTCGACGCGTCGCTCGGGGGCGGCATGACCGCCACCCGGGCCCGCGGCAGGCAGGCCACCCGCTCCTTCGGACTGGACGTGACCTGCGCGCCGTCGGGCAACCTCCAGAAGTACGACGCCGGACGCAAGCCCGTCTACGACGGCGACGGCAACCCGGTCAACGCCCCCGGCAAGGTCGACGCGTACCGGTTCCTCAGCTTCTACCTCGGCGAGGACACCGAGCACTTCGACACCTTCTTCCACAAGGTCGTCGACCCGAAGTGGCTGGAGAGCGCCGCCGACCCCAACGCCACGGCCCTGCGCCAGGCCCGTCAGTCGGACCGCAAGCCGCCGTGCTGGCGGGTGATGCACCGCGTCACCTTCGTCAGCCGGCTGCTGCCGCCCGTGCCGCCCGCCGGCGCCCCGCCGCTGGAGCGCACCATGCGGCAGCTCGACGTGGAGAGCAACTACGAGCTCGTCCGCCGTCTCGACCCCTACGTCAAGGCCGCGGCCACCGGCCACGACGCGCTCGCCGACGCCGTGCGCACCGCCCTCACCGCACACCTGCCGGAACTGCTGCCGCACGCGGAGGAGGTGACCGGCTTCCTCGCCCAGTACTACGGCGTGGAGGACTGACGCCGGAGGGGTCCGTACGGTGCCGGGGCAGAGGCCGTTGCCCCTCCCCCGGCACCGGCCGGACGCGGGCCGGCACGGCGGACGTTCCCCAGATCACTCGGCTCACTCGGCTCACTCGGGCCGCGGCTGCCGGACAACGACAAATACCCCACGGCTTCAAGGAAGCCGTGGGGTATTTGGTTGGTGTCCGAGGAGGACGCCTATCGCGATCCGCCTATCGCGCATCATGATGACAGTCAGCGTAGTAATCGGGGTTCCCGATCTCTCCCGGGCCCGGCACCCTGGTGAGGGTCACGTCCGGGCCACCGCCGTGAGCCGCCGACCGCGAGGAGAGACCATGCGCCGCCCCGTTTTCCGCCTCCCCTCCTGGCTCCCCGTGGACGGTTTCCTGCTCGCGCTGGTCGGTACGGTCGGCCTGGCCGCGCTGCTGCCGGCCGCCGGACGAGCCGCCACCGTCGCGGACGGGGCCTCCACCGGCGCCGTCGCGCTGCTCTTCTTCCTCTACGGCGCCCGGCTCTCCACCCGGGAGGCGATGGACGGGCTGCGCCACTGGCGCCTCCATCTGACCACCCTGGCCTGCACGTTCGTCGCCTTCCCGGTGCTCGGCCTGGCCGCCGGCGCCCTGGTTCCGCAGGTCCTGCCGCCCGCCTTGTACACCGGTCTGCTGTTCCTGTGCCTGGTGCCGTCGACGGTCCAGTCCTCCATCGCCTTCACCTCCATAGCGCGCGGCAATGTGGCGGCGGCGATCTGCGCCGGGTCGTTCTCCAGCCTCGTGGGCATCGTCCTCACACCGCTGCTGGCCGGACTGGTGCTGCACGGCGCCGGTGCCGGCTTCTCCGCGCACTCCCTGATCTCGGTCGCCTGCCAGCTCCTTCTCCCCTTCGTGGCCGGGCAGTTGCTGCGGCGATGGATTGCGGGGTTCCTCGCGCGGCACCGGAAGGTCCTCGGCCGCGTGGACCGCGGTTCGATCCTGCTGGTCGTCTACGCCGCGTTCAGCGCCGGGATGGTCCAGGGCATCTGGCACCAGGTCTCCCCGCTGCGGCTGCTGTGCCTCCTGGGCGTGGAGGCGGTCCTGCTGGCGGCCATGCTGACCGTCACCTCGTACGGTTCGAGGTTGCTGGGCTTCCCGCGGGCGGACCGGATCGCGATCACCTTCGCCGGTTCGAAGAAGAGCCTGGCCGCCGGGCTCCCGATGGCCGGCGTCCTCTTCGGCGCCCAGGCCGGGCTGGCGGTGCTGCCGCTGATGCTGTTCCACCAGATGCAGTTGATGGTCTGCGCGGTCCTCGCGAAGCGGTACGCGGCACAGGTGAACGCCGAGGAGCACACGAAGGACGCGCAGGACGTGACGGCCAACAGGACCGCGAAAGGGACGTGGACCGAGCCGGGGAACGGCATAGAAGCAGAAAGCGTCGAAGCGGGAAGCGAGGACGGAAACGGCACGGGCGGCGGAACGGCGAACGAGGCGGACGTCGCCCCCCACTTCCGGTAAGCCCGCTCAGCCCGGTTCGCCGCTCCCCCTACTCCCGCGCCGTGCAGTCGTTGCGGTTGCCAGGCTCCACGACCGACCCTTGCGAACCGGGTCCGCGCCCTCCCGTCGCAGCACGGTGGTCGCCGTCCAGCCTTCGCTTCGCCGAGAAACGCGTCGCCGACCTGGGAACTCAACTCCCCGAACACCATCAGTCGGCGACCCGGCCTCACGCCTCTACGTCACGAACGCATACGCGACGCATCACCCCAGGCAAGAACCCTCACGACCCTTTCGACAATCGGCGAAGTCGACGGCTATCGTGCATCACTGCCTCGACACCAGGACAATGGCAGCCCTCAATCTCCGGTACGGCCGCCCTGGTTCGCGCCTATGTCCTTCACACGCTTCCCTCCAGTTCCCCCGGAATTAACATGGAATTCATGAATTCCGGCACCATGGCACCTCAGTTGTCTTAATTCTGTCCTAAAGTCGACCCGAGAAATACTCATGGACGACGATTCCAGACGTGCACGTGTGCCATGGTGGGGACTCCTCAACAAGGAGGTTTCATGAAGTACGGGCATCAACTTCGCGAGGAAATCACGCAGGACGGCACCACTCCGTTGATCGGCGTCTTCGACATGTTCTCCGCCTCAGTGGCGGCCCAGCACTACGACGGAATGTTCGTCTCCGGCTTCGGCTTCGCCGCCTCACACTACGGCCTGCCGGATATCGGATTCATCGCCTGGCCGGACATCGTCGCCTTCGTACAGCGGCTCCGGCTGGCTTTCCCCGAGCAGCATCTGCTCGTCGACATCGACGACGGCTATGTCGACCCTGAGACAGCCTGCCATGTCGTCCAGCAGCTGGAGGCGATCGGCGCATCGGGGGTCATCCTCGAAGACCAGCAAAGACCCCGACGCTGCGGCCATGTCGACGGAAAACAGGTGCTGCCGCTGGAGACCTATCTGGAAAAGCTCGACATGGTCCTCGCCGCCCGCCGCGACCTGGTCGTCGTCGCGCGGACCGACGCCACAGAGGAGGCCGAGATCCTGCGCCGCGCCGAGGCACTGGCGGCCTCGGACGCTGACGTCATCCTCGTCGACGGGGTTCGCAGCGTGGACTGGATACGCAAGGTCCGTAAAGTCATCGGGGACAAACCGCTGCTGTTCAACCAGATAGCGGGAGGCAAGTCGCCGCGACTGTCGCTGCCGGAGCTGAGCGAACTCGGGGTGAACGTGGCGATCTACAGCACTCCGTGCCTGTTCGCCGCCCAGACGGCGATCGACCGGGCGCTGGTGGACCTGAGGAAAGCAGACGGCCGACTCCCGGAATTCACCGCGGAGAGCGTCGGGGTGGCCGAGTCCCTGGCCCTGCTGGAGAAGAACATCAGCAGACACCACAAACCGGCAGGCACCACTGCCGAATTGACCGTCGGCTGACGGCAGAGGCGTCGGCGCAGGGGCTCCGGGCATGCCCGGGGCCCCTGTGTCATCACCACGACGAGCGGCCCGGTCGACAACACCTGGCCACGAGCCCACCGCGCCGAGAGCGCCGCCAGCTCCTCGATGGCCACCATCTGCTCGATCTCCGCCCCCATCGCGGCGAACGTCTCCCCCTCAGCCCCCGCTCCGAGGTCGCGTCGCAGACCACCTGGAACGCCGAGGCCAGGTGCGCCGCACCATGCTCCCCCTCGGCAGCGTCGTCAACTCCTCCTTCACACCCTCCCGCTCCGCGCAGGCCAGCGGCTTCGTCGCCACCAGGAGCTCGCAGGGCCGGCGCGTCGTCCACCGCCCGCGTCGTCGGATACGCCACGGTGGCCGGCACCGTCGGCAGCCGCCGGGAGTCGCCGTGCCGGCGAATCGGCGCTTCGCCCGCCACCGGCAGTGCCCGGCATATCTCCGCCCTTCTACAGGGGATTGGTTCGGTGTACGGTGAAAGCGAAGTCATCGTGACTGAATCGCGTGAATCCCGCGAGACTCACTCGGCCATGCTGGGCTGCCCCACAGGGGGCGATCAATCAGCAGTGCCGAATTACGCTGTCGCGAACACGGGGTCGGTGCTTCCCGATCCAGCACCGCCGGCAGCGACGGCGACTTGAGCGTTACGGTGCGCAACGTTCCCGCCAGCCGAAGCAGGCATCACTCAGTCCGGCACCGGCCACGGACTCGGGTGGCTGCGGCGGGAAAACAAGGAAAACGGGAGGGGACATCCATGGCGGCCCTGACACCCAGGGTGACTTCACCCTCACCGTCACTTTTCCGGACGGAAACCGCGAGGACAAATGAGGCAGAGATGTGCGGTGTGAGCATCTGTGGTGACGACCAACGAGGACAGGACACCGTTTCTTCAACGACAGGCGCAGCGAGCACGAGGGGGACAGATGATCGAAGTAGTGATTGCCGACGACGAAGACCTGATACGCAGCGGGATTCGCGCCATCCTGGAAGCATCCGATGGGATCAAGGTGGTCGGGGAGGCGCGGGACGGCAGGGAAGCCGTGTCGCTGTGCGAGCAATTGCGTCCGCACGTCGCGCTCCTGGACGCCCACATGCCCGGCTGCGACGGTTTCGCCGCGACCCGACGCCTCATGGCGGAGCAGGACCCGCCGCGCATCATCATCCTGACGGCATTCGGCATGGACGAGAACCTTTTTCAGGCCATGGAAGCCGGAGCCTCCGGTTTCCTCTTGAAGGATCTGAATCCGGCGCAACTCGTGCAAGCGGTCTTCACCACAGCGGTCGGTGACACGGTCCT
Source organism: Streptomyces sp. GS7 (assembly GCF_009834125.1). Lineage (NCBI taxonomy): Bacteria > Bacillati > Actinomycetota > Actinomycetes > Kitasatosporales > Streptomycetaceae > Streptomyces > Streptomyces sp. GS7. The sequence continues at coordinate 6,272,379 of NZ_CP047146.1, forward strand.
GTCCTCGGGCATCGCGAAGAGAGTCTTCTCCAGGTCGGTCGTGGGCCGAGGGATGCCGTCCGAGGATTCGCGGAACGCCCTGTCGAAGTTCGGTCGTCGCGAGCGGGAAGTGCTGGCGCTGCTGGGGCAGGGAATGAGCAACCTCAGAATTTCCAGAGAACTCCACATGAGCGAATCCAGCGTTAAGACGTACGTCTCCCGCATACTGACCAAACTCCAACTGGAAAACCGGACCCAGGCCGCGCTTCTGGCAGTTGAGCTCAGACTCTCCAACGGCATGAGGTGACCCCTGTCCCGTCCTCCAGCCGTCGAGATGTGACCTCATGCCCCCACACCCGTGACGACCACACGACGTCCGCCTCCCATCGGAGGCTCTGCGCCGGCAACCGACGCGGGAATCATCCTCGCCCTCTCCGCCCGCTCTTCCCGAAGCCGCGCCACGGCCAAGGGACCCACCGCATGACGCAAAGCAGCCCTTGCGTCATCCTCCCCACGCGCACCGGCCGCTACCATCGGACGGCCCGATATCGGGCAACGGACGGGGAACGGCAGGCAGTTCGGAGGGGGCGATGCCGTGCCGACGGCATTACGCGACGTTGTCAGGTACGCCGTTGAGCACGCGGCACCCGAGGAACTGCCGCTGCTCGACGGTCTGGCCGAACTCGACGACGTCCACGCGGAGCGCTCGCTGACGACCCGCAGCCGGGCGCGTGAACGGCTCGGGTTCGGCCTCACCGACGCGGTCGCGCTGGTCACTCCCGTGCTGTGGACGGTGCTGTCGGAGGCCGGTCGCCACGCTGTGGGACTCGCCGTCGACGGTGCCGTGGACCGGCTGCGGGACCGGCTGCGTCGGCGTCGCGCCGACCCGACGGGCGCCGCTCGGTTGACGCTCCCGCCGATGCCGCCGGAGCGCATCGAGGAAATCCGGCACACGGTCCGCGAACGGTGCCTGGCCGCGGGGGTGAACCGGGCCCGGGCGGTGGCGGTCGCCGATGCCGTCGCGGTGCGCCTGGCGATGGACGAACTGCGCAGCAGCCGGGAAGACGGGGGGCCGGAGCAACCGGATCCGGCGCGATGAGCGGCGCCGCCGACGCCAGTGCCGTGGTCGGCGGCCACGCCGTCGCCGGTCCCGATCGCCGGGTGCTCGTATCGGGCACCACACTCCGCTTCGGCCTGCTCGCCCTGCTGGTGGCGACCAGCAGCATCCAACTCCTCTGGCTGGCGGCGCCCCAGCCCCCCGTGCACGGCGCGGCCAACGCCACGTACACCTGCCTGTACGCCGTCGGCGAGAATCCGCCCCCGGGCCACTTCGCCTCCATCCGCATCGTGGCGAACGAGGCCCGCTGGCAGGCGTACAGCGCCTGTGTCCAGCGGTTCTCCGCCTCGCCGTGGCCGTGGGTGGTCGGCGGCACCGTCCTGGTGTTCGCCGCGGCCCTGCTCGTCCACTGGTGGACCCCGGCCTGGAAGATCCGGCGCGGCCGCCTCGTCCCGGTTCGGGACGGCAGCGAACTGGCCGGTGACGTGGCCGCGTTGGCGCGGCGCGCGGGGCTGGCCGGACGGGTCGCCTTCGTGATCCGGCCCGCGGCCGTCACGGCGAGCGGCGTCGCCTTCGGACGCTGGGGCCGTTCGACCGTCTGCCTGAACGCCGGACTCATCGCCCTCCGCCGGCAGGATCCGGCCGTCTTCCGCACCGTGGTGCTCCACGAATTGGCACATGTCCGCAACCGCGACGTCGACATCGCCTACGCCACCGAGGCGCTGTGGCGCGCCTTCGCGGTGCTGATACTGGTGCCGTACACCGTGCTGTGCCTGGTTCCGGCCCAACTGCTGGGCAGGCCGGCCAGCGCGGTGACGCTCTGGCAGCAGGAGTGGGACGTGGGGCTGCGCGGCCTGGTGCGGCCGGCCGTCCTCCTGGCGCTGGTCCTGCTCGCGCGGGCCGATGTGCTACGGACCCGCGAGCTGTACGCCGACCTCGACGCGGCCCGCTGGGGAGGGGAGCTGCCACACCCCGGAGCGGGGAGCCGGCCGGCGCGGGGCCCGCGTGCCGTACTGCGGAGTGCGGCGTCGCTGTGGCGCTCCCACCCGACGTGGGCCCAGCGGGCGAGCGCGCTGCACGACCCCGCCCCGTTGTTCGGCGCCCAGCCCGTCATGCTGTTCCTCAACGCGCTGGCCGCGATGGAGGTCGTGACGGCGCTGTACCCGCTGAGCAACGACACGACGGGGCAGGGCACATGGCGCTCCGCCCCTGCCTGGCTCGTCGCGGCCGTGATCACCGGCATCACCGGCGTCGCCCTGTGGCGGTCGGTGACGCACGCGGTGCTGACCGGGCGGCACGGCCCGTCGGGGCTGCGCGCCGGTTGTTGGTTGGGCGCCGGGCTGGTGGCGGGCGAGTTGCTGACCTTCCGTTCGTCGGCGGACGGCTGGCTGCCGGCCCGGCCCTGGCTACTGTTGCTGTTGGTCGCGGCGGGCGCCGTACTGTGCTGGTGGGCGAGCCTCTGTGCCGAGTTGTGGCTGGTTCGCTGCCGGGGCCGGACACCGCGCTGGACGCTGCTGGGCGGACTTGCCGCGTTCCTGCTGGTCTTCGGTGCCTGGTTCACGTTGTGGAACCAGATCGGTTCGCTGTATCTGCTCGGCCTGTCCACGCTCGGCGACACCGCCGCACGCCTGGAGCACTCACTGGGCACCACCCCGGACAGTCTCGGCATCGGGCAACTCCATGCGATCTTCCCGGTCTTCGACGTCGCCCTCCAGTTCGTCGCCAGCGCGCCCCTGGCGGCGCTCGGCGGTGCCGTGTTGTGGCTGTACCCCCTGCTTGCCTGGGCGCGCCGCCCTGTCACCGGCGTCCCGGCCTGGGTGCGTTCGGCCCTGGGCGGCGCGGCGGCGGTGGACGCCTGGCGTCCCGCCCCCGAACTCCCCCCTCTGCACCGGGTGTTGTCCCGAGGTGTGGTGGGCGGGGCACTCACCGTGTGCTCACTGACGGTCCTGGCCTGGTGGCTGCACCCGGACCATCCTCGGTCCGGCGGGGCGACGTGGGTCGTGGTCGTCTCCCTGTTGACGGCCTTCACCATCAGCGCCGCGGCCGCGTTGAATGCCGCCCTGGTGTACGGAGGCGCGCCCGCGCACCGTCTGCCCGTCGCACTGGTCGCCGCGGGGATCAGCACCCTGGTCGGACTGTGCGGCGCGTTCGTGCTGCTCAGTACCGATGGGTGCGTACGGCAGCGGTCGCTGTTCGTCGAGAACTGCGGTTGGGCGACGGCCCCGGCGTGGGGGCTGGCCCACTCGATCATCGCCCCGCTCGTCCTGGGCATCGGCTTCTATCCCACGCTGTTCGCGGCGTTGGCCGGCGCGGGACCGTGGCGTCGGTGGCTGGAGCCGTGGCGGGCCCGCAGGAAGGCGTCGGGAAGGCCGCCCGCCGCCACTCCCCACCTCCCCAACCCGCCTGCCGCCGCTGCCCATTTCCCCACTCCGCCGCCCGCCCCTCCCCCACCGACGCGAACAGTCGGCCGCGCTGCCGCTCACCTTCTCGGAAGTGGCGTGCTGTGCCTGCTGGGTGTGCTGGTGGCACGCGGCATCCTGCATGCCACTCGCCCCGACCACCCGCCGTTCTCCTGGATCCAGCACACCCAGGAAGCCGCCGCGCTCGGCCTGCTGGTGCCCTTCCTCCTGGCGTGGTGGACGGCCACCCGCCGATACCGCCCGGCACCCGCCCTGGCCGTTGCCGCCGGTGGGCTGCTGCTCGGCCTCGCCGCGGCCTTCGTCCTCCAGGCAGCGGACGGCTGCGCCGGCATTCCCCACACCCTCACCCGCACCTGCCGATGGTCGCCCGGCACCAGCTGGTTCCTCACCAGCGCGGTCCTGCTCCCCACCCTCGTAGCGCTGGTCACCTGGGCACTGGCACTCGTCGGCCTGCTGCGCACCTGCCTGGTCGGGTGGCGACGGCGGCGCACGGGAAGGCCGGCTCCCGCCCCGCCCTCTGGCCAGATGTGGCGTCACCGCACGGCGATCGCGGCGCTCTGCGCGGTCTCGGTGACGGCGCTCGGCGGAATCTACCCGGCCTCCGATCCACCTACGTCCCAGAGCACCACGGCCCCAGCGCCCCTCCCCCCTGCGCTCTCCACCGCCGGCCCCAGCCCCGACGACGTGGACGTCGCTGTGTGGTGGGTGACCGTCGGCAGCCCGCTGCCCCATTCCCTCGACGCCGGCCGCGTGGGCGTGGTCGCCGCCCTGCGGGAGTTCGGCCGGCGGGTCGATCCGGCCTCGCTGAAGGCACTGGGCAGCGCCTGTGACCGGTGGGCCGCGGACGCCCGCCGCGCGCTCTCCGCCCGTCCCGCTCCGAATCCCCCGATGGCGAACGCCTGGCAACAAGCGGCCCGTTCGGCCCGGGACGGCGGAACCCTCTGCCGCCGAAGCGTCGACCATCTCGACACGAACGCCCTCCACACGGCCCTGGCCGACATGGTCCAGCAGGTCCGCCACACCGATACCTTCTACCGCCTGCTGGCGCCCTTCCTCCGGCGCATGACCTGGACGTCCCCACCCGGAGACGAGCACGGGGGAAGCCATTAGGCGTGGTTGAGCGAGCGGCACTCGCCGCGGGATGGGCGTGCCGGCAGCAGAACTCCGCCACGCAGCAGTCCGCTGCACGCACACGGTGGTACAGCCCGCTTGTTTCGCAGCATCGGGAGGTCACCCTGCCCGCACGTGAACATGAGCAGGTCACAAAGTCCCCTGTGACGGCAGCCATTGCCGCAGCGCGGCACATGGTCACCGAATTGCGGTCGGCGCATCGCACAGTACCGGGCCGTGCTCGACGGCGCCCCGAACGCAAACGCAGCGCAACCGCCCGCCGTGCACTGTCCTCGACCTCAAGCTGACCCTCGATATGCCGAAGGGGGCTGCGACCGTGGAGTCACAGCCCCCTCAAGCATGCACATATGACGTGCGTCCGGGGCGAGTTGGAGCAACACCCCACGGGTCACGCCACTCACCGCCGAAGGGGAGCCGGCCCCGTCGTGGTCGCGTGACCGTGTCTGCGCACCTGACCAGGGCATGGCTCCCGACAATGCGTCATGCCCGTTCAGAGCACTGGAAGGGCCCAAGTCGTACCACTCGATGAAGTCGCCGGCCGCCCCCGCGAGCGCGTGCGGCGCGACAGGGTCAGGAGCCCTTGACCTTCGGCTTGTTCTTGCCGGAGTCCCAGGTCCATTGGGTGCCGGAGAACGGCGTGCGCTGGAGGTTGGTGCGGGCAACGGTGCCGAGGCTCGCGTACGCCTCCTCGGCGTAACCGGTCTTCTTGCGGTCCTTGGCGTACTGGTCGATCTTGCCGTTCACCGTTTGGAGCGTCGTGTACTGGGCGCCGCCGGCGCCGATGATGAAGCGGATGGCGGCGTCGAACTTGTCTCCGGGGTCGTCGGCGCGGTTCTTGGGGCCGGTGAAGAGGTTGCCGGGCAGCCAGATGTAGACCTGGGCGAAGTTGTCCCAACCGGCGGGCCGGGCGGCACCGGCCTGGTGGGTGATGGTCTTGTTCTTGATGCCGGTGGCGAGGTCCTTGACGTGCTGACGGTCTGCGGGCACGAGCGTGGTCCCGTACTTGTCGACGTTCTGGATGATCGCGTTGAGCACCGGGGTCGCGGCGGTCAGGACCTTGTCTTCCAGGACCGCGTTCCACAGCCAGATCAGCCCGACTCGGGGGCTCTTGGGCACGATGTGGTGGTACATGAGCTCGACCTGATGGCCGGAGACCGTCCCGTTCCCCGGTGCCGGGTAGGGGTGGGAAAGCTCCTGCAGGGCAAGGTTGTAGGCAGGCATGGCCGTCGGCGCTCCTCGTCTCGTCCGCGGTGCGGGACCGGAGAGGCGATGCTGCCAAGGAGTCCGTCCCGGCGAACAGAGGGCGGAAGGGTTTCCGGACACCGGGATGCTCGTGCGCCTCCTCGCAGGGCGTATGAGCACGGCACGTCGGTGGATCGAAGCTGAGGCCCGGTGAGCGGAGCCTCCTGCGCCGAGGTCGGGCAGCGACTCAAGACGACCGGCCAAGCCGCCTGGGGTGGTGGGAGAAGGACGCCCGATGCGGACGCCGCTCAGCTGGCGAACGCGACCGTGATCCCGCTCGGCGAGGTGGACAAGGACCGGCCACAGCCAGGCACGTGCGGCCGACCGTGGAGGGACTGGAACCGCACGCACCTGCCGGTGATGCGCGGGGAACGGCAACGGGATGCCCCGCGATTGATCTCGGGGCGTGCTGGTCAGGGGGTTCGGCGGGCTGGTGGTTCAGCAATCGCTGGTCGGCCCGTTACTCGTACCGGTACTTCAGCGAATCCGCCTCCGCCTGCTCGATGTCAGCGATCGTCAGCTCCGGCATCCGCAGCTGGGCCAACGTCACCTCGGCCGAGGTCGGCTGGGCGTCCGCCGGCAGCCACTGCTCCGGCTTCCAGGACCCGCTGCGCAGCAGCGACTTGGGGCAGTGCGGGTAGACCTCCTCGATCCCCAGCACCAGCGCACTGGCCGGCGGCTTGCCCACGGCGGTCAGCTGTGACAGCAGTTCCGGGCGGGTGGAGACGCAGGCTCGGCCGTTCACCCTGAGCGTCGTGGTGCGCCCCGGGATGACGAACAGCAGCCCGGCCCGTCCGGTGGAGACGACGTTCTGCAGGGTGTCCAGACGCTTGTTTCCGGTCGCGTCCGGTATCGCCACCGTCCGTGCGTCCAGGACGGCGACGAACCCGGCGGGGCCGCCGCGCGGGGAAACGTCACAGTTGCCCTCAGCGTCCGCGCTGGCGACCAGGACCAGCGATGAGCAGCCGATCAACTGCCGTGTCTGTACGGTGAGTTCGGTCATCTGTTTGCGCACGGCCGCGTCGCTGGGGAGTTCGTAGGCCCGGCGCAGCGCCTCCTGGTCGGGCACGGCGTCGAGGCGGAGCGAATCGAAGGCACTGCCGGCAAGGGGTGTCGTCATGCCCCGACCCTAATGACCTGTGATTGATCTTGGTCGGTGAGTGCGGGCACATAGAGACACCCGCGCGAGTTGTCTGGTGCGTGAAGATCAAACAGGCTCGCGCGGCCATGTCCCGTCCCGCCTTCTGCGGGCTGTCGCGCCGACGTCTGGGCGAGTTGGTCGCAGAACTCGCCCCGCGTTGGGTGGCACGCCGTGAGTCCGGGCGCCATGAGCGACGTGGGGGCGACGGTCGGCGGGAGGCCGGGGCCGGGCCTCTGGGGTGAGCATGTGGCACCCCGTGTTGCACGGCTGCCGTGCTCCCGGCGGGGGTGTCACTGGCGGCCGGGAGCACGGCAGCCGTGATGGTGGGAACCGAAGAAACCCGGCTTCCTGCACGGAAACAGCGCCTCGGGCAGGTCGCCGGCCGCGGTCGGCATCCGTGACCGGTTCGGCCGCGGCGGCCTGGCCCTGGTCGGCCGGGACTACCTCCGACCAGGTCCAGGCCGCGTTCGCTACCGGACGGTGAGCGGCGAGGTCAGCGGGCGCTGCCGATGTTGCGGTCCGCTTCGGAGCCCTGGAGCATCAGGGTGGTCTCCTCTATGCGGCTGAAGCGGCCGTCGGATGCCAGGTCTGCGAACACGTAGACCTCGGTGAGCACGGTCGAGCCGTCCTTCTTCGTGATGTTGACCGTGTGGCGGTCGGCGTACTTGGTGCCGTCGTAGAGCTCGTCGTGGACCTCGACAGAGCCTTCGGCGACGAGCGTACGCACGTGGGCGATGTGCTCGATGAAGCCCGCGCGGTCGGCCCACTGCCCGTCCGTGCGCTGCCGGTAGCCGGGGGCGAAGTGGCGGTCGGCGGCTTCTTCGACGGTGATGTCGGTGTTGAAGATCAGGTCGGTGAGGGCGGCGGCGACGCCAGTGGGGTTCATGGGGGATTCCTTTCACGGTGAACACCGGGTAAGTGCGTGCGCTGCGCACGCTTCTCTTTGACTGTAGCACCGGATGCGTGCGCAGCGCACGCTATTGTGGGGGTATGGAGAACGAGGTAGGACATGAGATCGCCGATGCGCTGGGCATCCTGCTCAAACGCACCACCCGCGCCCAGCTGCACAAGCACCTGACCGAGGGCATGGGGGAGGCAGTGGACGAGCTGACCTACCCGATCCTCAGCGCACTGGCCAGGACCGGCCCCCGCAGTGCCGCCGACCTGGCTCCGGACGCCGGACTCGACCGCTCCGGCGTCACCCGCCGCGCCTCCCGCCTGGAGGCTGCCGGACTCATCCGCCGCGAACCGGACCCCACCGACCGTCGCGCATCCCTGCTGGTCCTCACCGACGAGGGAGAACACGCCGTGGCCGAACTGCGCGAGCGCCTGGCCGCCCACATCGCGGCGAGTCTCAACTCCTGGCCCCCCGGGGACGCCCGGACCTTCGCCCGTCACCTCCGCCGCTTCATCACCGAAGGCCCCTTCGTATAGCCGCCTCACACCACCGGGCGGTCGCCGTCCAGTTGAGGCGCCGGCTCGATTCCGGCGTCGCAGCTCAACGCCCGCGGCGTGGTCACCGTCGTGGGCGCCGCGCACGCTCCCGGCATGCCGGCGGCCGACATCGGCGGTGCCGACTTCCGGCTCGGAAGCCTGCACAAGTGGGCCTTCGCACCGCGCGCGGCCGCGGTGCCGGCGGTCGGCCAGGAGTGGCTTCCCCGCGTCCGCCCACTCACCGTCTCCTGGGAGCACAGGCGGGCTTCCCCGCCAGCGTCGAATGGCGTAGGACTTGCGACTAGCGGCACAGGGTGCGCAGGGCGGTGAGGCAGTCCGCGGCCCGGCGCTGCGGGTCGGCGTCGGTGCTGGCCCAGGCGATCCGGGCGTCGGGCCGGATCAGGACGGCGGTGACGTCCCGCCAGATCGGGGCCGCAGCTTCGGTGTTGACGGTGGCCGCCCGCTGTTCGAGATCACTCGCGGGGCACGGCGTCCGCGTCCCGCCGAGGTCCAGCAGCAATGGCCGGCCGTGGTGCATCAAGGAGTGGGCGGTGGGTGCCTGTGCCGTGTCCAGGGCGAGGCCGGCCAGGCGGGTGCCGTTCAGCGGGTGCGCGCCGGGTGGGGTGTCGGCGGGGAGCGGGTCGTCGAAGCCGGCGATCCGGCGGGCCCACTGGCGGTTGGTCTCCGGTTCGGCCAGCGCGGCGGACCACACCTCGCGCAGCGCGATCTGCTCCGGGCCCGCAGCGGCGAACAGGGCTAGCTGCGCGCGGGTGTTGTCGATGACGGCGCGGCCGGCCGGCCGACGCTCCGTGTCGTAGCTGTCGAGCAGTCCGTCGGGCGCCCGGCTCTGGAGGGTTGCGGCGAGCTTCCAGCCCAGGTTGGTGGCGTCCTGGATGCCGAGGTTCATGCCCTGGCCACCGGCCGGGAAGAACATGTGCGCCGCGTCCCCGGCCAGCAGCACCCGTCCGGCTCGGTACCGTGCGGCCTGGCGGGTGGCATTGCCGTAGCGCGACAGCCACCGGGGGTTGCGGATACCCAGGTCCCGTCCGAGCAGTGTGCGGGTCTGCTCGCGCACCTCCTCCAGGGTCAGCGGTTCACCGGTGCCGTGGTGCATGGTGGCCGTGGACAGGCCCGCCAGCCGGTGGACGCCGTCGCCGATCGGGGCCGCCAGGAACGAACCGGCCGGCCCGGTGGCGGCGAGCGGCGCGGTGGGCGGATCGTCGAGTTCGACGTCGGCGAGCCACCCGGTCAGCGTGGTGTCCTGACCGGGGAAGTCGATGCCGGCCGCCTGGCGCACCGCGCTGCGGGTGCCGTCGCAGCCCACCACCCAGCGGGCCCGCACGGTCCGGTGGGTGCCGCCGGCCCGGATCACCACCTCGACGGCGTCCGGCCCCTGGGTGAGCGAGACGACCTCCTCCCCGCGCAGCACCCGGGCACCCACGGCAACCGCGTGCTCCTCCAGGAGCTGTTCGGTGACGGACTGACCGAGCGCCAGCATGTACGGGTGCACCGCTCCGACCGTGGAGAAGTCCAGCCGGGTGGTCGCCGCCCCGAAGTGGCCGGTCGGCACGGGGGTGCCCCGTTCGATGAACCGCTCCGCGAGTCCGCGGGTGGCGAAGGTGTCCAGCGTGCCGGCCTGCATGCCGACCGCGCGCGACCGTCCGTCCGGTGCCGCCCGGCGTTCCACGACGGTCACCTCCACCCCGCGCAGGCGCAACTCCGCGGCGAGCCAGAGCCCCACCGGGCCGGCCCCGGCGATGAGCACGTCGAGCATGACAACCACTCCCTCTCACTCTTATCCGTTGGACAAGAGTGAGCATGCCCTAGAATTGTCCATTGGACAACAGGGTTGGACAACAGGGTGCGGAAGCCGACCGGAGAGGCGCATCGGATGGGTACGACACAGGACGAGATCGTCGCCGCCACGCTGGCGGTCCTCGACGAGCACGGGCTGGACGGCGTGACCATGCGCGCCGTCGCGGCCCGGCTCGGCGTGCAGCACAACACCGTCCGCTGGCACGCCTCCAGCAAGGGCCGCCTGCTCGAACTGGCCTCCGACGAACTCCTCGCGCACTGTCTCGACGAGCCGCTGCCCGAGGCGTTCCCCGACCGCCTCAAAGAGCTGGGCCGCCGCTGCCGCGCGGCGCTGCTCTCCCGCCGCGACGCCGCCAGGATGGTCGCGGGCGTCTTCGCCGCCGAGCCCCACACGCTGCGCTACGCCGACACCGTGATCGCCACCTTGCTGGCAGCCGGCCACCCACCACGCACAGCCGCATGGACCCACTGGTCGATCTTCTACCTGACCCTGGGCCTCACCCAGGAACAGCAAGCCGCCCAAGAGACCGCACCGGCCCTCCCCCCGGACCAAGTCCCGGCCGACACCTACCCGGCCCTGGCCGCGGTCCTGCCCCACGTCGGCCCCGACAACTTCGACCAACGCTTCGAATTCGCCCTCGACCTGATCATCACCGGCCTTCCCCGAACCGAGGGACCAGCCGGCCGAAGCCCTGCTTCCACGCCAGCAGGCGTACCGGACGACGACACTCGCGATGCGCAGTCCGGACCTGGCGGGACCGGCTGAGGGGGGGGCTGCCAAACGAGCGGGGCAGGCGGGTTCAGGCAGAGATCAAGAGTGCGGGCACGTCTGTTCGGGCGGCTTCCCGCGGAGCGGCGGCGATGTTTTTGAGTGGCAGCTCGTGGCCCAGTAGGGGTGTTGTGTCCACCGCGCCGTTCACGAGCAGGTCCAGTGCCTGGTCGAAGCACTCCGTGGGATAGCGGTACGAGCCCACCAGGCGGATGCAGCGGTAGTGGACGGCGTTGGGATCCAGGTCGACCCAGGTTCCGGGCGGGCAGCCGCCGAAGGCCACCACGGTTCCCCCGGGGCGACGCAGGCCAGGGCCGTACGGTAGGTCCCCTTGCGTCCGACCGCCTCGATCACCACGGAGTACGGTCCGGCGTCTGCGTGCGGCACCTCCCCTTCATCGGGGGCAGCCACGGTACGTGCGCCCGCCGCGTGCATCAGTGCCCTCCTGGAGGGGTGCTTCACCGTGCAGGTGACGGATGCGGCACTGCTCTGCCGGGCTGCCTGGGCGATCAGGAACACCATCGGGCCGCTGCCGACCACCAGGACGTGGTCGCTCGGCCCCACGCCGCCGTCCCGGACCGCGGCGAGCGCTCAGACGAGCTATTCGGTGAACACCTCGGCGTCGAAGGGCAGGGAAGCCGGGATGGGGCGCACCGCCCTTCCGGTCTCCTCGGTCACCAGCGCGAACTCCGCGAGGGCGCCTGGTGTGATGCATGTCCCCCCGGCCGCAGAGCCTGCCGCGGCCGGCGGCACACATGGCGCAGTGACCGCAGGGTGGATGGGGATCCAGTACGACGCGGTCCCCGGGCCGCACCTGCCGGACGCCTTCTCCCGCGGCGACGACCTCACCGGTAAGCAGGATGCCGAGCGTGGCGGGCGGCGCCACCCTGGGATGTCCGACGGTGGCCGCACGCACCAACGCGGCGGAGAACACGGAGCGTTCCATGCGCACCACCACATCCGGGTCCGGCGCACCATGGGCGTCAGCTGCTCCACGATGCGCAGTGGCTTGCCCGGCCCCTCCCACAGCGACGCCCGCATGGGGACACCGGGGCGGTACGCGCAGAGTGGGGGACGGGCCGGTGTCCACAGCCATGGCGAACTCCCCTGTGCGGCATGGAACTTGGACGTCGTACTGCCACCGTGTCATCCAGGTAGGTGCCATGAAAGGGCGTCAGGAAGACGCCGATGAGATGCGGACGAGGCACGGCCCCGGGCAGAGCGTGACGACCGGCTGCCGTCGGACCCAAGCGGTGACGGCTACCGCGGGTGGCGTGCCACCCGCTTGTGCAGCCGATCCGCGCGGATGGCTGAACAACACCGGTCACGATCAGGTGCCCCTGGCCGGGATGGGCCGCCTTCGCTATCAGTGGGTGCGGCCGTGCGAGCCCCGTGCGGCGAGGTAGGAAGGACAAGCTGGGAGGCAGCACGTGGGGACCCTTGCGGAACTCCTCGGTGGCGCCCGCGCGGACGGTCGTGCAGTCCCTGCGTTCAACGTCGTTGACGACGTCACGATGTGGGCCGCCCTGCTGGCAGCGGAGCGCACCAGCTCGCCGGTGATCGGCGTTCGATCCTCCTCGTCTCGCGGATCAGTGCGTGAATACCCCGCAACAGGATCAACAGCGTGTTCGACTGGCCGGACCGCACGCCGTATTCCGCCTTCGACACGACGGATGCGGAATGGCAGGCCGTGCGTGCGTCACTACCGGTTCCGGCCTGGCCGGAGAGAGGGCAAGCTGCTCCGGTCCTCCGCCGATGCGTCGTGCGCCTGGGGGTGGTGCATCCGGCGTCGCGTCGCCGTTTCTCCGCCTCGTCCAGCGGCTTGCAGGTGCAGTCCGGCTCCTATGCCTTCAGAGCCGGGGCCGGGGTTGTGGTGGCAGATGACCAGCGGGGCCGCTGCGCAGCCTGCACCGCGGTTCCTACTTTCCCAGCGCCGCCCGCAGGCCAGACTCAGAACCCTTTCCGGTCGCCCAGGACCAGAGTGCACGCCGAGCGCTCCGGTCCATCGAGAGTGAGCGGCGGCAGGCGAGGAAGAGCAGTGCGGGCTTTTTGGCCACATACCACTGTTCCTCTGCCACCTTCAGGCAGATATCGGCAGGCGCGACACCGCTGGCAGAGAGTTGCGTCATCGCATCGACGTCCAGATCGAACTTCGACCGGGCGGCGATAGAAATCCCGTAGGCACTCTTGAACTCACGACAGAAGTCGCGTGCCGCATAAGACGGTACGTACCGGAGCCACCACTCCGATGGCGACATCTTGGGAAACGCCTCGATATCGAAAATTGACCTCAGCGATGCGTCGACCGCATCGAGTTCCGCTGCGATCAGGTGATAGTCGCCAGGACGATCCTCACGAGAGGCAGGCATCAATTCTTGTAGGGTGCTCCGCGAATTCACGTCCACGAGAAATTCCTCGACCTCCCATGGATAGCCGTCCAGGCAGTCCTCCGCAAAGGTGCGCCAGCGCGCGAGTCTTTCCGATAGATCCATGGGTACACCCTCCGAGAACTCAAAAGACTTGCCAGATGAAGTTTACATTAACGCTGACTCTCGTTGTCCATATACTCATGCGCCTCCGCAATGCTACTGCCGGGCCGGAAGTAACTCGTGATCTTCCCATTGTGCGCGATAGCCAATCTGCCCTCCGGGTCCATACGCAGCACGGCTTGATCATGAGAGCGTACAACTTCGCGAACCCCCTCAGGGGGCTTCGGGTCGCGGAACAAAGCCTCGGAGTCTGCTACATAACGAGCGAACCCGTCATCGCTATCGTGCTGATCTTGGTACTCCGGCATGTCCGGCTTTCCGTCCCTCGCGCCCTCGCCGTACGCATGTTTGTCGTAATGCTCGTCAACCTTCGCGGGATCCCATTTGTATGGCGCGAGTCCGAGGGGGTCGGCCCAGGTCTGGGGATTGTGGACGTAGGCAGACGGGTTGGGGGCGGGGCCGAGCCCGAGGGGGTCGGGGGTGAGGTAGCGGGCGGTTTCGGGGTCGTAGGTGCGGAAGTAGTTGTAGTGGAGTTCGGTTTCGGGGTCGAAGTATTGGCCGGGGAATCGGAAAGGGGTGTGGGCAGTGGCGCTGGCGTTCCAGGCGGTGGTGCCCCACAGGGTGGTGCGCGTTCGGGCGACGATGGCGCCTTGTTCGTCGAGGAGTTCGGTGGGGGTGCCGACGAGGTCGGTGACGATGGCGAAGAAGCGCTCATCGATCTCGTGTTGCGGGGCCTGGGCTGCGGTGCGGCGTTCGCGCTGCGTCAGAGGCGCTAGGCCTTGGTGGTCCCAGGTGAGGGTGACTTGAGTGGAGTGGCCGTGGATGAGGGTGGTCTGCTCGCAGAGTGTGGTGCCGTCCCAGGTGAAGTCCACCTGTTCGGTGACGTTTTGCCCGTCTTCGGTCAAACGTAGTTTGGCGGTGCGGCGGCCGAGGGGGTCGTAGGTGTAGCGCCAAGTAGTGCCGTCCGGGGTGGTGCAGGCGATCAGGCGGTCTTCGACGTCCCAGGTGTAGCGCCAGGTGTCGGGCTTGCGAGAGAGGCGCGTCTTGTGGCGGAGGATGGTGCGGCCGGCTGCGTCGTATTCGTAGCGGATGCCTCCGGCGCGGTTGATGCGGGTGCCTGTGTAGGTGCGCTCACCTCGCGCCTCGGAGACGGGGTGGTGGTCAGGCCAGGCGGCGTGGGTCTGGTTGCCGGCGGTGTCGTAGGCGTAGGTCTCAGTCCAGTTTCGGGCGGAGAGGGTGGTGACCCGGCCGGTGGCGTCGAGTTCGAAGCGGCGGGGGCCGTTGAGGTGGTCGTCGATGCCGGTGAGGTAACCGTCCGCGCGGTAGGTATAGGCGCGGCGCTGGAGGGATTCGGTTGGTGAGGTGACGTGCTGCTCGGTGAGGCGGCCGAGGGCGTCGTAGGTGTGGGCGAAGGTGAGGTCGCCGAGGGTGCGGGAGAGTTCCTGACCGAGTGCGTCGTGGGCAAAGGCCAGGGTGCGGCCGGAGATGTCAAGTGCGGTGCGGCGTCCTGCCGCGTTGCGGGTCCAGGTGCTCACCGCGCCGGTCGGAGTGGTGCGCGATATTCGGCGGCCCAGGGTGTCATAGGTGTACGTGGTGGTACGGCCGTTCACCGTTTCGGCGACGACTCGGCCGAGCTCATCGCGGGTGTAGGTGAGTTCGCAGTGCGGTCCGGTGATCTGGGCCGGGCGCCCGGAGTTGTCGTAGGTGAAGGTGGTGAGCGCGCCGTCGACGTGCTTCGTGGTGGTACGGCCCAGTGCGTCGTGGGTGAAGCGGATGGTGTGGCCGAGTGGTGTGGTGCGTGAGGTCAGACGGCCCGCCGCGTCGAGGGCGTAGGCCTGGGTGCGGTTGTCGAAATCCGTCTCGGAGATCAGACGCCCGGCCGCGTCGTATTCGTATCGCCAGGTCAGCCCCTGTGGGTTGGTGACCTGCGTGAGCCTGAGTTCGGTGTCGTACTCGAACTCGTGACGTGCGCCGTCCGGGTTGGTGCGTGCCTTGAGCTGGTCGAAGTGGCCGTATTCGAAGGTGGTGACTTGGCCCAGCGGGTCGGAAATCGAGCAGTCCCTCGGCCCACGTCCCCTGGAAGACGACCACCAGCACGTTGGGCGGCTTCGGGCTGATCGCCGTGCTGATCTACGTGATGCTCTGGGTCGGTGTCATGCTCGCGCTCACCCTTGGCTTATCTGACGGCGCAGATGCTCCGCCGCGGCGCGCCCTGAGACCCTCCGGGCCGACGGCCGATGTGCCGGTCCAGGACTCTTGCGCGTCCCCTCGACCCCCCGTGCCGGGTCGTCGGCCGGCGGATGTTGCCGGAGCCGCCGTGCCGGTCGCCGACAGCACAGCCCCGCCGCGTCGCCGCGAGCGGTGCCCGCCCGGTCTACCTGAACAGACCTGAACCCGCCTTCCTTCTGGACGCGTCGCTGCTGGACCACGCTCCCCACGCCACTCGGCACTCGCCATGCCGCACTCGACGCCATGGGGAGCCGGCCTTCCCGCACTTCTCTCCGTGACCAACTCCGTTACATGCGCCACGGTTGATGGACGATCGATGGGCCGGCGCGGGCGGAACTGTTGGTGACGGCGGATCTGAGCGGCAACTGATCCGTAGGATCGGGCGAACGTCCTTCGCCGAGGTGATGCGGGGTCGCTCTCGCATACGCCGACCCGAAATCTGGCTCACACAATTGGAAAGGCATGCCGAATGAATGGTGGCACATTAATCCCCATCCTCGTGATCTTCATCATTGCCGCAAGCATTACCACGGTTGTGGTCTCGCACTTCAGGCTGCAGACGCATCGTGCCGATGCGCAGGACATGGCCGAATATCGGAAGCTGGCCGAGGAGGTCCATGCCCACCAGGAGGCCGTCCAAGGCCGGCTCACCGAGCTGAGCGACCGTATGAAGGCGATTGAGGGCCTGCTGCAGGATATCGGCTGACTTCCACGGGCTCGGTGCGGGCCTGCGAATTTAGCCTGTCGCTGAAGAACGTGGTTCCGGCAGGGAGGCGAACCTGGACTCCTGTCCGTCGCCTCGGAGTCGGGGGCGGTCCGGGATCGCAGAGGCGGTACGCGACGGTAACCGTACGGCAGTTGTGCATGTCGGCGGAACTCCAGCGGGGCGCATTCCCCAGGGCGCGTCTCTCGGCTTCATGCGCGGCGAGCCGTTCGGCTTGACGCCCTGGACTACTGCTGCCTCGTACGTGAGGACCGCGTGGAATCGAGCGGGAGCCTCAATGACCGTGCCCAGAGAACATCCCGGTCCGGTTGTCGGTGCCGTCCGTGAAGTCGCCGCGGATTCGCTGGTACGGATGGTGCGGCACCACGCGAGGACACGGCCACATGCCATCGCCGTCGAGTCGGCGGATCGGCTCCGGACGTATGGCCAGTTATGGCATCGGAGCCTGGTGATAGCGGCCGGGTTGGACGAGGCCGGTGTCGGGCCGGGCGATCGCGTCGCCCTGTGGGCCGACCGCACCGGTGAGGTGCTGGCGGCAGCGCTCGCCGTCATGATGTTGCGGGCGTCCTACGTGCCGATCGACCCGACGCATCCCAAGGAGCGGGTGTCGGCCGTCCTCTCCGGCGCGTCCCCTGCCGCCCTGGTGCACGACAACGCGTCCGCCACGGCGGGCCTGCTCGACGTGGGTGTGCCTGTCGTGGACGTGAGCGAGCTGAAGGACATCGCCGGGCCGCCAGACCGCGAGCCGCCGCGGCCGGATGACATCGCCTATGTCATCTTCACCTCGGGATCGACAGGTTCCCCCAAGGGAGTTCAGGTCGAGCACGCGTCGCTGGCCAACTATCCGGCCTGGTGCGGTTGGCTCGTCGGCCGGTCGGGCAGCGGCAGTCCGTTGTTCGCCAGTCTCGGCTACGACCTTGCGATGACCTCCATGTGGGTGCCGCTGGCTCATGGCCACCGCGTCGTCACGGTCGAGGGTCTGTGGGACCAGGAGACCCTGTTCGGCCCGCGGCGGACCAGGCACACGTTCATCAAACTGACCCCGTCCCACGCGCGCTTCTTCGAAGCGCTCGAAGAGCCACCTGACTATGCCTCGATCACGCAGGCGCTGATGTTCGGGGGCGAGGGCCTCGACGTGCCCCTCATCCGCTCGTTGGGATCTCGCATCGACGGCGTACGACTGATCAATCACTACGGTCCGACGGAGACGGCGGTGGGCTGTTGCGCCTACCGGTTCGACAGTACGAAGCCGCTGCGTACGCCCACCGTGCCCATCGGGACTCCGGCCTGGAACAGCCGGGCATATGTGGTGGACGACCAACTGCGTCCCGTGCCGGCCGGGACGCCGGGGGAACTGGTGATCGCGGGCCGCTCGGTGGCCGCGGGATATCTGGGACAGCCTGCTGGCGCAGGGCGGTTCATGGACGAACGCGATCTGGGGGGAGGCAGCGGCAGGGCCTACCGGACCGGGGACCTGGTCGAAGTGCTTCCTGAGGGGACGCTGCTCTATCTCGGCCGCCAGGACGACCAGTTGAATCCGAAGAGGCACGGCAAGGTATCGTCGCAGGTCAGAGGGCATTTCAAGGTCAACAAGTCAGCACAAAGTCAGCATCGGCGGCGCCACGCCGGGGAACAGGTCGACTCCCGGAGGTCATGCGGCGGCCGTGGTCCAGACCTCTACAGTGCCCGAGGTCGAGAGCCCAGTACCAATTGTCGCACAACATTACAACTTTCCACGCAATTGCAAGCAGCCCCAGAATGCTTGGAGTTGGACCGGGCGAAACTCGACATCCCCAACGTCCGTTACACCCAGCCCTCCAACTTGAAGGATATTGCCGGGTGTTGGGCCCAGCCCGTCACTCTCACGGGGCGACGACTGCGCCCGCTTGCCGCAAGCATCACAAACACCGACGTCGAGTTGGCGGACTGCGGCTGCCGCCAACGGAAGGCACGAGCTGGCTATCCGCCGCGGTGCGGCGTTCATCGACCCCGCATGCCTCGTCGTCCAACTCATCGCGGCCGGGCATACCGCCGAGGCCGCTGAATCCTGGGCTGCCCGCTGCACAGCATGGGCCGAGGCGGACACTCGGGCGATCGACGCCTTCTCGGCGTCCACCGCATGTATGCACCGGACGTTCGCTCAACGCCATCCCGACGCACCATGGATCAGAGCGATGGCCGAAGCGGCCGGGGCATGGGCTTCGCTCCGCAGCGTGCGTGAATGAACGAGTGGGAAGTGGTTCGGGGCCCAGCTGCAGAAGGCGGGGCCCCGAACCTTCCTGAACACCACGACCTGCACAACCCCATCGGGGTCACAAGGCCACCGTCACGCAAGCCCGTCGGATTCGCCGACAGCATCCCGGTGAGGGGCGGGCAGCTGTCGAAGACGAGCACTCTGCCCCTCAGGTGGTCGCAGCGCGACACCGCGGTTCCGGGCACGGCTCTTCGCCCACGTACAGGCGATTGCCCATGGCTGCCGTGCTGCGGTAGGTCAGTAGTAGTGGCGCATGATCTCGGTGGCCCAGGCGGGTTGGGTGACGGTTCCTTGGGGGCTGAATTCGGTCATGTAGGGCTTGATGTCGAGGACGGGGGTGTCGTCGATGGCGTCCAGGCCCTGGACGTGGAGGTCGAGTCCGTCGATGTCGAGCAGGCGGCAGCGGGAGACGCCAAGGCGGTTGGGGCGGTTCTTGCCGCGCTGGGCGAAGATGCCGGCCAGGGGCCAGTCGGTGTTGCCGCGGGGGTGACGGGCCCCGGTCTCGATCCGGTCCACGGGGACGCGGTGGAAGTGGTAGACGACCTCCAGGTGGGAGAAGGCGTCCAGGCCCGCGACCGCGTCGGGGCCGAACCGGTCGGCATCCAGACGGATGACGGCCCGCTCCGTACCCCAGTCGTCGTCCCGGACCTCACCCCGTCCACCGACCACCCGGCCCACCGGACGACACACCACCTCGGAAGTGCCACTGTCACCGTCCCACACGCCGCCACGGACCAGCAGCTCACCCGGTACGGCCCGACGTACGGTCAGATAGACCTCCTCGCGCGACACACCCAACAACGTGCCCAACTCGTCGCGCAGTAGCACCAGCAGCCGCCCCACGGTCTCGCGCGGATAGGTCGCCTTGCATGTGATGAAGCCGATGGGGGCACGCGCACCAACGGCGGCCCGCTCCCAGTCCAGGCGGTGTGCCGCGTCGGGCTCGAGCCGCTGCCAGGTCACCCAGCAGTGCTCCGCCGGGATCCGCAGCAGTGTGGTGACCGCCTTGGCGACCTGCGCGAGGGCAGGCCGGCCAGGGCTCGGGTCGGGAGAGAGGAGGGTGATGACGGGCATGGGGGCGGTGCCTCTCTGGGGGTTCGGTCTTTGCGGGGCGGAGATTGCCTATGGCGCGTCGCGCTCAGGGGGTGAGTGTGGCCAGGAGTTTCGACCGGTCGATCTTTCCGTTGGCCGTGACCGGTAGGTGGTCCACGCGGCGTACGACGTCCGGGACGGCGTGTGGGGGAAGTTTCAACCCCAGTGAACGGCGCAACAGGATGGGGTCGGCGGGGCTGCTGCCCTCGCCGGAGGACGTGTAGAACAGCGCGAGCCGGTCGTAGTTGCCCAGTTCGCCGGGTACGGGTACGGCGACGCAGTGCGAGACACCGGGCAGTCGGCCCGCGTGCGCTTCGATCTCCTCCGGTTCGATGCGATAGCCGCGGATCTTGACCTGGCGGTCGGCGCGACCGGTGAAGTGGAAGACGCCGTCGGCATCCCGGAATCCATCGTCGCCGGTGCGGTACAGGCGAGTGGCGTGGGATGGCCACTCCTGGAAGCGCTTGGCCGTCAGCGCCGGGTCGCGCAGGTAGCCCTGCGCCAGCCCGGCACCACTGATGCACAGTTCGCCGACAGTGCCGGGCGGGCACTCCCTGCCTTCCTCGTCCAGGACGTGGATGTCGGTGCCGGGCACGGGGCGGCCGATCGGAACCCCGTACTCCGCCTCGCAGTCCGGCGCGGTGATGGGATGCACGGTGGCGAACACGCAGCTTTCCACCGGGCCGTATCCGTTGAACAGCTGGATACCGGGGTGCAGGCCGAGGAACTTGCCCACATGGGACGTCGAGAGGCGTTCGCCGCCGATGTACAGGCGCCCCAAGCCGCGGAAGCAGTCCGGGTCTATCTCGGTGAAGAGGTTGAAGAGGGACGCCGTGAGCCAGGCGGTGTCGACGCCATGGGCGTCGATCAGCCGCCGCAGAGTGTCCGGCAGCAGATAGTCCTCGGTCGCGGTCGCGCAGGTACCGCCGGTCGTCAGCGTCCCCCACAGCTCGAGCGAGAACGCGTCCCAGGCGGCCGGTGCCGCCTGCAGCATGACGACGCCCGGCCCGAAGCCCAGCGGCCCGTCCGCCATGAACAGTCGTGTGGTGGCGAGATGCGGGGAGACGACCCCCTTCGGCGTACCGCTGGTTCCTGAGGTGAAGAAGACCGAGGCGGGCACATCCGCCGGGCCGTCGTACGCCTGGAAATCGACTGTGCAGGTCCGGGCCGGCAGGTCGGCCGGCGGCCGCCATATCATCCACTGCTCCGGCAACTCCTCTGTGTCGGTCACCAGCACGGGAGCGCCCAGCTGTTCCAGTACACCGTCGATCCGCTCCTGCGGCCATCTCGGGTCCAACGCGGCGTAACCGGCACCGCACTTGAGGATGGAGAGGAGGGCGACGTACAGACGGGCACAGCGGGGCAGCAGGACAGGGATCAGCATGCCCCGGCCGGCGCCGGCGGCTGACAGGGCGGCTGCCCAGACGTCGGCTATGGCGTCGAGGGCCGCGTAGTCGAGCCGTATCTCGCCGTCGACCACCGCAAGGGCGCCTGGTGCCGTCCGGGCCTGGTGCGCGACGGCCTGGTGGATGAGTCCGAACCCCAAGGAACAGCCCTCCAGATCGGTCTTTCGGAATCCCTTCGCAGATATTCGACCCCCTTCACATGTGGTGTCACGTACCCACTTCCGGGGACGCGGATCGGCATTGACTTTCCGTACCGCCGGAATGGAATCTGGCTGAGCCCGGGGTCGCCGCCAACCTCGGTCTTTCCCAAGGGAGTTGATTTTGATGACGACTGTCAAAAAGGAAAGGCATAGCCTTCCGGAGCCGGCACTGGCTGGCGGCGGCAGCGGTGTCGAGCTGCTGGACTACGACGCCGTACCCGGTCGGCGGACGGTCGGCTCGGCCCCGGGAAACATGCTCCTGATCCATGGTTTCGGCGGCGACAAAGGACAGCTGCGACCGCTCGGCGACGCCCTGTGCCCGACCGGTTCGGTGGCCGTCTACCCCTCGCTGCGCGCGCACGGCGACAGCCACCGGCCGGCATGGGGCTACTCGGTGCTGGACTTCTCCGCCGACCTCCACCGCTTCGCCGACGCCCTCCCGGACGACCTGCACCTGGTCGGCTACTCATACGGAGGACTGGTGGCAGCCATCTCTGCGGTCACCTGGGGTGCGGCCAAGGTGCGCAGTCTCGTGCTGATCGACCAGTCCTTCGACGCCCACCCCGCCCTGCACGTGGCAGACGAGTGGGTCGAGGGCAGCCTGCTGCGCTGGACCTACGACTTCGGGCACCTCCCGGACCTGCTGGAGCGGCTGGACATCCCCGTACTGGTGCTGGCCGCAGCGGACAGCCGCAACATCCCGGCCGACGAACGTGAACGCCTCTCCCACCGGGACGGCAAGGCGCTCGCGGTGGAAACCATCCGGGGATCCCACGCCGACTGCTACCGCAATACGGACCAGATCGCCTCCGCGATGCGCGATTTCTATAGTGGTCAATTCCCCGGAACCGATGAGAAGGAAAATGCCGCATGAAGGTCCGTTTCATCGAGGAAGGGCCGGCCCGCACCCTCGTTCTGGGAAATCTCGTCAATTCCCTCGGCAACGGCGCCTTTCTGACCTGCTCCGCCCTCTACTTCACCCGGATCGCCGGCTTCTCCCCGTCCGAGCTCGGCCTCGGACTCAGCATCGCCGGCATCGCGGGGCTGTTCGCCGGTGTTCCCTTCGGACATCTCGCCGACCGCAGGGGCCCGCGCGGCACTGCGGCGGCGCTCCTCGCCCTGGCCGGCGTTGCAACTGCCGCCTACCTGACGGCCGACTCGTATGCCTTGTTCGTCGTGATCGCCTTTCTGTACGCGCTCTTCGAACGTGGTGCACACGCCGCCCGGCAGGCTTTGATCCCGGCGGTCCTGAACTCCGAGAACCTGGTGCGTGTCCGCGCCAAGATTCGTGTCGTCACGAACGTCGGCGTCTCGGCGGGAGCCGGGCTGGGCGGTCTGGCTCTGCTGTGGGACACCGACACGGCCTACCGACTTACCTTCGCCCTCAACGCGTTGAGCTTCATTGGCTGCGGTCTGATGTTCCTGCGGCTGCCTGCCGTACCGCCCTCGGCGGAGCGCCGCCCGGGCGAGCCGCGGTTCGCGGTACTACGGGACACCCCGTACGCGCTGCTCGCAGTGATCAACATGGTGATGCTGCTGCATATCCCGATCCTCGAGGTGATCCTCCCGCTGTGGATCGCGCTCCGCACGGACGCACCGCACGCGCTCACCGCCGTACTGCTCCTGCTCAACACTCTCGCCGTGGTCGCCCTGCAGGTTCCCGTCACCAAGAGGATCGGCGAACTGCGCTCGGCCGTCCGGGCCTTCCGGCTCGCGGGAGTCGTCCTGCTCGGCTGCTGCACGGCCTTCGCGCTGTCGGCCGGCCGCGGTCCTGTGACGGCGACGGTGGTGCTGCTGGTGGCGGCGGCGCTGCACGTGTACGGCGAGATCGTGCAATCGGCCGGCTCCTGGGTGATCGGCTACGAACTCGCGCCCGCGGACAAACAGGGCCAGTACCAGGGCTTGTTCAACACCGGGATCGGGGCCGTCCAGATGTTCGGCCCGGTCGCGCTGACCCTGCTCCTGATCGACTGGGGCAGGCCCGGCTGGCTGCTGCTCGGGGCGGTGTTCCTGGCCGCCGGGCTCTCGATGGCGCCAGCGGTGCGCTGGGCCCAGACCCGCCGGACCAGCGCGGATACGGCCACCCCTGCGCCGGCCGCCGCTGCCTGAACGGCGCTCCGCATATCAGCCACGACACATCAGACGAGGGAGACGATGGCTCACCCGCACCCCACCGCGAAATCCACCGCAATATCCGATAGGAAATCCACCACCGTGCCGTCCTCGGACGCCGGCCGTGACGGCGTGGAACTTCAACTTTGCGACGTCTGGCGCCGGTTGCTCCGCCGTGACGACGTCGGTATCCACGACGACTTCTTCTCGCTCGGCGGCCACTCACTGCTCGCCATCAAGCTCACGGTGGAGGTGCGCAGGCTCTTCCAGGTCGACCTCACCGCCGCCGACCTGCTCTCCGCGGCCACCGTCGCCGAGCTGGCCGAGATCGTCCGCCGCGGCACCGCCGACCGGAAGGGCCAGCTGGTCCGCATCCAGCAGGGCGCCGGCGGCAGCCCCGTCTACGCCCTGCCGCCGGTGTCCGGGACCGTGCTCCTCTACCCGCCCATCGCCCGTGCCATGGGACTCGACCAGCCGTTCTGGGCGGTCCAGTCGGTCGGCCTGCTGCCGGGCGAGGAGCCCCTGTCGTCGCTGGAGGACATCTCCGAGTGCTTCATCGAGCAGCTGCGCACCGTCCACCCGGAGGGCGCCGAGTGGAACCTGATCGGCTATTCCATGGGCGGGCTGCTCGCCTATGAGACTGCCCGCCGGCTGACGGAACGCGGCGAGCGCGTCGGGCTCGTCGGCCTGCTCGACACCCGCATCACCGTCGAACCCAGCGGCGACCCGGATTTCGCCCTGCGCGCGTTGCTCTGGCGCGGGCTCAAGCTGAACCTGGACGTCGACTGGCTGCGCGGCCTGACCCCGGACACCAGGGCGCAGGTCCTGGTAGAGCGAGCCGTCGCCGCGGGCACCATGCCCGCCGACTTCGACGCCGACCGCCTGCGCCGCATGGTCGACATGTACCAGTTCAACCTGGACGCCCTGGCGGCCTACCGGATCCAGCCGTACGACGGCACGGTCACCGTATTCCGCGTCACCGACCGCTCGCTGGAGGGCGACTCCCTCCCCGACGACCTGGGCTGGAGCGAGTTCGCGGCCCGTGCCGCGGTCTGCGACGTCCCGGGCGACCACTTCACGATGGTCGAGCCGGGCCAGGTCGAGGTCCTGGGCCGGCGCCTGCGCGAGCAGCTCAACCTGGCGTCCACAGGCGCACCGGCCTCGTGACGGCCTTCGTGCGGAAAGGAATGCCCATGCCCCTGCCGTTACCCGAAGAATCCTCACCTTCCTGCAGCCTG
The DNA here is from genome assembly GCF_009834125.1 of Streptomyces sp. GS7. Classification (NCBI taxonomy): domain Bacteria; kingdom Bacillati; phylum Actinomycetota; class Actinomycetes; order Kitasatosporales; family Streptomycetaceae; genus Streptomyces; species Streptomyces sp. GS7. The sequence goes on from NZ_CP047146.1 coordinate 6,297,111, forward strand.
ACCCCCATCGGCGTCGTCCGCTCCCCTCGCAGCGTGCCCGAGCACGACCGCTGGGGCGGGGTCATCTCGCGCATCGAACTCGACCCCGCGCGCCTGAGCCCCGAGGCCGTGACCGGTCTGGAACAGTTTTCCCACCTCGAAGTCGTCTTCCACTTCCATCGCGTACCCGAGTCAGCGGCCGTCACCGGCGCCTGCCACCCCAGGGGCCGCACGGACCTGCCCCACCTCGGCATCCTCGCCCAGCGGCTCAAGGAGCGCCCCAACCGGCTCGGCGTGTCACGCTGCGAGCTGGTCAGCGTCGACGGCCTCACACTGCACGTACGGGCCCTGGACGCGCTGGACGGAACGCCGGTGCTCGACGTCAAGCCGTACCAGCAGCTCTTCCAGCCGGACCCGGCCACGGTACGCGAACCGACCTGGCTCCACACGGCGATGTCCGCCTACTACGACACCTGACGGCGCCCCGCGCGGGCACGTCGCGCTCGACGGCGGCACTTGCCTTCCCGGTACCTCTCCGCCACGCCCCGGACCCGGCCACAAGCTGACCGAGGCTCCCTTCACAGCCAAGGAGACCACCTTGTCCGTCCTCACCACCAACCGCGGTGGCACCACGGTTGATCTCGAACTCAACCTCGGTCGCCTCCTCGACCGCAACCCGCAGCTCCAGATCCCCCGGGACGAGTACAACATCAACGTCACCTCGAACGAGGGAGACCGGCTCAGCGGCGACGAACTCGCGGCGGAATACGGCACGTTCCCGGGCGCCGGCCACCCCGCGCACCTGTACTTCCACCTCCCGCTGTGCAACTACATCTGCCATTTCTGCAACTACGTGAAGAGACTGGTGCCGCGGGGCAAGGAGGACGGCGCGCTGCGCCTGTGGTCCGAGCTCCTCATCGAGGAGTCCCGCCGCTACCTGGACCGCTACGACTGGATGCCGCACGCCCGCATCGAGTCCTTCTACATCGGTGGTGGCACCGCCGCACTGCTGCTCAACAACCCCGACTTCATCAAGCCACTGGTCAAGCATGCCCGTGAGAACTACGACCTGGCGGACGGCATCGAGTTCAACATCGAGGGCAACCCGGAGAACTTCCAGCGTCACCACCTGGAGACGGCCAGGGAGCTGGGCTTCAACCGGTTCAGCCTCGGTGTGCAGTCCCTGCAGGACGAGGTGAACGACTTCACCAAGCGCCGTCACTCCGCTGCCCAGTCGATCGAGGCCGTCGAGAACCTGCTCGCGACCGGCTGTCCCTTCAACGTCGACATGATGTTCGGCCTGCCCTACCAGACCCCGGAGTCGGTACGCCGCGACATGGAGATCCTCACTGGCCTCGGCGTCCCGACCATCACCATCTACCGGCTGCGCAACGCCGACCGCGAGGAGATGGGCATCGGAAACCGGGCGGTGTGGAACAACCCCGCAGTGCGCGAACGCCTCATCAGCGAGGGCCGGTTCCCGGACCTGGAATCGACGTACGCGATGCGCCAGGAGGCCGTCGAGGTCCTGCTCGAACAGGGCTACTACCCCAGCCCCTGCGGCTGGTGGAGCCGACCGGGCACCTACGAGGGCGGCAACATCCCGCAGACGTCGAAGAACAAGTGGGAGCACTACAACACCATGATCGCGTACGGTCCCGGGGCCTACGGCTGGCTCACCGGCGACCAGGAGGAGTTCCTCCAGACGCACAACATCACCGACATCAGCAAGTACGTGTCGTTCATGCAGAACAACGAGGGTCTGCCGCTGAGCTTCGGCCGGCGCCTGTCCGGCCACAAAGCCATCGGGACCGCGCTCGGCTTCAACTTCAAGGCCAACCAGCCGATCGTCCTGGACCGCTATCGGGAGCGATTCGGCGCCGATCTGCTCGAAATGGAACCGTTCGCCTCGGCGTTCGCGGAGCTGCTGGAGCGCGGGCTGATCGAGGAGGTTGCCGACGGGGCCGCGCTGAAGCCGACCCTGGACGGTGAGGCGCTGCACGAGGAGATCATCTTCCACTACTTCCACCAGCGCATCGGCCTGTCCGACGCGCCCGTGTGCCGGCGGTGACCGTGCAACAGACGACAATGACGACGTCCGCCGCCCCGGCCCACGGCTCGACCCGCCGGGTCGAGAACTCCTTCGCCGCCCTGCACGGCGCCGACTCGGCACTGCTCGTACCCGGCGTCGTGGCCGCCACCATGGGCACGCTGCTCGCGTTGACCAACCGAGGTGGCCACATCATCGCCTCCGACCAGACCTGCGACCCGCTGCGCGGCATGCTCACCCAGGAACTCACCGGCCTCGGAAGGTCGGTGACGTTCGTCGACTGCACCGACGTGGATGTGGTCGCAACCGCCGTACGGCCCGCGACGCAGGTCGTCTACACACAGTCCCTCAGCGATCCGCTGATGCGGCTGTGCCCGGTCAACGAGGTCGCCATCCACGCGCAGATGAACGACCTGCTGCTGGTCGTGGACAACACCGTGCTGTCGCCCGCCGAGCTGCGGCCGCTGGAGACCGGTGCCGTGGTTGTCATCGAAGACACGGCCCCCTACCTGGACGGCTGGGGAGACGTCGGCGCCGCCCTGGTCACCGGCCTGGACCGGTACCTGCCGCGGATCGCCGAGCAGTGCGCGCGCCTCGGCGGCGAGGTGGACGGCTGGGCGGCGCACCTGCTGGAACGTTCCCTGTCCACCCTGCAACTACGCCTGTCCGCTCAGCGAGCGGGCGCCGAGCGGGTCGCCGAGGCACTGCGCGGGCACCCTGCCGTACGGACAGTGCACCGGCCGTCGTACGACGAGGCGCCCTGGGCCCTGGAGACCCACCAGGGCTTCGGCGGACTGCTGTCCTTCGAAGTCGTACCGGAGGTCAGGGACCTGTCCGGGGTGCTGGACGCCTGCCGCGGCGACGGCACACCGCTCGGCACGTCGGCACGGCTCCCGGTCCACACCACCCATGCCCACCTGAGCGAGCGGGTGCGCCGGGAGGCGGGTGTCTCACGGCAGCTGGTGCGCCTGTCGGTGGGCGCCGAAGACGGCGACGCGCTTGTCGGCAGGATACGGCGGGCTCTGGACGCGGCCCTCGAACAGAGCACGGCCCTCAAGCAGAGCAACGGAGGAGAGCGATGCTGAACGGCATTGATCTGCGCGCCAGGCGGGCCCTGGCCGAGCAGATCCGGGAGGACTCCTGGGAGGCGCAGCTGAGCATGGGTGTGGCGGCGCATCCCGCTGTCGCCGACCGCTGCCGGGTGCGGACCGAGCCGATGCGGCTCGGCTCCACCCGGGTGGCCCGGACCTTCGACATCGACCAGCGGTGCGGATCCGGTGCGGACGGCTGCCTCGACCCGGTCGGCTCGCTGCTGGTGGCGCTGGGCGCGTCCGTGGCGGAAAGCGTCGTCACCGAGCTGACCGGAGATGGGTGCAGTCCGGCGCTGCTGGAGGTGCTGCCGTGCGTCGAGTTCGCGCGGGGCGAGGGTGCGGCCAGGCTCGCGTACGAGATACGTATCGAGGGTGATGTCCTGGTCGAGCAGGCCCGACGGGCGCTCGCTGCGGCCCGCGAGCGCTGCAGCGCCCACCGCACCCTGGATGAGCCCAACGACATCAAGGCTGTGGTGCAGACCGCCCAGGACGTGCACTTGACCAGCCGGCCCGTCCTGCCGGGCACGGAGCCGTTCGTGCCGGAGCGGAGGCGTGCGGCCCGGGTGATGTGGGAGGTGGGCACCCATGTGCTCGCCGAGGTCGACGGCGTGCACGCGGAGTCCGATCAGCCCAAGCAGCTGTTCGGCGCGGACCTCGCGCCCAGCGCCCAGGAGTACTTCCTGGCCGCACTGGCAGCGGAGGCCCTGAGCTTCGCCGATCCCACCACGGCCCCGGACACGCCACCCGCCTCCGTCCACGCCTCCGGCCGCATCGACCTGCGCGGACCGTACTCCACTGAGGTCGCCCCTGCCGGACTCCGCAACGTCCTCGTCCAACTGCTGCCCGCCGACCCCGCGGTGGACGGCGACACGGCGGCTCGGGCCATGCGCCGCTGGCTCGCCGAGGGCCACGCCCTGCGGCTGGTCAGGGACGCCCACCCGATCGAGGTCCGGCTGGTCCTGAACGGCGAACCGGTCCCCGCGCAGCACACCGAGAACGACGGCACGAGCGCCGTCAACGACACGAAGGAGCAGCACCGTGCCCCGTGAATGGGACGCCAAGACGTACGACTCGCTTCCCCTGCCCCACCAGCAGTGGGGCAAGCGCACCCTCGGCCGGCTGGATCTGAAGGGCGGCGAGACCGTCCTGGACGCCGGCTGCGGCACGGGGCGCGACACGGCCGCGCTGCTCGACCTGGTGCCGGACGGCCGGGTGATCACGGTCGACGGCTCCAGCCGGATGCTCGACCAGCTCCGCACGAAGCTGGCCGACCGGATCGACCGGGTCGAGGTCGTCCAGGCCGACCTCACCAAACCGCTGCCGATCTCCTGCCAGGTCGACGCAATCACCAGCGTGGCCACCTTCCACTGGATCACCGACCACACCGCGCTCTTCGCGAACCTCGCACAGCACCTCTGCCCGGGCGGCCAGTTCGTCGCCGAGTGCGGCGGCCAGGGAAACGTCGCGCGAATCAACGCAGCCGTGGAGGAGGTGCTCGGCAAGAAGACCGACGACAAGGAGAAGATCTGGTACTTCGCCGACGTCGAGGAGACCACCAAGCATTTGCGGAACGCCGGGTTCACCGACATCGAGGTCAACCTGCTGCCCGATCCTGCCCGGCTGGAGCCCGGCGAGCAGCTGTGGAGCTACCTGGCCACCGTGGTCCTCGGTTCTCACCTCGACCGGCTCCCCGAGTCCGATCACGAGGAGTTCGTCCACGCGGTCGCCGCCCGCCTGCCCGAGCCGGTCGTCGACTACGTACGGCTGAACCTCACCGCCCGCCGCGCCTGACGGAGGCACTCCATGGCACACCCCGCCCTCCCCACTCTCCTGGTCGTCCACGACCAGGGATCCGCCAGCCCCCTGCGCATCCTGTCCGCTGCGCGGGGACTGTGCCGGGTGGTCTTCCTCTGCGAGCGGGAACACCCCTCTCTGGCAACCGAGTTGCGGCAGATCGCGGGGCACGCCAAGGTTGCGGACATCACGGACCTCGGCGAGACGGAGGTGTGCCGACTCGCCGAGAGCCTGGAACCCGCGGGCGTCGTCACCTTCAGCGAGCATCGGCTGCGGCTCACCGCGGCGGTAGCTGAGCACTGCGGCTTGCGTTTCCACTCCCGAGAGACCGCGGCCGCCCTGACCGACAAGTACCTGCAACGGAAGGCACTTTCGGAGAGCGGTGTCCAGCGCACCGGATGTGCACTGGTCCGGCACCCGGACCAGGCCGCCTCTGCACTCGCTCTGGTGGGGACGCCCGCCGTGCTCAAGCCAAGGCACGGCGCCGGAAGCGTGGACACCTGCCTGGTCGCCTCGGCCGACGAATGCCGCTCCCAACTGGCGGAGTTCGCCGGGGAAGCGCAGCGCGACTTCGTCCTGGAGGAGTATCTGCGCGGGGATCCCGGGCAGACGGGCCCGGGCCGGGGCGACTACGTCTCCGTGGAGTCACTGATCGTCGACGGCGAGCCGCGGACCGTGGCCGTCACGGGAAAGCCACCGTTGGTCCCGCCGTTCCGGGAGACCGGGCATGTCCTGCCCGCTGCCGTCCCGCCCACTCTCGCGACGGACGTCATACGGCTGGAGCAAGCGGCGGTACGTGCCCTGGGCATCCGGCACGGGGCGACCCACACCGAGGTCAAGCTCACCACCGACGGACCGAAGATCATCGAGGTCAACGGACGGCTGGGCGGTTTCGTCGCCGAGATCGTGCAGCGCCACACGGGGTACGACATGGTGGCGGCGGTGCTGCGGCTGGCGCTCGGGTTTCCTGTCGCTGCACCGCAGCCCGCACCGAGGTGCGGGGACCGGGTGGCCTTTCAGTATCTCCTGATCCCTCCCGGTGGCTTGCTGCGGCCCGGGCCGCCGTCGCTCCTCCAAGGACTTGCGGAGCTGCCCGGGATCGATCTCGTCGAGGTTTCCCCGCCCGACGCCTGGTACACCGACTGGCGACGGGGCACGACCGGCGCGATCGGTGTGTTGTACGGATCCGTCTCCACTCACGCCGAGTTGGGGACGCTGCTGGAGCAGCTACAGCACCGGCTGGGCCGCTTTTGGCGCGGCACACAGGTCCGCTCGCCGACGTGGGTCGGCCGATCGATACGGTGGACCAACTCCTCTGAATTTCCGAGGCTTTGACGAAAGGTGCAAGACATGTCCGAGAACAACACTCCTTCCGAGGTGGTGTGTCGTCCGGTGGGCCGGGTGGTCGGTGGACGGGGTGAGGTCCGGGACGACGACTGGGGTACGGAGCGGGCCGTCATCCGTCTGGATGCCGACCGGTTCGGCCCCGACGCGGTCGCGGGCCTGGACGCCTTCTCCCACCTGGAGGTCGTCTACCACTTCCACCGCGTCCCCGTGGACCGGATCGAGACCGGGGCCCGTCACCCCCGCGGCAACACCGACTGGCCCCTGGCCGGCATCTTCGCCCAGCGCGGCAAGAACCGCCCCAACCGCCTTGGCGTCTCCCGCTGCCGCCTGCTCGACATCGACGGACTCGACCTCCACGTCCAGGGCCTGGACGCCATCGACGACACCCCCGTCCTCGACATCAAGCCCTACATGACCGAATTCAGCCCCCAAGGAACCGTCACCCAACCCGCCTGGGCCACCGAGATCATGCGCCACTACTACTGACCTACCGCCCACCGGCACCATCGAACGGTACTTGTCTGCGCACCGGAAGGCCGCGAGCCAAGGGCGTTGTGGTCAGCGGCCAGGGGCGCTACGTGAAGACAGAGATACTCCGGCTCTTTTCGAGCCTGTGGGCTCGCAGCCTTGCAGGCTGCCCGCCAACGTGAATCGCGTTCACTACAGAATATTCGACCATATGCCGCCGGCCCATAAGACAGCATCAGAGAACCAGTTTTCCTCTGATGGGAAAGGCGTGCTCCGTTCCAGAAATGTCTCGGCAGATCTTCCGAATGGGAGGCGCCCGCCCTACCCGAACCGTCTCTTCAGGAACAGTGTCTTCGACGGCGCATACCCCACTCCCCTCTGGGCGTAGGCCGCCGGTCATCAGTAGACCTCCGGCCGCCGCCGATAGTCAAGTGGATACGCAAGTAAGGCCGGGGGGGCCGGGCGGGAGCCGGGACCGCACCGGGATCGGATCGGGAAGGTCCGAGCGGACGCTGCCCGTATGCGAACTGCCATCTGTGATAGTCGGCCGTGGGTCCTCATGGGCCTCACGCACCTGCTGACCACGCGGTCCTCCGCCGAGATCGTATTCGTGTCGGCCTCCGCTCTCCCCGGACCGGGAGAGGAGGTCGACGTGCTGTTCGTCGAAGACGGGCCGATGGTCCCCGCATCGAAGGAGTGGTCGCAGACCGATGGGCGCGGCGCGAGCACCGTCGTCATGGGTGCCGGGGTGACGCCCGATGAGGTGCTGCGGCGCGTGTCCGAACTGCACGCCATCCGCCCATCGTCGGTTGGCCGCTCGGTGGATGTGCTGTCCCCTCGCGAGCAAGAGGTGTTGCGGTTCATTGCTGCCGGAATGACGCACGGTCAGGTCTCACGACGCATCGGGATCAGCCAGCACACCGTCGACACGTACGTCAAGAGGGTGCGCTCGAAGCTCAGCGTCGGAAACAAGGCCGAACTCACTCGCATTGCCCTCAGCCTCAGCCCCTCGTGAAAGGGGACCGTGGAGGCGTCCCCTCGGGGAAACGATTTCCATTGCGCTGCCTTCGCCGGAGAGTGAAGCCGAACCATTCCGGGAGCACGCACACTGGAGGCGTCTCGGAAAATACCAACAGGTCGTAACCCGGCGGAACCAGGGGCTCCGAATTCGCCTCTGTATTATCTCTGTTATCACGAGGTCAATCTCTTATGATCGGGTGCCAATGCCCAGATCAGAGTCTGGTGGCCAACAGGGGGTCAGGTATCCGTGTCTGGGAAGAATGGAGCCCTGCGGTTCAACATCCTCGGGGCATTGGAGGGGTGGTATGGAAGCACCCGACTGCGTCTGGGGGGAGTGATCCAGGAACGCATACTCACGGCTCTGCTGCTCGAACCGGGCAGGACGGTGCCCGTATCCCGGTTAGTGCAGGCCGCATGGGACGAGGATCCACCCGCGACGGCCGCGCACCAGACCCGCAAGGCCGTCGCCGACCTGCGTCGGCGCATCCCGGACGGTAGCCGCCTCATCGTCACCGACGGCCCCGGCTACCGGGCGATGCCGGCCGACCATGAGCTGGACCTGATCGAGTTCGGAACCCACCTGACGAAAGCCGGCGGAGCAGCCGCTGCGGACAACCCCTCGCACGCGGCCGAGGAACTGCGCCGGGCCCTTCGGCTGTGGCGCGGCCCGGTCCTGGAAGGCAGGGGAAGTGCGCTGATCGAGGCCGCCTCGACCATGCTCGACGAGCGCCGGCTGGCGGCGGCCGAGCGCTTCTTCGACATCCGCCTCGGCCTCGGTGATGCGGCCCAGTTGGTGATCGACCTGCGGGACACCGTCACACGCCACCCCACGCGCGAGACCCTCCGAGGACAGCTGATGCTCGCGCTGTACCGCACTGGGCGCCAGGCCGAGGCCCTTGAGGAGTTCCACAGGGTCCGGAAACTCCTCCAGGAGGAACTCGGAATCGACCCCGGACCGCAGCTGAGCGGACTGTACGAGGCGATCTTGCGAGAAGCCCCGGAGCTGGCGCCTGCGGAACCGCTGCCCCCGGCTCACCCGACGCAGGCTCACGAGCCACCGGAGGAGCCATCCGCGCCCCCGGCCGACAGGGCCGTGGTCCCTTGCACTCTGCCGTCCGACCTCGTCGATTTCACCGGCCGCCGGAAGGAACTCGACGCACTTCTCGCCCGCATCACCGCCGGTAAGGAACGCGGTGAGCGGACCAGCCGGATCGTGGCCATCGACGGAATGGGCGGCAGCGGCAAGACGTCTCTCGCCGTGCGGGCGGCCCACCAAGTGGCGGGGGAATTCCCCGACGGCCGGCTCCACCTCGACCTGCGCGGCTTCACGCCCGACGAATCACCGGTGTCCCCGACGACCGCCCTCGGTGTGCTGCTCAGAGCGGTCGACACCCCCGGGGACCGCATACCCGACGACATCGAGGGCCGCACCGCGCTGTGGCGCTCCACCCTGGCCGGCCGCCGGTTGCTGCTTCTGCTCGACAACGCCAGAGACGTTGGGCAGGTCCTTCCCCTTCTGCCCGCCTCACCGGGATGCCTGGTCCTGGTCACGAGCCGGGCGAGGCTGGTCGACCTCGACGGAGCCGAATGGCTCTCGATCGGCCCGATGTCCCGTGAAGACAGCCTGTTGTTGATCGAGGAAGTACTCGGTGCGGCGTGTGTGGCCGCTGAGCCAGCGGCGACCGCCGAACTGGTCCAGCTGTGCGGCCGACTGCCCCTCGCGCTGCGCATCGTGACCGCCAGGCTGCGCAACCGCCCGCGATGGACCGTGGAATACCTGGTGGATCGGCTGCGAGACGAGACCCAGCGGCTGGAAGAGCTGAGCGCCGGTGAACGCAGCGTCGCGGCGTCCCTGCACCTGTCGTACCAGGCCATGGACGAGGAACACCGCACCGCCTTCCGCGTGCTGGGCCTGCACCCGGGCCCGGACATCGATGTGTACACGGCGGCCGCCATGCTGGGCTCGGACGTACGGGGCGCCGAGGACGTACTGGAACGGCTGTTGGACGTACATCTCCTCCAGCAGCCCGCCATCGGCTTGTACCGGTTCCACGACCTTGTGCGCACTTTCGCCCAGAGCCGTCGCCACCCCGCCACCGAGCAGGAGGACACCGCAGCCGTCCGCCGTCTCCTGGACTACTACGTGACCGCCACAGAGTCGGCGTGCACGGTGCTCTTCGCCGGCCGCGAAAGCCGCGCCACCGGCATACCCGACTACCTCGGTCAACTGCCGCCTCTCACCGATACGGCGAACTGCACCTGCTGGTTCGACCGCGAACACGACAGCTTGATCGCTGCCGTCTCGCTCGCCCACCGCAGCGATCTCGACCGTCACGCCGTATGTCTCACACGCAATGTCGTCTTCTGGCTCAACGCCCGCGGGCAGTTCAAGGAGTTCAGGGATCTCGGGCGGATGGCGGTCGAGGCCGCACGCCGGGCCGAGGATCTGGCGCTGCTCGGCATCAGCCTGTCCAACCTCGGTGTGGCGTGCTGGAAACTGGGGCTTCTGGAAGAGGGGCTCGCGGTGGCCACAGAAGGGCGCGGCATCGCGGTCGGCTTCCGTGATCGGCACACCGAGGCACACAGCGAGTCCACGATCGGGCTCTTGCTGACCGTGCTCGGACGCCACGCTGAAGCGCTGCCGCATCTGGAGCACGCGATCGCACTGGAGCGGGAGTTGAAGGTACCGAGGGCGGAGGCCCAGACCCTCACCAACCTCAGCACGCTGTACGCACAGTGGGGCAGGTACGAGGAGGCGGCCGCCGCAGCACGTCAGGCCCTGGAGCTCCACCGGACCTTCGACGACCGCAACAACCGTGTGATGGCGCTGACCGACCTGGCTTTCGCTCACGTTGGCCTTGGGGCGTATGAGAAGGCTGACGCCTGTCTCACCCAGGCCCGTGCGCTGTGCGAAGTGTCGAGCGCTCCGGGAGACGTTGCTCTGACCTTGGCACTCTCCGCCGAGGTGGCCGAATACCTGGGCCGGCGGTCAGAGGCGTCCTGCTTCGCCGGACAGGCACTCGAACTCGCGCAGGCGAGTGGCAGTCCGACGCGGCAGGCAAAGGTCGAGAACCTCGTCGGTGGACTGTGCCGGTGCAGGAACGAGCACGACAGGGCCCTGTCCCTGCACACCCACGCACATCAGCTCGCTGCCGCAATCCAGTACCGTGCGGAAGAAACGAGAGCCCTGAGCGGAATGGCCGATGCGGCAAGGGCACTCGGTGACACCGCCTCGTCGGCCGAGTATCGCGCGGCGGCGACCGCGCTGCTCGACTCCTTGGACTGACCCGCACACCATCTCGGTGACCGCTTCACGGTGTGGTCCAGCCCGGTTGCTGGTCGTCGGCGACGATGCGGTGAGTGCGCTGTGCGCCGTCTGCGAACGACCCGGCCGTCGCGTCGAGGCCGAGAACCAGGACGGCCGCCGAAAGGATGCCGATGAGTCCTGCCAGCTTCCTGTGCATGTTTCTCCTTGGTGACCGGTGCTGCCGCTGTGTCGTCACCGATGCTCGCCGTGCCCCTTCCCGTCCCGGTCCCGTCCCGTTACCATTTCCCGCCGGCCACGTTCCCGCTCACGTTCGGATTCGTCGCCCACCTGCTCCGCACTTCGGTAAGTCGCTCTTGGGCCGCCTCCGGCGAACCGCCTCGGACAATGACCTGGACGTGCGCGGGAGTGCCGTCACTGGCTGCTGCAAAGCGAGCGTCGTGGACGTGGCTCAAGCCGCGGATGTCGTCCAAGGCTGCTGCCAGATTCGGGCCGGTGCAGGGGACCGCCAGGCGGGTGAGAGCAGCGAAGGAAGTCGGAGCGGGACACCGTGGCAATGAGCCGATGAGTGCGGACAGCACGTCCTCCTCCGGAGGCCGGCCGGTGGCCGCCTGTATGAGGCGCCGGATCGCGCTCGGGGCCGGCCGCGCCGCGGATGCGGCGATCCGAGGGCCGCGTTCGGTGACGACCACCTCCGTGTGAGCAGGCCCGTGCTCCAGTCCTGCCAAGTCCAGCAGGGCTCTTACGGCCGTCCGGATCGCAGTTCTGTCGGCCTCGGACAGCGGCGCCGGATACAGCAGATCGGCGCCCGAGTCCGCCCTGGCGGTCATGCCGGTCACCTGATGCATGCCCTCCCGCGAAAGCGTGTCCACACTGATCCGTGGCCCGGTCAGGAATTCCTCGACGACATACGGCCCGGCAGGAGCATCGGCCGCCCAGGCGTCGAGGTCATCCCCGTCGCGCAGGACAGTGGTCCGCGGTCCGAACCCGGCCTTGACGACCACGGGCGCAGTGAATTCCTCGGCCAAGGTACGGACGGCCACCACGTTCAGGGCCGACTTGGCCCTCACGACGGACACTCCGGCCTGATTGAGGATGCGTCGCATGAGTTCAGGATCACGGAGCCTGCGCAGCGGCTCCGCGCTCGTCGGCGACAGTTCCAGGAGGGCGCGCTCGACGGCAAGGTGGATCACCTCCTCGTCGCCGAAGTACAGGACATGGGGAATCTCATGGGTGACGGCGGTCTTCACCAGTTTGGTGAACAGCCTGTCCGCGTCCTGGAAGTCGGTGCGCACCCGTCGTCCGCAAAGCTGTTCCTCGTTCAGCCGCCCGTCCACGAGACCTGTGACCAACCAAGTGTCCAACCCGGCCGCCGTCGCGGCTGCGAGGATATGGGCCTCCGGCTCCAGCAGGAGGAGCCGCTCATATTCCTTGCTCACTGCATCCCTTTCCACCGGCTCTTCTCGGCGCTGTCCGCTACCTGGTGAAGACCCGGCGCCTGCGTGCCCGACTGCCCATCTGGAAGAAGACGACGGAGAGCATGCTCACCAGTACCTCCCTGACGCACTCGCATCCGAACTCTGTGGTGCTCGACAGACCTACCGGAAAGAGCACGGATCATGAGGCTTCACCCCCGTCCGTGAAATTGATCTCGACGAGTCGCTGCGGCCGGCGTGCGCAAAGCCAGCCACATTCAACCGGTCCACGAGGTGACGATGACCACGAAGGGTGAACGGCCTGGTCTGCACGGTGACGTCCATGAGGAACGACGACGTCGCGAGCCGGTCGATCCGCTGCGCCCCGATCTGGGAAAGGAACAAACGAAGCTCCTCAACGCGCAGCCCGGCAACGCGCCGGACCACGCCGACACCGTCACCGCTGCGTGAATACCAGTACCAGCGGCCGGAAACGTCCAGAAGCGCCATCACAGCTGAGCGTTCCGCTCGCGCCAGGGGCACATCGTCTCCCGGGAGCTTGATCCGGTCGTTGGGCTCGTCGCGGTCCCGCATCAGGAGCGTCCACCTTCGCCTTCGGTGAACGGCCCCTCGCGGTGTGATGGATTCTCATGTCGGAGAACGTCGTCCGCATGTCGCAGAATCCAGTGACACCGGTTCAGAGGACAACGGGCGCAGCCGATGGAGGCGCCGTACCCACTTCTCATCAGCCAACGGCTCTGCCGCGACCGTCGATGTGGTCGTCCGAGCGAAACGCTCGACGGCTATGCCCTGACCTCGGCCGTCTTGTCACCCGGGTGACCGGTACGTGGCTGATCACCAGGCGTGTCCCGGAAGAACTGTCCTCGTGGGAGCGGTGGTTGAAGGTGACCGCGCGGAAGCCACCCGGTCCGGTGGCGGGGAACAAGGACAAGAGGGAAGACCATGAACGACACCTCCGCATTTCCGACCGTCCCACCACGGCACGAGGACGCGATTTTCGTCCACGTCAGGTCGTGCTCGGGCCTGCGGAGGCGAGCCCTCTAGCCGATCCCCGACTACCGCCGTGGTGCTCCTCCACGCCTCCGCCCGGTGAAGAAGTTCCGGAACCGGTGGTGGGATGCCTCCTCCGCTGGGTAGCCGTCGCCGTTCTCGGCCGGGTAGCCGATCACCGTCCAGCTCACCGCGGAGACCGCGGGCTCCAACGACAGTCGGCTGACGGCCGTTTCGAGAAGCGAGTCGTCGCGGCGTTCGGTGGTGAGTTCCGCGGCGACGGTGACCTTCCCCTCCTCCGCGTCGCGGCTGAACACCGAGCGCAACCGGAAGCCAGGCTGGGCGACGGCCTGGACGATCAGGGCTCTGATGTGTGCCTCCTCCGGCTCGGTGCACACCGCCTCGAAGTAGTAGTCGGTGGCGACCTCGGCGCCGCCGCGCGGCTCCCGGTCCAGACGCCGGCCCAGCGGCCGCAGCAGCAGGTTGGCGCCCACCACCGCGACCGTCCCGAGCCCCGCCAGTACGTACAGCCCCGTACCGGCCAGGGCTCCTACTGCAACCGAACACCACAGTTCGGCAGCGGTGTTGAGGCCGCGCACGCTCAGCCCGTCCCGGATGATGACACCGGCTCCCAGGAAGCTGATGCCGGAGACGATCTGGGCCGCGAGCCGTCGCATCCGACGGTACTGGTGGCCTGCGCGAAGCCGCAGTTGGACAAACAGGACGAACGGCGCGGACCCGGCGGCCACCAGCGCGTTCGTCCGCAGCCCAGCCATCCGGGCCCGCCACTGCCGCTCCAGGCCGATGGCAGCTGCGAAGCCGAGCCCGGCAGCAATGTTGTCCACCATCTGCCATTCGTTGACGATGGCCATGACCTGTTCCCCTCGTCCTTGATCCCGTTCCCGTGTCGGCTTCTGTATCGGCGACTCACAGTCAGGTGTTGAACCGACGGATACACCTCGGGTTCGTTTCCGCCGCGGTCCTGGCTCACCCGGCTGCGAATCGCCTGGGTGGACGGCTCGAACTCCTTAGAGGTCGTCTCATTTGGCTTCGTCGGTAGTCTGGGCTCGTGCTGATGGTGGAACGCTTGGTGCCGGACGAGCTGTACGAGCTGTTCCAGCGGGTTGTGCCACCCGCTCCGTCGCGGCCGCAGGGCGGGGGCCGACGCCGGTACGGTGACCGTGAGGTCCTCGCGGCGATCATCTTTGTGGCCACGACGGGCTGCACCTGGCGGCAGTTGCCGCCCGTCTTCGGTCCGTCGGGGCCGACCGTCCACCGGCGCTTCACCGAGTGGACCGCTGCCCGGGTCTGGGCCAAGCTCCACCGCGTCATCCTCGACGAGTTGGGATCGCGCGGGGACCTGGACTGGTCGCGCTGCGCCATCGACTCGGTGAACATGCGGGCCCTGAAAGGGGGGAGCTGACAGGTCCGAATCCTGTCGACCGGGGCAAGAAGGGCTCGAAGGTCCACTTGATCACCGAGCGGACCGTTTTACCCCTGTCTATCGGGATCTCCGGTGCGAACCTGCACGACGGTCAGGCACTCAAGCCGCTCGTCCGAGGCATCCCGCCGATCCGCTCGCGCCGCGGGCCGCGCCGACGACGGCCCGCCAAGCTCCATGCGGACAAGGGGTACGACTACGACGACCTGCGTCGATGGCTCCGCGGGCGAGGCATCCGGCACCGCATCGCCCGCAGAGGCATCGAGTCCTCCACCCGACTGGGCCGGCACCGCTGGACGATCGAGCGCACAATGTCCTGGCTCGCCAGCTGCCGCCGCCTGCACCGCCGCTACGAGCGCAAGGCTGAACACTTCCTCGCCTTCACCGCCATCGCCTGCAGCCTCATCTGCTACCGCAGACTCACCAAATGAGACGACTTCTTGGTAGAGGTCGGCCTGGTCGAGCCCGGCGACGCCAACCCGTACGACGGGGTGGCGTTCGGCTGGCAGCTGCGGAACAAGATCGTCGCCGCGGCGGCCGCGGCAGATGCCGGAGGTTGCCACCGGCTACCCAGGTCAGCTTGCCTGAGGGATCGGGGTTCAGTGCCTGCGTCGTTCGGAGCCTATGCGGGGGCGTAGCCCGTACGGGACTTTGGCCGTGCCGTCGTGTTCGCTCCACAGCCGTGTTCCCGACCGCATAAGCGCCCAGCCGATCTTCTCGTACGGCATGAGCTCGCCAACGCTGAGCTGTCCCAGGAGGTGGGTCAGCTCCTCGGCTACTCGCAAATCATGCTCGCGCTCTCGCTCGTCGGCGTTGGCGTACCCGTCGGCGCGAGCGGTGAACTCCTCGTAGGTCAGTTCACCGAGGCGACGGCGGTGCGTCCGCAGCGCCTCGCTGTCGACATACGCATCTGAGTATTCCTTGCCGAAGCGGCGCCCGTACTCGCGGACCCGTTGACGTTCCTTCTCCAGCGTCTCAGGACTGATCTGCCGCTGGCGGGCAGTTGCGACCTCGTCCGCGCGGGACAGGAGCCAGGTCAGAGGGGAAGGGCACAGGAAAATACCCAGCCTGCCGTAGCCCTGCCATTGGCAATGCGTGTATCCGACAGCCTGCGCAACCCACCCGTACCGGTCGCCGGTGCCGCTGTTCGGAGCGAGGCTTTTGAACTCGACGCCGAAGGCAGGCTCCTTATCGTGCCAACCTTCCGGATCCCGGGGCCTGAGCACTGCGTCTATTCGTGCCTCTTCGCCAGTCCAGTAGCGCCCTGGCACCTGCTCCTCAATGTGGAACCACTTGTCCAGTTTGCCGAGGACGAACGCGGCGAGAGCCTTCTCGTCAGGGAACGTTTCGGGTGCTGGCAACAACGCCTTCTGTCCGTAGCGCACTTCGCCGACTCTACGGCGCCCCAGGGCTCTGCGACAGGCGACCTCAGCGGCTCCGGAGATCGCCCACGCTTTCGCGGTGCGGCCTCGACGGTCTGCCCCGCGACCAGAATCTTGATCTCGCCGCAGATGGAACGGACCCCATCGACACCCTGTCCGCCCAGGTTGCCAAACCGGCAGTCGCGCCGGCGAATGCAACCACCACTGCAACCATGGAGCAGTACCTCGTGCTTGATCACGAGGGAATCTCAGTTCTGCGGCCTCCCATTGTGCAGCCTTGCTGACCCACAACTGGCAGTCGGGGACCATTCGAGAGATGCCGACAAGCGACGCCCCGTGCGACGTCAAGAACTCGGCGCCCTTCTGCAGCGCCACGGGGGTCCCGATCTCGGCCCGCTTCAATAACTACTCCCCGCCGTGGAGGCCCCTTCCAGCCTGGCGCCTGACCAAGCTCATCTCTCCCCCGTTCCGGCCAAACTCACCCGACCCCACGCCGCAGCGCCCAAAAACGGATCCCAAGGGATTCACCAAGCCCATCCGAGGACCTGCGCATCATCCAGGCGCTCATCACCGAAGCTGAGGCGCAGGGACATATCGCCCCGCTCGGACCGCCACAAGGCGCTCCCCCCTCCCCCACCGCCCAAAACAAAAGATCGCTGCTTAGCAGCCCCGGACCTCGATCGCACAACCCCTTAGCCGCCCTGCTTCCGGCTGCATACTCGGGGCACCAGATGCTCCTCAAGGCGGATATCGACAGAGGTCGACTCCGAAATCGAGCCTACGCAACAGCTCGCCATCCGAAGCCATCCGCCGCCTGATCTGCGACACGCGACGCGGCGTCAGGACTACTCGTCAGATTTAGCTGACGGGTAGTCATGAATGTCAGCATTGAGTCAGCATGCATCCCGCCAGAGGTGGTGACAGGTGGCGACACATGCACATGCACCAATCCGCCTTACGCCACCTCTGAGCTGCAAAGATGCTGGCCAACCCGCTACACCCACAACATCGCCACTGACCCGGTGTCAATGGAAGATCAACAGCCATCGCGTCGAACTCGGCGAACTCCGGCATCACGTACTGAACATTCCGGGCGTCGCCAACGCCGCTTTCGACGTCGTTCGCGGTCCGCTCGATGTCCTGGAACTGTTCGTGCTGCCACGTCAGCCCCCGCTCGACCCGGCGGCGTTCGCCGAGACCGTCCGCAGTGCCCTCGCCGAAGCGTTGCCCTCCGCTCTCGTCCCACAGGAGGTCCACGTCGTCCCCGAGATCGTCTTCACCCCCAACGGCAAGTGCGACGTCCGTGCCACACGCGGGAACCTGTTCCGCACGGCGCAGCCGGCGGATCCTTCCCCCGACTCGCCATAGGGAAAGCCGAACAGCTCCGCAAGCAGATCAGGGCCCTGGAGCGCCGCAAACGGCTCCTGCTCGACGAACTGGACGACCCCGACGACCACGCCGACGGCGACCCGGAAGCCGAGAGGGCGAGGGGAGCGACCAGCCATGTTCTGCGCACCCCCGGCGGGAGCCGCGGACGAGGGCTGGTCGTGCCGCACCCCCTGTGACCACGGAGGCTCGCTCATCGTGACCATGTCGGTAGACCTACCGAAGACGTGTGTTGGCTGCCGTGACACGTGCCCGCCGGTGGCTATCAGGGCCGCCCCATGCCAGGGGTCCCTGACCGGGAAATCTCACATCCCCTATGCTTTACAGGACATTTACTACTTCTTTCCCGTGAAAGTGTGGGTAAGCGTGAAGCTGTCCCGTATTTCATCTGTTGTCGCCGCCGCGGCGATCGCGCCTGCCGTCCTGTTCGCCTCTCCGGCTGTCGCCGCCGACGCCGCCACGGCGCCGGTCAACTCGGCCCCTGACACCGCACCGGATGCGAAGCCGGACACGCAGGGCAACGCGAAGGCCGACGACGACAACCGCGTCGCCATCCTCAGGATCATCCACAAGTCCAAGCCCGGCAGCAGCGTCTACGAGGCCGGGCAGGCGGCCATGAACGGCTCCCCCGAGGACCGCGTGCGCTTCCTGAAGGAAGGCTGCGAACTGGCCCGGTTCGCGGACGACAGGCTGCGCACCGTCCAGATCTCCAGCACCGCCGGCAAGGGGCTGCGGAGGGCGGCCCTGGAAGCGCTGAGGAAGGGCACCCACGAAGCTCTTCGCCAGTTCCTGGAGGTCGGCCAGTACGCGGCGCGCGACGAGGACAACTGCGTCGAGATCTCCCGCATCCTCCACACGGCCAAGCGCGGAAGCGTGCTCTACGAGTCCATACAGAAGGTCCTGGACGGCAGCCCCGAGGACCGCACCCGCTTCCTCGAAGTGGGCCAGTACGAGGCCCGCGAGACCGACGACCGCATCCTCGTCACCCGCATCTCCGGGAGCGGCGGCCGCCACCTCATGGAAGCAGCCAGGAAGGCGCTGCTGAGTGACAGAGCCGAGGACATCCGCCACTTCCTCGACGTCGGCCAGTACGAGGCCCGCAGGCTGGACGACGCCGAGGCCGCCAAGGCCAAGGACAGCAAGGACCAGGACGGCAAGGACCAGGAGAACGCCAAGGAAGCCCAGGAGTCCAAGGACGCCGAGGCCACCAGCGGCGAGAACCAGCAGCAGGGCGGCGCCAAGGACGTCAAGGGTGCCATGGAGCCCAACGGCACCACCGGCGCCAAGCCCGCCGCAGACACCTCCAGCACCAGTTCCTCGGGCGCCCAGCTGGCCGCGACCGGCGCCGGCTCGGCCACCCCCTGGGCCGTCGGCGGCACCGTCGTCGCCCTCACCGCCGGCGCCGGTCTGGTCCTGGCCTCCCGCCGCCGCGCCTCCCAGAGCTGACACCGACCGCCGGCACCCCTGCACGAAGAGGCCGGGGCAGCCGCCCCCACGCGGACAGCCGCCCCGCGGGCCATCAGCGAGGTCATCGCCGTTTCATCGGCCCTGGTCAGCGCCGCCGCCCCCCATACGGGCACGTCTCAGCCCAAGGGGGGAACCAGGCAGGAAACGAAAGCGAGCGATCTGGCATGGGTTGTTGGCGCCGCCATAGCGGCGGCGATGGCGGCCGGCACCGTCGGTGCCCGACTGACCGTCGCGCAGGAGACATGGCGTCGTACGGACGGAACCGGAGCACTCGGCGGCGTCTCCGGATACCCAGGATGATCGGGGTGACGGTACCGTGACCGACGGTTGCCATGAGGACGTTCACGGCATGCGCGAGTCGGTGTCCCGGCCCACCGCCGGGCAACTGCCCCGAACTCCGCAGAGTCGGCCGCGGCTACCGCCCCTTCCCGCCGCCCCGCCGCCCTTACCAGCTGACCAGCCTTCACCTTCACCCAGCCGCATACGTGTGGCACGTGGACCGGTTGCCGCTCTGGCGGGGGTAGTTGCCGGGATCCTCGCTCTTGCCATCGCACTCACGTACTGCGGCCCCGGTGCCTCGACGTCCGCCACCACTTCCTCCGCGGCCCCCGGCAATCGCAGCGCCGCTCCCCATGGGACGCAGGGCTTCACTTGGTCGTTGGCCAAGGCGAAGACCGGTTCCTTCGTGGGA
Source organism: Streptomyces sp. GS7 (assembly GCF_009834125.1). NCBI lineage: Bacteria > Bacillati > Actinomycetota > Actinomycetes > Kitasatosporales > Streptomycetaceae > Streptomyces > Streptomyces sp. GS7. Next base: position 6,316,918 of record NZ_CP047146.1, read on the forward strand.
CTGTGGAGTACGCCGACGTCTGTCGTGCTCGGTACCAAGTCGGGACTGACCGCGTACGACACCGCGACCGGCGATCGGCTCTGGTCCTGGAAGCCGCCGGGGGCAGGGTTGTTGTGCAACATGAGTCACAGCACGTCCGGGGGAATGGGAGCGTTCACCTACGGTGTGTGGGCCACGAACCAGGGCATCGAGAGGTGCGAGCACCTCCAGACCGTCTCGGTGACCTCCGGCAGGCTCGGCTGGGACCGGCCGGTCAGCCTGGTGAGCGGCGGATCGGCCGGTTTCCCCGACCGGGTCGGTGGCTCATCGATGTCCATCAGCGGCAATGCGGTGACCGCTCCCTTCGCCGGCTCCCGCGCTTCGGGCCACCGTGGCACGGACCTGCTCAGTGCCGATGTGCGGACCGGTCAGGTGAGGTGGTCGACCCAGGTGTTTCCCGACGACTTCCCTGACGAAGAACCCACCGTTCAATACGGTCCCTGGATTTGAGGGAGTGTCCTGTGTCGGAGATTCTGTTGCAGGTGTTGACGGCACAGCGCGGGGTCAGACCCCGGGATCGAGCTCGGGTGCCAGCAGCTCGTCGATCGTCTGCCGGCGGCGGATCAGCCTGGTCTCGTCGCCGTCGACGAGGACTTCGGGGATGAGGGGCCGGGAGTTGTAGTTCGACGACATGCTGGCGCCGTACGCCCCGGTGTCGTGAAAGACCACCAGGTCACCTATCTCGGTGCGGGGCAGCGGCACGGGCTCCACATCGCCGCCCTCGACCTGCGTGAACACGTCCCCCGACTCGCAGAGCGGGCCGGCCAGAACCGCGTCCCGGGCCTCCTCGCGGCGGAGCCCGCCCTCCGCGTCGAGCACCGAGACACGGTGGTGGCTGCCGTACATCGCGGGCCGCATCAGGTCGTTGAACCCGGCGTCGACCAACACGAAGTAGTTGCTCCCGACGGGCTTCTGGGCGCGTACCTCGGCGGCCAGGACACCGGAGTTCGCGACCAGGAAGCGTCCGGGTTCGATCTCCAGCCGGACCGGGTGGCCCAGTTCGGAGGCGAGTTCCTGGCGGGCGGCGTCCCAGAGCCTGAAGTAGCGGTCGGTGTCGATCTCCGGGTCACCGGGCGCGTAGGGCACGGAGAGGCCGCCGCCGGCCGAGATGGCCTGGATGTCCCGCCCGGTCATCCTGACCTGCTTGACCATGGTCTCGCAGACCGACTCCAGGTGGCTGTAGTCCACGCCCGAGCCGATGTGCATGTGCAGGCCGACAAGGTCCAGCCCGTGCTTGTCGACCAGCGCGAGACTCTCCTCCAGGTGCTCGTGCCAGATGCCGTGCTTGCTGTGCTCACCACCGGTGTTGGTCTTACGGCTGTGCCCGTGGCCGAAGCCGGGGTTGACCCGTACCCAGACCGGGTGGCCGGGGGCGGCCGTGCCCACCTGGTCGAGCATCTGCGGCGAGCCGGCGTTGACCGGGACGCCCAGTTCGACGACGCGGCGCAGCGTGGACCGGTTCAGCAGGTCGGCGGTGAAGACGATGGGTTCGTTCGCTCCCGCGACCTGGTAGCCGGCCGCGAGCGCCCGCTCGATCTCGCCCTCCGAGACCGCATCGACCAGTACGCCCTCCTCGCGCATCAAACGCAGGATGTGCAGGTTCGAGCAGGCCTTCTGGGCGAAGCGGATCACATCGAACCGACGCAGCCGGGCGATCTGCGCGCGGATCGTATCGGCGTCGTACACCCACAGCGGGGTGCCGTACTCCGCGGCCGCGCCGGCGAGCCGCGGCCCGTCGAGGGAGCCGGGAAGCTCCCCCGTAGAGGAGGAGGCAGCGGGGGAAGAGGCGGAAGCAGAGGTCATGGTCAGTCCTTCTCGCCGATCATCAGGGCAATTCCGAGATTCTCTTCAAAACGCCGCAGGATCTGCTCGGCTGTCCGCACCACGGACGGTTGGTCCGCGCAGCATGAAGCGGGCCACGATCTGCCCGGCGGACACCCGCGGGCCGGGCCCGGTCCCGTAGTTGTCGAAGCCGATGACCTCAAGGAATCCCGGGGGAATTCGCTCCATATGCCAATCGAATCATGGAGTGAACGATCGAGAATTCTTTCCATGCCCCCACACGTTTCTGTACGCAATGCCATACATGGAGGGGTTGACGCCCCCCGGCCGCTATACCGAAACACTATCGCCCTTTTTCTGGCGGCGAGCGCCGACGCCAGAGGGCGTCCTGGATCTACGGAGACTGGACCGGAGGAACTGCACGCCGCCCAGACAACCCGCGAAAATTTACCGATCCCGCTGTGCTCAATCGACAAATATCACTACGCGACGCCCGAGGCGGCGACGCGAGGGTAGCGGCAAGGCATGCCGAACTATCCCCTCTTTCAGTGTCACATCGGAATGATGGACCAATTTTCCACAAGAAACCGTAAATGCCGACATAGCGGTCCATGTTCAAGGCGCCTGAGAATTACGGACGAAGTGTCCTGACCGACCTGGCGCCCATCACCTGTGCACCGCACCAGAAGAGACCGGCGGAGCCCGCGGAACCTGTATCCGAGCAGGCCGGAGAGCCGGCTCGCCGCCCCGCAACAGACGGGGCACGCACGATCGAAGCCCCCGCAGCGGTATGCACGGTTGCGGGGGCTCGGGGTCCGCCTCAATTCGCCGTTCCCACCGGCCACCAGGCCATCCACGCCGAGATCGCCCCCCAACCTGCACGCCCCCAACAACGACAGATCCCCACGGCTTCAGAGAAGCCGTGGGGATCTGGTTGGTGTCCGAGGGGGCACTTGAACCATACGCACATGCCGGTGATGCGGGGAGAATTGCAGCTGCCATAACCGTGGGTTCGGCGCCCGGGCGGGTGCCAGCGAGCCCTCGATCGCTCCGCAAGGCGAACGCGACCAGGGTCGGCTCCAACCGCACGCGCCGCGGGCCGGCCGGCTCGGAGCTCTGGTGAAGGGGACACTGGCGACGCGTGCCGAATTGCATCCCCAGTACGTGTAGATGCTCCTGGATGGTTTGTGCTTCCCGCCTGCGGGGAGTTTGGCGGCGGCATGCGGCATGCTGCCGATTTTCGCCCGCGGTGCCGGCCGGCGGCGCGTGCCCGCACGTGGTTCAAGGATGGGCTGGTGTCCCGATGGCGCGGGTCGAGGTGGCCGGGCTGCGTGGGGCGCCCTTGCAGGGGAAGTGACGAAGGCGCCCGATCCGGGACGGCCAATGGGAGTACCAACGGTCCGTCATAGAAGTTGGGCAGAAGACAGGTTCAACGGCTGACAGCAGCGGTCGGGGCGCCACCGGCCAGCCGCGAGAGGGGGTGGGTGCGCCCGGGTAGATCTCGGCGTGCCAGGCGAAAATGCCGCGAGGGCGGCACGGGCACCGAGATCCAAGTCGCCGTTCATCCGCGCACGGCCTGCTGGTATGCGCCGAGAGCAGCGGGATCGTCGATGCTCCCGTGGTGGTGGTACTGGCTCCAGCGCCCTGCCTCGTAGCGGAAGTAGCGGCTGGTGCGGATCTCCAGCGGGATCCGGCTGCCGTCCGGTCCCAGGTAGTGGCCGCTCTCCCGACCTGCGAAGACGGCGTGCCGCTCGCCGACGTAAGCGACGACATCGCCGAACGTGACGGTGACATTCAGCGAGCCGGCGAAGATCTTCTCGTAGAGCTCAGCGATCAGGACCCCACCGCGAAGGATGCCTCCGACGGGGTTGTTCAACTGGGCCAGCGGATCGGCGGTCCAGTCAGCGCGCAGAGCCTCGATGTCACGGTTGTTCAGTGCGTAGTAGAACGACTCCAGCGCGGCGAGCGCGCCTTCGGCGGAAGGATCCCCGGCCTCATGCAGTCGGTTCCGGGACTCAGGACCGTAGGAAATCTCGGTGTATTCGATCACGCGGGCATCAACTCCGCTTCGAGCGCTGATTATTCCCCCGGACTCGGCCATAGGATGGACTGTCCCCCGACATGACCCGCCCCTCGGCGCTGTGCCGCGTCCAACCGCCAGGGGCCACGTCCAACAAGGCAGAGCGGGGAGCCGTGCTCCGCCACCGCAGGCGGCAACGGTGCTGCGGCGTACCGACCCATCGGAAGCCTGCTGCCCACTGCACCAGGTGGGTGCCGATCTCTGTCAGGTCCCGGAACCGGCCGGAAGCGCGGGGCAGCGCGGGACGCTTTCCCGCCCGGACAGCATCAGCCGCCTGCTGGTGAAGGCGGTGGCCGGGAGCGCGCGGGGCAGGGGGAGCACGGCCACGGAGTACGGCCACGCGACATGGGCCCGAACGCTGTGCTTCAACGCAATCCACGGGAATGGACAATTGCTGACGCACCGGCCGCCGACGGCCTGGCCGGCCCGCCGGGCGGCGTGTCCGCACGCTCCAGCGCCCATCGACACGGGTGAGGCGAATCGGGTGGTCGAAGCACTTGCTGACCTGGTCGCTGGTCAGGACCTCATCGGCCGGCCCGGAGGACAGGCAGCGCCCGTCGCGCAGCAGCATCACATGCGTCGTGCCCGGAGGGAGCTCCTCCAATCGGTGGGTGACCAGGACCGATGCCAGCTCGGGGTAGGTGTGCTGGAGCGTGTCGATCCGTTCGATGAGCTGCTCCCGGCCCGCGACATCCAGTCCGGTTGCGGGTTCGTCGAGCAGCAGCAGCCGTGGACTGGGCATCAGAGCCCGCGCGATCAGTGCCCGGCCCCGCTCACCCTGGGAAAGGGTCGGCCACCGTGCCCCGAGGCGGTCGCTCAGGCCGAGCAGACCGATGAGGCGGTCAGCCATCGCCACTTGCTCAGCTGTCGGGCTCCAGCGGGGCACCCGTTCGATGGTGTTGGTCAGCCCGGTCAGCACGACATCCCGGACTTTCAAGGGCGAGCGCAGCGCATGCCGTGGGTCCACATGGCCGATGCAGGACCGCAGTTGGCGCATGTCGACCCGGCCCAGCTCGTGACCCAGGACCTCCACCGTACCCCGGGTGGGATGCGCGAGCGCTCCCAGGAGGCTGAGCAGGCTGCTCTTGCCCGCGCCATTGGCGCCGAGCAGCGCCCAGTGCTCTCCGGACCGTACGGTCAGCGAGACTTCCTCCAGAATCGCATCACCGTCGCGGACGAGATCCACGTTGTTCGCACGGAGTACCGCGGTCTCGTTCACGGTCGACTCCGTTCGGCGCGGTTGACGGCGGCCATGACGGCGTGAACCGACGCGGCCAGAATGGAGGTGTCCCAGCCTGCGCCCCAACAGGTGATGTCCTTCACACGGCACTCGGCGTAGGAGATGGCGTGACTGCCCGGTCCGGTGGTGGTGGCGTGCTCGGTGTAGTTGAGGATGTCGACCTCGATCCCGGCCGTACCGAGGGCATCGGTGAAGGCCGACAGTGGTCCGTTGCCGGATCCCTGACAGTGGCGCGCTTGGCCGTCGATGTGCAGAGTGCAGGCGAACCGGTGCTCGCCGGGGCCGGATTCCATAGTGCTCCAGGAGACCAGCTCGACCGGGCCTTCCTGGACAGGGCCGATGTACGTGGTACGGAAGAGGTCCCACAGGTCCTTGTGCGACAGTTCCCGTCCGCTGGCATCGGACATGTGCTGCACCGTGCGGGAGAAGTCCGCGCGCATCGCCTTCGGCAGATCCAGGCCGTGATGGGTGTGGAGAAGGTGGGCGATGCCGCCCTTGCCGGACTGGGAGTTGATGCGGATGACTTCCTCATACGTGCGGCCGACGTCACCCGGATCGATGGGCAGATATGGCACCGCCCATGGCGCCTCCTCAGCACGGACGCCCTGCTCGGCAGCCTGCTTGGCGTGATGGGCCATGCCCTTGGCGATGGCGTCCTGATGAGTGCCGGAGAAGGCCGTGTGCACGAGTTCGCCGCCATAGGGGTGGCGGGGGTGGACCGGCAGCCGGGTGCAGCGCTCCACCACCTCACGTACGGCATCGATGTCGGAGAAGTCGATCATCGGGTTCACGCCCTGCGCATACAGGTTCAGGGCCAGGGTGACCAGGTCGACGTTCCCGGTCCGTTCGCCGTTGCCGAACAGGCAGCCCTCCACCCTCTGCGCGCCAGCCAGCATGGCAAGCTCCGCGCAGGCGACGCCGGTGCCACGGTCGTTGTGCGGGTGGACGGACAGGATCACCGACTCACGCCGCGTCAGGTGGCGGTCCATGTACTCGATCTGGTCCGCATACACATTGGGCGTTGCCACCTCCACCGTCGCCGGCAGATTGTGAATCACCGGTCGGTCCGGGCATGCCTCCCACAGCTCGGTCACGCTGTTGCAGACCTCCAGGACGAAGTCCGGCTCCGTGAGGTTGAACACCTCGGGGGAGAACTCGAACCGGATGTCCGCCCCCGGCTGTTCCTCGGCCCGCCGCATCAGGTAGGTGGCCGCGTCCCGGATCAGCCCGTGAACCTCCGTGCGGGATCGTTCCAGGACCACGTCCCGCCATGTGGGAGCGGTGGCCGTGTAGAGGTGGACGACGGTGCGCGGGAGCCCCTCGATCGAGGCGACGGTCCTGTCGATGAGATCGCGGCGGGCCGCCGTGAAGACGGACACGGTCACGTCCTCGGGCACCGCCCCGCTGGTGGCCAGGTGGCGTACGAAGTCGAAGTCGGTCTGGCTGGCGGAGGGGTAGCCGACCTCGATCTCCTTGAAGCCCATGGTGACCAGGAGGTCGAACATCCGGCGCTTGCGCTCGGTGTCCATCGGCTCGGCCAGCGCCTGGTTACCGTCGCGCAGATCGACCGGTACCCACAGCGGGGCCCGCTCGATCCGGCGGGACGGCCAGGTCCGGTCCGCCAGGGGCAGGGCGACACGGTGATGTACGGGCTGATAGCGGTAATGCGGCATCGCGCTCGGTCGCTGCGGATTCCACACCGGCGAATCCGGCGGAACATCACCGGACGGAGTGCGCAGCGTGGGGAACTTCGTGGTCTCGCAGGAAGCCATGGTGCAGAACTTCTCTCGGTCGGCCCTCTGATGACCAGCACAGCCTGGTACCCCGCTGCGGGGTGCCGGTCGCATCAGGCCCCGCAGCGGCTGCCAAGAAGGAGAAGCTCACGCAGCAACATGCCGGGTACAGTAGCCACAACCAACTCCTCAGACAACCTGAGAGACTTGCGCAGGTGGAGTCGGGCGTCAGGAAGTGTCAGCCCGTCAACCTTCCAGCGAATACGGAACGTTGGACACCTGATGGAATGCCCCTTCTCGTTCGCCTGACCTCAGCGTCACGCCCAGTACACTGGCCGGCACGTCATCAGACAACCTGAGAGGTGATAGCGGGATGCCGCTCGGTGCCCTCCGCCCCAGCCCACTGGTCGAACAGGCCACCCAGCACCTACGCGACCAGATCACCGAGGGGCAGTGGCCGGTCGGGACCAAGCTCCCTGCCGAAACCGCCCTGGCCAAGACCCTCGGCGTGGGCCGCTCCACGGTGCGCGAAGCCTTGCGCGCCCTGGCCGGAGCCGGCCTGTTGCAGGCCCGCCAGGGCGCCGGCGTCTTCGTCATCGCCACCGAGCCCGAAGAGGACTGGGCCACCCGGCTGCGGCACGCCGCAGTCACCGACATCTACGAAGTCCGCATGCTGATCGAGGTGCAAGCCGCGCGCCTGGCCGCGCAGCGCCGTACCAAGGTCGATCTCACGGCCATGCGGACGGCTCTGGACGCCCGTCGAGCGGCGGCCACCGGCGATGACGCGGCCTTCGTCGACGCGGACATCGCCCTGCATGCCGCGGTCGTCGCGGGCGCCCACAACCCCGTCCTCACCGACCTGTTCAACGAATTCATCCCCGCGCTGCGCAAAGGGCTGATCGACCTGCTGGACCTCCTCGACCTGCGAGCCCACGAGCCGAATCATGGAGACGAAGCCCATGACGCCCTGGTGCGGGCCATCGAGCGCGGTGACGCCGACACCGCCAGCAGCACCCTCCAGGCCGAGCTGGAACAGACCCTCACACGCCTCCACCGCCTCTGAATCACGGCGGAGGCGGAGAGCGCGCTAACTTTCCTTGGCGCGGCCGACTTCACTTCACCGAGAGCTCACAGAAGGAAGGAGAACCAGGGAGATCCCGGCGAGATCCTGTCGATCGCCAGGGGGCTGTCCTGCATGCGCTGCAACAGGCTGTCGAGGTCCTGGGGACGCTCCAGTTCGATGCCGACGAGGGCTGCCCCCGTCTCACGGTTGTTCTTCTTGACGTACTCGAAGGCAACGATGTCCTCACCGTTGTCGAGAACCTCGTCCAGGAAGTGCCGCAGCGCACCCGGCTGTTGGGGAAACGTCACAAGGAAGTAGTGGCGCAGGCCCACGTGCACAAGGGAGCGCTCCACCCCGCGTGATCTCCCGGGCGACCGTGCCCTGGCCCTCGATGGTCCGCACGTCGTCAAAGGAATGGACGTACACCGCGCCGGTGTGCTCACTGTTCCAGTGTGCGGCGGCACTGGCCTCGTCGTACGTGCTGCCGACGACCACGAGCTCGACGGCGTCACCACCGAACGCCTCGATGCGCTCCCGTTTCTGGCGCGGAGTGTTGGACGGGACGAACACCCGGCCGCGAATGCCGAGCCGGCTGCACGCGAAGGTGACTCCCTGACCGTGGTTGCCCGCACTGGCGCAGACGACGCCGCGCCGCCGCTCCTCGTCCGTGAGCGAGGAAATGGTTGGGGGACGGGGTGAGGAGCGGCCTGGCACGGTGTTGTCCTGCTGTGACGTGGCTTGATCCGGTCGGTGATCGGCCAGCATTCATCACCTCGCCTACCCCCGGGGCCCGATCCGCGGGACCCGTCTGCCCAGCCTCCCTGAGCGTAATGATCACCACGACGACGCCACGAGATCACCACGGGGGCCAGTCTTGACGTGCAACCTTTTCTCCTTCCGTCCCGAACCGGTCACCGTGCTGGCCCAGGGCTTAACCGCATCCGCCGACCATCTCGACAGTCGCGTCCGTGAGTTCGCCGCGCAGGCCGGGAACGTGACCGACGCCTCCGGCCCCAGCTCGGGGTCCACCGAAGTCCACTCCCCGTACGCGCAGATGACCCGCCATACGGCGACGGCCCTCCGGGAGATATCCGCGGACCTGCGGGACCACGCCTCCGGTCTGCACCACGCCGTCGCCTCCTACGAGGGCGCCGAGTACGCGCGAGCTCAGCAGTTCCTGGGGAAGTGACATGACCAACCAGCAGCAGGAACAGCAGGAACAACGGATGCAGGTTGAGCAGATCGAGGTGAGCTTCGACCTGTTCGCCCCCGACACGGCCCCCTCCGCACTCCGGTCCCGCGCCGAAGCATGGCGGCGCCTGGCCCACGACCTGAAGACCACGATCGAGGCCCGGGACCAGGAGGTCACCCGCCTCGGCGACAACTGGACCGGCGCGGCCTCCGACACCTTCCACGCCCGCTGGAGCCACACCAAAGAGAAGGCGGAGAAGGTCCTGCCGCACTTCGCCGCCGTCGCCGAGCAGCTGGACCACACAGCCGACGCCATCCAGAAGGCCAACGCAGAGCACGTTCATCGCCAGGGGCCGGTCGGGGGCCACTCATGACACACGAGCACTTCACCGTGCACCCGGACAAACTCCGGGCGCTGTCCGAGGACTTCACGCACACGGGCGACCGGCTCGGCGAACAGGTCACACGCTTCGCCGACAAGGCGGAGAACGTGGACGACGCGTTCGGAGTGCTCAGCGAATCCACCGAAGCCCTGGCGAAATACGTGGAAATGACGAAGGCCACGGTGCACAGCCTCCAGCAGCTCCGTCAGCAACTGGCGGGATACGCCGGCGGACTCGACCACTCGGCGGCCGGATACGAGTACACCGACGCACAGCACACGGCCATGACTCAGCACATGCCCCGCGGCGGTGAGGTTGAGTCGGGAGCAGGGGGAGGATCGGGAACGGTGCGCTGGGAGCAGACGGTGGTGACAGGACGTCACCGAGTGGGCGGGCCACGCCTCGTACCGCAGCGGCGCCACCGGCGCTGGCTGCGGCCGGGCGGCCCCGGGACCCCGGAGCGTAGGCTGGTCGTCCTGCTGCTGATTCCGCCGTCCGCGCCCACTCTGCTCGTTGCCGGGGCGGTAGCGCCGTTCGGTTGGATGCTGCTGTTCGCGGTCATCCTGGGGGCCGTCGCCGTCACCGGTCTGGCCGTGGCGGTGTTCTGGGCATTGCCGTCGCCGTCGCCGGCTCCGGACCCACCGGGGGTGCTGCTGTTGCTGATATTCGGCCTGGTGCTCGCCCCTCTGGTGCTGGCCGCGAAGGCGTCGCATGCCCATGTGCTGGAGGTGCGCGGGATGACACGGCCCGCCGTCGTCGCGCGGGTCGTCGAGCACCACGGGAAGTACACCTCGTACGAGTGCGTCCTGCGTTACGGAGAAGGGGCCCAGGGGCCGGGGAGCGTCTCCTGCGAGGAGGATGACCGGGTCGGTGACGAAGTGCGGGTTGTCTGGGATCCCGAGGGGGCGGTCAAACCGGAATTCGAGCGGGATGTGGGGGACGCGTCGTCCCACGCGGACTTCGCCGTGGCCGCGGATCTCCTGGTGATGTGCTTGGCCGATGGGGTGGTTGCCGTGGGATTCGTGAAGCGGCACACGGATGCCCGCCGCCGTGCCGCGGCAACTCCCGGCGGCACCTGAGCCGTTGCGCGCGGCGCTGCGCCTACCTCATGCGGCGCACCCACCACGTCACGCTGTCGCAACACACCACCGCACCGTCCCGCCGCCCGATGCGGCCGGGCCGGAGAAAGAGCGGATGACCTACCCGCCCCGTCCCGCGCCGACCGCTGCGTCGGTCCCCCTCATCGCCGTCCTGCTCCCCGTCGGCGGGGCGCCGGCACCCCCGGGATGGCTGGGGTGCCCGGGGGCTGATCCTCGGCGGTGGTGTGGGGCTGATCGCGGCGGTGATGGCGCTGTCTCCGCCCTCTCTCGCGCTGCGCCTGGTCGTCATGCTGCTGATACGCGCCCACCTCGACGGACGATGCGGCGCGCACCTCCGGACGGTTGTGCAGGGGGATCGGTATTGTCCGCCGTAAGGCACCTGGCCTGCAGCGTAACTGCCCGTGCGGAGGAAGGATCACCATGGCCGATCGCCGGCACGGAAGTGCGTCGGACGGCGGGTCCGCGTCGCGGTCACCGGGGGCTCGTGGTCCGAGTGCGCACGACACGGTGCGTCTTGGGCTGGTGATCGGTGCTCTCGGGGTGGTCTTCGGTGACATCGGGACCAGTCCGATCTACACGCTCCAGACCGTGTTCAACCCGAGCGACCCGCATCCGGTCCCGGTCGCCACGGAGAACGTGTACGGGGTGGTGTCGCTGGTGTTCTGGTCGGTGGTCATCATCGTCCTGGTCACCTATGTGCTGCTGGCGATGCGCGCCGACAACGACGGTGAGGGCGGCATCATGGCGCTGATCACCCTGCTGCGACGGTCCGGCTCATCGCGGGGCCGGCGGTCCACCGCCGTACTGGCCGCGTTGGGCATCTTCGGGGCGTCGCTGTTCTTCGGCGACAGCATGATCACCCCGGCGATCTCGGTGCTGTCCGCGGTCGAGGGGCTCAAGGTCGTCGAGTCGTCACTGGAGAGCGTCGTCGTGCCGGTCACCGCGGTGATCATCGTGCTGCTGTTCCTGGTTCAGCGCAGGGGATCCGCGGCGGTGGGCCGACTGTTCGGACCGGTGATGATCGTCTGGTTCGTGGCCATCGGAGCGTGCGGCGTGGCCGCCATCGCCGACCACCCGCAGATCCTCAGAGCGCTGTCACCGAGCTACGCCCTGGGGTTCCTGGTCGGTCACTTCGGCACCGCGTTCTTCGCGCTGGCCGCGGTCGTGCTCGCGGTCACCGGCGCCGAAGCGCTCTACGCGGACATGGGGCACTTCGGCCGCCGGTCGATCACCCGTGGCTGGCTGGTCCTCGTCTTCCCCGCGTGCGTACTGAGCTACCTCGGTCAGGGCGCGCTGATCCTCGCCGACCCGCACAACGTCAGCAGCCCGTTCTTCCTGCTCGTTCCCGCCTGGGGACGGCTGCCGATGGTCGTTCTGGCCACGGCCGCGACGGTGATCGCCTCCCAAGCGGTGATCACCGGCGCATATTCGGTCGCCTCTCAGGCGGCCCAGCTCGGCTACCTGCCGAGGCTGCGCATCGCGTACACCTCCGAGTCCACCATGGGCCAGATCTATGTTCCCTGGATCAACTGGCTGTTGATGGTGTCGGTGCTCACCCTGGTCTTCGCCTTCCGCAGCTCCACGGCCCTGGCCTTCGCGTTCGGGATGGCGGTCACCGGAACCATCACCATCACCACCCTGCTGTTCTTCTGCGTCGCCCGGGCACGGTGGGGCACGCCGGTGTGGCTGGTCGCCGTCGGCGCGAGCGTGCTGCTCTTCGTGGACCTGCTGTTCGTGGCGGCCAACGTGACCAAGCTCGTCCACGGCGCGTGGCTGCCGCTGCTGATCGGTATCACCGCGTTCACCGTCATGACGACCTGGCAGCGCGGGCGCGAGACCGTCACCGCGGAGCGAGCACGGCACGAAGGCCCGTTGCGGGAGTTCGTCGACCAGCTCCACAGCGGGCAGATGCCGGCACTCCGGGTCCCCGGCACCGCCGTCTTCCTCAACCGGGGGAAGCAGACCGCGCCACTGGCCATGCGGGCCAACGTCGAGTACAACCACGTACGGCACGAGCAGGTCGTGATCCTGTCCATCGAGACCGAGCCGGTGCCCCGGGTCCCGGCCGACCAGCGGATCACCGTCGACGACCTCGGCTACGCCGACGACGGAATCCTCCACGTCACCGCCCGGTTCGGCTACATGGAAACACCGGACGTGCCGGGCGCGATGGCGATGCTCGACCCGGCCGAAACCGAGGGGCGGTTGCAGCTCGACCAAGCGACCTACTTCCTGTCGAAGATCGAGCTCCGGCGGGGGAAGACCCCGACGATGGCGCTCTGGCGCAAGCGGCTGTTCATCGCCACCTCCTACATCACGGCCGACGCCGCCGAGTACTTCGGCCTCCCCCGTGACCGGACAGTCATCATGGGCTCGCACATCGAGGTATAGGCGCGCCGGTCACCGAAGTGCGAGGGGATGCGAGCAGTGGCCACGCCTGTACGGGATGCGCGCCTGCAATGCGGTCGCGCCCTCACCTCGGCCTCCTCCAGGCGCGCGAAGGCGGCGCTGAGGCCGCAGAGTTGGGACGCGCCGATGCCTGCCGTGGCGATCAGCTTGCCGGTGGCGGCCTGTGCGTCTTCGGCGGTGCGGCCGTGGACGAGGCCGGTGGCACCGCGCTCGGCGAGCCGGCAGGCAGTCTCTGGGACGGAGGGCCGAGCAGAAGCCGGTCGCTGTTCACGTCACCGTCAAATGCACGGCCACTCGCGGCTGCAAGAGGTCGTCCACGGCTCTTGATGCACCTCTGATGAGCTGCCGGCATGACTGCGACAGCGCCCTCTTGGGCGGCGCGGGCCGTCAGGGTTCCGTCAGGCGCCGGGCGGATGTCCGGCTGTCCCACTGTGGGCTCCGTAGGGTGGCGGCGTGCGGGGGATATGGCGTCTCGGCTGCTGGTCGGCGTTGGTGGTGCTGCTGGCGCTGGGTCTCAACATCTATGCCGGAATCCGGCTGGGGACCTATTTCGGCGGCGACCGGGCCACCGCGACCCTGGCGCACTGTCATATGTCCAAGGGGACCCAGATGTGCCGGGCCGACTGGGTCCTGCCCGACGGTCGCCGGGGCAGCGGCGGGATTGAGGTGGGCCAGACCGACACGGAGGGAGAGAGCATCCCCGTACGGGTCGGTGCCGGGGGCGTCATCGACCACCGTCCCGGGAACCCGCCGGCCATTGCCTTCCTACCCGGTGTGCTGACTCTGCTGGCGGTGGTAGTTCCTGGGGCTCGGGTGCTGCTGGGGCGGCTGTGGCGCCGCCGAGTCGGGCTGCGACTCCTGAGGACTGCCGCACCGGGCACGCAGCTGGTGTCCGACACGACGCTGACCGACCGGGCCGGCGTTACCCGGGCTGTCCTGCGCAGTGGCCATCCGGGCCCGGGATTCCGCCCCTCGGCGCTGGTCACCGATGTGGTGGAGCCGGACGGGCTCCGGTACCGGCTGCAGCGCGGCCTCACCCTCCGGGTGCCCGTGGACACCGTGGTCTTCGCCCCTGGGTCGATGCCTACGGTGCCCCTCGCCGTGCTCAGCAAGACGGACGGCCGGGCAACCCACGTGGACATCTTCGACGGCCAGGGGATCCAGCTGGGCGTTCTCCGTCCCGCCAAAGGCTCCTGGGCGGGTGCGCACGAGGCCGTAGGACCGCTCGGCGAGACCGTCGGCCTTGTCGTCCTCGAACCCGGCCGCCGATCCGCGGTCTGTGCCCCCATGCCCGCCGCCCCCGAGCCCCTGAGGGCGGCCATGCTCGCCTTCGCGGTCATGGGCAGCAGGCGCGTGCCGCTGAGGGTGGCGCAGGAGGACGGTGACTGGAACGCCCGATACGGCATACACGGCTGAGGGACGCCTGCCATGTCCGGGACGAGGGCCGCGAGGCGGCGGAGGTAGGCCAGGTTGCGGCCGGACTCACCGCCGGTTCGGTCGTGGCTGGGCTCCGCTCGCCGCGCGGTGGCAGTGGATGAGCGTGACCGCCATCGCACGCTCGCCCACGCCCGAGGCGAAGCGTTTGATCGACTGGGCGCGGACGTCGCCGGCCACGAACACTCCGGGGACGCTGGTTTCGAGGAGGAGCGGGGCGCGTTCCAGGGGCCAGGAAGGTGGGGCGACGGAGCCGCTTCGGGTCAAGGCAGTCGGGGCCGGTCAGGACGAAGCCGTGGGGGTCACACCGGATGAGGTCCCGCACCGAGTCGGTGCGCGTACGGGCGCGACTGCACGGTCCACTACGGGAGTTCCGCCAAGGCGGCGACCGACGCCGTCGGCTGCGGCGACGATGACCGGGTGGGCGACCACGTGAAGGTGGCGCGGGACCCTGGGGAACTGATCGCACCGGAATTCGACGGGCGGGTGCGTGCTTCCCGGGCCGGCGACATGGCCGAGAACCTCGCCACTACCGACCCCACCGGCAGCTACACCGACAGCAAGCTGCGTCGCGAGCGCCACCGGGCGATTCGCCGCGAGTCTTCCGCCGCACCTCGCCGGGACCGCTGTGACGGTGGCGGCCGCGAAGCGCAACCGGCGCACGTCCGTGAACCGAGCACCCCGGCGGGGCGGTGAGGGTGTCCGGGAAGCCCGGCTCATCAGGGGTGTGTCAAAAGCATTGCGGCCCTCTTGAAGGCGGGTGCCGGGCGGAATTTGATGGAGCTGTGAACAGCGCCTGGCTCCTTCTCGACCGACCGCCTCATCCGGCGGCCCCGTGTCGTGCGCCGCGCTGCCCGGAGACCTCCGCCTCACGCTGAGACGTCTTCCGCATTCGGACGGGGCGCCCTGACCTCATCGGGCGCCCCGCCTCTTTGTGCACCCGTACGCCATGGCCCTGAGCGGCCAATCTGGCGCACTCGACCCCTTCTGCCCTCTTCCCGTGAATGGATCATGTCCGTCTTCGACCTTTCCTCCCGTACCGTCCTGGTGACCGGTGCCACCTCCGGCATCGGCTTCGAAACCGCCCGACAGCTTGCCGAACGCGGGGCCACCGTCCTCGTGCACGGCCGCACCGCCGAGGCAGCGCAGGCAGCCACCGACCGGCTCGTCGCCACCGCGGGCATCAACGCCTCGCAACTGTGCGCGTTCTGCGCGGACTTCACGCGTCTTGAGGAGGTCGAGACGATGGCCCGCCGCGTCCTCGCCGACCACCCGCGGCTGGACGTCCTGGTCAACAACGCCGCCACCGCCGCCCCCGAGCGCCACACCCTCACCCCCGACGGCAACGAGATCGCCCTCCAGGTCAACTTCCTCTCCCACTACCTGCTGACCTGCCTCCTGGAACCGGCCCTTGCCCGTGAGCCCGGCGGACGCGTCGTCAACGTCTCCTCCTCGCTGCACCGCACCGCCTCCATCCAGTGGAGCGACCCCCAGCGCGCCCGCCGCTACTCCCGGCTCGCCGCCTACGCCCAGTCGCAGCTCGCGCTCACCGTCTTCGCCGCCGACCCCCGGGTCACGGCGGTCTCCGTCCACCCGGGCGTCTGCGAGACGGACCTGCTGTCCCTCTACGGCATCGAGGGCAGCACCGCGGCACAGGGCGCGGCCCATGTGGTCCGGCTGTGCAACCCGGCCATCGATGTCATCAACGGCGCCTACTACGACCGCGACAAGCGCGTCGAGCCGGCGCCCGCCGCCACCGGGGACCGCACCGTCAGGCGCCTCAGCAAACTCGCCGACCAGCTCGTCGGCCAGCACGCCTGAGCCACACCACCGGCTGAGGCGCCATCAGGCGGACTCCCGTAAAACGAAAGGCACATACGTCCCATGTCCAAGCGCGCCCGCAAGAAGAAGGCCCGCCGTAAGAAGAAGGCCAACCACGGCAGCAAGGCCGGTCAGAGCTGAATCACCGGGTGGGGCGGCGCTCAGCCGCCCCGCCCGTGCACCCCGCGAGCACCACAAGGAGCCCCCCGTGATCGAGCTCTCCCCCACACAAGCCACCGCTGTGTCCCACTGGTTCACTGCCGGGCCCCCTGGGACGAAGGCCCTGGCCGAACACGCGCTGACCCCGGGAGCCGGTCGCTGGTGGACCGACCGTCCCGTCGCCCCCCGAGCCGTCGCGGTGGCCTGCGCCGACCACCTGCTGCTCCGCGGCGAACCAACCGCCTTGGCCCCGCTCGCGCTCGCCCCGTTCGCCGCGCACTACGTCCAGGCGCCGGCCCGCTTCCTCCCCCTGCTGAGCTCCGCGTTCGACGGCCTCGTGCCGTGGGAGCGCATGGGGTACGTCCACCGCGTTCCCGTGTTGCCGCCGCGCCCGTCCCGCGGGGTGACGGTGCGTCGGTTGACGGCCGCGGATGCTCCCGCGGTTGCCGCGCTGGGACCCGAGTCGGCCTGGATTCACGCCAGTTGGGGCGGCTCAGCCGGCCTCGCCGCCTCCGGTCACGGCTGGGCGGCCTTCGCGAAGGACCGTGTGCTCGCGATGGCCTGCACGTACTTCCGCGGCAGCGCATACGAGGACATCGCCTGTCTCACTGTCCCCGAACACCGCCGCCAGCGCCTCGCACTGGCCTGTGTCGCCGCCCTGTGCCAGGACATCGCCGCCCGCGGCCACACCCCCAGCTGGACCTGCTCCCGCGACAACCGCCCCAGCCGGCTCCTCGCCTGGACGGCCGGCTTCCGCCTCGAGCACGAGTACGTCCACTACCGCACCGGGCGGCCCGCCCGCCCCGTCGCAGGGCTTGCTGCCTGAGCACCACCGACGTCGAGGAGTCCTTTTGAAGACACGCCGCATCCCCCTCACCACCCTCGCGTCGGCGAAGGTCCTCAATGGCGGCCACGAACTGTCCCGGTTCCCGGGCGCTGTGCGTCAGGTGCGGACCGGCTTGTAGATCACTCCGGCGAGCGGAGAGAGAACGGCCATCCCAGGGCCTCGTAAAGCGCCCGGCCGTCCATGCTCGCTGCGAGCACGCCCGCCGTGGCGCCGCGCGCCGTCGCGGCGTTCGCCAGCGTGTGCATCACCAGTGTGCCCAGCCCCCGGCGCCGGTGGGCGGGATCGGTCTTGACCCGGTCGACGACCGCGGTCTCGCCGGTGGCCGCGATCTGTCCGCGTGCGGCGGGGTACCCGTCGTGGCTGAGGACCCGTACGCAGGTGACGGCCTCGTGCGTTTCGGTCGTGACACGGTAGCCGCAGGGAGGTTGTTCCGTGCCCGGTTGCAGATCGGCAGCCAGCAGAAAGGCGGGGTTCTGGCTGTCCGGGACCCAGGCCGCGCCGATCCACGAGACCAGCGTCTCCAAGGGCATCAACGCCTTTATTCGGGTGCCGGGTGCGCCGGTGCTGCAGGCCACGGTGCGGACGGTCACCTCGTCGGTGTCAATCAGCACGTGGCGGGTTGTGTGGTTCGGGAGGCCGACATCGACGCGGAGGCCCCAGGTTTCCTCCACCGGCGGGGGTGTTCGCCGGGAGACGGTCCAGCCCGCCACCCAGGCCCTGGCGAGATCCGGCAACTGCTGTGCTGTGCCCGTGTTCACGGGGCGACACGGTAGTCCTGTTCCGGGCCCACTGATCAGCCGGGGGCGCGTGCCGCTGGGCTATGAGGTCGAAGGCGTGCTGTCGGCATGTCGAGTCCGGTGGCGGCACGGCATCCGTCGAGGAAGGCGCTGCGGTACTGGATCCTTCGCCGGCCTCGCCGAAGGACGCGCATCAGGTGGGTGGGGTCGGTGAAGGCGGTGTTGGCCTGGGGGCCGGCGCGGGGTTCCCGTCTCGTCGACCGGACCGATCTGCGTCAACCGCTCGGCGGGCGCTCTTGGCGCCCACGTGGTGCTGGCCCTTCTCGGCTTCTGGCGACTCCGCCGCAAGCGCGACGTCCGGTCGTCGGCACCCGAAGGTTGACGCCGAGTGCGTGGTGCGGAACGGATCTCCTACGTCTGAGGGTCCCCTTGCCTCCGTGAGGCCCTGGGAGAGCGCGAAGCCCGGTCCGAGCCCGGTGCTGTTGCCGGTGTCGCCGAGTCATCGGAGGGCTGCCGGTCTCGTCAGGGATCCGTCAGAGCCTCCCCTCCCCGCGTCAGGGAAGCGCCAACAAATCTCCATCGATCCGCCAGGGGGATTTCGATGAAGACGACATGAACGTGGCATGGAACAAGGAGCATGGCTCGATGAGCGGATCCGGCGCAGAGCGGCGCGTCGTGGCCGGTGTGAGCGGTTCGCTCGGAAGCCTCACGGCGCTGCACAGGGCTGCGGCGGAGGCCCGTCGTACCGGAGCCGAGCTGTGGGCCGTACTGGCCTGGGAGCCGCCGGGTGGCGACGTCCCCACCCGCGGCGGGCCATGCCCCGCATCGTTGGCCGCTTGGCGCCGGATGGCGTGTGAGCGGCTGCTGGAAGCGCTCGACGCCGCCTTCGGCAGTGCTGGGCCCGGGGTGCCGATGGAGACCCTGGTCGTACGCGGCGAACCGAGGAAGGTCCTGACGGTGGTCGCGGATCGGACCGACGATCTCCTGGTGATCGGTGCCGGAGCCCGCGGCCGGCTGCGCCGGGCGCTGCGGCCGTCCGTCGCCCGCTACTGTGTCGCCCGCGCCGGCTGTCCGGTGCTGGCGGTGCCTCCCTCGCCCCTGCATCACGCGCTCGATGCCGTTCATCGCCGCAACATCTGGCAACGTCCCATCGATATCAGGGAGTTGGTGGGCTGACCTCCGTCCCGCTTCGGTGCGCGTGGCGCTGCCTCACCTCGCCCGTTGAGGCCACATCGGGATTCCCCCGTCGAGCGGATTCCGGCCGCCTCGGCCACTTTGTCGGCAACCCCGGCGGCATGTCCCGGGTCCGGACCGGCGCCGTCATCCAGGCAGCCAGGGCTGCATTTCTGGAATCCGCCATACCGTCACGGTATGCGGCACGGACCCTCACGGAAGTTAAAGAGCTGGTCAGTTCGTCAGTCTGAGCGCGACTCGTCCGCCCAACTTCGTCACAACTGGCGTGTGGTGACGATGGGTTAGCTGCCAGTCGAAGGTTTCTTGGATCATCATGGCTCGGTGTCGGTCACGTTGGCCGCCCGCCTGCAGGGGACGCGGTGAGTGCCCCGCACGTCGCGTTGGCAGCTTCGCCCCGTTTTCCATTCCCGGGCCACCTTCACCGCCCCCCAGGCCGTGCCCCCCGGTGCCACATCCCCTGGGCGAACGCGGCCGTGAGCCCGGGCGGCGCCGGCTGCGACAGCGTCTGCGCCCAGGCCCAGCACCAGGCTCCCTCCGCCGAGTCGGCATCCGCTGCCGGCTCGATCACGGCCGAAGGAGCCGACCTCCGTCAGCGACTCCCGGCCCAGCCGCGTCCGAGGTCGTTTCGGGTTTCGTGTGGAGGATGTCGCGTGCCTGCTCCGCGGCGCGGGCGATGTTCTCCGAGACGAAGTCGACGAAGCGGGCGATGCGTTCGGGTCGGGCGTCGGCCGGGGTACCGGGGCCGAGGGCGCCGACACCCTGGCGCGCGGTTCCGGCGAGGTGGGCGGTGCCGCGGGCGTCGGCGATCATCGCCTGGTACCAGACGTCGTCGTCGGTGACGTAGCGCTCGCGGGGACGCCCGTCGCGTTCCCGCCGGACCAGGCCCTGCCCCTTCAGGAACGCGATCGCCCTGGAGGTCGACCCCGGGCTGACATGGATGCGCTGGACGAGTTCGGCCGCAGTGAGACTGCCCGCGTCGGTGGTGTAGAGGCATACCAGCACCCAGGACATCATCTTGGGCATGCCCGTTTGAATGAGGACGGCGGTGAACGTCTCCTCGTACGCGCGCACCACCTCGGCGTCGCGTCCATGGGGCTGGGGGGACGCCTGCGGCCCGCCGGGGGGCGGCCTGCCTACGCCGTCGGGCGCGGCGTTCGGTGGCCCGGTGCGCGAGGTCGGCGCGGTATTCGATGGGGCCGCCGTTGCGCATCACCTCGCGCGTGATCGTCGAGGTCGGTCGCCGAGGCGCACAACACCGGGGCACGGGCCGTGTTGGAAGGACTCCGGGCATGCGAACTGCACTCGCCCGTGTCGCCACCGTCCGCGCCCGGCTCGCCGAAGCCTTGCCAGCATGATCGGGGGCTGTGGTGGAGTTAATACGTCTGACCAGGGTGCATGCCACGCCGGGGTGGGAATGGCCCCATGTGACAATTGATGGCTTGCGTAAACAACAGAGTTGGAGGCGATAGTGGCCGACAGAGTCAGTGGCGTGGTTCGTTGGTACAACCAAGTCCGGGGCGTCGGGTACATCGACGGGGACGACGGCCGCGAGGTGAGGGTGGACCGCGATGCCATCGAGGACGGAACCTTTGTCGTCGAGGGTTTGCGGGTGACCTACGTGCCTGTGGAAGACGAACGCGGCTGGCACGCGGAACACTTGAGCATCGTCAGGCGCTCCCCAGGAGCCGCCCACCACGACTGACCTGCGCGTCCGGCAACATCCGGGGGGTGAGCGGAGACGCCCGTTCACCCCGCCATGGTGGAGGATCTGTCAGTCGGAGTCCGGAGCCTGTACGCCGATACCGAGCAGCGACTGCTCGGCATCATCGCGCATCAGCTCGCCGCGGGTTATGAGGCAGGCACCCGGCTGGGCCACCGTCAAACTCGCCGACATCCAGCCACTGCGCCGCGCAACAGGTCGTTGACGCCCTCGGTACAGCCATGGAACGTGAAGTGTTCGACGTGGTCGCCGAGGCGTACAACACCGGCGCCCGCGCCGGGCTTGCCGAACTCGGCGCCCCAGAAGACTGGGGACTCCCGCCGCATCGCTGAAAGCAGCACGCCGTCGAGGACGGCCGCACAGTCTGCGTGCAGGTGGGCTGCTCCCTCGACGAAGCTAGCCGTCACGGGTTCCAACATCCCAACTGCCGGCACAGCACCAGTGCCGACCTGCCAGGGGTGACCCGGGCTCCGGCCGAGCACTCCACCGCCCCCTACGGCTACGAGGCCGCGCAGAAGCAGCGCGCCATCGAGCGCGGCATCCGGAAGTGGAAGAACCGCGCCGCGGCCTCGACCACGCCTGAGGGCAAGCGCGCGGTCGAGGCCACGGTGCGGCAGTGGCAGAAGAAACAGCCCGAACACCTCGCCGCTCACCCCGAGTTGTTCCGTCAGCGGTACCGCGAGCAGTCTGGCGCCGGGAACCTTCCCAGCACCGCGCCCCGCCCACCGCAGGACGCTGTCGAGGCTGCCCATGTGCGCGGCTGAGACGACGCCACGCTGCGCGAGATGAGCGACGAGCAGCTCGGCGCGGTGATCAGCACGGATGTTCTCGTCGAGCGCGACCATCGGCGTGTTGCTGCCGAGTTGGAACGGCGGTACCCCGTGCCCCGCCGCGGGCCACTGTGGGTGGGACGCTTGCCGACTACGTCGCCGACCGGACCGCGCTCGACCAGCTGCTCGGCTCGCTCCGGCTGGACGAGCGGCGCCCCGACCTCGACGAGTGGGGAGCCTTTGGGCGCGACATCAACCGGGGCCCCGACGGCGCTGCGCACATTTCGGCGCCGAACGCAGGGCGTTGGCCTCCAACTCCCCGGCCGATACGGACCGTTGCTCCGGTACACCCACGTTCACCCGCTCACCGCCGGACCAGTCAAGCGGAGCCGGGCCGAGACTCTCGGTCTTGAGCGTCTCGCCTCCGTGGAAGGACGCCCGACGGGACTGACGTACTGCCCGTCACCCTGCCTTGGGCGGAGGTGACACGCGGGCGTTGATGTCTCCACCGGGCGTCAGCGCCGGACGGAGCGGGAGCGCTGTGAGCAGGACGAAGAGGCCGAAGCGCGTGATCGGCAAGAGCCCAACGGGACGGAGAAACGCGGTGGGATGCGTCATGAGCGCTCCCCAACAGGGGCATCGTCCTTGTTCTGCCTGCTCTGCCTGTTCTGCCTGCTCGGCCGGGCGTGCGCGCGCGTGGACCGACTGGCCGAGCTGGGCATGACCCAGTTCACCGCTCGGCCTGATGCACGATCAGAAGGGGCACCGGCTCAAGGCATACGGGTCCACGGCGCTCGGCTCCGTCGACCGAGCTGGCTGGGGCGCGTCAGCCGGTCCGGCCTACCTGCCGCAGAACACCGTGTTGACGAGCTTCTGCACCTCCTTCTGGTAGGCGCCCACCGGGGCGTTCACGCCGTCCACGTAGTTCACCGCGGCCTCCATGGTCCTGCTGCCGTCGGGCGTGCTGTACATCAGCGTTCCGGCGCCCTGGACGCCGCCGTCGTGGAAGAGGACGGTGCTGCCGCAGTCCGCCTTCTGCACCTGCAACCCGAGGCCGTAGCCCATCTTCGGGACGGTCGTCGAGTGCGGCTTGCGCATCTCGGCGAGCAGCGCGGGCGGGAGCAGTTTCCCGCCGAGCAGTGCGGAGAAGAACGTGTGGAGGTCCTGGGTGGTCGAGATCATCTCGCCGGCGCTGGAGATCCAGGAGGGGTTCTGGCGGGTGACGTCGACCGTCTTCTGCTGCCCGGCGTCCTGGTAGCGGTAGTAGCTGTGGGCGTGGGGTTCGGGGATCTCCGGCGAGGTGCCGGGCGCCAGGGTGTGCTGCAGATTGAGCGGTCGCACGATCCGCCGCTTGATCTCTTCGGTGTACGAGTGGCCGGTGATCTTCTCGATCAGCAGCCTGGCCAGCACGTAGTTGGTGTTGGAGTAGCTCCAGTTCGTGCCCGGTGCGAACCGCGCCGGCTTGGACAACGAGAACCGCACCAGCTCTTCCGGCTGGTAGGTGTGGAACCGGTTGTCCACCCACTCCTTGCCCTGCCAGGGGATCCCCGGCACGACCTTCCCGTCGGGATAGTGCTCGCCGGTGTAGTCGAACAACGCGCTGGTGTGCTGCAGCAGCATCCGCACGGTGATCCGCGGGTCCAGCCCGAACTGGGGCAGGTAGTCGGCCGCCGGGCTGTCCAGCCCGATCTTGCCCTCGGCCACCAGTTGCAGCACCAGGGTCGCGGTGAACGTCTTGGTGGCGCTGCCCATCCGGAAGTACCCGTCGGTCGGCGGCTTGGCGGTCTCGTCCAGCTTGCTCACCCCGGCGCTACCGACCCACTCACCCCGCTGATCGTGCACGCGCATCTGCACCCCGGCCAGACCGGAATCGACCATCGCCTGGATGGCCTTCTGCAGCTCCGGGCGCTTCTGCCCGCCAGCAGCCTTCGGCACGGCCGTGCTACCCGCGGTGGCCACTGCGGGCACAGCCACACCGGCCAGCAGCGTGGCCGCCAACGCCGTGAGCACTAACCGCCGGGAGCCCCGCGGCATCCGGCCCCCGTTGTTCTTGGAGCCCCTGGTCATTCCTGGAACCTCCTGCTCGGCCGCGCCGAGAATGTCGTTGCGTGTCACCACGGCGCCAACATGGCACATCCATGACGCCGACACAAGCCATTACGGCTCAGCTTGGCGCAAGGATCGCACAGGACGGGCAAAGCGCAGCCACCACACCCGAGAAGGAGTGACCACCGAGCGGTATGCGCATCGACGACCGCCTCGACCCGCCAGCAGGCCGGAGAATCGAAGGGCGAGCAGGCCAGGACATCAACACCAACGAGGATCCACGAGAGGGAGACGACACCCTCAACAAGACATGGCGCCACATTGACTCGCGATGGCGCCACGCATGTGCCATGATGGCGAGGCGCGAGGGCCGCAGCACTCCCCTTGCGGACTTGCGGCCACAAGAGATCAGGCCCGCATTGTTCCCGCAGCGTCAATCGTGCACCGGGCAAGGACCAGTCATGCGCCATCACGGCGTCATACCGCGCTGCCCAGGCGCCAGAAGCGCCGACTCGGCCCGACCCGACCGCCTACACACACCGCCCGAACCGACCTGACGGGAGCCCCAGCGTGGCTACGTTCCTTTCCAGACTCGGCCGCCTCGCCTTTCGCCGCCGGGGGGTGACACTGCTGCTCTGGCTGTTGATATTCGTCGGCATGGGCTTCGCCGCCGCCTCCGCTCCGCCACCGCCCGCCGATACGTTCTCGATGCCGGGCACCCAGTCGCAAGAAGCCTTCGACCTGCTGACGAAGAAGTTCCCGGACGCGCGTGCCGATGGCTCCAGCGCCCGGGTCGTCGTCCGGGCGCCCGAGGGCCAGAAGATCACCGACGCCGGGCAGCGGGCCGAAGTCGGCAGGCTCGTCGCCGGGTTGGGCACATCATCCCCGCAGGTGGTGGCCGCCGCCGACCCGTACAGGACCCCCGCGGTCAGCATCAGCAAGGACGGAACGACCGCCTACACGGTGGTGACGTACAAGGTCCCCGCGTTGAAGGTCAGTGACAAGGCGCACGACGCGCTGGACGCCGCCGTCAAGAGGGCCCGCAAGGCGGGCCTGACCGTCGAGGCCGGCGGTGACGCAGTGAAGGTCGACCAGGCGATGGGCGGCACCGGCGAGAAGGTCGGCATCCTGGTCTCCGCGATCGTTCTCGTCCTGACCTTCGGCTCGATGATCGCGGCCGGAATGCCGCTGATCACCGCGCTGATCGGCGTCGGGGTCGGGATTTCCGGTATCGCCGCGCTCGGCTCCACCCTCGGCCTGTCCGGCACCACCTCGACGCTCGCGATGATGATCGGCCTCGCGGTCGGCATCGACTACGCGCTGTTCATCGTGTCCCGGTTCCGGGCCGAGCGGGTCGAGGGGCGCGCCCCCGAAGAGGCCGCGGGCCGGGCCGTCGGCACCGCGGGTTCGGCGGTGGTCTTCGCGGGGCTGACGGTCATCGTGGCCCTCGCCGGACTGGCCGTCGTCAACGTCCCGATGCTCACCAAGATGGGTCTGGCCGCGGCCGGCACCGTCGCGGTCGCCGTGCTCGTCGCGATCACCCTGGTCCCCGCCCTGCTGGGCCTCGCACCGGTCAAGGTGATGGCCCGCAGGGGCCGCCTCCAGTACGCCGTCAAGCCGCTGTCGGAGCGCCGGCAGCGCAAGGCCGCCGAGCACGCCGCCAGGTCGACCAAGCGCGGCAGGCCCAACCTCGGCACCCGCTGGGCGAGTTACGTGCTGCGCCACCCCGTCGCCGTGCTGCTCGTCGGCGTGGTCGGCCTCGGCACGGTCGCCGTACCGGCCGCGAGCCTGCAACTCGGGCTGCCCGGCGAGGGTTCGATGTCGACGAAGACCACTCAGCGCAAGGCGTACGACATGCTCTCTCAGTCCTTCGGCCCCGGGTTCAACGGACCGCTGATGGTCACCGTGCAGGCGAACGACGCCAAGGCCGCCGGCGACAAGGTCGGCGCGGCCCTCCGCACCACGGACGGCGTGGCCTCGGTCTCCCCGGCCACCGCCAACAAGGCGGACGACACCGCGATCCTCAACATCATCCCGAAGACCGGACCGACCGAGCACAAGACCGAGCAGCTGGTCCACGAACTGCGAGCCACCGCCCATGACTTGGAGCGAAGCACCGCGCCCCGGATCCTCGTGACCGGCCAGACGGCCATGTTCATCGACTTCTCCCAGACCCTCGACGACGCACTCCTGCCCTACCTCGGCCTGGTCGTCGGCCTCGCCTTCCTGCTCCTGATGGTGGTCTTCCGCTCCCTCCTGGTCCCGCTCAAGGCGTCCCTCGGCTTCCTGCTCTCGGTGACCGCGGCCCTCGGCGCCGTCGTGGCAATCTTCCAGTGGGGCTGGCTCGCGGACGTCCTCGGCATCGAGCAGACCGGCCCGATCATGAGCACGATGCCGATCTTCATGATCGGCGTGGTCTTCGGCCTCGCCATGGACTACGAGGTGTTCCTGGTAAGCCGGATGCGTGAGTCGTACGCCCACGGGGCACGCCCCGCCGAGGCGGTCGTCGACGGCTTCCGGCACGGCGGCCGGGTCGTCGCCGCGGCAGCGGTCATCATGACGAGCGTCTTCTCCGGCTTCATCATGGAGGACAACGACTTCATCAAGATGATCGGCTTCGCCCTCGCGATCGCCGTCCTCTTCGACGCCTTCATCGTCCGCATGGCACTCGTGCCCGCACTCTTCGCCCTGCTCGGCCGGTCCGCCTGGTGGCTGCCGAAGTGGCTGGACCGGATCCTGCCCCGAGTGGACGTCGAGGGCGAGAAGCTCGACCAGAACGCCGCCGCCCCCGCGCCGCACTCACCGCGGGAACGCGCCCTGGTCGGCTGACTCCCCCGCCGAGCCGAACGGCACCACCATGACGCCCCCGAACTGGCCCAGGCTGTTCGGGGGCGCCTCCCCATGACGTACATCCCTGCAAGTCAAACGCGTGGCCTCTGGTGTCGGCGAGGGCGCCCTGGCCGTGGCGCTCGTCAGCCGCTACCGCGCAGCGAACGGAGCACCTCTCCAGCCGAACCGGCGCTGAACCCCACCGAGCCCCCGGACCCGCTCACGACCCGCCCGTCTCCAGAGCCATCCCCCAGACCGGACCGCCTTCCTCGGTGATGTACGAACCCGTTCGGAGTGCGAACCGAGTGCGGTGGCGACGGCTGACGGTTGCCGGGACGTCACGGCCGTGGTCGGCCGCGCCCCCGGTCACCGGCGGGGACCGGCCTTCATCTGCGCCTGCAAGGCCTGGTAGCGGACCAGCACATCGCGGCGGTCGTTGTCCTCCCGCACGGTGTCGTCGCACGCCCGCTGGATCATGTCCGCCTGGTCCATCAGCACCTGGCGGCGCTCTGCTTCCAGGGTCTGCTCCATGATCTTGGACAGGGCGTCGAGCTGCCGGATCATGACCGCCGGCATGCCCACTCCGGCCTGCCGGACCTTCTCGAAGGACCGCGCGATGAGTCGCTCGTAGTCCGCCTGGTAGGCGATCAGCCGCACCCATCCATTCGGGTCCCGCCGTACCCGGCGCGGGTGCCAGCCCGTGGTGATGCGGCAATGGCAGTCGCCGAGCCAGTCGATGCAGGTCATGGCGGTGAAGGTGTCGTTGACCGCCGGGGACAGTGCGCGGATGGCGATCTCGACGAGCTGGTCCACGCCGAACGAGACGTCCTGGGTCAGTGTCCGGTAAGGGCCTGTGACCTGTCCTCGGGCGAGCTCGTGTTCCACTTGGGCCGCTGCCTCGGCCGGCCACACGGCAGCCAGCGGATGGCCCTTGACCAGGAAGTGCCCCGGCCGGTAGGGCAGGTGGATGACGGCGTCGGCGTCGGCGGCGATCCTGACCAGTCGCTCATGCCGGATGAACTGCAGATACCCGCTGTGCGGAGTGCGGATCACCGTGCCGGACTCGTCGATCTTGACCAGGAGTTCCTCCCAGGAGGGCCCGCACTCCCGGTTGACGGGCGCGGCGGGGTCCTCGCCCCCCTGGGCCTCGATCGCCCCGGACAGGTCGCGCGCGATACCGGCGATCACCTGCGGCAGCTGGATGCTCGTGGCGATGTGGTTGATGAAGTAGATCAGGACCGCGAGGTCGACCAGGGTCAGTCCCAGCGCGACGGTGACGGAAAGATGGGGCACGAAGTCACCGTGCGGACCCGGGCTGATCACGACCAGCACGACCACGGTGTAGAAGAACGTGGCCACGAACGTGCCCAGGGTCAGCTGCGTCCCGCGGTCCCGGATGAAGTTGCGCAGCATGCGCGGTCCGAACTGGGTGGAGGCCAGCGTCAGCGCCACGATCGTGATGGAGAAGACCAGACCGACGACGGTGATGATCGCGGCGGCCATCGTCGACAGGATCTGGCGTGCCTCGTCGGCGTGGCCGGAGATCACCCAGGAGGGCAGCGCGGCACGCCCGCTGTAGACGGCGCGGTCGAAGCTGTAGGTGGCGGCGAAGAGTCCCGCAGCGGCGAGCACCACGGCAGCGGGTACGAACCACAGGTTGGTCCGCAGCGTCTCCCGCCGCCAGTCGGCCTCCAGATACGCGCCGCCGCGCATCAGAACCCGCACCCGAGTGGTCCGCTGCGTTCGGCAGAGCAGCACGACAGGGAAGATTGCACCAATGCCTCCGGGGCTCGACGGACAAAAGCGCCGACCAGACTTCCCGGCTCACCTGCCTCGATCGTACGACGGCAGCCTGCGGCCCTGGTATCCGGAGGGGTCCGCGAGCGGTGGAGGAATCCACTTCGCCAGCTCATTCCCAGGCCACTCAGAGGGCATTTGCTTTAGGTAGATTGCCCTATATGCCCTAGTAGATGCCTCGCGCAGTGGGTCCAGGACCTTCTCAGGCCTATCTCGGAGGACGTCCCGACCGGACGGCACTGCGCTGTGGTACTCACGCGCTCTGACCGGGCGGACCCAAGTCCCGCGTCCGGCAGACGCAGCACGCGGTTCAGGGCCGCAACCGTCTCAGCCGACGGAGCGGGCTCAACGCCGCGCTGCCGCGGACCTGGGCTTCCACCGCTCCATCGTCGCCATGGCCGAGGTGGGCAACGGCTTCGTGGTCGGCCATGTGCTGAGCGAGTCGAGCGAGGTCATGACCAGGACGTCGGTCACGCGGGCGTCTTCGGCGTACAGGGGGATGTCGCGGTGGAGGAGGGCGGACTTGGTGGTCGTGGTGAAGGGGACGCGGTAGTCGATGAGGGCGCGCAGGATGCCGGGCATCAACTCGTAGCGGCCTTCGGCGCGTTGGTAGCAGTCGGTGGAGGTGCCGACCATGACCCACTGGTCGCCGGTCTTGCCGGTGCGCAGTTCGCCGTGGAGGACACTGGCGGCGTTGGTCTTGACGTGGAGGTGGGCCTGGAAGTCTTCGCCGGTGTTGTGCCGAGGTGGTGGTTGCCGTCGCGGGCGAAGCAGTAGGTGCAGGCGTGGGTGCAGCCGCGGTAGGGGTTGAGGGTCCAGCCCAGGCCGTTGGGGGTGGCGCCGGGCATGCGGTTGAGGAGGATGCGGGGCTGGATCTCGTGGAGGGTGATGCCGTGGAAGTCCGGTGATGGGGGTGGTTCGGGGCTTACGGCGGAGGCCGGGAAGAGGGTGGGTTGCGGATCGGTGGCGGTCACCGGTCCGCCTCGCACTCGTCGTCGGACTGGGCGAGGGCGCGGGCTGCGTGAGCGAGCCGGTGAGCGAACTCTTCCATGTGCGGGGCAAGTTCGGGCGTGCCGTGCAGGGTGGCTCCGGGGCCCAGGGTGAGGATTCCGGCGGCGATGTGGAGCGGGTCATCGGCGGAGGGGTCGATGGTGCACGTGCGGTTGTCGAGGGAGTGGACGCGGGAGGGGAAGGCGCCGGTGCGGGTGCGGACGGTCTCGGTGTCGGACGGGACGGTGGCCTGGGCGGAGTAGCGGGTGGGGATCTCGTGGTCGCGGCAGGCGGCGGCGAGAGTGGTCAGCGCGGCGAGATCGACCTTCGACGGGCCGTCGAACGACATTGAGACGGTGGACTTTTGGACGGCGGAGACCTGGTCGCGCAGGTGGGTGGGCAGGATCTGTTCGAGTTTGGCCATGGCGCGGACGGCGGTCTCGTCGATGCCGGTCAGGCTGGAGGCGCCCGTTGCGGCGGCGCACAGGGCGGCGGCGAGAGCGACGGCCTCCTCGTCGTCGAAGGGGAGGCGCACCCAGGCGGGCGGCAGGTCGGTGGTCATGCCCTTCAGGCTGCCCGGCTCTCCGAGGTCATTGGGTGACCTATTGGGTCCCTAGCGTCGAAGGCATGCCGGAGAACAAAACTCATCAAAGTGGTGCGCAAGCGTCGGTTGTCGATCCGTTGGTCGGGTCCTCACAGGGTGTGGTGGATCCTCGCCGTTGGGTGGCGCTGATCGTGCTCCTCGTTGCGACGTTCATGGACGCGGTGGACGTGACGGTGGTCAATATCGCGGTGCCCCACATCCAGGCGGACACAGGGGCGTCGACCTCTCAGATCCAGTGGGTGGTCGGCGGCTATGCGCTCGCCTTCGCGCTGGGGCTGATCACCGGCGGGCGGTTGGGCGATCTCTACGGTCGCAAGCGGGTCTTTCTCGCCGGGGTCGCCGGGTTCACTCTCACCTCGCTGGTGTGCGCGGTCGCCGGTTCCCCCGAGGCGCTGCTGGCGGGCCGGATCGCGCAGGGTGGGGCGGCCGCGCTGATGGTGCCCCAGGTGTTGTCGATCATCCATGTCTCCTTCCCGAAGGAGGAGCGCGGCAAGGTCTTCGGGATCTTCGGGGCGGTCAGCTCGCTGGGCGTGCTGGCTGGGCCGCTGGTCAGTGCGCTGCTGGTCGAGGGCGATGTGTTCGGGCTGGGCTGGCGGCCGATCTTCCTGGTCAACCTGCCGCTGGGCGTGGCCGGTCTGATCGCCGGCGCGATGCTGATCCGCGAGACCAGGGACGGGCACGCGGCCGGGCTCGATGTGGGCGGCATGCTGCTGTCCGCGACGGGGCTGCTCTTCCTCGTCCTGCCGCTGATCCAGGGGCGCGAGCTGGGCTGGCCGGTGTGGACGTACGTGATGCTGGTGGCCTCGGTGCCGGTGCTGGCGCTGTTCGTCGTCTACGAGCGCCAGGTGATCGCCCGTGGCGGCTCGCCGCTGGTGGTGCTCTCGTTGTTCTCCCGCAGGAGCTTTTCGGGCGGGCTGGGCGCACACCCTGCCGTACGTCGCCGCCGCCTTCCTCGCCGCGTTCGCGCTGCTGTACGCGGTGCCGTGCAGGGCCGGGCACAGGGACGCGAACGCCGTCGGCGGCTCGCAGGCCGAGGGGCAGACGACGGAGCGGCCGGATCACGATGCCGCGCTCGTCCGCTGACGTAGGAGCGGAGCGGTGCTACGGCACCGCGAAGGCGACGCGGTCGCCCAATGGGACATCCGCTGACCTATTGGACATCTAGCGTCGAGGTGTCGGACGGAGTGGCGATCGGAGACTGCGGCCACGCGGCTCCGCCCGCCGGGCACCCACCGAATGCGGCGGTGGGCGGCGGATGTGCGACCGCACGACACACCTGCCGAAGACCTGCTCGAAGACCCCCGTTGAAGATCTTTTGGAGAAGGAGGAGCCGTCATGGGCTTCATGGACCCGGGAAACGTCGTCTGGTTCGAGATCAGCACCGCTGATGACCAGGCAGTCAAGGACTTCTACGGCGCGCTGCTCGGCTGGGGCTTCGCCGTCGACCCGGACTCGTCAGTGGGCGGGGTCACCTACACGCGCATCATGGCGCCGGGCATGGCCTTCCCCATGGGCGCGATCTACGACAACGCCTACAGCCCCGAGGAGGCGCTGAACGTCTCGATCGTCTCTGCGGACGTCGCCGCCGACCAGGAGCGGCTGGAGAAGCTGGGCGCCCGGGTGATCGTCCCGGCCACCCGGGTATCGGATGTGACCACTTTCGCGCGGATGGCCGATCCTCGGGGCAATGTGTTCTCGCTGTTCCAGAACAACCAGACGCCCGAGCGGCTCAAGGAGTTCGCCGAGCAGGGGCAGGAGCAGATGAAGGAGATGGTGGGCAAGCCGGTGCCCGGCTCCTATGCCTGGTTCGAGGTCGGCACCACCGACGCCGAGGCGACACGGGACTTCTACGGCAAGGCGTTCGGTTGGCGGTTCGTCTTCGACGACACCGCCGGGGGCAAGCGGTACCACAACGTCTTCACCGGCAACCAGTGGCCGTCGGGCGGCATGTACGACCTCGGCGCGGACGGCGTCGACTACCTGATGCCCGACTTCCTGGTCAGCGACGTACCCGCCGTCACCACCAAGGCGGCCGAGCTGGGCGCCGCCGTCGAGTTCGGCCCGGACACCAACCCCGACGGACTGGTGTACTCCCGGATCATCGACCCGCGCGGCAACCGCTTCGGCCTGTTCTCCGCGCCCACCGCACCGCAGGCCGACTGACTGCGCGCAGCCGTCGATCCGGTGCCCAGGCAATCCGCAGGCAAGTCGCACGCAATCCGCACCCAAGCCATACGGAAGCCATCCGCAAGAAGCAGGAGACAGTCATGAAGATCGCGTTGCTCGGCACCGGTTTCGGGCAGGCACACGCCGCCGTGTACGCCGCGCGCCGCGGGGAGGTCGAGGTGGTGATGTTCGGCCGGAACCCGGACAAGACCGCCGAAGCCGCGGGGAAGTTCGGGTTCGCCTCGTCCACCGACATGGACCAGGCATTCGAGGGCGACTTCGACCTGGTGGACATCTGCCTGCCGTTGCCCCTGCACGCCGAGTACGTGCTGCGGGCGCTGGACGCGGACAAGCACGCGCTGGTCGAGCTGCCGCTGGCCGGCGCCATGGACGACGCCCGGCGCGTGGTCGAGGCCGCCGAACGCAGCGGCAGGCAGGTGTTCGTGGACATGTTCGAGCGGTTCATCCCGGCCAACCGGGCGCTGTTCGACGCCGTCCGCGACGGCACGTACGGCCGCCTTGAGCAGCTGACGCTGTCGAACCGGACCGCGCACCTGTGGCCGGGCGTCTCGCTGGGCCTGGGGACGCTGCCGTTGGAGGCCATGCACAGCGATATGGACATCGTCACGCGCACCCTCGGCCGGCCACACAGCGTCGACGTCACCACTGTCGCCCGCGACGCCGACAGCGCCGCGATCGAGGCGACCCTGAGCTTCGACGGCGCGTTCGCCCGCGACTCGGTCTCCTCGCTGATGCCCATGTCGTGGGGCGCCCGCGGCGGATACACGGCCACCTTCAGCGACGGCGTGCTGGAGGCCGTGTCGTCGATGGGTTTCGACGGCAAACCGAGCGGCACGCTCACCGCCTGCACCGGCGAAGCCGTCCGTGAGCTGGACCTGCCGCCCGCCGACCAGTACGCCGCGATGATCGACCACGTCCTGGCCTGCCTGCGCGGCGAGGCCGACAACGAGATCGCACCGGCCACCGTGCTGGACGCGCTCCAGCTCACCCTCGACATCGACCACCGCATCAACGGCAACACGTAGGAGAGCAAGCGAACTTGGCGAACTTCCAAGAGCTCATGAACGAGGAAATCCTCATCGAGGGCGCCCGCGAGCACAATCTCCGCAACGTCTCGCTGCGCGTCCCCAAGCACAAGATCACGGTCTTCACCGGTGTGTCGGGCTCGGGCAAGTCGTCGCCGGTGTTCTCCACCCTCGCGGCGGAGGCACAGCGGCAGTTGAACGAAACCTTCACCACTTTCGTCCGCAACCGGCTGCCGCGCTACGAGAAGCCGGACGCCGACCGGATCGACCAGCTGTCCACCGCGGTGGTCGTGGACCAGAAGCCGATCGGCGCCAACGCCCGCTCCACCGTCGGCACCGCCACCGACATCGCCTCGATCATCCGGCTGCTGTTCTCGCGTGCGGGAGAACCTTCGGCGGGCATGGCGACGGCGTACTCCTTCAACACGCCCGAGGATGCGTGCCAGACCTGCGCGGGGCTCGGCCGGACCGTCCAGCCCGACGTGGACGCGTTCTTCGACACCACCAGGTCGCTGAGCCAGGGGGCGCTGCTGTTCCCGATGTTCAACGTCGGCGGTGTGCAGTGGAACCTGTTCACGCGCACCGACCGGTTCGACCTGGACAAGCCATGGAAGCACTACGGGCAACAGGAGTGGCGGCGCCTGCTGCACGGCGAACCAGGATCCTCCTCGGCCTCCCACGAGGGACTGATCCCGCGCTTCGAGCGGCTCTACCTGGGCCGGGACCTCTCCACCCTCTCCACCCGCACCCGCAAGGCGGTCGAGGAGTTCACGATCCAGGGCCCCTGCCCGACCTGCGAGGGTGCACGGCTGAACGAGGCCGCACTCCAGACCCGCATCAACGGGCAGAACATCACCGACTACATGGCGATGGAGATCACCGAGCTGATCGACGTGCTCGGCCGGATCGACCACCCCCTGGGCACCCCGCTCGCCCGACAGGCCGCCTCCGGACTGCGCCGCCTGGACGGCATCGGGCTCGGATACCTCAACCTGGGCCGCGAGACTGCGACCCTGTCCGACGGCGAGGCGCAGCGCCTGAAGATGGTGCGCTTCCTGGGCTCGTCGCTGACCGGGATGACCTACATCTTCGACGAGCCGTCCACCGGCCTGCACCCCCGCGACGTCGGCCGGATGAACACGCTGCTGCGCGACCGCGGCAACACCGTGCTCGTCGTCGAGCACGACCGCGACGTCATCGAGCACGCCGACTGGATCATCGACCTCGGCCCCGACGGCGGACGGGGCGGCGGCCGGATCATCTTCGAAGGCACCCCAGCCGACCTCCTGACGGCCAAGGGGTCCTTCCCGGCAGAGCACCTCCGCCGCGACCTCAACGCCTCATGACCGGCCGGGCACCCCCTCGCCCGAAGCGGCAAGGAACAACGTCCCATACTGACGCGATACTTCGGCACTTTTGTCATCGCGCCTCAGCCGTCCTGGTCCGCGATGGAGGCTGTCGCGCGTTCGGCGATCCGTCGCAGATGCGGGACGATCTCGGGCGGTCCGACGAGGGTGTAGTCCAGGCGCAGGGCCGCGATGCGGAAGGCCAGGTACTCGGGCGAGTCGACGGCCGTGCGCAACCTGCAACGGTGCTCGTCGAGCCGCTCCAGGACCCCCAGCGAGGCCGGCACCCCCTCGGCGGCGCGCTCGATCGGCGCATGGACGATCAGTTCCGCGCGGCAGTTGCCCGGCCCGGCGCCCAGCGCGTCGGCCACATACGCGGCGGCGTCCTGACCGCCAGGCAGTTCGCGTTCCGGTACACGAGCGCCGGTGCGGTGCAGTGCCTCGATCCGGTCGACGCGAAAGGTGCGCCAGTCACCGCGATCGAGGTCGTACGCGACCAGATACCACCGCCGTCCGGCGGCGACCAGCCGCTTGGGCTCGGCCAGCCGCCGCGAGGACGCCCCGCGCGCCGACGCGTAACCGAAGCGGATCTTCTCTCGGGCCACACAGGCGGCGGCGAGGGCGGCCAACAGCTCGGCGTCGGGGCCGGGGACCGGCTGGGCGAGGACGGTGGCGGCCTCGGCGAGGTGCGACACCCGGCGCCGCAGCCGCGAGGGCAGCACCTGCTCCAGCTTGGCCAGGGCCCGCAGCGAGGTGTCCTCGATGCCGCTGACCGCCGCCACGGCCGCCGCACGCAGACCGATGGCGATGGCCACGGCCTCATCATCGTCCAGAAGCAGGGGCGGCATCGCGGTGCCGGCGCTGAGGCGGTAACCACCGATGTTGCCCTGCGTGGCCTGGACCGGATAGCCCAGCTCCCGCAGGTGCTCGACGTCACGACGGATGGTGCGCGGCGTGACCCCCAGACGCTCGGCGAGTTCGGCGCCCGTCCAGTCCCGCGGCGCCTGCAGCAGCGACAGCAGCTGCAACAGACGGGCAGCAGGATCTCTGGTTCCGCGCACCGCTCCTGGACTGATTGGCATACCGCTCACCCTCACCGACCTTTAGGATTCCTAGCAAAATGAGGTTTTCAGGCGTCGCCAGCAGATGATGCTGCAGCCGAGGATGAGGAAAGCTTCGTGGAGGTCTTCTCTGATCTCCCAGCGGATGCGCAGGCGCCGGAACCAGTGCAGGAGGGCGAAGGCTGCTTCGGCGACCCATCGGTGAATGCCCAGACCGGAGCCGTGCTGGGTGCCGCGGCGGGCGATGAGGGGGCGGATGCCCACCTCGCGCAGTTCGCGGCGGTAGGTGTCGGAGTCGTAGGCGCGGTCGGCGAACAGAGCGTCGGGGCGCTTTCGGGGGCGCCCCCGCTTGCCTTTGACGGCCGGTATGGCGTGGACCAGCGGCATGAGCTGGGTGACGTCGTGGCGGTTTCCGCCTGTGAGCGTGGCCGCCAGCGGGATGCCGTGCGCTTCGGTGATCACGTGGTGCTTGCTGCCTGTCTTTCCCCGATCCACCGGTGAGGGCCCGGTCTTCGCGCCGCCCTTCATCGCCCGCAGATGGGAGCCGTCGACCGCGGCCCGGGAGAAGTCCAGCAGCCCGGCCGCACGTAGCTCGGCCAGCAGCAGTTCGTGAAGAGCCTGCCACACCCCGGCCTGATGCCAGTCGCGCAGCCTGCGCCAGCACGTGCTGCCCGAGCCGTATCCCAGCTCCTGGGGCAGGAACTCCCAAGGGATGCCGGTGTACAGCACGAACAGGATCCCGCTCAGCACCCGCCGGTCATCGAGCCGTTTGCGACCCGGATACCTCACGCGGCGCTCAATCACCGGCAGCAGCCCGGCAATCCGCTCCCACAACCCGTCCTCGACTTCCCACGGCCTCCGCTGCACCATGCCCAACGCCCCCACCACAACACCAGACAGAGGCACAACACCGGCTGACGGCCTGTCATTCCAAGGCAGTACAGCTCATTTTGCTAGGAGTCCTTAGGTCGCCGAGTGACCTATTGACTCTCTACCGTCGAAGACACCGAGCGAAACACCCGTTTCCTCCACGTTTCTGGCCATCAGGCCATCACGTCTTTAGAGGAGCCCACCATGGCCACCAAGGAGATCTTCCAGCGCTTCGTGCCCCTGCTGTACGTACAGGACAGTCTGGAGGCCATCGCCTTCTACACCGACGCCTTCGGCGTCGAGGAGCTCACCGAGCGCACCATGCTGCTCGCCCAGGTGCCCGGCATGGAGCAGACGCCGGGCGCGGACCGGACGGTCGTCTACTCCAAGCTTCAGTTCACCGACGGCAGCGCGCTGGGCGTCGCCGAGCTGGCTGCCGACACCAAAGCCGACGGCGAGCATGTCATCGGCAACAACATCCACATCGGCCTGGTCTACGAGAACCCTGCCGAGCAGCGCACGGCCTTCGACAAGCTCGCCAGGGACGGCAAGGTCCTGGAGGACCTGGAGAACCGGTTCTGGGGCGCCGCCTACGGCGCCGTGCGCGACAAGTACGGCGTCATCTGGGAGACCAACTGCTACCTCTCCCAGACTGATGATGGGGCCGGCACGCTCGCCTGACGGCCTCGTCGTCGCGGCCTGTCCGCCGCGCCGCCCACGAAGACATCCACATCCACTACTTCATCGTCGGCGACTTCGACGCGGCCGTGGAGCACCTCCGGCCCCACGCCAAGGTCGTCTGGGACACCGTCACCAACTACGACCACACCGGCCGGAGTTCTTCTTCCGCGCCCCGAACGGCTGCATCCACGGCATCTTCGGCCTCCACCGCCGAACACGTTCCACCGACACGACAACACACGACACCGAGCACGACAAGGACTGCCCCATGCATACTCCCGCCATCTCCGCCTGCCTGGGCGTGGGCGATCTCGACGAGACCATCGCCTACTACGAGAAGCTCGGCTTTCAGGCCCTCCCCGCCCCGCCCAACGCCTACATCCGCGTGCTCACTTACGGCGGCGAGTTCGCCTTCATGCTCCAGCAGACCAAGCTCCTCGGCATCTGGCTACCGCCCCTTAAGGACACCCCCACAGGCTGCTGCGGCATGCACTACCTCGCCGTCGACGACTTCGACACCTGGGTCGCCGAACACCGCGACCACATCGACGTCATCAAGGGCCCCGTCGACGCCGGAGGCCACCAGGCCCTCTACTTCCGCGACCCGAACGGCTACCTCATCGGCGTCACCCAAAAGGCCCAGCACTGACCTCCCAATCCCCCGGGAGCCATCCCTCCCGACCCCACACAGCAAGGAGCCACCCCATGAAGATCGCGGTTCTCGGCACCGGCGCGACAGCGCCCACCGGCGACCCGGTCGGTCAGAAGCCAGGGGCCGGCCGCCCTCACGGATGACAGCCCACACCAGACGCTGGAACTGGCCCGGGCGGAGCCCGGTGAACACCTTGATGAACTCATGGCGCTGAGCGGTGATGACCTGCACAATCAGCCCAACGCAACACCCCGCTACGGGTTTACGAGGCAGGCTTCAGCCAAAGGCTCGCCGGATCTCGACGTCCAACCCCGTACCCTCCGCCTCGTCGAAACAGTCGACAGCAGGCGGGACCGCGTCCACCGTGGTCGCCTCCACCGTGGCCGTTTCCTCCCTGGCCGCTTCCTCCCCCCATGTGCCATCCGCTCGGACGCGCTGCGGACGGCGGCCTTCGATGAGGGTCGTGAGGCCGGCGAGAACGGTATCGCCGGCGAACCACCAGCCGCCATGGTTGACGAGAAAGAGCCTGCTTTCCTCGTCAATGGCCAGCAGTGAATCCTCGCCGTGGGAACCGAACGGGAAGAGCCGATGGCCGATCTTGACCGCAAACCGCTGAAACGTCCGGAGCGAGTGGCGCCCCTAGCTGTATTGCCCTGTGAGGTTGGGGACGCGGCTGGCGGGTGGTTTGCCCTTGAGCGCGGTGTGTCCGCGGTGGTGATTGTAGGTGTGGAGCCATTGGGGGAACGCTTCGCGGCGTTCGGTCTCTGAGCGGTAGGGCTTCGCGTAGGCCCATTCGTCAAGCAGGGTGCGGTTGAAGCGTTCGACTTTGCCGTTGGTCTGTGGCCGGTAGGGCCGGGTTCGCTTGTGGGTGATCCCGGCTGCTGCGAGGGCATCGCGCCAGGTGTGGGACTTGTAGCAGGCGCCGTTGTCGGTCAGGACGCGTTCGACGGTGATGCCGCAGGTGGTGAAGAACGTTTGGGCCCGGGTCCAGAAGGCGGTGGCGGTCTCCTTTTTCTCGTCGGTGTGGATCTCGCTGTAGGCCAGGCGGGAGTGGTCGTCGACGGCGGTGTGGATGTAGCTGTAGCCGACTCCCGAGCGGGTCTTGCGGCCTGCTTGCCGGCCGAGTGTCCTGTGGCCGCCGCCGTCGGGGATGTTGCCGAGCTTCTTGATGTCCACGTGGACCAACTCGCCGGGGCGGTCGCGTTCGTAGCGGCGTATCGGCCGGCCTGTGGCCCGGTCCAGGTGGGTCAGGCGGGCCAGGCCGAACCGGGTCAGCACGCGGTGCACGGTCGAGGGGACCAGTCGCAGCAGGTGGGCGATGCGGGCCGGGCCCCACCGGCGCAGGAGGCGGACCTTGATGATGCGCCGTTCCGTGCGTGTCGGGGTGCGGCGCGGGCTGTGGTGCGGGCGGCTTGAACGGTCTGCCATCCCCGCCTCACCCAGCAGCCGGTAGCGGTCGGCCCAGCGCTGGGCGGTGGTGGGCGAGACCTGGAAGCGTTCGGCGGCCCACCGCAGGGTCCAGCCCTCGTCGACGACGCAGCGGGCCAGACGCAGCCGTCCAGTCTCGGTCAGGGGTGCATTACGGTGGGGCACGAGGGCCTTTCGGTCGGTGTAGACGTCGCAATCCACACCGAACCCGGAAGGCCCTCACCTGTTCAAGATCCCTCAGCCGAGACCTGCCTCACCGTCCACAACCTCCCCGGACAGAACACCTAGCGCGGATCGATCACCAGCCCGTGCAGGGCCACTTCTGCACCCGGACCGTCCAACAGGAATTCCACGCCGTGAAATTCGCGCAAGGCGCGCTCCACGGCCGCGAACAGTTCCCAGGTGCCGCCGCCTTGCGGGCTGACCGTACTGACCGTTTGCGGCATGGCCAGCTGCGCTGAAGGGCCGACATCCCGTCCCGGCGACCAGCCTGCCTTCTCCAGGACGTCGCGCACCCCCGGTCCCACGTCATCGCCGACGGCCGCACTGGCTTTGTCACTCATGCTGGTTGCTTTCGCCATGTCCATCCTCAACGCCCCTCATCAGACCCTGATGAACTCGATGCCGAGCCGATCCAGCAGACCTTGGCATGCACGACACGGCTCCGTGGGCCGGCCGTGGTCCGGGTCTCCGTGCTCGCGGATCATCTTCGACGTCATGGCGGCGCCGGCGAAGTGCGGTGCGGCTTCCGCCAAGGAGATCGGAGGTAGCCCCGGCCGTCTGGCGTCCAGCGCCCAGAGCTGGTCGGATACGAGGGTCGATTCGGCGCAGTAACCGAGAAACGGTTCCCGCAGCTCTATGGGGATCTCGTCGAAGTAGGCGCGCACCGTCGGATGAAGGTTCGGCTCGCCATCACCACTCAGATCGGTGTGGCTGACAACGGTTCCCTGAACGAGGAGGGATGAAGCCGTCCCGGGAACCACTCCATCCTCCGGATGCTCAGACACTTTGAAAATTCCCTCTCAACCAGTTACCGAAGGCTTCGTATTCATCGGCCCCGATATACGATGTGCCGGTGTGATGGATGTAGTAGAAGCAGCCGTCTTCGGCCAGGGCGAAGATGCCCCCTTCCGGCAGATCATAGCCGACCCGAAACAGGCTCTTTCCGATTTCCTGCGCAAGCTCGGCGATTTCCTCGAAGTCTCCCTCGTAGCCGCCGGTCGGATTGGTGACGAGCTTGTCACCCGGATCGCCTGGGTGTCTGAGTTGAAGCAGTCCGTACGTGCGGACAAACCGCTCCGCCGCTTCCGAGGGGACTACCGGGAAACCCTCCGCCACCGAATCCGCTACAGCGTCGTCGATGAATTCACGGGCCTTGTCGGCAATATCCCGTTCCGGACTCCATCCGTTCGCGGACAGCCATTGCAGAATTTCTTCCCTCGACATTTCGGGGATCATGGCAGACCTCATCATTCACTGTGAACAGATATCCCAAGAGCTGGCAGCATGTGTTCGCACGCACGGTGGTTTGAAAGCCCCGTGCTCCAGTGCAACGACCTTCTTTCCCGTCTCCGGATCCTTCTCCTTGAGTTCACCTATCTGGCGGCTGTGCATGACACCTCCTTCAAGCTCCCTACGGGCATCCTCGGGAGTCTTGATTCTAGTGCCAGTGGGATCCAGCTGGTGGAGCCGGTCGGAGACGAGTGAGCCTTCGGCGCAGTTACCGTGTCCCACTCCTGGCCTATTCCCTTCGGCCAGCTGTTTCGCTTTGACGTCGTCGAGCGGATTCTGCAACGCCGGGTGCGCCTTGGGGTGTTCCTGTGCGATGGGCGCCGGAATGCCGGCGTCAATATCCTTCTGTGATTGCGGCACCTTGCGCCTGACCGAACTGGTATGCGCGGTGATCGTGCCGTCATGCAGGAAGCTTCCCGCGCATCCGTCCTTCCGGTAGTCCTTGCCCGGGACGGTGTTATTCGGGTCGGCTTTTCTCGCGTCGTCCGCAACATGCCGGGATTCATCGCCGAGGACCTTGAGCTGGGCTTCCCGGTCCATTCCCGACACGTCGACGGGCGGGCGGCGATGATGGCGCATCTCATCGGAGCTGTGGCCGTGCCACCACGGGTTTCTTCCCGAGCCGCCGGCCGGACCGTTCTGCCCGCCGCCCTTGCCTCCCCCGCCCGCGCCGGAAGAACCGCCGCCCTGCGGCTTGGGGCTCTTGGGGTCCTTCGTACCGTCCTTGCCGAGGCCCTTGAAGTGGTCGGCCACACCCTTGTCGTTCTCGGCGTGGTTGGCGGCGACCTTCTTCATCCGCTGACGTGTCCCGTGGTACAGGTCCTCGACCGCCTTGCCCGCGTCCTTGCCCAGGGCCCTGCCCAGCTTTTCGGCGCCGTGCTCCAGCGCCTTGACGACCGGATTGGCTTGCCGTGACCAGGCGTAGTGGGAGCAGTGGCAGGCGTCGCGGGTCTTGTCGCCGTTCTTGTTGCGGTAGTTGGTCTCGGGGCTGTAGTCGCGGTTCCCTTGGGAGACGCCTTCGCCGGAGGAGTAGGAGTCGCCCATGGCGACGATCATGTTCTTCGGCTTGCCGGACAGCGGCTGGAAGGCGACGGCTCCCCACGCGATGTCTTCGTCGGCGCTTCCGTCCGCGGTGTGTTGGACAGCTTGACCTTGGGTGTTCCGGTGAAATGGAGGAGCCGAGGCTGACCCAGCGTCCGGCGCGCTGTTCGACGACGCGTTGAGGGTCGGCTTTTGCGGTGTTGTCGTTTACATCGGTGTTGAGGATGGTGTATTTCGCCTGGCGGGTCTGGGCGCCGGCGTCGGGTAGGTGGACCAGGACGCGGGCCCATCCGAGGGCTTCGGGGTCGGTCCAGGTGCCTTCGATGGTCATGGGGCCGCCCTCACCGCCGAGGTGGTCTTTGTCGCGGGTGCGGGCGTACCAGAAGTGGCCGCCGTAGCCGGCGCCGATCTGGTAGAGGTCTTCTTT
Source organism: Streptomyces sp. GS7 (assembly GCF_009834125.1). Lineage (NCBI taxonomy): Bacteria > Bacillati > Actinomycetota > Actinomycetes > Kitasatosporales > Streptomycetaceae > Streptomyces > Streptomyces sp. GS7. The sequence continues at coordinate 6,359,116 of NZ_CP047146.1, forward strand.
TGCTTCGTAGTTGTTGGCGCTGTCGGGGTAGAAGGTGAACTGGAAGCTGCCTGATGAGGCGATCTGTCCGCAGTCACTCCACGTTTTGGTGGTGTCGGGGACTGAGGCGACCACATGGGAGCCTGACGGGGCGCCGGCGCAGATGGGCTGTCCGTACTGGAGGCGGCAGCCGCGGCCGGGGGCTCTGTCCCGTAATCGGTGGTGGCGAAGAGTGGCCGGGGGCCGTTGACATCACATGCGAGATGTCAACTCCCTTACGAAAAGCATGTTTTCGTGAATGTCGGCACTGATGGTCGAGGAAAACCACGGCCGCCAGGCCCCTCTACCTCGGCACCCTCCTTCCTGCCCAGGGGGCGGCGGCGTTTCGGCTCCGGCCGGTACTGCGACCCGCGCTCAAGGCTTTCTTGACCGCATGGGGTCGGCAAGGCCGGATCAGGGATCCGGACATGGCCTTCACTCTTCCTGACCAGAACCCGTGATCAGCGACGGATCCGGGAACAGTCCACAACTCCGGGCTTGTCGAGTGCGCCCGCCCCTGACTACGCGTCTCTGCTCAGCGAGGCCGTCTCGCGCACCGCGCAGGCCAAGGTGCGCAGGCCCTCGTCGAGTTCACCGGAGGTCACGGTGAGAGGCGGCAGCAGTTTGACCACCTCGCTGTCCGGGCCGGAGGTTTCGACCAGCAGGCCGAGTTCGAAGGCCCGCGCCGCGACCAGTGCCGCGCGATCGGTGTCGTGGAACTCCAGGCCCCACACCAGGCCCCGGCCCCGGAACTCCACGGTGTCCTCGGGGTGTTCGGCATGGATCTCTGCCAGTGCCTGCTCGACCTGTTCGCCGCGCAGCAGAGTCTGCTTCTCCAGCTGGTTGTCGGCCCAGTAGGCGTTGAGCGTGGCGGTGGCGGTGACGAAGGCGGGGTTGTTGCCGCGGAAGGTTCCGTTGTGTTCGCCGGGCTCCCAGATGTCGAGTTGTGGTGTGAAGAGGCACAGCGCCATGGGCAGTCCGTAACCGCTGATGGACTTCGACACGGTGACGATGTCGGGGATGATGCCCGACTCCTCGAAGGAGAAGAAGGCGCCGGTGCGGCCGCAGCCCATCTGGATGTCGTCCACGATCAGCAGCATGTCGTTGCGCCGGCACAGCTCGGCGAGTTCGCGCAGCCACCCGGGCCGAGCCACGTTGATGCCGCCCTCGCCCTGCACGGTCTCGACGATCACGGCCGCGGGACGGTCGAGTCCGGAGCCCTTGTCCGCCAGGAGCCGCTCGAACCAGGCGAAGGCAGGGGCGTCGTCGAGATAGCCGTCGTACGGCATGGGGATGCTGTGCACCAGCGGCACACCAGCGCCCGCCCGTTTGAAGGTGTTGCCGGTGACCGCGAGCGATCCGAGGGTCATGCCGTGGAAGGCGTTCGTGAACGACACGACCGCCTCGCGCCCCTTGACCTTGCGGGCCAGCTTGAGCGCCGCCTCCACGGCGTTGGTGCCGGTCGGGCCCGGGAACATCACCTTGTACGGCAGTTCCCGCGGCCGCAGGATCACGTCCCGGAAGGTCTCCAGGAACGTGCGCTTGGCCACGGTCGACATGTCCAGACCGTGGGCGATGCCGTCACGCTGCAGGTAGTCGAGCAACGCGCCTTTGAGGATGGGGTTGTTGTGGCCGTAGTTGAGCGAGCCCGCCCCGGTGAAGAAGTCGATGTACGCGCGGCCCTGCTCGTCGTACAGATATGAGCCGCGGGCACGGTCGAAGACGGTCGGCCAGCCGCGGCAGTAGCTGCGGGCCTCCGACTCCAGGGTCTCGAAGACATCCGGATCGGGTTCGGTGACCCCGTGATGACGGTCCATGGCACATCCTTGAGGGGCGGAGGAGTGGACAGGCGAACCTGAGGGAGAGAGCGGGTACGTGGCGTCAGACCGCGGCCGCGAGGAATCGGAGCGAGGCCGGATTCGGGCGTGCGACGACCCGGCCGGGGGCTCGACTGCGGGCGGCCAGGATCTCCCGCAGGAGCGCCTCCCTCTGGTGCAGCGCACCCGAGCGGCCGCTCAGGGCCCGCTGCCACACGCGGGTGGTCTCGCGCGGACCGAGGCCACCGGAGCGGTACGACGCACGGCAGTGGAGTACGACGCCGCCGTTTTCCTCGGAAGACAGTCGCGACAGGCCGATACGGATGGAGGTCTCGGGGAACTCCACCGTCACGGCGTCCTGGTGGCACACGACCTGAAGGACCCCGGCCAGCCGGCTGTCGCCGATGATCAGGGTGAACCGGAGAGCGAGGCCCTGCCGTTGCACGGCGGTACCCTGCCGGTGCCGCGGCGCCTGGCGGGCTGCACGAGGTGAGGTGTTTGCGTCGGGCATGATGAGCTGTCTCCTGCCTACGGCCCGCCACGGGTGTCTCGCGGCGGACGAAGGGCCTGCTGGGGAGGGCGGGGTCGGGTCTCCGGAGCCGGGGAGATGCCGCGTCGGGCGGCGGGCCGCCTGCGGGGCGCGCGGTGCCTTCCCCCGTGAGCCGGCTGGGGGTCCCGTCCTTGGAGCGAGCAGCAGGGCTTCCCCCTGCGCACGATGACGGCATCGGCTCACCAGCGATGACACCGCGATCAGCTCGGCGAAGCGCGCAGCCGCCGTGATGGGCCCGACGGGCCCATCACGTGTTCCAAAGGAACGCACGCAGGTCGGCCGACCCGTAACCGGACAGTCTGCCCGTGCGTACAGCGCTGCCCGTCAATGTGGCATTCGCATGGTGGACTCCTTATGACGAGGATTCGGCCGGAGGCGGAGCTGGTTGCGGATCACCGGAAGTGTGGCAAAGGGCGTTCAAGAAACTGTTGGGAGAACGTCGAATCACAGCTCGGGGAGCCTGGCGCTGATGTGCAGCGTCCCTGCGCGGGCAGCCGGTGGCCGTTACAGCTGCGAAACCAGGAGGTTTCATCGGTTGCCTGCGGAGAGGGTGGCGTGGACCGCTCCGGGATCGGTGGAGCTCCATCAGACCCGGGAGCGGTTCATTTCCGGCCAGGCACATGGCCGGCGACCGGCCGTCAGAGCGCCTTGAGACTCTCAGCACAGATTGCGCCATTTCGTGGACTCGTGGCTGGACTCGCGCTTCCGTCGGTCCGGCGACCGGGCCGAGGAGGCGCCGCAGGGGCGCAGCTGCGCGTTCCCCCAGGCGATTCCGGGCGTTCAGGCAGGTTCACCGCTCTGACCGTAATTGCCGCAGAAGGGACGAAAGGGCGTTCTCCCTCCGCTGTCACACGCATTGTATGCAATCGCCATTCGTAGCTTTAGCGCCACAGGACGCTCAGGCCCATCTGGTTGCACTGTGGACCGATGTGTATGTTTCTTGCTGCTTCAGTGAATCTCGACTCGATAGGACCGCTATTTGCATCCGAGATGGGGGACTGGTGGATCGCTCGAAGCATGTGAACGAACGCAACCCGAGGCCGCTTGCACGAGAACGCCCTGTGACCGAGGGGAGCGGGGTGACAGTCCACGGTGGAGTTCTCGGCCCATTGCATCTGGGCGCCTCCGCGTCGGCCGAAAGTGTCGCGATCGCACCGAAGGTTCGCACAGTCATGGCCATGCTGTTGGTCCACGCCGACCAGGTGGTTCCGGTCCACGCCTTCATGCGCGAACTCTGGGGGGAACAACCGCCGGCAACCGGATTGCGTACCCTGCAGACCTACATACTGAACTGTAGAAAAACACTGTCCCAACTCACCGGTCGCCCAGCCACCTACGTCGCCCAGGAGATCCTGGTGACCGGGGCGGGCGGCTACGGGCTGAAGAGCACTCATGTCCGCCTGGACTGGCTGGAGTTCCAGCGGTTGAAGAACCTCGGGACCAAGGCGCTGGAAGAGGGCGACAGCGCAGCCGGGATCGAACTGCTCGACGCCGCCCTGGCGTTGTGGCGGGGCGATGCTCTGGTCGACACTCCGGAGGGCCCCGTACTCCATTCCCAACGGCGGTTCTTCGAGGAGTCCCGGCTCGACGCCATAGCGATACGGGCGGAGGCGCAGATCAAGGCCGGCCTGCATCAGCGGGCCGTCACCCAGCTCGCCGTGGTGACCAGCGAGCACACGCTCCACGAGGGGCTGCAGGCCCAGTACATCCGCGCGCTGGCGCTCGGCGGACGCAGGGCCGAGGCCCTGGGGGTGCTGCGGATGCTGCGCACCCGACTGGTGAGCGAGATCGGGATCGAGCCCGGCGCCCCGCTCAGGGAACTCCAACTGGCCATACTGAAGTCGGAGTCCGGCGCCGTGTGAGCCCGGCTCCGCAGTCGGCCACAGGCCGACTGCGGAGCCGGGCTCGGTTGTCGCCGAGCGACTCCGATCAGGGCGTGGCCGGCCCTGTGGTCTCGCGCCGCGCATCAGCCGGCCCGTACGTCGCCGACCGTGCGGGGAGAAACCGCCCGCCGCCTTGCAGATGCGGCGCGGCGACGCTGCGCGGCCCCGTCGAGCGGCCGGGGTGCGGACCGCAGGCCGTGCCGGGCGTCGACGCGGACGGCGAGGACCAACACGCCGCTCTCCGGCCCGTCGAAGGACGCACGTCGACCGGGTGGCTGCCGTGTCACCCGGCGGCGAGGCGCTGCAGGCCGCCGATCACCTGCCTGCTGACACTGTCTCCCTCCTGGCGCCGCCTCTGCTCGCGCCGCCGGCCGCGTCGGTGGGGCGCGCCGCTGTGAACCGCGGCAGGGTGTGCCGCGCGGCCCGGCAGGAGTCGGTGTCGCCACCGCCGTGCGCGGTCCGGGGCATTCCACAGGGCTGCAGTCGTGCTGCACGGCCGTGGCGGACACCGGTATCGCCCTCCCCCGGACTCTGCGGCCGACCCTCGTGAAGCCCCGCTCGCCGGTCGCGCCGGTCCGGTCACCGCCCTCCGCACCACGTTCCGGCCGAAACCCCCGGGCGGGCTCTTCTCCTTTTCTCGGCTCGTCGGCCTCCACACAGCCCGGGCGTGCCGGAAAACCCCCTCTGACCTGTACCTCTGCCGTATCCAGACTCGACGTTGACTGCTTCTGGGGCTCGCTCCCGACAAGGTCTCGACAGGCGTTTGCGAGGCTGACAACGCAAACGGCCCCCGCGAAGGGGCCGCCCGCTCGCATCCAGCGGCCGGAACCGGTCCGGCCCGTACGGGAGCCCGGCGGCATCCCGGCGGAACCGGCGTCGAGGCAGAGCAGAACGGTGGGGCCTGACCATGGACGACCAGGAGGAGGTGGACGTGACCACGCGGAGCGCCACCGAGAACACGGCGGGTCGGCAGCTCATCGAGCTGATGGCCGGCTTCTGGAAGACGCAGGCCGTCTACGTGGCGACCGAACTGGGCATCGTCGACCGCATCGCGGCCGCCGGACGGACCCCCACCGTCGACCTGGCGCACCGCACCGGCACCGACGCCGACGCCCTGGGACGGCTGCTGCTGTTCCTCGGCAGCCTGGGTGTGGTCGACGGCGACGACACCGGCGGCTACGCCCTCACCCGCGTCGGCGAGTTGCTGCGCACCGACGCCCCTGACTCGATGATCGACCACGTCCGTATCTACGGCTCGCACTTCTACCAGGCGTGGGATGCCCTGTCCCACTCCCTCCACACCGGACGACCGGCCTTCACCCGTGTCTTCGGCAGTGACCTGTTCTCGTACCTGCACCAGAACCCCGACGTGTCGCTGACGTACGAACGCGCCATGACGGCGAGCGCCCCCTTCTTCGCCGAGGTCCCCGACGCCTTCGACTTCTCCCGGGCACGTCGGATCGTGGACGTCGCCGGCGGGCACGGAGCGCTCCTCGACGAGATCCTCAAGGCGAACCCCGGCGCCCGCGCCGTACTGTTCGACGCACCCGATGTCATCGAGGAGACGGCGAACCGCCCGATCGCCACGGTGCACGCGGACCGCTGCGAGCGGATCGCCGGCAACCTCTTCGATTCGGTGCCCGCCGACGGCGACGTCTACCTCCTCTCCCGCATCCTGCACTGCTTCGACGACGAGACCTGCCACCGGATCCTCACCAACTGCCGCCGCGCGATGGCCCCGGGCGCCCGGCTGGTGATCCTGGAACGCATCCTCACCAAGGGCACCGGTTCCTCGCTCACCCAGGGCTACAACCTGCACATGCTGGTGGTGCTCGGCCAGGGGCGCGAACGGGACGAGACGCACTACCGCGCCCTCCTCGGAAAAGCCGGGTTCGCCGTGGAATCCCTGCACCGGCTGCCGCTGGAGTCGCATCTCCTCGTCGCGGTGCCCAGCTGACCCATCGCCACTCGCCTCCTACGGCCCCTGGAGAGACCTTGAACAGCCAGGCCCCGCCCCCGCAGCGCACCGCCGACCCCGATCCACAGTTCCGCCCCGAACTGCCCTTGGCACCGGGCGCGGTCACCCGGGCACAGGAACTGGCCCTGCGCAACCCGGTGGCGCTCGATACGGAGACCGCCCTCCTCGACCACGTCGTCCGGCACGCCCGGAACCGGCCGGATGCCTGTGCGGTCCTGGACGGCGAACGCACCCTGAACTACGGGCAGTTGCTCGCCAGGGTCGCCTCGGCAAGGGACGCGCTGTACGCCCACGGGGTGCGAGCCGGTGACGTGGTCGCCGCCGTGGGGCCGCGCAGCGCGCACACGCCGGTCGCCTTCCTGGCCTTGGAGAGCCTCGGGGCGTCGTATCTGCCGATCGACATGAGCTGGCCGGAGGACCGCGTCCGGGATGTGCTCGACCGCAGCAAGCCGGCCCTGCTGCTCGACTACTCCGGCCGCACCGACTCGGCCGCGCGCTCGGCCGCCGATGCCGAGGAAATCGGCACACTGAGCCTGCCGACAGAAGGCAAGCCCGGCCCCATGGACGAGGACACGTACGGCGACCGCACCGGCGAGGCCCGGTACACGATCTTCACCTCGGGCACGACCGGCCGCCCGAAGGGCGCCACCATCGAGCACCAGGGTCTGCTCAACCACCTGTGGTCCAAGACAGCCGACCTGTCGCTGGGACCGGAGGACGCGGTGGCCTTCTCGGCCCCGCTGGTGTTCGACATCTCCATCTGGCAGATGCTCTGCCCGTTCCTGGTCGGCGGCAAGGTCGTCGTGATCGACGATGCTGTCATGCGCATGCCGCGCTGGCTCATCGGTGCCCTCGACACCGCGGGCGTGACCGTCGTGGAGCTGGTGCCCACGGTCGTCGGCCGGCTCGTCGACGAGACACGGCGCCAAGAGGGGCCGACGCTGCCGAATCTGCGGTGGCTGCTGTCCACCGGCGAGGAGCTGTATCCCGCCCTGGCGGAGCAGGTGCTCGACACGCTCCCGCACGTGTCCCTCCTCAACGCCTACGGACCCGCGGAGTGCTCCGACGACGTCACGCTGCACACGGTGGCGCGCGCCGACCTGAGGCGCCCCCGGCTGCCGGTCGGCACCCCCGTGGCCAACTGCGCCCTCCATGTCCTGCTCCAGACCGAGGACGGCACCTGGAGGCCGGCCGAGCCGGGAGAGAGCGGCGAACTGTTCGTCGGCGGCACCTGTGTCGGGCTCGGCTATCTCAATGACCCCGCCACCACCGAACGCGCCTTCTTCCGCGACCCCTTCGACCCGGACTCCGCGACCGGCCGGATCTACCGCACCGGCGACCTCGCCCGCGTCGAGGACGGACTTCTGTACTACCTGGGGCGCGGTGACCGGCAGGTCAAGGTCGGCGGCGTCCGGATGGAACTCGACGAGATCGAGGCCGTACTCAGCCGGCACCCCGCCGTCGAGCAGTGCGCCGCCACCGTCTCCGACGAGGGCGGCCTGAGCGAACTCGTCGCCCACTACACCCTGCGCACCGAGGTGCCGCAGCAGGAACTACGTCGGGCGCTCAGCGCGGCCCTGCCCCCGGTGATGGTCCCCCGCCGCTGGCAGGAGTGGGCCGAGCTGCCCCTGAGCCGCAACGGAAAGATCGACTACCGGTCGCTCACGGCGGCCACGGCCAGCCCCCGGAAAGAGGCGCGATGACCACGACAACGGCAACGACAGCGACGGCAAGGGCGTCCCAGGACACGGGCCGGGTCGGCGTCCCCGACCTCGCGGAACGCCTCGCAGCGGTGACCCGGGTCGCCGAACAGCACCTGGACCGCACCGAGCGGGACGCGACGTTCCCTGAGGAGGCGATGGCGGAGCTGCGCAGCACCCGCCTGCTCGGCCTTCAGGTGCCCAAGGAGGAGGGCGGCCTCGGCGGCACCCTCGGTGACCTCATCGAGACGGGCATGGTGCTCGGGCGCACCGACATGTCGCTGGCCATGATCTTCGTGATGCACTGTCAGCAGGCCGAGGCGGTGGTGCGGCACGCCGCGTCGCCCCTGCGGGAGGAGCTGATCCCGCTTCTCGCCGAGGGCAAGCTGTACCTGGCGTCCGTGACCACCGAGAGCGGCAAGGGCGCCGACCTGTTCAAGTCCGAGGCCCCGCTGCACGAGGCAGCAGGGACTCTGGTGGTCGACCGGACCGTCCCCATCTCGACCGGCGGCACCTCCGCGGACGGCTTCCTGATCACCATGCGCAGCCCGAACGCCACGGCGGACCAGCATGTCTCCCTCGTCTACGCCCACCGCCACCAGCTGCACGTGGAGGTCACCGGGCAGTGGAACCCGATGGGGATGCGCGCCACGCACAGTCTGCCGCTGACGCTCAGCGGCCGGATCCCCGCCCACCAGGTGATCGGCGAGCACGGCGCGTTCCACCGCATCGTGCAGTCCGTCTTCGGCCCCCTCGCCCACATCGGCTGGTCGGCCGTTTGGCTGGGCACCGCCTCCGGGGCCCTGTCCCGGGTACTACGCCTGCTGCGCGACCCGGCCGGCCGCAAACGTTTCGATCTGGGCTCGGAATTGCTGCTCACCCGGCTGTCCAGGGCCCGGCAGCGGCTGGAGACCGTCCACGCGCTGCTGCGCCGGACCCAGGCACTGGCCGAGTCCGGGACGGACTGGTCGGTCACCAGTCACCAACTGCTCCTGAACAACCTCAAGATCACGGCGGCCGAGGAGTGCTACGCCGCCGTCGACGAGCTCATCGACGCGACCGGCCTCAAGCACGGCTATCTCCAGGACTCGCCGACCCGCCTGGAAAAGGCCCTGCGCGACCTGCGCTCGGCCGCCCTCAACTACAGCAACGACCGGCTGCACCTGGCCGACGGGCGGCTTTGCCTGCTGGACCCGGACGTTCGGTTCGCCTGAACACCCGGCCTCTCCCGACCGGAGCCGGCCTTCCCGTACTCATGCAGGCGCAGGGCACCGACCGGCCGCCGCATCCATCCGCATCCCACCTCCAAGGATCCGTCATGCCTGAAAACACCGCCGAAAGCCCGGCCCAGAACTGGAACACCGCCCTGAAGTACATCGCAGGGCGCAAAGCAGCCGAGGAGTCCCTGGGATTCGTCGCGCACGTCAGCGCCACCGTCCGCGACACCGAGGACGCGTCGGGCGTCATCCCGGCGGTGGCCCGCACCTGCGTGCCGTTCTTCGCCCACGCGGTCTCGCTGGACGCCGAGCCCACCCACGGCCAGGCCGTCTTCCAGGGCCCGGACGAGCTGACCTCCGTCGTCGAGTCCTTGCGCGGCCTCGCCGCGGAGACGGGGCAGCGGCAGCTCGTCATCAGCGAGCACGAGGGGCTGGCCCCCAAGACCGACCCGCGCCACCTGGAACTGCTGCGCGAGGGAGGGGGTGAATCGGCGGTGGCCCTCTCCCTCGCCTACCGGGGGCTGTCCGGCGGGTACCTCGTCCTCGTACGGCAGGCGAACCACCGCCGGGGTGCCTTCAGCCCCGGGGACCTCGCCCTGGCGTCCGAAGTGGCCGACCGCGTGGGGGCGTTCAACGCGCTCGCCGGCCTGACCGCCCGCGCCGGGCAGTGACACGGCCGCACCGAACGCCGGTCACCACCGAGGAGGGCTGATGGCAGCGGACTGGACCGACGTACGCGACTGGATTCTTGAGCGCAATCCCGACCTGACGGATCTGCAGCCCGAGACCGACATCATCGACTCACGCATCGTCGACTCCCTGCAGTTCGTCGAACTCGTCCTTTTCATCGAGGACTTGCGCGGCGCGGCGCTGGAGTCGAACGACGTCAGCCTCGATTCCTTTCGCACCCTCAAGGGCATCGAGCAGACCTTCTTCCAATGACGGCCGACATCCGTGCAGGGAGCGGCGATGGACACGAGAAACGAACGATCCCTAGTCATCCAGGGCGATGTCGACAAGGCCGACGATGTCGTCGTGTTCCTTCCGCCGGCGGGCAGCGTCACCTCGCCTTACCTCCCGATCAGTGAGCTCCTCCCGGACACCCTGCCCACCGTGCACTGCGAGACGCCGGGGCGTGGACGACTGGCGGACGAGGAGTCACCCGACTCCGTGCACAGCGCGGCCGACCGCTGGGCCGCCGACCTGGCCGAGACCGTGCCGGGCCGACGGCTGCACTTCTTCGGACACAGCCTGGGGGCGCTGTACGCCTACGAACTGACGCTCCGTTTCGAGGCCCGGCCCGACTGCGCGGCCGCGAGCCTGTCCGCGTCGGGCGCCCGCGAGCCGGGCAGCACTCCCCGCCCGCTGCTGGCCACCGCTTTCGCCGCCTTGCGGACGCCGGACCGGCAGGAGAGCGCCGGGGAGCAGTGGATGGACCGGGACCTGCGCATACGGGGCGAGTACCGGACCGCGCACCAGGTGGTGCGGGCCCCCCTGGCCACGCTGTGCGGCACCTCCGACCCCTTTGCCCGACCGCACGAGATGGAGCAGTGGAAACGCTTCACGAGCGGCCCGTACCTCGGGATGTTCACCTTCCGCGGCGGTCACGACTACTACCTGTCCGGTCAGCGGACGGTCGCCGACGCCATCGCCCGCATCGTCGACGACAGCCGGCATCCGGAACTCGTTCCGCACCTGGAATGAACCGGCGTCCGGGCCCCCTCCGGAACCGATCTCCCTCATCCCTACACCCGAAGTGAATGGAGTTCAGAGATGCCGAACGACCCCCAGGAAGCACCCTCGGTCGAGCAGCTGATCGACGTCATCGCGAACAGCTCGGTGGGCATCGCGGTCACCGACCGCTCCGGTGCCGTCGTACTGCACAACCGGGCGCAGTCCGTGCTGATGGGCGGGGAGGCCGACCACCTCGGCGGCCGGATCCTGCTCGACAGCGCGCAGGACGGCCTCCGGACGCTGATCCGGCGTTTGGAGGAGGAACAGCGGGTGGAGAACGTCCAGGTCACCTACCGCGGCATCGACGGCGGGCACGAGCAGATCGCCCGCGTGAACGCCGTGCTGACCGGCAGCGGCGACGACACCCGCATCCACTGGGTGAGCCGGCCGGAGCTCGGCGAGCGACTCCCGGTCTCCAACGACAGCGCCGAGGACGTCACCTCGGACGCCGCGTCCTGGATCCGCGCCGTCAACGAGCGCCCGCTGCCCACCCTGGCTCCCACCAAGGAGTCCGAGGACGTCATGCGCGAGTTCTACGAGGTCGCCCCGGTGGCGATCCACCTGATCGGCGTCAACGGCCAGGTCATGCGTGCCAACCCGGCGGACGTGGCCCTCGTCGGCTACACCTCCGCGCCGTCCGAGTACGTCGGCCAGCACATCCGCACCATCTACGAGGACAAGGGGCTGCTCGACGACTTCCTCGGCCGCTGGGACGAGGACTCGCCGATCATCAACTTCCGGGCCAACTTCCTGACCAGGGAGGGCGCCCCGCAACCCGTGCTGATCTTCTCGACCGCCCAGGCCGAGGGCGGCAGCGTCACCAACACCCGGTGCTTCGTCTTCAGCGACCCGGAGCCGCAGCGCGCCCGCGACACCATCAGCGCCTTCGGCTGGCCTTCCTGACACCCCACGGGCGGGGCGTGGGACATGTCCCACGCCCCGCCCGCTCCGCACCCGCCCAGTTTCCCGACCGGACCACACGACACCAGGGGTGGCTGTGTCCCACGTATTGGTCATATCCGGCAGCCCGTCCGCGACTTCCAAGACCGAAGCCATCGGCGACCACGTGGCGCGACGCCTCGCCGACTACGAGTGGCACGTCGGACACCTCAGGGTCCGCACCCTGCCGGCCGCGCCACTGCTGAACGCCGACGCCACGCATCCCGCCATCGCCGAGGCCCTGGAACAGGTCGCCCGGGCCGATGGCATCGTCCTCGCCACACCGACGTACAAAGCGAGTTTCTCGGGTCTGCTCAAGACCTTCCTGGACCTGCTGCCCCAGTACGGATTCCAGCAGAAGGCCGTGCTTCCCCTGGCCACCGGCGGCAGCATCGCCCACCTCCTCGTCCTCGACTACGCCCTGCGGCCCGTGGCGCACGCGCTCGGTGCCCGGCATGTGGTGCAGAGCCTCTTCCTCCTCGACGAACACCTCGCGTGGCAGGAGGGCCGGCCGCACCTGCTCCCGGAGAGCACGCGGTTGCTCGACGACGTGATCGAACAGTTCCGCAAGTCCCTGATCTCGGCATCCTGAGCCGGCCTTCCCACACCGCTGGAGCACACCATGGCTCACCGTCCCCGCAAGGGAAAGTGGCTCGTCGACTGGGATCCCGAGGACGAGGACGCCTGGGAGCGGTACGGCCGGCGGGTCGCGCGCCGCAATCTCGTCCTGTCCGTGCTCAGCGAACACATCGGCTTCTCCGTGTGGACGCTGTGGTCCGTCCTCGTCCTGTTCATGTCGCCCGACATCGGCCTCGGCTTCGACGCCGGAGAGAAGTTCCTCCTCGTGGCCACGCCCACCGTCGTCGGTGCCCTGCTGCGGCTGCCGTACAGCTTCGCCGTGACCCGGTACGGCGGCCGGAACTGGACCGTGTTCGCCACCGCGATCCTCCTCGTGCCGGCCCTTCTCGCGCTGTACTTCGTCCAGCGGCCCGGCACACCGCTGTGGGTGTTCCTGGTCATCGGTGCGCTGGCGGGCGTGGGCGGCGGGAACTTCGCATCGTCGATGACGAACCTCACCGCCCTGTATCCGCAGCGCCACCAGGGCTGGGCCCTCGGCCTGAACGCCGGCGGCGGGAACCTCGGCGTCGCGTCCGTGCAACTCGTCGGGCTCACCGTCGTCGCCGTGGCGGGCCGGACCCACCCGTCGTACGTCGCCGCGGTCTATCTGCCGCTGATCGTGCTCGTCGCGCTGCTCGCGGCCTGGCGGATGGACAACGTGGACGCCGTGCGGGCCACCCCGGGAACGCAGCGCGAGGCCGCCCGCGACCGGGACACCTGGTGGATCTCGCTGCTGTACATCGGCACGTTCGGCTCGTTCATCGGCTATGGCTTCGCCTTCGGCCTGGTGCTGCAGAACGAGTTCGACGCCACCCCGCTCACCGCCGTCGGCTACACCTTCCTCGGTCCACTGCTGGGCTCCGCGGCCCGGCCGCTGGGCGGGCTGCTGGCCGACCGGCTGGGCGGGGCGAGGGTGACCTTCTGGAACTTCCTCGGCATGGGCGCCGGCACCCTCCTCCTGCTCTGCGCGACCAGGGTCGGCTCCTTCGCCCTGTTCATCGCCGGCTTCACCGCCTTGTTCGTACTCAGCGGCATCGGCAACGGCTCCACGTACAAGATGATCCCCGCCGTGTTCTCGGGGCGCGCCGAGGACGAGGTCACCGCCGGCCGGGATGCCGGTTCCGCGTTCGCCCGGGCGCGCCGGCTGTCCGGGGCGGTCATCGCCATTGCCGGGGCGATCGGCGCGCTCGGCGGCGCCGCCATCAACATCACCTTCAAGCTGTCGTACGCCGACGGCACCGGCTCCGGTGCGCCCGCCTTCCTCGCCTTCCTCGGCTACTACGCCCTGTGCATGGTGCTCATCCGGGTCGTCTACCTGCGCCGGAAACCCGCCGAGCACGCAGCCCCGACCGACCGCCCCGAGGCGAGAAGCCGTGTCTGAACCACCCTCCCGCACACCGGAAGTGGACACGCACTGCCCGTACTGCGCCCTGCAATGCGGTACACGGCTGGCCGGCGACCGGGACATCGGCGTGACCCTGCGCCCGGCCGACTTCCCGGTCAACCGCGGCCGCCTGTGCCAGAAGGGCTGGACCGCGCCCGACGTCCTGGCCGCCGCCGACCGGCTGACCGAGCCGCTGGTCCGCGCGCCGGACGGCCATCTCACCGAGACCACCTGGGACCTCGCCCTCGACACGGTCGCCGGGCGGCTGCGCGAGCTGCGCACGCGGTACGGCCCCGACGCGGTGGCCGTCTTGGGGGGCGGCGGCCTCACCAACGAAAAGGCCTATCTGCTCGGCAAGTTCGCCCGGCTGGCGCTGGGCACGAGGAACATCGACTACAACGGCCGGTTCTGCATGTCGTCCGCCGCCGCGGCCGGCAACGCCGCCTTCGGCGTGGACCGCGGCCTGCCCTTCCCCGTCACCGACCTCGCGACCGCCGACGCGGTGCTGCTGGCCGGCGCCAACGTCGCCGAGACCATGCCGCCGCTGATGCAGCACCTCGACGCGGCGGAACTCATCGTCATAGACCCCAGGCACACCCCCACCGCCCAGCGAGCCAAGCTGCACCTCCAGCCCGCCCCCGGCACCGACCTCGCCCTGGCGCTCGGGCTGCTGCACATCACCGTCGTCGACGGGCTCGCCGACGCGGAGTACATCCGGCGCCGCACGCACGGCTTCGAAAGCGCCGTACGCCGGGCGATGGCGTGGTGGCCCGAGCGGGTCGAGGCCGTCACCGGCGTCCCGGCGAGCGCCCAGCGCACCGCCGCCCGGATGCTCTCGGCGGCCCGCAACGCCTACGTCCTCACCGGCCGCGGCGTCGACCAGCACAGCCAGGGCACCGACACCGCCGCGGCCTTCATCAACCTCGCCCTCGCGTTGGGCCTGCCCGGCTCCGGCCACGGCGGATACGGATGCCTGACCGGCCAGGGCAACGGCCAGGGCGGGCGCGAACACGGGCAGAAGGCCGACCAGTTGCCCGGCTACCGCTCCCTCACCGACCCCGAGGCCCGCGCCCACGTCGCCGGCGTCTGGGGCGTGCCGCCCGAGTCGCTCCCCGGCCCCGGGCGCACCGCGTACGAACTCCTGGACTCCCTCGGCCGCGACCAGGGGCCGCGCGCCCTGCTGGTGTTCGGGTCGAACCCCGTCGTCTCCGCACCGCACGCCGCGCGCGTGGCCGAGCGGCTGGCCTCGCTGGACCTGCTGGTGGTGGCCGACTTCGTCCCCTCGGAGACCGCCCGCACGGCCGACGTCGTACTGCCGGTCACCCAGTGGGCCGAGGAGGAGGGCACGCTGACCAGCCTGGAGGGCCGGGTGCTGCGCCGCCGCGCCCTGCTGACGCCGCCCCCGCACGTCCGCACCGATCTGGAGGTCCTGCACGGCCTCGCCGTGCGGCTCGGCGAACCCCCGCACCGCTACCCGACCGCCCCGAGGGACGTCTTCGACGAACTCCGCGCGGCATCCCGGGGCGGACGCGCCGACTACTCCGGCATCAGCTACCGGCGCCTGGACGCCGGGGAGGCCCTGCACTGGCCCTGCCCCGACACCGAGCCCGCGCACCCCGGTACGCCCCGGCTCTTCCTGGAGCGGTTCGCGCACCCCGACGGCCGGGCGTGGTTCGACGAGGTCGACCACCGCGGGCCCGCCGAGCACACCAGTGCCGCGTACCCGCTGCACGCCACCACCGGCCGGGTCCTCGCGCACTACCAGTCCGGGGCGCAGACCCGGCGCGTCGCCGAACTGCACGGCGCCGTACCCGAGCCGTTGATCTCCGTCCACCCCGACACCGCCGCCCGCGCCGGAGTCGCCGACCGCGCCCTCGCCCGCGTCACCTCTGTCCGCGGCAGCATGACAGGCCGGATCCGGCTCGACCCGACGATGCGCCCGGACACCCTCTTCATACCGTTCCACTTTCCGGGCGACGGCCGCGCCAACCTCTTCACCCACCCCGCCCTCGACCCCCGCAGTGGCATGCCCGAATTCAAGCTGAGCGCCGTACGCCTCGAACGGCTCCCGGAGGCCACGCCATGAGCCGGATCCTCGTCGTCGGAGGCGGCCCCGCCGGCCACCGCCTCGCCGGCCGACTGCGCCACCACGGCCACCCGGGGCCCGTCACGATCCTCGGCGCCGAACCGGAACCCGCCTACCACCGGCCCCTGCTGTCGTACGTCCTCTCCGGCCGGGCCGCCCCCGAAGCACTGCGCCTGCCGGCCCTGCCCGGCGTCGAGGCGCACTCCGGCGCGCCCGTCACCCACATCGACCGGGTGCGCCGCGAGGTACGCACGTCCGAGGCCGTCCACGGATACGACATCTTGGTCCTCGCCACCGGAGCACGCGCCGACGTGCCGGACATCCGCGGTGCGCGGAGCCCCGGCGTGACCGTGCTGCGTACCGCGGCAGACTGCGCACGGATCACGGGGGAAGCCGTGGTCGTCCTCGGCGGCGGGCCGCTGGGCGTGGAGACCGCCGCCGCCCTGACCGCCCGCGGCACCGCCACCACCCTGGTCTGCGCCGGCCCGCACCCCCTCCACGACCGGCTCGGCGAGGCGGCCTCCGGCATGCTCACCGAGGCCCTGGAACGCGCGGGCGTCACCGTGCTCGCCGGGCGTACCGTCACCGGGCGCGAGCCCGGCAGCGTGCTTCTCGACGACGGGGTCCGGCTGCCCGCCGACACCCTTGCCCTGTGCACCGGGGCGCACCCTGACGTGGGCCTCGCCCGGGCGGCCGGACTCAGGGTCCGTACCGGAATCGTCGTCGACGACCGGCTGCGTACCAGCGACCCGCGCATCCACGCCATCGGCGACTGCGCCGAGCACGAGGGCCGGGCCGTGGCCGGCATCGAGGCCGCCTGGGCCCAGGCCGACAGCCTCGCCCTCATCCTCACCGGGCAGGACGCGTCCGCGCACCGGAGCACGCCCGCGGTGTTCCGGCTGCGCACCGACATCGCCGAGGTGGCCTGCGTAGGCGCACCGGACGCCTTCGCGGATCCCGCCCTGCGCCGCCTCACCTTCGTCGACCGGGACGGCGGGCGATACGCCAGGCTCGCGCTGCGCGGTGAACACCTCGTCGCCGCCGCGCTGTTCGGCCTGCCGGACGCCATCGCCTCCGTAGGCGAGCTCCACCGAAAAGGCCGGGTGCTGCCCTCCGACCGCCTAGGGCTGCTCCTCGGCGGGCCGCCGCAGCCGGCGTCGACGGATCTCGACCCGCCCGAGGATGCCTTGATCTGTCTGTGCAACAGCGTGCAGCGCCAGTCCCTGGCCAAAGCATGGCGGGCCGGCGCCCGTACGGTCACCGCGCTCGCCACCGCCACCCGGGCCACGACCGGCTGCGGCGGCTGCGGCCGTGAGGTGGCGGAGCTGTGCGCCCGATGGGCACGCGAGATGCGGCACGACGGGGAGCAGACCCCATGACCCGGGTCCTGGTGGTCGCCGGACACGGGATGACCGGACACCGGCTCGCCGACCAGTTGCTCGCCCTGGACACGGCACGCGACTGGCGCATCGTGATCCTCGCCGAGGAACCCCACCCCGCCTACGACCGCATGGCCCTGTCCACCTATCTGGCCGGCCGCAGCAGGGACGAACTGACCCTCGCCGACCGGGACTTCCTCACCGATCCCCGTGTGGAGCTGCGCCTGGCGTCGCCCGTCGTCCGCGCCGACCGCGCGGCACACACGGTCGTGACGAAGGGCGGCGACCGGATCCGCTACGACGTCCTGGTCCTGGCCACCGGCTCCCGCCCCTTCGTCCCTCCGGTACCCGGCCGGGACCTCAAGCACTGCTTCGTCTACCGCACCTTCGAGGACCTGGACGCGATCCGCCGCACGGTACGCCCCGGCGGTCAGGGTGTGGTGGTCGGCGGCGGTCTGCTCGGCCTGGAGGCGGCGCACGCCCTGAGCCGACTGGGCGTGCGCCCGCACGTCGTGGAGGCGGCACCCCACCTGATGCCCGCTCAACTCGACGCCGAAGCCGCCGAGGTGCTGCACCGGCACGCCGCCGGACTCGGCCTGCGCCTGCACTGCGGCACCGTGGTCGCAAAGGTGCACGCCCGGTCCGGTGGCACGGTGCGCGCCGTCACGCTCGGCGACGGTACGACACTGGACGCGGGCCTGGTCGTCTTCGCCGCGGGGATCCGGCCGCGGGACGAGCTGGCCGGACCGCTCGACCTGGCACGCGGCGAACGCGGCGGCTTCCTCGTCGACGCCTACTGCCGTACCGCTGACCCGCACATCTGGGCCATCGGCGAGTGCGCCGCCGTACAGGGCCGTTGCCACGGCCTGGTCGCCCCCGGATACGCCATGGCCGAGTCCGTGGCGACCCAGCTGACGGGCCGGGACGCGGAGCCCTTCGACCGGGCCGACGGCGCCACGACGCTCAAGCTCCTCGGCGTACACATGGCCACCTTCGGCACCACGACGCACTCGGGGGACCTCCGGCCGGTCGAGGTGGCCTTCGCCGACGGCACCACCCGCTACGCCAAAATCTTCCTGCGGCCGGACACCGGCACTCTGCTCGGCGGCATTCTCGCGGGCGATACCGGGTCCCGCTCCCGGCTCGGCTCCTTCGTCGGCCGCCGGCCGCCGGCGGACCTGGAGCAGCTGCTGCTGCCCTGAACCACGGCCTGTTGTCGAACTCCCGCCTGCCTCCGAGATCCGCCGGCGGATCGAGCATGACCACCGCGAGATGAAGCACGGCCTGGGACTGGACCACTTCGAGGGTCGCACCTGGCGTGGCCGGCACCACCAAGTCACCCTCGTCACAGCCGCCCACGCCTTCCTCACCCTCCGCCGCCCGGGCCCAAAGGCCCAAGCGCCGGCCTGACCTTCTACCAAGTCCTCAACGTTGTACAGGACCTGCTGCTGTGCTGGACCGGCGCATGCCCACCTACCACTGCGACCTACCGGCCCGACCCCGAACAGGCCACCGCACGGCAAACTCAACCTGACGAAGCACTACTGGGCAGGGTGATCCGCCGCAAAGGCCGCCAGCTCGCCCTCGTGCAGGATCACCAGCGCCGCACAGGTGCAGCGGCAATACTCGACGCTGCCGTCCGACGTGTCATGGCTGGACACCAGCCGCCAGTCGGGCTGCCGCAGTCCGGTACGGCAGCCCCAGGCGGCCAGCGGGCAGACATCCTGGGTCGGTGCGGCCGAAGGGGACGTCACGTGCCGGCTCGCTGCTCGTCGCACTTCGTCGTCCTTCCGTGACGGGTAATCAGGCGGCCCGGGGGGAGCGACGCGGGCCGGTCAGAGGCTGCTGCGCTCGGTGGAGTGTTTCCCGGTCTCCTGCGCGGTCTCCGCGGTCTCCTGCGCCGCTTCCTCGCCGCCCTCTCCCAACAGCAGCTTCGGCACGGCCGGTTCGGGCAGGGTGCGGAACAGCAGCCAGCTCAGGGCGGGCATCACGATCAGCGGCATCAGGGCCGTGCGCAGCGAGGTGGCGTCGGCGATGCTGCCGATGAGGGGACTGGTCAGACCGCCGACGCTGACCATGAGGCCGAGGGTGACCCCGCTGGCCGTTCCGACGCGCGTGGGCAGATAGTCCTGGGCGAGCGTGACCTGCAGCGAGAACGGGACGTACAGGCCGATCGAGGTCAGCGCCACGAACAGGTAGATCGCCGGGCCGGGCACGAACACCACGCCGGCAATGGCCGCGACCGTGATCAGGTACGACATGCTCACCACCGTGACCCGGTCCCAGCGGTGGGCCAGCTTGCTGCCGACGACCGTGCCGACGGCACCGCCGAGATAGAGCACGAACAGCGCGACCGTCCCCGCCGCCGTCCCGCCGCCCGTCTGCTCCCGGACGTGGAAGGCGACGAAGGTACTCATACCGATGAAGGCGATCGACCGGCACACCACCGCCAGCGACAGCCGCACGAACGACACCCAGTCGTTCCGCCCCTCCGCGGCGCCCTTGCCGCCGTCGGTGGACGGCGCCTTGTCCAGCGCCCTCAGCACCGGCAGCGTCAGCACGCTGCCGACCAGCGCGGGCAGGATCAGCAGCGGGGAGAACCGCAGCCCGCCCGTGGCGATCACGACGGAGACCAGGAGAGGAGCCGCCGCGAATCCGACGTTGCCGCCCAGGGAGAACCAGCCCATGGAGCTGTGGCTGCCCTTGCTGGCGACCCGTGCGACCCGAGCGGACTCCGGATGGTACGCGGCGACCCCGATGCCGGACAGTGCCACGAAGAGCAGCGTGAGCGCGTACGAGCCGCTGACCCCGCTCAGGGCCACGCCGAGCCCGCCGAGGACCGTGCTCGCCGGCAGCAGCCAGGGCATGGAGTGCCGGTCGGTGAGCGCGCCGAATAAGGGCTGCACCACCGAGGACAGCAGGCTGGCGGCGAGGACGATGCCCGAGGCCGCGGCGTAGGTGTAGGCACGCTCGGCAACGAAGAACGGGACCAGGGCCGCCACGGCGCCCTGGTAGACGTCCACACAGGCATGTCCGACCGACAGCAGAACGATCGACTTGTTCCTTGACATGGCGCCATGGTGGTTCATGGCCACCCTGTCGCGCTTCCGATAATCTGCCAATCGATGAAGAATATCCGCCATGAGTCAGTGGCACCGACCAGCGCCCGCTGGCTGGCTCCGGGCACAGGGATCGACGCCCACCGGCACGACGACCACCAGCTCGTTTACGCGGGCCGGGGCGTGCTCGCCGTCACGACCGGCGCCGGCTCCTGGACGGCCCCGGCCACCCGGGCGATCTGGGTGCCGGCCGGCACCGTGCACTCCCACCGGGCGCACGGCGAGCTGGAACTGCACCTGGTCGGCCTCCCTGCGGACACCAACCCGATCGACCTCGACCAGCCCACCGTGCTGAGTGTCAGTCCGCTGCTGAGGGAACTGATCCTCACCTGCACCCGCGACCCGGCGGACGACAGCCCGGAACGTCGGCGCCTGCGTGCCGTCCTGTGCGACCAGCTGCGAGTCTCACCCCAGCAGCCTCTGCACGTCCCGGCGCCGGCCGCACCGCAACTCAGGACGCTGTGCGAGATCCTGCACGCCGACCCGGCCGACAACCGCACCCTGGCCGCCCTGGGCAGACAGGTCGGCGCCAGCGACCGCACACTGTCACGGCTGTTCAAGGCCGACCTCGGCATGACGTTCCCGCAGTGGCGCACTCAACTGCGGCTCTCCCACGCCCTGGTGCTGCTCGCCGAGGACACGCCGGTGACGGTGGTGGCGCACCGGTGTGGCTGGTCCTCAGCCAGCGCGTTCATCGACGTCTTCCGCCGCGCCTTCGGCCACACACCGGGCCGCTCCGCGGACGCGGCGCGGACGATGGGACGGAACGGGTAGAGGCCGGCCGTCAGCCGGCGGGGGCGAGTGCCGCGTCGCGCTCCTGGCTGTTGGTGTGGAGCACTGCGGCCGTTGCGGAGTGCTACCGATCGGCGCCTCCATACGGCTCGGAGCGGCCGGCCCGGCCCCGTCGTGGTTGGCCTGCCGGAGAACGTCTGCACACGCTCGGCTGGTACGGCCCGCATCGTGGCGCCGATCCCTGGCTCCCAAGGGCTCTCGTCACAGTCCGGCCGGCAAGACCACGCAAGCGGTGCCCGTGCCGCGACGTCCTCGACGCGCTCCTCTACGTCAACCGCACGGAAATCCCATCGAAATGCCTCCCGCGCGACTTCCCCAACCATGGCAACGTGTACGCCTACTACGCGGCCTGGCGCGACGGGGGAACTTTCGCCCAGCTCAACTACGACCCGCCGGCCTGGCACGCGTGGAGGAGGGGCGCAAGCCCGAACCGACAGAGTCCGTGATCGACACCCAGAGTGTGAAGACCTCCACGAACGTGCCCCTGACCCGCCAGGGAACTGATGCGGGCAAGAAGATCGTACGCCGGAAGCGGGGCATCCTCACCGACGCGATCGGGCTGATCCTCGCCGTGACCGTCACCGCCGCGAGCCTGTCGGAAAACGCCGTGGGAATACCACTCCTCGACCAGGCCAAAAAGACCCACCCGACCATCTCCAACCAAGAGTTGGGGCGACACCGGCTTCAAGAGCGCCGTCGTCGAGCATGGGCGAAGCGTGGAATCGATGTCGAGGTCGTCAACAGAAGCCCTGAAACCCGTGGCTTTCATGTCCTCAAAAGGCGCTGGATCGTGGGACGGAGCACCGGATGGATCACGTTGCGTCGCCGCCTCGCCCGCGACTACGAGACCCTGCCCGCCAGCTCCGATGCAGGCCCAGTGGTCCCACGGCGACGCCTCCTACCGCTGCCGCTTCCCCGAGGAATACGCACTCGCCAACCGCATCCACCACCCCCGCAACGTCTACCTCCGAGAGAAGTGGATCACCTCGACACTCGACGACTGGCTCACCACCGTGTTCCAACCCCACCGCCTCGACGACACCCTCGACCACATGGCCGCCGCAGCCACCCCCGAGAGCTGCCCGACCGCACAGACCACCTCAGCCGAAGCCGCCCGCGCACTGATCGCCGACTGCGACACGAAGCTCGCCACCCACCGCGCCGCCCTCGAAGCCGGCCCCGACCCCATCGTGATCACCCAGTGGATCGCCGAGACCCAGGCCACACGCGCCCGCGCCGAAGCCGACCTGCGCACCGCCACCCGCGGCACCCACCCCCGCCGCATGACCCGAGACGAGATCGCCCACCTCGTCCGCTCCATCAGCGAGCTCGTCGCCGTCATCCGCCAAGCCGACCCCGAAGACAGAGCCGAGTTCTACCGCCAACTCGGACTCCAGCTCACCTACACCCCCGGCAACCAGACCATCCACGCCGAGATCGCCCCCACCCCGCACACCCCCAACAACGACAAATCCCCACGGCTTCAGAGAAGCCGTGGGGATTTGGTTTGTGTCCGAGGGGAGACTTGAACCATACATACACACCGGTGATGCGGGGCGAATTGCGACTGCCGTAGCACCGGTTCAAGTCCTGGGGACGTCTTCCACACGGACAGAGGCACGCAACAGGTTTCGGCCGCCTTCGCCAAGGTCCACCGCTGGCACGGCATCCGCCGCGGCAGCACGGGCCGTGTCGGCTCGAGCTGCGACAACGCATCCGCTGAATCGTTCTCCCAACGCCTCAAACGCTAGCGCCCCACAGACACCGCTCGTCCTCGAAGGCATAGACCCGGCCACCGGCGCCGCCGCTCTGGACTCAGCTACCTCATCCCGGGCGAGGCCTACCACTCCCTTCGCATGAAACCCGGCTACGCGGCTCTGTCGGTGGCGCTGGAGCTGCGGACGGTGTTCGCGCCGCGATTGATGCCGATGGCGGGGAGCGTGTTGCGGGCGCGATGAAGAACTACGACCGGACGAACGTGAAGGTCGAGACCGGGGAGTATGAGTGGAACGCGATCGAGCACGAGGGAATCATCACGGCGATTGCCGCGGCGCGAACCATCGGCGGTGAGGCGTCGCTGCATACGCCGCGCGACTCCCGGGACCAGGCCGCCCTGGAAGACCCGTGGCGTGCTCCGGCCCCCTTCGTCAACCATCCGGTCATCGGGGTGCCGCAGGCGTATGTGGAGGGCGGGGTAGAGCATCGGGATCTCGGGGCCGGTGGTTGCCGGGCGGGGAGGCAACGTAGGAGGCCGGTGACCGAACTGATCGGACGCGGTGGGCGTGAAGGCTCTCTAACTTATAAGGACTTCACCCTTCTTAGACACCTTGTAGTAGTCAGTGACCGATAATTCCATTTTGAACACCATTCCGTACTGCTTGCGTATGTCAGCCACCGTCTTCTGCGCCGGTTCGCGCAGGCACCGAGTGGCTGGCGGATCGCTCTTCATGCACGGGCTCAGCTCTTGCACCAGCCGCCTCTTGCTGCTGCGTACGGTGTCCCATGACAAGGTCTGCGAGGGGTTGAACACCTGGGCCGGTTCCTGCGTGTCCGGGCCCGTCGGGTTCGGGCCGTGGCCGCGGTAGTAGCCGACGAGGCGCCTGCGATGGGTGTCGTGGTTGAACGGGATGGTGTCGCCGGGAGCGCCGTCGGAGGAGTAGTGGTCACCGGCGGTGAAGATGCCGTCCAGGACGTCTCCGATGCGGTGGGGGTCGGCGCCGTAGTAGGCGGTGAGGCGCAGGGCGCAGCGGATCTTGTACTGGTCTTTTCCGTCCTGGAAGAACCACTGTTTGGCTTCTCCGCCTGAGCAGATGTCGTCCACGGTGATCAGGGCCAGGGTGAGGGGGGTTTTCTTGTCGTAGGCGTCTGCGATGGATCGCAGTTGTTTCTCTGCCTTGTGCCGGGATTCTTCGGCCTGTTTGCTTCCTGCGAGTCTGCGTACCTCTTTGGGGCTGGTGGCGCGGGTTTGGGAGGAGCAGGCGGTGAGGGCGAAGATGAGGAGGACGGAGAGGAGCCCTAAGAGGCGTTTGGCGGCGGCGCGTATGGCGGTTGCGGCGTCCTGCGCCTGGTTTACGGTCATGCGGCCATTGTGGCGATGCGGCCCGCGGCGTCTATCCGTACGGGTACTCATATTGGGTGCGTGGGCAGCCCGTTTGAGGTGCCCCCGCCGATTGGTGGGTTGGTGTGGCTACAGGCCCATGCCTGCCATGGTGCGTTCCAGGGAGTTCGCGTAGAGGCGGGCTCCTCCGATCTTGGGGTGGAACGACTGGGCGGAGAGGCCGTACTTGTTGATGAGCGGCCAGTCCTTGATCGGATCGTCGGATGCGGTGAGGGTCTTCACTATGCCGTGGACCTGTTCGGGGTCACCGCATACCGCCTGGCCCTCGAAGTCGTTCTTGGGGTTGGAGAACCAGACGGGTACGCCCTGCTTCTTGGCGTCGTCGGCTGCGCCTTGCATGGCGGTGGCGAGGGTGTCGGCTGTGCTGTTGAGCCATGCGGTGGAGTCTTCGGTCAGGCCGATGACGGGCAGGCCGATGATGCTGATGTTGAGGCAGGAGCCCTTGTCGGAGATCAGGGGCGGGTAGCCCATGAGGGCGATCTTCGCGTTCGGGGCGAGCGCGTGGATCTGGTAGAGGGTCTGGGTGATGTCGGGTCGGACGATTTCGTTGATGATGCCGGGGGCGGCGTTCTCCAGTGGCTGTCCGAGGAACTTCTGGTCCCGGCCGTGGACGTCGTCGTCCGGCTTGTCGAACGTCTTGTCCTTGCAGTTGCCGCCTCCGAAGGAGATCAGGCACTTCTGGATGATGTCGGAGAAGCGGGCGTCGTTGCCGCCGATGGAGATGGTGACCAGGGTGGTGTTTTCGTCGAGGTAGCCCTGGTCGATCTGCGGGAGTTCACCACCGCTGTCCTGGACCTTGCTCAGGACGTTGTAGGTGCGGGCTCCGGAGCAGGCGATGAGGTGGTAGTCCATGTCGAAGTCCGAGTTGTCGTCGAGGTATCCGATCGACTGGGACTCGCCGGGAAGTTTGGCCTGCCGTGACCAGGCGTAGTGGGAGCGGTGGCAGGCGTCGCGGGTCTTTTCGTTGTTGACTTTGCGGTAGTTGGTTTCAGGGTAATAGTCGCGGTTTCCTTCGGAGGCGCCTTCGCCGGAGGAGTAGGAGTCGCCCATGGCGACGATCATGTTCTTCGGCTTACCGGAAAGGGGCTGGAAGGCGACGGCCCCCAGGCGATGTCTTCGTCTGCGGTGCCGTCTTTGGTGTTGTTGGACAGCTCGACCTTGGGCGTTCCGTTGAAGTGGAAGACACCGAGGCTGACCCATCGGCCTGCGCGCTGCTCGACGACGCGTTCTGGGCTGTGACTGTCGGTATTGAGGACCCTGTATTTCGCCTGGCGGGTCTGTGCGCCGGTGCCGGGGAGGTGGACCAGGACGCGGGCCCATCCGAGGGTTTCGGGGTCGGTCCAGGTGCCGTTGATGGTCATGGGGCCGTCTACGCCGCCTAGTGTCTCGTGATCCTGTTTGCGTCAGTTCACGTTGTTGTTGACGAGTTTCCTCACGCTGGTCTGGACGAGCCGGACCTTCGCGAGAACCTCGTCGGCGGTCGTGGTCCAGGTGAAGGGTTTTGCCTCCTGGTTCCAGGAGTTGATGTAGTCGCGGATCTGCTTGACCAGGACGTTGACGCTGGAGAACGTCCCGCGACGGATCGACTGCCGGGTCAGGATGCCGAACCAGATCTCGATCTGGTTCAACCAGGAGGAGCCGGCGGGAGTGAAGTGGAAGTGGATCTGCGGGTTCTTCGACAGCCACGCGTTCACCTCCGGCGTGGTGTGCGTGGACAGGTTGTCCAAGACGACGTGGATCTCCTTGCCCGCGTGTGGTTTTACGGCCCTCTTCAAGAAGGCGAGGAAGGTCGCGCCGTCCCGGTTCGGCTTGCACTCGCCGAGCACCTCGCCGGTGCCGACATCGAGGGCCGCGAACAGGTTCGTCGTGCCATTCCGCACATAGTCGTGGGTGCGTTTCTCGGTGGCCGCGAACGCCACGGGCAGCACCGGCTGGGTCCGATCCAGCGCCTGCACCTGCGTCTTCTCGTCGATCGACAGCACCACCGCGCCGCCGGGCGGGTCGAGGTAGAGACCGATCACGTCGGCGACCTTCTGCGCGAACGCCGGGTCCTTCGAAATCTTGAAGGTGCCCGACCGGTGCGGCTTGAGATGCTCCTCCCTCCAGATCCTGGCGATGTAGTGCCAGGACACGGTGACGCCCTCAGCGCGCTTCAGGTACTTCGCCAACTCGCGTGTGGACCAGTGCGAAAGACCGGTGCCGTCCGGCGGCGTCATGCGCGTCAGCGCAATCACCCGGGCCCGAACCCGCGCCGGCACTTGTTCCCGGGCCCCGCCGGGCCGGTCGCCTTCCAGCCCGGCCAGGCCGTGCTCGGCATAACGGCGCTTCCAGCGGTCCACCGTCGGCAGCGACACTCCAAGCAGCTCAGCGATGTCCTTGCGTCGTCGCCCCTCACCCGACCACAGCACGATCCGGCCGCGCGTGGCTATATCCGCAGGCACGTCCCGACTGCTCACCAACTCCCGCAGCTCGGCGGCCTGTTCCATAGAGAGCTCCATGCCAAGAGAACGAGACACACAAGATTAAGTAACGCTGACAGGATCACGAGACACTAGGTGGTTGGCGTTGCGAGTGCGGGCGTACCAGAAGTGGCCGCCGTAGCCGCCGCCGATCTGATAGAGGTCTTCTTTTGCTTCGTAGTTGTTGTCGCTGTCGGGGTAGAAGGTGAACTGGAAGCTGCCTGATGAGGCGATCTGTCCGCAGTCACTCCACGTTTTGGTGGTGTCGGGGACGGAGGCGACCACATGGGAGCCTGATGGGGCGCCGGCGCAGATGGGCTGTCCGTACTGGAGGCGGTAGCCGCGGCCGGGCTCGGTGATGAGCTTCTCGTACTTGATGTGCTCGTTTCCGCAGGGACTGGGCATGACGTGCGGTTCTCCGGATCCATGGTCACCGTTGAGGGCGCGTACGGCTTCGCGTAGAAACTGACAGCAGATGCATGTCGTGGGGAAGGGCACCGCAACAGCAGTGCCGAGGGCCACCGCCTGCGGCGTGTGAGCGGCGTTCCTCCTGGTGACCTCCGAGCGTTTGCCCGGGGGCGCGTCGCGGGGCCAGTCGTGCCTCATGAGGCGGAAGCTCGTACGGCATTCCTGTGTGCGTCATTCCGCAGTGGCGGTCAGCCAGCGTTCGATGGCAGCTTTGGTCAACTCCGTGGTGTCAGGCCATCGGGACATCTGCACAGCGAGCTGCCGGAAGAACTGGACATGATGAGGCTCGCGCACGAGCACGAACTCGGTGGATTTTTCGCCTTGTTGTGCTCGTACAATCGTGTTTCCGTCGAGAGACAGCATGACAAACGCCGGAAGGCCGGACCCGTTTCCGAGGACTCCGGTGGCCGCACCGGTGCCCGCGATGTCCCACTGATCCGACAGTGAAATCCTCGCCCACCGCCAGACGCGCGGTTCGTCGGGTTCTGCACAATTCACCGCAAGGAGGAATTCAGGATCCCCTGATGGGAAGAGCCCACCCTCCCTCGACAGGCGGTACCATCCGGAATTCACCTTTTCCAAAAACTGCGGATCGTCCGACATCAAATATTCGACATCGGCCACTCCCTCGGCAGGGCAGCTGTTGGCGAAGCCGGCGAGAGCCGGAGGGATGAGGCGAGCCGTCGAGTCAATCATGCCCAGGTACTTGAGCCCCGCCTCGGCGAGCGAATCGGCCAGTCTGGATTCATCCATGTTTCATACCCTACCTTCTCCTCGCCCAGGGGTAAGGAACAAGTTGGTTGTAGTTGTGTTCGCCGGTTTTCTTGTTTCTGCCGAAGTAGGCTATTTCTCCGGTATTTGGGTGGACGACGACTCGCGCCTGACTGAACGGGTCACCGTTGTCGTAAATCGGCGCACCCCGCCATCGATGGGTCCCTCGAACACCCCCCGACGCTTCGTAGAAGTCGGGTCGCCGGTCATGGCGCGGCCCGGTTTGCCGCTGCGGGTAGTTGGGGTCTGCGACGACCCTGCCCACCAGGTCATGAATGTCCTGCGGCGTCTCGTAATATGCCCGGTTGGCATCACTGCGTCTATGAACTGATTCAGGTGAATATGGGTCGTCCTCCACGAACGGGGCGGACGAGTACCCGTCCCGCGGTCGCGGCTTGCACTTGGGAGCAAGTCCGAGCGGGTCCGCCCACGAGTGCGGGTTGCCGACGTAGGCGACCGGGCTGGGGGCAGCGGCAAGACCGATCGGGTCGTAGCTAGCGTAACGGGCCGTCTCTGGGTCGTAATAGCGATGGAAGTTGTAGTGCAGGCCCGTTTCCAGGTCGAAGTACTGGCCGGGGAACCGCAGCGGGGTGTAAGCCGTGCTGTTGGTGGCCCAGGTGGTCGTGCCCCAGACAGTGGCACGGGTCCGCCAGGCGATGTCGCCCGCCGTGTCCACAAGTTCGGTTGGGGTGCCGACCAGATCGGTGATGATCGCGAAGAATCGCTGGTCTACTTCCCGTTGCGGCGCGTCGGCCGCCGCCGTTTTCTGTTCGTACTGGACTATCGGCTGCAGCCCGTCGTGTTCCCAGGTGAGAGTGAGGGCGTGGGCCGGGCCGCCGGAACGGGTCGTCTGCTCCGCAAGGTTGGTGCCGTCCCAGGTGAAATCGACCTGTTCCAGGATGGTGCCGTCATCGGCGATCTTCTGCTTGGCGATGCGGCGGCCGAGGGGGTCGTAGAGGTAGCGCCAGAGCTGCCCGTCAGGGGTGGTGACGGCGGTGAGACGGTCTTCGGAGTTCCAGGAAAAGCACCAGGTTTCGGGTTTCCGTGAAAGGTGAGCCTTCTGGCGGAGGATGATGCGCCCCTGGGCGTCGTGTTCGTACCGGATCCGGCCTGCACCGATAATGCGGGTTCCGTTGTAGGTGCGGGGCCCGTGCGCTTCCGCCCTGGCGTGCCGAGCGGGCCAGTCGGCGGACGTCTGGTTCCCGGCAGCGTCGTACGCGTATGCCTCGGCCCAGTTGTGGGCGTGAACCGCGGTGACCCGCCCAGCGACATCGAGCTCGAAGCTGCGGGGCCCGTTGAGCTGGTCGTCGATACCCACGAGATTGCCGTCGGCCCGATAGGTGAAGGCTCTTCGCTGAACCGTGCGGCTGGCGGTCGTCAGCGACTGGCCGGTCAGATTGCCGACGGCGTCCCAGGTGTGGGAGAGAGCAACGTTTTCACCCAAGGACCGCAGAACTTCGCGGCCGGTTACGTCATGGGTGAAGTCGATGTCATGGCCGAATGCGACCAACTTGGTGCGGTTTCCCGCGGTGTCATATACCTGTGTCGATTCGGCGCCGGTAGGTGTACACCGGTGGGTGCGGCGGCCGAGCACGTCGTAAGTGTGCCTGAGCGTTCGGCCATTGACGGTCTCGGCCAGGACGCGACCTAGTGCATCGCGTTCCAGGGTGACGGTCGCATCGGAGCCAGCGCTCTGAAGGAGCCTTCCTGACATGTCGTAGGTGAAGCAGGTTCGGCCTTCCGGCGTTGTCTTCTCGACGACCCGGCCGAGAAGGTCGTGCTTGAAGCGGATTTCCTCGCCGAGGGCGTTTGTCCGGCCGACCAGCTGGCTCGCAGCGTCACGCGCATAGGTGAGCGTCCGGCCGTCGAAGTCGGTCTCGGAGATCAGGCGGCCGGCCGGGTCGTACACATAACTCCACTCCATGCCCTGTGGGTTGGTGACCTTGGTGAGCTGGAGATTGGTGTCGTGGGTGAACTCGTAACGTACGCCCGAAGGGTCGTGCCGGGCGGTCATCCGGTCGAAGTGGGTGTACTCGTACTTCGTCGTCCTGCCCATGGCGTCGGTGGAGGTGAGGCAGTTGCCTTCACCGTCGTATGTCCACGACTCGCTGGTGCCATCGGCTTCGGTCCGGGCGGAAAGGTGGCCTTCGACGGTCCAGGAGAATCGCGTCGTGTGGCCCAGCGCATCAGTCGCCGCGATGACGCGGCCGAAAGCATCGCGCCAGCATCGCGTGATTGCCCCCTGTGGGCCGGTGACAGTGGTGGGCAATCCGGCCGGATCGTGCTCGAAGAAGGCCGTTTGGCCCATGGCATTCGTGACGCTCGTGAGAAAACCACGGCTGTCATAACTGTAGAGAGTCGTGGCACCACTGGGATCCGTGACCGAGGTGCGGTTACCGCGCTCGTCGTATGTCTGCCGGCAGATGCCCCCGTCCGGATCGATGATTTCGACCGGGAGGTTGAGAGCGTTATAGGTGGCGGTGGTCACCAGACCGTCAGGGCGCGTGAGCGAGACCACGTTCCCCGCCTCGTCATAGGCGAAGCGCCTGATGCGTCCCAGAGCGTCGGTGGTCGCAAGCACGCGGTTGTAGCGATCGCGTGCCGTACGGACGGTGCCGCCCAGCGGGTCGATCTCGGCTACCACCTGAAGAGCATCGTTGACCAGGTAGCGGCTCGTGTGCCCCAGGGAGTCGATGGCCGTGGTGACGCGCAGACCGGTCGCAGGGACGGTCTGGTCGTAGGACAGCCGCATACTGACGTGGCCGGCGACGCCGCCCTGCGCGACACACCGGTTCTGGTCATCGTAGGAGTAGTCGTACCGGCTGCCGTTGCTGTCGGTCCAGGAGACGATCCTGCCAGCCCCGTCGTACTCGAAGAGTGTCGCGCGACCGGCGGAATCACCGACCTCGGTGAGGTCGCCGTCGGTGTAGCCGTAGCGCACCAACAGCTGGTCGGTCCCTTCGGGGCCGGCACCGGCCAAGTGCAGCTCGGTGATGCGCCCGTCGTCCGTCGTGAGTTTGAGGTGGTAGCCAGCACCGTGGCGGATGTCCGTTGGTGTGCCGACCTCGTCGTAGTCGAAGCCGATCCACTGGCCGTTACGGTCCGAGATCTCATCGAGCAGTGCGAGAGCGTCGTCGTGCGCGGTGAAGTGCCACACGAGTCCGGTGGCCGGATCGGAGATGGCGTAGTCGCCGTTCCCGTCCCGGCTCAGGGGTCGGCGTGGGCCGGACTCGGGCAACACCGGTGTGTCGCCGACCGGGTGGGGATAGGAGAGCAACAGGCCGTCGTGCGTCACGAAGACGATGCCCTGGTCGTCGATCTCCAGTCGCTGATCGGCGGTGCTCGACCACGAGGGGCCCAGCCACCGACCGATCCGGTAACCCGATTCGGCGCGGCGCGAGAAGTCCAGCGCAAGCCTTCCGGGCAGCGAGACGTCGGTCTGCGGCAGATACATCTTGCCGCTTGCCATGTCGACCGGGTCACTGCCGCCGGAGCACACGCTGTCTTCGGTCCGCGTGCTGTTGTTGGGGTGGTCCTTGCCGAGCTGGTCGCGTCCCTTCCCTTTACGGCTCTTGCCGCCAAGGCCGCTACCACCTCGTCCGCTGTTGAGGGCTGTGAGGTCTTTCTTGTCGCTCTTGCCGAGGCCTTTAAAATGGTCGACAAGTCCCTTGTCGTTTTCGGCGTGGTTGGTGGCGACTTTCTTCAACCGATGGCCCGCCCCGTGATACAGGTCCTCGACCGCCTTGCCCGCATCCTTCCCCAGCGCCTTGCCCAGCTTCGCCGCGCCGTGCTCCAGCGCCTTCACGATCGGATTGCTCATACGAAGCTCACCCCCGCAGCCTTCGTTTCAAATTCCGCGGCATGCGAAGCCACCGTCCGAGCATGCCCATGCAGTTTTTCCGCGCGCGCGTGCAGCGCCTCCGGATGGATCGAGAAACTCTCGCCCGAACGCCCTCCGCCCCCGCTGGTGGAGACGCCCAGGGCGGACTCGGCGGCCTGGAAGACTAGGCCGCCCACCGCCTTGCCCACCGTCTCGATCAGCGGATCGATGGCAGCCTCGATGACCTGGCCGATGATGTACTGCTCCAGCTGCTGCACCAGGTAGTCCATGAGCTTCTCGGCGGCCTCGATGACCAGAGCTTCGGCCGCCTCCGCGATGCCCAGGGTGGCGACCGCCGCGGCCTGGTCGGCAACGAACGTGATGGCCAGCACCGTGAGTTCCGCGATGGCTTCCACCTTCATCGCCACGATCGTGTCGGCCGCGATGTCCAGCGCGTCCGCCACCACGTGACAGGCGTTGACTAGCTCCGTCATGTGACTGTCGGACATCTGGCCCCACTTGGCCAGCAGCGCCTCATACGACGCCCCCTGATACACGTCCTCCAACTGCTTGACCGTGGAAGTGGAATCCTTGTGGGTGTCATCCACCTTCTGCCCGAAATCCCGCACGTGAGAGCCGAACTCGCGGACCTTGTCCTCATTGATGTCTGGCCAGTTCACTCCGATGAACTGGAGGAACGACACCACCTGACTGGGCAGTTCGATCGCCATGCTGATCCCCCGTTCGTATCCGTGACAGCTCATCAGAAGACATTCAAGAGGGAGTAATGCAAGGGTAAATATGCAGCCAAATAACGATCATCCGCGGATACGGCGGCAAGGGCTCCTCTTGCATCCGCTCGCCCGCCTACGCCCTACCACGATGGCAGCCCCTACCAGAGTGCCGGCACGGCCCGGTGAGGAGTCGGAGGCATGACAGCCCGAGGCCACAGGCTGTCCCTGGGCGACACGCGTGTACGCCGGCGCTCTACAGAGGTCATGACCCTACGAGAGACGGCTTCGGTCCACGCCGACACTGGCACGTTCAAGCACCTTGACAGCGATTAGCCTTGAAACCTGCTGCCCCACCACTTGCCTGGCCCGCACGCGGAGTTCCGTCACGTGGCGTGCTCAGACTGGTTAGCAGCGCTGGCCTCGCCACTGCCGTCGCCGGCGTTGTCCTCTGCAACCTCGCGGGCATCAAAACGCCCACGCGGCGAGGAAACCGGTCGTGCCCTGGGCCGTGTCCGACTGGGCGTCGCCAGCCTGATCTGCTACATCTAGCGCGCCCTCGGGCAAGTTCCCCAACGCGGAGACGATCACCACCGGGGCGCTGCCCTCCCTGACCACCGTGACCGCGTTCCTCACCCACAAGAGCACCCGCAACAACGAATACGCCCTCGTCGCCACGAACGCGGGACCACTCACCTCAGCCGATGCGTCGGCGTCCGTGACAGGTGGATAGCAGCGTGCGGGAGGCATGAGGTCGGGCGAGGGTGGAGCGCAGCGCGCCGTGGGAGTGAGCCGGCGGGCGTCGCCGCGAACCACCCGCATCCGGGGAGGCGCGAACACCCTCGGCGAGCCTGCAGGCTCCTGCCTCTTCGTCGCCCGTGGGGCCGCCTGCTCGTTCGTTCCGTACAGGCGGAGGTGAGCCGGGCACGGAGCAGTACACATTGCTATCGGTACAGGAGATGAACCCCGATGCCCGGCCACAGCCTCCTTTTGGGATCCGGGCCGCGCGTAACAGATCGGAATGATGTCCCCTCTTGCGGCGTGCCAGGGCCTGCACGGAGTGGTTCGCGTGATCCGAGGCCGAACGAGGGGAAACTATGGCCGCCATGAACGACACGATCGCGGTGGCACTGATCACCTCGCTGCCGAGCCTGAGTGCTGCCGGACTGGCAGGAGCGGCCTCGGTATGGGCAACCGCTAGGAAAGCACGACATCAGGGAGTGCTGGCACGCGAGGAACGGGTTGAGCTGCGAGCAATTGACTTTCGGGAGATGCTCGGGAGTCGTACGAGCAGTTTCTGTCTCAAGCTGACGAGGCATATCGAGCGCTGGACGATAGGTGGTTCATCCAACCGTTTCCAGACGCAGGGCGATGGGAGGCGGGGTTTGCTGCCCGTAGGACCCTCGATGAGACATACCTCCGGGTCCGGCTGGTCGGGCCCCAGGAGGTCGCAGAGCGGGGAGCCGAAGTCGTTCGCAGCGTAAGTGAGGAGTTCCGGCTCCACTCGCGCATCGTCACCTCCCAATCGGGTATGACATGCAGTGCCGCCGAAATCGATGTGTCAGCACGCTCAGAAGCACTCCGCGCTCGGTTTTCCAGCGCTGGGGAGTTCGTCACAATGGCACGTCAGGCCCTCGCGAGCGAGTTGTCCACGATGCCTGAGGCAAGCCGCGGCTCAGGCACCATCGACAGAGTGGTCTGATCCTTCTGACGGCTCGACCACCTGCCCCCGCGAAAGTCTGCTCCGGGGGAGGACCTGCTGTTCCCCGCGCGCGTGGGATGGCTCCGACGGGGACGGCTCTCCGCGCGCAGCGGTGACCCGTCTTGGGTCCTCATCCGCCATCTCTTGCGGCAGGAAGTTGTCGAGAATGACGGAGACTGAGGGCGTCATCGTCGCAGCGGCCTGCAGCTGGCTGGTGATGGCCGGTTCTCCTGATGCTGCTGCCCACGAGCGCAAGCAGCACGTCCTCACCGCCTGGACTCACTAGCACGAGGTACCGCACCGTCAAGGCCAAAGCCGCCCATTCGCGTGGCCGCCCACTGCCCCTCCACCTCAGTACCTCTCAAGCACGCACGCTTGAAAGGTACTGGGCGGCGATGAAACACGGCACTGGTCCAGAAGGTGTCCACCATGGCGGCACCCGATCACCCCCGATCCACCAGCAAAGACAGCAGCTCACTCACGGCAGGCATGGATTGGCCAACTGGGCTGCAGCCGCGACGCACAGCAAGAAACACGAGCCAGCGGGATGCCCTTCGCTCAGGCCCTCGTCGACGGCAACAGGCTCACCTGCTTCGAGGCTGTCGGCGGCCATGGGTGGCGGCGGTGACGACTGCGTCGGCGTCGTCCCCATTTGCCTGTAACGGATATCCCACACAGGCCCCGCGAGGCGGAGGAGGAGGGCCATGCGCCCGCCAGGCCCTCCTCTCCGCCTCGCCCCGGTCTGAAGACTGTTGCTGAACTCGGTTTCTGAATTTCCCTTCCGTATGGCGGGAGATACTCGCGAGTACGGTGAATCCGGTTATCCGGCGGGCTGGCGGGCTGAGACGTGGACCTCGCTCGCCTTGCCGCGCGAGAAATCACCGCAAATTTCCACGAATTGGTCGTGCGGGGTTCGCTGCCGCTGACTGACGTTCCGCCGTCGGGGTCGAACGTCAGGTCTGGACCTTCGCGGCGTGCGCGCCGCTGGGGCCGCTTCTGCCGATCAGGGGCATTTCGACATCCCCTTGTGGTGGTGACCTTCTTCCGAGTCTCTGCGGGTTCGTTGCGGAATAGTCAAATCCCCTTGATGCGGGCTGAATTGCCACGTGGTCGAAACCCGAGTTTTCGCCAAGCTCGCCGCCCGGATCTCACTGCCGTCATCGATGCGCCCGGTTGGCCCCGGGAGCGGTCCCCACCTCGGGACGTCGGGGGATGCAGGGGCCACGACGGGCGGTCGGGAAGTACGGGCAACCGCACAGAAGGGGAACATGTGTCCGGATTCGATGGAGGTTCGGAGCAGGATTTTGCTGGTGGTTCGCCAATTACCGTGCAGTACAGGCGACATGGCGCGATTCAGTCCATCCGAAGCGTCGTCCGAAGCGTCACTCTGCGACTATCGGCGCCAACGAAATTCAGGCCATACGGATTGCCGTGGGGGGAATGGCCATGGGGCTGCTCGGCGACGAGCTGGCGTTTGCGCGGGCTCTGACGGCCCAGGAAAGCGAGGGCGTGATGGCCCTCGGACACCGGAAGCGCTATGCGGCCGATGCCCAACTTCTGGCGGAGGGCGACGGGTCCAGTCACGTCGTGATCATTCTTCAGGGGTGGGCCACCGTCTCCGTGGCCACGGATCGTGGTGCAACCAGGCTGATCCTCGGCCTGCGCGGTCCCGGTGAACTGCTCGGTGAGATGGCCGCGCTGGACAGCCACCCCCGCAGCGCCACCGTGCGCGCCCTGGGGCCGATCGAGGCGCAGGTCATTTCAGGAGACGCGTTCCGTCGATTCCTCGCGCTGCACCCACGAGTCAGCAGCCTGGTGATCCGCCAGCTCACCTTCCGGCTCCGCAGCGCCGACCAGGAGCGGTCCGCACTCGCCTCGCTCACCGTGCTGCAACGCCTGGCCGCCCGGCTCACGGAATTGTCCCGCGCCGAACCCTCTGGCCCCTACACCCCTTCCGTTCCGGGCCGTTCGCATGCAGGCACCGTCGTCCACATGGCCCAGGACGAGCTGGCCGCCACGGTCGGAGCCACCCGCGAAGCCGTCGCAAAGGCACTGCGGCTGCTGCGTACCCAGAAGTTCGTGCGCACGGGCAACCGGATGGTGGAAATCCTCGATCCCGCACTGCTCGCCCTCCTGGCGGACGGTCATCACGAGTAAATCCACGCCCGGTCGTGTGTAAACGGCTACAGACGGCCTTGGCCCCGGGCCCGAAGCTCGGGGTGACGGCAACCGAACAGGACAGGGGCACGGGGTGGACGACGCGATGGATGTCGGCGAGGCGCGCTACGAGTTGGTGATCAGCGTCGACGCCCGGAGTTCCGGGACGTACGACGACGTGGACAAGCCGCGGATGCGGGCCCGGATCTACCGGGTCCTGGAGGCGGCGTTCACCCACGCCAAGGTGGCACGGGACGCGGTCCACATGGAGGACCGCGGCGACGGTGTGCTGCTGTCGGTGGCCGGCCGGATCGCGGTGACCCGGCTGCTCGGCCTGTGGCTGGTCGAGGTGCACGAGAACCTGCGGGACGAGAACCGTGCCCTGCGCGTACCTCTGGGGCTGCGCGTGGGCATGCATGTCGGCCCGGTCCGGCACGACGACCGGGGGATCAGCGGACGCGCGGTCGACCTGGCTTGCCGGCTGGCGGACTCTCCCGTCGCCCGACGGCTGCTGGACGCCGAGCGGGCCGACCTCGTGCTGGTGGCCTCCGATTCGCTGTACGAGGACGTGGTCAGCAGCGGCGGCAAGTTCATCGAGCCCGCGCGCTACTCCGCGGCCCGCTTGGCGCTCAAGGAGGGCGAGGTCACCGCCTGGTTCCACCTTCCCGGTCGGCCTGTTCCGGCGATTCCCGATAGCACGGACTTCGGCACGGGCCCGGGCATGGGCGATGCGCCGCCGGCCGCCGATGCACGGATGCCCGAGAAGCCCGATAAGAGGGACGTCGGGGCCGCCGACGCGGACAATGCCGCGGATGCCGGTGCGGACGACAGCGACCGGTGTGGTGCCTCCGGCGCCCGATACACCGTTCACGGCGACCTGTCCCAACACAGCGACAACGTCTACCAGCAGTCCGTCCACATCGGGCGGATCACCGGCGCCGAGCGACGGAAGGGCTGAGCTTCATGCCCGACGAACATCAGGCGGACGGTTCCCCCGAACCCGCACCCGGGAGGGCGGCCGACGGCAGGTCTCCCGAGGCCGACAACGCCGGCAACCAGGCCACGGGCGGGGAGAGGGACGACAGGGCGCCCCGGGAAGCCGGCGCGGCGGATGGCGACGGGGACGCCACCCGCGACGAGGCCGCGGAGAGGGAACACGAACGGGAGCGTGCCGCGGAACGGTTCAGGGAGTACACCCGCGATCCGCTCGCTGAGGAGCAGAGCGAGGACGGGCCCACGGATCTCGCCGCCGCGTCGCGGGCCCGCCGCTCCACCCGGATACTGTTCGACACTGGCCGGGACCTGAACAGCTTCGACCGTTCGTACATCCGGAGCGCCCATATCGGCGACATCCATCTGCGGATGGACGCCCACCAGTCCGCCGAGGGGATGCGCAGCGGGCCGGTACCCGAAGAGGAGCTGCGCAGGCTCCGCCGGGTCCATGTGGAGCCGGAGGGGTACACGGCGCTGCGCAACGCGCTTCGTGCCCGCCGGCTGCTGGTACTCGGTGCCGCGCCCGGCACCGGACGCACCAGCACCGCGCTCGCACTCCTAGACGAGGTCACCGCCCTCGCGGTGAGCTGCGCAGGCGTGGAGCCGCCGACTCGGCCGCGGGTGCTGCGCGTCGATCCGAAAGCCGACGTACGTGGGCTGGCCACATCGCTCGGCGACGCACCGGGCGGCGAGGCCACCGAGGAGCAACCCGCTCCCGGGTATCTGCTCGAACTCGCCCTCACCCAAACCGGTTCGCCGCCGCCGGACGCGATGGACCTGGACGCACTGGCCGCTGCCCTCGACAGGTGCCAGGGGTTCGCGGTGATCGTCGTCCCGGTCGGATCGGCTGCGAACCCCTTGCTTGCCGGGCGGTACGGAATGCTGTGCCTACCCGTGCCCACAAAGGAGTTGCTCACCACCCGGCTGCGGGAGCGGCTGGAGGACCATGTCGCCGAGGCCGGGGGCAACGTGCCGGACGACGGGCATCGGGTGGCGGACCTGCTGAGCCAGGCGGAGGAGTTGGCCGGCCGGGAGGACGTCAGGGACGCGGTCGGCCTGAAGGACCTGCGCCCCGCCGAGGCCGAGCTGCTGGCGTCGCTGCTGGCCGGGCATCTGCTGGAGGACGTCTCCTACAAGGAGTTGCTGACCGGTTGCCGCAGCCTCGCCGCGGCCCAGGCCCAGGAGTGGTTCGTCGGCGTGGACCGGGTGGCGGCAGCGCCCCCGGCCGAGGGGAGCGCGGTGGTGCGGCCGGGCACGGCGGCCCTGTTCCACCCGGTGGCATTCCGTATCGCGCTCGCCGTACTGGGCGGGGCCTCGCACAGTGCCGTGGCCGCCGCCGCCCATCTGCTGACCTGGGAACTGTCCGTACAGACCGATCCGGACAGCACCCCCGCCCGCCCGCTGTTCTGCGACGACCCGGAATCCGACCTGGCACTCTCGCGCGGCGAACTCGTCGACGGCCGGGTCGAGGTGGCCGGCACCGAGGTGGAAGCCCAGCTGATCTGGTATCGGGGCTCAGCCCTGCCCGCCGCGGTGCTGTCCGAGATCTGGGACCGGCACTTCCCCGTACGGGCACCGGTCGTCCGCTGGCTGCGGCTGCTGGCGGACGATCCCCGCCCCCAGGTGTGGATGCGGGCCGCGGTGGCCGCCGGTGAACTGTGCGTACGGGACTTCGACCACGGTTACGCGGATCTGATCCGGCCCCTCGCCGAGGCGACCACCGCACGCCGGAGGATCTTCGCGGCCACCATGATCGACCAGGCGGCCGGTCATGCCTCGCACCGGAAGGCGGTGCAGCACCTGGTCGACGAGTGGAGCCGGCAGGGGACCAAGTCCCTCCGCTGGACAGCGGCGATGGCGCTGGGCTACGGGAACGCGGCGGCCACGACGGAGGCCAGCCTGAACGCCCTGGCCCGGATCGGGGGCCGCGATGACGGGGAGCAGCTGGCGGTCGCCTCGCTCAACGTCGTACGGCTGCTGGCGCTCCGGGACAGCGCGACGGTGCTGCGGAGGCTGGCCGACTGGACCCACCATCCGCGCGAGGCGTACCAGGACCTCGGTCTGGCGACCACCGTCCGGTTCGCCGTGACCCGGGTGGCCGAAGTGCTGGACGACGAGCCCGGCTCCCCGCTCGGGGACCGCGGCGACTGGCCGCTGGCGCTCGCCCTGGCCGCCACATACCCCGAACTCGTCGGCCCGATGGCCGATTTGCTGTGGACCGCACTCAACACCCCACGGTCGCAGGAGGTGGCCATGGACGCGCTGGACACCTTGTTGCGCTCCGCCGAACGCGGGGACGGCACAGAGTGGACCCGGCCGGGCCTGGCGGCACTGCTGCCCGCCCTGACGGCCGAGGAGCACGACCGGCGGCGGCTGGACTGGCTGCTGCGCCGCATGATGAACGATCCGGAGAATCCGCTCCCCGACGCACAGGCGCGCTCCTTGTGGCGGCTCGCCGTCCCGCCGCGGGACCGGACGGGCAAGGAGGAGAGGCATGGCTGAGGACGTGGCGAACGGGGGCGCTGCCGCGGGCCCGATGCCCGCAGGTCCGTTCCTGCGGGAGTACACGCCGACCGGTGCGTTCCGGCAGGCGAGCGCCCGGACGGCTTCGGTGCTCTTCTACCGGAACGGTGGCCACAGCGTGGTCACCGTCACCGGCGTCGAGCACCACGACAAGCGGACGCTGGCCCGGCCGTACACCGTCTGCGAGATCGCGCTCGGCACCTTCGAGACGACGCTCCAGATGGAGTTGCCGGCCGCGGGCGGCACCACGTTCTTCAAGGCCGAGGTGGACATCCACTGGGCCGTGAGCGATCCGTATCTGGCCGCGACCGAGGTCGTGACCGATGTCGCCCAGCGGCTCACCGCCCCGGTGCTGGAGCGGCTGCGCGAGGTCTCCTCGGAGTACCCGGTGGCCGAGGCCGAGCAGGCCGACCGCGACATCACCCGGCACTGCGCCAGCGGGCGCTGGGACGACCTGGGGTCCGAACTCGGCCTGCGGGTACGGCTGTACGTCCGGCTGCGGGTGGACGACCGGACGATCCAGCACATGGACGGCATCCGGGACGCCCGTGCCTCGGCCGAGCTGACCCGGGTGCACCAGAACAAGTTCCGAGCCATGCTCCAGGGCGGGGAGCTGGACCAGCTCAGCTACATGCTGGCGGCCGAACCCGAAGCGGCCAAAGCCTTCCTGGAGAAGATCCGCCAGGAAGGCAGGCAGGACGAGAAGGAACGCGTCGAGCGGCTCTTCGGCATGGTCGCCAGTGGCCAGATCCACTCCAACGACGTGGAGACCCAGGCGCTGGAACTTCTCAACCGCGGCCGCCACCGCGTCCAGGGGCCCATCGGCTCGCTGCCCGCCCGCCGGAACACCCCGGAGCTGGCGCCGCCTGCGGCCGAGCCCTTCACCCCGGACTGGGTGGCGGACGAACCGCCCTCCCGGACCGAGTACCGGCCCTCCCTGCGGAAGGACGAGGACACGGCACCGGAGCCGCCGCGCCGCCGGAGCCGCAACCGGGACGACGGATGGTCCTGGGTGGAGGAGGACCGATGACCGCCGACGGCGAGGCGCGGACCTCCCCGGACCCGGTCGTGCCGGACGAGGGTCGGCACGGTCGCGACCGGGCCGGGGAACGCATCGCCGAAAACCTGCTGACCTCGGTTCGGGAGGACCTCGGCCGAGCCGACTCGAAGGCGGCCGTGCTGCTCTCCGCGGCGCTGGCGCTGCCCGCGTTCCTGATCGGCGGGAACGGCGTACCCGACTGGCACGGGCCCGCCGACCTCACACTGGTCGCCGCGGGCGTCCTCTGGGCGGTCGCGGTGGCTGCGCTGGTCCGGGCGCTCATGCCGCGCACCGGCACGCTCCGCACCCAGGAAGGAGTGACGTACTTCGGTGACCTGCTGTCTCGCCGCGACATCGGGCGGCTGTCCGCCGAGATCGCCGAGGCGGGCCGGGATCCGGCCGGGTGGCTACTCACACAGGCCGTGGACGTCAGCGCGATCTTGGCCGCCAAATACCGGGCCATCCGCTGGGGAGTGGGCGCGCTGAGCCCCGCCGCGGCACTGGCACTGACCTGGAGTCTGACCGCGCGCTGACCGCGGCCGCCCCGCGCCGCCGGGCGGCGCGGGGCCATCACGCACACGAAGCAGAGACGAAGCAAGGGGACGGCCGTGGGAACAGTCAGGGCAAGCCGGCGGACGAGAAGGGGCCGGGCGCGGCGCGGCGCGGCCCGTGTGCTGTGTGGCGCCGCGGTACTGGTGTCCCTGCTGGCACCCCCCGGCCGTGATCCGGTGCCGGCGGCGGACGCCCAGCCGGCCTTCGGGGCGGTCGACTACGCGGTCGCCGTGGACGAGTCCGCGAGCCTCGCGCCCGAGGACATGGCGGCCGAGAAGGCCGCCGCCGCACGGATCGCGCTGGGCGACGTCACCCCGTCCTCCCATGTCACG
Organism: Streptomyces sp. GS7; assembly: GCF_009834125.1. Lineage (NCBI taxonomy): Bacteria > Bacillati > Actinomycetota > Actinomycetes > Kitasatosporales > Streptomycetaceae > Streptomyces > Streptomyces sp. GS7. The sequence goes on from NZ_CP047146.1 coordinate 6,400,995, forward strand.
GTATTCGGATTCGCCGACGCCGAGTCCAGCGACCAGCGCGCGGTGGACCCGGTGTGCCCGCGGACCGCGCTGGACGCGGCGGGGCGCGAGTCGATCGGCGGGTGCGTCGGCAAGCTGCGCAGCCGCAAGAAGAGCGAGGGCGCCGGCACCGACTTCCCGAGCGCGATACGCCAGGGAGTGCACGAGCTCGGCACCGGCTCCGACCCGTCGGTGCCCCGAGTACTGTTCCTGCTCACCGACGGGATGCTGGACGTCAGCGACAGCCCCCAGTACGGCGACCCCGCGCATCGCCGGGCCGAGGGCGAACGGCAGTTGGAGCTGGCGCTCAAGGAAGCCGCCGACCAGCATGTCCAGATCTGGCCGCTGGGCTTCGGCCCCGAACCGGACAAGACGCAGCTCGACAGGATGGCCGCCGGCGGATACCAGAAGGGCTGCGTCGAACTGCCCTCCGCGCTCCCCAAGGCCGGCAAGGTCTCAGGGGCGAAGGACGTCGGCCCGATGCTGGAGCAGATCTTCGCCGCCGCGCACTGCCTGCGGTACGCGCAGGGCACCACCGAACGGCCGCCCGCCACCCTGGAGATCGGCATTTCGCCGCTGGCGACGGTGGGCACCATCGTGGTCGACAAGAGCGACCCCGAGGTGACGGTCACCTACCTCGACCCGAGCGGCCACCAGGTACCCACCTCGGGGATGTACCAGAAGTCGCGGTTCGAGCTAGCGGGCGCCGGGCACGCCGTCGAGGCGCTGAAGATCACCGACCCGGTGCCCGGCGTCTGGAAGGTGAAGGTCGAAGCCCCCGAAGGACACCGCTCCCTGCCAGTCGGCGTCAGCGCGCTGTGGCACGGCGAGCTGCGCGGCGCCATCACCATGGACCCGCCGTCGCCGCAGGCCGGGCAGAAGGCCACGGTGACCATGCGGTTGCAGACCCGCGAGGGCTACGAGATCAAGGACCCGCGCGACTACGCCGGGTTGCAGGTCCGCGGCGAGCTGACCGGCGATGGTTTCGCCCCGCTGCCGGTGCACCTCGCCGACGACGGAAAGGGGCCCGACCGCGAGGCGGGCGACGGCTCCTTCACCGGAACCGTGCAGATCCCCAGGAGTGCCAACGGGGCGCTGAAGGCGAGCGGCACGCTGACGGCCTCGGGGCTGACCGCCGACACCCGCAGCGAGAGCGGCCAGATCGCGCCCGGCGAGCTGCCCGTCACCGCCGCGCTCACCCTGCCCACCGCGGACACCCACCCCGGCTCCACGGTCACCGGCGCCCTGGCCGTCCACAACACCAGCGGCACCCGGCACACCCTGCGGCTGTCCGTCACCGACCTCCAGCCCGGGCTGCTCTCGGTCACCCCGGCCGAGATCGAGGTGAAGCCCGGCGAGTCCGGGACGCGGAAGGTGACCGTCGAGATCGGTCCTGAAGGCGCCTTCGGGGGCCGCCTCCACGGCGACGGGCTGCGCCTCGGCGGCACCGTCACGGTCGCCGACGCCACGGACGGCAACCGGGCGCTGGTGCGGTCGCCGCTCTCGGTGCGGCTGACGCCGGAACCCGGCGTCTGGGACACGTACTGGTGGGCGTTCCTCTTCGCCGCCGTCCTGATCGCGCTGGCCATCGCGGCGGCCATCGCCCTGCTGCGACAGCGCCGCATGCGCAGGGACCCGTTCGGTCTGGTGCTGCAACTGGTCTCCGAGGAAGGGGACGTCCTCAACGATCACCCGGCGGGGCACGGGCACAAGCAGTGGTACGAGTTCGCCGTCGTCGAACCCCACCGCAGCCCGCGCATCGAGCGGCGCAGCCACGGCCCGTACGCCATCCAGCGCAGCCCCGAGGGCGGCGCGGTGCTGCGCACGCGCGGTGGCGGACGGACCCGGCTACCCGCGCACGGCAGCGTCCCGCTGACCGACACGCTCAGCCTGTCCCTCGGCGAGGAGACCCGCACCCCGAAGGCCCGCAGAACACGGCCTTCCCGGTCCCGGACCACCACGGCCACCACCCCCACGACCGGTGAGGGCGAGAGCGCGAGCGCCTACGAGTCGTACCGGTGAGGCGCAGGGCGGGAACGGTGCGTCGCCGGCCCGCCCCCGCACACCGCACCGCGGCCACCGTGCCGCGGGCAGTCCACAGACGTATCGAGGACGAACCGTCCGCGATACGGCCGCAACGGGAGGAAACCCATGAAGATCTTCCAGCCGATGCTCTTCGTCGGTCTGGGCGGCACCGGCGGCTTGGTCGGTGCCGAACTGGAACGCAGGCTGCGCGCCGAGCTGTGCGGCCCGGACGGCGTCGCGCTCACCGGCCGCCTCGGCGGCCACGCCCCCTACCAGCTTCCCGACTGCCTCCAGTTCGTGTACGCGGACTACAGCGAGTCAGATCTCCAGCGGCTGCCGCAGTTCAACGTGGACCCGTCGCTGCGGGCCGCGTACGCCCGTACCTCCCGGGCCACCCACAATCTCCTGCCGAACTTCGACAGTTCACCGGAAGTGACCAAGATGCTCCGGGCGAGCCTGCGCGACGAGGTCGCCGACTGGCTGCCGCCGCGCATCGACGAGCCGAAGGTCACCCCGCTCCACAACGGCGCCGGCCAGCTGCCCACCGTCGGGCGGGCCGCCCTGTTCGCCACCCTCCGGCACAGCCTCGCCCCGGTCCTGGAGCCGCTGCTCCAGGCGATCGACGCGATCGCCAAGTCGGCTGGCGAGCTCGGCGAGTTGGGCGGCGGCAAGGTCAACGGCTGCGACGTGTTCGTCGCCTTCTCGGTGGCCGGAGGCACCGGCGCCGGAATCTTCCTGGACTACCTGCACCTGATCAACCACGCGTTCCGGATGCGCCGCTTCGACGGGGTGAAGATCTACCCGCTGGTCGTGATGCCCTCCTCGTTCCCGTCTGCCGCCGGCGGCGGGCGGGAGGCGGATCTCAACGCGGCCCGCGCCGTGGTCGACCTGTTCCGGTTGGTGGATGGGCAGAACGCGCCGACGGAGGGCGCGGAGATCGGCGACCTGGATCACGAGGCGGGGATCGGCATCCGCTACCCGGGCACGACACCGATCCGGCTGCGGACCGGCATTCTGCCCACGGCGTTCCTGTTCAGCCCGACGGCGGGCATCCGCCAGGACGACCTGCGCCGCTCCATCGTCTCCCTGGTGATGTCCCTGGTCGGCACCGAGCTGGGCGACGGCCGCTCCCGGGGCCGGATGGCGGCGGCCGACGACGACTACCAGACGTTTGCCGCGAGCTTCATCAACCGGGGCGTGCACCGCAGCGCCCTGTCCCCCACCGGCATCGGCCGGCAGGGCGTCTCCACCAGCCTGGTGGCCTCCATGACCGCCCCGATGGACCAGCTGGCCGACCTGGTTGCCGGCCGGCTGCTGCGGGAGGCCGTCACGGATCTCGTGGAGCGACCGCGTACCTCGTTGCGGGACACCGCGGTGCCGATGATCCGGCAGCTGTTCGCCGACTCCCAGCTCGAAGAACTCTGGGAGCGCAAGCAGTTGCCGGTACCGGAGCCCGAACCGCTGCCGCGCGGCAGCAGGGCCATCGAGCTGGCGCTGGGCGAACGGATCGCGGACATGCAGCGGTTGCTGTCCGACCTCCAGTCCGTCGCGGACCGCCAGGCTGCCTCGATGGCTGACCGGTTCGCCCCGCGCCCCGCCATCGACAAGCTCCTCCAGACTGTCGACCCCTTCCTCGCCGAACGCGTCGTGCGGGGCGTCCCGGACAGCGACGAACCGATCGCCCGGCTCGGCTTCCTGGGCATGCTCAACAGCCGAGCCGTCGCCCCCCAGCGCCCGCCGGGTGTGACCGAGCAACCGCCCAAGATCCCGCGGATCAGGGGCCGGCTGGCCGGTATGTCGCCGGCCCGCTGGGGCGACGACGACGTGCAGGCGGCGCTCCAGGCGCAGAACATCTGGTACCAGTGGCGCTGCCGGGTCGTGTGGCACGAGGCGTGGCGCGAGCAGCAGCAGCGCTGGCAGTCCCAGGCAGATGCGGCCGGAACCGACCTCGGACGCCTGGTGAACGCCTTCCTCACGCACTCCGAGCGGGAACGCAAGGTCTCCGCGCAGAAGGGCCTCGACCTGTACGAGGACCGCACCGGTATCTCGTATCTGCTCCCGCCGCAGCGCACCCTCAACCACTTCTACGAGGACTTGGTGACCCGGCTGATCCGCCGGGAGGGGCTGCGTGAGCACGACGACGAGGCCGCGCTCCTGCTCAAGATGATCAACGGCGACATCTGGCGCAGGGCCCACTCGCTCAGCCGCCGCAACCCCGACAGCGCGGTGGCGGCCGTCAAGGCCCAGCTGGAGGGCCGCATCACCCGGCTGTTCGCGGAGAGCGGCGAACATCTGGAGGAGCGCCCGCTGCTGCCGCCAATGAGCACCCTGCTGGCCGCCGCGGCGGGCGACGCGGACGCCGCCGAACAGGTCAGCAAGGAGGCGCTCGACCTGTTCGGCCGCAAACTGACCGGCCTGCTGCCGGTGGGCTTCACCCCGGAGGGCACCGGACCGCTGCGGGTGCTCGTCACGCACCCGCGCGTACAGGCCGTGGAGGAGGTGCAGGAGTTCCTCGGCAAGGCGCTGCGGCTGCCCTCCGACGCCAAGAATGCCGTGGAGTACCGGGGAATGGAGAGCGACTCGATCACCGTGGTCCTCTTCCGTAGCGAGATGAGCCTCACCCAGGTGCCCGAGGCCCGCAAGGTGCTGCGCCAGTGGGCCAGGGCCAAGGACTCCGAGCAAGCCCAGGACGTGCTGAGGTGGCGTCAACGGCTCGGCTTCCGGGACAGCTGGATGGTCAGCAGCGCGGAGGACCGCCGCGCCATCCTGCACCGGCTGCTGTGCTGCATGTGGAACGGCCAGCTGGACGTGCTGGACGGCGACCCCGCGTCGCCGGGCCGGATCCGGCTGCGTCTTTTCCCTGAGACGGGCGACCAAGTGCCCGGCGTCCGGCTGCGGTTGGGGGACTTCCCGGGCGGCGTGTCGAGCTGGGCGGAGCTGCTGCGCTCGTACGAACGCTGGATAGTCCTCGACGACGAGCGGACCGTCGAGGACTACTGCGAGAAGCTGATGACGGCCCAGCCGCTGGGGCTCGCCAGGAATGGCAGCGAACCGCATTCGCTCTTCGTCGAGCTGGTAGAGAAGACCGCCCCGCGCCAGTTGGAGCTGCTGAGGGGGCGCCGGGAGCGCGGCGGCGAGCAGGTCGAGGGATGGGTGCGGCCGCTGTGGGAGTTCTGGGCGGAGACACTGCCAGCCGCGCTGGACGCCGAGTTCGGGGACCAGCGCGCCGTCCAGCCGACCCTGCGCACGCTGCTGGAGCACGTCCGCGGCGGCACACCGAAGCCACGTCCGCGCAAGGAGTTCACGCAACCCCGGCGTTCCGTGGCCGATGACGACGACTGGGGCACCGCCCCGCGGGCCTCCACCGACGCCTACCAGGGCGGCGGCATCGACGAGCGTGCGCGACGCGCCCCGGCGGACGACTACGACGACGCGTGCGACGACCGGCTCCCGCGTTCCTCCGGGGAACGCGTCAACGGGCACTCCGGCGGAGCCGATCGGTCTTCGGTGCCGTGGGACGAGCCCGGCGATCCCCGTCCGTACGAGGCCGCCGACGACGGCGGCCGGGACCGCTCGCGACGCAACCCCTGGGACGGAGACACGGAGTGATCAACCCCGAGGACATCGGCGCGGTCGTCCACCTCGACCTGCGCGCCGGGGCGGCGGAACTCGGCACCGCCCGCGCTCTGCGGGCCACGGTCGCCCGGCAACTCGGCCGGGCCGGACTGCCGGAACCCGACCACCCGCTCTTCCTGGTCGTCGACACCCCGGCCGGGCTGACCGGCCATCAGCGGCAGTACGAACTGCTCACCGCCTACCGGGCCCCGGGCGAGATCAGGATCCTGGTCCTGCTGGTCGGCAGCGCGCCCGGTTCGTCCGCCGATGAGGACGAGGCGTTCCCGCCGGACCGGCGGCTGGTGCGGCCCGCGGTGCTGCGGGCCTCCGGCACCGGCCTGCTGTGGGCGGGCGATCTGCGCTCCGCACGCACGGCACTGGAGCAGCCCGCGCCGGACGAACCGGAGGCGCTGGCGGTCCTGGTGGATGTGCTGTCGGTCCCGGACGTCTTCCTGAGGGTGCTCGACGACGTCGGATCGCTGCCCGACGCGGTCGCCGCGCCCGGGGTGCGGCTGTTGGAGCAGGACCTGCCGCCGGAGGTCCGCGACCGGGCCTGGCGCGACGCGCTCACCCGGTTCGCGGGCGAGGACACTGAACCCGCCCCGGATCTGCCGGTGACCGCCTGGTCCACGGCCGAACTGCCCGAGCCGCTGCGGGGGTTGGTGGCGGGCCGGGGCGGCCGCGACCAGCGGCACCGGGAGCCGGGCGGGGTGGCGGACAGTGCCTACCGCGCGTGCGCGTACGCCCTGGACGACGCCGAGGACGCGCTGGCCGGACTGCGGGCCCTCCCCGGGCTGCTAAGCGGCTCGCGCCGGGAGGCGTTCGAGGCCGACCTCGACCAGGCGCGCCAGGCGCTCGGCGACTACCGGGACCTCGTCGGCACTGCCCTGCACAGCGGTGGCTCCGGCACGACACCGTCCGCCGCCGAGGTGGCGGCCCGGCTCGCGGCCCTCGGTCTGCGGGTGCCCTCGGCCGAGGGCGTGGGCGAGCGGATCGGCGAGGGACTGCGGGAGTTCGCCAAGAAGCTGCTGGGGCGGGGGCTGGCCCTGCGCGCGGTGGCTCAGCGCTTCACCGGCCTGGCCGGGCGGGTGGAGCCGGTGCCCGGTTCCGCGCTGCTGCCGAAGCTCGCCGGCCTCTCCGGCGCACGAACGGGCTCACGCGGGGGCACCCCCGTCTCCGACGCGGCGGCACAGCGGTCCGGGACGCGGGGTGGCCCGCTGCCGAGCCCCGTGGTGGGTCTGCCGGCGGCGGCCACCGCGGGGCTGCTCGGTGCGCTGTGGCAGGGGCCCTTCGTGTCGCTGGCGATCCCCGTCCCGCTGGTGTTCGTCGGCGTGGCGCTGCTCGGCGCATCCCGTCTGCGAGGTGCCCAGCGCCCGGTCCGCTGGGCTGTGGGACCCCGGATCGCGGCCGCCGGCGGCGCGGTAGCCGGGGTGGTGGTGGCGTACGCGGCCACGCCCCCGCTCTGGCTGAGTGCCGCCGGTCTGCTGGCGGGCCTCGGTGCCGCGGTGGAGACGGCTCGCCGGCTCTGGCGTGCGGCGGCCGACTCCTGGGCCGCGGGCCACGGGACCGCCGCGCTGCGCCGGGCCCTGGAGGGGCTCGATGGGTTGCTGGCCGAGGCGGTCCGCGAGCACTGGGCCGCCGAGGAGCGCATGTACTGCGCCGATGCGGCCCGGTCCGTCGCCGGCATGCTGCGGGCGACGGCGGACGCCGCGGACGCCGAGGCGATGCCCGAGCCGGAGCGGCCCGCGGCCGCCGGTGCGTCCGGCACTGAGCCGCCCGTCGCGGACGACTGGCTGTCCAGCGCCTCGGCCCTGGAGGCGGACGCCTTCGCAGCGGCCGACGACGCGGACAGCAACTGGGCGAGCGTGTACGCCTGGGACGACGCGCCCTCCGGGGACGAGCCCGCCGAACCCGACGAGGAGGAAACCTCCGCCCCGGCCGCCGACCCGTGGGAGGACCGCACCGTCGGGGTGCCGCGCTGGCTGGACCGCGAGAGCGGCGAAGGCGGACCGGAGCTGGTCGCCACCCTGGCCGGTGATCTGACGGACGCCGCCCTGGTCGCCATGAAGTCCTATTGGGGTGCCGTCGAACGCGGCCAGGCCGGCGCCCTCGCCGTCCGGCGCACCGAGAAGCTGGTCCGCGACCTGCTGTCGACGGCCCGCTGTCACCTCCGGCGCAACGGGGTGCTGGCCCCGCCTCCGTTCGTCGCCGGACACCGCACCCGCGCCACCTCGGCGAACCTGCTGGGGACCGACCCGCACCGGGTGGCCGAACTGGTCGGCGCGGACGCCGACCGGCGCGCCGTGGTGCAGCTGTCCTCACCGGAGCAGGGCACGCTGCTCAGCCGCGACCCGGCGGCGGCGGTATGGATCAGATTCGCCCCGGACGCGGTGCGCGGCGAGGTCGAGAAGACCTGGCGGACGAGCGGTTCGGCCCAGCCGCACGAGGCGCTGTGGACCTCGTCGGGACGGTACGCGGGTCTGATTCGGCTCACCCCGCTGCGGATGGGGGTCGTGGACACCGTCCGGCCCCGCCAGAGCCCCGGGGCCGACCCGGTGGACGCGTGCGAACGAAGGGACGGCGACCACTGGTGACCAGCACCTCGCACTCCGACCTGGTGGAGCCGGGCAGTTCGCATCGGACCACCCTCGCCTTCACCCTCGCCTCGGGGCGGCGCCGCATCGCCCCGGTCCGCTTCGGCCGCACCTCCCGCCGCGATCCGCTGCTGCCCCAGCGGATCCGCAACGGCCTCCTCGACGACGAGGGACAGCAGTGCGTCCAGGTGCGGCTGACCGCCGCCGACGCGGCGAACCCGGCGGCGCGCGCACTGCTGGACGTGGAGGCGAGCACCGCCCTGCGTCTGCACCGGGCGCTCGACGACACGGAGTACGCGGCGCTCTTCCCGCGGATCATCGGCTACGAACTGGACGCCGCCGAGCCCTTCCTGCTGTACGCCGCGCCGCGCGGCATCGCCGCCGTGCGCACCCATGTGATGTCCGCGACCGACCAGCGGGTCCTCGCCCGTGATCTGCTGCTGGCGCTGTGCGTGCTCGACGGCCAGGACCTGGTGTTGCGCGGGATCTCGCCGGCCACGGTGCTCTGGGACGGCACCTCGGTCCAGCTCTGGGGGCTGGAGGGGGCGGCCCGCGCCGGCCGACCGAGGACCCGGTGGGGCAGAGCGCCCTACTGCTCGCCCGAACAGCGCCGGGGCGAGGGCCGCGTCGACCCCCGGGACGCGGTCTGGAGCGCGGCCCAGGTGCTCTACCAGCTGGTGACCGGCCGGCCCGGTCCATCCGATCGGGCACCCGCCGATCTCGCCGAGCACCGGGTGCTCGCCGAGACGCTGCGCGACGCCTTCGCTCCGCAGGCAGCCGACCGGCCGACCCCCGGGCGGCTGCTCGACCTCCTGACCCCGGGCACCGCCCGGCGCGTCGCGCTGAGCGTTCCCGCCGACGAGACGCGCCCGCACCGCACGGCGTTCGACCAAGCGCTCGACCTCAAGCGGCTGGCACCCGCCCCCGAACCCCACGACGGGTCCGGGACGCCGCCCGGGCGGAGCAACGGAGAAGTCCTCTGCCCATACTGCCTGGAGGCCATCCAGCTCGACCTCAGGTCACTGTTCGTCACCGACAGCAGGATGCAGTACCAGCCGCTGGACGTCTCCGGCGTCGGCAACCCCCTGCGGCGCGAGGACATCATGCGCGGCGCCGTCCAGAAGTGCACAGCGGACCCGGACTTCCCCGAGCACTTCATCCCGGTGCCCTACCTCACCCACGGCCGGCCGCTGACCGTCGCGATGGTCGGCCAGTCCTCCACCGGCAAGAGCCATCTGCTGACCCAGATGATCGCCGAGATCACCGACGGCGGCCTGGAGCCGTTCGGACTGAAGTGGCAGTCCGTCAACCCGGAGCAGCACGCGCGCTTCGTACGGGAACGGGTGCAGCCGCTGCGCAACGGCAAGGTCCTCGACCACACCGGCGCCCTCGGCCTGGACGGCTTCGCCCGATTCGTGGAGTCCCTCCTGATCACCGACGCCCGCGGGCGGGTACGTCCGGTCGCCTTCTTCGACCTCGGCGGCGAGGACCTCGTACGGACCGATGCCGCGCTCCGCTTCCTGCTCGGGGTCGACGCCATGCTCTTCGTCGTGGACCCGGCGCTGGCTCTCCCACTGCCGCATCTGGACCACGCCAGGGAACGCTGGGGTCTTGAGGTGAACCGGGACGGCGATCTCGCCTTCGGCACCGTCCTGGACCGGCTGCCCAAGAACGGCCCGTACCTCGACGTGGCGGCCGCGATGGTGCTTGGCAAGGCGGACCTCCTGCGGTTCCAGCCACCCGTCGACCGGTGGCTGGGCGAGGCGGCGCCCACCTCGCTCGACCCCGCGCTGATGCGCGAGGAGAGCCGGGACGTCTACGGGCTGCTGCGCCACCATGCCGGCCAGGCGTGGCTGCGCCCGTTCGACGCGATCCGGCGGTGCACCCTGCACGTAGCGTCGGCCACCGGCGGTCAGGAGGACAACGGCCGCTATCCGGCCGGGGCGGGGCCCCGGCGGGTGCTGGAGCCGCTGCTGTCGCTACTGGCGATGCACGGGCTGATCGAAGTGCCGGGCGGTGCCGAGGCGTTCGCCGTCGGAGGGCCGGACGCGAGGCAAGCCGTGCCGTCGCCGGAAGCCAGAGGAACTGTGGGAGAGGAAGAACGGTGAACGACTTCCAGGACCGGAGACCGGCTCTCCGGGCATCGGCTGGCACGGCCGGGCAGGGCAGCAGCGGTACCGCGGGCTCGGTACACCAGGTGGTCTTCCGATGGGACGGCAACCAGGGACGCCAGGGCACCGGCATGAAGGCCGTCGCCCACTCCTGCTCGGCCGAGCGCGCCGAGGAACTGGGCAGGGAACTAGGCCCGTTGCTGTGGGTGTCCGGCGCGCCGGCCCCGCGACAGAGCGTCGTACGCACCCTGTCCCGCGACGGTGAGGTCATGCTCGTCCAGCGCTGGCCCACCACCGACCGGGGTGGCCGGCCCAGCACGGTCAGCCATGTCCTCGTCGGTGAGCCGCAGACCCTGAAGACCCGTCAGTGCCTCGGGCTCGCGCACGGCGGCTGGGGCAAACGGGAGTCCGCCGAGCAGGCCACCGGGCGGCAGCACGTGGTGGAGTGCGCGGCACTCGACAAATTGGCGCGGGAACGACTCCCGGGAATGCGGGAGTTGCTGCCGACGGTCAAGCATGCGCTGACCCTGGTCACCGCGGAGTGGCTGCGCGATCCGACGCAGCGGGTGTCCTTGCTCACGGGCGAGGAGGAGCTGCCCGGCTGGCCCGGCCAGGACGCCGCGCCGCTGGTGTATCTGGGGCTGTTCATGCTCTTCGGTCCCTGGCTGGGTCAGGAGTGGACGTTCGCCACATACGACATGGTCGACACCCACCCGCTGCGGCTGATGAGCGTCCCACGCTGGGAGCCGGACACAGGCGGTTCCGGTCCGCTGGCCCGGGTCATGTGCCGCCCACCGGCCCATCCCCGGTTCGAGCACAGGGCGGCGGCCCAGCTCGTGGCTTACCTCCTGGGGCACCCGGCGGACCGTCCCGGGGTGCCGCAGCTGGTCGACGGGCTCGGCGGCGGCGCGGCGCTGGACTGGCCGCGACGGCGCGCCCTGCTTGAGGACATCCTGGACGCCGACCGCCTGACCGCCCCCCACCCGGCCACTCCGCCCCGCCTCCCGGACCGGGAACCGGACCTTGCTGCGACCGCCCCGCCCCCGGCCCTCCAGCCGGATCCCGCCCCTCTCACCCCGACGCCTACCTCAGCCCCCGCGTCCGTCTCCACCCCCTCACCGTCACCCTCCTCACCCCCGACGACACCTCCGCGCCCCGGCCGCGCGCCCGCCCCCCGTCCCACGGCACCCGCCACCGGCTATCCCGCAGCCGACACCGAACCGACCCCGCTCCACGAGGTCTTGGAGGACTTGCATGTGCTCCGTCGCAGGAACGCCGCGCAGCGTGGCAAATTGGCCGACCGCCTCCGCACCCTGCCTGACGATCTGCTCCTGCGCGAGCTGCGCTCCGGCGGGCTGCCGCCGGAGTCCGTGGAACTGCTGCTGAACGCGCTCGGGGACGACGACCGTGTCCGGAAACGCGGGATGGAGATGCGGCACGCGCTGTGCGCGGAGGTGCTACGCAACGGCCTGTACCTCGCGCCGAACGAGCCGGGCACGGAACCTGCTTCGCGGACGGCCCTGGCCGGCCGGGCGGCCGACCTCTTCACCTGGGCCGTCGCCCCCCTCGCCGGCGACGAACGCTATCTGCGCGATCTACAAGAACTCCTGCATCGCATGTGCCGGGACCGCCACCCCGCCGCGGGCAACTGGCTCCGGGAGGCCATCATCGCGCCCAGGAACGGGCGGGCCCCCGAACTGCCGCCGATCCTGTGGCAGCAGATCCTGCGGGACGTGATCGGCCAGAGCCCCGCACAGTCCACCACTTCCCACGAACCCCTCGCCACCCCGGCGTACACCTCATCCCCCGAGCCCACCGACCTCGGCCCGGGACCACGCACCTCCCCATCCCGGCTCTCCGAGCTGACGAACAGCCTGGGCTGCGTGGTGGGGACCGGCGCCGGAGTGATCGCCCTGCTCCTCCTCTCGCTCGTGCTGATCTCGCTGTGAACCTGCCCAGAGAGCACGGGACTTCCTGATCCCAGAGCCGGTCCCGGACCGTCGTATGGTCCGGGACCGGCGGGGGCATGGCGGGCGGGGGCACGGGCACTGATGGCCGTAGCCGGGCACTCCAGCTGCGCGGGCCAGTCAGCCCATCAGGGACAGGGAAATGCGCAGGAAGCGGATGCCGCGGGGGTCCTTCAGGCAGGCGAAGGGTACACGCCGCCGCGTCGACGCTGATCCACGCGCGCAAATGGCTCGAACATCTGCGCCGCGAAGTCCTTCAGATCACACCGTACTGCGGTCAACACCCCACCCAGCACACCTGGTCAACAGCACACGCGAACAAACGGGTACGTCACCAACAAGTGAACCTGGCCAAGCACTACTAGGAGATCGACGGAGTCGGGCTCCAAGGCCAGGGAGTCAGAGAACGAGTTCGGAAGGGAATGTCCATCCCAGTTTCTCGCCCCGTCACTGCTCAACCCCGGATGCCTCCCGGCAGAGGTCGTGCATTACACCGACCACGCCCAACAGCAGGACGGACCTCGACTCACGAACCCTCAAGACCGACATGAACCCCCACGACACACGCTGACAACAGCGCAGGTCAGGGCCCTAACACCGCAGAGAAGCACGTCTCAACGCACACAGCTCCGCATGAACCCGACACGAACCCCCACGGAATGCCCCAGGAGAAACCCCAGGTCAGCGCGCCGCTCTATGGGGAGTTCACCCCTCCCACTTCAATCACCCGATCGAACGCCTATGCAGAGTGCCTGGTCAACTAGCCGACCAGGCACTCTGGGGTGAGTGTCCGAGGGGGGAGTTGGACCAATACCCCACGGATCACGCCGCTGACCGTCGAACTGGAGCTGGCTCCGTCGTAGTCGCAGATTGGAATCCCTGGCAGGAGTCGCAGACAAGGGCTGCTCGTGTCAGCCCCCCATGTAGCCTGCGGAGAAGCACTGGTTATCAGGATGAACTACGTCTGCCGAAGGCGCGTGTTGGGTGCTCCCACTGGGGCACCATGTGCCCAGAGAGCAGCTTTCCCTGCCGGGTGGGCCTCGGGGAGCACACTGCTGGCCTGCCGATGGATTTCAGCCCACGGTTCCTCCGCTCGCGCGGAGAAAGACGCTACGCACGCAGCTCTGCAATCAAGGCGCGTACCGTCTCTGCCTCGGGCGAACCCAGCTCGGTGTAGTGGTGCAGGGCGCGCTCCCAGTGGTGCAAGGCGAGCCGCTGCGTGTCGTCCCGGCTGACTGAGCCCAGGCCACGGCGCGCCCGGGCCTCCTCGTACCTGCTGCCGCAGGACCGGCTCAGGCGCAGTGCCCGCAGCAGATGCAGCCGGGCTGACCGCCGGTCACCTGCCTTGGCGTAGGCTTCGCCCAGCCCGTTGAGCGTCATCGCCGCGTCGAGGTGTAGATCCCGTTCCACGAAGATCCGCCCAGCCTCTCGTAGATGGCCGATCGCGTCCGTGGTGCGTCCCAGCTCCATCTCGGCCAGCGACATCCCCCGCAGGGTGATGGCGCGGTTTCGCTCCGCCCCTAGCAGCTCGTACCCCCGCAGCGCCCGCAGATGGTCGTCCAGAGCCCCGACGTAATCCCCGGAGTAGTGCCGCACCCACGCATGATTCTCGACCGCGTTGGCGCTACCGTGCTCGTCGCCCGCCGCCTCGAAGTGGTGTGCGGCAGCCGTGTAGTGAGCGGACGCACCGGTCAGGTCACGTCTTTCCAACAGCGACAGCCCCAGGCTGTTGTGTAGGATGCCCTGCTCGCGATGTGCACCGGCCTGCTCAGCGGCGGCGAGCGCCACCCGATGTGTGTCCTCCCACGGTTTCCAGGTCTTGGCGAGGAAGAAGTATCCGCGCAGCGCGTCGGCGAGTAGCCAGCTGCGTGCCGGCGCCGAGGACTCGGCAGCGGCCCGGCAGATGCCCGCAAAGTTGTCAAGTTCGGCAGACAGCCAGGACACAGCGGCATGATGGGAGGAGATCTCCGGGGTGATCCCGGGTGGACGTCCCCATTCGTCCTGGAGCCGGTAACGGCAGGGCGACAGCACACGGTCGGCGCGGTCGGCGGTGGCAAGGTAGTGATCGACCAATCGATCAGCGGCGGCTTCCCGCTCCGATCGTGCCAGGTCCTCCCTGGCCCTCTCCCGGGCATAGTCGTGAACCAGTTCGTGCAGCCGATAGCGCCCTCGGTCCTCCTCCTGCACCATGTGGGCGCCGCACAGCCCTTCCAGGAGGCGGCGGACCCGGGCGAGGGGGACGCCTGTGAGAGCGGCGGCAGCGTGAATGCCCAACCTGGGGCCCGGGCTGATGCCACACAGCGCGAACAGGCGCCGTTGGTCCTGGTCGAGCTCGCGGTACGACACCGCCAGCACCGAGGTCATCTGGCGCTCCCCGTCATCGAGTTCGTACAGTCTGCTCTGCTCGTCCGCCAGCCACGCGGCCAGGTCGGCGAAGGCGGCCGGCTGCTTTCCCCGTACCCGAGCGGCTGAGATGCGCAGCGCCAACGGCAGTCCTCCGCATCGCTCGGCGATCCGCGAGGCGTGATGAACCAGCTCCTCGGCGGCTGGACCAACTGCCCTGGCGCCAAGGCATCCTGACACTTCCAGCAGCAGCCGGACGGCGGCCTCGTGCGGCAGCACGTCAAGGGCGATGCGGTGGGCGTCGTCCACCGCGGGGAGCAGCCGTCTGCTCGACACCAGTGCCCTGCTCCCGCCGGGCGGCGGCAGCATCGGATGCACTTGATCACTGTTGTGCGCGTCGTCCAGCACGACAAGCGTGGGCCGCTCTGCCAGATGACGGCGGTAGGCGGCGGCCCGGTCCTCGGCGTGGACGGGGATCGCCGGCTCCGGGACGCCCAGTTGGTGGAGCAGGTGCCCGAGTGCCTCCCCTGGTGAGAGCGGGGAGACACCTGACCTGTGTCCGTGCAGGTCGACGAAGAGAACACCGCCGGGGAACCGCCGCTGCCGGAGGACGGCGTGGGCGGCCTGGATCAGCAGCTCACTCTTGCCCACCCCGCCCGGCCCAGCCACCAAGCAGACGGCGGGGGCAGCCGGTCTGCCGCGCGGATCGAGTGTGGCCACCAGGGAGGCCAGTTCTGCCTCATGGCCGACGTGGACCGAGGCTGGAGGCGGAAGTCCGCCGGACGGCAAACCTGCAGGCTGCTGTGTGGTCGTGACAGTTACAAGTCCGCCCTGGATCACCGGGCCGTAGAAGACCCCGCCCGAGACGGCATTGTGCGCTTCTCCTAGTCCCGGTGGGGCATGAGACATCGAACCTGGCTCCTCTCAGCGGGGGTCTTGATGGGCACCGCTGGTTGCGCTCGCGCTCACCTCATACCCATCCCCTGCTGACCGGCCTCGCTCTCGACCGAATCAACGGAACAGTGTGTGATCCTTTGCCGAAGGGCCATCGGATAGATGCCCACTCCTCAATGGTCCGACATCCTGAGCCATATGACACCCACCCGCCGCCGAACGGGCTCACAAGGATCGGCCTAGCCACCGCACGCAGGCCAAAGCAACACGGAGGAACCCGTCCGCCTCGGGTGATCCGGGAGTGGGCGGTGGCCGGTGCTCCCGGCTTACGGCGAAGACGTGCCGGATGTCTGTCGCGTCCGGTACACCGAACTCCGGTGCCCTTTGGAGAACGTGACGGGCAGCGGTCACCCGGACTCCTTCGCGCAACAGCCGGTAGCGCAGCGCGTCGAGACAGAAGCGCGAGGCGAGCCAGGCGTCCCGCACCGGGTCCGTGCGCTGTCTGTCGGCTGCTGTCAGCCGGGTCCACAGCACGCTCTCGGCGTTTTGTGTCCAGAACCTGGCCTCGGCCGTCAGGTCCTGGACGGATGGCCAGGTGACCCCAGCCTCCTCCAGTGTTCCCATCACGGGATGGCGTTCTGTCAAAAGACGACAGGTGACTAGCGGGGCCCGTACCAGCCCGGCCACCTCGGTGACGTTCACGCGCAGGGTGGCGAGGTGCTGGTTCATGGCCGCAGCCAATGCGTACCAGCGCTCCTGACAAGGGTCGTCGTCGATGACGACCGTCACGTCGATGTCGCTGAAGCGGCTGACAGCCGCCGGATCGAGCGCCGACCCGGTAAGGACGGCGGCCAGGACGCCCTGCCGGCGCAGCACGTCGTGTGCCCAGGCCGCGATGTCCGCTGACGGCAGGAACGCGGGCAGGACCTGGCCGGGATCGGCCGCTGGGGCACCCGCGGCGCGCTCGCGAGCCGTCCGAAGCATCCGGACGGTCAGGTCGGCTCCCATCAATGAACGTACAGCCGCGGCGATCGCGGTTCGCTGAAAGTCCGTGGCGGGGTGCGAGTCATGATGTTCCACCACGACCTCATCGCTGTTCTGGACGATCCGCGAGACGCTGAGGTCGAGTTGCCTGCAGAGCTTGGCCAGATCGATCTTCCGTACCCCCCGCCCGTTCGGACCAGCCACCAGAGCGTGCTGGGTACGCGCAGCCAGAAGCCGCAGCCGCGGGCCGGGCCGTCGACAGCCACAAGGGCCGTCGACCCAGGCTCCCTTGTCCCCGTTGACATAGCGCAGGAGCGGCATGGCGCGGTTCACCAGCGGGGTCACCGCGATGTCACCGACGCCCCCGGGCGGCAGCGGGTCCCCTCGGTCTCCCACCACCTCCACGAAGGCATCCGTCTCCTCGACGTGGTAGGTCCCGCTCTCCCCACACTCGTGCGCGACGATGCCAGCTTCGGCCAGCGTGTAGAGCGCGGTGACCGGGCAGTCGAACGTCACCTGGATGCGTTCCCGCAAGCTGGGAGTGAACTGCTCACCGGACAGGACGACCAGCCGCGGACCGACCCCGCTCGATGGGCCGAGGCGATCGCACAAGGCAGCCATCACGCTGGGCATCACGGTGATTACCTTCCCGTGCATATCCCGGACGGCGGAACGGAATTCGTCGTCCGGCAACTGCCATGCACGGCTTAGGTTCCACTTGACCAGCCCGACGCCGGGCAGATCCGGTGAGACCGACGCTCTGGAGGTCGAAGCCAGATGCAGCGTCAGATGCGCGATCGCCAGACCGGCCTGTTTGCCGACGTGGCGCCGAACATGCCGGACCAAGGCAGAGAGTTCCGCATGCTGCGCCGCATCGTCGACAACGATCTCCACAGGTGCACCGGTCGTTCCGGTGGTGTGCACCCGCCTCCACCGGCGTGTGTCCCCCTCGGCCGACCACAGGCGTGGACGCTCACTCCGGACGTCTCCACGGTGCAGCAACGGTATCCGCCGAAGCGTTGCGACCGCGTTCTCTCCGGTCACTGGGCCTGGCGGAACCAGCGACTGGTAGTGGGGGACATGTCGGCGAGAGTACTCCAGCAGTTCGGCGAGCGCCGTAGACACCATCGTTCCGTTCACCCTGGTAGCCAATCTGCGGCTTCTTGATCGACATCGGCCATGAACGTGGACAGCTCATCGATGTCATGGCCGCTGGAGGCCCAGAATTGGGCGAGCGCGGCGGGGCTTGCCTCCTCCGCCGGCTCGCTAGCCACGGGCGTGTGTAGCGTCTGGGCGCGGTAGCTCACCATTCTGACGAGCTTTAGCAGGTCCCCAGTGTTCCCACCCTCGGCGGCCCAGTGGCTGCGCAGTTCGGCGAAGGCCTCCTCGACGTCCAGCAGCGAATCGGTCGACCGTGAGGAGTACACCAGCAGCCGCAGATGGCCGCGCAATAGCACCCCCGTCCGCTTGCTCATCCGCTTGGGGACGGCCTGTACGAACGCCTTTCGCAGATAGTCGGGCATACCAGTGGCACGGAGCGCCGACCTCATCACCCGTACGGGCCTCTTTCGTCCCATCACCGCGGGTCGCCCTTTGCCTTCCCACCGTCGGCCGCGAACCGGGTCACCTGCTGAAGGTTCTCCAACCGCCACAGCATACGATCGACCGCCTTGCGTACCGCAGGGTCCCGGGCCGGCGTTGCGGCGGCCTGCCGGACCAGCTCGAGCGCCCGGGCTGGCAGCCCCTGTCGCTCGTACACGAGGGCGAGCCCGTGTAGCGCACGGGGCAGATCGATGGTCAAGGACAGAGCGCGCATCTCGCGCACCGCGCGCTCTAGACGCCGCACCGCTGCTTCAGTTGAGCCGAGGCGCGCCTCGCACATGGCCAGGCTAGTCTCGGTATCCAGCCGGTGCCGGGCGTCGGCCACGTCGCCTCCCACGTCCAGAGCGCTGCGATAGGCTGTAGCAGCCTCCTCGTACCTTCCACGGCGCAGATGGACGTTGCCCTCCAGTTTGTGAGCGATCAGTAAGCCCGCGGTATCGCCCACACGGGCCCGCAGGGCAAGGCAGATACCCAGCTCGTGCAGCGTCGAGCGGTCATCCTCCTGCAGATAGGAGAGGAAGGCCCGCTGCCCCGCTAGCTCGGCGCGCAAAGCAGGGTAGCTGGCAGCTCCCGGAATCGACTCGCACTCGCGCGCCAACTGCCAAGCGGACCGGGTGTCGCCGAGTTGGGCGATCTTGCGAGACAGGCGGACCCGCAGGCGGACCCGGTCCGCTTCATCCCCGAGAGGGTCGGCCGCCTCGATGAGTGCCTTAGTGAGCAGGATGTACTCCTTCCAGAAGCCACGTGTGTTGAGCCGGTCCAACAACCGGTCAGGGACTGCGTCCAGAAGTGCCCGCCATTCACCGGTTTCCACCGCCACCAGTGCCACCGGTGCCAGCACACCCGAGAGCGATGCCAGCGCCTCGCTCTCCGCCTCGGCCGCCAGACCCGCCAGTTCGGCGAGGATGTCGTGCAGAGCGGCCCGGCGGGCGGGCGGGTCCACATCGTCCAGAGCCTGGACTACAAGCTGGGGCACCTCGACACCGCTGGCCACCTGGACGACGAGGCAGCGCAGCACCAGATCGGGCAACGAGGCGGTGAACCACGGCGGGAGGGCCATCCCGGCCGTGAGGAGATCCGCCAGCGGTACCCGGTCGAGTACCGCGGCGTAGGCGAGAGCCTTGCGGTACACGGCTGGCAGTCGGCCAACCGCGGTGGCCACGAGTTTCCGTGCGGAGAGTACGTCGGTGGGGAGGCCGGGGCGTATGAGCAGAGCCGCGGGAACGTAGGCGGTGTGCGCCAGAAAGGTACACAGCGCAAGGGGGTGTGAGAGCACATCACCTGGCAGTTGCTTCGCGAGTTCCTCCGGATCCACCGGAAGGTTCGTGCTCTGTGCCATATGCATGATGAAGTCGGTGCCTTCGGCACGGGACATCGGCGGCACCAGTAGGTGCCGGGCTTCAGTGGTGTCCGCTAAATGCTCCTGGGCAGTGGCCAGGACCAGGCAGTCACGGAGACCGTCGAAGGCACGCAGAATGGTGCTTCCGACGCGGCCCGCGTCCAAGTCGTCCAACAGCACCAGAAGCGGCTCGTCCACGACGCGTGCCAGCAGGGCCGCGAGCGCGTCCGGCCAGTCACGCAGGTAGAGGTCCTCACCGGCCAGCCCACGGCCGAATGTCCGGTCCAGCCAGCCGTTGACCTCGTCCACAAGATAGCGAGGCTCGGCGGCCGTGGTACCTCCCGCAGACAGGGCGAGGACGGTCCGGCCAACGCGGAGATCGTCAGCCGTGTCGCACAGCACATGTGTCTTGCCGATGCCGGCCAGTCCGCACAGCACGACCGGTGCCTCACCCACCGTTACTGCGGCGCGAGCCGCCGCCACAGCGGAGCCCCTTCGCCAACCGCTGACGGGCGCGTTGAAGCTCGACCGGTAATCCGCATGGTGCGATCCGCCCGGTAACGCCGGAACTAAGGGTTCCGGCGGTCCGGGTGCCTCGCCGCGGATTCCGGCACGGAGCCGGGAGAACGAACGGGGCTGATCCAGCCCGCCGCGGAAGTCGCAATAGGTGAACCGGTCCAGGAAGTCCAGATGTTCCAGGGCAGACTCCGACGCCTCCGGGAGCAGCACGGGTATCACCCGCATGGAGCGGCCGCTGACACGGCGGTTGATTGCGAGCCGTACCTCTTCGTTCTGCCACGGCCCCAGTCCGTGCGCGCCGCACATCGCGAGGCAGGAGGCGCTGTTGGCCAATGCCTCGTTCTGGCGCTCCTGCCATGGCTCGCCCGCCACCAGGCACCAGTCGTCGAGGAAGATGTGAAATCCCTCCTCGCGCAGCATCTCGGCGAGGCGGTGCACCACAGCCAGATCCCTGGCGTTGTAGCTGATGAACGCGTCGTGGGTCGGTGCTTGCCGAAGGGCTCCGCTCTCCACCATTCCCCCATAGATATGCGCGTTCCAGGCTTCCGTCGCGCGCATGCCGACCGCAACTCCCTTACTCACGACCATGATGGTCGCGTGCCGCACGAGGGGTCCGCCATGCCGCCCGGTCACCGGACGGTGTGGCGCAACCTCCCGATTCCGGAGGAATGCAGGCGCACGCTGCTGTCCAGCACTGTTACCCGATTATGCCCGTCGGTGGTGACACGGCGGTAACCCACCGTGGCCCAACGGTGCGCCCCGCCCGGCTCCCTGGCCCATTAGTACCTTGACGGAAAGGTGCATGGTTTGCTAAAGCGGCTTTCGCCGGGGCCGCCCTTCTCTGGGCGACTTGGGTGTCCGATTCGTTGCGGGCCCGGCGTGCCACCTCCGCAGCCTCCTCGGCCGCCTGGACCGCGTGCGTGTGATCGGCTTCTGCCAAGACGCGGGCCACTACGGCGAGCCTGCCGTGCATGGCGGCGGCTTGAGCGGCGGCGCGTGCGATCTCCATCGCCCCCTGCGCGTGGCTCAGCCGGGCGAGCGCCTCCGCCAAGCTCGGCGGCAGAGCGTGAGCGCCTTCGATGAGCATGTCCCGGGAGACTCCGAGCGCCGCCAGAGTGCCAAGATCAGCTGCGCGGTTTTGCATGATTCTTCGGTGTGTCAGTTCAACCTGGCTGAGCCCGGCATCGGCAGACGAGCGTCTCACGAGGGCGAGTTGGCGGTGGGGGTCAAGGACGAGCGCGGCCAGCCGCTCAAGGTCGCCCGCGCGGTCGAGCAGGGTCGGGTAGGCGTAGAGCAGATACGCCGGGGTGTCCGCAGGCCAGCCAGCGGCTCGGTACATCTCGGCTCAGAGCCTGTCGGGTGGCTGGTCGTAAGCGGTGTGTGATCGCTACCCAGGGGCATGGCGAAGGCCCCGGAATGATCACGTGGTGTGTGCCAGTGCGATAACTCCGGGGCCGTCAGCGGCTCATGTTATCCGTCCAGTCTGACCGATGCGATGTGGGAGGTTGTCCAGCCTCTGCTTCCGGTACGCGACCTGCGTAAAGGCGGTGGCGTGCGCAAGTACGGGGACCGGCTGGTCCTCGACTCGATCTTCTACGTGCTGCGGTCGGGCTGCCAGTGGCGGATGCTCCCGCATGACCTGATGCCTTGGGATGCAGCGCACCGCTGGTTCACCAAATGGCGCAGGGACGGCACGTGGGACGGCATCCACGACGCGTTGCGCCGACGGGTACGGGAGGAGGCGGGGCGGGATCCTGCCCCGTCGGCCGCGGTGATCGACGCCCAGTCGGTCAAGTGCAGCGAGGGCGGCCAAGCGCGAGGATTCGACGCTGGGAAGCGAACGGCGGGCAGGAAGAGGCACTTGATCGTGGACACGATGGGGCTCCTGCTGGTCGTCGCGGTCACCTCCGCCTCCGTCCAGGACCGCGCCGGAGGGCGCACGGTTCTGGCCCGGCTCGCCCAGGGCTTCTGCACCGTTGCATTGGTCTGGGCTGACGGTGGCTATGCCAACTCCGTTGATTCCAGGCCCCTTTCCTGGGCCCGTGACGCGTTGAACATCGTCGTGGAGATCGTGAAGCGGACCGACGATGTCAAAGGCTTCAAGGTGCTGCCCCGCCGTTGGGTTGTCGAGCGGACGTTCGGCTGGCTGGTCCGCAACCGCCGTCTGGCCCGCGACTATGAACGGCTCACCGCTACCTCGGAGGCCATGATCAAGGTAGCGATGATCCGGCTGATGCTCGTCCGCCTGGCGGGGCAGTCATCGCGCTGGAGCCACGATGACGAACGGAAAACCGCCCGCTCCACGAGCGTCGAGGGCCTCATCGCAGCGTGATCAACCAGCCACCCGACAGGCTCTCAGCCGACGGAGCGGGCGCGCCGGCCCGGAATGCCTCCTGAACGGTGGTGCGGCCCAGTCCTGTTTGGACGGCGAGCTGGGTCTTTGTCAGCCGGGCGCGGGCCAGCCCGTCGGTCAGTTTCTCGCGAAGCTCGGTGAGCGCCGCCTCGCACTCGCCGTGTTCATCGTGCACCCGTCCCGCCCAGCTCTGTGTGTTCGCTGGTGTTCATCTTCGTCCGGACGGACCCCGGCGAACACCGTTTCCGCGACCTTCGATCACGTCAACACCCCACCGTCTACAGGGAGTCTGTCGTGACCCGCCTCGCCGTTGTCCTGCTCACCACCGCGCTGGTCGTCGTGTTCGCGCTGTTGGTCGCCGTCGCAGCAGGCGCTCTCACCCGTCTCGACGGCGCCACCTACCCCGCCGCCCTCATGCGAGCCGCCACCGCATTCGCCGCCGTCCTCACCCTCGCGGCCGCCCTGACCGGAGCCCTCGCCCAGTTCATCTCCTGAACCCTCGTCAGGCCCGGTGCACCGCACCGTGCGATTACACCGAAGCCACCGATAGCACAACAGGCAGCCAGTGAACCTGTGCTTCGGCCGCACGGCGCGTACTGGGCATGCCGGCGCATAGCGAAGCGCACCCACAGCGGGAACGCGCCGACGTCACGGGCGATGCCTGTCCGTTGCCAGGGCGCCAGACCAACTCGTGAACAAAGCCAATCAGTGCCTCCTAGCGAGACTCGGCAGGCACGGCTGAAGTCCAAACTAGCTGGCCCGGTCGGCCTGTGTGGCTGAGCTGGGGAAAGCCCGCGGAGCAACGACCGACCAGTCCTCAAGGGCAGGTGCGGCTTCCTGCCAGGCCACCGGTTCGAACACCCAGGGCAACGATGGCAATCCCGCCGTCCTGCGTCCCTATTACTTCACGTCAGCACCAGACGGATTCGGTCCCGCTACCGGGCGCCACCTGTCGATGCCCACCACCCCGCACCGCACGGGCACAGCCCGTCCTCGTATCGCACGTCCCTTGCCGACGACCATCTGGCTCCCCGCCCCCGACCAGCCTCACGCCGCACCATCCCCGGGCACCGTGCTGCCCGACTGGGCCATCGAGCGCATCCGGACCGTGTTCACCACCCGGGCCGGTCAACTGCCCGCGCCTCTGCTCAAGATCTCTGTCCAGGACACCGTGCCGGGCATGGACGCCCGCACGCCAGCGATCACCTATAGCGATGGCGTGCCCAGCAGGTTGTCGCTGCTGCTCGCCGAACTCCACCCCGACGCTCTCCCGGAACCCACAGAGCTGCCGGTATGTGCGGTCAGCGAGATGCCGGGGGCCATGGAGGACGGCTGGCCGGGCTTCTTCCATCGTGCGCACCGGCTCCTGCCCGCCAGCGGGCTGCTGTTGCTGGCCACCCGCCAGCGACGGGACGAGGGCATCCTCACCGACCCGCTCGGCTCGCTCATCGCCTGCGCCCGCACCGCCGGCTTCCGGTACCTCCAGCACGTCATCGTCGCGCATGCCCACCCCGCCGACGACCGCCTCATCCCCACCCCACCCGTCGACGTCAGCCCCGGGGTGGCCCACAGCGACCTGATCCCCCTCTCCGCCATCCACGCCTGAACTAAGGAGATTCCCTTGTGACACGCTCCTCCTCGGTGTGGAACACCGCCCCCACCTCCGCCCCCGCCCAACGCAAAGGCCGCTACGTACCCGGCTCGGCAGCGCACCCAGCCAAGATGCACCCCGGCATCGCCGCCCACGCCATCACCACCTACACCCAGCCCGGTGATCTGGTCCTCGACCCCATGTGCGGCATCGGCACCACCCTCGTCGAAGCCCTCCACCTCGGCCGCAACGCCCTCGGCATCGAATACGAACCGAAGTGGGCAACCCTCGCCTCCCTCAACGCACGCGCCGCCGCACAAGAAAGCGGCGCGGGCACCGGCATCGTCCGCTGCGGCGACGCCCGACGCCTCACCGACCTCGCCCCCGCTGATGGCCGCGGCGAGGTGGATCTCGTGGTCACCTCACCTCCCTACGGTCCCAGCGTCCACGGACAGGTCCGCTCCTCCCGGGAGACCGGCGAACCCGGGGTAGTCAAGAAAAACTTCCGCTACGGCCACGACCGCGCCAATCTCGCCCACGTCCCCACCGCCCACCTCCTGGAGGCGTTCACCGAAATCCTCGCCCAGTGCCGCACCATGCTGCGCCCCGGCGGTACGGTCGTCGTCACCACCCGCCCCTGGCGTGAACGCGGGGAACTCATCGACCTGCCCTCCGCTGTTCTCGCCGCCGGCAAAGCCGCCGGCCTCACACCGTCCGAACGGTGCGTCGCCCTCCTCACCGGCATCCGCAACAGCCAGCTCGTCACTCGCCCGTCGTTCTTCCAGATGAAGAATGTCCGCGACGCCCGCCGCCAAGGCATCCCCCTCTCAGTGGTGCAGCACGAAGACGTTCTGATCTTCACCCGCCCAGGAAGAGGCAACGGGACGCCGTGTTCCAAGAGCAGCACCCCGGCTTCTGCAGCTGGCTTCCGCTCCCGGACCTGCGCCGCGAGAAGCAAGCCCCGTGTCGACTGAGGACGCTGGGGCCGATCTGGTGCCGTCGGCTGCCCGATGGCGGCGGGGTGAGTGATGACGGCCAACCCGTCAAACGGCTCGATGGCCCCCGAGGACACATCGCGGACACCTCCTGCGGCCCCGTCTCCCGAGCTGACAGTGCGTCTGCCCGAAGAGCCCCCGCATCTCTCCGAGACGGCGGCAGCAGCCCTGCTGCGCTTCGTCCGTGAGGAGTACCACCGGCTGGTGGACGTGCCGCCGGTTCACACAAACCCGTAGGAAGCGTGGGCACGGCGGACGACTGGCCCTCTTCGCAGAGCAGGAGGTACCACGGATCGCCGTCATCCGCCGTGCCCGCCGCACACCAAACCGAGAGAGCCAACGACCTATGGTCCACTTCGCTTTCGCCGGACGCTGCTCCACCGAGGACCTCCAAGACCCCGAGACCTCCCGCAACTGGCAGCTCACCCGTGCCCGCGCCCTCATCGAACCCGCCGGCGGCGAAATCGTCACCGAGTACTTCGACACCGGCCACTCCCGCGCTCTGCCCTGGAAACGTCGCCCCCGAGCAGCAGCCCTCCTCGACGCCCTCCGCAACCCGGACCGAGGCTTCGACGCCGTCGTCATCGGCGAGCCCCAGCGCACCTTCTACGGCAACCAGTTCGGCAACACTTTTCCCCTCTTCGTCCACTTCGGCGTACCGCTGTGGGTCCCCGAGGTCGGCGGGCCCATCGACCCCGACAACGAGGCCCACGACCTGGTTATGTCCGTCTTCGGCGGCATGAGCAAGGGCGAACGCACCCGCATCAAGATCCGGGTGCGCACCGCAATGGCCTCCCAAGCACAGATCGAAGGCCGCTACCTCGGCGGGCGCCCGCCCTACGGCTACCGACTCGTCGACGCCGGGCCGCATCCCAACCCGGCCAAGGCCGCCGACGGCAAACGCCTCCGCCGTCTGGAACCCGATCCCGAGACCGCCTGGGTTGTCGTCTGCATCTTCACCGAATACATCCGTGGCAGGGGCCTCTATGCCATCGCCGAAGGGCTGAGCCGCGACGGCATCCCCTGCCCCTCCGCCCACGACCGCGCCCGCAACCCGCATCGCAACGGCCACGCCTGGTCCAAGAGCGCCGTGCGCGCCATTTTGCGCAACCCCCGCTACACCGGCCACGAAGTGTGGAACAAGCAGCACAAGGACGAAGTCCTCCTCGACATCGACGATGTCACCCTCGGCCACCGCACCAAACTCACCTGGAACACCCCCGACGAGTGGATCTGGTCGGCCCAGCCAGTCCACGAACCGCTGATCAGCACGGAGACCTTCACCCGCGCGCAAGCCACGATGCCATCCCGCCGATCGGCGGGATCCGAGCGCAGCCCTCGCACCACCACCCGCGCCTACCCGCTCCGCGGGCGGCTGCGCTGTGGGATCTGTCGCCGCAAGATGCAGGGCAACTACAACAATGGCCAGCCCTATTACCGCTGCCGCTATCCATCTGAGTACGCGAAGAGCGAGTCCCTCAACCATCCGCTGACCGTCTACGTGCGCCAGAGCGCGATCCTGCCCCTGCTCGACGGCTGGATCGCCCGCGTCTTCGCCCCCGGCCACCTCAGCCGAACCCTCCAGGCCATGCGCGACAGCCAGCGGCAGCGATCTGCTCCCGCCCCGGCTCTGGAAGCAGCGCGGCGCGTCATCGCACACTCCCAGCAGCGCATCACCCGGTACCGGGCCGCCCTCGACGCCGGAGCAGACCCCACCCTCGTCGCCGGATGGATCACCGAAGCTCAAACCGAACAGACTGCAGCTCGACAACAGCTCGCCACGGCGTCACGCACGAAGCAGGCAATCCTCACCGACGACCAGATCCACCACATGATCAAGACCCTCGGCAACATGACCGACCGGCTCCAAGCCGCGGCCCCGGAGGACAAGGCTCCGCTTTACGTCGACTTCGGCCTTGAACTGGAGTACCACGCAAATCAGCGGGTTGTGACCGTAAGGTCACAACCCGCTGACATGCGCGTAATTGCGTGTCCGAGGGGGGACTTGAACCCCCACGCCCGATAAAGGGCACTAGCACCTCAAGCTAGCGCGTCTGCCATTCCGCCACCCGGACTAGGTGTGATCTTCGCGGGGCTTGCCCGCGGCGACATGGACAACAATACCAAGGTTTCGGAGTGCCTTTCACCTGCGTATCCGTGCGGGACATAAGGTCCGTTTATGGGTGATGAGGGACAGGTGGGGCCGCGTCGGCCGCGGGCGCTTTCGCCGTTGCGGGAGCACTTGCGGGACACGTTCTGGTTCGCGCCGACGGTCGGGCTGACGGGGGCCGTGGTGCTGTGGCTGGCGGCCATGGCGGCGGATACGGAGATCGTGGCGTATCTGCAGGGGCGGGGGGCGTACGGCGAGGTCGAGGATCTGATGTCCATCGCGGAGGACGCGCGGACGATCGTGACCACGGTCAGCTCGGCGATGATGACCTTCATCGGCGTGGTGTTCAGCATCTCGCTGGTCGCGGTGCAGATGGCGAGCGGGCAGCTGACTCCGCGGGTGGTGCGGATCTTCGTACGGAGCCGGATCAGCAAGGCGACGCTGGCGGTGTTTCTGGCGACGTTCCTGTTCTCGCTGCTGGTGCTCACCTCGTACGAGAGCGAGACGCCGGCGCGGGAGGTCGAGTCCGTACCGGTGGTGCAGAGTCTGCTGACCGTTGTGCTGGTGGTGCTGAGTCTGCTGCTGTTCATCGCGTATGTGTCCGCCACGCTGCGGTTGATGCAGGTGGGGCCGGTGGTGGACCGGATCGCGAAGGAGACGGGGCGGATGCTGGCGCGGCTGGAGGTGGGTGGGGAGGGCGGTGCGGTGCCGCTGCCCGGGGAGACGGGGCGGGTGGTGTACGAGGGGGCCGCCGGGGTGGTGCGGGATGTGAACGTGGCGCGGCTGGTGGGGGCGGCGCGGCGGCAGGGGGTGGTGCTGCGGCTGATTCCGAGGATCGGGGACTTCGTGATGCCGGGGACGCCGGTACTGGCGGTGCACGGCGGACCGGCGCCGTCCCGGCGGGCGTTGCGGTACACGGTGTCGGTGGGGGTGGAGCGGACGTTTCACCAGGATCTGGGGCTGGGGCTGCGGCAGTTGTCGGACATCGCGTTGCGGGCGCTGTCGCCGGCGGTGAACGATCCGACGACCGCGGTGCAGTGCCTGGACCGGATCGTGCAGATTCTGGCGGCGGTGGCGGAGCGGCCGCTGGGGACCGTGCACCACCGGGACCGGCGGGGGGCCGTGCGGCTGGCGCAGAGCGTTCCGGGGTGGGCGGATCTGGTGGACCTGGGGCTGACCGAGATCCGGGGGGCCGCGGTGGGGAGTCCGCAGGTGACGCGCCGGATGCTGGCCGGGATCGACGATCTGCTGCTGCTCGCGCCGGAGGAGCGGCAGGAGCCGCTGGTACGGCACCGCACCCTCCTGGTGCAGTCGGTGGAGGGTGCGGTGCCGGCCGCGGCGGACCGGCGGTTCGCCCTCTCCCCCGACCGGCAGGGGATCGGGTAGGGATGCCGTGGAGCGCCGCCGCACCGCGGGCGGGTCCTACGGCATCAGGTGGTACTCCGGGAAGTTGCCGGGGAGTCGCTCGTCCGCGGGACCCTCGGTCACGGCGCGGACGAGGAGGTCGCCGCCCACGAAGGCGCCGCGCCAGGAGTTGCCGAAGCCGCCGAAGAGTTCGTCGCGGTCGCCGCGGGAGCGGGGCTTGTTGCGGCCGACCTTGAAGGCGCGGATCTGCGGGGCCAGGCGGTCGTAGGTCTCGTCGCAGTCGCAGGAGAGGGTGGCGACCAGGGCGCCGTTGCTGGCGTTCATGGCGGCGAGGAGTTCCGCCTCGGTGTCGACGAGGACGATGGTGTCGACGGGGCCGAAGGGCTCGGCGTGGTGGAGCGGGGAGGACGGGGGTGGGGACAGGAGGGTGGTGGGCGGGAGGTAGGCGGAGGTGTCCTGGGAGGGCAGGAAGTGGCCGTCGGTGAGGGTGCCGCGGTGCAGGGGGACGGCGCCGCGGGAGATCGCCTCGGTGACGAGGTCGGCGAGTTCCTTGGCCTTGGCGGCGTTGATCAGGGGGCCGAAGTCGAGGTCGGGGAGGGGGGCGGCGGGGTCGGGGACGGCCAGCGGGTGGCCGAAGCGGACGCCGCGGACGGCCGGGAGGTAGGCGGCGAGGAAGTCCGCGAACGCCTCGCGCTGGACGACGAATCGGGGGTAGGCGGTGCAGCGCTGCTTGGCGTAGTCGAAGGTCTTGCGGAGCTGGGGGGTGAGGGACGGCCAGTCGGTGAAGTTCCAGATGGCCCAGGTGTTGAGGCCCTCCTGTTCGAGGATGTGGCGCTTGCCGAGGTCGGCGACGGCGGTGGCGACCCGGGCGCCGGTGTCGCGTCCGCCGACGAAGGAGACGCAGCCGATCTCCGGTGAGCGTACGAGGGCCGGCGAGAGGGCGCTGCCGCTGCCGCTGACCAGGGTGGCCGGGACGCCTTCGCGGGCGGCCAGGGCGCAGGCGAGGGTGAGGCAGACCAGGCCGCCGTCGGTGGGGGTCTTTGCGATCACCGCGTTGCCGGCCAGGGCCTGGACCAGCATCGCGTGGATCAGGACCGACATGGGGTAGTTCCAGCTGGCGATGTTGCTGACCGGGCCGGGCAGCGGGGACCGGTCGGTGAGGATCCGGTCGATCTCGGTGACGTACCAGCGGACGCCGTCGATGGCGCGGTCGACGTCGGCCCGGGCCGCCTTCCAGGGCTTGCCGATCTCCCAGACGAGGAGCAGTGCGAGCAGGTCGCGGTGCTCGGTGAGGGCGTCGAGGGTGGCGGAGATGCGGGCCTTGCGTTCGGCGAGCGGGATCCGGCGCCAGGCGCGGTGCTGGTCGAGGGAGGCGCGGACGGCGCCCAGCGCGGCGTCCGCGTCGAGGCGGGGCGGGCCGGCGATGGCGGTGCCGTCGACGGGGCTGACGGCGGGCAGCGGGTCGCCGTCGGCGTGCCAGGTGCCGGCCCAGAGGTTGCGTACCCGGTCGTCGCGGAACGCCTCGGGGGCGGCGGCCCGGCTGCGCTGCCAGGCGTCCTGCCAGGAGGTGCCGGGTTTGAGGGTGGGTGTCGGGGTGGTTGCGGGGGTGGGTGCCATCGGGTGTCTCCGCTCTCGGTGCACGGCCGGAGGGGCAGGGTGGTGGCGCTCGGCGGCTCCTGGGAAGAGCCGTGTTACTGGACGGTAGCGGTGTGTGGTGGCGCGCGGGCCGTTGCGGCGTCGGGTATGGCGAGTGTCACTCGGGGCGGTTGGCGGGACCACCCGGGGGCGGCGACCGGTGGGCACGGCGTTCCCGTACGGGGTGGTGGCTGCCAGAGGCTCGCCTACGGGGCGGGCGGCGCACCTCTCCGCGGCGCCCGCCGATCGCGCCGATGAGGGCGTTGAGTTGGGCCGCGTCGGGCAGGGGCCGAGGCCGGCGTCGCCCATTCCGCTCTGAGCGCCGATCCCGGTCCGGGCCGTGTCGGCGAACCGGCCGCCGCTCACCGTGTGCCCCTCTGGACATCGGCGACCCGATGAGAGATAACGGTTTCATACAGTATTCGTCGACTGTATGCAATCTGCCGGGAGTGCCGGTCGATGGCGCCCGCACGACCCGAGGAAGGGAAGCGATGCACATGCCCGAGGACGCCCAGGACCTCGTCTCCGGCGGGCACTTGGTCGCCAAGGCGCTCAAGGCGGAGGGGGTCGACGTCATCTACACCCTCTGCGGCGGCCACATCATCGACATCTACGACGGCTGCGTCGACGAGGGCATCGACGTGGTGGACGTACGCCATGAGCAGGTCGCCGCGCATGCCGCGGACGGCCGTGCCCGGCTCACCGGGCGGCCCGGCTGCGCGGTGGTCACCGCGGGTCCCGGCACCACCGACGCGGTCACCGGAGTCGCCAACGCCTTCCGGGCCGAGTCGCCGATGCTGCTGATCGGTGGTCAGGGCGCCCGCACCCAGCACAAGATGGGCTCGCTCCAGGACCTCCCGCATGTCGAGATGATGACGCCGATCACCAAGTTCGCCGCCACCGTCCCGGACACCGCGCGCGTCGCCGACATGGTCTCGATGGCGTTCCGCGAGTGCTACCACGGCGCGCCCGGCCCCTCCTTCCTGGAGATCCCGCGCGATGTGCTGGACGCCGAGGTGCCCGTCGCGCAGGCCCGGATCCCGCAGGCCGGGCGCTATCGGGCCTCGACCCGCTCGGCCGGCGACCCCGAGGCCGTGGCGCGGCTGGCCGACCTGCTGGTGCACGCCGAGAAGCCGGCGATCCTGCTCGGCAGCCAGGTGTGGACGACGCGCGGCACCGCCGCCGCCATCGACCTCGTCCGGACCCTGAACATCCCGGCGTACATGAACGGCGCCGGGCGCGGCACGCTGCCGCCCGGGGATCCGCACCACTTCCAGCTGTCGCGCCGGTACGCGTTCGGCCACGCCGACGTCCTGGTCGTCGTGGGCACGCCCTTCGACTTCCGGATGGGGTACGGCAGGCGGCTGTCGCCGGACGCGGCGGTGGTGCAGATCGATCTGGACTACCGGACGGTGGGCCGGAACCGCGACATCGACCTCGGGATCGTCGGGGACGCGGGGCTGGTTCTGGCGTCGGTCGCCGCCGCCGCGTCGGGCCGGATCGACGGCGGCGCGGCCCGCCGCAAGGAGTGGCTCGACGAGCTGCGGGCCGTCGAACAGGCCGCACTGGACCGGCGGTTGCCGCAGCTGCGGTCCGGCGCCTCCCCCATCCATCCCTACCGGCTGGTCAGCGAGATCAACGACTTCCTGACCGAGGACTCGATCTACATCGGCGACGGCGGCGACATCGTCACCTTCTCCGGGCAGGTGGTGCAGCCCAGGTCGCCCGGCCACTGGATGGACCCGGGCCCGCTGGGCACCCTCGGCGTCGGGATCCCCTTCGTCCTCGCCGCCAAGCAGGCCCGGCCGGACAAGGAGGTGGTCGCGCTGTTCGGCGACGGTGCGTTCAGCCTGACCGGCTGGGACTTCGAGACCCTGGTCCGCTACGACCTCCCGTTCGTCGGCGTCGTCGGCAACAACTCCTCGATGAACCAGATCCGTTACGGCCAGAAGGCCAGGTACGGCGCGTCGCGCGAGCGGGTCGGCAACACCCTCGGCGATGTGCCCTACGACAAGTTCGCCCAGATGCTTGGCGGTTACGGCGAGGAGGTCCGCGACCCGGCGGACATCGGGCCGGCGCTCCGCCGGGCGCGGGAGTCCGGGAAGCCCTCGCTGATCAACGTATGGGTGGACCCGGACGCCTACGCCCCAGGAACCGTGAACCAGACCATGTACAAGTAGGAGGGAGCCCGTCGTGACCAAGGCCCTCGACGGTATTCGCGTCCTCGACATGACGCATGTTCAGTCCGGGCCGTCCGCAACGCAGTTGCTCGCCTGGCTCGGTGCGGACGTCGTCAAGCTGGAGGCCACCACCGGTGACATCACGCGCGGCCAGCTGCGCGACATCCCGGACGTGGACTCCCTCTACTTCACGATGCTCAACTGCAACAAGCGCAGCATCACCCTCGACACCAGGACCGCCCGCGGCAAGGAGCTGCTGACCGAGCTGATCCGCCGCAGCGACGTCCTCGTGGAGAACTTCGGTCCGGGCGCGGTGGACCGCATGGGCTTCACCTGGGAACGGATCCGGGAGATCAACCCGCGGATCGTCTACGCCAGCATCAAGGGCTTCGGCGAGGGCCCGTACACCGACTTCAAGGCGTACGAGGTGGTGGCCCAGGCGATGGGCGGTTCGATGGCCACCACCGGCTTCGCGGACGGGCCGCCGCTGGCGACCGGGGCGCAGATCGGCGACTCGGGGACCGGTGTGCACTGCGTGGCCGGGATCCTCGCCGCGCTCTACCAGCGGACCTCGACCGGCCGCGGACAGCGGGTCAGGGTCGCCATGCAGCATGCCGTGCTCAACCTCTGCCGCGTCAAGATCCGCGACCAACAGCGCCTGGAACACGGGCCGTTGACGGAGTACCCGAACGACAGCTTCGGCGACGAGGTGCCGCGCAGCGGCAATGCCAGCGGCGGCGGGCAGCCGGGGTGGGCGGTGCGGTGCGCACCGGGCGGGCCCAACGACTACGTCTACGTGATCGTGCAGCCGGTCGGCTGGCGACCGCTCACCGAGCTGATCGGGCGGCCCGAGCTGGCCGAGGACCCGGACTGGGCGACGCCGCAGGCCCGGCTGCCCCGGCTGGCGAAGATGTTCCAGCTGATCGAGGAGTGGAGCGGCACCCTGCCCAAGTGGGAGGTGCTGGAGCGGCTGAACGCGCACGGCATCCCCTGCGGGCCGATCCTGTCGACCAAGGAGATCGTCGAGGACGCCTCGCTGGCCGCCGACGAGATGGTCGTCCGGGTCGAGCACCCCGAGCGCGGCCCGTTCACCACCGTCGGCTCACCGCTGAAACTGTCCGACTCCCCCGTCGAGATCAGCCGTTCCCCGCTGCTGGGCGAGCACAACGAAGAGGTCTACGGGGGCGAGCTGGGGCTGGACGACGAGGAGCTGCGACTGCTGAGGGCGAGCGGGGTGATCTGATGGGGCTTCGGGCACCGGGGGCGCGCTGACCGGGTTCTTTCGATCCAAGGGGAATCCGAGGGGAACGACGTGACCGACCTCGCGCCGGACGGCACACCAGGCGGCAGCCTCAACTACCGGGAGATCACCGACGGCAGGGGCCGGGTCTACCGGGTCGGCGAGACCGACCGCGAACTGCTCGGCGGCCGCTCCCGGAAACTGATGGTGTATCTGCCGTGGCTCGCGATGATGGCCATCAGCGTGTCCGAGTACGCCTACGGATCCGCCGAGGACACCCTCTCGCACGCCCACCACTGGGCACAGGGTGATGCCTTCTGGGTCCTGAGCGTCTGGGTGTTCTTCCAGGCCGGGATCGCCTTTCCGGCGGGCTGGCTGCGGGAGCGCGGAGTCCTCACCGCCCGGCGGGCGATGTTCCTCGGTGCGGCCCTGAGCCTGCTCGGCTTCGTCGCCCTCTCGCATCTGGGCGGCGTCCTGCCGGTGATCTGCGGCTTCGGCGTCCTCGGCGGGATCGGCTCCGGACTCGTCTACGCCACCTGCATCAACATGGTGGGAAAGTGGTTTCCGGAGCGCCGGGGCGCCCGGACCGGATTCGTCAACGGCGGATTCGCCTACGGCGCGCTGCCGTTCATCTTCCTCTTCAACTACGCCTTCGACACCGGCGACTTCCACGAGGTGCTGGACCTCATCGGGGTCTATGTGCTGATCGTCGTGGCGGGCTGCGCCTGGTTCTTCAAGGACCCGCCGAAGAACTGGTGGCCCCCGGACATCGACCCGCCGCACTGCGGCGGCAACGCGAGAAGCGCGGCGGGCCCGGTCAAGAACCCGCCGGCGGCACGGCAGTTCACGCCCGGCGAGGCCGTCCGCAGCGGAATGCTTCCGTTGATATGGGTCAGCGTCGTCCTGACCGCCGGCGTCTCCGTCTTCGGGATCTCCTTCCAGGTGGACTTCGCCAGGGAGGTGGGATTCGGCCCGCTGGTGGCGGCCTCGTCCATGGGCCTGATGTCCGTCGTCAACGGCGTCGGACGGGCCGTGGTCGGCTGGCTCTCGGACCTCTGGGGCCGGAAGTCCACGCTGGTGTTCGTCATCGTCGCCCTGGGCCTGGCGCAGTTCGGCGTGATCTGGGCCGGTGACATCCACAGCGAAGGGCTGTTCCTGGCCTTCGCCTTTCTCTCCGGCTTCGGGGGCGGCGCCTTCTACCCGCTCTTCGCGGCCCTGACCCCCGACTACTTCGGCGAGAACCACAACGCCACCACCTACGGCCTGGTCTACAGCGGAAAGCTCGTCAGCGGCCTGTTCGGCGGCGGCCTCGGCTCCCTGGTCGTCACCGCCTGGGGCTACGACGGCGCCTACGCCCTGGCCGGCGGCGTCTCCATGGTGGCGGCGGTCTTCGCCCTCCTGCTCCACCCGCCGGGAGGCACCGGCGTCCGCGACGTCACGCCCGATCCCCGCCCGATCGGCCGGGAGACGATCTGAACGGCGACCCGGGAACGCGTCGGGCCGGGCGCCCGGCACCGGGAGGACTCCCGGCGGGGCGCCCGGCCCTGCGAGACCCCTCAGACCGAGACCCCTCAGACCGAGACCCTTCAGACCGCGTCGTGCGCGGTCTCTTCCCCGTTGGTGCGGTCGGCGATGGCGCGGTGGTGGCGGACGACCTCGTCGATGATGAAGTTGAGGAACTTCTCGGCGAAGGCGGGGTCGAGGCG
Organism: Streptomyces sp. GS7; assembly: GCF_009834125.1. Classification (NCBI taxonomy): domain Bacteria; kingdom Bacillati; phylum Actinomycetota; class Actinomycetes; order Kitasatosporales; family Streptomycetaceae; genus Streptomyces; species Streptomyces sp. GS7. The sequence continues at coordinate 6,436,181 of NZ_CP047146.1, forward strand.
GGCGTCCTCGGCCAGGCGGCGGAGGCGTTCGATCTGGGCGGCCTCGCGGGCCGGGTCGGCGGGCGGCAGGCTGTGCCGGGCCTTGAGCTCGCCGACCTGCTGGGTGCACTTGAAGCGTTCGGCGAGCAGGTGCACCAGCGCCGCGTCGAGGTTGTCGATGCTGCCGCGCAGGTAGAGCAGCTGCTCGCGGGCCGCCTGGTCGGCGACGGAGGTGGCGTCGCCGACCGCCGGTGCTGTCCCTTCGCTCATGTGCGTCTCGCCGTCTCTGGTCGGTTGTGGGGCTGTGTCCGCGATGCGGTACCGCGTGATCGTCTGCACATTACCCGGACCGCGGCGAGTGATTCGTGCCGGTCTCGCGGATCGGACGGGGCGCGGAAGCCGTCCGGCCCGTGCGTCAGGCGCCGTCGCGCCTGCGCTCGTGGTACGTACGCCGGGTGTGCTCGGTGTGCGCGCGCATCACGGCGGTGGCGCGCGCCTCGTCGCCGTCGGCGATCGCCGCGATCAGCTCGCGGTGCTCGGTCCAGGACTGCTTGCCGCGCTGCCGGGCCACCGGAGTGTAGTACCAGCGCACCCGCCGACCGACCTGTTCGGCCAGCTCCGCGAGCACCGCGTTGCCGGCCAACTCCATGACCTTGGCGTGGAATTGCGCGTTGCACACCACCGCGGCATCCACGTCGTCGTCGCGGACGGCGCGCTCGCCCCGCTCGCACAGACCCGCCAGCTCCGCGACCCCGGACGCGTCCGCATGCGCCGCGGCGAGCCGGGCGGCCTCCGCCTCCAGCAGCGTACGGACCGTCAGCAGCTGGTCGGCCTCCTCCTCGGTGGGCTCGTGGACGAAGGCGCCCTGCGCGGGCCGCAGATCGACCCAGCCGTCGGTGTTCAGCCGCTGGAGCGCCTCGCGGACCGGCTGCCGGGAGACCCCGAGATGGCCCGCGAGTTCGCTCTCGACCAGGTGCTGGCCGGGTCGCAGCGCGCGGGTGGTGATGAGTTCGAGCAGCGCCTCGTAGACGCGCTCGCGGAGCGGGCCGGGGCGTTCGAGCTTCGGCACGGTTCCCTGCGGTAGCCCTGTGGACAGCATCGAGGTCCCCCTCCGCAATTGGTTATCGTCTACAGTCTACTGAGCACGGCCCGCGCCCCCCGGTCCGAGCCGCCCGCCGCACCTCCCGCCGAGCCGATCGGGCACCTGCCCGCCGCGGAGCAGGCCGCCACCGCACGCTCCCGGTGCAGGACAATGAGATCGCCGAGGTCGCCGCAGCGCACGACGACCCGGTGGCCCGCGGCACCCTCCGTATCAAGGGTCGCTTCGGCCACCCGCACGACAGCAGCACCGAATCCGACGAGTGGGACTGGTCAGACATGGGACGGGTCACTGAGCGACGCCGCGTCATCCGCATCCGCGACGGTGCCGTGAGCACCCGTCCGGACACCCTGGTCACCGAGGAGCCGCTGGAGATACGCCTGGGCGGCAAGCCGCTGGCGATCACCATGCGGACCCCCGGCGACGACTTCGCACTGGCCGCGGGCTTCCTCGTCAGCGAGGGCGTGCTCGCGCGCGCCGACGAGCTGGCCAACATCGTCTACTGCGCGGGGGCCACGGAAGACGGTAGGAACACCTACAACGTCGTGGACGTCCGGCTGGCCGAGGGGGTACCCCTCCCGGACATCACGCTGGAGCGGAACGTCTACACGACGTCGTCCTGCGGTCTGTGCGGCAAGGCCAGCCTGGACGCGGTCCGCACCATCGCGCGCTGGCCGCTGGACTCCCCCTCCGGCGACCCGGTCCGTATCGACCCGGCGACGCTGGCGGCCCTGCCCGACCGGCTGCGGGCCGCGCAGCGCGTCTTCGAGCGGACCGGGGGCCTGCATGCCGCCGCGCTGTTCACCGCGGACGGCGAACTGCTGGACATACGGGAGGACGTGGGGCGGCACAACGCGGTGGACAAGATCGTCGGGCGGGCGCTCCAGGACGGCCGGCTGCCGCTGTCGTCGTGTGTGCTGATGGTCTCCGGGCGGGCGTCGTTCGAGCTGGCGCAGAAGGCCGTGATGGCCGGCATCCCCGTCCTGGCCGCGGTCTCCGCCCCATCGTCGCTGGCCGTCGACCTGGCCGCCGAGACCGGGCTGACGCTGGTCGGGTTCCTGCGCGGCGCCTCTATGAACGTGTACGCGGGCGAGCACCGGCTCGCCCTGGGGACGGCGGCCACCACGGGCTGAGACCGCCCGGCCGGTCATTCCCCCGGGGATACGATCCGGGTCAGCAGCGCGACCAGCTGCGCCCGTTCCTCCTCGCTCAGCGCGGCGGTCAGCTCGGCGTTGGCCGTGTCGCCGAGCCGCTGCGTACGGCGCAGCCGCCGCTCCCCCTCCGCCGAGATCTCCACGGCGTTCTTCCGCCGGTCCTTGGGGTCGGGGGTACGGGTGACCAGCCCGTCGCGCTGGAGGTCGTTGACGATCGCGACCATGTCCTTGGGGTCGATGCCCACCGTCCGGCCCAGCTCCGCCTGGGAGACCGGGCCGAGTTCGGCGACCGCGGACAGCACGGCGTGATGCATCATCCGCATGCCTTCGGTGGCGAGCGCCTCGGCGACGAGCCGGTGGCCGCGGGCGGCGGCACGGCCCAGCAGCCAGCTGGGGAGGGCGCGGATACGGCTGGGGGCGTAGGGGGTGTCGGCCATGGGGCCACCGTACCGAGAATTTCATGGGAGGCACCAACATAGGGATTCCCAACGAAAACCATTGGCAGCCCCAATGGTTTGTGGTTATCGTTGGGGCACCCAATGAAACCGGTCGGAGTGCGACCGACTCCCGTGGAGGTGACGGCCCATGCGCCGCGTCCGATTCCATGCCTACGGCGGCCCCGAGGTCCTGCGCATGGAGGAGACCGAGGAGCCGGTACCCGGCCCCGGCGACCTCCTGGTGCGCACGGAGGCGATCGGCGTCACCCTGCCGTCGGTGCGGCAGGTGCGCGGCGACGGGAAGGGTGGCGGGGTGCCGCTGCCCGGGGTGCTCGGCGGGGAGATCGCGGGAGCGGTCATCGCGGTCGGGCCGGACGTCAGCGGCTTCGCCGTGGGCGACCGCGTCACCTCGCTCACCCTCACCGGCTCGTACGGCGAACTCGCCCTCGCGCCCGCCTTCCTGGCCAGCCGCATCCCCGACGGCGCGAGCGCGGTGCAGGCGGTGGCGCTGGTCCGCAGCGGGCATGTCGCGCTCGCCGCGCTCAGCACCGCCGCACCGGCCGCCGGCGAGTCCGTACTGATCACCGGCGCGGCCAGCGCCACCGGGCACCTCGCCGTCCAACTCGCCAAGCTCCAGGGGGTGCCGCGGGTGGTGGCCGCGGTCGGTTCCCCGGCCAAGGCGGAGTTCCTGTACGGGCTGGGCGCCGACGAGGTGGTGACCTACGACCAGGACTCCTGGGGCGAGCCGGCCGACATCGTGCTGGACGGCGTCGGCGGCGACCTGCTGCCGCGCGCGCTGGCGGCGCTCGCGCCCGGCGGGCGGCTGGTGTTCTTCAACTCCGGCGGCGGCACGGTCCCGGCGTACGAACTGCTGGCGGGTGCGAAGACCATCACCGGACTGACCATGCGGCGCTTCTCGACCGTCCATCGGCAGCTGTACGCACAGCACCGCGAGCAGCTGTGGGAACTGGCCGGATCCGGCCGGCTGCGGGCCGCGGTGCACGCCGAACTGCCGCTGGCGGAGGCGGCGAAGGCGCACGAGATCATCGAGGCCAGGGCCAATCTCGGCAAGGTGGTCCTCCGGCCGTGACCCGTCCGGTACCCGCCGCCGCGCCCCCGCGCACCCCGGGCGGCGCACACGGCGCATCGCTCCCGTTCCGGGAGAGTGAATTCCGGCCCCCGCGCGGAGAACCGACGCAGGCTCCTTGTCGCGGTCCGCACGCGGCAGTAGCTTCCGTCGCACCTGCACATAGGACGTTGGATGTCCTGATGACCCGACCCGATGCCTCGAAGGGCAGGCCGGACCATGACGTCAGTTCTCCGCGCACACCCCCGCCTCCGCAGCAGACCCCGGCGCCACCGCACACCGGCCCCCCTCGCCGCCCTCGCCGCGCTGACCGCCACCGCCCTCACCGCCCTGGCGACCGCCCCCGCCCAGGGCGCGCAGGACGCCCCCTCGGGCGGCTTCGACCAGCAGGTCCTCTTCAAGGCGGCCCGGGAGAAGGGGTACTTCTGCTTCCGGGTGCCCACCGTCGTGCGGACCCCCCGCGGCACCCTCCTCGCGTTCGCCGAGGGCCGGGTGCACGACTGCGGTGACGCGGGCGACATCGACCTCGTCCTCAAGCGCTCCACCGACGGCGGCCGGACCTGGGGCCCGCTGCGGGTCGTCAACCACGGCAACGGCGACACCCACGGCAACCCGACGCCCATCGTGGACCGCCGCACCGGCCGCGTCGTCATCGCCGAGACCTACAACAAGGGCCGCACCGACGGCCTCAGTTGCGACGTCCCCTGCGACCGCACCCCGCACCTCCAGTACAGCGACGACGACGGCACCACCTGGTCCGCGCCCCGGGACCTCACCCCGCGCATCCGCCCCCGGCAGTGGAACTCCTGGTACGCCACCGGGCCCGTGCACGGCATCCAGCTCACCAGGGGCCGGTACGCGGGCCGCCTGCTGTTCGGCGTCAACGCCGAGAGCTACGCGGGCCACCGGATAACCGCCAACCACGCCGCCCTGATCCACAGCGACGACGGGGGCGCCACCTGGAGGATCGGCGCAGTCGACACCTGGCCGATCGCCGCGGACGGCACCTTCCGCCAGAAGCCCTCCGAAATGACCCTCCTGGAACGCTCCGACGGCTCCGTCTATGTCAACGGGCGGGAGCAGGACGGCACCGACCTGGGCAACCGCACCGCGGCGGTCAGTCGCGACGGCGGCGACTCCTTCACGGCCCCGTTCCGCGCCATCCCCGACCTCTACACCCCGATGGTGCAGGCCTCGTCGCTGCTCCTGCCGCACTCGTCCGCCGCCGGGGGCCGCAGCCGCACCCTGCTCGCCGCGCCCGCCGACCCCGACCGCCGGCGCACCATGACCATCCGGTCCTCCTACGACGAGGGCCGCACCTGGGAAGGCGTCGACCGCGGCGCCCGGGTCACCGCCGACTGGTCCGGCTACTCGGACCTGGTCGCCATCTCCCCCCACGTCACCGGCCTGCTCTACGAGGGCGGCACCGCCGACGCCCGCGACGAGATCCGCTTCGCCCGCTTCACCGAGGACTGGCTCGGGCCGCGCCGCGCCCCGGACCCGACCACGCCCGACACCGCCCGCGGCGCCCGCCCGGCGCTGGTCCTGGGCGGCGCCCGCCCCACCACCGGCCCGTTCGGCCGCGCGCTGTCCTTCGACGGCAGGGACGCCGCCGTCCGCCTCCCCTTCCGCCCCTCGCTCCCCCTGGACAGCGACGACTTCACCTGCACCCTGTGGTTCCGCTACCGGGCCACGCGCGGGGAGCAACCGCTGCTGTGGATGGGCGGGGTGGGCGGCACCTCCCCGCAGGTCGCGGTGGTCGGCGACCCCGCGCACCGCCGGATCACCGCCCGTCTGACGGCCGTCGACGGGGCCCGGCCCCCCGCCACCGCCCAGGTGTCGTCCGACGGCGCCCACAACGACGGGGGCTGGCACCACCTCGCGCTGCGCCGCACCCGCGGCCGGCTGCTGCTCACGGTGGACGGCACCGCGACCACCACCGCCACCGACGTCCCCGGGTCGGTCAGCCGCACCTCGGTCTTCGGCGTCCACCTGGGCCAGCGGCCCGACGGCCGCGCCCAGTTCACCGGCGCCCTCGCCGAGGTACGCGTCTACCGGCGGGCCCTGACCGACTCCGAGCTCTCCCGGGTCCGGGGCACCGACGCCCCGGTCGCCGGCCCGCTGGTCCTCGGGCTCCCGCTGGACCGGGTGACCGGGGGCGGACCGGACTGACCCCGCCCGGCGCCGGCGGCGTCCGGCGCCTCCCCCCCTTCCGCTTCCGCCGCATCTGCCGCATCCGCCCTTGCCGCATACCGCTTCGCGAGCACCGCGCACACCATCAACTGCATCTGGTGGAACAGCATCAGCGGCAGCACCGCCAGCCCGGCCTGGGCGCCGAAGAGGACACTGGCCATCGGGAGCCCGGCGGCCAGGCTCTTCTTCGAACCGGCGAAGGTGATCGCGATCCGGTCCGCCCGCGGGAAGCCCAGCCGCTTCGAGCCGTACGAGGTGACGGTCAGCATGGCCGCCAGCAGGACCGCCTCCACGCCCAGGAGGCACAGCAGCCGCAGCGGGGAGACCTGGTGCCAGATGCCCTGGACCATCCCGGCGCTGAACGCGGCGTAGACGACCAGCAGGATCGAACCGCGGTCCACGAAACCGAGGACCTTCTTGCGGCGGACGAGGAACCCGGCCATCCAGCGCCGCAGTAACTGCCCCGCGAGGAACGGCAGCAGCAGCTGGCAGACGATCGAGACGAGCGAGTGCGCGGAGAAGCCGCCGCCGTTGCCGTGCAGCACCAGTGCGGCCAGCAGCGGCGTGACGACGATCCCGACGATGCTGGAGAACGACCCGGCGCAGATCGCCGCCGCCACATTGCCGCGCGCTATGGAGGTGAACGCGATCGACGACTGGACCGTCGACGGCACCAGGCACAGGAACAGCAGGCCGGTGTAGAGGTTCGGCGGCAGGACGTACGGGACCAGGCCGCGGGCGGCCAGGCCGAGCACCGGGAAGACCACGAAGGTGCAGGCCAGGGTGGTCAGATGGAGGCGCCAGTGACGCAGCCCGTCCATCGCCTCCCGGGTGGAGAGCCGCGCCCCGTAGAGGAAGAAGAGCAGCGCGACGGCGCCCGTGGAGGCGCCGTCGGCGACGGTGGCGGCGGGGCCGCGGGCGGGCAGCAGGGCCGCCAGGGCGACGGTCCCGAGCAGCGCCAGGATGTAACCGTCCACGGGGAGCCGGGAGGGGAGGCGGAACACAGGGCGGCGCATGGTCTCTCTTCGGGGTCGGCGGCTCTCGGGCGGCGGGGACGGTGCCCTCCCCAGACTGCCGGTCGCCGCGGCGATCGGGAACCCCTCTTACTGTGGTGACTGTCATCATGAATCGAGATGAGCGGGCCCCACGCCGTCCGGCCCGACCCTGGAGGTTCCCGTGTTCGAGCCCGCGCAGCTGCGCACCTTCCTCGCCGTGGCGCAGACGCTGAGCTTCACCCAGGCCGCGCACCGACTCGGGCTGCGGCAGTCGACGGTGAGCCAGCACGTGCGGAAGCTGGAGGAGGCCGCCGGGCGGCGGCTGTTCGCCCGGGATACCCATGCCGTGGAACTCACCGAGGACGGCGAGGCGATGCTCGGCTTCGCGCGCACCATTCTGGAGGCCAACGAGCGGGCCACGAGCTTCTTCGCCGGGACCCGGCTGCGCGGGCGGCTCCGCTTCGGCGCCTCCGAGGACTTCGTGCTGACGCGCCTGCCGGAGGTGCTCGAAGGGTTCCGGCGCGACCACCCCGAGGTCGATCTGGAGCTGACCGTGGAGCTGTCCGGCACGCTGCACGAGCTGCTGGCGGCCGGTCGGCTGGACCTCGTACTGGCCAAGCGCCGGCCGGAGGAGTCGCGCGGGCGGCTGGTGTGGCGGGACCGGCTGGTGTGGGTGGGCACCGACCGGCTGCGGCTGGATCCGCAGCAGCCGGTCCCGCTGGTCGTTTTCCCGCCACCCGCGGTGACCCGGACCCGTGCGCTGGAGGCGCTGGAGCGCCACGGCCGGGAGTGGCGGATCACCTGCACCAGCGGCAGCCTGAACGGACTGATCGCGGCGACCCGGGCGGGCCTGGGCGTCATGGCGCACTCCCTGGGGATGCTCCCGCCCGGCCTGGTCCGGATACCGCCGCGCGCGGGGCTGCCGGAGCTGGGCGGGGTGGACTTCGTCCTGCTGCACGGGCAGCGCGCCGGCGCCGCCCGCGGTCCGGCGGAGGCCCTGGCCGAGGCGATCCTGGCGGGCGGCGACCGGCTGCACCTCCCCCAGGGGCTGCCGTAGGGCCTGCCCGATGGGCCGGTGGCATATTCCGCGGATCTCCCGAAGATCTCCTTCGGATCTCCGGCGGAGCGCCGCACTCCTCTCAGGGGGCGCGCCAGCACCGCGGTGGGTGCAGAGATTTGGTGCAGATCCGGTCCCGGCAGCGTGATCGTCCGGCGGCGAAACAGCCGGACAATGTCCGTGGTTACCCGAAGTAACCCAATTTCGCCGCTTGGCCGGTTCCCGCGGCGGAGCGTTCGCGACGTGGTACCGCACTCCCGCCCGCCGCCGCCGTGGGGTACGGTCGCGGCCTTGTGAGAAGCACCACGAGGAGCTGGGCAATTGCGCGAGTTCACCGTCCCGCCTTTGGCGACCGCGCCCCGGGTCGGCGGGCTGGCCGACTCCGTCTACGACAATGCCGCATCCGACCCCGACCGGACCGCTCTGGCGCGTAAGGACGCCGCGGGGCAGTGGGAGATCGTCACCGCCGCACAGTTCCGGGACGAGGTCATGGCACTGGCCAAGGGCCTGCTCGCGCAGGGCGTCCGGTTCGGCGACCGGGTCGGCATCATGTCCCGTACGCGCTACGAGTGGACGCTCTTCGACTACGCGCTGTGGTCCGTCGGCGCCCAGTCCGTGCCGCTGTACCCGACGTCGTCGGCCGAGCAGGTCTTCTGGATGCTGCACAACGCCGACGTCTCGGCCGCGCTCGTCGAGCACGAGGACCACGCGATGACCGTCGGCTCGGTCATCGACCGACTCCCCCAACTGCGCAAGCTCTGGCAGCTGGACCGCGATCCGGTGGCCGAACTGACCGCGGCCGGTGCGCACATCGACGACGAGGTGGTGCACCGCCACCGGATGGCCGTCACCCCGGAAGCCACCGCGACGATCATCTACACCTCCGGCACCACCGGCCGCCCCAAGGGCTGCGTCATCACGCACGCCAACTTCATGGCCGAGGCCGACAACATCGTGCTGCGCTACGACAAGGTCTTCCGCTCGAAGCCCGGCGACGAGGCCGCGACCCTGCTCTTCCTGCCGCTGGCGCACGTCTTCGGGCGGATGGTGCAGGTCGCCGCGATCCGCGGCCGGGTCAAGCTGGGCCACCAGCCCGAACTCGCCGCCCGCGCCCTGATCCCGGACCTCCAGACGTTCCGCCCCACCTTCATCCTGGCCGTGCCGTACATCTTCGAGAAGGTCTTCGCCGCGGCCCGGCGGCGGGCGGAGGCGGACGGCAAGGTCGGCCCGTTCGACAAGGCCGTCGACATCGCGGTGCGCTACGCGGCGGCGATGGAGCACAAGGCGTTCGGCACCGGCTCCGGTCCGGGCGCCTCGCTGCGGATGCAGCACCAGATCTTCGACAAGCTGGTCTACGGCAAGGTCCGCGAGGCGATGGGCGGCCGGGTGCGGCACGCGATGTCCGGTGGTTCGGCCATGGAGCGGCGGCTGGGGCTGTTCTTCGCCGGCGCCGGCGTACGGATCTTCGAGGGCTACGGCCTGACGGAGAGCACCGCCGCCGCCACCGCGAACCCGCCGGAGCGGACCCGCTTCGGCACCGTCGGCACGCCCGTCCCCGGCACCACCGTCCATATCGCCGAGGACGGCGAGATCTGGCTCTACGGAGGCCAGATCTTCCAGGGCTACCACAACAACCCCAAGGCGACCGACGCCGTGCTGCACGACGGCTGGTTCTCCACCGGCGACCTCGGCGCCCTGGACGAGGACGGCTATCTGACGATCACCGGCCGCAAGAAGGAAATCCTCGTCACCTCGGGCGGCAAGTCGGTCTCGCCGGTGTCCCTGGAGGAGCGCGTACGGGCGCATCCGCTGGTCGCCCAGTGCATCGTCGTCGGAAACGACCGGCCGTTCATCGCCGCGCTGGTGACGCTGGACCCCGAGGCGGTCGCGCACTGGCTGGCCATGCGCGGCAAGCCGGAGATGCCGGCGAGCGACCTGGTGCGCGACCCGGATCTGGAGACCGAGATCCGGCGCGCCGTCGTCGCCGCGAACACCTCGGTCTCCCAGGCCGAGTCGATCCGCACGTTCCGGATACTGGCCAACCAGTTCACCGAGGAGCACGGCCTGCTGACGCCGTCCCTCAAGCTCAAGCGCAAGGCCATCGAGACGGCCTACTCGGTGGAGGTCGACGCGCTGTACCGGGGGTGAGGGGCGGGGCACGGAGCGGGGCCGCCGGCCGCCGGGAGGGGCCCTTACGGGATGACCCGGATTTCCGGAGCTTGTCGGCATGCGCGGGAATGTCCGGGGACGGATGATCGTTGAGACCGCAGTACACGAAAGCCGACGTAAGGATCGATTCCCCCGTGAGCACGGTTCCGTCCATCACGCTCAACAACGACCTCGCGATGCCCCAGCTCGGTTACGGCGTCTGGCAGATCCCCGACGACGACGCGTTCACGGCCGTCGGGCGCGCCCTGGAGGCCGGGTACCGCAGCATCGACACCGCGGCGATCTACGGCAACGAAGAGGGCACCGGAAAGGCTCTCGCCGCCTCGGGCATCGCCCGCGAGGAGCTCTTCGTCACGACCAAGCTCTGGAATTCGGAGCAGGGCTACGACTCCACCCTCCGCGCCTTCGACGCCTCACTGGCCAAGCTCGGCCTGGAGTACGTCGACCTGTACCTGATCCACTGGCCGCTCCCGGCCCGGGACACGTACGTCGACACGTACAAGGCGTTCGAGAAGATCTACGCGGACGGCCGCGCCAAGGCCATCGGCGTCTCCAACTTCCAGCCCGCCCACCTGGAGCGGCTGCTGGGCGAGACCTCGGTCGTCCCGGCCGTCAACCAGATCGAGCTGCACCCGCAGCTCCAGCAGGCCGAGTCCCGCGCGTTCCACGCCGAGCACGGCATCGCCACCGAGGCCTGGTCGCCGCTCGGCCAGGGCAAGAGCCTCCTGGCCGACCCGACCATCGCCAAGATCGCCGAGAAGCACGGCAGGACCCCCGCCCAGGTGGTCCTGCGCTGGCACCTCCAGGTCGGCAACATCGTCATCCCCAAGTCCGCCACCCCGTCGCGGATCCGGGAGAACTTCGACGTCTTCGGGTTCGCGCTGGACGACGCGGACCTGGCAGCCGTCGCCGGCCTGGACTCGGGCAACCGCCTCGGCCCGGACCCGGCCACGTTCGACATGGCGTGAAGCCCTGAGGCCGCCGCACGGCCGACGATGCCCTACGGCGCCGAGTGGCGGGGTCGCCGGGCGGCGGGAAGTGTGGAAAGGGGGGCGCTCCCAGCGGGCCGGCCGTCCGGGCCGGTTGCCACTGGCCGGCCACCACTCCGCTCCGAGGAGGCACCGATGCCCGACGCCACCACTCCCTACGCTCCCGGGACACCCTGCTGGGTCGACCTCGCGGCCCCGGACCAGCAGGCCGCCATCGACTTCTACGCCGGTGTCCTCGGCTGGACCGGCGAGATCGGCCCGGCGGAGACCGGCGGTTATGCCGTGTGCCTGCTGAACGGGAAACCGGTCGCCGGCATCATGGCCGCGGTCCCCATGGGCGACCAGCCCGCGCCGCCGACCGTCTGGACCACGTATCTGTCCTCCGCCGACGCGGACGCCACCGCGCGGTCGGTGGAGTCCGCCGGCGGCGCCGTGCTGACGCCCGTCATGGACGTGATGACCCTCGGCCGGATGTGCATCGCCGCCGACCCCACCGGCGCGGTCTTCGGCGTCTGGCAGCCGGTCGACTTCCCCGGCGCCGGCGTGGTCAACGAGAGCGGCGCGCTGATCTGGAACGAGCTCAACACCAGCGACCGCTCCGCCGCCTCCGCCTTCTACCAGGCCGCCCTCGGCATCGAGACCGCCGAGATGGAAGGCGCCCCGCACTACTACTCACTGAACGTGAACGGGCGCCCCGTGGGCGGTATGCAGCCGATGCCGGAGCATCTGCCCGCCGACACCCCGTCGCACTGGCTGACGTACTTCGCGGTGGCGGACGCCGACGCGGCGGTCGCCAAGGTGACCGCGGCCGGCGGCAGCGCGATCATGGAGCCCTTCGACATGATCGCCGGCCGGATGGCCGTCGTGGCCGACCCGCAGGGCGCGGTCTTCGCCGTGATCCACCCGAAGCCGATGGCACAGGGCTGACGGCCGCCGGACGGCGTGACCGGGTGACCGGCGGGCGGTCCGGCGCACCGGAGACCGACGCGGCGCCGTGGGCGGCGAACTCCCGGTTGCGGTGCGCGAAACCGGCCCGGGTGAGCGGGAGTTGACCGGGACCGGAGCGCCGGTCAGTGTGCGCGCGCCGTGTGCACCGTCTGCGCGGCGAGCAGGAAGGCGTCCGGGCGGCGGGTGATGCCGGCGGGGTCGTAGGGGTCCGCGAGACGGGCGAGGGTGCTCAGGTCGTCCGGATCCAGCTGGTCGCCGTAGAGCTCCATGGCGCGGGTGAGATTGGCCTGGATGTAGTGGCGGGCGTCGGCGGAGAGGGGTGCCGGCAGGTCCAGCAGGAAGCTTCGGGTCCGGGGGGTGCGCAGGCCGGCGTCGGCCAGGAAGGCGGGCCAGTCCTCGATGGCGCCGGCGGTGCCGGGGAGCGCCGCGCGCATCTCGGTGAACCAGTCCTCGGCCGCCGCGTCCAGGCGCGACAGGAGTCCGGGCCGGCCGATGCCGATGTCGCGCGGCAGGAAGCGCGGCGCCAGGCCGCCCTCGGAGACGGCGAGCAGCCCACCGGGCCGCAGGTGGCCGGCGAGGGCGGCGACCGCGCCGCGCTGGTCGCCGACGTGGTGCAGCGCCCGGCTCGACCAGATGACGTCGGCGCCGCCGAGTGCGTCCAGGCCGTACGGGACTTCGGCGAGGTGGGTGTGGATCCGGTCGCCGAGGCCGAGGCGTGCGGCGCGGTCCCGGGCACGCTCCAGGAGTGCCTCGTTCGCGTCCACCGCGCACACTTCGGCGGCCGGGAAGGCGCCGGCCAGGAGGCAGCTGACGACGCCCGGTCCGCTGCCGACGTCCAGGATCCGGCCGACGGTGTCCTGCCCGGCACCGGTGCCTGACGCGACATCAGGGACCAGCAGGTCCCGCAGCCACCCCGCCGCCTGCTCGTACAGCGGGGTCTGGAGGGCGGCGCCCCGTTCGAGGAGCGGGCCGAGCCGCGCCCAGTCGATGGCGACGCCGTCCTGCGGGTGCCCGGGTACGGGGCGGTCGTGACTGCTCATGACATCGAGCCTCCGTTACGGGTCGTTGCGGGGCAAACCGCCGTCCGGCCCGGAGGTCCCCGCCAAGGCCCTGGTTACGGGCCGGCGGCGGACCACCGTAGGGTCGGGACCTGTGGGTACTCCGGGATGGATGCCGCCGACGGAAACCGAGCGGCGGCTGTACGAAGCGACGGCGCGTGGTGACTGGGACGGACAGGTCGCGGCGATCGCCGGCGAGGATCTGTATATGGCGGTGCCGCAGCAGGGTCAGGACCCGCTCCCCGTCTACGACGACCCGGCGGCGGGCGGTAAGTGCATTCCCGTACTGACGCGCGGCATGCTGCCGCCCTGGCAGCCACAGCAGTTTTTCGACCGGGTGTCGGTCGAGGAGCTGGCGCAGGACTGGCCCAACGACCGGTGGCGGCTGGCGGTCAACCCGGGCACGCCGTTCGCCGCGTACCTCGCGGCGACACCGGCCCACCGGGCCGGCTGGCTGCGGGTCCGGACGCAGTACGGGGTGCGGCCCGGCGGGCTGCTCGCCACGCACCAGGGCGCTCCGCAGCACGGCCCGGTCGCCCAGGGACTGGCCTGCGGCGCGCCGCTCGCGGTGCACCACAGCGTCCCGTGGAACGAGCTGGGCACCGCGTTCCTGGACTACGCCGCGGACGCGCAGACGCTGCGCGAGCAGTGGTCGGTGACCGACCCGGCCGGCTGGCAGCAGCGCTTCGACCAGCTGCTCGGCGGGCAGTTCGTACCGGCCGACACGGAGGCGGCGCTGCGCGCCCGGCACGGCGGTACCGAGGAGGCCGAGGCCCCGTCCGGGGACGCGCCCGCGGTGCCCGAACTGGTGGGGCGGTACGAGGAGCGGTTCCGGGCGGACGGGCTGCTGCCGGCCGGCGGCCGGGTGGTGTCGCTGACCGCGCTCGACCTCGTGCACGCCGTCGGCCTGGTGCGGTGGGGTCTGGGCGCGCGGCTGTGCGCACCGCCGCAGGCCGAGCAGGCCGTGACGCGGGTGGCCGCGCGCGCCCGTGAGGTCTACGGCTCCTGGGAGGAGTTCGCCGCGGGCTATGCGCTGGGCCGGCTGCTGGCGTTCGACAACGGCTGGTTCGGGCCGCCGTACACCGAGGCGGCGCACATCCACCGGGTGCTGACCCAGGATCCGGCCTCGCCGTGGCGTTCTCTGCCGTTCCCCTGACGGGGCGGTACGCGGCACCGTTCGCCTGACAGGGGCGGCGGGGAACCGGGATGATGCAGGATCAGTACGGCACAGAGGACGGAAACGACATGGGCGGAAGCGGTATGCGCGGCGGGGCGCGCCGGTGGGCCACGACGGCGGAGCCGGCCCCGGCGGCCGACGCCGCACCGCCCGGGGCCCCGGCCCCGGCTCCGGCCGCCGCCGGGCGCCCGGCCCGCCGCCCCGCCTGGAAGCGGTACCGCACCGCGCTGCGCCGTACGCCGCTGTCCGTGTGGCACGGCGATGTGACGGACTGGGCGGCGAGCCTGACGTACTACTCGGTGCTGGCGCTGCTGCCGTCGGCGATCGTCACCATCTCGCTGATCGGGCTCGCCGATCCGGCGGGCACCGAGCAGCTGATCAACCGGCTCAGTTCGATCGCGCCGGCCGAGTCGGGCGCGACGGTCCGCCATGCGCTGGTCGTCATGGCGCACCAGCGCACGGCCGCGTGGGTGGTGGTCGGCGGTGCGCTGGCCAGCGCGCTGTGGTCGTCGTGCAGCTATCTCGCGGTGTTCCGGCGGGCGCTGCACGCCATGCACCGCACGAAGGACGACCGGCCGCCGTGGCGGAAGGCGCCGCGGATCATCGTGACGGCGCTGCTGCTGATGGCGCTGCTGATCAGCAGTGCGGTGGCGCTGCTGGTGAGCGGTCCGGTGGCGACGGCACTGGGCCGGGGGCTGGGTCTCGGGGAGGCGGGCGAGACGACCTGGAACGTGCTCCAGTGGCCGCTGCTGCTGCTCTTGGCGACCGTGCTGGCGATGGTGCTGTTCCGGTCCGGGCCGCCGCATTCGCGCGGGGTGCGGCGGGCGGGGCCGGGCGGGGTGCTGGCGGTGCTGCTGTGGCTGGTGTCGTCGGCGGGTTTCGCGTTCTACGCCTCGTACGTGGGCACCTTCAACCGGCTCTACGGTTCGCTCGCCGGACCCGTCGTGTTCCTGATCTGGCTGTGGTTCTCGAATCTGTCGCTGCTGTCCGGCGCCCAGTTCAACGTGGAGCTGGCGCGCGCCGGCCGGATCATCAAGCCGCGCGCGCCGAGCTGACGGCCGGGCCGGTCAGTCGGCGCCGTGCGCCGCGGCGATCTCCTCGATCCGGTGGGCCAGACCGAAGTCGAGCGCGGTGATCCGGCCGCCGATGCTGTGCGTGTTGACCGCGACGGCCAGCCGGTTGTACCCCAGCGTCAGATCCGCGTGGTGGCCCAACTCCTCCTGGATCCGGGCGATGTGCATCACCATCACGGCCGCCGGGAGGTGGCCGCGGAAGTGGTAGCGCCGGCACAGCAGGGTGCCGTCGACGGTCCAGCCGGGCAGCTTCGCGAGCCGGTCCTGGATCTCCGTGTCACTGAGCGGTTCCACCTGAGCTGCCATCGCACTCGCCTCCCGCAGTGTGCCGGTGCCGCCCTCCGGGTGCGGCACCTCCAGCCTGTCACGCCCGTAGCCGACACCGTTGGTGTTACCTCCGGTAACACCAACGGTGTCGGCTACCTTCCCCCCATGACGACTGCCACCGCGCTCGCTCCGGAATCCACGGGTGTGGGCACCCTCTTGCGGGAATGGCGCGACCGGCGCCGGATAAGCCAGCTGGAGCTGGCGCTGCGCGCCGACTCCTCCGCCCGCCACATCAGCTTCATCGAGACCGGCCGCGCCCGGCCCAGCCAGGAGATGGTGCTGCGGCTGGCCGAGCATCTCGACGTCCCCGTACGGGAGCGCAACGCCCTGCTGATCGCGGCCGGTTACGCCCCGAGCTTCCCTGAGACCCCGCTGGACGACCCGTCGATGACCGCGCTGCGGGCGGGCCTGGAACGGATGCTGACCGGCTACGAGCCGTACCCCGCCCTGGTGGTGGACGGGACGTACCACGTGCAGGCGGCGAACAACGGCATGGCCCTGCTGCTCGACGGCATCGACCCGGCGCTGCTCGAACCGCCGCTGAACGCCATGCGGATCACCCTCCACCCCGGCGGCCTGGCCCCCCGGATCCGCAACTTCCTGGAGTGGCGCGGGCATCTTCTCGACCAGATGGAGCGGCAGTTGGCGCTGCTGCGGTCCTCGCCGCTGCGCGAGCTGTACGACGAGGTGAGCGGCTACCCGCTGCCCGCGGGCGGGCGGGAGACCGCGGCGTTCGGCGAGCACCCGCCCTTCGCCCTGCCGATGGTGATCGAGCACGGCGGCCGGGTGCTGTCCTTCATCTCGACGATCGCCACCTTCAACACCCCGATGGATGTGACCGTTTCGGAACTGGCGGTGGAGACCCTCCTGCCCGCCGACCCCGAAACGGCCGCCTTCCTGCGGAACCCGGCGTGACGCGAGCGGCGGCCGCCGCCCCCGCCTGACGTCACGCCGCGTGCGCCGGGCTCCTCACATCGCCGGGACGCGGTCCAGGAATCCGAGCACCGAGCGGATCCGGCCGTCCTCCGCCAGCCGCACCACGTCGAACCCTGCGACCGGCGCCGACCCGTCCGGCGCGACCAGCTCCCAGCCGAACCGCGCGATGTCGTGGTGACCGTCCACCGCCCCCAGCAGCCGGAAGACGAACCCCGGGAACTGCTGGTGCGCGCCGGCGATCGCCGCCGCCAGCCCCTCGTGGCCCGCGACGTCGGCCAGCGGGTCGGTGTAGGTGGCGTCCTCGGTGAACGCCGCGGCGACCGCCTTGGCCCGCGCGCCCTCCTCAGTGGCGTTCCACGCCTCGATGTACCGCGCGCCGGCGGCGGCGTGGTCGACGCCCTGACCGGCGGTGCCCTGCTGCTCGTGCTGCGGCTGCTGCTGCGACATGGCGAACTCCTGGTGATATCCGGAAGAGACGTATCGGCATCGCTTCACGGGCCGGAGTGCGCCGGCCCGTGAACCGATGCCCTCACTCTGCCGGTGCCGCCCTGGAGGGTCGATTACCTGCGAAGTAATCCCCCGGTACGCACCGGGACTCGGCCGGCGGCTACGCGTCCGGGCCGCTGCCGCTCGACGCCGCGGCGCCCACCAGGGACGGCGCGGCCTCCCGTGCCTCCTGTGGGTGCTCGGGCTCGTCCCGGCGCTCCGCGCGGTCCGAGCGCCGGGCGGCCATCAGCGCGTAGACCAGGATGCCGGCGAAGAGGAACAGCACGCCCTGGTAGATCGCCGCGTAGCCGGCCCCGGCGACGAGCCAGAAGGTGAAGCCGAACGCGAGCACCGCGAGCGTCAGATCGCGGGCGAAGCGGCCGGGGCGGACCTTGTCGCGCCGGCCGCTGAGCAGGAAGTAGATCTGGGCGCCGGCCGCCAGGAGGTAGGGGACGGTGGCCGAGAAGGTGGTGATCAGCACCAGGATCTCGAAGACGCCGCCGGTGCCGAGGAAGTAGTTGATCACCGTGAGGGCGCTGGCCAGCACGGCGGCGGCCAGCACGCCGAAGGTGGGCACCCCGCGCTGCTTCTTGAGGAACGCGGCCGGGAAGAGGCCGTCCTTGGCGGCGGCGTACGGGGACTGGGCGCTCATCAGGGTCCAGCCGTTGAGCGCGCCGACGATGGAGATCACGGCCGCCGCGGCGATGACCGTACCGCCCCAGTGGCCGCCGAACATCGCGTCCACCGCGTCCGAGAACGGCGCCTGGGACTTCACCAGCTTGTCGTGGGAGACGGTGCCGAAGACCGCGAGGGTGCCGAGCAGGTAGACCACGGCGGCACCGATGGTGCCGAGGACGGTGGCCCGGCCGACGTTGCGCTCCGGGTCGCGGACCTCGCCGGCGCTCATCGCGGCGGACTCCACGCCGACGTAGCTGTAGAGGAGGATCGCCGCCGCCGCGGACAGCCCGCCGAGGGTGCTGCCGCCGCCCTCGTGGAACGACCCGAGCTTGTGCGGGTCGAAGAAGAACATCCCGACGATCGCGATGAACAGCAGCGGAACGAACTTGAGGACGGTGGAGACCAGTTGGACCGCGCCGACGTAGCGGGTGCCCGCGAAGTTGGCGAGCGCCGGCAGCCACAGCGCGCCCAGGGCCACCGCGAGATCGACGCCCTTGGACGCGTGCCCCGGGAAGAGGACGTGCACATAGCCGACGGCGGCCACCGCCAGCGCCGCGTTGCTGACCCAGGTCATGGTCCAGTACGACCAGGCGGAGAGGAACCCGGCGAAGTCGCCGAACGCCTCGCGCGCGTAGACGTAGGGGCCGCCGGTGTCCGGATGGCGCTGCGCGAGCCGCCCGAAGACCAGCGCGAGGCAGATCGCGCCGAGCGTGAGGACGCCGAAGGCGACCAGGCTGATGGTCCCGAAGGGCGCTACCGAGGCCGGCAGCAGGAAGATGCCGCCGCCGATGATGTTGCCCATCACCAGGGCGGTGGCGGTGACCAGGTTCAACCGGAACGGACGGTTCGGTGGAACGTCCAGGTCAGAGGCGGTAGGGGTGACCTCTACGGCAGGATCGCGGTGCATGGTGTGTGACGCGTCTCTCGTCGTGCTGACTCGCCGGGGTGCCGGCGGGGCCTATGGTCACCGGACGCCCGCACGGCTCAAAATCGCCGCGAATCCTCCTGCCCGACCCGTCTACCAGGCGAATATCTTCGGTCTCACCACCTGCCGGCAGGACGACCGGGGTTCCTGCGCGCCGCATCGATTTCGCCCGCGCGGCCCGTTCCCGTACCCGCGGCCCGGCCGGAGTCCGATGGATCCGGCCCGGCCCCGGCCCGGAGTTGATCATGAGGTCGGCGACATGCGGGAAGCGGTCGGTACGGCGCACCGCGTCGGCCGCCCCGGCGCCGAACGGCGGCGGGTCACTGCCGACGCCCCGCCGCGTACCGCGTACCGCCGGCTCAGGTCCGGCCGGCGCCCGAGGCGACCTCGTCCAGGACGCGCGACGACCCCACCGGCAGGTCCCACAGGTCCTCGCGCGCGAGCCCGGCCGCGGCCCAGGCGGCGCGGACCCGGCGCAGCGGCTCCAACGGCGGCTCCGCGGACAGCAGGAACGTGGACCAGTGCATCGGGACCAGGCACCGCGCCCCCAGGTCCCGGCAGGCCCGTACCGCCTCCTCCGGGTCGGTGTGCACCGGACGCAGCATCCAGCGCGGGTCGTACGCCCCGATGGGCAGCAGCGCGAGATCGATGCCCGGATGGCGGCGGCCGATCTCCTCGAACCAGTGGCCGTAACCGGTGTCCCCCGCGAAGTGGATCCGCCTCCCGTCGGGCGCGGTGAGCAGCCAACCGCCCCAGAGGGAGCGACAGGTGTCGGTCAGCGTCCGCTTGCTCCAGTGGTGCGCGGGGACGAAGTCGAAGCGTACGGACCCGCCGGGCGCGGGCAGTTCGACCGCCTCCCACCAGTCCAGGTCGGTGACCTGTGTGAAGCCACGCCTGCGGGCCCAGGGCGCGAGCCCCGCGGGGAGCAGCAGCGGGGTGTCGCGGGGCAGCCGCTTGAGGGTCGGCGCGTCCAGATGGTCGTAGTGGTTGTGGCTGATCACGACGGCGTCGACCGGCGGCAGATCCTCCCAGCGAACTCCTACGGGGGTGACCCGGGCCGGCGTGCCGAGGATCTTGCGGGACCAGACCGGGTCGGTCAGGACGGTCAGCCCGCCGATCCGGATGACCCAACTGGCGTGCCCGGCCCAGGTCAGCGCCATGGTCGCGGGCGTCGCGTCGGGCATCGGGCCGGGCGCGAAGGGGAGTTGCTGGATCTCCAGCAGCGCCTCGGGGGGCGGCCGCAGCTTGCCCTCCCGGGCGATCCGGGCCAGCGCCCGGACACCGGGCAGCGGTGCGGTCAGCCGGTCGGTGAAGTCCCGCGGCCAGGTGCGGGGTTCCCCCAGCGGGCGCGGCTCGGCGGGCGGCGGCGGGGCGGTGTCCGGGAGGGCCGGGGACGGGGCCGCGCCGAGGGCGGTGACGGTCTCCACGACGGCGGGGCCGGTCACGGCCGTCACCGCGTCCCCGGCACCGCCGACAGCGGGCCCTGTAACGGCGTTACGGTCGGCGTACGGGAGCTGCTCGGTGCGGGACGGCTCGGCGAGGGAGCGCTCGGTCTGTTCGGTCATCGAGGGGCTCCATTCGGTGGGCGGAACCAAGGCGGGAGCGGACGGGAGCGGACTGGAGCGGTCGGCGACGGGGGGCGGCGACCGGGTCCGGGGCCCCGGTGGGGACCCGGGCCGGGCCGTCCGGGGCGTGCGAGTCGGAGGGACGCTCAGGAGTCGGCGCGGCCCCCGGCCGCCGAAGCGGCAGCGGCGTCGGCGGCTTGCGCGGCATCTGCGGAACCGCGGGCAGCGGGGGCAGCGGAGGGCACGGGTGCCGCGGCACCCGGAAGGACCGGTGGCTCAGCTGTCCCCGCCCCCGTCCCCGTACGGGCCCCCGTCCGCATACGCCTCCCCCTCCGGACCCGGCATCCCACTCGCCGCGCCCACCCCGGCCACTCCCCCCAGCCCCTCCAGCAGCCGCGCGAGCGCCGCCAACTCCGCTCGCACATGCGGCAGTTGCAGCGGATCCGCGGCGTCCAGCACGCGCTGCCGGGACGCCGTGTCCGCACCGAGCAGCACGTCCACCCCCAGCCGCACCCGCAGGGCCTCCGGAGCGTCGCCGAAGCGGTGCCCGCCACGGGCCGACCACGGCGCCAACTCCCTTTCCAGAGCGGCTGATGCGGTGATCCCGCGGGCGGCGAGCGGTCGCCGCAGCGGCTCCAGGTCGGCGTAGAGGTGGCTCCCCGAGTGCGGCGGCCGGCAGAGCGCACCGGCCTCCGTGAGGGTGCGGTGCAGCGCCTTGGCGAGCACCCCGTACACCCGGGCGGCGGTCGCGATGCGGTCCCGGACCTCGTCGGGCTCGCCGAGCGCATGGGTGACCGCGCAGGCGAGCGGCCCGGGAAGCGGGATGTGCAGCCCGGCGAGCACGGTGCGGGTCGCGTCCCGGAGGACCTCACCCCGCCGGGTGCCGGGAAAACGGGCCAGCGCGACCGGCCAGCAGGCCGGCACCAGCGCGGCCCGCAGATCGGTCAGCACCACGACCTCACCGGGCAGCATCTCGGCGGGGCTGAGCACCACCGTGTCATGCGGGTCGTGCAGCAGATCGCGGCACGACTCGTCGCTGATGACCCACAGCCCCTCCTCGGCCGCGGCCTCGCACACCTCGTGCAGCTGCTCCGGCGGCGGGCAGGTACCGGTCGGGTCGTCGGCGACGGAGAGGACCAGAACCCTCGGGGTGTCGCCGTGCATACGGGCCCGCCGTACGGTTTCCAGCAGCGCGAACGGGTCCGGCACCCCGCCCGACTCCGCCGGCACGGGCGCCAGATGCACCGGCCGCCCCAGCAGCCGGGCGGGCGGCGCGTACCACTCGGAGCAGGGGCGCGGCAGCACCACCGCGCCGTCCGCGGCGGCGTACAGGGCGAGCAGCAGCGCCGCACCGGGGGCGGCGAGCACCCGGTCGGCCGGGGTGAACAGGCCGCGGCGCTCCCAGTAGCCGCAGGCGGCGGCGCGCAGCGGCGCGGAGCCGCCGGGGGGTTCGGGTGCGGTGCGGCCGGCGGCCGCGGAGAGGTACGCGGCGAGCTCCGGGAGGACCGGCAGGCCCACCGGCGGGTCCGGGTCCGGGTCCGGCTCCCGCTGCGGATCCGGGGCGGTCCGCTGCATCCGTACCTCCACTCCACACGGCCGGTCGATCGTGGGCCCATCACATGATGGGCGGCCCCGACCACCTTCGCAGATCACCGGCGGGGCGGCGGGGGACGACACGTCAGCGGAGGGGGGCGCTGGCCCGGGTGGGAGGCGGCGCACACGGGGCTTGCGGCACACGGTGCCGGACGGGGCACCGGTTCGCTCATGTGTACGACGTACCGGCTCCGGAGCGGGCGGGCACTACCCGGCCGGTACCGCGCGCCGGCGCCTCGTACCGATGCACCTCGACCGCCTCGACCGCCTTCGCCACACCGGCCGCCCCGCCCACCGCCCACTCCTGCCGCTCGGTGCCGCGCCGCACCCAGCCCCGGCGCTCGTACAGCGCGACCGCCGCGGTGTTCGTGGTCTTGACCTCCAGCACGAGCCGCAGCCCGCGGGCCGCCGCGTCCGCCTCGACCGTCGCCAGCAGCCGCGCGCCCAGGCCGCTGCCGTGCGCACCGGGCGCCACATAGAGCCGGCTGACCTCGTTGCCGCACAGCGCGGCATGGCCGGCCACCGCACCGTCCACCTCCGCGACCCAGGCGGCCACCAGCCCGTCGGGGGTCAGCCAGCGCGCCGGGTCGGCGGGCCAGTGATGCGGATAGCCGCTGCGGGTGTGCACCTCGGCGAGCACGGCCACACAGGCGTCGAGGTCGGCGTCGTTCCGTCGTCTGATCATCCGCGCAGACAACCACAACCCCCCGCAGCCGTCAGCCCGTTGCCCCCTCCCCCTCCCCTTCGGCCGACCATATAACGAGACGCTACTCTCGCTATACGAGACACAGGCGTACGGTGGGCACACCACGCCGACGGGTGTCCGCATCGGGGGCCACGCCCCCGTGCGTCCACCCCGACCTACGCGAAGGAGCCGGCCATGCCGCAGGAATCCGCCGTCTACACCCACGGCCACCACGAGTCCGTACTGCGCTCCCACACCTGGCGCACCGCCGCCAACTCGGCGGGATACCTGCTGGATTCGCTGAAGCCCCACATGCGGATCCTGGACATCGGCTGCGGTCCGGGCACCATCACCGCCGACCTGGCGGCGCTGGTGCCCGACGGCCGGGTCACCGGCCTGGAGCACGCACCGGACGTCCTGGACCAGGCCCGCGCCACGGCCGCCGCCCGCGGAGTCGGGAACATCGACTTCACGGTCGGCGATGTCCACGCGCTGGACTTCCCCGACGACACCTTCTGCGTGACCCACGCGCATCAAGTCCTGCAGCACGTAGGCGATCCCGTTCACGCGCTGCGCGAGATGCGCCGCGTCACCAGGCCCGGCGGCATCGTCGCCGTCCGTGATGCGGACTACGCGACCATGACCTGGTACCCGGAGGTCGAGGGCATGGCGGACTGGCTGGACCTGTACAGCCGGGTGGCCCGCGCCAACGGGGGGATGCCGGACGGGGGACGCCGACTGCACGCCTGGGCGCTGGAGGCCGGGTTCACCCAGGACGACATCACCGCCACCGCGAGCGCCTGGTGCTACCAGACCCCCGAGGAACGGACCTGGTGGTCCGAACTGTGGGCGGACCGCACCGTCGCCTCCTCCTACGCCCGGAACGCGGTGGACGGCGGCCACGCCACGCCGGACGACCTCGCCCGGATCGCCGCGGCCTGGCGGGAGTGGGGCGCCCGCGAGGACGGGTGGTTCGCCATGCTGCACGGCGAAGTCCTGTGCCGGGTCTGACGCACGACCAGCCGACCTGACGAATGATCAGTTACGGACCCGCACCCTCACCCCGGAGCACGCCGGGGGCAGGTATCGCGCACCCTCGGCCGGTCCAACTAGGCTGGTTCATATGGACATTCTCGGGACCTCACTGCGGGTGTGCGTCGGCGATCTCGATGCCGCGATCACCGTGTACGAACGACTGACCGGCGCGGAGGCGTTCCGCTTCCAACGCGGCCGCCTGGCGGTCGCGGCCGTCGGCTGCTTCTTCCTCATGAGCGGCCCCGAGGCGGAGCTGTCGGTCCTGCGGAAGATCACCGCGACCATCGCCGTCAAGAACGTGGACGACGCGGCGGCCGATCTGACGGCCGTCGGCGCCGACATCATCGCCGGCCCGCTGCCCACCCCGATCGGCCGCAACCTGATCGCCCGTCACCCCGACGGCTCGGTCTTCGAGTACGTCGACCGCGCCCAGGGCACCTAGGCACGGGCCAGGAACCCCCATCGGCGTGCACCGTGTCCGCGGAGCCGCCCGGCCGCTCCCCTCGGCTGCCGGGCGGCGTGCGGGTCGTGCGCCTCACACCTCCAGGATGATCTTGCCGCGGGCCCGCCCCGCCATACTGAGGCGGAACGCCTCGGCCGCCTCCGCCAGCGGGAACACCGCCTCGACCGGCACCGTCAGCTTCCCGGCGTCCGCGAGAGCGCCCAGCGCGGCCAGATCGGCGGAGTCGGGTCTCACCCACACCATGTGGCCGCCCTTCGCCCCGACTTCGCCATCGGCGATCGACACCACCCGGCCGCGATCCTTCAGCACCTGCTGCGAGACCTCCACGGCCCCGCCGCCGACGAAGTCCAGGGCCGCATCGACGCCTTCGGGGGCCAGCACCCGCACCCGGTCCGCCAGTCCGTCCCCGTAGGTCACCGGCTCCGCGCCGAGGGAGCGGAGGAAGTCGTGGTTGCGCTCGCCGGCCGTCCCGATGACGCGGGCGCCCCGCGCGAGCGCGATCTGCACGCCGAGCGAACCCACCCCGCCGGCCGCGGCGTGCACCAGCACCACCTCACCCGCCTTCACCCCGACCCGTTCGATCGACTGATAGGCCGTCAGACCGGCCAGCGGAAGTCCGGCCGCCTGATACCAGTCGAGCGCGGCGGGCTTGCGCGCCAGGGTCCGCACCGGGGCGGCGACCAGCTCGGCGAACGTGCCGCGCTGCACCGCGTCCTTGCGGACATAGCCGATCACCTCGTCGCCGATCGCGTACTCCGTGGCGTCCGCGCCGACCGCCTCGACGACGCCCGCCACATCCCAGCCGGGGATCAGCGGGAAGTGGACGTCCATGATCCCGTCGAGATAGCCCGCGACGATCTTCCAGTCCACCGGGTTGACCCCGGCCGCCTTGACCCGCACCAGCACCGAGTCGGGCGCGACCTTGGGATCGGGGTACTCGGAGAGCGTGAGAACCTCGGGGCCGCCGTAACTATTCGTGTTGATTGCCTTCATGGTCGCTACAACGCGTGACGGCGGTAGGCGATTCCGCGTCACGCGACCGACTTCCGATTGGCATATGCCAGTCCCGCGCGCGGGAAGGCTCAGCCCCGCACCGGCCGCATCCGGTACTCGTACCGCTCCGGCAGCGGGTGCTCCCGGCGCGCCCTGGCGGCGACGTCCTCGGTGACCGGACCGTCCCCCGCCACGATCCGCTCGGCGATCGCGTACCAGGTGTCGCTGAGCGTCTCGTCCCCCTCTCTCAGATCGGCGATCTCGAAGCCCTCGTCGAAGATCTCGCGGGCCGCGACCGGCCGGCCCCGGGCGAGCAGGACCCGGGCCCGCAGCAACCGGAAGCGGCCCGCGGCGAGTTCGGCCGGGCGCAGCGCCGCCAGCATCGCGGCGGCCTCTTCGGCCCGGCCGGCCGCGAGCAGCGCGGGAACCGCCTCGCGGGCGAGTGCGGGCAGCATCGCCCGACAGGCCCGTGCCACGGCCGGGTCGTCCTCGGCGGCCGACGCCCGGGCGCGGGCGAACGCCTCGGCGAACCGGTCGGCGGCATGCGCCGTCTCGCCGGCCACGGACTCCGCGACGGCCAGGCAGTACAGGGGCAGGCAGCCGGCGCCGTGCGCCAGCGCGCGCTCCCAGCTGCGGACCGCCTGGGCGCGGTCACCGGCGTGCCACTGGGCGAGGCCGAGGTGGTATTCCGTCGCCGGGCCCGGCCGCGCGGCCTCCAGCAGCTCGCGCCAGGCCGGGGCCACCGGCGCCGGCCCGGGACCGGGGCTGCCGGCCGGCAGCGCGCCGGTCCGGATCAGCGTCAGCCAGGGCTCCTGCTCCTCCCCCAGCGTGGCCGCGTCGAACGGCGTTCCGGGCAGGTCCAGCCCCGCCCGGGCGGCTTCGAGCGCGCCCCACCCGGAACCGGTGGCCAGCACCTCCTTCGGTTCCCGGTCGGCGTACGGGAGCCAGGCGGCGTGGGCGGCGTCGACATCGGCCCGCGGCAGTACCGCGGCCAGCCGGGCGGCGACCTCGTCGCGGGCCGCCGACCAGTCCGCGCCGTGCACGGTGGCGGGATCGGCGGCCAGCGGCCCGTACGCCTCCAGCCAGGCCAACTCCCCGTCCGCTTCGAGCGGTACCTGCTCCAGCTGCGTACGCGCCAGCCCCGCCTGGATCTCCGCGTAGCCGCCGGTGCCGGGCTCGGTGAGCCAGCGCTGCCAGCGCCGCCCGGCCCGGCCCGCACCCCAGAGGAACAGCTTGCGGCCACGCAGCGTGTCGGTGGAGGTCTGCACCAGACCGCGGCCGTCGCCGTCCAGGGAGGCGATCCAGCGGCGGGCGCCGTCGGGGACCTCGTAGAAGTAGTCCGCCGGGAACTCGCTGCGGAGCGGGTAACTCCGGTCGGCCCCGCCGGATTCCGGAACCGGCACGCGCCGCAGCGTGCGCTCGTAGCCGAAGTGCCACGCCTCGTCGGCCGGCGCCAGCACCCGGGTGCGCTCGTCCTCCGGGACGGCGATGTTGGACCACCAGTACACCGGGACGGTGTGGTGGTGCGGATTCCGGATCCGTACGCCCACGCAGAGGAAGTCCGAGTCCTCGGGGAGCCAGAGGTCCACCTGGAAGGGCAGATCGCGCAGCCGCTCCCACTCCCACAGCCGCAGCATCTCGCCGCCGTCGGGCGCCGGGACCCGGGCCGCGTGCATCGGCGCGCACGAGAGGGTCGTATGGCCCGTGGCGCCGATGTTCCATTCGATGCCGCCGGAGAACCAGGCGCCGTTGAGCGCGAACGCGGCGGGCTGCACCACCGGGTTGCGGTAGAGGAGTTCCCGGCCGGTGGGCTTGTGGTGCAGGGAGTGCACCCGGCCTCCGAGGCCGGGCAGGACGGTGGCGCGCAGCCGGTCGTTCTCGATGACCAGCGCCGCCAGGTCGGTGGCCCGGCGGTCGCGGCCGTAACCGTCGCGCATCCGGGTGGGCAGGATCGAGCGCAGTGGCTGGTAGCCGAGCTGGCGCGCCATGTCCGCCGGGAGACGCTCGCCTTGGGGGATCTCGACGCGGTGCGGGTCGCCGGCGGCGCGCAGGGCGGGGAGCGGGTTGTCCGGGCCCAGGGGGGCCACGGGGAGGGTCAGGGTGGTGCGTCGGACACTCGTGGCCACGGCTGCCTCGCAGGATCGGGCGGGGCCACCCCGGCTGCGGCGGCCCTCTGTTGACCATGGAACAGCGTGATCGCCGGTCTGAACAGGGCGTCTTGCGGACAGGTGCGGTCAGGGTTGCGCGAAGACGCCCTCCAGGAGGCCGGCGAGGAGCACCGCCCCGGCTCCCGTGGGGTCGCGGTCCGGGTCGTAGATCGTCACGTCGACCCCCACACAGCGCGGCGAGGCCGCCAACGGTGCGAGCAGCGCCCGGAGTTCGGCCGCGGACAGCCCGCCGGGGTCGGGGCTGTCCACCGCCGGCATCACGGCCGGGTCCAGCACATCGGCGTCCAGATGGATCCAGAACCCGTCCAGCGGGGAGTTCTGGAGGTGCCCGAGCGCGGCCCGCGCCACCGCCTCCGGGCCGCGTCGCCGGATCTCGCCGACGTTGGTGCAGCTGATGCCGAGCCGGCTCAGCTCCGGCTGGTCCTCGTCCGCGTCACGTACCCCCAGGAGCCGCACGTCCTCGTCGCGGACGTACGGCCGCAGGCCGTCGATGTCCGTCAGGTCGGACTGCCCGCGTCCGGTGATCTGCGCGACGCCCTCCCCCGCGGCGGCACCGACCGGCCCCGACACGTCCGTGTTCCCCGGGTGCCGGAAGTCGCCGTGCCCGTCCAGATAGGCCACGCCGTACCGGCCCAGCCGCCGCAGCGCGAGCACGGCGCCCAGGAGGATGCTGCAGTCGCCACCGAGGACGACCGGGAAGTCGCCGCTCCGTACGTGTCCCGCCACCCGCCGCGCCAGCCGCACGCTGTACCCGGCGATGGCCTCGGCGTGGAAGACCCCGTCCCCCTCCCGCCACTCCCCCAGGGCGTAGCGGGGCGGCACCACGACCCCGCCCTCCAGCGCCCCGAGCCGACGCAGCAGCCCCTGCTCCCGCAGCGCCCCGGCCAGCTTGGAGCAGCCGGGCACGGCGCCGGGCGCGGGGGGCCGCAGCCCCAGATTGGACGGGGCGTCGATCAGTACGTTCCGGCGCATAAGGGGATCGTAACCGCCGCCATGGGGACGGCCGTTGGTTGCAGGGGGTTGCACGGGAGTCCCGCGGGCCGCGGCCCCGGCCCCGGACCGACGGACGGCCCCCGCCCCCGCCGGACCCGCTCAGCCCGTCTCGGCGCTCCCGCCCCGTTCGTTGAACCGCAGCCGGTTGCCGAACGGGTCGGTGAGGGTGAGCGAGGTCCCGAACTCGTCCGTCTCCAGGCCGGGGCGCTGATACGGGTAGTCCTTGGCGGCCAGTTCGGCGTGCAGGGCGCGGACGCCGGTCAGCTCGGTGTAGACGGTGGAGCCGGGGGTCGCGTCCCCGTGGTGCTCCGAGAGGTGCAGGACCAGGGCGCCGCGGGAGACCTGGGTGTAGAGCGGCGCTCCGGGTGCGAAGCGGTGCTCCCAGTCGAGGGCGCAGCCGAGGTAGCCGACGTAGAAGTCCTTCGCCCTGGCCACGTCGAAGATCCGGAAGACCGGTACGGGGCGCTGGAGGACGACGGGTTGGGGCGTGTGCGGGGAGCCGGTGGGCCGCTCCGCCGCGTCCTGGAGCATCTCGCTGGTCATGGCCCAGCGCTGGTGCCCGCGCCAGGCGCCGTCGATGAACAGGAAGTCCGGGGAGAACCCCTCCAGCCGGAAGCCGGCGCGCCGGACCAGGGCGATCGACTCCCTGTTGCCCGGCTGGACGTTGACCTCCAGGCGGTGCAGGCCCAGTTCCCCGAAGGCGTGGTGCAGGACGAGCCGGAGCCCCTCGCTCATCAGGCCGCGTCCGGCGGCGTGCGCGAAGGCCCCGTAGCCGATGGCGCCGCAGCGGAACGCGCCATGCACGATGTTGTTGACGGTCAGGTAGCCGGCGATCCGCCTGGTGGCGTGTTCGCAGATCAGAAAGCCCTCGCGGGCCGGTTCCTGAAGGCGTGCCAGATAGCCGTCGTAGGCGTCGTCGGTGAGCGGCGGGTAGAGCCAGGGGTGGTGCAGCTCGGCGCTCTGCCGGGCGAGCGTGGTGAATTCCTCCCGGTCGGCGGCGGTGAAGGGCCGGATGCCCACCCGGGGGCCACGCGCGAGGTAGCGATCGTCGGAGCTCGTCATCGGCAGATCGTACGAGGGGCGGGGGTGCGTGACCAAGCGGCATTTCGGGCGCCGGCCGTCCCGCCCGCGCGGGGAGGCGGCCCGGGTGCGGACCTGCCCCGTACGGGCGGAACTGTGTGGCCTCATGGGGCCGGGGTCAGCGCCATACGGGCGCGTCCGTCCCCCAACGGCCGGGGGGAGTCGCCCAATTGGCCGGTCCCCCGTCGAAGGCGACCGGTGGGCGGGCGTGCCGCAGCCGACCCACGGGGCTGTCGGTCTCGCGGAGGTGGCGGTCGGGGTCGTAGCCCGTGGGAGGGGCGGCCGTCCCCGTGGGCGCGGCGGGCCTCTCGGGCCTTTCCCCCAGGTCCTGCATCAGCCACCGCGCCGTACGGGCCAGCGCGAGGGTCGCCAGCTGCGCGCCGCCGGTCCGGGCCTGTTCCGTGAGCGACCGCAGCACCGCGGCCGCCAGCAGATACCCGGTGGCGTGGTCCAGCGCCTGGGCGGGCAGCGCACCGGGATTCCCGTCGGCGTCCGCCTCCGCGGCGGCGATACCGGTCGCGACCTGCACCAGGCTGTCGAATCCTCGCCGGGCGCCCCAGGGGCCGTCGTCCCCCCAGGCGGAGAGCCGGGCCACGACCAGCCCGGGGCGGCGTTCGGCGAGCGCTTCGGGGGCGAGCCCGAAGCGGTCCAGGGCGCCGGGACGGTAGCCGGTCACCACGACGTGCGCGTCCGCGAGCAGCGCCTCGAAGGACGCCCGACCGCCGTGCGAGCCCAGGTCCAGGGTGGTGGACCGCTTGCCGAACCCGGTGTCGTTGTGCGCGTCCTGACTCTCCGGGAGCTGCGGGGCGTCGATGCGCAGGACGTCCGCTCCCAGGAGGGCGAGGGTGCGGGTGGCGACCGGTCCGGCGATCACCCGGGTCAGGTCCAGGACGCGCAGCCCGGCGGCGGGCAGCGTCGGGGTGCCGGCGAGGGCGGGCAGCGGACGCGGCGGGGTGCCGCCGCCGAGGGCCTCGCGGCTGAGCAGCGGCAGCCCGGCCAGCGCGGCACCCTGCGGGTGGGCGGCCCATTCCTTGGAGGTGCGGGCGGCGACGGCCAGCCCGCCCGCCGCGTACACGGCCTCCTGGACGTCGTCGGCGGTGCGTTCGGCGACGACGGTCGCGACCTCGGTCGGGCCGGCGGTCTCCGGGAGGCCCAGCGCGCGCAGCAGACGGGCTTGGTGGTGCGGGTAGTTGGCGTGCGTGCGGACCCAGCCGTCGGCGGTGCGCCAGAAGCGGGAGAGCGGCGCGAACGCCGAGGGTGCGCGGCCGTCGATCCGCAGATGGCGCTCGCTGACGAAGGCGGTGGCCACCGCGCCGTCGTCGACCCGTACGGCGGGTAGCGGGCCGCCGTAGCGCTGCGCCGCCAGCTCCGCCGCGGCGAGCGCGCAGGCGGCGACGGCGGCGCGGGCCAGGTCCATCACGGGGAGCCGGGCCGGCAGCAGGCCGGGCGGCCCGCCGTACGCGATCCGCCGCGTGAGGCCCGGGTCGCCCGCCAGTGCCGCCCAGGCCAGATCCGTACCGGTGTCGTGCCGTTGCTCCACGTCGTGTCGTTGCCCCATGAAGCAAGTTTGGCACTCAGTGCCACCCGTGACCAGTGGATCCCGGCGTCGCGCGGATCACCGCCCCGCGGGCGGGCGCGCGGCCCACCGCTCCCCCGCGCCGGGCGCCGCCAGGGCCAGCCGGCGATGGGTGCGGCGCAGCACCGTACGGGCCATGAAGGGGTGGACGCGCCGCACGAGGGCGAGGTA
This sequence comes from Streptomyces sp. GS7, assembly GCF_009834125.1. Lineage (NCBI taxonomy): Bacteria > Bacillati > Actinomycetota > Actinomycetes > Kitasatosporales > Streptomycetaceae > Streptomyces > Streptomyces sp. GS7. The sequence continues at coordinate 6,467,270 of NZ_CP047146.1, forward strand.
GAGCCGCCCGCCCCGGTGGTGGGTGCGGACGACCGTGCCGAGGGTGACGTGGCCGTCGGCGACCAGGACGGAGGCCCGGAAGTCCAGGTGGCCGGCGTCCTTGCCGAGCAGGATCTCGCCGCCCTCCCGGCCCACCACCGGGAACGGCGCGCCGCGCAACACCCCTTCCCAGGCTTCCGGTTCCGCCGGCATGCCGGGGCGCAGCGGCAGCTGCCAGGCGTCCTGGAAGTCCGTACGCGGAAAGGCACCGCGTGCCAGTCGAGCGCTCTCCGGGAGGGCGACGGCCGTCGGGCGGTCCCACAGCAGCCGGTTGAGCAGCCGCACCCGTGGCGACCAGCGGACGGGGGCGCCGAGCCGTCCGGTGGCCGCCCGTTCGATGTTGTCGAGCACCTCCTCGACGACGGTGTCGTGCCCGGCGCGGATCGCCAGATGCCACACGAGCCGGCGGGCGAGGCCGTGCCGGCACTCCAGGACGTGCTCGACCCGGCAGCGGTCCGGCCCCAAGGGGCGGACGGTGAACTCGTGGTAGCCGGTGGCGTCGCCGTGCGGGCCCGGGAGGAAGTCGAAGCGGATGCGGCGGCCCGGTTCGTGGACGGCCACCTGGTAGGGGCCCAGGCCGTGGTCACCGACGGCACCGACCTCCAGGGGACGGTCGAAGCGCATCGGGTGCCAGGCGGGCGTCGGGAAGAGCGGATCGGGATCGCCGCCGAGCCGGTCGAGCAGGGCTCCCACGGCGTTCGCCGGGGCCTGGACGGTGCGGGAATGGACGTTGCGGACCGTGCGCACGGAACACCTCCATACGGTGGCGTATGTTTGACCGTACGGTAGCGTATGGCCATGGTGCGACAGCGAGAGAGGGCGGCCCGTAGCGGCGCGCGACGGCGGCTGACGGTGCGGGACTGGGCCGATGCGGCCCTGGCGGCCATGGGTGAGGGCGGACTCGCGGCGGTGGCCGTGGAGCCGCTCGCGGCCCGGCTGGGCACCACGAAGGGCAGCTTCTACTGGCACTTCACCAATCGGGACGCGCTGATCGAGGCCGCGCTGGAGCGCTGGGAGGAGAGCCGCACCGAGGCCGTGATCGCCGAGCTGGCGGACGAGCCCGACGCCGGCACCCGGCTCCGCCGGCTGTTCCAGCGGGCCACCCGAACCGCCGCCGAGGACCCCCTGGAGGTGTCGTTGCTGGCGTCCGCGGCCGATCCGCGGGTGGCGGCCACGCTCACGCGGGTGACCGACCGCCGCATCGGCCATATCGCCTCGCTCTTCGCGGAGTTGGGGTTCCCGGAGGACGAGGCTCGGCGCCGCGGCCTGCTCGCGTACACCGCCTACCTGGGGCACACCCAGCTCAGCCACGCGGTGCCCGGGACGCTGCCGGCCGGGGACGCCCGCGACCTCCATCTGGACGCGGTGCTGGAGACCTTGTTGCGTCCGGCGGGAACTACCGCCGCGCGTCCGGACGTTCGCGAGGTGAGCCCGGATCCAGACGTATCGGAATCCGCCGCCGAGAGGGGGTGAGGGTGGCGAACGGGGCCGATTCCGGACCGAGTCGACCGGACCGCACGGGGTGCCGTGGGCATCGCGAGGGGACCGGCGCGGCCGGGCTCGCGTCCAGGGCCGGCATGTCCTACGGAAGTCGGCCGTGACACCCCGTCGACGACCGGCTCACCTCACCCGCACGGGAGGAATCCGTGACCGAGACCGTCTCCTTCCCCCAGGACCGCACCTGCCCCTACCACCCTCCGGCGAACTACCGGCCGCGGCGCGAGGCGGGCCCGCTCGCGCACGTCACCTTCTACGACGGCCGCGATGTCTGGGCCGTGACCGGCCACACCGAGGCGCGGGCGCTGCTGACCGACCCCCGGCTGTCGTGCGACCGGCGGAACCCGTCGTTCCCGGCGCCGGTCGAGCGCTTCAGGGCCGCCGCCCGGCGGTTCAGAACCCCGCTGATCGGCACGGACGACCCCGAGCACAACGCCCAGCGCCGGATGCTGATCCCCAGCTTCAGCCTCAAGCGGACCGTCGCACTCCGTCCGCGGATCCAGCGCATCGTGGACGAGTTGCTGGACGGGATGCTGGCCCAGGGACCGCCCGCCGAGCTGGTCTCCGCGTTCGCCCTGCCGGTGCCCTCGATGGTCATCTGCCGGTTGCTCGGCGTCCCGTACGCCGACCACGAGTTCTTCGAGGAGCGGTCCCACCGGATGCTCCGCGGACGTACGGCCGAGGAAGTCGAGCAGGCCCGCATCGATCTGGAGGACTATCTCTCGGACCTGATCGCCCGCAAGGAGCGGGATCCGGGCGACGGCCTGCTGGACGAGCTGATCGAGGAGCGGCTGCCGACCGGTGCCGTCGAGCGCGTCGAGTTGGTCCGGCTGACCATGGTCCTGCTGGTCGCCGGCCATGAGACCACCGCCAACATGATCTCGCTCGGTGCCTTCACCCTCCTGCAACACCCGGAGCAGTTGGACAGGTTGCGGTCGGACGAGGGCCTGATGCCGTCCGCGGTCGAGGAGTTGCTCCGGTTCCTGTCCATAGCGGACGGGATGCTGCGGGTGGCGACCGAGGACATCGAGATCGCCGGGCAGACCATCCGGACGGGCGACGGGGTGGTGTTCCCCACGTCTGTGATCAACCGCGACGAGACGGCCTATCCGTCACCGGACGAGCTGGACGTCGGCCGTTCGGCCCGCCACCACATCGCGTTCGGCTTCGGCATCCACCAGTGCCTCGGGCAGAACCTCGCCCGCGCGGAGATGGAGATAGCGCTGCGCTCGCTGTTCACGCGGATCCCCGATCTGCGACTCGCCGTGCCGGCTGCCGACATTCCGTTCAAGCCGGGGGACACTCTCCAAGGAATGCTCGAACTGCCTCTGGCCTGGTAGCGCCGCACGGTCTCCACCAAGGAGGCAGCCCACGGAAAGGGGTCCGACATGCGGATCACCATCGACACGAACGTCTGTATCGGCGCCGGCCAGTGCGCGCTCACCGCGCCGTCGGTGTTCACCCAGGACGACGACGGGTTCAGTCAGCTGCTGCCCGGCCGCGAGGACGGCGGCGGCGACCCCCTGGTGCGCGAGGCCGTCCGCGCGTGCCCCGTACAGGCCATCACAGCCACGGAGGAGTGACGCCGGACGACTCACCCCCCACGCGCGGACGGCCCGGATGACGCCCGCGGCCCCCGGCTGACGCCCATGGCGTCCGGCCGATGCGCACGGCTCCCGGCCGGCACCAGGCGACCGCGGCGCGCACGCGACGTTCCGCCCCGGACTCCGATCACTACGGCATCCACCCCATCCGCTACCGCAACACCCCTTCGGTGACGGGAAGTTCGAGGACCCCGGTGTCCCCGGGAGCGCTGGTGACCGTCACCCGCTTCACGCCGCGATTGCCCGCATAGGCGGTGTCACTCGCGGCGATCACCAGCCGCAGCCGGTGCCCCGGCGCGAAGCGATGCACGATGCCCGGGAGTTCCACGGTGAACTTCCGGGTCACATCGGGCACCCGGGCCGGGGCCACCATCCGGTGCACCAGCGTCTTGCCGCCGTCCGGCGCGACGTCGTAGATCTTGACGAAGAGCAGCAGCTTGTCCGCCGCGTCCGAGGAGTTCTGCACCTCCTCGGCCTGCGGCGAGGAGACCCTCAGCGTCACCTTGGGCGGGCCCACGACGTCCACCGGTCCACCGGTCACCGGCGCCGAGATCCAGTCCAGGTAGGTGCCCTTGATGTCGTACGGCGGCGCGTCCGGCAGGCCGATGAGGGCGGCCAGCGAGTTCTCCGAATGACTGGTGGGCACCAGCACGTTGCGGTATTCACGGCTGCCGCGCACGACCTCGCCGCGGTTGCCGACGAGCCTGCCGTCGCCGGAGAGATAGAGCCGCTGCCGGCCCCCCGTGGGGAAGGCGGACGAGGTGGCGTAGGCGCTTCGGCCGGTCGCCCAGTCGCGGTAGTACGCGAAGGCCGGGCCGGTGCCGGTTTCCGTGCGGTGGCGCAGATAGCGGTCGAACCAGGCGAGGATCCGCTGTCCCACATAGCTGCTGTCCAAGTTGCCCGTGGCCAGGTTCAGTTCGCCCTTCGGAGGGTTCTTGATCCCGCCGCTGTGGCCCCAGGACTGCCAGATCATCCTGACCGGGGTGCCCTGCGCGCGGAGGGTCCGGTACGTGGCCGCGGCCTCGTTGAGGTTGAAGAGGGTGTCGGCCTCCCCCTGGACCAGCAGCGTCGGCGCCGTGACCGACTTCAGGTAGGAGACCGGTGAGACGCTGCGCACGTACCGGAACACCTCCTGGGTCCGGCCGGGCGGATACCTGCGGGAATCCAGCAGCTGCTTGGTCCGGCAGGCCGGCGCGACGAAGTGCAGACAGCCCGCGCCGCCGATCCACGACGGGTCCAGTCCCGGATGCAGCAGCCCCTGCGCCTCGCCGAGCAGGAAGAACCCGTTCGTCCATTCGTGTTTGTACGCCCCGGGCACCTGTCCGCTGACGCCCCGCCTGCGGCCGGTGTTGTTCGGGTCGAGGGAGTACCCGAGGTCGTTCCAGGTGATCAGCGGCACCAGGGCGTCGACGCGGTGGTCCACGGCGGCGGTCGCCATCTGGATCGCGCCGCCGTAGGACCCGCCGATCATGCCGACCCGCGGATCGCCGGGCCGGTCCTGGGTGACGTAGTCGATGCGGGTGCCGTCGTCGGCGGTGCGCGTCCCCGCCAGCAGGTCGATCAGCCGGCTAGCCGCCCTGCCGTCGATGCCGGGGTCGTCGAGGGAGATCGGGCAGCCGGTCTTGCCGAACCCGAGACCGGAGTAGGCCAGGGAGACATAGCCGCGGGAGGCGAAGGCCCGGGCGATGCCGTCGGTCGAGCCGTCCGCCTTGCTGCCGCCGAAGCCGTTGGTGGTCAGTACGGCGGGCGCCGGGTGCGCGGCGTCCACGCCCCGGGGGCGGTACAGGTCCACGTCCACGGGGCAGGTACGGCCGCCGGCGCGGACGGTCACCGTGAGCGCGGTGACCGTGAACGGGGCGGCGGCGCCCCCTGCCGCGGTGGGGGCGTTGAGGACGACGGGCACGGCGAGGACGGTGCCGGCCAGCAGAGCGAGGGACGCGCGGAGTACGGGGCGGGACACGGCTCGGGACACGCTGGGCACGAGACCTCCACAAGGACACGCCGTACCAACTGGTCGGTAGCGGCCGGGTCATGGTGTGACACGAGTAACGGGCATGTCAACGCTCACGACATGCGGTGATGTCGGAGCGTCAGCTCATTGCTACCCACGGATATATAGGGCGTGCGGCGTCCCGATGACGGGGATTTTGACGCTACGTCAGCCGAATGCCGGACCGCCGGCCGTCAGACCAGCGCCGGTATCGCACAGGTCAGCGTGCCCGCCGACGCGTCCAGCTCCGCCGGGACGCCGAGCGGCACCATCAGCGCGGAGTCGCCGTGCCCGAACCCGAACTCCTCCACCACCGGCACCCCGAGGCCGCCCAGCCGGTCCGCCAGCACCTCCCGCACCCGCTCGTACGGGCCGCAGCGGGTCCAGGAGCCGAGGAGGATCCCCGCGACGCCGTCCAGCCAGCCGGCGCGCAGGAGCTGGGTGAGCGCACGGTCGATGCGGTACGGCGGCTCGCCGGTGTCCTCCAGGAGGAGCAGGCCGCCGGCCGCGCCGGAGCGGGACCGCACCGTGCCCAGCTCGGCGGCGAGCAGGGTCAGGCAGCCGCCGAGGGTCACGCGGGCGCGGCCCGGCACCAGCGGCCGGGAAGCGGCCGGGAAGCGGCCGACGCCAGGGTGCGCACCGTCTCCGGCGCGAACAGCGTGCGCCGCAGATGCTCGCGGGTGGGCTCGTCCCGGGAGAGGGCCCGTCCGGCGACGGACGGGCCGTGCAGCGAGGTGACACCGGCGCGTACCGCGAACGCCTCGTGCAGCACCGTCACGTCGCTGAACCCGATCAGCGGTTTCGGCACCGCCGCACGAAGGACGTCCCAGTCCAGGAGGTCGACCATCCGCTGGGCCCCGTAGCCGCCGCGGGCCGCGAACACGGCCGTGACGGACGGGTCGCACCACGCCTCCTGGAAGTCGCGGGCACGGGCCTCGTCGGCCGCCGCGAGATAGCCCAACGTGCCGTGCCCGGCGTGGACATGGGGTGCGGTGACCGGGTCCAGGCCCCAGCCGCGCAGGACCTCCAGCCCGCTCGCCAGCAGCTCGGGCGTGACGGGGCCGCTCGGCGCCACGACGGCCACCCGGTCGCCGGGCCGCAGCCGCCGGGGTCGGTTCGGCTCCGGCGCCTGCGCCGCGGTCATGGGTGCGGCTCCAGCGGCGGGACATCGCCGCGGGCGATGCCGAAGGACCGGGCACAGAGGGCCAGCTCGGCCTCCAGGGCGCGCGCCCGGGCGTCCGCGCGGCGGAAGCCCACCGGGTCGGCCCACCGCAGCCGGCCGCCCGCTGCGGAGCGCGCGGTCGGCGGACGGGGCGCGGCGGCGCCGTCCGGTTCGCAGGCGTACAGCCGGTGGTCGACGGAGTTGCTGAAGACGACCAGCGGGCCGCGCTCGGTGACCGTGCCGGCCCAGGGCCGGCCGCCGTACTCCGTCACCCGGCTGCGGACGCTCCAGGGCGCGGGCGGCACCGACTCCTCGGCGCCGTCCGGCCGCCGGCGGATCAGCGCCCGCCGGCCGTCCTCGGCGGGGCGCGGCTCCGTCCACCACACGTCGTGCCCGACGAAGCCGACCCCCGCCGGGCGGCCGTCGCGGGCGGCGACCGTCCGGGCGTCCAGCGGGGACGCCCAGGAGCCGTACGGAGCCGTGGTCACCATGCTGTCGATTCCTCCCCGTGGGGTGTCCGGGACGGTTCGCCGTCGGCCGGCCGGACCCCGGCGGCCGGCCGACCGCCCCTTCTCCGGCCGTCGGGGCGGTCCGATGGGCCGGGCACTCGGGTCAGGCACCAGGGACAGGCACTAAGCGCCGCGCAGAAAGTCATCGAGCACCCGGACGCCGAAGTGCAGGCCCTCTATCGGTACGCGTTCATCCACGCCGTGGAACAGCGCCTGGTAGTCGAAGCCTTCGGGCAGCTTCAGCGGCGAGAAGCCGTAGCCGACGATGCCCAGCCGGGAGAACTGCTTGGCGTCCGTGCCGCCGGACATGCAGTACGGCACGACGCGGCCCTGCGGGTCGAAGCGCTCGACCGACGCGCGCATCGCGGCGAACGTCGGGGAGTCGACCGGCGCCTGCAACGCGACCTCGCCGTGGTGGTAGTCCCACGTCACGTCGGGTCCGGTGAGCGCGTCCATGGTCGTACGGAACTCCGCCTCGCCGCCCGGGACGACCCTGCCGTCCACATAGGCGACGGCGGATCCCGGGATCACGTTGACCTTGTAACCGGCCGTCAGCATCGTCGGGTTGGCACTGTTGCGGACCGTCGGCGCGACCAGCTTGGCGGACGGCCCGAGCTTGCTCAGCAGCGCGTCGACGTCGCATGCGGGGCTCTCGACGTCGACGTCCACGCCGTGCAGCGCGACGAGCGCCCGCAGCGCGGCCCGGACGGTCGGGGTGAGCCGCACCGGCCACTCGTGCTCGCCGATCCGCGACACCGCGGAGGCCAGGCGACTGACGGCGTTGGCATGGTTGATCTTCGAGCCGTGCCCGGCGCGGCCATGGGCGGTCAGCTTCAGCCAGGCCGTGCCGCGCTCCCCCGCCGCGATCGGATAGATCCGCATCCCGCCGCCGGCGTGGAAGGTGAACGCGCCGGATTCGCTGATGCCCTCGGTGCAGCCCTCGAAGAGCTGGGCGTGATGGTCGGCGAGGAATCCCGATCCGTCCTCGGCGCTGGCCTCCTCGTCGGCGGTGAACGCCAGCACGATGTCGCGCCGTGGCCGCACCCCGCCGCGCGCCCACTGCCGGACGGCGGCGAGCATCATCGCGTCCATGTTCTTCATGTCGACGGCGCCCCGGCCCCAGACCACACCGTCGCGGACCTCCCCGGAGAAGGGGTGCACCCGCCAGTCGCCGGGCACGGCCGGCACCACGTCCAGATGGCCGTGCACCAGCAGCGCATCGGCGGAGGGTTCGGTGCCCTCGATCCGGGCGACGACGTTCGTCCGCCCCTTGCTGCGCTCCAGCAGGACCGGTTCGATCCCCACGTCGGCCAGCCGCTCGGCGACGTACTCGGCGGCCGGGCGCTCCCGGCAGGCACCGTCACCGGCATTGCTCGTGTCGATACGGATCAGATCGGAGGTGAACCGCACCACCTCGTCCAGCGCCTGCTGGTCGACCGCTCCCGCGGCCGTGCCCGCGCTCTGTTCCGCCCGCTGATTCTCAGCCATATTGTTCCTCCACGGCGGACGAGACGACCGTGGTGACCGCCTTGAAACACCGGATGGCTTCGTACATGTTCTGACCGGTATACGCGACCCGGCGCTCCCCGCAGCGCTCCACGCCGGGCACGCACGTAGCCGCACCCACGAGGTGCTCCGCGTCGAACTCCAACTCGAACCGGAACGGGCCTGCCCGGACCGGATCGTGACGCACCGCGAGCGCCGCGCCCTTGCAGGCCGCGGCCCGGATCTCGGCCGCCGTACGGGCCGGCGGGCGGCAGACCGCCGCATAGCGCGACACATAGTCCTTCACCGCCACCCCCGGCGCCCGCGGGGCGTACCCCAGCGCGTCCTGGCATGTCCGGTCGTCACCGGTCACCAGCACCACCGGCACGCCGTACTCGGCCACCACAAGGGAGTTGAGACGGCCCTCGCTCGCCCGCACCCCGTCGACCCAGACACCCGTCAGCGTGTTGGCGAGATACGTGTGCGCCAGCACGCCTTCCGTACCGGCGCCCGTGTGGTACCCGACGAAGGCGATCCCGTCGACGTCTCCGTGCTGCACCCCCTCCACCATGCTGAGCGACTTATGACGCCCCGTCAGCATCTCCGCCCGCCGGTCGAGCCGCTCCAGCAGCAGATTGCGCATCGACCAGTGGGCCTCATTGACGAGGACCTCATCCGCCCCGCCGTCGAAGAACCCGGCGACGGCCGCGTTCACATCGGAGGTGAACATCTGGCGGCAGCGCTCCCACTGCGGCGTGCCCGGCAGCACGTCGGCGGGCCACGTCACGCCCGTGGCACCCTCCATGTCCGCGGAGATCAGGATCTTCACCGTCTGTCAGTCCCATCGCAGGCGGGAGGCCGGATGCGCGGCCCTTGATCCGTCACGGTACGCGGGCTCGAACACCCGGACCAGGGCTGTGGATAACTCCACCGGTCCAGACCACTGAAGATCATCTGTGTGGCTCAGCGCGCCCCGCTATTCCAGCTCCTCCTGGCAGCGCTCCAGCCAGTCGAGGTCCGCCTGGAGGTGGAGCATCGCGCCCTCTATCAGCAGCTGCGCGAGCCGGTTGCCCTGGTTCCCGGCCGCCGCGAGCCGGGACAGTGCGCGCATGCTCTTGAGGTACTGGCGGCGCTGCCTGTCGATCAGGGCGATCCGGTCGGCGGTGCCGGTACGGGGGGCGAGGGCGAACTTCATGAAGAACTCGTCGCGGACTCGGGGCTCGACGGTGGACTCCTCGAACCAGGCGTCCACGGTCTCCCGGCCCGCCGCGGTGATGCGGTAGATGCGCTTGTTCGGGCGGTCCGGCTGCTCGACGTCCTCCCCCTCGAGGAGACCGGCCTTCTCCAGCCTGCCCAGGGTGACGTAGATCTGACCGATGTTCGGCGACGGGTAGGCCACGCCCAGCAGGGCCTCCAGGGCGCGTTTGAGTTCGTATCCGTGTGCGGGTCCGCTGACCAGCAGCGCCAGGAGTGGCAGCCGCACGCTCTCCCTCTCCCTCCGGCACTACATGTCGGTTGTCGGGTTCCCCCGTTGGTGAATCGGCTCGCCGTCGTCTCGTCCCGAGGTATCCAGTATCCCGCACCGCGAACGGCTATTCATGGGCCGGTCCACCGGCCGGGCCCGCCGGCGCACGGCGTGAAGCGGGCTCCGCGGGGTAGCCGTACGGCAGGCAGCCCCTGCCGCTCCCCCTCACCCGGTCCGCTCGCCCGGACCGCTCCCCGATCCGGTTCCCGCCCCGCGACGGGCGCTGCGCAGCCCACCCAACACCCAAGCATCGGAGGGGAATTGCGGTGGGCGCCGATCGGCCGTACCGGGCCGGATGCCGAGCAGTCAGGCACGGGCGTCACGCCCGTTCCATGCAATCCCGGGCACCTCTGTGACAACTTTGAACATTCTGTTGACACCGAAAAGACACTGCTACCTAACATACATGCATAACAGCAACTCGCAGGCGGCCAGGCCGACTTGCACAGGTAAGAACGGGATCACGGCAGATGCTCACAGCCACCGCGCAACGCGGCCACCCGACCGCCACCCAGGACACGGCCCAGCGCTGGTGGCGCGATGCGGTCATCTACCAGGTCTACGTGCGCAGCTTCCGCGATACCACCGGCAACGGCACCGGCGACCTCGCCGGGGTCCGCAGGGGGCTCCCGTACCTCAAGAAGCTCGGCGTGGACGGTATGTGGCTCAGTCCGTTCTTCCCCTCCCCTCAGCACGACCACGGCTACGACGTCGCAGACTACCGCGACGTCGATCCGGCGTACGGCGATCTCAACGAGTTCGACCGCCTGGTGGCCGAGGCCCACCAGCTCGGCCTGAAGGTGCTGCTGGACATCGTCCCCAACCACTGCTCCAGCGAACACCCGTGGTTCCGGGCCGCGTTGGAGGAGGCTCCGGGCGGCCCGTCGCGGTCGCTCTTCCACTTCGCCGACGGGCGCGGGGAGGCCGGTGAACTGCCGCCCAACAACTGGCGCGCGATGTTCGGCGGCCCCGCCTGGTCCCGGATCACTGAGGCGGACGGCACCCCGGGCCAGTGGTACCTCCACATGTTCACCCCCGAGCAGCCCGATCTGAACTGGCGCAACCCCGACGTGGCCGCCGACTTCGACAAGGTGCTGCGCTTCTGGCTCGACCGGGGCGTGGACGGGTTCCGCATCGACGTGGCCGCCGGACTCTACAAGCACCCCGAACTCCCCGACTCCCCCGATCCGTCGGCCGACGAGCGCACCCGCGACTCGGTCAACCCGCTAGCCTGGAACCAGCCCGAGGTGCACCAGGTGTGGCGCGACTGGCGGGCGCTGTGCGAGGAGTACACCTCCGTGGACGGCCGGGACCGGCTCCTGGTCGGCGAGGTCTCGGTGCGCACTCCGGGCGAGCAGGCCGCGTACGTCCGGGCCGACGAGCTGCACCAGGCGTTCTTCTTCCACCTGCTGACCGCGCGGTGGGACGTCGGGCTCTTCCGCACGGTCATCTCCGATGCGCTGACCGACATCGCGGGCACCGGATCGACCGTCACCTGGGTGCTCAACAACCACGACCAGGTGCGCACCGTCACCCGTTACGCGGGCGAACCGGGCACCCCGGAAGGCGAGTTGGGCCCGGCGCGGGCCCGCGCCGCCGCGCTGCTGATGCTGGCCCTGCCCGGCGCGGCGTATGTCTACCAGGGCGAGGAGCTGGGCCTGCCCGAGGTCACCGACCTGCCGGACGAGGTGCTCACCGACCCGATCTTCCACCGCACGGGCAGCCGGCAGCACATCCGGGACGGGTGCCGGGTGCCGCTGCCGTGGTCCGGGGACGCGGCGCCGTTCGGCTTCAGTACGGGGGCCGAGGGCGAGCCGTGGCTGCCGCAGCCCGCCGGGTTCGCCGGGCACACCATGGACCGGGCGGTGGCCGACACCGGCTCCTTCTGGCACCTCTACCGCGAGGCGCTCCAGCTGCGCCGGGGCCTTCCGCAGCTCGGCGAGGGCACCCTGCGCTGGCTGGAGTCGCCGGCCCAGGTGCTGGCGTTCGTTCGCGGTGACGGCCTGGTGTGCGCGATCAACTTCGGCACGGAGCCGGTGCCCGCACCCGTGGCGGGCGTGCCGCTGCTGGCGAGCGGCGCCTGTCCCGCCGGGACACTCCCGGGGTCGACCGCCGCGTGGTGGATGGACCCGACACAGCAGCCGGGGCTGCCGTAGCCGTACCGTCGGAGCCCGTCCCTCAGGGCCCTCCCGTCAGGACCGGGGCCCTCCCGCCGGCAGCCTGCCGCCGGAGCGGGTGGAGGGTGACGGGTGAAGGATGACGGGTGACGGGGCGCGAACCGGTCGGCCGCGGTGGGCAGTTGCCCCGGCCGGGCGCGCTTCCGCTTCGGTGCTCGCGGGACGGCACACCGCCCGGGGGCACCTGAAGGCTTCCCGGCTGCCGGATCGGTTCACGGGCGCCACTCGACCGCCGGCCCGGTCGGCGGGTGCGCCCGGCCCGCCGTTCCGGTTCCCGCCGCGTCCGGCCAGGGTGCTGGCGATCAGGGCCGGTTCGGTGGCGCCGATCGCTGCGTCAGCGGCCTTGCGGGCGCACCATAGCCGCCCGCTCGCATGCCGGGAGTTGTGCCGCCCGCGGAGGAACGGGGGCATACGAGCGAGTGACCCGCCGCAACACCCTCCGGCCGGAACCGCAGCAGCCCCGAGCGCGACGGCGGGACATCGACGCGCATGCGGGCGCCCGACACCGGAGCGCGCCAATCGTCAACGAAGGGTTGACGCCAGGACCCTCGTCAACCTAACGTTGACGCATGACGAATCCAGACCCCATGACGAACCCCGTCCGGCTCGACGACCTGATCGAAGCCATCAAGAAGGCGCACACCGACGCACTCGACCAGCTCTCCGACGCGGTGATCGCCGCGGATCACCTCGGCGACATCGCCGACCACCTCATCGGCCACTTCGTGGACCAGGCGCGGCGCTCGGGCGCGTCCTGGACCGAGATCGGCAAGAGCATGGGCGTCACCAAGCAGGCCGCCCAGAAGCGCTTCGTGCCGAAGGCGGTGGACCTGGCGGAGGATCTCGATCCCGCACAGGGCTTCGGCCGCTTCACCCCCCGGGCCAGGAAGGTGGTGGTGGCGGCGCAGACCGAAGCCCGCACGGCGGGCAACGCCGAGATCCACCGCGAGCACCTCGCCCTCGGGCTCCTCTGCGAACCGGAAGCGCTCGCCACGAAGGCCATCGCGGCGCAGGGCGTGTCCCCGGAGGCGCTCCGCGAGGCCGCGACCGCGGCGCTGCCGCCCGCCGCGGAGACCCTCCCCACCCTCATCCCGTTCGACGTCCCCTCACGAAAGGCACTGGAACTCACCTACCGCGAGGCCCTGCGGCTGGGCCACAACTACATCGGCACCGAACACCTCCTGCTCGCGCTGCTGGAGCAGGAGGACGGCTCGGGCGTCCTCACCGGCCTGGGTATCGACAAGGCCGCCACCGAGTCGTACGTCGTCCAGGCGCTGGCCGCCATCGCCGCCGCCATCCAGGAGAATTGACTTCCGCTCCTCGCCCTAATGGGCGGGGATTCCTACCACGGTCGGCTGACCGTCTCGGTGGGTTCCTGCTTCACCGCGCTGCGCGGGCACGAATGCCCGTCTTACCTGCGCTCCACAGGCTGATACCGCCAGTCCGGCGGCCTTGGCGACGTTGACCGCCGCATTGATGTCCCGGTCCAGGACGGCCCCGCAAGCTCCACACGTCCACTCACGGACGTTCAACGGCTTGGGGCCGTCCTTGACGCCGCAGGTCGAGCAGACCTGGGAGGTGGGCTCGAAGCGTCCGATGCGGTGGAAGCCGCGCCCGTATCGCACGGCCTTGTACTCCAGGAACGCTACGAACTGGGACCAGCCCGCATCGTGCACGGACTTGGCCAGGCCCGTTCGGGCGAGTCCCTTGACCGTCAGGTCCTCAACGGCAACCGCTTGGTTCTCGCGGATGATCTTCGATGAGAGCTGGATTGGGGTCTCCCCTGCTCGAACGCAGTTGAGAGCTTGGGGAAGGAACTCGCGCCGCGCATCGGCCACCCGTCCATGGGCGCGCGCGACCTTGATACGGGCCTTGGTCCGGTTGTTGCTGCCCTTGGCCTTCCGACCCAGGTTCTGCTGCGCCTTCTTCAGCTTCTTCTCGGCCCGGCGCAGGAAACGCGGGGCTTCGATCTTCGTGCCGTCCGAGAGGATCACAAAGTGGGACAGGCCCAGGTCGATGCCGACCACGGCGTCCGTCTCGGGCAGTTCCTCGATGTCGGTCTCGACCACGAAGGAGGCGAAATACCGGCCGCCCGCGTCCTTGACCACGGTCACCGTGGACGGCACCGAAGGCAGTGCGCGGGACCACTTCACCCGCACATCGCCGATCTTCGGCAATGCCAGGTCGCCGCCGGTCGTGATCTTCCAGCGGGCGTTGGCGGTGAACCGGACAGTCTGCCGGTTGTCCTTGCGGCTCTTGAACCGGGGTGCGCCCATGAGCGGGCGCTTGCCCTTCAAACCGTCGAAGAAGTTCTTGTATGCCGTGTCCAGGTCCCGAAGGGACTGTTGCAGGACGACGGCCGAGACCTCGCCGAGCCAGGCCCGTTCTTCGGTCTTCTTCGCCTCGGTGATCAGCAGCTTCGACAGGTCCCCGGTCTTCGGGAACGCCTCACCGCCTGCGCGGGCGGTCTCACGGGCCCGAAGGGCGTCGTTGTAGACCACCCGCGCACACCCGAACGCACGGGCCAGCGCAAAACGCTGGGGCCCGTTCGGGTAGAGGCGGAAGGAGTACCGAAGCTGCATGTAGGTCACCGTAGTGCAGTTGGTTTATGGCTGACATGCAGAACATCCGTGCAGGCCAACACTGCACGTTCGCGCTCCACGCCCACTTGGTTTTCGTGACGAAGTACCGTCACAAGGTCTTCAACGATGCGCACCTCAAGCGGACAGAGGAGATCATGCGCGCCGTCTGGGCCGACTTCGCGTACGAGCTGATCGAGTTCAACGGCGAGAACAACCACGTCCACCTGTCAGTGAACTTCCCGCCGAAGGTCGCCCTGTCCAAGTAGGTCAACAGCCTCAAGGGCGTCAGCTCCCGCAGGCTCCGCCAGGAGTACCCGGAACTGGTCCGGCACTACTGGCGGGCACAGCGGCTGTGGTCCGGCTCGTACTTCGCCGGATCGGTCGGCGGGGCTCCGCCGTCGATCGTCCGTCAGTACATCAAGCAGCAAAATCATCCGCTCCAGCCTGCGGTTCAGAGCACTTCTCAGAACCGCTTCACCACCGAGCCAAAGCCCGGCGCACCGCGATGAGTCCCGGTAGCCCGGCCCGGGGAACGGCGCACGGGGCTTGTCCAACTGAGGCCGAGGAGACATCAGTTGGGCGGGTCCCTCCGAGGGCCGGTACATCACGGCCGCGAGCTGCCCCGCGCCGGGACGGCGGTCCGGCCCACGGCTCCCAGGACCGGCCTCAACCGGCCCCCGCCACCACCCAGTTGGTCGGCAGCTCGATCCGGGTGCCGTCCGCCCGGTACTCGGTCGTCGTCAGCGGCAGCCGCCCGGACGCGGCGACCGGCAGCCCCTGCGACCGCAGCAGCTCGGGCACCTCGGAGTCGGCCATCTCCCCGGGCGCGATGCCGTGCGCCAGGATCGCCCGCAGCTTGCCGGGCGGTCCGGCCGGGCCCCGTGCCAGCGCCATCAGGATCCCCTTCGACGCCTCGGCCGGTTCGACGGCGAAGATCCGGCCGCGGGCGCCCAGCAGCACCGCGAGGTTCGCCACGATCCGGGAGCGGTCCTCGGGTGTGCACTGGTGCAGCACGCCCCGCAGATAGACGTTGGCGTCGCCCAGCTCGGCGTGCAGCGCCCGCACGGCCGCGCCGTCCGCGGCATCGAGCCGGCGGTACTCGGCCACGCCGTCGGCGTCATCGGCTCGGGCATGCTCGACGGCCGCGGCGGAGAGGTCCACGCCCAGGGCCCGCCGGTAGCGGCCGGCCAGGTAGCGGGTCTGGGTGCCGTTGCCGCAGCCCAGGTCGACCAGCGGCAGTCCGGCATCGAAGTGGCCGTCGAACAACGGGAGATGGAGCTGTGCGGTCAGGGACGGATCGGCGTCCCAGAAGACCGCGCCGGCGCCGGCCGGGGCTGCGCGCCAGAAGCTTTCCCATGCCTGGAGATCGTGGCTCGAAGCACTCATGGGTGACTTGCTACGCCCGCCGGTGATCGCCCCGCAAGGGGGAGCGCGCCACCCTCGGCGGACGTTTCACACGGTGTTCGAGGCGGCGTGGCGTACCGCCCGGCTCACCGTGCGGTACGCCGTCCCCGGGGCAGCGACTGCTCGCACCACACCGTCTTGCCGCCGGCCGTCCGGCTGGTCCCCCACTCCCGGGCCAGCCGGCTCACCACCCGCAGCCCGCGGCCGAACGCGTCGCCGGGGCCCGCGTTCAGCAGCTGCGGCAGCGCGTGGTCGTCGTCCGAGACCTCGCACAGCAGGGCGTCGGTGTGCACCAGGCGCAGCACCACCTGCTGGGTGTGCGCGTGCTGGACGGCGTTGGTGACGATCTCGCTGACCAGCAGCTGCGCCGTCTCGACGGCCGGATCCAGGCCCCACCGCACGAGCTGGTCGCCCACCAGCCGCCGGGCCCGGCCGACTTCCCGGGCGTCCAGGCGCAGCCGCCATTCGGCGACCGACTCCGGCGGGATGCCGTTGAGCCGGGCCATCAGCAGCGCCACGTCGTCCTTGCGGTCGTCGGTGACGTTCAGCGCCCGGATGATGGCGTCGCAGGCGTCGTCCATGGAGGCGGCCGGATGCGCCGCGGACTCCGCGAGCGCCGCCAGCCCCACCCCGATGTCCTCGCCGCGCACCTCCACCAGGCCGTCGGTGCACAGGACGAGCCGGTCGCCGGGTGCCACCGGGACCGTGACGGCCTCGAACGGCACCCCGCCGACGCCGATCGGCGCGCCCGTCGGCAGCCGGAGCAGTTCGCTGCGGCCGTCCTCGGCGCGCACCAGGACGGGTGGGATGTGCCCGGCGTTGGCGAGCGTCAGCCGCTGGCCGATCGGGTCGTAGACGGCGTAGAGGCAGGTGGCCAGATAGCCGTCGCCGAGCCGCTGGGCGAGGTCGTCGAGGCTGCGCAGCAGCTGGGCCGGCGGCATGTCGATGGCCGCCATGGTCTGCACCGCGGTCCGCAACTGTCCCATCATCGCGGCCGAGTTGAGGCCGTGGCCCATGACGTCGCCGACCACCAGCGCGGTGCGCGAGCCGGGGAGTTTGATGGTGTCGAACCAGTCGCCGCCGACCCGGCCCAGGCGGGTGCCGGGCAGATAGCGGGTGGCGGTGTCGCAGCCGGCCATCCGGGGCGCGCGCTGCGGCAGCATGCTGTCCTGGAGCGTCTCGGCGACGTTCTCCTGGAAGGTGTACATCCGTGCGTTGTCCAGCACGAGCCCGGCGCGGGCGGCGAGTTCGGCGCCCGTCACCCGGTCCATGTCGTCGAACTCCGTACGCGCCGGGTGCCGCAGCAGGATCATGAAGCCGAGGACCACGTTGCGCGCCTTGAGCGGGACGACCAGCAGCGACCGGCCGTTGATCAGCGGACTGATGTCCCGCTTCTCGAACTGCGCGGCGATGGCGTTGCCCGTCTCCTCGCTGATCCGCGGCACCAGCACCGGCTGCCCGGTGGTCATGCACTGGAAGAACGGGGTGTGCACGGGGAACGGCATCGACTCGCCGACCGGTACGACGTCGTCCCAGCGCCCCGGCTCGTCGTTGTGCTCGACCGCGACCCGGTGCCAGAGTGTCGTGGCGTCCGGCGGCCCGTCTGGGAAGCCCTCGCCGGCGACGACCTGTTCGCGCAGATACGTGCCGGCGACGTCCGTGAAGCGCGGTACGACGGCCTCGCTGACCTCCTGGACCGTCCGGGCGAGATCCAGCGAGGAGCCGATCCGCCCGCTGACCTCGTTGAGGAACTCCAACCGCTCACGGACCGCGGCGTATTCGAGGTCGGACTCCAGCTCGGCGGCGGCCGCCTCGGCTGCCAGCGGGTCCTGTGCCGTCCGGGCCGCGCGCAACAGGCGGTCCCGGCGCTCGACCCGGCGCGGTACGCCCCAGTCCGGCGTCACCGGGACGCGTTCCTGCTGGCTGATCTCCAGTATCGGATAGCCCAGTTCGAGCACCTGGGAGACGATCCGGGCGCTCTCCCGGGGGCTCATGCTCGGCAGGATGTCGGGCAGCCGGCGGGCCAGCTCCTCGGCACCGGGGAAGTCGGTGTGCAGTGCGAACGCCGGCGCGAACCGCTCCTGGTCCGCGGGGCGGCCGTCGGCCCCGCGCCCGCCGCTGCCGCCGTGCAACCGGCCGGCGTCCGCGGCGAGGACGAGCAGCCGCTCGGTCCCGGGGCCGACGAGGGGGTAGGCCCACCAGAGCAGATCGAGCGGGCCGGGCGCCGCGGCCATCCGGGCGCGGCCCGCCGTCGGATAGGACGTGCCGCCGCCCAGCAACGCCTCCAGGCCGGGCCCGTGCGCCGCCGCACGCCCGTCCCACTCCGCTGCGCCCAGTGCGCCGGTGACGGGCAGCAGGTCGACGGCGAGGGCGCCCACCGCCTCCTCGCGGCCGGTGCCGAAGAGCCTGCGGGCGCCGCTGCTCCAGTGGGAGATGAGACCCTCCGCGTCCACCACCACGACGGCGAGCGGAATCCGCCCGGGCACCCGGGGTGCCGCACCGGAGCGCTCCTCGCCGTACAACGGGCCACGCTCCATGGGCGGTTGCTCCTTCGTACACCGATCTTGCACCACCGCTACCACGGTACGGCCGCGGCGGAGGCGGCGGGCAGCATTCCGCGAAGAGGGCGTGCGCCGGAGCGTGCGCCCCCTGTGACGGCGCGTCAGTCCTCGTGCCCCAATTGGAGATCGCGTTCGGTGCGCCCGCCGCCCGCCACCTGCAGGACGGTGGCCACCGGCGGGTATCCGGCGGCGATCACCGTGTACTCGCCGGCCGAGAGGTCCACGAAGCGGAACAGCCCGTCGGGGCCCGTCGTCGCGGTGTCGACGACGTTCCCGGCCGCGTCCAGCAGCGTGACCCGGGCGTCCTCGACGGGCCGCCCGCCACCGGCCCGTACGGTCCCCCGCAGCACCGCGCCCCCGGCCAGCTCGATGTCCTGGCGGGTCTCCCGGGACGCCTGGACCGTCACCGGCAGCGCCGCCGGCCGGAACGCCGGCGCGCTGGAGGCGAGGGTGTACTCGCCGGCCACCAACTCCCCGATGACATAGCCGCCTTCGCGTCCGCTGCGGGTGGTGGCGACCACCTCGCCGCGGACGTCGGTGAGGGTGACCATGGCGTCGCGGACCGGTGTGCCGTCGGCGGTGGTGACCGCGCCGGCCAGCCGCCCGGCGCCGCCGAGCACCACGTCCAGCTCCACCGGGCGCTCGCCGACGGTCACCGTGACGGCCTGCGGCTGGTGCCCGCCCGCGGCCGCGATGAGCACATACGCCCCGGCCCCCGGGGTGCTCAGCGCGTACCGGCCGTCGTCGCCGGTGGCGCCGCGGCCGATCTGCCGCCCGGCGACGTCGATGAGGGTGAGCGCGGCGCGCGGCACGATGCTGCCGTCGTGGTGCTGGACCGTGCCGCACACGGGGACGCCGGCACGGAGCGTCGCCGGCTGCCCGGCGCCGTGGGTGTGGGCGTGACCGGCCGCGTAACCCCCCTTGGAGCCGTACGAGTTGCCCGAGGGCGCGTACCCGGTGGCCGCGTCGTGCGCGGTGCGGGCCGGCGGCACGGCGGCGGGGTCCGCCGGGTCGCCGTACGGCGCGTGCGGGGTCTGGGGGGCGTGCGAGGCGTGGGACACCAGGGGTTTCTCTTTCAGGAAGATGGCGAGCAGGAAGCCCAGGACGAGTACCGGCACGAGGTAGAGGAAGATCCCCGGCATGGCCTTCGCGTAGGCGGCGGCGTAGCTGTCGCGCAGCGCGGCGGGCAGGGCGCGCAGCAGCTGCGGAGTGATCGACTCCGGGTCGGGCGGCGGCGCCGGGTGCGGTAGCCGGTCGCCGAGTTGGGCGGCGAGGCGGTTGGCGAACAGTGCGCCGAAGAGGGCCGCGCCGGCGCTGCCGCCGAGCTGCCGGAAGTAGTTGCCGGCGCCGGTCGCGGCACCGAGGTCCTGGCGGCGTACGGAATTCTGCGCGGCGAGCACCAGCACCGGCAGCACCAGGCCGATGCCCAGGCCCAGAATGCCCGTCCAGAGGCTGTAGACGCCGCGGGAGGTGTCCGGCCGCATCCGGGACAGCAGCCACATGCCCTCCGCGGCCACCGCGCAGCCGAGGATGGGGAAGATCTTGTAGTGGCCGGTGCGGCTGATGAGTTGCCCGGTGCCGAGCGCACCGAGCACCACCCCGCCCGTCATGGGGAGCATCAGCAGTCCGGAGGCGGTGGCCGTGGCGCCCCCGGCCATCTGCAGGAAGCTCGGCAGATAGCTGGTCGCGCCGAAGAGCGCCAGGCCGATGGCGGCGCCGATCAGGCCGGTGAGGTTGAAGACCGCGTCGCGGAACAGCCGCGGCGGAACGAGCGGTTCGCCGACCGCGCGCTCGACGACGAGGAACAGCGCCGCGCTGACCAGCGCCCCGGCACCGAGCCCGAGGACGGCCCACGAACCCCAGGCGTACCGCGTACCGCCCCAACTGGCCAGCAGGACAACGCAGGTGGCGAACACGGCGAGCAGCAGGGCACCGCCGACGTCCAGCCGGGGGCGGGCGGCGGGCCGGGGCAGCCTGAGCGCGACGGCGACCAGGAGGAAGGCGAGGAGGCCGAACGGCACGGCGAGGGAGAAGCACCAGCGCCAGGAGGCGTGGTCGGCGCAGAGGCCGCCGAGCGGCGGCCCGGCCACCGAGGCCAGGCCGAACGCGGCGCCCATCAGGCTCATCCAGCGCCCGCGGGCCCGCGGCGGTACGGCTTCGGCGACGATCGCCTGAACGCCGATCAGGAGGCCGCCGCCCCCGATGCCCTGGACGGCCCGGAAGGCGACCAGCTGGTCCATCGAACGTGACCAGGCGGCGAGCGCGGAGCCGGCGGTGAAGACCAGGACCGCGAAGAGGAAGACGGGCTTCCGGCCGAGGAGGTCGCCGAGCCTGCCGTAGACGGGCAGGCCGACGGCCGACGCCAGGAGGTAGGAGGTCACCACCCAGTGCATCGCGGGCAGGCCGTGCAGCTCGCCGGCGATCCTCGGGAGCGCGGTGGCGGCGACGGTCTGGGCGAGGGCGGCGGGCAGCAGGGTCAGCAGCAGCCCGAGGAAGGCGGTCCGCGTCCGGCGCCGGCTCATCGGCGGCGCGCCGTCGCCCGCCGCCGGGTCGGCCGGCTGCGGCGCCGGGCCCGTCGTGGCGCCGGCGGCGCGCGGTCCGGCCCGCCGGCCCCGCTCGCTCAGGGTGGTCCCGCCCACGTCCTGCTCCCCTCGGTACGCCTCATCCACCTCATACGGCCGCCCATTTCTCGCATTGGGCGACAACGGCGATCAAGCGCGGAGAATCAGAGCACGGTGGGCGGGAACGGACGTCAAGTACGTTGCCCGCGGCGCCTATTGGGCTCCCATCAGGGGTTTCCGCCGGCCCGTCGGCCGGAGGGCCGGAGGGTGCGACTCAGCGGAAACCACCCGAACCGGTGAGCATGACGGCGCCCCGAAAGGGTTACCGGAGCGAGGGTGCCGGGTCACTTCTCCATGTGGGCGGCCAGGTTGGCGAGGATCGTGTCGTAGATCCGGCCAAGTCCCTTGGGGGCGAAGGTCCGCTCGAAGAAGCCGCCGATGCCGCCGGCACCCTGCCAGGTGGTGGTGACGACGACCTTGGCGCGGTTCTCGCCGGCCGGGGTGACGACCCACGTGGTCACCATGGAGGAGTTGCGGTCCTTCTCCACGAGCTGGCCGTCGGTCGGCTCGTCGACCTCCAGCAGGCAGTCCCGGACGCGCTTGCTGGTGGCCTGGAGCTTCCAGTGGACGAGGGTGCCCTTGCCGTCGCCGCCCTCGCGGATCTCGTACTCGCTGAAGTGCTCGGGCAGCAGCTGCTGACGCGTGCCGCTGTAGTCGGCGATCGCGTCGAACACATCCTCCGGGTCCGCCGCGATCTCGCGTTGCGTGGTGGCCTCGACCTGCCCCATGTCTGTCTTCCTCCAGTAGTCGGCTGCCGGTCCTGCGGTGCGCCGCCAACCTGCGGTGCGCGGCCAAGCCAACCACCACTGCGCACCGGGCCCAAATCCGGTTGACGAACGCGAAGGGAACACATGTTCTATTATCAGAACGGGGGCACGGCCGGATCACAACAGGAGGCCCCATGCGCTGGGACAATCTGGGTGAAAGCCCATCCGCGCTGTTCGGGACGGATGTCGTCACCCGAACGGTCGACACCCCCGAATTCCGCGGCATCACCTTCCACGAGGTGCGCGCCCGCTCCCTCGTCAACCGCGTACCGGGCGCCTCCCGGATGCCGTTCGAATGGACCGTGAACCCCTACCGCGGCTGCAGTCACGCCTGCGTGTACTGCTTCGCCCGCAAGACCCACAGCTACCTGGACCTGGACACCGGCCTCGACTTCGACTCGCAGATCGTGGTGAAGGTCAACGCCCCCGACCTGCTGCGCCGCGAACTGGCCGGCCGCCGCTGGCGCGGCGACCACATCGCGATGGGCACCAACGTCGACTGCTACCAGCGCGCCGAGGGCCGTTACCGCCTGATGCCCGGCATCATCGGCGCGCTGCGCGACCACGCCAACCCGTTCTCGATCCTCACCAAGGGCACCCTGATCCTGCGCGACCTGGACCTTCTGCGGCAGGCCGCCCGCGTCACCGACGTCGGCATCTCGGTCTCCGTCGGCTTCCTCGACCGCGAGCTGTGGCGCACCGTCGAACCCGGCACCCCCGCCCCCGAACGGCGCCTGGACGTGGTGCGCACGCTCACCGCGCACGGCATACCCTGCGGCGTCCTGATGGCCCCCGTGATCCCCTTCCTCGGCGACACCCCGGACCGGCTGCGGGCCACCGTCCGCGCCGTCGCCGAGGCCGGCGCCGACTCGGTCACCCCCCTCGTCCTGCATCTGCGCCCCGGCGCCCGCGAGTGGTTCACGGCCTGGCTGGGCCACCACCACCCGCACCTCGTGCGCCGCTACGAGACGATGTACGCCGACGGCCCGTACGCCCCCAAGTGGTACCAGCGCCGGATCACCCGCCAGGTCCACGAACTGGCCGCGGAACACGGCCTCGGCCCGTCCCGCCCCGGAGCGGCCCGGCGGATCACGGCGCGCGACGGCGGCGGCCCCGGTACGGATGCGGCGCCACCCGCGGTGGGCGATCCGGCTTCCGGGGCCACGCAGTTGACGCTGCTGTGAGGGCCGACCGCCGCGCCGGGGGCGCCCCACGGCGTCCGTGCGGGCCCGCCGCGCCCGCCTCGGCCCCGGGCTGCCGGAAGCGGCCGGAACGGTCTCCAGGACCCGTGCCAGGCGGTCGCGGGCGGCCGTCCGGGCGGCGATGCGCGCGTCGATGACGGCGAGCCGCTCACGGGCGACACGCAGGCTCTCGGACGAGGGCGGTGCGGTGGTCATGTCGCCGTCGAGGATGCCGGCGGCGTACGGGACGATCTCGCCGTCGCCGTCGCCGTCTGCGGTGAACGCGGCCGTCTCCGCGAGCGGTTCGGGCCGTCGGCCCACCGCCACCACGCGTGCCCCTTCCGCCGCGAACGCCAGGGCGTTCGCACGGCCGATTCCGGTGCCGGCCCCGGTGACGGCGACGACTCTGCCGCGCGTCCCGGGCACGTCGGGGGCGGTGTCCGCGGTGCGGGCGCGCGTGTCGGTAGTGGTGGCCGTGGCGGGGTGCGTGCGCTGTTCCATGGCGGGAGTGTCGAACCCTGTCCCCAGGGGCAGGGTCAAGCGGCCCGCATCCGGAGGGCGATCGTCCGGCCGGGGAATCCGGCCGGGAGGGCGACCGGGAAACCCCGTTGACGGGCGTCCGGGCGAGCGTCGAACCTGTGCCGCATGGAGGGGGACGGGGAGATGACCGGGGAGTCGCCCAGGGTGCCGGGGCGGGACGGGGCAGGCGGGGGACGGTGGAGCAGGCGTCGCGCCCCTTGCGGATACGCGAGATGACGGAGGCAGATGTCGACGCGGTCTCGGGGGTCCGGGTGCGCGGCCGGCAGACGGCGTACCGGGGGCTGATGCCGCGGGCCCACCTGGACGCGATGAGCGTGGCGGAGGACGCCCGGCGGCGGCGCGAGCGGTTCCGGCGACGGCGACCGGGCGTCGTCGAGCTGGTGGCGGAGCGGGCCCGGGAGGTGCGTGAGGTGGTCGGCCGGGTCGCGGTCGGACCGGCCGGGATGCCGATCTCGCCCTGGACGGCGGCGGGTTGACCGGTTCCCGGCTGCCCGTGGGCGAGCTGCCGGCCCTCTGTGCGGAGCCCGGTCCGATCGGCACCGGCGTCGGCCGCGCGCTGCCGGCCGGCGGGACGGCCCGGGCCCGGGCCGGCGGATTCGGCGCGCTGTGCCTCTGGGGTGCGCGGCAATCCGCGCGCCCGGCGGTTCTCCGAGCGGGCCGGGTTCGCGCCGGACTTCGCGCCGGACGGGGCTGAGGAGGCGTACGGGGTGGCGGGCCGGAGCGTCCCGGAACTGCGCTACCGGCGTCCGGCACCACCCGCCCGAGCCCCCGGGACGCCCCGCCTGAGCCTCTAGGACCTGTCCGCCGGAGGACCGCCCCGCGGTCCGGCGTCGGCCGCCGCCCCCTCCCCCGGTGTGCCGCCGCCCGCCGCCCGCGCCGCGTCCTCGTGGACGCCGAGCCGCGCCAGTGAGGCCGCGGCGGCCGCGGCGAGCCGGGGGTGGGCGGTGGCGGCCGTGAGTGCGGGGACCGCGCGCCGGTCGCCCAGGGCGCCCAGGCCCTCGACGCAGGCCAGGGCCACCCGCCAGTACGGGTTGTGCGGGGTCAGCAGCCGCTCCAGGGTGGCGATCAGCGCGGGGACGGACTGCGGGGCGCGGAGTTCGACGAGCAGGCGTACCGGGTGCAGGGCGTAGGCGGTGCGCAGCGGGTTGGTGGCCAGGGCCGCGGCGGCGCGGGCGGTGCGCGGGTCGCCGAGCCTGCCGAGGGCGTGTGCGGCGGTGGCGCAGCGGACCGGTTCGCGGTAGTTCAGGAGCAGGACGAGGGTTTCGAAGGCGCGTTTGTCGCCGGCGCAGCCGAGGATGAAGGCGGCGATCTCGCGGGCCCACAGGGGGCGCTCCACTGCGACCAGCATGCGGGCCAGTTCCTCGCGCCCCGCGGGGGTGTTCTTGCGGGCCAGCCCGAGCAGCCGCTCGTAGGCGACCAGATCCTGTGGGGAGCGGAGTTCGGCCCGCACCCGGTCCGTCAACTCGTGGAATTCTTCTTCCATTTGTCGCTCCCCTCCCGCCTGGCCGCCCGGATCCGCGCGACGTGGCCTGCACCACAGCCTAATGACCCGCACTACCCCTGGTGCTTCGGTTACCCACCGGTTAACCTGGCGGAACGAGCAGCACCCCTGCTCGGGCGGCCTGGTGACGCAGCCGCCGAAAAGTGAAGTCGGTTCGGCACCGCACAGCACGACGCGTAGGCACGCTTCATCGCCACGCACCGCACGACACGTACGGAGATACGGCACGGCCCCGGGACAGGGCCCGCCGTGCCTCCCGCACCGCCGGCGCTGCCCGCAGCGCTGCGGCCCGCGGCCCCTCGCCGCCCGCCGCCGCACGCTGCTTCTCGCACTCCGCGCGGCCCGTTCGTCCGCTCCGCGGACACCCCTCAGTCGTCACTTCTCCCCTGCCCCAGGGGAACACCCTCAGGAGTCTCGCGATGGGCCCTCAGTCCACCCCTGACCTCTCAACCCCCGCTTCCTCACTGTCCCTTGCCACGGTCGCCGTGGTCGGTCTCGGCACCATGGGCACCGGTATCGCCGAGGTGCTCGCCCGGGCCGGCCGTGAGGTGATCGGCATCGACACCGATGACACCGCGATCCGGCAGGCCCGCGCCACCCTCGAAGCCTCCACCGCCCGGGCGGTGCGCCGAGAGCGGATCACCGAGCGGGAGCGGCAGGACGTGCTGGCCCGCTTCCGTACGTTCGGCGACCTCCAGGCCGCCGCGGACGCCGACCTCGTCATCGAGGTGGTGCCGGAGGACTACGAACTCAAGCGGCAGGTCTTCGCCGCGCTGGACGGCATCGTCCGTCCGGAGGCGATCCTCGCCACGGGCACCAACGCGCTGTCCGTGACCCGGCTCGCCGCCGACTCGCAGCGCCCCGAGCGGGTGCTCGGCGTCCACTTCTTCAACCCGGCGCCCGCGATGAAGCTGGTCGAGGTGGTCTCGTCGGTGCTCACCGCCCCGACCGCGGTCGCCGCCGTCACCGAGCTCGCCCGCGACCTGGGCAAGGACCCGATCGCGGTGGGCGACCGGCCCGGTTTCGTCGCCGACGGGCTGCTCTTCGGCTACCTCAACCAGGCCGCGGCGATGTACGAGTCGAAGTACGCGTCCCGTGAGGACATCGACGCCGCGATGAAGCTCGGCTGCGGTCTGCCGATGGGCCCGCTGGCGCTGCTCGACCTGATCGGGGTGGACACCGCCCGTACGGTCCTGGAGGCGATGTACGCCGAGTCGCACGACCGGCTGCACGCCCCGGCGCCGATCCTGGGCCAGCTGGCGGAGGCCGGGCTGACCGGCCGCAAGGCGGGCCGCGGCTTCTACACCTACGAGGCGCCGGGCAGCGCCGCCGTGGTGCCGGACGCGGCGAGCCCCGCGGCCGGCAACGGCGGGCAGCGGACCGGCCGCACGGTCCGCAGCGTCGGTGTCGCCGGCTCCGGGACGATGGCCAGCGGGATCGCCGAGGTCTTCGCCAAGGCGGGCTACTCGGTCGTGCTGGCGGCCCGCAGCCCGGAGAAGGCGGAGCGGGCCAAGGAGCGGATCGCCAAGTCGCTGGGCCGCTCCGTCGACAAGGGCCGGCTGACCGCCGAGGCGCGCGACGCGGCGCTGGCGGCGATCACCCCGGCCGGTTCGCTGGACGCGTTCGCGGACGTCGATCTGGCAGTGGAGGCGGTGGCCGAGGACCTGGCCGTCAAGCAGCAGCTGTTCCGGACGCTGGACAAGGTCTGCAAGCCGGGTGCCGTTCTGGCCACCACCACGTCCTCACTGCCGGTCGTCGCCTGCGCCCGCGCCACCTCGCGCCCGCAGGACGTCATCGGGATGCACTTCTTCAACCCGGCGCCCGCGATGAAGCTGGTCGAGGTGGTCCGTACGGTCCTGACCTCCGACGAGGTGCACGCCACCGTGCGCGAGGTCTGCGCCAAGGTCCGCAAGCACCCGGTGGACTGCGGCGACCGGGCCGGTTTCATCGTCAACGCGCTGCTGTTCCCGTACCTGAACAACGCGATCAAGATGGTCCAGGAGCACTACGCGTCGCTGGACGAGATCGACGCCGCGATGAAGCTGGGCGGCGGCTACCCGATGGGCCCGTTCGAGCTGCTGGACGTGGTCGGCCTGGACGTCTCGCTGGCCATCGAGAAGGTGCTGCACGCCGAGTTCCGCGACCCGGGTCTGGCCCCGGCGCCGCTGCTGGAGCACCTCGTCGCGGCGGGCTGCCTGGGCCGGAAGACCGGCCGCGGCTTCCGTGAGTACGCCCGGCGCTGACGCGCGGCGGCGCCCCGGGGCCGGGGGCGGGTGGGGCGGGCTGCTGGAGCCGCCGGACGGTGGTCCCGGCAGCCCGCCCCAGGTCACAGGGCCGGAGCTGGTACCTCATGCCGCAGGCCGCGTGAATATGCAGTACCGTCCCCACATGTCCCAGCCCGCTCGCCCGCAGTCGTCCGACGCCTCCGAGACCTCCACTCCCGGCACCCGCCGCGCCGCCGCCCAGCGGCTCAAAATGCGCCGCGAACTGTCGGCCGCCGCAATGGAACTGTTCGCGACGAAGGGCTACGAGGCGACGACGGTCGACGAGATCGCGGCTGCCGCGGGCGTCGCCCGGCGCACCTTCTTCCGCCACTTCCGCTCCAAGGAAGAGGCGATCTTCCCCGACCACGACGACACCCTCGTACGCGCCGAGGCGGTCCTGGACGCCGCGCCGCCGCACGAGAACCCGCTCGACACGGTGTGCCGCGGCATCAAGGAGGTCATGCGGATGTACGCGTCCGCCCCCGCGGTGTCCGTGGCCCGCTACCGCCTCACCCGCGAGGTACCCACCCTCCGGGAGGCCGAGATCGCCTCGGTGGCCCGCTACGAGCGGCTGTTCACCCGCTATCTCCTGGGCCACTTCGACGAGGGCGCGCACCGCGAGGGCGACGACGATCCACTGCTCGCCGAGGTGGCCGCGTCCGCGGTGGTCACCGCGCACAACCACGTCCTGCGCCGCTGGCTGCGGGCCGGCGCGGAGGGCGACGTGGAGGCCCAGCTGGACCACGCCTTCGAGATCGTCCGGGAGACCTTCGGCACCGGCATCGGCGCGGGCCGCGCCACCGCGGAGGCGCCCCCGGCGACGGTCTCGCGCCAGGGCGAGGTGCTGGTCGCGGTGGCCCGCACGGACGCCCCGCTGGACGAGGTCATGCGCACCATCCGCAAGGCGCTCAAGACGCATCAGTAGCCGTCTCCGGCCCGCCCCCGGGCGGCCCGGAGAAGACCCGACGGGCCCGTTCCGGTCGCGCTTGTCACCGCCCTCGTGGCAGGACGACGGCGCGCCCGGAGCGGGCCCGGTTCCGTCTTCCCGCACCTCCGCCGGCGGGGTGTTTCCCAGGCGCCGCCCGGCCTGTGACACGGACGGCCTAATCACACCTCCGGTCACCCACCGCACGCCGATGACGTCATAACGAGACAAAACACCCCGCCAGCGGGGAATCTGTTGCTCATGCGTGCCAGCCAAATGACATCTGAGAGAAATTCTTGGCACTCAGTGTCTTGTCGAGTGGCACGCGGTGTCATACGTTGAGAGTGTCCGGGCGGCCGGCGCATCGACCAGACAGTGGTGCGCCGGCTGTCCCCACAAGCACCTTGTGCGCCCGGACGCCTGCGTCACAGGCACCTTGATCCGCGCTCACCCGCGCGATGCCGAGCACCACCGGCCGAACCGACGGCACCACCCCAGCACCACCCCCGACGTTCCCTCAAGCCGTTCCCGTAGACGTTTCCCCAAGCTCTCAACTCCGTTCGAGCAGGGGACACCCCATGCGCCGGAGGCATACCGTGAATCAGATTCTTGACGCCATCCTCGCGCCCGACAGTACGCGCGAAGACTTCGCCGCCCTGCCCCTGCCCGACTCGTACCGCGCGGTCACCGTGCACAAGGACGAGGCCGAGATGTTCGCCGGCCTGCCCACCCGCGAGAAGGACCCCCGCAAGTCCCTGCACGTCGAGGACGTGCCGGTGCCCGAGCTCGGACCGGGCGAGGCGCTGGTGGCCGTGATGGCCTCCTCGGTGAACTACAACTCGGTCTGGACCTCGATCTTCGAACCGATGTCGACGTTCGGGTTCCTGGAGCGCTACGGGCGGCTCTCCCCGCTCACCAAGCGCCACGACCTGCCGTACCACGTCATCGGCTCCGACCTGGCGGGCGTGGTGCTGCGCACCGGGCCGGGCGTCAACGCCTGGCACCCCGGCGACGAGGTCGTCGCGCACTGCCTGTCCGTCGAGCTGGAGTCCTCCGACGGCCACAACGACACGATGCTCGACCCCGAGCAGCGCATCTGGGGCTTCGAGACCAACTTCGGCGGCCTGGCCGAGATCGCGCTGGTCAAGTCCAACCAGCTGATGCCCAAGCCCAACCACCTGAGCTGGGAGGAGGCGGCGGCGCCCGGCCTGGTCAACTCGACCGCCTACCGCCAGCTGGTCTCCAAGAACGGCGCGGCCATGAAGCAGGGCGACAACGTCCTGATCTGGGGCGCGAGCGGCGGACTCGGCTCGTACGCGACGCAGTTCGCGCTGGCCGGCGGCGCCAACCCGATCTGTGTGGTCTCCAGCGACCAGAAGGCGGAGATCTGCCGCAAGATGGGCGCCGAGGCGATCATCGACCGCAACGCCGAGGGCTACAAGTTCTGGAAGGACGAGCACAACCAGGACCCCCGGGAGTGGAAGCGCTTCGGGAAGCGGATCCGCGAGCTGACCGGCGGCGAGGACGTCGACATCGTCTTCGAGCACCCGGGCCGGGAGACCTTCGGCGCCTCGGTGTACGTCACCCGCAAGGGCGGCACGATCGTGACCTGCGCGTCCACCTCCGGCTACCAGCACGAGTACGACAACCGCTACCTGTGGATGTCGCTGAAGCGGATCGTCGGCTCGCACTTCGCCAACTACCGGGAGGCGTGGGAGGCCAACCGGCTGATCGCCAAGGGCAAGATCCACCCGACGCTGTCGAAGACGTACACCCTTGAGGAGACCGGTCAGGCGGCGTACGACGTGCACCGCAACCTCCACCAGGGAAAGGTCGGTGTACTGGCCCTCGCACCCGAGGAGGGCATGGGCGTGCGCGACGAGGAGATGCGCGCCAAGCACATCGATGCCATCAACCGCTTCAGGAACGTCTGAGGTCCACTTCATGACAGAGCGTCAGAAGGATCGTCCGTGGCTGATGCGGACGTACGCCGGGCACTCCACCGCCGAGGCGTCCAACGAGCTGTACCGGCGCAACCTCGCCAAGGGCCAGACCGGCCTGTCGGTCGCGTTCGACCTCCCGACGCAGACCGGATACGACCCCGACCACGTCCTGGCCCGCGGCGAGGTCGGCCGGGTCGGGGTCCCGGTGTCCCATCTCGGTGACATGCGGCGACTGTTCCAGGACATCCCACTGGAACAGATGAACACCTCGATGACCATCAACGCCACCGCCATGTGGCTGCTGGCCCTGTACCAGGTGGTCGCAGAGGAGCAGGGTGCCGACATCACCAGGCTGTCCGGCACCACGCAGAACGACATCGTCAAGGAGTACCTCTCGCGCGGGACGCACGTCTTCCCGCCGGGACCGAGCCTCCGGCTGACCACCGACATGATCACGTACACGGTCAACCACATCCCGAAGTGGAACCCGATCAACATCTGCAGCTACCACCTGCAGGAGGCGGGGGCCACTCCGGTCCAGGAGATCTCGTACGCGATGTCCACCGCGATCGCGGTGCTCGACGCGGTGTTCGCGTCCGGCCAGGTCCCCGAGGAGCGCCGGGGCGAGGTCGTCGCCCGTATCTCCTTCTTCGTGAACGCGGGCGTCCGCTTCATCGAGGAGATGTGCAAGATGCGCGCCTTCGGCCGCATCTGGGACAAGATCACCCGCGAGCGCTACGGCATCGAGGACCCCAAGCAGCGCCGCTTCCGCTACGGCGTCCAGGTCAACTCCCTCGGGCTGACCGAGGCCCAGCCGGAGAACAACGTCCAGCGGATCGTGCTGGAGATGCTGGCCGTCACGCTCTCCAAGGACGCCCGCGCCCGCGCCGTCCAACTCCCCGCCTGGAACGAGGCGTTGGGACTGCCGCGGCCGTGGGACCAGCAGTGGTCGCTGCGCATACAGCAGGTGCTGGCGCACGAGAGCGACCTGCTGGAGTACGACGACATCTTCGCCGGGTCGCATGTCGTCGAGGCCAAGGTGGAGGCGCTGGTCGCGGACTGCCTGGCCGAGATCGACCACATCCAGGAGATGGGCGGCGCGATGGCGGCCGTCGAGTCGGGCTACCTCAAGTCGCAGCTGGTGTCCGCGCACGCCGAGCGGCGGGCCCGGATCGAGGCCGGCGACGAGAAGATCATCGGCGTCAACTGCTACGAGTCGACCGAGCCGAACCCGCTCACCGCCGACCTCGACACCGCGATCATGACCGTCGACCCGGCCAACGAGGCGGGCGTCGTCCGGGCGTTGCACGAGTGGCGGGACAACCGGGACGAGGTCCGCGCCCAGGAGGCGCTGTCCACCCTGAAGAAGACCGCGGCGGGCGACGCCAACCTCTTCGAGGCCACTTTGGAGTGCGCCCGCGCCGGTGTGACGACCGGCGAGTGGGCCTGGGCGCTGCGGGACGTCTTCGGGGAGTTCCGGGCGCCCACGGGCGTCTCCAGCGCGCCGGTGGCGGTCACCGCCGAGGAGGGCTCCCCGCTCGCGGTGGTCCGGGAGAAGGTCGCGCGGACCGCGGCCGACCTCGGCACCGGCCGGCTGCGCCTCCTGGTCGGCAAGCCCGGCCTGGACGGGCACAGCAACGGCGCCGAGCAGATCGCCGTACGCGCCAGGGACGCCGGCTTCGAGGTGGTCTACCAGGGCATCCGGCTCACCCCGGAGCAGATCGTCGCGGCGGCCGTCGCGGAGGACGTGCACTGCGTGGGGCTGTCGATCCTCTCCGGCTCGCATGCCGCGCTGGTGCCGGACGTGCTGGCCCGGCTCCGGCGGGCCGGTGTCGATGCTTCCTCTGGGCCTGACGGCCCGGGAGATGCCCCTATCCCGGTGATCGTCGGCGGCATCATCCCGCCGGCGGACGCCGCCGAGCTGATCGACGCGGGTGTCGCCGCCGTCTTCACGCCCAAGGACTTCGGTATCACAGAGATCATCGGCCGCATCGTGGACGAGATCCGCACAGCGAACCAACTCGACCCCCTGGAGGTCACCGCATGACGCCCGCCACCGCCCCGGAGGGGCGCCGCCTCCGCCCGCGCCGCTCGTGCCTCGCGGTCCCCGGCAGCAACCCGCGCTTCCTGGAGAAGGCCCAGGGGCTGCCGGCCGACCAGGTCTTCCTGGACCTGGAGGACGCCTGCGCGCCGCTGGCCAAGCCGGAAGCCCGGCACACCATCGTGAAGTTCCTCAACGGGGGTGACTGGACGGGCAAGACCCGGGTGGTGCGGGTCAACGACTGGACGACCGAGTGGACTTACCGGGACGTCACCACGGTCGTCGAGGGCGCCGGCCAGAACCTCGACTGCATCATGCTGCCCAAGGTCCAGGACGCCCATCAGATCGTCGCGCTCGACCTGCTGCTGACGCAGATCGAGAAGGCGATGGGCTTCGAGGTCGGCGGGATCGGCATCGAGGCGCAGATCGAGAACGCCAAGGGCCTGGTGAACGTCGACGCGATCGCCGCCGCCTCGCCCCGCCTGGAGACCATCATCTTCGGCCCGGCGGACTTCATGGCATCGATCAACATGAAGTCCCTGGTGGTCGGCGAGCAGCCGCCGGGCTACCCGGCGGACGCGTACCACTACATCCTGATGCGCATCCTGATGGCGGCGCGCACCCACGACCTCCAGGCCATCGACGGCCCGTACCTGCAGATCAAGAACGTCGACGGCTACCGTGAGGTCGCCGGCCGCGCCGCCGCGCTCGGCTTCGACGGCAAGTGGGTGCTGCACCCGGGCCAGGTGGAGGCCGCCAACGAGGTCTTCTCGCCGTCCCAGGAGGACTACGACCACGCCGAGTTGATCCTCGACGCGTATGAGTGGTGCACGTCCGAGGCGGGCGGCAAGAAGGGTTCGGCGATGCTCGGAGACGAGATGATCGACGAGGCCAGCCGGAAGATGGCGCTGGTGATCGCCGGAAAGGGCCGGGCCGCCGGCATGACGCGTACGTCCACGTTCGAAGCCCCGGAGGCATGACCGCGATGCAGTTCGGCCGTACTTACGAAGAGTTCACCGTCGGCGATGTGTACAAGCACTGGCCGGGGAAAACCGTCACCGAATACGACGACCACCTCTTCTGCCTGCTGACCATGAACCACCATCCGCTGCACATGGACACCAACTACGCGGAGAAGACCACCGACTTCGGAAAGAACGTGGTCGTCGGCAACTACATCTACTCGCTGCTGCTGGGCATGTCGGTGCCCGATGTCTCCGGAAAGGCCATCGCCAATCTGGAGATCGAGTCGCTGCGGCATGTCGCGCCGACCTTCCACGGCGACACGATCTACGGCGAGACGACGGTGCTCGACAAGACCCCGTCGAAGTCCAAGTCCGACCGCGGCATCGTGTACGTGGAGACCAAGGGCTACAAGCAGGACGGCACCCTGGTCTGCGTGTTCCGCCGCAAGGTGATGGTGCCGACCGCCACGTACATCAAGGAGCGCGGCGGCGAGCAGCCCGGCCGCCCCGAGCTGCAGGCCCCCGCGGCCAAGAAGGAGAAGTGACTTCGATGGCGCGTCTCGCACAGACCGAGGGTCTGACCGACATCCAGCGGGAAATCCTCTCCACCGTCCGCGATTTCGTGGACAAGGAGATCATCCCGGTCGCCACGGAGCTGGAGCACCGTGACGAATACCCCACGCAGATCGTCGAGGGCCTGAAGGAACTCGGCGTGTTCGGGCTGATGATTCCCGAGGAGTACGGCGGCCTCGGCGAATCCCTGCTCACCTACGCGCTGACGGTCGAGGAGATCGCCCGCGGCTGGATGAGCGTGTCCGGCATCATCAACACGCACTTCATCGTGGCGTACATGCTCAAGCAGCACGGCACGCAGGAGCAGAAGGACTATTTCCTGCCGAAGATGGCGGCCGGTGACATCCGGGGCGCCTTCTCGATGTCGGAGCCGGCGCTGGGTTCCGATGTGTCGGCCATTTCGTCCAAGGGCGTGCGGGACGGCGATGCCTACGTCCTCAACGGCCAGAAGATGTGGCTCACCAACGGCGGTTCGTCGACGCTGGTCGCGGTGCTGTGCCGGACGGACGAGGGCCACCCGGAGGGCACCCCTCCGCACAAGTCGATGACGACCTTCCTGGTGGAGAAGGAGGCGGGCTTCGGCGAGGTACGGCCCGGCCTGACCATCCCCGGCAAGATCGACAAGATGGGCTACAAGGGCGTCGACACCACCGAGCTGATCATGGACGGGCTGCGCGTTCCGGCCGACCGGGTCCTGGGCGGCGAGACCGGGCGTGGCTTCTATCACATGATGGACGGTGTCGAGGTCGGCCGGGTCAACGTGGCCGCACGCGGCTGCGGTGTCGCCCAGCGCGCCTTCGAACTCGGCGTGTCGTACGCGCAGCAGCGCCACACCTTCGGAAAGCCGATCGCCCAGCACCAGGCAATTCAGTTCAAACTTGCCGAAATGGCGACAAAGGTCGAAGCGGCCCATGCCATGATGGTTAATGCCGCACGCAAAAAGGACTCCGGCCAGCGAAACGACCTTGAAGCAGGCATGGCGAAGTACCTGGCCTCCGAGTACTGCAAGGAGGTGGTCGAGGACGCGTTCCGCATCCACGGCGGCTACGGCTTCTCCAAGGAGTACGAGATCGAGCGCCTCTACCGGGAGGCCCCCATGCTCCTGATCGGCGAGGGCACGGCCGAGATCCAGAAAATGATCATTGGGCGGCGGCTACTTGAGGAGTACCGGATCCAGGGGTGAACGTCCCGTTTGGGTAGTTTTCGGCTAGATAAAGATCACACCCTGTCATCGTTCTTCGGCCACGGATTGGCTCTGGCTCTTGGCCAGTTGCCGCTCGCAACCGATAGCATCCCAGGAAAGCCGCGCCGTCCCCCGCATCCATACGCGGCATCCTCCGCTACGAAGGTCATCCATGCCCCACAGCCAATCCTCTGCACAACGCGGTCGCGTCCGCCTCGCGCGCGGAGCGTCGCCGTGGCTCCTCCCGACCGTGGCAACGGCAGCGGTCAGCCTGGCCCGGTCCCGTCGCTCGGGACGCTGGGCTGCCGTCGCCGTGCCCACCACCGCACTCGCGGCGGGCATGCTGTGGTTCTTCCGCGACCCGGAGCGGGAGATCGCTCAGGGACGCGTCATCTCTCCGGCCGACGGCGTGGTGCAGAGCATCATGCCGTGGAAGGACGGGCGCACCCGCGTCGCGATCTTCATGAGCCCGCTGAATGTTCACGTCAACCGCGCGCCGCTGGCCGGCACGGTGACGTCCGTGGAACACGTCCCCGGCGGATTCGTTCCGGCATTCAACAAGGAGAGCGAGAACAACGAGCGGGTCGTCTGGCACTTCGACACCGAGCTCGGCGACATCGAGATGGTGCAGATCGCCGGGGCGGTGGCCCGCCGCATCGTTCCTTACGTGCCGCAGGGCACCAAGGTCGAGCAGGGCGAGCGCATCGGCCTGATCCGCTTCGGCTCGCGCGTCGACGTCTACCTCCCGGAGGGCGTCGAGGCCGCGGTCGAGGTCGGCCAGGCCACCACCGCGGGGGTGACTCGCCTTGACCGTGATTGATCCTGAGACACAGGCGGGCTGGGCGCCCGAGACCGACGAGGACGAGGACGACATGCCGCTGTCCACGCGGCTGTCAATAGCGGACACCCTCACCCTCGGCAACGCCATCTGCGGCTTCATGGCCGTGTACTTCACCACCACCGGCGTCCTCATCCCGCATCTGACGGGCACCGAGGACGGCGGGATGGCCCGGCACAGCGCGGCGATGGCCGTGATCCTGATGCTGCTCGCGTCGGTCTTCGACCTGTTCGACGGACTGGTGGCGCGCAAGCTGCGGGCCTCGGCGATGGGGGCCGAGCTCGACAACCTCTCCGACCTGATCAGCTTCGGCCTGGCGCCCGCGTACTTCGTCGTGACCTGGGGCATGGTCGCCCAGGACGCGCACCAGCGGGTGTCGGTGGTCGCGGCGGTGGTCGTCCTGCTGGCGGTGGTCCTCCGGCTCGCCCGCTTCTCCTGCGTCACGATCCGCGACGGCATCTTCCAGGGCATGCCGAGCCCGTTCGGGGCCCTGACCGTCGTCGCCATCGTCCTGCTGGAGCTGCCGTTCCTGCCGACGCTGCTGGCGATCATCGGCGTGGCCTGGCTGATGGTGAGCCGGGTCGAGTACCCCAAGCCGCGCGGCCGGCTCGCGGTGGCGATGCTCAGCTGGATCGTCCTCAGCATGGGCATGCTCGCCGCCTGGGCACTGGACGCGCCCGGCGGTCAGCTGCTGCTCCAGACCGGCTGCTCGCTCCAGGTGGTCATGGGCGCGATGATCCCGCTGTTCGCGACGGCCCGGAGGGTCAACACCTTCCGCGACAACCGCCGCGAGTCCCGCGCCGAGTCGCGCGCCGCGCACCAGCCCTGACAGGCGGCACACCCGCACAGCACTGCACAGCGCGCCGAGAGGCCCCGGACGGAACTTCCGTCGGGGCCTCTCGGCGTTCGCGGACGCGGGAGATACGGGGGCGGGGCCGGAACCGGTGCCTCCGGTGCGGGCCCGGCGCCTTGGGCAGGGCGCTCCGGGCGGGCCGCCGGAGGCGCCGCCTCCGGCGCCCGCGGGCCGGGACCCGCCGGATCATCCCCGTCGGGCCCCGGCCGGCAGGCTCAGACCAGGAAGTCGCGGGCCAGACTCTCCGCCGCGCGCTCCAGCAGCGGCCCGGCCTCGGCCATGCAGCGGGCCGGGTCGGACTCCAGGTCCGTCAGCGCGTACGCCCGCTGGATACCGGCCGCGGCCAGCGCCTCCCGCGACAGCTGGAGCCGGCCGCAGACCGCGACCACGTCGATGCCCGCCGCCCGCGCCGCCGCGGCGACACCGGCCGGCGCCTTGCCGTGCAGCGTCTGCTCGTCGAGGGACCCCTCCCCCGTGATCACGAACGTCGCCCGGGCCAGCGCCGGCGCGAAGCCCAGCACGTCCAGCATCACGTCGATACCGGGCCGGAACGTCGCATCCAGCCCGACCAGCGCGCCATAGCCGATCCCGCCCGCGGCCCCCGCCCCGGGCGCCAGCGCGTGCTCGGCGGCCCTGGCTCCGACGGTCCGCTCCAGCACCTCGGCGTAGTGCGCGAGGGCGGCGTCCAGCGTGGCGACATCCGCCTCGGCGGCACCCTTCTGGGGGCCGTAGACGGCGGGCGCGCCCTTCGGGCCGGTCAGCGGATTGTCGACATCACTGGCGAGCACGATCTCCGTGCGGGCCAGACGCGGGTCCAGCCCCGACAGATCCGCCGTGGCCAGCTCGCGCAGCGGCCCGCCACCGGGCGCCACCGGCTCCCCGTTCGCGTCCAGGAACCGCGCGCCCAGCGCCGCCAGCATGCCCGCGCCGCCGTCGGTGGTCGCGCTGCCGCCCACCCCGAAGACGATCGAGGTCGCCCCCGCGTCCAACGCCGCGAGCAGCAGCTCGCCGGTGCCGTACGTGGTGGCCGTGAGCGGCGCGAAAACGCCCTTCGGGAGGTGCTGGAGACCCGACGCCTCCGCCATCTCCACCACCGCCGTACCGTCGCCGCGCAGCGCGAAGGTGGCCGTCACCGGCTCGCCGGTGGGGCCGGTGACACGGGCCTCGTGCCGGGTGAAACCCGCCGCGATCGCCGCCGCCGTCGTCCCGTCTCCACCGTCCGCGACCGGCACGGCCGCCACGTCCAGTCCGGGGACCACGCGCCGCAGACCGGCCGTGACATGCTCGGCGACCTCGACGGCCGTGAGCGAGCCCTTGAACTTGTCCGCGGCGATCAGCACATGTGCTGTCTTTGTCCTTGCTGCGTCCGCCACCGTGTTTCCCCTTGCTTTCGAACTGGCAGTCGCGCCGCTGCGACCTTATCCGGCCAGGGGCCCGGCGAACAGAGCGGACGGTTCCGGAACGGCCGAAGGGGGCGAAAAGGGGGACGAAGGACGACGACCTGCAGCCCGGAACGCCCCGCGCGCACCCGGC
Organism: Streptomyces sp. GS7; assembly: GCF_009834125.1. Classification (NCBI taxonomy): domain Bacteria; kingdom Bacillati; phylum Actinomycetota; class Actinomycetes; order Kitasatosporales; family Streptomycetaceae; genus Streptomyces; species Streptomyces sp. GS7. The sequence goes on from NZ_CP047146.1 coordinate 6,505,533, forward strand.
ACACCCAGCGCACCCCGAACGGGCCGCTCACTCCCACGTGGCGGTCTCCGGGTCGACTCCGTTCGCCTCGGCATTCGCGAAGATCACGTCATGCATCCAGACCGTGAGGCCCGGCGCGACCCCCTCGTAGAACCCGGCGAACCGGGGATCGCCGACGAACAGCCGCCCCATGCACGCCTGCATCGCATGCGTGCAGTCGAAATACGTCGACATCATCGCCCGGTGCCGCTCCGCGAGGGCGTTCGCCGCGTCGGAACCCGGTACGACCCCGGCCCGCAGCGCGGCGGCGAGATCGGCGTTCAGCGCATCGGTCGCCGCCGCCACGCCCTTCCAGTCCTCGGGTGTCATCCCCGCGGCCCGCTCGGCGTACTGCGCCCACTGCGCGGTGTCACCCCAGCGCTCCTCCGCCTCGTCGACCCAGGCGGGTTGCCAGTCGTCACCGAAGATCTCGACCTGCTCCTCCGGAGTCAGCCGCATCCCGGTACGCGACGCCTCCATCATCCGGTCGACGGCACCCAGCATCTGCTGCAGTCGGGAAATCCGCTCCACGAGCTGCGACCGCTGCCGTCGCAGGTGGTCGCGGGCGTCCACGGCCGGGTCATCGAGGAGCCGGCCGATCTCGGCGAGCGGAAAGCCCAACTCCCGGTAGACCAGGACCCGGTGGATGCGGGCCACGTCGTCGCCCGAGTACACGCGGTACCCGGCCCAGGTGCGCCCGCCCGGCCGCACCAGGCCGATCGCGTCCCAGTGGTGCAGCGTCTTCACGCTGACCCCGACGAGCGCAGCCGCCCGGCCGACGGTCAGCCCGTCGGAACCGATCGGCTCTGCGCCCGCCCCGGTGGTGGTCGGTTCCTGCTCGCGGGGATCACTGGTCATCCGCTCAGTGTCGCGCACCTCGCCCGGAGGTCGGGCCCGAGCGCGGCGGCCGGGGCCACCGGGCACCGGCACACAGCGGCCGACGAAAACCGACACGGCGCACCCGCCCCACCCCACGTGTCCTAGGCTCGCGGCGTGACGACCACTGACTACGCCACCTACATCGCCGGACTGCCCCGCGTACTCGCGGGCGCGGGGGTCATCTTCCGGGACGTGGCGGGCCGCATCCTCCTCGTCGAGCCGAACTACCGCGACACCTGGGTCCTGCCCGGCGGCACCGTCGAGTCGGACACCGGCGAGTCCCCGCGCCAGGCCGCCCGCCGGGAAACCCTTGAGGAGATCGGTCTGGACATCGCACCGGGCCCGCTGCTCGCCGTCGACTGGGTGCGCGGCTCGGCCCGGCCGCCGTTGGTGTCGTATCTGTTCGACGGCGGGGTGCTGGACGCCGAGCAGTTCGCGGCGATCCGGGTGCAGGAGGAGGAACTGCTGTCCTGGCGCCTGGTCCACTGGGACGAGGCCGAGACGATGCTGGGCGAGGGGCTGCGGCTGCGCGTCCGCGGCGCACTGGACGCGCTGGAGGGTGGACGCGGCCCGGTGGAACTGGAGGACGGCCTGCCTCCGGCCGGTCCGGCGGGCACCGGCGGTCCGCGGTGAACGTTCGTGACACCGCGGCGCCATGACACCTCGTAGAACCTGGGTAGGAGACCCCTGGGCCGACTCCCCCGCCCAACACCGAGACCCGTGGGGTGATTGCCTCCGCCCACCCGCGATCTAGCCTTTCCCCATGAACGAAAACGCCACCCGCATCGCGCAGGTGCCGGGAGTCGTCGGGGTCATGCTCGGCGGCAGCCGCGCACGAGGAACCAACCGTCCCGATTCCGACTGGGATCTGGGCGTCTACTACCGAGGCGAACTGGATCTGCCCGCTCTGGAGAAGCTGGCGGCCGAGGTGACCGGCGGCCCCGTCGAGATATTCGCACCGGGCGCCTGGGGCCCCTGGGTCAACGGCGGGGCATGGCTGGTCATGCCGGACGGCAGCCATGTGGACTGGATCTTCCGGGACATCGACCGGGTGCGGCGCGTGTGGGAGGACTGCCGCGCGGGCCGTTTCGAGACGGGAATACAGGCCGGACACCCCCTGGGATTCTGGTCCCCCGCCTATCCGGGCGAGGTGGCCCTGGGCCGCGTACTGGCCGACGACACCGGGGAGTTGGCCCGCCTCAAGGAGGAGACCCGGACCTATCCGGAGGCGCTCCGCAAGGCACTCACCGGCGCCGCCGTCTGGGACGCGGGATTCTCGGTGGCCATGGCCGCCAAGTCGTCCTCGACCGCGGACGTCCTGCATGCGTCCCTGTGCCTGTCGCGGGCCGTCGGCGCCCTCGTCCAGAGCCTGCACGCCCACCACGGCATCTGGTGCCTCAACGAGAAGGGCGCCCTGGCCGCCGCCGCGGCACTACCCGAGACTCCACCCGGCTTCGGCCCCCGAGCTACCGCCCTGCTCGGCGAACTGGGCTGCACGGAGGGCGAGTTGCGCCACTCCCTGTCCGTGGCGGAACAGCTGGTGGCCGAGGTACGGGAGGTGGTCGAAGCAGAGGGGTAGCGATCCGGGGGTGCTCGGCGGCCGCGCTGTACAAGCACTTCCGCCACAAGGAGGAGATCTGTGCGGGACCGTCCCCGCGTCAGGCGCCGCGTCGGGAGCCGTCGTTCATCCGCACTCCGCCGCCGGGAACAGTCCGTCGTCGGTGCGCTCGAAGGCGAGCAGGCGGCGCTTGCGGTCGAGGCCGCCGCCGTAGCCGGTGAGGCTGCCGTCGGCGCCGACGACGCGGTGGCAGGGGACGATGATGCCGACCGGGTTGCGTCCGTTGGCCAGGCCGACGGCGCGGGCCGCGGTGGGGACGCCGAGGCGTTCGGCGAGCCGGCCGTAGGTGAGCGTCTCGCCGTACGGGATGGTGCGCAGCGCTGCCCAGACGCGGCGCTGGAAGGGGGTGCCGCGTAGTGCCAGCGGCAGGTCGAAGGTGGTCAACTCGCCGCGGAAATAGGCGCGGAGCTGGGCGATGGTCGTGGCGAAGGGCGGGTCTGCGGGGTCGGCCGGGGTGCCGAAGGTTTCCTGGGGCGGGCGGTGGCGCTGGTCGGTCATGTAGAGGCCGGTGAGGGCGTCGCCGTCGGCCACGAGGGTGAGCGGGCCCACGGGGGTGTCGTCGAGGACGGTGTGGGTGATCCGGCCGGTGGTGGTGCCGTCCGTAGGGGGCCGGTCCGTGGTGGTCCGGTCGGGGTGCGGGGTGGCAGGGGTCATGGCTGCGGCTCGGTTCGTGGGGAGGGGCGGATGGTCAGTTCGAGGGGAGGTGGTTGATCGGGTGGTCGTCGGTCGCCCAGAGGTACTGGACGGCGTAGGCGCGCCAGGGGCGCCAGCCGGCGGAGTGGCGGATGAGGGCCGCGGGGGTGGCGGGCATGCCGAGGCCGGCGGCGGCGCGGCGCAGGCCGAGGTCGGTGGGGGTGAAGGCGTCGGGGTCGCCGAGGGCGCGCATGGCGACGCATTCGACGGTCCAGGGGCCGATGCCGGGCAGTGCGGCGAGCCGGGCGCGGGCCTCGTCCCGGTCGCTGCCGACGCCGAGTTGCAGCGCGCCGGAGGCGAGGGCCGCGACGACGCCTGTGAGGGTGGCGCGGCGGGTACGGGGCATCGCCAGGGATTCCGGGTCGAGTTCGGCGAGGGCGGGGGCGGACGGAAAGAGGTGGGTGAGGCCGCCGGCAGGGTCGTCGACGGGCTCGCCGTGGGCGAGGACTAGTCGGCCGGCGTGGGTGCGGGCGGCGGCGGTGGAGACCTGCTGCCCGAGGACGGCGCGGACCGCGAACTCGTCGGCGTCGACGGTGCGCGGCACCCGGCGGCCGGGTGCCTTGTCGACGAGTGGTGCGAGTTGCGGGTCCGCGCGGAGGAGTCCGTCGACGGCTTCCGGGTCGGCATCGAGGTCGAGGAGGCGGCGGCAGCGGGCGATGGCGCCGGCCAGGTCGCGCAGGTCGGTGAGGGACAGACGGCAGTCGATGTGGTCGGGGCGGGGGGAGAGGGCGACGATGCCGTGTCCGTAGGGGAGGGTGAGGGTGCGGCGGTAGGCGCCGTCGCGCCATTCCTCGACTCCGGGGACGGCGGTGGCGGCGAGGTGTCCGAAGAGGTTGTCGGGGTTGAGCGGCCGGCGGAAGGGGAGCCGCAGCGTGAGGGTGCCGGGTACGGCGGTCCGCGGGCCGGGGGCGGCGCGTCCGCGGAGTTCTGAGGGGGAGAGCGCGAAGACCTCCCGAACGGTCTCGTTGAAGGTGCGGATGCTGGCGAAGCCGGCCGCGAACGCGATCTCCGCCATCGGGAGTTCGGTGGTCTCGACGAGGAGCCGGGCGGTCTGGGCGCGCTGGGCGCGGGCGAGCGCGAGCGGCCCGGCGCCGAGTTCGGCGAGCAGCTGGCGTTCGATCTGGCGGGTGCTGTAGCCGAGGCGGGCGGCGAGGCCGGGGACGCCTTCGCGGTCGACGATGCCGTCGGCGATCAGTCGCATGGCGCGGGCGACGAGGTCGGCCCGTTCGTTCCACTGCGGGGATCCCGGGCTGGCGTCCGGGCGGCAGCGCTTGCAGGCCCGGAATCCGGCCTGCTGGGCCGCGGCGGCGCTGGGGTAGAAGCGCATGTTCTCGGGCTTGGGGGGCACGACCGGACAGCTGGGGCGGCAGTAGATGCCGGTGGTGAGCACGGCGGTGTAGAACCAGCCGTCGAAGCGGGCGTCCTTGGATTGCACGGCGCGCAGACAGCGCTCGGTGTCGGTGTGCATGTCCTCAAGGATTGCGCAGGAGGGCGGTCCGGGCTGGCGGAAATCCGACATCAACCTTGGCGCCAGCTGCGCGGGCGGCGGATCGCTCGAAGGGAGACGCCCGCACGCCGGGCGCTACTGCGAGGCGGACGGACCCGCCCAGCGCCGTCAGACCGTGCTGCAGCGTACTGGCCGATGAACGACTGGCCGGCCGGAGCGGCCCACAGCTCGAGAACCTCGCCGCCGCTCTGGCTCCGGCTCGGGTCGAGCGGTTCCTCGCGCCCGCCGCCACTCGCGTCGACACCACTCCTCGCACCGCCCACCGGACCAGCTGCTGACCACCCCGCCCCGGCTGCAGCACGCCCCTCGCAGTCGTGTTCCCGTAGTGGAGTCGTGGGCGAGGCGGCTCCGTGGGGGCTCACTTCCTGATCAGACGGCGTGGGGAGGGCGGCGGCGCCGGGTGACCACCAAGATGGCCATGTCGTCATCGTGTTTGCCCTCGGTCCAGCGGCCAACATCCTTGGTCAGGGCATCCACCAGGGCATCGGGGTCCCTGAACCGTCTGCGCATACGCCCTGAGGAGACCGGATCATAGAAAGTCCCCCGCTTGTCCCGCGCCTCGGTGACACCGTCAGTCACCAGCAACAGCGAGGCCCCCAGGGGCAGCCGCACCACATCGACAGGCACCGAGCCGCCAGGAGCGATATCGCCCAGCCCCACCCCGAGGGGCAGCTGTGGGGCGGTCGGATCGAGCCGTACGACCTGTCCGTCGTGAACCAGATACGGGGGCGGATGCCCGCGGTTCACCAGGCTCAGCACCTCCCCGTCGGCGGAGACCTCGGCCAGCACAGCAGTGGTGAAACCCTCCGTGGAGATCACCGGGCCGCTTCGGGCCGCTGTCCTGGCCATCGCCTCGTCCATCCGCTGTCCCAACGTGGCCAAGTTGGGAGCGTACTCGGCCTCCTGACGGAACGCTCCGATCGCGACCGACACGGCGGCGACAGCCGCAATACCTTTGCCCCGCACATCCCCGATGATCATCCGCACCCCGAACGGCGTCTCCTGCACCGCGAAGAGATCACCGCCGATACGCGCCTCGGCCTGCGCCGCCGTATACCCGGCAGCCACGGCCAGCGGCCCCACCTCCCTCGGCGGGTCCGGAAGCGCCGCTCGCTGGACTGCCTCCGCGACATCCCTGGCCAGCGCCAGATCGCGCCCTTGCCGAACAATGAGCCGGTTGACCGCGAGAGCCAGCACGCCGATCACGCCCACCACGGCCAGATCGACGAACAACGGCGTCGCCGGACGTCCGCGTTCGATGTCCACCGCCACCGAGACCACGCACGTGACACACACGACGGCGAGCGCGGAGCGGAAGGAGAGCGTGGCGCCCGCGACGAGCGGTGCGGCGGCCAGCAGCGGGAGTCCCGTATACGGCTGGGGCGCGAAAAGGTCCAGCAGGACGCCAGCCACGAGGGCCAGCGCCGCGAGCATCCACGGCATCTTCGCCAGCGTGGGTTGCAGGACTGTCACGGTGCATCTCCTGCTGCCTGGCCTCGCTCGCGCCCCGGAAGGAACGGAGCCCCCGCACGGTTCGGCTTACCGCACCCTGTTTGTACCTCCAATGGCTTCACATATACGCCTTGTGGGCCGGATGTGCTCATCCTGGATCCACCGCGCGATAGTCGGTCTTTGGGCGGCGAAATGAGAAGAGGTGCCCGCTGACCTGGGATGAAGGGAGTTCCTACGCCCTCATCAGTCCCACGAAGCAAGGCACCTCGTAGGTGAAAGTCTCCTACAGCCCGGCGACGCTGTTCACCGCGTTCGACGACCCGGACCTGATCGCGCATGCCGGGTTGGTCCCGACGATCCGGCTGGCCGAGCGGTGCGGTCCGCCCTGGGTGGTGGCCGAGAAGGTGGAACTCACCGGCGCGGGGAACGGTGCCGGTACGGCAGCCGACGCGAAGACCCTGTCGATCGTGGGCGGCATGATCGCCGGGACGGACAGCATCGAGGACTTGGAGGTTCTTCGGCACGGTGACCTGTCCCGCCTGTTCGGCGGCGTGCGCGCCCCGTCCACACTCAGCAGCTTCCTGCGCGCCATCACCTGGGGCCACGTACGCCAACTGGAGTCCGCGGTGCGGGCGTTCACCTGCGCTCTCGCAGCTCACACCGGTCTGGTCCCCCGGCGGGACGAGGTGGTGTTCGTGGACATCGACTCCAAGGTCAAGCAGGTCTACGGCCCGGCCAAGCAGGGCGCCTCCTTCGGCTACACCGAGCAGCGCGGCCTGCACTTCCAGATCGTCTCCGTCAAGACCGCAACCTGCGCTCCCGTGATCGTGGCCACCCGGCTGCGCAAGGGCTCGGCAGGCTTGGCGTAGAGGTCGTTGTAGCTGTCATCGCCGCGCCGGCCCACCGCGGGCAGGACCTGGCTGGGGCCCTTGGGGTCCACCGCGATCTCGTTGGCGATGTTCTTGTACGGCGCACTCGGGTCATCGGCCCTGGCACCGCCCGGCAGAGAGTCCGGGTTCGGGGCGAACTCCAGCTTCCACAGCCCGGACAGCTTCGTTGCCGAGTGGGACCACACGCCACGGCTGGTGGCGGCCCACTTCGGCGAGTCCGCGAAAGGCCAGGTAGTTGCGGGGGTCACGTTCGTAGGGGGCTGAGCCTGCGGGTAGCCGGACGGCCATGAGATGGCGCGCTCGATCACCCGACGACGACGTCGCCGTCCCCATCGCCGGACAGACTCGATGCCCGTCCTCGGTCACCATCGAGTAGAACGGCCCAACGTAGCCATCGCGATGGCACACGCGACGATCACACCGCGGCTACCCACGTTCTCCGGCCCGAACCGGCCCAGTTGCGGGATGGGCGGATGCTGCGTCGGCAGTTCCACCATCTCGCCGTCGACCAGCGTGGCCTGCTCCGGCCAGGGAGTCTCGTCCACCAGCCACCGTCGCTCGACCGTCGGGCCTCTGCGGGTGCGGGGCATGCGCAGCGTAGTGCTGTCCTCACCCTCGGGCGGTGTGCAGCGGTCCGTAGATACGTTCCGACGCCAGTTCCGTCAAGTGGATCGCAGGAAACCACAAAAGGTGGCAACTAACGACCGAATAGTTGCGTCACATGTGCAGAGTTGTTCGACTAAACGACCATCCCTGACTGTGTCATGGGGATGGAACACGGGGTTTCGAGGGAGAAGGTATGCGACCGTTTGCGTTGAGCTACGCCCGTCCGGCGGTGAAGCCGGAGGCTGTCACTCCGTACACCTACGACGCCACGCGGCAACTCAACGTCCTGCCCGACGGGCGCCCGGCCACGAGCAGCCGACTGGTCCTGCTTGCTACCAGCACCACTGCCTCCACCGCCGGTTCCAAGACCCACTTCGACGACTGAACGTCGATGACCGTTCTGGTCCTCACCTGTGAGGAAGACCTGACCGCGGACATGGTCGTCGCGAACCTGCACGACCTCGGTGTCCCGCTCGTCCGCCTCGATCCTGCCGATCTGCCCGGCAGGATCGACCTCTCGGCGGAATACGTCGGCAAGGGCTTCCATGGCTACCTCAAGACGAACGAACGCATGGTGAGCCTGAGCAGCCTGCGTTCGGTGTGGGTCCGCCGGCCCGGTACACCGGGTAGTCGCGCGGCGGAACAGTCGACGTGGCTCACCGAGGAGTCCGAGCAGGCGCTCTACGGCATGCTCACCGCCACCCGGGCCCGCTGGATGAACCACCCCGCGGCGGCCAGACAGGCCCGGTACAAGCCCTGGCAGCTCCATACCGCCCAGGAGAGCGGCTTCGTCGTGCCCGCCACGCTGATCACCTCGTTCCCCGCGGTCGCGCGTCAGTTCGCCGCCACGTACCAGGATCTCGTGGTCAAGTCGGTGTCCGGGAAGCACCCGGGCGACCCTCCGATGGTGCTGCCCACCACCCGTATCAGCCCCGACGCGGACTTCACCGCTGTCGCGGCCGGCCCGACCCTGCTCCAGCAGCACGTCCGCAAACAGGCCGACATCCGGCTGACCTGTGTCGACGGTCGACTCTTCGCCGCCCGCAAGGAGGCCGACCCCGACGAGGTGGACAGCCGCTTCACGGAGAACGGCGCCTGGAAGCCCGCCGAGGTCCCCGACCTCGTCCGCCGGTCGGTGGCCGCCTATATGAGCGCCGCCCAACTCGCCTACGGAGCATTCGACTTCGCCGAGGACGGCAGTGGGACCTGGTGGTTCCTCGAATGCAACCAGGGCGGCCAGTTCGGTTTCATCCAGCTCGACACCGACCAGCCCATCACCCAGGCCCTCGCCGCCTGGCTGGCGGCGGCTCCCCTCGCCTGAGGCCATGACCAGCCGTCAGGAGGTCTGCCGCGACCCCTGCGGCGAGGCCACCGGACCGTCCACCTCTTCTCGGTGCCGCCGATCGGCCTGGTCTCCTCTGCCGACTGGTGCCGTCCCCAGCCGGAACGGACACCACTCGGCGTCTTCACCGGCTTCCTCTGAGGATGCCCTGGCCTTCAGGCCAGGGAGGAATCGGACTCCTGCGGATCAGGACAGAGGAAGATGAATCACCGTCGGGGCGATTCCATCGCGCATCCGCCGCGGTGGTGAGGCGACCCACGGTGATCACCGCGCCCAGTACATGTCCAGGCCGCCGTGCCCATGCACGTTCAGCTGCTCCCGGGCCCTCCCCCACGTCTCGCTGCCCCTGATCACGCGCCGCCGGCCTGGCAGCTGTCGCCCTCCCTTGCCGCTGCCGGCGCCGCGGCCCGGCAATCAAGTAGCGGATGCCAAGATCCGGACCGTGCACGGACCACCGCTCTCCCGACGGCAGTCACAGCCGCCATTGCAGCAGGTCGGCGCCACCATGAGCGCTGTACCACCAGCAGGCCAAGAACCTGCTGGGCGCCCCACACATGTGGGCGAGCAAGGCCGCTCGGCACCACGAAATTCCCGGCAACCTGCCACACTCGCGTAGCCAGCAGACCATCCGACCAGCGACGCAAAGCGCCTGACGCTCCATCAGAATGGGCGTCACGAGCGTCATTTCAGCGTCGAGACCTCGCCCGTAACGCCCGCACCGCACATAATGCGCACACACGAAACCGCAGGTAAGGAGCTCTTCGCGGCCCGTTCAAGGATCACAACACACGCCACGTCGCTTCGTTCTGCGGGGACGGCGCGAGCACGACGGAGCCGAGGAAATGCGTGCTCGCCGACGCACCGGAGTCCAGGAGTTCGGCCTGTTCGAGGATGTCGTTCCACAGCTGAGCGAGCTGCTTCTCCGACCAGGAGTATGTGCGCTGGTAGAGCGGGACCTGGAACTGCTGGGTCCGGCCCTGCATCAGGTCGGCGAAGACGGTCTCTTTGGCCTGCACGGAGGTTCTCGTCGGAGGTCGGGCGGTCCGGGACGGGACGGGTACGACTGGTGACGAAAGGACGATCTGTCTCTGGGCAACTGCGCCCTTCCTCATCCGAGGTCGGACAGCAGGTCGTCCAGGACCGCTTCCTCCTCCACCCGCACGCCTGAATCCGCCAACGCGCCCGCCAGGTCCGGGTCCCAGGGGGCGTCGGCCCGCGCCCCGGTGAGCGGCGGGCCGGCGGGCAGGGTGCGCACCGCGGCACGATAGTGGGCGGCGGTATAGCGCCAGGGACTCCAGGGGACGCGGCGTAGCAGGGCGGCCGCGATGCGCAGGCCTCCCCAGTCAAAGTCCCCGTGGTAGCACAAACCGGTGCCGTGTGTGTGGAGGTGGTGCAGGAGGGTGAGGGCAGCGGCGGACGGCTGCCCCTGGAGGCAGACCAGGGGTGCGGAATCCGCGCCGTACGTGTCGGCGGCAGCGGCGAGCACAGCCGGGTTTTCGCAGATCCAGACCGCCGGCGGTGCTGAGGCAGGCGGGTGCCGGATCAGCTGCCGCAGGGTCAGTACGGCGGGCTCGCCCTCGTCGGCCATCCAGTCCAGGGCTGGTGTGCCCGGCAGATTGAGGGTGAGCACGGTCGAGGAGAGTTCGTCACGCAGCAGTCCCGCCGAAGCCCACACCTCACGCCGCCACTGCGCGCCGCTGCCGTCCGGAAAGCCGGTCAGAGCCCGGACACCGGAGAGCGTGAGACTGCACAGCGGGGTTCCGTCATCCAATGCGTGTGCGTTGCCCAGCAGTTGGGACGAGAAGGTCGGCAGCGACACCGGCGGTTCCGCCGGGAGCGCGCGCAGTGCGGTCGCGGCCCGGCTGAGCAGGTCGGCCGCCGCGGCGGGGGTGCCGGCGAGGCGGCGTACCAGTCCGTCGCTCCGGAGCCGGTCGACCCAGGCATGGAGAGCAGGGACCTCCTCCGCCAGAGCCTCCACAGGGAGGTACGCCTCCTGCCATGCCCGCTGTTCCTCGGCGCGAGCCGGGCCGAGGAGTCTGACCGGACCGGTGAGCGCGACCACGGCCGCAGCCAGCCCTGCAGGGCTGATGCCGGAGCGGCGCAGGAGGTCGTCCACCGCGTCGAGCCGCACAGACAAGGACCGTCCACTGCCAGGAGCCCGCCCCAACAGCCTTTCGGCCGCTTCTCGTTGCTCTGCGGTCGGCGCGCTCAGAAGAACCGGTCCGGTGAGCGGCTGCTCACGCTCCAGGCGCCGGCGTGCACGGTCGACCAACCAGTCGAGTCCGGGGTCCCCCAGCAACCGGCGCAGCCGTACGTTGTCGGCGGTCACGGCGGGGTCGGGTGTCAGTTCCACAGTGGCTCCGCTCCGGCAGGTGCTTCGGCGCTGGGCCGGGGGATCTGGTGATACTCAGGCCGCACCGGCTCCGGACCGCGCAGCCGCCGAGTGCCGTCCCATTCCCAGCGAGTGACGAGCACCGCCGCGACCTCATCGATCCGCGACAGCTGGGCGATGGCGATGCCGGGCACCTGGGGGTAGCAAGCCCACTCGCGTTCACTGGTCATCACGACGTCGAGGTCGAAGGCATGCAGCAACCCGAGGCACTTGGCGCGCGAGTCGTCGTCCACTCCCGCGAACGCCTCGTCGAGGGTGACCAGTCGCGGCGCGTGCGGGCTGCCCGCGCTTGCGTAGTGGGAGGACGCGGCGGCGAACAGCGGCACGGAAACGGCCAGCACCCGCTCGCCGCCCGACGCGGGCCCCGTGGCCGGAACCCAACGGCCCTGCTGGTGCCGCTCGACCCCGAATTCATGCCAGGTGCGGTAGTCGAGTGCCGCGGTGAGGTGCTCCAGCCAGCTGCCCGATGCGTCGTCGGCGTGCTGGCGCGCGATCTGCTCCTGGAGGAACTCACCTACGGCTGCCCGGTCTTCGACGGTCCAGATGTCGGCCGACCTGCGCAACCGATCCCTGGCCTGAGCGAGCCCCGCGGGGGCCTTGCGGGAGGCTCGCCATACCAGCCTCAGCCGCATGCCGGTCGAGGTCGGCCGCTCCTCCAGCTCGACGTTCATGTCCCGCACCTGCCGTTCGGCCGCGCCGATCAGCTCCTGGAGCGTGCCCGCGACCTCGGTGACCAGGTGGGTTTCCAAGATCTCCCGCTCCCGTGCGGACAGGATGCGTGCGAGTTCGCCGACCTCGGCAGCCAGCGCGTCGGCCAGTTCCGGTACTGCGCGTTCGCGGCCCTGGTAGACGATGTCGACGACCATCCCGTCCTCCACCATCCGGGCGGAGGCGCGGTGCCCGTGCCGGGACAGCGTGTCCTGGAGGGTTTTGAGTTCCTCGCTGAGCCGACGTTGCACCCGCTCCCAAGCGCTGTCGGAGTCGTCGGTGGCGGACAGGCCCGCGTCGATGCCGCGAGCCAACGCGATGGCGGGGGTGGCTGCCCAAGCCTCGCCATCTGCGGCGGGCACCCGGATGTCGGGCAGAGCCACGCCCATCAGACCGGTCTCCGTGAACCGCTGAAGCGCGGCGATGGCCTCCGTGCGCGCCTCAGCCGCCTCCCTGAGCCCTTCGTGCAACTGCTCAATACGACCTTCGGCCTTACCAGCCGCCCGATCGGCTTCGGCATGGCGCTTACGGCTGAGACGCTGCTCGTTCTCGCAGGTGCGCAACGCCTCCGCGGTCTGTGCCAGCATGCGCTGGAGTTCGGCGACGGCGGCGCCGACCGTGGCGCGCAAGGTGGTGAAGCGTTCGTCGGCGGCTGCCGCCTCGCTCTCCGCCTCCTTCGCGCGAGCCGCGAGCTCTGCGGCTCGCTCCGCGGCCTGGCCGGCCTCGGTGCGTTCGTCGTCCGCCTGGCCGGCCGCCTCGCCGCGCTCACGCAATGCGGGCCAGAGAGCGGCCAGCACCTCGGCGAGCGAACCGAGAGCGTCGCGCACCGCGGACAGCCCTTCCTGATCGGCGGGCAGCCTCAGATCCTCGGCGGTCCGGGCGAGTTCGGCCGCGGCCGCCTCGCTCTGCTCAGTCGCCTCCCGCAGGGCAGCGGCCCGCTCCGCGCGCCGCGTGCTGATCCGGTGCAAGGACGCGGCGGCGGCCGTCACCCGAGCATGCGCCCGGGCGAGGGCACCTTCGTCGGGCACCTCCGCCACCTCGGCATCGAGGACGCGACGGCGGGCTGCCACGGTGGCGGCCAGGTCCGCGACGGCTGCCGACTCCTCCTGAACCTGGTCGAGTTCGGCACGGAGGGCAGCCATACGAGTCCGCCGGGCGGCTTCCCGCGCGCCCTCACCGATGTATTCAGCGGTGGCCTTGGCCCACCGGCCGGTGAGCGCACCGACCCGGAAGCGTCCATCCACAGCCGCCCAGGTTCCGGTTTCACCTTCCGGCTCGACGGCCGCCTCTCCGGCCCGTCCGACACCGATCGCGGCGAGCAGGTGGGCCACCGTGCCCTCACCCACGGCTGCGGCATCGGCGTCCTCGTGGTCCACCGCGGGGCGCAGCAGCCCCGCGAGTGACGCGCCCCGTACCGGACCCGACGCAGGGGCGAGCAGTACGTCATGGCTGTCGGCCGCGAGCACCACGCCATCGGGGAGTACCCAGGCGTCCAACAACCCGGACGCCTCCAAGGCTGCCTCCAGACCGGCGCGTTCCCCGTCGGGGAGGCCGTCCTGGAAGTCCACCAGTCTCCACAGGGGGGCGCCCGTCAGCCGCTCACGCAGACCGGGGGTGCGCGTGGACGGCGGCTGCGGCGGACGCCGCCCACCGGCCTCCAGCGCGGCCAGTTCCTGCCGCAGTCTGTCGGCCTGCTCGGTGAGTGCGCTCCGGCGCCGCGCGGCCTCGGCGGCCTGCTCGGCCAGGCGCGCGGATGCGGCACTGTGGGCACGCGCGGCCTCGGTCCGCGCCGGGTAGGAGCCGTCGAGACGGCCCACCCACTCCTGCAGTTCGTCCAGCAGCCCGGTCTCATCCGGATAGGCGAGTTCGGTCCAGCCACGGGCACGGGTACGGACCTCGTCGAGCAGTGCCCGGCCGGCGTGCGCCACCTCCTCCTCGGCCAGGCTCAGCTCAGCCGCGGCCGCGCCCCGGTCGGCATCGGCCTCATCGAGCCGGAAGGCTCGCTTGCGCCGTTCCTCCGCAGCACGGGCGGCTGCCTGGGCAAGGCTCTCCACATGGGTGAGAGCACGTCGGCCCCGCTCCACGGACTGTTCGACGGAGCCGCGCAGTTCGCCCCCGGTGAGCCCGTCCTCCCCGGGCAGGGCGACCCGGGCCGCGGCGGCCGCCTCGCCCGCCTGCCGATAGGTGTCCTTGACGTGCTGCTCCGCCACCCGCAGACGATTTTCGGCCGCACCGAGCCGATCCAGGCTCCTGGTGTGCAGTCGCAGTGCCTGGTCCCGGTCGCTCCGCGCACGTTCCGCGGCGTGCGCCGTGCGGTCCGTCTCGCGGTGCGCCTGGTCGAGATCCTTGGCGCTGCGCATCTCGGGGCCTTCGCGCAGAGCGGCGTCCTGGGCACGCAGCCTGCTCTGCTGTTCCTCCAGCGTGCGGGTCGACTCCGCCGCGGCCTCCCGCTCCTCCTCGGCCTTGGCCTGTTGGGCCTGCGCCTCGGCGAGGTCCCGTTGGCGGTGCTCATAGCGGGAGTGCTCGACACGGGGCAGGCGGGCGCGGCGGCGAGTGGCGATACGGGCGTAGCGCCGGTAGTGCTCCAGGAATTCGGCGGCGGCACGCTCGGCTGCGGAGGCAGCCGCCAGTTCGGCCTTCTCCTCGTCCAGCGAACGGAACGCCTCGGCCACGTCGGCGATGACTGCCTGGTCCACGGGTGGCAGGGCCTCGGTGAGCGCGCGGGAGAGGGCTCCCTCGTTGGGGCGCTTGGACAACTGGGGCTGGCGCAGCTGGACGAGCAGGTCGACCAGGGCGCCGTAGCGCTGCTCGCCGAGCCCAAAGAGCGCCTCGTCCACGGCTCTGCGGTAAGTCCTGGCCTGGTCGTACACCATGCCATGGCCACCGACGGCTTCGATGAGACGGTCCCGCGACAGAGCCGTGCCCGTCGCGTCGACAAGGCTGAGGAACCCCTCCGCGGTGGTGCCGGGGCCATGATGGACCCGTTGGCCGGTGACCGCGTACCAGTGCCGGGCGATACCGCGCCCGCTCACCGCCTTCAGTCCGCACAGCAGCGTGCGGAAGTGCGTTTCCCCGTTGGCCGGGTCGAGTCTGCCGAACTCGATCCAGGTGTAGCCGAGACGCTCGGAGTGCGGGTGGTCACCGCCGAGCAGGAGGTTCCATTCCATCCGTTTGCCGGGGTCGCCGTCCGGTTCCACCCGTCGCGGGCTCAGGTCGGCATCGAGCAGGAAGGGCAGGGTGAGCGCGAGCACCTTGGACTTGCCGGTGCCGTTGTTGCCGCGCAGCAGCAGACGCCCGTCGCGGAAGTGGAATTCCTCCACGTCGTAGTGGAAGAGATCGACGAGCCCGATCCGGAGGGGTTGCCAGCGGGTGCGGAGCGGTTCGGGGAGTGCGGTGGTCACGCCTGACCGGCCTTTCGTTGTGTCGGCATGCGTAGGGTGCCGGGTTCGTGTACGACCGGTTCGCCGACCGAGTAGCGGGCCAGAGCGGGGCGGGGTTCGGCCCCGTCGGCAGTACGGGAGACGAGGCCGAGGGCGGCCAGCCGGGCGACGGCCTGCTCGGCCAGCTCGGTCTCCATGCCCGGTTCCCGTGCCGACTTGGCCCAGAATCCGCCGTGCTCGGCGGCGAGTTCCCGTACACGCTGCGCGAGTTGGTCAGCTGTGACCGGTCCGCCGGCCCTGGCCAGGTACTCCGCGAGCAGCAAGGTGATGTGGCCGTGGGTGCCCTGCTCGGGCATCCGGACGTCGGTGAGGTCGTCCTCGGGGTCGACCATGGCGATGCCCTCAGCCCGGATCTCGGGAACCAGGCCGGTCAGGTCGGCCACACGGGCCGTGAGGAACCCCCGCTGCCGGGTGAGATAGCTGAGTTCGGCGTCACTCAGCTCGTCGTAGTAGAGCACCGGATCGTCCAGCAGTCTGCGGGTGAGTGTCTGCCGCATCGCGCGAAAGCGCAGCTCGTCGCTGTCGAGGGCGGTTTCGGCGACGAGCTGCGCCAGCCGGTCGGCGATGCTTTCAGCCTGCACCGTGGAGGGCCCACGGCGCGTCGCGAGCAGCCCTGCCAGCACCCGTCGTTCGACGTCGTACAGCACGTCGCCGGCTCCGTTCACGTACGCGTCCTCGTCTCCGGCGACCCTGCGGAGTACCCCGAGGCTGAGCAGAAGCCGCACGACCGCCGCGAGGTCGAGGCGCTCGTCCCGGCGGTCCAAGGCGAACTGGATGCCTGCCGCGACGAGTCGGGGGTCGGTGGCGTCTAGGACGACCTGGTCGGCGAGACGGCCTAGAGCGATCTGCGACTCGCCGCGCTCCAGGGCGGCCAGGGCCAGACAGAGCAGGACGTAGCGGCGGCGTGTGAAGGGAGCGGGGGCGCGGGTCGCCTCGCGGGCAGGATGCGTGGCGTCATTGAGCACGCCGGGGATCTTGCGCAGCCGGGCGGTCTCCGCGTCGACGTGGAGAGGCCAGCCGGTGTTGCGGTCGAACCACTCACGGAGTTCGGAGGCGTGCCGTCGCACGAGCCGGAATTCCTCCGCGTGCCTGCCGTGGGAGAGGAGGAGGGGCTGCTTCAGCAGGGCGCGGGCGGCCTTGCGGACTTCGGCGGCGTGCTGTCCGTCGAGCACCTCGGCCAGTGGCGTGGTCATCGGTCGTTCGCTCCGTGCGTCGGGCCGTCGGTCAGGTCCACGATCTCGATGAGGTGATCGGGCCCGCGAAAGGTGCCGGACGGCGTACGGATCTCCGCCGCCGGTCCGTCGGCCAGTGCGCTGAGCCGGATCTCCATGGAGCCGTCATTGCTGGTGGCCACGGTGTGCCGCATGCCCGGACGCCAGGTGGCCAGTGCGTCGCCGAGCAGTTGGAGGAAGAGCCCGAAGGACGCCGGGTCGAGCTCGCCGAGTTCGGACAGCCGGACCGTTCCGTCCGTGACGAGTCGGGCCCGGGCCGCGGCGGTCTCGGCAGCCTGCTTGGCTGCCACCTCGGCGAGGTGGCGACGCCGCTCCTGACGGTCCTCGACCTTGCGGGGTTTGCCCCGCCGCTCGTAACTTCCGGTGCGGCGCAGCTGAGGGCTGATCCGCAGCGGCTCCGCAGCGGACCAGGGAGTGGCGGCGGAAACCGGTGCGGCCACGCGGGCGGCCAGGGTGTCCGCGTCGATCGTGAGGTGACGGGCGGGATAGAGCCCGAAAGCCGCCCGCCACAACCGGTGCCGCGATGCGTCGTCGGAGGTCTCGGCGAACCAGCGGGCGAGCGTGCGAAAATCCGCGGAACGATCGGACCGCCCGGCCCGACGCTCCCCCAACGCACGGACGACGGCCAGCATCTGCGGGATCGCTCCCAGGGCCCGGCCCCGTAGCAGTCTGGCCTGCGACTCGCGTCCGTTCCGGGTGAGGAACCACGCCGCGAGCCCCTCCCAGCGTCCGGCCCAGTGCGCGTACGCCTCCTGCGCGGCGTGCGCCGCCTCCTCGGGCGCGGCGTCGGCCGCCTCCCGTCCGGCGGCAGCCCTGAGAAGGGCCTCGAACCTGCCCGATTCCTCCAACTCCAAGATCAGCTGGGCGATGCGCCCTCCCAGGGTGATCAGGTCCTGGATGAAGCGCTCCAGGTATTGGATGAGGCGATCTTTGTAGGCGAGGAAGACCGCTTCCTCCACCTCGTGGAGGTCAATCGTGCGCTGCAACGAGCCCATGAACGCCCGGGCGTTGTCGGCGAGAGCGGCGAACCGGCTGGCGAGCGCGTCGAGCGCGAGATGTGTCTTGCCGGGATCGGGATGCTCGTCGGCGGTGAGCACGAGGAGGGCCCGCAGCTGCGTGACAATGTCGTGCAGTGCGATGGCCTGGAGGGCGCCGCGCCGTCCGAGCGCCTCGTCGTAAGCGGCAAGCGCCTCCTCGGCGGCTTCCCCGGCCTGGGTGAGCTGGTAGATGAAGCGTTTGCGGTAGAAGTCCTCCACGGCGGTGACCCGACCCGTGTCCGGATCGGCCCGTAGGTTCCCCCACTCGACCAGCTTGTCGAGTGCTTTGACCACCCCGTCGAGCTCGCCGGGCCGCACCTCCCCGGGCAGCGCTTCGTACACGTCCTCGGGCCGCAGGTGCACGGCGAAGTGTTCCTTGGCCACGACGAACGTCCGCATCACCTGTCGGTAGAGCGCGGCGTTCTGCACGGTGAGGTGGGTGAAGGGGCTGAACGCGTCCGGTTCACCGGCCAGAGCGATGGCGGCGGCAGTCATCAGCGGCCATTTTGCCGTGGGGGTGATGCTCCTGGGCGGGGACCAAAGCACTTGGCTGAATCACGCCGGTAGGTGCACCGCCCGAACCCCAAGGTGCCGCCTGCTTGCCATGAGCGGCAATACGGGTCGGCTCGCGTCACAGGCTGCTCTTCAGGCCAATGTGACGGAGCTTCAGAACATGTGTCATCTGAGCTCAGAACTCTGAGCATGCCACTGAGCCACTACCTGAGCAGGTGTCGCACCGTCCTGCATCCGCAAGGCAATCGTTTTGGGCAGCCGACGCGGCCTCCACCCGCCCTTGACCTGTCGAATGCACGGAAACAGGTCAAGGGAACCAATAGGACCGACAAACCGCAGATCAGGAGCCCTTGGCCGCCCGCTCCAGAATGACCACGCACTCCACATGATGCGTCATCGAGACCATGTCGACACCGACGTCTTCACTCCGTACACAAGGCCGAATGCGCTGACATCTCCCGCTCGACATCAGCGCATTCGGCGCAGTTGGACAGGGGACTCGGGCGAGTTGAGTGAACGGGTCGCGACCGTGGTCACCGGATCTGCCGGGCGAAAGCCTCGTACGCCTTCTCGTCGAAGAGGACGAACCTGACCTCCTCGACCGACGTCTCCGCCGCCCGCACCGTCTCCACCGCGATCCGGGCGGCGTCCTCCATCGGCCACCCGTAGATGCCCGCGGAGACCGCCGGAAAGGCAACCGTACGGGCGCCCAGTGCGTCCGCCACCCGCAGCGACTCCCGGTAGCACGAAGCCAGCAGCTCCGACCGGTCCTCCTCGGGGGTGAAACGCGGGCCCACGGTGTGGATCACCCAGCGGGCCGGGAGCCGGCCGGCGGTGGTGGCGACGGCGGCGCCGATGGGCAGGCCGCGGCGGTATTTCGCGGCGCGCAGGGCGCGGCACTCGTCGAGGATGTCCGGGCCGCCGCGGCGGTGGATCGCGCCGTCCACTCCCCCGCCGCCGAGCAGGGAGGAGTTGGCGGCGTTGACCACCGCGTCCACGGCCTGTTCGGTGATGTCGCCCTGCCTGAAGGTGAGGGTGGTGTTCATGGGCGAAGAGCGTAGGAGGGCGGGGCGGCGCGGGCGGGACGGACGCGCCGGGGTCAGCGGCTGCTCGCGCGAAGCCGGCGCCAGACCGCCTTGGCGGCGTAGTGGCCGGACATGCCGTGGACGCCGGGGCCGGGCGGGGTGGCCTGGGAGCAGAGGTAGACGGCGGGGTGCGCGGTTTCGTAAGGGACGCGGGCGAGTTTGGGGCGGATGAGGAGGCGCAGGCCGGCCGCGGAGCCGGTGGCGGTGTCGCCGCCCACGTAGTTGGCGTTGCGGGCGGCGAGCTGCGGGGGGCCGGCGACGGCGCGGGCCAGGACGCGGTCACGGAAGCCCGGGGCGAAGCGTTCGATCTGCCGCTCGACGACCTCGGTGGCGTCACCGTCCCAGCCGTTGGGGACGTGGCCGTAGGCCCAGAAGGTGTGCTTTCCCTCGGGGGCGCGGGTGGGGTCGATGAGGCTGGGCTGGGCGGTGATGAGGAACGGGACGGAGGGGTCGCGGCCCTCGGAGGCGGCGTTGAGCGCGGCGGAGATCTCGGCGCTGGTGGGGCCGATGTGGACGGTGCCGGCGCGCTGGGCGTCCTTGGCGGTCCAGGGGACGGGGCCGTCCATCGCGTAGTCGATCTTGAAGACGCCGGGGCCGTACTTGACGTCGCGGTAGGCGTTGCCGAGGCGGGCGATCCGGGCGAGCGCGGTGGGTGAGGTGTCGAAGACGTAGGCGCGGGCCGGCGGGAGGTCGTCGAGGCGTTTGACCTCGAAGTCGGTGTGGACGGCGCCGCCGTGGGCGCGCAGCAGTCCGGCGAGGGCGTCGGAGAGGGCCTGGGAGCCACCGCGGGGCACCGGCCAGCCGTTGGCGTGCGCCGCGAGCGCGAACATCAGGGCCAGGCCGCTGGTGCCGAAGCCGCGGAGCGGGGCGATGGCGTGGGCGGCGAGGCCGGCCAGCAGGGCGCGGGCCTTCTCGTCCTGGAAGCGGCGGTTGAGGAGGGTGACCGGCTGCATGGCGACCAGCCCGAACCGGGCGTAGGTGACCGGGTCGCCGGGCAGCCCGAGCCACTGGGTGCGCAGGAAGTCGCGGGAGAGGGCGTCCCACTTGCCGACGAAGGGGGCGACCAGCCGGCGGTAGGTGCCGGCGTCGCGCGGCCCGAAGGACATGGCGGTCTCGCCGACGGACTGGGCCAGCACCCCGGCCGTGCCGTCGGGGAAGGGGTGCGCCATGGGGAGTTCGGGGTGCAGCCACTCCAGGCCGTACCGCTCCAGGGGCATGGTGCGGAAGGCGGGTGAGCCGATGGCGAGGGGGTGGACCGCGGAGCAGGGGTCGTGGCGGAAGCCGGGGAGGGTCAGCTCCTCGGTGCGGGCTCCGCCGCCGATGGTGTCGCGCGCCTCGAAGATCTCCACGGACATGCCGCGGCGGGCCAGTTCGACCGCCGCCGTCAGGCCGTTGGGTCCTGCCCCGATCACGACGGCATCGAGCATCCTCGGCACCTGCGCCACTCCCCTCACGTCCGACCCTCGTCGGTGAGGGTCAGTTGGCCGCTGCCAGCAGTCCGAGGATACGCCGCGCGGTCTCGGCGTCCCGTGCGGCGGTGAAGGGGAGCGCGTTGCCGCCGGCTATGCGGAACGGTTGGCCGGCGACGGTGCCGCTGGCGCCGCCCGCTTCGTGGACGAGCAGCAGTCCGGCGGCGTGGTCCCAGGCGTTCTCCCAGCTGAAGGCGGTGGCGTCGATCCGGCCCTGGGCTATGTGGAGGTATTCCAGGCCGGCGGAGCCGCAGGGGCGGGGGGCGATGCCTCCGGTGTCCAGGGCGGCCAGGACGCGCTTCTGGTCGTCGTCGGTGAAGTCGTGGTGGGAGGTGGCGACTTCGAGGTCGGCGCCTGCGGCGGGGTGGCCGGCGGTGAGCCGTTCGCCGTTCAGCCAGGCGCCGGCGCCGCGGCGGGCGGTGGCCATCAGGCCGAGGGCGGGCGCGTACGTCCAGGAGGCGAGCAGTTCGCCGTGGTGGGCGAGGGTGACGAGGGTGGCGAAGCCGGGGTCGCCGTGGACGAACTGGCGGGTGCCGTCGACGGGGTCGACGATCCATACGGGGGCGTCGCCGCGCAGCGCGTCGAGGACGGTGGGGTCGGCGTGCACCGCTTCCTCGCCGACGACGCGGGAGCCGGGCAGCAGGGCCGTCAGGGCGGCGGTGAGCTGCTCCTCGGCACGGCGGTCGGCGATGGTGACGAGGTCGTGCGGGCCGTTCTTCTCGACGATGTCCTCGGCGGCGAGCTGCCGGAAGCGCGGCATGATCTCGTCGGCGGCGGCCTGGCGGACGGCGTCCTCGACGGCGGCCAGGTCCAGTGCGGAGAGGTCCGGCGACGGGGTCACCGGGGCCGCGGGGGTCGTCGCGAGGTCTTCGGTGATATTCGTGGTATCTCCCGAATCGTGGGGACGAAATGCTTCGATCATGCGTCCATCGAACCACGAGCCACTGACACGGCTGCTGTACTGCGGGTGAATTCCCGATGCCGCGGAGGGCACGGGCGGGTGCGGCCGGGAGGGCGGCGGCCGGTCGCGCACCCGCCGGCCGCCCCTTCTCCGGCCGCCCCCGCCCACCCCGCGCCGGCGGGCCGGTGTCAGCGCCCCACCGCGTATCCCTGCATCCCGCGCGGGTTCGCCGCCGCCGACAGCACCCCGGTCCCGGGGTCGCGGGCCACCGCGCACAGCCGCCCCTCCGACCAGGCGGCCCCGACGGTGACGTCGTGCCCGCGCCGCCGCAGCTCCTCGACGACGTCGGTGCCGATACGGGACTCGACGGTGACGCTGCCGGGCCGCATCCCGCGCGGGAAGAAGGAGCCGGGGAAGGAGTCCTGGTGCCAGTTCGGGGCGTCGATGGCGCCCTGGAGGTCGGGGCCGCCGCGGACTTCCGGGCGCAGCACCGCGGCGAGGAAGAAGTGCAGCTGCCACTGGTCCTGCTGGTCGCCGCCGGGCGTGCCGAAGGCCATGACGGGGACGCCGTCGCGCAGGGCGAGGGACGGGGTGAGGGTGGTGCGGGGGCGGCGCCCGGGGGTGAGGGTGTTGGGCAGGCCCTCTTCCAGCCAGGCCATCTGGAGCCGGGTGCCGAGCGGGAAGCCGAGCGCGGGGACGACGGGGTTGGACTGGAGCCAGCCGCCGGAGGGGGTGGCGGAGACCAGGTTGCCCCAGCGGTCGGCGACGTCGAGGTGGCAGGTGTCGCCGCGGGTGGTGCCGTCCGGGTCGACCCGGGGCTCGGCGGTGGACGGCACGCCGCGGGCCACGGTCGGCTCCCCCGCCCCGCTCCCCGAGATGCCCAGCGGATCGAAGCCGCCCGCCCCCGAGGCCACCGCCAGGGCGTGCCTGCCGAGCCGGGGCGGGCGCCCGTCCGGGCTGCCGGGCCGCAGCGCGTACGAGGCGTGGTCGTCGACGAGCTTGCGGCGCTCGGCGTTGTAGCCGTCGCCGAGCAGGGCGGGCAGCGGCACCTCGGCGGCGTCGCCGTACCACGCCTCGCGGTCGGCCATCGCGAGCTTGCTGCCCTCGATGAGCAGGTGGACGTATTCGGGGCTGCCGTAGGCGGGCAACTCGTCGGGGAGCAGGGCGAGTTGCTGGAGGAAGGCGGGGCCCTGGGACCAGCCGCCGGCCTTGGCGACGGTCCAGCCGTGCCAGTCGTAGGTCACGGGGTCCTCGTAGCTGGCGGAGTAGGCGGCGAGGTCGTCGCCGGTGAGGGTGCCGGCGTGGCGTTCGCCCGAGGTGTCCAGGGCGGGGCGGGCCGCGAAGTCGGCGAGTGCCTCGCCGATGAAGCCCTCGCGCCAGATGCGGCGGGCGGCGTCGAGCTGCGCCTCGCGGTCCGCCGACGCGGCCTGCGCCTCCGTGATCAGGCGGCGCCAGGTGGCTGCCAGCGGGCGGTTGGTGAGCAGTCCGCCGGGGGCCACGGACCTGCCGCCGGGGAGGTAGATCTCGGCGGACGAGGTCCACTCGGTGGTGAACAGCTCCCGGACGCTCTCCACGGTCTCCCCTATCCGCTCCACGGCGGGGTGGCCGTGCTCGGCGTAGCCGACGGCGTACCGCAGGACCTCGGCCAGGGTTTTGGTGCCGTGGTCGCGGAGCAGCAGCATCCACGCGTCGAAGGCGCCGGGGACGGCGGCGGCGAGCGGACCGGTGCCGGGCACCAGGTCGAGTCCGAGGGCCGTGTAGTGGGCGACGCTCGCCCCGGCGGGGGCCGGGCCCTGGCCGCAGAGCACCCGCACCGGCCCGCCGGCGGGCGCCAGGATGATGGGCACCTCGCCCGCCGGCCCGTTCAGGTGCGGCTCGACGACGTGCAGCACGAATCCGGCGGCGACGGCGGCGTCGAAGGCGTTGCCGCCGTCCTCCAGGACGGCCATCGCGGTCTGGGAGGCCAGCCAGTGGGTGCTGGCGGCCATCCCGAAGGTGCCTTGGAGGGTGGGGCGGGTGGTGAACACGGGGCCTCCTTGCCGTCGGTGGATCGGTGCGCTCCGCCTGCGTCCGGGGTTCGCAGGGGTGTACGGATCCCCCGTACCCTCCCCGCACGGCTCTGCACCGGACCGCGCTCCCCCGCCACACCGACGGCGCCCGCTGGGACGGCCTCGCGCTCGCGGTGGACGAACCGGGCAGACCGGACGGGCCGGAGCTGCGCTGCGAGACGGCCGACGGGCGGCGGCCGGCGGTGGTGCAGGGCGTGGACGACGCCGGCGGCGCACGACCCGGACCGGGGGCACATCACCTGGTTCGGTTACGGCGACCCCGTGGACGAGGGCCGGCGGCCACCCTGGCCGCCCGGGGGCACCTCCCAGCGGTAGCTGGGGGAACGTCCTGCGGGCGTACGAGGAGCGCGTCGCCGGGCTGGAGCGGCGGCGGGACGGCGGCGACCCGCTCGCGCCCCTGAAGATCGCCGCGGCGGGCCGGCGCCTGGACGCGGAGCTGCGGGGGCTGCTCCCCGGCTCCGGTCTCACCCGCGGCTGGCCGCTCCCCGGGGGCGCCGCCGCCTGGGACGCTCCCCCGGCTACCGCTGGGGGCGCCCCCAGCCCGAAGGCACGCGCCGGGCCGGCACCCCGATGTCACCCGCCGACGCCCCGAAACCAGGTCGCCGCGCCCCGCCTCCTTCCGTACGCTCGCGCCATGACCAGCACGGAGGAGCCGGCGGGGCCCGGCCGGCCGCAGCACCGTCCGCTCGTCGCGATCCTGAGCGGCGCCGGCATTTCCACCGACTCCGGGATCCCCGACTACCGCGGTCCCAAGGGGCTGTGGCGGCGCGACCCGGATGCCGAGAAGCTGGTCACCTACGACGTGTACATGGCCGATCCGGAGATCCGGCGGCGCTCGTGGCGGATGCGGCAGGAGAGCCCGGCCTTCCGGGCCCGGCCCAATGCCGCGCACGAGGCCGTGGCCGCGCTGGCCCGGTCCGGGACGCCGGTGCGGGTGATCACCCAGAACGTGGACGGACTGCACCAGCTCGCCGGGCTGCCCGAGCGCAAGGTCCTGGAACTGCACGGCACCGCACGCGCCGTCACCTGCACCCGCTGCCATACCCGTTCGTCGATGGAGGAGGCGCTGGAGCGGGTGGCGGCGGGCGATCCGGATCCGGCGTGCCTCGTGTGCGGCGGGATCCTGAAGTCGGCGACGGTGATGTTCGGTGAGCGGCTGGATCCGCAGGTGCTCGGTACGGCGCTGGGTGTGGCGAAGGCGGCCGAGGTCTTCGTGGCGGTCGGTACGACGCTCCAGGTGCAGCCGGCCGCCTCGCTCGCCGGGGTGGCCGCGGACCACGGCGCGCGGCTGATCATCGTCAATGCCGAGCCGACGCCGTACGACGCTCTGGCAACCGAGGTGATCCGCGAGCCGATCGGCACCGCGCTGCCCCGCCTGCTGGAGCGGTTCGGCTGACCGCGAGCGGCCGGACGGGCCCGCCGGCCCCCGGTCCCCCGGTCCCCCGGCGGCGGCTCAGAAGGCCGTGTGCGCGAACCAGTGGTCGAGCACCGCCTGGTCGCCCGAGACCTCGAAGGCGGCCTCCTGGTAGGTCCGTCGCCCGTAGAGCAGCAGCAGGAGGTCCGCCGCCTGCCCCCGTACGACGGCGTCCGGCTCGGACGGCGCGTCGTCGGCCGCGGCCGGCGGCAGCGGTCGGAAGCCGTCCGGCTCCAGCCGTACCCGCCACTCCTCGCCGGTCCCGCCGTCCGGGCCCGCACACCGGAAGGCGAGGGTCTCGCCGGTGCCGTGCAGCTTCGCGACGCCGGGGGCGAAGAGTCCCGCGTAGGGCAGGTTGACGAGGAATTCGTCGATCCCGTCCGCCGCCAGGGCGGCGTCGACGTCCGGCTCCCGGCCGACGGCGAGTTCCGCGTCCACCCGGTGCACCAGCGTTTCGTACAGCATCCGGCGGGCCCAGAACCGTGCGTGCGGGTCCTCGCCCCAGGTCCACATCGCCGCCCCCGGATCCGTGTCGCGCAGCACGCCGGCCACGCCCGGGACGCCCGCGGCCACCCAACCCGCATACTCCTCGGCGCGTTCCGGCAGCCCCAGCTCCACGTCGCGGCTGCGGGGCGGCTCCTGCACCCGCCGGGTCAGCAGCGTGCTGAACCAGCGCTGGAGCGCTCCCACATGGCGGGCGAGTTCGGCCAGCGTCCAGTCGGGGCAGGAGGGCACGGCGGTCGCCGGGTCGGCCCCGCCGACCACCTCGGCGAAGCGCAGGGTCTCCCGCTCGATCGCCTGCCGGTAGGTGTCGTACGGCAAGGGGTGTCCCGGCCGGCTCGTCGTCTCCATCAGCTGCCGCCTTTCCGTCCGCAGCGCGGATCGTCTCCCGGTCAGTGTGGCGGCTGGAGTCCACTCGAAGGCAAATCCGGCCGCCGCGGCCGTTACGGTGGTGACGCGGATCCGGATCCACCCGGATCCGGGCCGACGAGAATCCGGCACCGGTCCGGGTGACGGTGCCGACGAAGCGGAGAGTGCGCGGTGCACGGCGAGTACAAGGTCCCCGGCGGCAAGCTGGTGGTCGTCGATCTGGACGTCGAGGACGCGTCCTTGCGCAACGTCCGCGTCGCCGGGGACTTCTTCCTGGAGCCCGACGAGGCTCTCCTGCGGATCAACTCCGCGCTGGAGGGCGCCCCGGCCGACACCGACACCGCCGGGCTCACCGCCCGTATCGACGCCGCGCTCCCCGAGTCGGCGGTGCTGTTCGGATTCACCAGTGAGAGCGTCGCCGTCGCGGTGCGGCGCGCGCTGGCCCGGGCCACCGACTGGGGCGACTACGACTGGCAGCTCATCCACGGGGCTCCCGAGCCCCCGGCGCTGCACATGGCTCTCGACGAGGTCATCACCGCGGAGGTGGCGGCCGGCCGCCGGCCGCCCACGCTGCGCGTCTGGGAATGGGACTCCCCCGCCGTCATCATCGGCAGCTTCCAGTCGCTGCGCAACGAGGTCGACCCCGCGGGCGCGGCCCGCCACGGCGTCACCGTGGTCCGCAGGATCTCCGGCGGCGGAGCGATGTTCGCGGAGCCGCGGAGCACCATCACCTACTCCCTGTCCGTCCCCGAGGCACTGGTCTCCGGGCTCTCCTTCGCGGACTCCTACGCCTATCTCGACGACTGGGTCCTGGCCGCCCTCGGCGACCTCGGAATCAGGGCGTGGTACCAGCCGCTCAACGACATCGCCACCGAGCTGGGGAAGGTGGCCGGCGCCGCGCAGAAGCGGATGGTCGGACCGGAGGGCGGGCCCGGTGCGGTGCTGCACCACGTGACCATGTCCTACGACATCGACGCCGACAAGATGGTCGAGGTGCTGCGGATCGGCAAGGAGAAGCTCTCCGACAAGGGCACGAGGAGCGCGAAGAAGCGCGTCGACCCGCTGCGCCGTCAGACCGGACTTCCCCGCGAAGCGGTCATCGAGAAGATGGTCGACTCCTTCCGGTCGCGCTACGGCCTCACCCGCGGGGCCGTCACCGCCCAGGAGATGGCCCGCGCCCAGGAGCTCGTACGCACCAAGTTCGCGAACGAGGAGTGGACCACGCGCATCCCGTGACCGGTACCGCGGTCCGTACGGGCCGCGGTGGCGCGCGGAAGGGGACCGGACCGGCGCCCCTCAGGGCCCTTGCGCACGGCGCGGGCCGCCGGCCGCCTCGGGGTGGCAACTCGCCCCGTCCCGGCACCCGTTCAGCCGGCGAACGCGGCAATGCCCTCCGCTCGCCGGAGGTCATTCACCCGATGGCCTGCCCGCCCCCGCGCGTGCGCGTGCGGGTCGGCGCGCCCCCGGCGATCCTGAGGACATGGCGGATGGCGCGAACACCGACGACCGGGCGGGCGACGAGGGTCGACAGCGGCCGGAGCAGCCGGGTGGCAACTACGCGGGTGCGATCTACGGATCCCTTCTGGCCGCGTCCGTCGTGGCCGGGACCGCCACGTTCGGACCGTTCCCCCGGCTCGGGCTCCTGCTGCTGCTGCTCATCACCGGCCTGGTGTTCTGGGCGGCGCACGTCTACGCCCTCCTCGTCGGCGACCTGCTGTCGTACCGGCATCTGACGTGGGCCGCGATCCGGCACGTGGCGGGGCATGAGTGGCCGATCGTCCAGGCGGCGGTGCTGCCGGCCGTCGCCGTGGCGGTAAGTCCGCTGCTGCGGTTGGACCTTGAGGGCACCGCGTGGTTCGCGCTGTCCGTCGCCGTGGCCGAGCAGATCGGCTGGGCGAGCACGGCCGCCGTCCGCGCCGGCGCCTCGCTGCGCGTGGTGGTGGTCTCCGGCGCCGTCAACCTGGTGCTCGGCCTCGTCATCGTGGTCGCCAAGGCCCAGCTGCACTGAGCCCGTCGGGCAAGGAGAGCCGGGTGAGCGGGATGCTCCGGCCCTGGACGCCGTGGGCAGGTCGGCGCACTACGAACGGCCCTGCCCGCATCGCCGGGTCGCTTGTCGGTTCGGCGTCCGGACCGACTGCGTGCCGGCCGTCGAGTCACGGGGGAGCCGCGCCCGCCGCCGTCATGCCTCCAGGATCAGTTGCAGGAGCTCGCGCAGGGTCTCGCGCTGCTGCGCGGTGAGCGGGGCCAGGGGGTCGGCGGCGAAGGGCATGCGTGCGCGGAGATCGGCGGCGACGGTGCGGCCGGCGGCGGTCGCGGCGACACGCTTGACGCGACGGTCGCCCGGGTCGGGGCTGCGCTCGACCAGGCCGCTGGACTCCAGCCGGTCGATGATCACGGTCACGTTCGACGGCTCCGCGTGCAGCCGCTCGGCGATGCGGCGCATCGGAACCGGGCCTTCGGCGGCGAGCAGCGCCTTGGCCTGGAGCGGGGTCAGGTCGTGGGGCGTCGCGGCTGCCTCGGACTCCTGGCCGTAGCGACGGTTGATGGCCGCGAAGAGGCCGACGATCTCCCTGCTGAGCTCATCCGGTGGGTTGGACATGGCGTCCAGCGTACCCATGTGCTTGACAGCATCAAATATCCGTGCCCATAGTTATGGAGCATATTAGTTATTCGACATAAGTAAGTTGGGAGCACGAGGATGACCACCAAGACCGTCCTGATCACCGGCACCTCCTCCGGCATCGGCCTGGCAGCCGCCGTCACCGCCGCGCGAAGCGGATGGCACGTGATCGCCACCATGCGCGACACCGCCAAGGCGGGCGCACTGCTGGCGGCGGCGGAGGAAGCCGGAGTCGCCGTCGACGTCCGGGCCCTGGACGTGACCGACCCGGCCTCGGTCGAGGCATGCCTGGCCGGCCTCGACCGGCTGGACGCGCTCGTCAACAACGCCGGCGCGGGCCACGTCGGCACCCTGGAACAGGAGAGCGTCGAGGACGTACGCGCCGTCATGGAGGTCAACTTCTTCGGCGTGCTGCACGTCACGAAGGCCGCCCTGCCCCTGCTGCGGGCGAGCAAGGGCCGCGTGCTGACCGTGACCAGCGTCGGCGGAGTGATCGGCCAGCCCTTCAACGAGGCATACTGCGCCGCCAAGTTCGCGGTCGAGGGCTTCATGGAATCCCTCGCACCGGTCGCGGCCACGACCGGCGTGCACGTCAGCGTGGTCGAGCCGGGCGCGGTGGCCAGCGAGTTCGTCAGCAACGTGGGCCTCCCGGACAACGCACTGCAGCAGGCCGGGCCGTACGCGCCGGCCCTGTCCGCCTACCTGGACCGCACCCGCGGCGCCTTCGCCCACGCGCAGACGCCGCAGGACGTGGCCACGCAGATCGTCGATCTGCTCGCCGCCGAGCGGCCGGCCTTCCGGGTCCTCACCTCCGACACCGCGCGCGCCTTCGCAGCGACGAAGCTCAAGGACCTCGACGGCTCGGCCGTGCAGACGCTGACCAGCGGCTGGGTCGTCTAGGGCCTGCCTGATGGGTCAGGGCCGGGCGCCCCCACCCCACCCGGCTACAGAGCGTGCCCATTGGCTCACTCCTTTCCGCATACCTGCCGGCCGACCGGGGCAGGGAAGAGCCCGGGAGCAGCGGGGTTCGGCCCGCAGCGGGGAGGGAGCGGCATGCCTATGGGTACCGACGTCCGGCACGCGGTGGTGATCGGGGCAGGCATGGCGGGTCTCGCGGCCGCCCGGGTCCTGGCCGACGGCTTCGAGGCCGTCACCGTCATCGAACGCGACACGCTTCCGAGCGCGTCCGAGCCCAGGGTGGGGGTGCCCCAGGGGCACCACGTCCATGGCCTTCTGGCCCTCGGTGCCGAGGTGTTCGAGGGGTACTTCCCCGGGCTGCGGGCCGAGCTGGAAGAGGCGGGCGCGCCGGTGTGGGACTGGGGCGAGGACCTGTGCGCAGTGCTGCCCAACGGCACCCCGCCGCCCACGCCGATGGGCATGCCGATCCAGACCTTCTCCCGGCCTCTCCTGGAGCACGTCCTGCGCCGACGGGTGTCGGCGCTGGAGCCCGTCACCCTGCGGGACGGACTGACCGTCACCGGCCTGCGCACGGCCGGTCCCGGCAGGGTCACCGGGGTGCGGGTCAAGAACGGCGACGGCGAGGACGAGATCGTCGCGGACCTCGTGGTGGACGCCTCGGGCCGCTCCTCCCACCTGCCGCAGTGGCTGGCCGCCCTCGGCCTGCCCAGCCCCCGCACGACGACCGTCGACGCACAGGTCGGCTACGCCTCACGCACCTACTCCTACCCGGAAGGGCAGTCCCCGCCCTCATGGAAGGGCGTGCTGGAACCCCTGCGGGCCCCCGACTTCCACAAGGGCTCCTACGCCATCCAGATCGAGAACAACGCGCTCCACGTCACCCTGCACGGAGCAGGAGGAATCCAACTGCCGCGCGGCGACGACGACTTCCTCGCCTTCACCAAAACCCTGCGCGGCCCCATCGCCGACACCATCGCCTCCCTCACCCCCGTCTCCCCCGTGCGCCGCTACGCCCGTACGGTCAACCGCAAGACCGCCTACCACCGCCTGGCCCGCTGGCCCGACGGACTGATCGCCCTGGGGGACTCGGTCTGCACCTTCAATCCCGCCTACGGTCAGGGCATGACCGTCGCCGCCCTGGAGGCCCGCCTCCTGGAGCAGATGCTCCGCGGCCGGCGCACTCGCGCCCCCTTCGACGGGCAGGGTTTCCAGAGGCGGCTGGCCCGCGTCACCGCCTTCTCCTGGCTGATGGCAACCATCCCCGACCGCGCCTGGGAACAGTCGCGACCCGCCTTGCCCGTCAAGGCCGGCAACTGGTTCATGAACCGCATGATCGACACCGTCCCCCACGACCCGCGGGTCTACACGACCTTCTCCGGCCTCTTCCACATGCTCGCGGGCCCCCTGGCACTGGCCGACCCGCGCCTGCTGTCCCGCGTCCTCGTCGGCCCCCGCCCGGGCGGAAGCCTGCACGCGGCCACGCCCTGAACCGCGGCCGGCGGCGGACGCCCCCCGCCGCCGGCGGTCTCTCCGGGCTCAGTGCCGCAGCGCGGGGATGACACCCGCCCCGTACCCGTCGATGACCTTCTCCCGGGCGTCGTGCATGGCGTAGAGCGCGAACTGGTCGACGCCCAGTTCCTTCAACTCCCGCAGCTTGTCGATGTGTTGGGCCTCGGTGCCGATGAGGCAGAACCGGTCGACGATCTCGTCGGGGACGAACGCGGTGTCGGGGTTGCCGGCGCGGCCGTGATGGGCGTAGTCGTAGCCGTGGCGTTCCTTGATGTAGGCGGTGAGGGTCTCGGGCACGGCGCCGGAGTGCTCGCCGTATCTGGCGACGAGGTCCGCGACGTGGTTGCCGACCATGCCGCCGAACCAGCGGCACTGCTCGCGCGCGTGCGCAAGCGCGGCGGGCGAGGCGTCGTCGGTGAGGTAGGCGGGTGCGGCCACGCAGATCTTCACCGACGACGGGTCGCGGCCGGCGGCCGTCGCCGCGTCCCGTACCGCCTTCACCATCCACTGCGTCAGATACGGGTCGGCCAGCTGGAGGATGAAGCCGTCGGCCTGCCGACCGGTCAGGGCCAGCGCCTTCGGGCCGTATGCCGCCATCCATACGGGCAGGTGTCCGTTCCGCACCCAGGGGATGCGCAGTCTCCGGCCCTCCACCTCGGCCTCGCGGCCCTCCGCCAGGTCACGGATGACGTGGATCGCCTCGCCGAGCGTGGCCAGGGTGTTCGGCTTCCGGCCCGCGACCCGCATCGCCGAGTCGCCCCGGCCGATACCGCACACCGTGCGGTTGCCGAACATGTCGTTCAGCGTCGCGAAGGTCGACGCGGTCACCTCCCACGTGCGCGTACCGGGGTTCGTCACCATCGGCCCGACCGTCAACTCGGTCGTGTGCTCAAGGATTTGGCTGTAGATGACGAAGGGCTCCTGCCAGAGCACCGCCGAGTCGAAGGTCCAGCCGTAGCGGAAGCCGTTGCGCTCGGCGCGACGCATCAGCTCGACGACGGCGGAGGCGGGCGGATCGGCCTGGAGGACGACTCCGAAGTCCACGGGTGCTCCTTACGCGGTGGGGTACGGGTGTGCCGGGTGCGGGCGGGCGGCTCAGAGCAGGTACTGGCAGGTGCCGCGCGGGATGTACTGCCCGTGCCCGGCGCGGCCGGTGAACTCCCGCTTGTCGAGGACGAGTTCGCCGCGCGACAGGACCGTCTCGACGCGCCCGGTGAGCCGCCTGCCCTCGTAGGCGGAGTAGTCGACGTTCATGTGGTGGGTCTTCGCGGAGACCGTCTGCTCGGCGGTGGGGTCGTAGAGGACGAGGTCGGCGTCGGCGCCGGGGGCGATGGTGCCCTTCTTCGGGTAGAGGCCGAACATCCGGGCCGGTGTGGCGCAGGCGATCTCGATCCAGCGCCGGCGGCTGATGTGCCCGTCCACGACGGCCTGATGGAGCAGGTCCATCCGGTTCTCCACGCCGGGCATCCCGTTGGGGATCTTGGAGAAGTCACCGCGGCCCAGCTCCTTCTGGCCCCGGAAGCAGAACGGGCAGTGGTCGGTGGAGACCACCTGGAGGTCGTTGGTGCGCAGTCCGCGCCAGAGCGCCGCCTGGTGCTCGCGGGGCCGCAGCGGGGTGGAGCAGACGTACTTGGCGCCCTCGAAGTCCGGCTCGGCGAGGTTGTCGGTCGACAGGAACAGATACTGCGGACAGGTCTCGCCGAAGACGTTGAGCCCCAACCGGCGGGCCCGGGCGATCTCGTCGACGGCCTGCTCGGCGGAGACGTGGACGACGTAGAGGGGTGCGCCGGCGACCCGGGCGAGCTGGATGGTGCGGTGGGTGGCCTCGGCTTCGAGGAGGACGTGGCGGACCTCGCCGTGGTAGCGCGGGTCGGTGCGGCCGGCGGCGAGCGCCTGCTCGACGAGGACGTCGATGGCCAGGCCGTTCTCCGCGTGCATCATCACCAACCCGCCGTTGCCGGCGGCCCGTTGCATAGCGCGCAGGATCTGCCCGTCGTCGCTGTAGAAGACGCCGGGGTAGGCGGTGAACAGCTTGAAGGAGGTGACGCCCTCGGACACCAGGAGGTCCATCTCCTTGAGGGTGTGCTCGTTGACGTCGGAGAGAATCATGTGGAACGCGTAGTCGATGGCGCACTGGGCGTCGGACTTGGCGTGCCACTGGTCGAGGCCCGCGCGCAGGGAGTTGCCGCGGGACTGGACGGCGAAGTCGACGATGGTGGTGGTGCCGCCCCAGGCGGCGGCGCGGGTGCCGGTTTCGAAGGTGTCCGAGGCCGCGGTGCCGCCGAAGGGGAGTTCCATGTGGGTGTGCGCGTCGACGCCGCCCGGGATGACGTATCTGCCGGTGGCGTCGAGGGTGCGGTCCGCCGATTCGGCCCAGCCGGCGGCGGCCCAGCTCCCGGACGCGGCGAGGGCCGCGATCCGGCCGTCCTCCACGAGGACGTCTGCGTGCGTCTCGTCGGCGGCGGTGATGACCAGTCCGCCCTTGATGACCGTACGGCTCACCTATCCCATCTCCCTACCTGATGCCACGTCACAAGCTGGTCTACACCCGTAGATTCCGGTCGAGAAGGAGACACCGTAGAAGCATGTCACCCACCGTGGCAATACCGTGACGGTTAACGAGCCGGGACGGCCGTGTTGCACCGACGATCAGCCGGGCGGTTCAACCCGGGGCCCGGGGTGGGCGGCGGCAGGGGTGCGGGCGCGGTGCGGTGGGCAGTAAAAAGACTCCGGACCCACAACTTCGAAAGTTAATACCGAATCACACCTTCGCAATCAGCACCGAGGACGCCAGAAGGCGCACAAACGACCAGAAAGGCGATGTGCCATGGAGCAGAGCACACCGTGGGAGTTCTCCGACGACCGCGGGCGCCTGGTGGTGGCCGGTAACCGGCCGGAACGAATCGTTGCGTACATACAGGCGGGAGCGACGCTGTGGGATCACGGCATCCGCCCGGTGGGGATCTTCGGGTCCCAGCACGACGGGGCCGCGGCCGACCCGGCCAAGGGCGGTGAGCTGCCGCTCGCGGAGATCCCGTATCTGGGGTCGGGTGCCGCGCTGCACCCGGACACGCTCCTGGAGGCCCGGCCGGACCTCGTGGTGGCGGTGACCTACGACAGCGAGCAGGTCTACGGACTGGAGGCGAAGACCGCGCTGGAGCTGGAGACGCACGTCCCCGTGGCCACCGTCGCGGTGGGGCCCGGGCGCGGCCTCGCCGAGGTGCGGGAGCGCTTCGCGGCGCTCGCCGGGTCCCTGGGGCGCGGCGAACCACTCACGATGGCACGGGAGTTGGACGCCGCCGAGGACGTGCTGCGGCAGGCGAGCGGCGGCTCGGTGCGACCGCGGGTGGTGGCGTTGTCGCCCGCCGGGCCGGAGCGGGTGCACCTGGCCCGGCCGGGTGCCTGGCCGGACCTGCGGGCGCTGGCCGAGCACGGGGTGGAGCTGCCGGAGCCGGCGGCCGGCTCCGGCGCGAACTGGGCGACGGTCGGCTGGGCGGAGGCCGCCGCACTGGCCCCGGACGTCGTCCTGATCGACGTCCGGGTCAACGCCGCCCGCGTCGAGGCGCTGCGGACCGATGAGCACTGGCGGGCGATCGAGGGCCGGGCCCGGCTGCTGCCGTGGAATCCGGAGGCCCCGGCGAGCCGCCGTGCGCACACCCGGTTCTTCACCGACGTGGCCGAGGCGGTCCGCGGGGCCGCCGCCCGGACGTAGGGCGGGACCTCCGCCGTGTCGCGGACGGTCCGTCAACTCCTGCCGGATGGTGGGGGCGTTGGCGGTGGTCGGCGGAACGCCGCGGCCCGCGCACCCCCTTGACGGCAACTGGAAACAAACCTGACTTTCACTCCCGTCCCATCCCCCACCACGGGAGTCCGCCATGAAGCGACCGCCAACCACCCGCTTACGATGGGGAGTTGCCCTCGTCAACGGTGTCGCGCTGGTCGGCACCTGGACCGCCGCCGCCGAGGAGGCACCGTCCGGGACCGGGCCGACCGGCGCCCACCGGGCCGCCGGGCACCGCGCGGCGCCGCTGTGGCGCGCCGACCCCGCCAAGGGCTCCGCCTCCTTCGAGGGCGTCGAGCCCAAGCCGGGCTCGGTCACCGTCGTCGACGACCCGGCCGGGCGACTGGGGGGTCCTGTGGCAGCTCAAGGACTACGGCTCGGGCGCCTCGACCCCGCCGCTCTCGCTGCGCGCCCGAGGTGACGGCACCGTCGACCTGGAGTACCGCGTGGGGCGTCTACCGCTCCGACGGAGTCCGCGGCGAGGCCACCTCCTGGCTCAACATCCCTGCTGTGGGGCGGAGTTACCAGGACGTCGCGCCCGGCCGCTGACCGGCCGCCGACGGACCGCGGGGGCCGCCCCGGGTCGCGTTCCGGGACGGCCCGCCGGGAGGACACCGGACTACCCGTCCCGCAGCCGCTCCTGCGCCCACCGCAGCGCGTCCGCGAGCATTTCGGCGCCCTCCTCGGCCTCGGCGACGGTCAGCGACATCGGCGGCGCGATGCGCAGCACCGCGCCGCCCTGCCCGCCCTTGCCGACCAGCAGGCCGCGCTCCCGGGCCGCCTCCAGGACCAGCGTCGCCGCCTCGGGCGAGGGCTCGTCGGTCCCTGGGCGGACCAGCTCGACCCCGATCATCAGGCCCCGTCCCCGCACCTCGCGGACCACGTCGAGCCCTGCTGCCACCGCCCGCAGCCGCTCGATGAGCAATCCGCCGACCCGCCGGGCGTTGCCCTGGAGGTCGTGCTCCAGGAGGTAGCCGAGGTTGGCCAGCCCCGCCGCCATGGTGACCGGGCTGCCGCCGAACGTCGAAATGGAGTTGGCGGGCAGGGAGTTCATCACCTCGGCGCGGGCCACCACCCCGCCGATGGACATCCCGTTGCCGATGCCCTTGGCGAAGGTCAGCAGGTCGGGCGGGCCGTTCTCGGCGTGCGCCTGCCAGCCCCAGAAGTGGTCGCCGGTGCGGCCCCAGCCGGTCTGCACCTCGTCGCTGATCCACAGGATCCCCTCGCGGGCCAGCACCTCGCGGAACGCCGCGTAGAGCCCGTCCGGCGGCGCGGTGAACCCGCCGACGCCCTGGACCGGTTCGGCGATCAGCGCGGCCACCCCGCCCGCGGTCTGCTGGAGCAGGTCCGTAAGGTCGGCGACGCAGGCCGCGATGTAGTCG
Organism: Streptomyces sp. GS7; assembly: GCF_009834125.1. NCBI lineage: Bacteria > Bacillati > Actinomycetota > Actinomycetes > Kitasatosporales > Streptomycetaceae > Streptomyces > Streptomyces sp. GS7. The sequence continues at coordinate 6,541,878 of NZ_CP047146.1, forward strand.
GCGTCGCTCAGCTCGGCGAACGGGCCGCGGGAGCGCACCCCGCCGTGCACGTAGAGCGTCTGGAGCGGGGAGAGGCTGGTCGGCGACCAGCTCTGGTTGCCGGTGATGCCGACGGCGGAGAACGACCGGCCGTGGTAGCTGTTGCGCATCGCCAGGATCTGGTTGGAGCGGCGGTACGAGGTCGCCAGCAGCAGCGCGGTGTCGGTGGCCTCCGTACCGGAGGTGGTGAAGAAGACCCGCGCGTCGGGGATGCCGGAGAGCGCGGCGATCCGCTCCGCCAACTCGACCATGGGCCGGGAGAGATAGAGGGTCGAGGTGTGCAGGATCCGGCCGGCCTGCTCGCCGACCGCCTTGGTCACCTCGGGCAGCGCGTGCGCTGTCATGGTGGTGAGGATGCCGCCGAAGAAGTCGAGGTAGCGGTTGCCCTCGGCGTCCCAGACGTGCCGGCCCTCCCCGTGGGTGAGTTCGAGGGGACGCTCGTAGTAGAGGGCGAGCCACTCGGGCAGGACGGCACGGTGGCGCGCGCGCAGCCCTGCGGGGTCGTGGGAGTGCTGGTTCACGGCTTCACCAGCCCGTCGTAGGCGTCGGGTCGGCGGTCGCGGTAGAACGCCCACTGCTGGCGCACCTCGTCGATCATCCCGAAGTCCAGGTCGCGGACGACCAGTTCCTCCTTGGTGTCGCTGGCGACGTCGCCGACGAACCGGCCGCGGGGGTCGACGAAGTAGCTGGTGCCGTAGAAGTCGTTGTCGCCGTACTCCTCGACGCCGACCCGGTTGATCGCCGCGATGAAGTACTCGTTGGCGACCGCGGCGGCCGGCTGCTCCAGCTTCCACAGGTACGCGGACAGGCCGCGGGAGGTGGCCGACGGGTTGTAGACGAGCTGGGCGCCGTTGAGCCCCAACTGCCGCCAGCCCTCCGGGAAGTGGCGGTCGTAGCAGATGTAGACGCCGACCTTGCCGACGGCGGTGTCGAAGACCGGCCAGCCCGCGTTCCCCGGCTTGAAGTAGTACTTCTCCCAGAAGCCCTTCACCTGCGGGATGTGGTGCTTGCGGTAGCTGCCGAGCACCGTGCCGTCCGCGTCGATGACGGCCGCGGTGTTGTAGTAGAAACCGGACTGCTCGACCTCGAAGACCGGCACCACGATCACCATGCCGGTCTCGCGGGCCAGCTGCTGCATCCGGCGGACGGTCGGGCCGTCGGGCACCGGCTCGGCCCAGCGGTAGTGCTCCGGCTCCTGGACCTGGCAGAAGTACGGGGCGTTGAAGACCTCCTGGAAGCCGATCACCTTCGCGCCCTGCGCAGCCGCCGCTCTGGCGTACTCCTCATGCTTCGCGATCATCGATTCGGTGTCGCCGGTCCAGGTCGCCTGGACCAGTGCGGCACGCACAACATCGGCCATGAGCTGCTCCTTTGTCGGTGCGTCAGCCTGCGGGCACGCGGATCTACGCGTGTGGAGGCGACCGTAAGCCCCGTCACGCACCGTGGCAAGACCATCTCTCAGCGCGGCGCGTCCGCCGGGCGCTCAGCGCGGCGCCGGGTGGCCGGCGGCGCGCAGGGCGTGCGCGACATCGCTGTGCCGGGAGGGGGAGACGGTCCGGGCGGCCTCCAGGAGGAGCGGCCCGAGGGTGACCGGGTCGGCGGCGGCCAGCGCCGCCGCGTCCTCGGGCGTACGGGCCCGGACCAGCGCGGCCAGCAGTTCGCCGGCCTGCTCCGGACGCCTCCGGTCGAGCAGCGCCAGCGCGGTCCGGGCCACCTCGGCCACGGGGCGGGCCAGGCTCTGCCGGAGCAGCGCGGCAGCGTCGGCGGTGCGGCCCGCGGCGACCAGTGCGGCGGTCGCCGCGGCCAGCCCGTCGGGCGGCAGGCAGGCCACTTCCCAGAGCAGGGTGGGGATGTCGCAGGCCAGCCCGGCACTCTCCAATTCGCCGAGCAGGAAGGGGAGTTCGGCTGCGGGACGCGCTGCGGCGGCGCAGATCTCGACGTACGCCGGGCCGTCCTCGCCGGGCGGCCGGTGGCGGGCCAGGCGGTACGCGGTACTGGCGGCGCGGCGGCGCACCTCGGGATCGGCCGCACCGCCCGCCGCGGCCTCGCCGGGTCCGTCGTCCGGCCCGTCACCCGACCCGCTTCCCTGCCCGTTGTCCGGGGCGGCGTACGCCCCGGCGAAGCGGGCACCGCGCGGGGCCGTGCCGGCTGCGGCTGGCACCGCCGCCGGCACGTCGGGCGGCGTCCGGTCACCTGCGGGCGCGGCGTCGTCCACCACCTCCAGCCCGGCGAAACGCGCTCCCCGCGGGCGGCCGGCGGCCTTGGCCTTACGGGCCGAGAGTTTGGACTTACGGGCGGAGGCGTCGCCGTCAGGGGCCGGGAGCTTGGCCATACGGGCGGGGAGTGTGGCCGTACGGGCGGCGTCGCCGTCAGGGGCCGGGGACGCCGCCTCCGCGGCGCGGGTTTCGCCTTCTGGGACGGGGCCGCCGCCACCACGTGCCGGGGCGTCGTCCGCGGCGGCGGGCGCGTCGCCCTCGGGGGTCGCGGCGCCCGCACCCTGCCCCGCTTCCTCCAGCGCCGCCAGCCGCGCCCGCAGTTCGCGCACCCGGGCGCCCGCCCGGAGGTGGTCGTCCTGGGCCCAGGCCAGTTCACGGGAGAGCCGCTCGCCCTCCGCGGGGTCCTGGGCGAACCGTGCGGCGGTGCGGAGTTCGCGGGCACGCGCCGCCGCCTGCCGCTGCTCGTGGACCATCACCTCCAGCCGGTCGCGGAGCGCGGGCCGGCCGCCCGGCTGGGCGTCGTGGCCGGCGACCGCGCGGGCGTACAGCCGCCGGGCGCGCGGGCCCATGGTGCGCACCGCCGCGTCCCCGTGCTGCGCGGCCAGGTCGTGCAGCAGGGACTCCACCACGTCCCAGTGCGGCACCTCCCGCCCCTCCAGACAGGCCCGCAGGCCCTCCGGATCGCGTTGCCCGAAGACCCCGTACCAGCCGGAGGCCGGGTCGAGCAGCCGCCCGAGATCGGTCAGGAATCGGGCGAACTCCTCCGTGGGGTTTCGGAGTTGAGTAACCGTCATGGCGTGCCTCTCCCCCTGCGGACCGGACTTCTCCGGCCTGCCCGCATTCGACACCCGGCATGTTTCCGGAACGGTGACGAGCGTGCTACGGGAGCTTTTCGGAATCCGCACAGGGCGGGGAACGACTGGACCACGGAGCCGTATGGCGGGGCACGCGGGTATCGCGCGGCGGCGCACGGCGACCGCACACGGCGGCGCGGGGCGGCGTATGACGTCCGCACACAGCCGCGTACGACCGCGTACGACCGCGTACGAAAAAGTACCGGCAAAACTCGACAGAGAAACTTGCAAGTTTCTCTGTCGAGATTCTAGGGTCGCAGTATGCCGAACAAGGACCAGGAACGTCTGGCGACCGACCTCGGCGCGACGGTGTCGCTGCTGATGCGCCAGCTGCGCGCCGCGTCGCCGCAGGGCGCCCTCACGCCCACCCAGCGCGCGGTCATCGCCCTCATCGACTCCGAGGGGCCCTCCACGATCGCCGCGCTGGCCCGCGCCGAGCTGGTGCGCCCGCAGTCGATGCGGGTGACCGTCGGCGCGCTGGAGGACAGCGGGATCCTCGCCCGCAGCCCGCATCCCACGGACGGGCGCCAGGTCGTCTTCTCCCTCACCGACCACGGCCACCGGGTACTCGCCGAGGTACGGCAGGCCAAGAACAACTGGCTGGCCGTGGCCATCGCCGACCGGCTGAGCGCCGACGAGCAGCAGACCCTGGAGGCGGCGACCGCACTCATACGGCGGCTGATCCGGCCGTGAGCGCCCCCGAAGCCCCCAGAGCCCCCGGCCGCAGCGGCCGGGCGGTTGCCGGCCGAGCCGCCGCCCCTCCCCCGACCCGGGCTTCGGCGCCCGGCTGATGACCCCGCTGCTGCTGGGGTCCCTCCTCAACCCCGTCAACTCGACGATGATCGCCACCGCACTGGTGGCCATCGGCCAGGACTTCCGTGTCGGGGCCGCCGACACCGCCTGGCTGATCTCCGCGATGTACCTCGCCAGCGCGGTCGGCCAGCCGTCGCTGGGGCGGCTCGCCGACCGCGTCGGACCGCGCCGGGTGTTCGCCGCCGGCGCGGTGGCGGTGGTCGCCGCCGGCCTCATCGGGGCGCTGGCGCCCACCTTCACGCTGCTGATCGTCTCCCGCGTCGTCCTCGGCATCGGCACCGCCGCGGCCTATCCGGCCGCGATGGCGATGCTGCGCGCCGAGTCGCGCCGGGTGGGGCGGCCCGCGCCCCGGTCGGTCCTCGGCCGGATCTCGCTCGCGGCGCTGGCCAGCGCCGCCGTCGGCCCCACCCTCGGCGGGCTGCTGGCCGCGACCTGGGGCTGGCGGGCGGTCTTCGCCGTCAACGTCCCGCTGGCGCTGCTGGCACTGGCCGGTGCGCTCGCCTGGCTGCCGCCCGACCGGGAGACCCGGCACACGGCCCGCGCCGCGGACGGCACGGGGTCGGACGGGGGCTCCCTCGACCCGCTCGGCATCGCGCTCTTCGCCGGCGCCCTGACCTGCGCGATGTTCTTCCTGCTGCGGCTGGACGCACCGCGCTGGCCGCTGCTCGCGCCGACCGCCGCCCTCACCGCCGCCCTGGTGTGGTGGGAGCTGCGCCACCCGGAGCCGTTCCTCGATCTGCGGATGCTGGCCCGCAACCGCGCGCTGGTGCTCACCTACCTCCGGCACGGGCTGGCGTATCTCGTCATCTACTGCGTGCTCTACGGCTACAGCCAGTGGCTGGAGCAGGCGCACGGCTTCACGTCGTTCCACGCCGGGCTGATCATGCTGCCGATGTCCGGCGCCGCCGCGGTCTGCTCGCTCGCCGGCGCCCGCACGAAGGGCATCCGCGCCCCGCTGACCGTCGCCGCGGCCTTCCTCGCCCTCGGCAGCACGGTCCTCGTGATGCTGGACGGCGGCAGCCCGGTGGCCGTACTGCTCGTCGCCGGGGCGCTCTTCGGCATCCCGCAGGGCCTGGCCTCCACCGGCAATCAGGCCGCCGTCTATGCCCAGGCCCCGGCCGACGGCGTGGGCGCCGCCGCCGGACTCCAGCGCACCGCCCAGTACCTCGGCGCGATCTCCTCCTCCAGCCTCATCGGGCTGCTGTACGGACAGCGCGCCACGGACTCCGGGCTGCACGGCATCGCGCTGGCCGGTGCGGTCCTCGCCGTGCTGCTGCTGGCCCTCACCCTGGCCGACCGCTCGCTGCGCACCGGACCGACACGAGCCACTACCTGACCAACCGTCAACTCACCGCCCCCACAGGAGTATCCATGCCCGTCACCACTCTCGACCCGCGGACCGCACTCGTCCTGATCGACCTTCAGAAGGGCATCGTCGCGCTGCCCACCGTCCACCCCGCCGACGAGATCGTCGCGCGCGGCGCCCGGCTGGCCGCGGCGTTCCGCGAGCGCGGGCTGCCGGTCGTGCTGGTGAACGTCACCGGCGGCGCGCCGGGCCGTACGGAGTCCGCGGCCGGCGGCCGCACACCGCCCGCCGACTGGGCCGAACTGGTCGAGGAGATCGACCGGCAGCCGGGCGACGTCACCGTCACCAAGCAGCAGTGGGGCGCCTTCCACGGCACCGCCCTGGACCTGGAGCTGCGCCGCCGCGGGGTGACCCAGATCGTGTTCGCCGGGATCGCCACCAGCATCGGCGTGGAGTCCAGCGCCCGTGCCGCGCACGAACACGGCTACCACGTCACCGTCGCCACCGACGCGGTGACCGACCTGGACGAGGCGGCGCACCACAACAGCCTGGAGAAGATCTTCCCACGGCTGGGCGAGACCGGCACCACGGACGCGATCCTCACGCTCCTGGGCTGAGCCCGTCGCCGGGCCGCCGGTCCTGCCACCGGAGCGCGTCCTGGAGTTGGGCGGCCAGCGAGATCAGCCGCGGCTCGGCATGGGCCGGGCCGAGGAGCTGGCCGCCCAGCGGCAGCCCGTCCGCGCTGAAGCCGGCCGGGACGCTGACGCCCGGCCAGCCGAGGACGTTCCACGGCCAGGCGTACGGGCAGGCCGCGATCATCGCCCGGTCGGTGCGCCAGCCGCTGAGCTTGGCGAGGGTGCCGACGCGCGGCGGCGGGGTGGCGGTGGTCGGCGTCAGCAGTACGTCGTAGGGGCCGAACAGGGCGCCGATGCGCTGCTGTTGGCGGCTCTCGGCGGCGCGCGCCCGGCGCAGTACAGGCCCGCCGAGCAGCCGGCCCAGTCGCGCCGCCTCCCGTGTGCGGCGGTCCAGCAGCCGGGGGTCGGGGACCCGGGCCGCCCATTCGCCGACGCCGGCCGTGGCGCGCGGCACGAAGGCGAGGCCGACGAGCCCGTAGTCCGGTTCGGCCTCCTCGACGAAGTGGCCGAGCCCGGCCAGCGTGTGGGCCAGCGAGGTCACCGCCGCCCGGACGTCGGGGTGCAGCGGTTTGCGGGTGAAGGTGGCGGCGGCCTTCCAGGAGAGCGCGATGCGCAGCCGCCCGGGGTCGCGGCCGGCCGCCTCGCGGGCCGCGATGGCCGGCGGCCGGTGCAGGTCGCCGGCGTGGTTGCCGCTGGCCACGTCCAGCAGCAGCGCCGCGTCCTCGACCGTACGGGCCAGCGGTCCGATGCCGGTGATGCCCTGGAACGCCTCGGCCTCCGGCCAGGTCGAGATCCGGCCGCGCTGGGGCTTGATGCCGACGAGGTGGGACCAGGCGGCGGGGATGCGCACGGAGCCGGCGCCGTCGGTGCCGAGGGCGGCCGGCACCAGCCCGGCGGCGACCGCGGCGGCCGAGCCGCCGGAGGAACCGCCGGGGGTGTGCGCGAGGCTCCAGGGGTTGCGGGTGTCGCCGAAGGCCGGGCCCTCGGTGAACGGCCACTGGCCCAGTTCGCAGGCGTTGGTCTTGCCGACGATGACCGCGCCGGCCGCGCGCAGCCGCCGGACGACCTCGGAGTCGCGCTCCTTGGGCGGGAACAGCCCGGCGCAGCCGAACGCGGTCGGCTCGCCCGCCACGTCCGTGTCGTCCTTGACCGCGACCGGCACCCCGAGCAGCGGCAGCCGCTCGCCGGCGGCCAGTCTGCGGTCGGCCGCCGCGGCCTCGTCGAGCGCCGCCTCGGCCCGGACCCGCCGGAAGGCGTTGACGGTGTCCTGGGTGGCCGCGATCCGCTCCAGGCAGCGCTGTACCAGTGCGGTGGCGGCGACCTGGCCGCCGGCCAGCGCCTGCGCCTGTTCGGCGAGCCCTTCCCACTGCCCGTCCAGTTCCCCGGCCGTCCGGCGGATACGGCGTTCTGGGCGTCTCGGGCGATCCTGACTCTCGTCAACGCTCACGCTGCGTGCCCTCCCTGGGACCGTTCGTTCGAACGAACGGATCCAGGAGGCTAATCGGCGCCGCAGAGGCCGGCAACGACACGCGCGGCGCGGCACGTCGACGACACACGGACGGCACACACGGGCCCGTCGTGTGCCGCGGGCGTTACGGGATTCCGGCCCGGTGTCGCGCACGGGGGCACGGCTCGGGGTGCCCGGCCAACTCCCGGTACATACGGGCTGGATCGGGCTTCTTCGGTATGAAGCGGGCGGCGGGCGGCGCGGGGCGGCGGCAGCGGCCAGGGCCGGAGACCGCGCGCGACAACCCCGCGCGGACAGCGGGCATTTCAGGCAATACCCGCCATCCCGGCCGCCTGCCTCGAACGCACACCCGGTCAGCGGCTACGCTCGCCCGCCATGGACGACACCCTGCTGCTTACGGCGACCGTGGCCCTCCTCGTGGGGCTCGGCGCCGGCTGGGCCGTGCAATCGGCGCTGACCCGCCGGAAGCTGGTCCGCGAACAGAGCTTCTTCGGGCTGCCGGAGGGGTCGGAATGCGTCCTGGTCACGCACCGGGACAGCTCCTCGGCCCAATGGAGCATCCCGCGGCACGACGCGCTGGCGCTGCTCGGCCTGGCCTCGGTGGTGGAGAACTGCGGTGCGCACCCCGAAGTGGCCCCGCACGACACCGGTCTCCAGGGCTTCGGCGCGCGCACCGAGTTCTGCGTCGGCGACCCGACCGCGCACCGCCGCCTCGCCGCCCACATGTCCAATCTGCTGCCCGGAGTCACGGTGCACCCGGGCGACGCGGCCGGCGCCGGCCGCGGCACGTTCACCGTCGGCGGTACGGCGTACCGGATGGAGCCGGGCGCGGTGGAGTACGTCCTGCTGGCCCGGCTCACGGCCGGGGAGGGCGACCGCCCGGTGTTCCTGGCGGCCGGGCAGCGCCCGGTCACCCACCGGGCCGCGGTCCGCCACCTGGTCCGCAACCGGGCCCGGCTGGCCCGCAAGTACGGCGCCGGCGGCCAGTTCTGCCTGCTGCTGAAGGTGGTCAACTCACAGGCGTACGGGCCCGATGTCGTCGAGCTGGTCGCCGACGTCACCAAGGCCGCGATCGCCCCGGCGGAGCTGAAGGGGCAGCACCGGGCGGCGGCCTGAGCCCGGTGCACCGACGGGCGGCCACCGGGCTTCTCTGCGAAGCTCGGAGGCATGATCGCCCGTCTCCGCTCGGCCGTCCCGCACTGGGCCGGTGTGCTGCCGGTCGCGGCGGTGGTGCTGCTGGCGCTGACCTGGGGGCGGTCGCTTTCGGTCACGCTGGTGGTGCTGGTGTCGCCGTTCCTGGCCGGGGCGGTGCTGGCCGCGGTGCACCACGCGGAGGTGATCGCGCACCGGGTGGGCGAGCCGTTCGGGTCGCTGGTGCTGGCGGTGGCGGTGACCGTCATCGAGGTGGCGCTGATCGTCACGTTGATGGTGGACGGCGGCGACAAGAGCGCCGCGCTGGCCCGCGACACGGTCTTCGCGGCCGTGATGATCACCTGCAACGGCATCGTGGGGCTGTCGCTGCTCGTCGGCTCGCTCCGGCGCAAGGTGGCGGTCTTCAACTCCGAGGGCACCGGCGCCGCACTGGCCACGGTCGCGACGGTGGCCGGCCTCAGCCTGGTCCTGCCGACCTTCACCACCACGGCGCCGGGCCCGCGGTTCTCCCCTCCGCAGCTGGTCTTCGCGGCGCTCGCCGCGCTGGCGCTGTACGGCCTCTTCGTGGCCACCCAGACGGTCCGGCACCGGGACTACTTCCTGCCGGTGACCACCGCCGGCGAGGTGATCGACACCGAGGACCACGCCGAGCCGCCCACCGCCCGCGGCGCACTGCTCAGCCTGGGGCTGCTGGCGCTGGCGCTGATCGCCGTGGTGGGGCTGGCCAAGGCGGAGTCCCCGGCCATCGAGTCGGCGGTGATCGCGGCGGGGCTGCCGTCCTCCGTCGTCGGCATCGTGATCGCGCTGCTGGTGCTGCTCCCGGAGACCATCGCGGCGGCTCGCGCGGCCCGCCGCGACCGGGTGCAGACCAGCCTCAACCTCGGCCTCGGCTCGGCGATGGCGAGCATCGGCCTGACCATCCCGGCGGTGGCGCTGGCCAGCGTCTGGCTGCCCGGACCGCTGGTGCTGGGCCTGGGCGCCAGCCATATGGTGCTGCTCGCGCTCACGGTGGTCGTCGGCACCCTGACCGTGGTCCCCGGGCGGGCCACGCCGCTCCAGGCCGGTGTCCACCTGGCGCTGCTGGCCGCGTACATCGTGCTGGCGGTCAGCCCGTGACCCGCCCGTCCCGGCGCGATCGCGGAGCCCGGCTCGACGACAGCCGGTAGGGGACGTTGACCACCGTCACCCCGGGCGTGAACAGCAGCCGGGCCTTGAGCCGCAGTGCGCTCTGGTTGTGCAGCAGGTGCTCCCACCAGTGACCCACGATGTACTCCGGGATCACGACGGTGAGCGCGCCGCCGGGATTGCGTGCGCCGACGTCCGTGACGTAGTCGATCACCGGGCGGGTGAAGTCGCGGTAGGGCGAGCTGAGGACCTGGAGCGCCACGTCGATGTCATGGGCGTCCCACTGCTCGCGCAGCCCCTGCACATCCCGGGGGTCGACCGCGACGGTCAGCGCGTACAGCGAGGTGGGCCGCAGCGCGCGGGCGTAGCCGAGGGCCTTGAGCGTCGGGGCGTGCAGGGCGGACACCAGCACCACCACGTGGTTCCCGGCCGGCTCCCAGGGGCGTGCGTCCGGCGCGACCGCCAGTTCCCCGGCGACCCGCCGGTAGTGCTCGTGCACCCCGCGCATCGCCAGGAACAGCAGCGGCATGGCGATCGCGACGATCCAGGCGCCGTGGGTGAACTTGGTGATCAGGACGATGACCAGCACCACCCCGGTCAGCAGCGCGCCGACCGCGTTGATCGCCTGCGACCGCCGGTAGCGCAGGCGTACCGGCCGCCGCAGTCCGGGCCCGGCGAGCAGACCGCGCCAGTGCCGCACCATCCCGGTCTGGGACAGCGTGAACGAGACGAAGACGCCGATGATGTAGAGCTGGATCAGGCGCGTCAGCTCCGCCCGGAACAGGACGATCAGCCCGATGGCGGCCAGCGCCAGCAGGATCACGCCGTTGGAGAAGACCAGCCGGTCCCCGCGGTTGTGCAGCTGGCGCGGCAGATAGCTGTCCGCGGCGAGGATCGACGCCAGCATCGGAAATCCGTTGAAGGCGGTGTTCGCGGCCAGGATCAGCACCCCGGCGGTGAACGCCTGGAGCAGGTAGAAGAGGCTGTGCGCACCGCCGAAGCTGGCCCGTCCGATCTGCGCGAGGGCGGTGGCGGTCGGGGTGTGCGGCGGCAGCCCCAACACGGTGGGATCCGCCGCCACATGGACCTGGTACACCATCGCGAGAAAGGTGATGCCGGCGAACATGGTGATGGAGAAGAAGCCCATGACGAGCAGCGTGGTGGCGGCGTTCCGGCTCTTCGGCCGGCGGAACGCGGGCACCCCGTTGCTGATCGCCTCGACCCCGGTCAGCGCCGTGCACCCGGACGCGAACGCCCGCATCCCGAGCAGCACCAGCGCCGCCCCGGAGTAGGCGGACGCGGTGTGCAGCGGCAGGTCCGCCGACTCCGCACGCGGGGTGGCGCCGGTGGCCATGCGCACCGCGGCGAACGCGAACATCAGGTACACGGAGCAGACGAACCCGTACGTCGGGACCGCGAAGATCCGCCCGGATTCGCGGACCCCGCGCAGGTTCATCAGCGCCAGCAGGCTCACGAAACCCACCGACAACGCCACGTCGTGCCCGCCCAGTTCCGGAATCGCCGACGTGATCGCGGCGACCCCGGACACCACCGAGACGGCCACCGTCAGCACGTAGTCGACCAGCAGCGCACTGGCCGCGGTGAGCGCCGCGTTCCGCCCCAGGTTCCGCGCGCTGACGACGTAGGCACCGCCGCCGCCCGGATACGCGTAGCAGGTCTGCCGGTACGAGGCGACGACCACCGCGAGGACGACGACGATGGCCGCCGCCGCGTACCAGGCCAGGTGCAGCAGCGCGACCCCGCCGAGGCCCACGACCAGCAGCAGCTCCTCGGTGGCATAGGCGACCGAGGACAGCGGGTCGCTGCAGAAGACCGGCAGCGCCAGCCGCTTGGGCAGCAGGGTCTCGCCGAGCCGCGCGCTGTCCAGCGGGCGGCCCACCATGATCCGCTTCGGCCTGATCAGGTGCCTCATAGCCGGACAAACTAAGGTCCGGCGGAGCGGCCACTCCCCTCCCACTCCGACGCGGTACGCCAAACCCCCGGCCCTGCGAGCCGAACGGGTACGGAAGCGGCGCCGCACGGTGTCGCTCCGCCCGCCGGCCGCGGGCCCGTGAGAGCCCATGGGGGGTGACGTCCGATCACCCCGCCATGACGCGGCGCCTGCTCCTGCGCACCGCCGTCGTGATCGGCACCCTCGCCACCGCCCGCGTGCTGCTCTCCCCGGACGACGACGTTCCGCCCGCCGGCCCCGGCCCGCAGACCCGCGGCCGGCCGCCCGCCGCCGCGCCGGGCTCCGCCCCACCGGACACGTCCCGGCTGCGCCCCCTGGCCGGCGAGACCTCCCGCTCCGGGCCCGGCGCCTCACCGCCGCACGCCGATGTCGCCCGCACCGTCCCGGCCCGCGCCGGACAGATCGCGCTCACCTTCGACGACGGCCCCGACCCCCGCTACACCCCGGAGATCCTGGAGGCGCTGCGCCGCCACGGAACCCGGGCCACCTTCTTCGTCGTCGGCGAACACGCCGTGGAGTTCCCCGATCTGCTGCACTTCATCGCCGACGAGGGCCACGCCATCGGCAACCACACCTGGACCCACCCGCAGCTCACCGCCCTCCCGCCCGGCCGCGTCCGGACCGAGCTGGGCCGCACCAGCGCCCTGATCGAGGAGGTCGTCGGCACCGCCCCCCGGCTCGCCCGCGCCCCGTACGGCGACTGGGACCAGACCTCCCTCGACATCTGCGACGACCTGGGCATGTCCCCCGTCGGCTGGTCGGTCGACTCCCGGGACTGGACCCGCCCGGGGCCCGAGAGCATCGCCGACACGGTCGTGGACGAGCTGCGGCCCGGCGCGATCGTGCTGTCCCACGACGGCGGCGGCAACCGCATCGAGACCGTCCAGGCCCTGGACTGGTATCTGCCGCAGCTGCTGGACGGGGGCTTCCGGCCGGTACGGATCTCGCCCTGACGACCTCCGCCCGGCCGCCCGGCCGGGCGGAGGTGAGAGCCGTCACCCCGCGCACCGGATGCCGGGCCAGTGGTTTATCGTTCAATCGGCAGCGCGCCCCTCGGGTGGCAGCGCGCCCCCACGATCGCCCCGGCCGGGTTCCCCCGTCCGGCCGGGGCTTCCCCCCTCCCGCCGCGCCGGCGGAACCACCCGTCTCGCTCCCCCCGCATGCCGCCCCGGCGAAACCTGCCTTGAATGCAGGCATGTCGTTGCCGAACTCACCGAGCGGGCCGGGCAGCCGGCGGCCCGAGGGAGCACTGCGGCGCATCGGGGAGTGGTGCGCCCGGCATGCCGTCGCGGTCCTGGTGCTGTGGCTGGTGGCGCTGGCCGGGGTGCAGGTGCTCCAGCGGACGTTCGGCGGGGAGTACTCCGACGACTTCTCCCTGCCCGGTGTGCAGTCGAGCCAGGGGCGGGACGTCCTGGCCCGGCACGATCCGGAGGCCGGCGGCTACACCGGCCAGGTGGTGCTGCACGACCGCACGCAGCCGCTGGCCGCGGTCGGCGGGCAGATCGCCGACGCGGTCACCGACCTGGGGCGGCTGCCGGACGTCCTGGCGGCACAGAGCCCGCTGCCGCCGCCCGGCTCCCCGCCGAAGCCGCCGGCGCCGGGGACGCCGAACACCGGGCCGCTGTCCGCCGACGGCCGGACCGGCTACCTCGCGGTGCGGTTCCGGGTCCCGCCGGTCACCCTCGGGCCGGAGTACCTCGCCGGCGTGGACCGGGCCGTGGCACCGCTGCGCGCCGCCGGAGTGCAGGTGGAGTACGGCGGGTCGCTGGGCGAGCTGGCCCGGCCGCGGACCGACGACCGGCTCAGCGAGGCGATCGGGTTCGCGGTGGCGGTCCTGGTGCTGCTCGCCGGGTTCGGGAGCGTGCTGGCCGCCGGGTTGCCGCTGCTGACCGCGCTGATCGGCGTGGTCTGCGGGCTGGGCTGCCTGGGGCTGCTGGCCGCCGCGTTCACCTTCGCCACCGTCTCCCCCACCCTGGCCACGATGATCGGCCTCGGCGTCGGGATCGACTACGCCCTCCTTCTGATCACCCGTCACCGGCAGCACCTCATGGACGGCGCCGCCCCGGAGGTCGCCGCGGGCCGGGCGGTGGCCGGCAGCGGCCGGGCGGTCCTGGTGTCCGGCGTCACCGTCGTCATCGCGCTGACCGGCCTGTCCGTCTCGGGCGTCGGCTTCGTCGGGAAGCTGGGCATGGCCGCGGCGATCACCGTGGTCACCGCGGTCCTCGGCGCGCTCACCCTGGTCCCCGCGCTGCTCGGACTGCTCGGCCGCGGGATCGACCGGTTCCCTGTCCGCCGGCCCGTCGCGGAGGCGCACCCCGCGCCGGACGGCGCGGCACCGGGCGGGCGGCGCCGGTACGCGCAGCGGGTGGCCCGCCGGCCGTGGTGGTACCTGGTGGGCGGCGTGTTCGTCGTCGCGGTGCTGGCCGTACCGCTCTTCTCGATGCGGCTGGGGCACATCGGCGACGGCGCCGACCCGGTGTCCTTCACCGACCGACGGGCCTTCGATCTGATGTCGTCGGCGTTCGGGCCCGGCTCGACGGGGCCGCTGACGCTGGTCATCGACCGGAGCGAGGTGCAGCAGGCGGACCGCCCGGCACTGGCGGAGCAGGCCCAGCAGGTTCTCGCCGGGGTCCCGGGCGCCGCCGCGGTCACCCCCCTGCGGCCCACCCCGGACGGCGCGGCGCTGACCGCGACCGCGTACCCCGCCCAGGGCCCGCAGCAGCCCGGCACCACCACGCTGGTCCACCGCCTGGTGCACACCGTCCTCCCGGAGGCGGTGCGCGGCTACGACGCGTACGGCTATGTCACCGGCACGACGGCGGGCCAGGTGGACTTCCTGGACAGCGTGGCCGGCCGGCTCCCGCTGATCATCGCCGTGGTCGTCGCCCTCGCCTTCCTGATCCTCCTGATCGTCTTCCGCGGCGTGCTGGTCGCGGTGAAGGCCGCGGTGCTCAACATCCTGTCGATCGCCGCCTCGTACGGGGTGGTGGTGGCCGTCTTCCAGTGGGGCTGGGGCGGTCCGGCGCTGGGCGTCTCGGGCACCGTGCCGATCGAGGGCTACGTGCCGATGATGATGTTCGCGATCGTCTTCGGGCTGAGTATGGACTACGAGATCTTCCTGCTGTCCCGGGTCCACGAGAACTGGCTGCGGACGGCGGATTCCCGGGCGAGCGTCACGCACGCCCTGGAGACCACCGCCCGGGTGATCACCTGCGCCGCGCTGATCATGGTGAGCCTCTTCGCCGCGTTCCTCCTCAGCGACAACATCGTGGTGAAGATGCTCGGCCTGGGCCTGGCGGTGAGCGTGCTGATCGACGCGACGGTGGTGCGGCTGCTGCTGGTGCCCGCGCTGCTGGCGCTGCTGGGGCCGCGGGCCTGGTGGACGCCCTGGTGGCTGGACCGGGTGCTGCCGTACGTGGACGCCGAGGGGCAGGCGCCCCGCGCCCCGCGCCGGGCCCGCCGGGCCGCGGCGGCTCCGCCCTGCGCGGACCGCCCCGGCCCCCGATCATCGAACTATGGCCCCGACCGCCGGACGCGGCTTCGCCGATGAGCCCGACCACCCGCACGACCCCGAGAGCGCGGCCGCGTCCCCGTATCCCGTAGACCCCACGTATCCCGGGTACCCCGTGATCCAGCCGATGCTGGCCACCCTCGGGCCGCTGCCCGCCGAGCACGAGCAGCCGGAGTGGGCGTTCGAGGCCAAGTGGGACGGGGCGCGGTGCGTCGTGAACACCCCGGGCGACGGGACGGTCCGGCTGGTCACCCGGGCCGGCAACGACGCGACCCTGACGTACCCGGAGCTGGGCCCGCTCGGCGAGCAGCTGCGCGGGCGGCCCGCGGTGCTCGACGGCGAGGTGGTGGTGCTCGACGCCGGCGGCCGGCCCGACTTCGGGCTGCTGCAACGCCGGATGGGCGTGGTGAACCCGCGCCGCACGGCCCGGCTGGCGATGGAGCTCCCCGTTCAGCTCATCCTCTTCGACCTGATGTATCTGGGCGGCTGGCTGGTGGACTTCCCTTACCACGAGCGCCGGGCGGTGCTGTCCGGGCTGCGGCTCGGCGGCCCCAACTGGTCGGTGCCGGCCTACGTGGAGGGCCGCGGCCAGCAGGCGTGGGAGGCGGCGCTGCGCGGCGGCCACGAGGGCGTCATGGCGAAGCGGCTGACGTCCCGCTACGTCCCCGGGGTGCGGTCCCCCGACTGGCGCAAGACCAAGCACCTGGAGACGCTGGACATCGTCATCGGCGGCTGGACGGAGGGCCACGGAGTGCTCACCGGCCTCCCCGGGTCGGTGGTGGCGGGCCTGCCGGAGCCGGCGGGGCTGCGGTACGTCGGCTCCGTGGGGTCGGGCCTGTCCGACCGGGAGCGCCGGGAACTCGCGCAGTACCTGGGGGTGATTCCGCTCGACCGCTCGCCGTTCCGCAACCCGGTGGACCTGCCGGGCGTCCACTGGGTGGAGCCCCGGCTGGTGGCCGAGATCAGCATCACGGGCTGGACCTCGGCAGACCGGGTCCGGCATCCGATCTGGCACCGGCTGCGGCCCGATCTGACGCGCCTGGGCTGAGCGGCGGCGAAGGGCGGCCGGCGTCCGCCGGGCGGCTGATGCGGCGGGATGCCCGCGGCGGCCCGGGAAGGATCTTCGGGACCCTGCCCCGACCCCGCCCCGACCCCGCCCCGACGCCGCCCGCGGACGAAAGAAGCCACCATGCCCGACCCCGGTCCCGCCGCCGGCGACTCCGCCCCGGGCGCCCGGCCCTTCCAGCGCTCCCGGAGCCATTTCACCGACCGCATCACGGCCGACGGCCGCGACGGCTGGCCCGTGGCGGCCGGCCGCTACCGCCTCGTGGTCAGCCGCGCCTGCCCCTGGGCGAGCCGGGCGGTGATCTCCCGGCGGCTGCTCGGCCTGGAGGACGCACTGTCGCTCGCCATCGCCGACCCCCTGCAGGACGACCGCGGTTGGCGCTTCACCCTGGACCCGGACGACCGGGACCCGGTGCTCGGCATCCGCTTCCTCGGTGAGGCGTACGACGCCCGCGAGACCGGCTATCCGGGCGGGGTCAGCGTCCCCGCCGTCGTCGACATCCCCAGCGGGAAGCTGGTCACCAACGACTACCGGCAGATCACGCTGGACTTCGCGACCGAGTGGCGGGCGCTGCACCGGCCCGGCGCGCCCGACCTCTACCCGGAGGCGCTGCGCGCGGAGATCGACGAGGTGATGGAGGAGGTCTACCGGGACCTCAACAACGGGGTGTACCGGGCCGGTTTCGCCACCGGGCAGAGCGACTACGACGAAGCCTGCGGCGATGTCTTCCGGCGGCTGGACCTCCTCTCCGCGCGGCTGGCCGACCGGCGCTACCTGGTCGGCGACACCGTCACCGAGGCCGATATCCGCCTGTTCACCACCCTGGTGCGGTTCGACGCCGTCTACCACGGCCACTTCAAGTGCAACCGCTTCAAACTGGCCGAGGACCCGGTCCTGTGGGCGTACGCCAGGGACCTCTTCCAGACGCCCGGCTTCGGCGACACGGTCGACTTCCACCACATCAAGCAGCACTACTACCGGGTGCACACCGGCATCAACCCGACCGGCATCGTGCCCCTCGGCCCCGACCTGGCGGGCTGGCCGGCCCCGCACCACCGCGAGGAGCTGGGCGGCCGGCCGTTCGGCGACGGCACCCCGCCCGAACCGGTCCCGCCGGCCGAGGCGGTGCCTCCTGCGGGGCGCCCCTGACCGGCTCCTTCCGGGGCCGGGGCACCCGACCGGGGCGGGCACGGAATGTCGGGTCCGGCAGGGTGGGCCTTCCTTAGCGTGAGGGGCACAAGGGAAGGAGACCGAGGTGCTGGAGCGGCTGAATCAGGCCATGGAGCACATCGAGCGTCACCTCGACCAGCAGATCGAGGTGGCCGAACTGGCGCGGATCGCCATGACGTCGGAGTACCACTTCCGCAGGATGTTCTCCGCACTGGCCGGGATCCCGCTGTCGGAATACGTACGGCGCCGGCGGCTGACCGTCGCGGGTGCCGAGGTGCTCGCCGGCGAGCGGACACTGCTGGACGTCGCGGTGCGGTACGGCTACGGATCGGGCGAGGCGTTCGCCCGCGCGTTCCGCGCCGTGCACGGCGTGGGTCCGGGCGAGGCCCGGCGGACCGGTGCGGCACTGCGCTCCCAGCCACGGATGGCCTTCCGTCTCATCGTCGAAGGGAGCAGCAGCATGCAGTACCGCGTCATGGAGAAGGAGGAGTTCCGGGTGGCCGGGCAGAAGGCCCGGGTGCCGCTCGTGCACGAGGGGGAGAATCCGGCCATCGCCGCGATGATCAAGGGCATCGGCCAGGAGACGCTGCGGCGCATCCAGGCCCTGTCGGACCAGCAGCCGGAGGGGATCCTCTCGGTCTGCGACGATCTCGACCCGAGCCGCGCGGAGGGAACCGAACTCGACTACTACCACGCGGTGGTGACGAGTGCTCAGGTTCCGGACGACCTGGACTCCCTGACCGTCCCGGCGGGCACCTGGGCCGTCTTCGAGAACACCGGACCGTACCCGGAGGCTCTCCAGGAGCTGTGGCGGGACGTGTTCACCCAGTGGTTCCCGTCGAACCCGTACCGCAGCCGGCCGGGCCCGGAGATCCTGCGGACCCGTACGGCACCGGACGGGTCGGCGGCGACCGCCGAGCTGTGGATACCGGTGGAGCGCACCGCGGCGTGAGCCGGCGGCCGGGGGACCGGTGAGAAAAAAGGAGGGGTGTGCGGCGGCCGTCGGGCCCCGCACACCCCTCAACTCGACCTCCGAAAAAGAACATTGATGTCTGTTCAGGGATTCGGCTACTCGGCGCCACCGGCCTCCGCCGTGCCGCGGCCCAGTTCCGCCAGGACGTCCAGCGCCTCGGCCAGTACGTCGAGAGGCGGGGAGGCCAGCGCCAGCCGTACCGCGTTGGGCGCGTGCCCGGTGCCGACAGTGAAGGCGCCCGACGGGGTGACCGCGATGCCGCGGCGAGCCGCGGCGGCGACGAAGGTGTCGGCGCGCCAGGGGTCCGGGAGCTCCCACCAGCAGTGGTAGGCGTGCGGGTCGGCGCGCAGCCGGAAGCCCGCGAGGCGCTCGGCGGCGAGGTGCTGGCGGGCCGCGGCGTCGGCGCGTTTCGCCTGCTCGACGGCGGCGGCGGTGCCGTCGCCCAGCCAGCGGGTGGCGGCGTCCAGCGCGAAGCCGGTGGCCGTCCAGGCGCCGGAGCGCAGGGCCCCGGCGAAGTCGGGCGGGGCGGCGCCCGACGGCGGCACCAGGAATCCGAGCGTGAGTCCGGGGGCGAGGCGCTTGGAGAGACTGTCGAGGAGGACGGTGCGTTCCGGCGCCAGGGCGGCGAGCGGTGGCAGGTCGGCGCGGAGGAATCCGTAGATGGCGTCCTCGATGGCATGGATGTCCAACTCACGTAGCAGCGCGGCGAGTTCCTCCCTCCGGTGGGTGGGCATCGTGATGCCGAGGGGGTTGTGCAGCGCGGGCTGGAGGTAGACGGCGCGCAGCGGCGCGGCGGCGCGCAGCGCGTCGGGGGTCACGCCGTGCTCGTCCATCGCCAGCGGGACGAGGGTGACGCCGAGGCGGGCCGCGATGCCCTTGACGACGGGGAAGGTGAGCGGTTCGACGCCGAGGCGGCCGCCGGGCGGCACCAGCGCGGCGACGGCGGCGGCGATGGCCTGCCGGCCGTTGCCCGCGAAAAGCAGCCGCCGCGGGTCGGGCGCCCAGTCGCCGCGGGCGAGATGCCCGGCGGCGGCCTGCCGCGCGGCAGCCGTACCGGCCGCGCCGACCGGCCGCAGCGCCTCGGCCAGGGCGTCGCTCCGGTGCACCAGATGCGCCAGGCTCTTCGCGAGCAGCGCGGACTGGTCCGGCAGCAGCGGGAAGTTCAGCTCCAGGTCGACCCGGTGGCCGCCCGGCTCGGCCAGTGCGGGCTCGGCCGGCGGCACGGCGGTACGCACGAAGGTGCCGCGCCCCACCTCGCCCACGGTCAGCCCGCGCCGCCCCAACTCCCGGTAGACCCGCGCCGCGGTCGACGGGGCGATCCGCCGGTCGCGGGCGAACCGCCGCAGCGGCGGCAGCCGTTCTCCCGGGCCGAGACGGCCGGCGGCGATGTCCGCCGCCAGGCCGTCGGCGATCGCGCGAAAGTCCTCCACCGGCACGCTTCCTCCTCTATTGCACCGAGCACATTGTGAACATTGTGCCGAGACATTGCCCCCTATAGCATCGAGCCGTCAACTCCAGCGCAGCGCACGAAGGGAGATCCCATGGGATCGGTCCACTCCGGAGAGATAGCGGTCGCCTACGAGGACGAGGGCGGCGGCAATCCGCTGGTGCTCGTCCACGGGCACCCCTTCAACCGCTCCATGTGGCGGCCCCAGATCGACCACTTCAGCCGCGCCGGATGGCGGGTGATCGCCCCCGACCTCCGCGGCTACGGCGACAGCACCGTCGTCCCGGGAAAGACCCCGCTGGATACCCACGTCCGCGATATCGCCGCTCTCCTGGACCACTTGGGGATCGAGCGGTGCGTTCTCGGCGGGCTGTCCATGGGAGGGCAGATCGTCATGGAGTTCTGCCGACTGCTCCCCGACCGGATCCGGGCGGTGGTCTTCGCCGACACCTTCGCCCTCGCCGACACGGACGAGGGCAGGGCGGTGCGCCACCGGACCGCCGCCCGCCTCCTCGAAGACGGCATGGACGACTACGCCCGGGAGGTACTGCCGAAGATGATCTCCCCGCACACCATCGCGCGGCAGCCGGCGGTCGCCGAGCACGTCCTGGACATGATGCGCACCACCTCCCCCGAGGGCGCCGCCGCCGCACTGTACGGCCGCGCCGAGCGCCCGGACTACACCGGCCTGCTGCCGCGGATCGCCGTACCGGCATGGGTCGTTGTCGGTGCGGAGGACGCGTTCACCCCGGTCGCGGACGCGCGGCTCATCCACGAATCGGTGCCGGGGGCGAGCCTGACCGTCATTCAGGACGCGGGCCACATGCCGAACCTGGAGTGCCCGGACGCCTTCAACGCCGGTCTCGCCCGGTTCCTGGAATCCCTTCGCGCGACGTCTTCCTGACGGTACGTCAGGCAGATTCCGGCGGTCGCCGACACCCCGCCCCGGGCCCCGCACACCTCGGCGCACGTCGCGAATCCCCCGCAGTCACCGGGCGCCGGCTCCCGCACTTGTCGCCGACCGACAGGAACGGCGACTCGCGCGGGGCGCCGCCCCACAGGCCGCCCCACCGACCCAAAATTGGCATCTCACATGCCACTTCTCTATAGTCCAGGTGTGCGACTGACCAAGAGCACCGACATCGCGCTGCGGATCGCCATGCGCCTGGCCGTGCTGGACGACACCGAGGACGCCCCGACCACCCGCGACGTGGCGAGCGCCATCCAGGTGCCGTACACCCACGCCGCCAAGGTGGTCAGCAGACTCCAGCACCTCGGCGCCGTCGAGGCCCGCCGCGGCCGGGGCGGCGGACTGACGCTGACCGCCGCGGGGCGGACCGGCTCGCTCGGCCGCCTGGTGCGCGCGCTGGAGGGGACCGATGACGTCGTCGGCTGCGAGGACGACCCGCCCTGCCCGCTGCGCGGCGGGTGCCGCCTGCGGGGCGCCCTGCGCACGGCACAGGAGGCGTTCTTCGCCGCGCTCGACCCGCTCTCCATCGAGGACCTGATCGGCGCCCCCACGGGGCCGCTCCTGCTGAGCCTGTCACCCCGCGCCACGGACTGATCCGGGCCCAGCCCACACCAGCGCCCACCCCCTCGCACCCGATCGCGCCCCACACCCGACCGCCCCACGCCCAAAAATACGCATCCCACATGCCACTTTCCCGCCCGACCCTCGCCCGCATCGATCGAAGAAGAACCGGAGTGACCCGCCCATGCTCTCCCCGAAGTCCGCCGCCACCGTTCGCGCCACCCTCCCCGCCGTCGGGGCGGCCATCGGCGAGATCACCCCGCTCTTCTACGAGAAGCTGTTCGCGGCCCGGCCCGAGCTGCTCCGCGACCTCTTCAACCGCGGCAACCAGGCCGTCGGCAGCCAGCAGCAGGCGCTCGCGGGATCCATCGCCGCCTTCGCCGGCCATCTGCTCGCGCACCCGGACACCCGGCCGGACCTCCTGCTGACCCGGATCGCGCACAAGCACGCCTCGCTCGGGGTGCGCGAGGACCAGTATCCGATCGTGCACGAGCACCTCTTCGCGGCCCTCGCCGAGGTGCTCGGCGACGCGGCCACCGAGGAGGTCGTCGCGGCCTGGGACGAGGTGTACTGGCTGATGGCGCACGCCCTGATCGCCGTCGAGAGACGGCTGTGCGCGGCGGCGGGCGCGGTCGGCGGCGCGGTGTGGCGGAGATACCGGGTGGCCGGCCGGGTCCAGGAGACCGCGGACGTCGCGACGTTCTTCCTCCGCCCGGCCGACGGTGCGCCCGTACCGCCGCACCGGCCCGGCCAGTACGTCTCCGTACAGGTGCAACTCCCCGACGGGGCCCGGCAGATACGCCAGTACAGCCTGTCGGGGCAGGCGGACGGCGGGCTGCGGATCTCCGTCAAGCGGGTCGCCGCCGGAGCGGACGGCTCACCGGCCGGCGCGGTCTCCGGCCATCTGCACGACCGCGTCCACGTCGGCGAGACGCTGCGGGTGAGCGCGCCCTTCGGTGACGTGGTGCTGGACGACGGCCCGGGCCCGGTCCTGCTGGCCTCCGCGGGCATCGGCTGTACGCCGGTGATCGGCATGCTCGCCCACCTGGCCGCCGACGCCTCCCCGCGCCGCGTCATCGCGGCACACGCGGACCGCTCTCCGGACAGCCACGCCTTCCGCGCCGAACTCGTCCAGCTCACCGGCAAGCTGACCGGTGCGACGGCGGAACTCTGGTACGAGGAGGGGGCCGTGCCCGACGCGGCGGCACCCGGCCCGGCCCCGGCGGTGACCGTACACGGCGGCCGGATGGACCTGACGCGGCTGGACATCCCGGCAGGCACCACCGCCCACCTCTGTGGCCCGGTCCCCTTCATGAAGGCCGTCCGCGCCCAGTTGCTGGCGTCCGGCGTGCGGCCAGCGGACATCCACTACGAGGTCTTCGGGCCCGACCCGGGCCTCTGAGCGGCACCGTGCCGGGCGGGCGCCGCGCGCCGCGCCCGGGCGTCACGCCCCCGCCCCGGCCACCCGCCCGGACGCCAGCAGTGCCGTGTGCGGCAGGACAAGTTCACCGTCCGGTCCGGTGAACTCGCGGGCCAGCACGGCGAACTGACGCCTGATCCGCTCGGTGACATCCGCTCCCCGACTGATCACGACCTGGCCGATGGTCGCCACTCCGGCCGCCGGGCCGCGCCACCACTCCTCCGGCGTCGTGCGGTGCTCCCAGGACAGCGCGGCGCAGCGCACCTCCGCCAGCCGCCCCGCCGTGCGCAGCAGCCCGGCCAGCCCCTCCCCCGTGCGCGGGAAGTCCTCTTCGGGTGCGAGGGCCGGCAGTTCGGCCGGGCGGCTCACCCCGGCGGCCCGTACGGCGCGGCCGAGCAGCGCCTGGCCCGGTGCGGCGGGGGCGGCCCAGATCGTCAGCGCGACGCGTCCGCCGGGCCGGGTCACCCGCCGCAGTTCCGCGAGGGCGGCCCGGGGCCGGCCGACGTGGTTGAGGACGAAGTTGCCGACGACGGAGTGGAACTCGCCGTCCGGGAAGGGGAGTCGGGGTAGTGCGGCGACCCGGACGTCCGCCCCGGGAACGGCCTGTGCGGCGCACCGCACCATGTCCGGTTCGGCGTCCACGGCACTCACCCGCGCGCCGCGCGCGGCGGCCGCCGCGGCGACCGTCCCCGTGCCGGTGCCGACGTCCAGCACCCGGGCGCCCGCATCCACCCCGGCGGCGTCCAGCAGCCGCGGAACCGTATACGCGCACAACCTGCCGAAGCCGTCCGCATACGCCGCGGCCCGTCCCGCCCACGCCCGCCGCTCACTCGCGTCGAACGGCGTCTGCGCCACGGCTCCCTCCCGTACGCCGGACTCCTCGTGCCCACCGGTCGCCCCGCCCACCCGGCTCCCGTCCACCACCTCGCACGCCTCCTCGACCGACCCTCGCCGCAACGCGACACCCTCCACACTGACCCCCGCCGCCCCGGCGAACACCCCTCCCCCACCCGGACGTTACCCACCCGTAACCTACCGATGGGTTACCCGAGGTAAGCAACGGACCTTACCCTCCAGTCACATCGAGCCGCCGGACGCCCCTCCTGTCCTCGGACAGCGTCCGCGCGGCTCGCGTCGAGATCTGGAGCAGAAGATGACGCCCTCCCGCACGACGCTGCGCGCCGCGATCGGCACCGTCTCCGCCGCGGTCCTCACCGCCACCGTTCTCACCGGCGCCCCGGCGCAGGCCGCCGGAGCCGCGGCGTCCCACCGCGCCACCGCGCCCACCGCCCCGGCGCGTTCCGCCGCCGCCTTCCCGTCCCTGAAGTTCGTCGACATCAGGGGCGAGGGCGGGATCACGCTCAAGGCGAACGTCTTCACGCCGGCCGGCGCCGACGGCACCCGGCGCTACCCGGTCATCGTGCTTCCCACCAGCTGGGCCATGCCGCAGATCGAGTACCTGGCGCAGGCGAAGAAGCTGGCCGACGCGGGATATGTCGTCGTCGGCTACAACGCGCGCGGATTCTGGCAGTCGGGCGGGAAGATCGAGACGGCCGGACCGCAGGACATCGCCGACGCCTCCAAGGTGATCGACTGGGCGCTGGCGCACACCCCGGCCGATCCGCGGAAGGTCGGCATGGGCGGGGTGTCGTACGGCGCCGGCATCAGCCTGCTGACCTCCGCGTTCGACAAGCGGGTCAAGGCGGTCGCGGCGCTCAGCGGCTGGGGCGACCTCATCGACTCGATCTACAGCGGGCGCACCCCGCACCTCCAGGCGGCGGAGGTGCTGGGCGGCCTGGGCGATCTGACCGGCCGGCCCAGCCCCGAACTCCAGCGGATCCTCAAGGAGTTCCTGAGCGCCGACATGTCCAAGGAGAAGGACATGATCGCGTGGGGGAAGAAGCGCTCGCCGGTCACCTATATCGACAAGATCAACGCCAACGGCGCGGCGATCATGCTCGGGAACGCCTGGGGCGACTCGCTCTTCCCGCCCAACCAGTACGCCGCGTTCTACGAGAAGCTGAAGGGGCCCAAGCGGCTGGAGTTCCGCCCCGGTGACCATGCGACGGCCGAGGGGCTCGGCCTCTTCGGGCTGCCCAACGACACCTGGACCGACACCAAGCGGTGGTTCGACCACTACCTCAAGGGCGCGGACAACGGCATCGACCGCGAGTCGCCGGTGCTCCTCAAGTCCCGCTCCACCGGCGCCTACGAGGGCTACAAGAGCTGGCAGGACGTACCGTCCGCGCACCGCAGGATCGCGCTCGACGGCAGTCAGCGGATCCGCACCAACCTGGACTCCGGTGCCGACGGCGGGGTGATCTTCCTCTCCAGCATGATGGACCAGTTCCTCAAGCTGCCGCCGATGGCGTCGATCCCGCTGCTGCCGCGCTCGCTGGCCGCGGTGTGGCAGTCCGCGCCGTACGAGACCGGGCAGCGGGTCCGCGGCACCACCCGTCTGCACACCACCGTGACCAGCACCGCCGAGAGCGGCACCGCCATCGCCTACCTCTACGACGTGGGCCCGCTCGGCCTGGGCAAACTGGTCACGCACGGCCCGTTCACCTTCCACGGCAAGACGCCGGGCCGGCCGTTCGGCGTGGACCTGGACCTCTTCTCCACGGCGTACGACGTACCGGCCGGACACCGGCTGGCGGTGGTCGTGGACACCGTCGACCCGCTCTACATAGCCCAGAACCCGCCCGGCTCCCGGCTGACGTTCTCCTCCCCGGCGAACGACCCGTCGTATGTGTCGGTGCCGGTGCGCGACTGACCCGCCGCGCCCCGCCCGCACCCGGGCCTACGACCACCGCCCTACGGCCCGCGCCCGAAGCGGCTGGCGGGCACGCGTCGTTACGCTCCGGCCATGAGGACTCTCCCCCCGGCCCGCGATGCCGGGCAACGCAAGCGGGACGCGCTCCGGCGGCTGGAGTCGGACGAGGACGCCTGGGTCTCGTCCGCCTCCGCCGACGGGGCGCCCACCCTGGTGCCGCTCTCGTTCGTCTGGCACCGCGAGCGCCTGGTGATGGCGACCAAGGGGCGGAACCCCACCCCCCGCAACCTCGCTGCCAACGGGGAGAGTTGGGTGGCGCTGGGGACCACCCGCGACGTGGTGCTCGCCCACTGCACCGCGGAGGTCCTGGCGAGCGACGCGCTGCCGCGGGACGCCGCGGACGCGCTCGGGGCGAAGCTCGGCTGGAACCCGTGGGGCCGCGAGCGGTGGGTCTTCCTGCGGTTCACCCCGCGGCGGCTGCTGGTCTGGCGCGAGGAGAACGAACTGGCCGACCGGGAGCTGATGCGGGACGGCGTCTGGCAGGTCTGACGCCGCCGGCTCCCCGGTCCCGCCCGGAACCTCCGCATACGGCATGATCGCGGCATGGGACACCGCGACACACCGCCGCCCGGCCGGCGCCGGCACCCGCACCTGCCGACGACCGAGGCGGCGGTCACCGCGATCCGGGACGTCGCCGGCGAGTACGGCCTGGAGCTGACCGTCACCGACGACATCGGCGCGGACCGGACCTCGCGGCGCACCGCCGCCGGGGCGTTCACCGTCCTCGACCCGGACGGCTCGCTCCCGCACGAGGCGTTCGTGGAGCTGGGCGGCACCCCCGCCGTCACCGTCCAGCTCTACCCCGAGGACGACGCGAGGATCACCGTGGACGCGGTGGACTTCGCCGATGTGCCCCGGGACGCGGTACCGGCGTTCCTGCGCGCGGTCTACGGCGACCTGGCGTATGTCAGGAGCCGGTTCTTCCCGCCGGGGCAGTGGCTGGTGGTGCCGCTTCCCGGCGACGAGACCTACAAGGAGCTGATCGGGCACGCCGCGCTCAGCCCGTGGATGGCCCGCCGGTTCCGCTGAACGGGGCGCCGGGCAGGGCCCGTTCAGCCCCGCGCCCGGTGGTCCCCCGGCAGCAGCGTGCCCGGCTGGGGCGCGGCCACCTCGTCCGCCGCCACCTTGGGACTGCGCCGCTGCCGGCCGGCGACCCAGTGGGCGAGCCAGGACAGCAGCATGCACATCCCGATGTAGGCCGGCGAGATGACCAGCACGACCGGGATGAACGGCAGGTCGTAGTCGAGGTTGGACGCGATGAGCTTGCCGGCGTGCAGGAACTCCTCGTAGGTGATGAGGAAGCCGAGCGAGGTGTCCTTCAGGGCGACCACCAGCTGGGAGATGATCGCCGGCAGCATCGCCCGGACCGCCTGCGGCACCAGGACGTACGTCATGACCTGGGTCTTGCGCAGGCCCAGGGCGTAGGCGGCCTCGCCCTGGCCGCGTTCGACGGCGTTGATGCCGGTGCGGAAGACCTCCGCGAGCACCGAGCCGTTGTACAGGGTCAGCCCGCTGACCAGCGCCGTCAGCGGCGCCATCTGCAGCGCCACATAGACGAAGAAGATCATCACGAGCACGGGCATGGCGCGGAAGAACTCCACCAGCAGCGTGCACACCCGGCGCAGCGGCCGGTGCGCGGACAGCCGGCCCGCCGCGAGCACGGCGCCCAGCGCCAGCGACAGCACCGCCGCGAGCCCGAAGGCGCGCAGCGTGTTGCCGAGTCCGGTCAGGAGCAGGTCCTGGATGCCGCGGTAGAGGAAGGGGGTCCACTTCGCCGCGGTGAACTGGTGCGTGTGCCAGAGCAGCGAGACGATCCAGGCGAGCAGGGCGAGCAGTACGGCGGTCGAGCCGAGCCCGTAACACCGGTGCCGCCGGCGGGCCCTGGGGCCCGGCAGGTCGTAGAGGGCGGTGGTCATCGGGCGACTCCGTAGTGCTTCTCCAGCGCGTTGAAGAGGGCGCCGATGGTCAGGGTCACGAGCAGGTAGCCGACGGCGATCCAGACGAACGACCAGACGATGCCGTACCCCATCTCGTTGAGCGGCTTGTAGACGCCGAGGAGTTCGACGACGCTGAACGAACCGGCGATCGCGGAGTTCTTGGCGAGCGCGATCAGGGTCGAGCCGATGGGCGGGATGACCGACCGGAACGCCTGCGGGAGGACCACCAGGCCGAGCGTCTGCACAAAGGTCATGCCCAGGCTGCGGGCCGCCTCGCCCTGCCCGGCCGGCACGGTGTTGATGCCGGAGCGCACCGCCTCGCAGATGAACGCGGAGGTGTAGCAGCCCAGCGCGAGGACGGCGAAGAGCTGGAAGGGCAACACCAGCCCGAAGCGCGGCAGGCCCAGCAGCACGGCGAAGAACAGCAGGGTCAGCGGGGTGTTGCGCAGCACCGTCACCCAGACCGTGCCGAAGATCCGCAGCGAGCCGACCGGTGCGACGCGGAACGCCGCCATGGCGAAGCCGAGGACGAGGGCGAGCAGCGAGGCGTAGACGGTGAGTTCGACGGTGCCCAGCAGGCCCTGCCCGTAGAGGGAGAGGTTGTCGAGAAGCACGTTCATCGGTCGGTCCTGGTTCCTCGTGGGGCCGGTGTCCTCAGCCCGCCGGGTAGCGGTCGATCGGGGGCGGCTGCGGCGCGGGCACACCGGACAGGCCCAGCGTGGCGTCGTAGGCGGCCCGCCAGCTGCCGTTCTTCTCGGCGGCGGCGAGCGCGTCGTCCAGCGCGAACCGCAGCGGGGCGTCGCCGCGCGGTACGCCGATGCCGTACGGCTCCCGGGAGAACGGCCGGCCGACCACCTTCAGCTGGTCGGGCACCTTGGCGGCATAGCCCAGCAGGATCGCGTCGTCGGTGGTGACCGCGTCGACCTGGTAGGTGAGCAGGTTGTCCACGCAGACCGAGTAGGTGTCGTAGGCGACCAGGACGGCCTGGGGGTAGTCGGCCCGGATGCGCTGGTAGGCGGTCGAGCCGGCCGCCGAGCAGACGCGTTTGCCGGCCAGGTCCTGCGGGCCGTGGATGTCGTGCTCGTCGCTGCGGACCAGGAGCGACTGGCCCGCCATGTAGTACGGGCCGGCGAAGCCCACCTGCCGCCTGCGCTTGGCGTTGATGGTGTACGTACCGACATAGAGGTCGATCTGGCCGTTCTGGAGCGCCGTTTCGCGGTTGGCGGAGGCGATGGTGCGGAACACCACGGACCGCTCGGGGAAGCCGAGCGCGGCGGCCGCCATCTTGGCGATCTCGATGTCGAAGCCGCTGTAGGTGCCGGTGGCGGGGTCCCGTTCGCCGAGGTAGGGCTGGTCCTCCTTGACGCCGACGACGAGCCGGCCGCGGCGCGCGGCGGCCCGCCAGATCGGGGAGGCGGGCAGCGAGAAGTTCCGGGCCACCGGATACCTCGGCAGGTCGCTGCCCCTGGGGCCCTTGACGGGCGGGCTGCCGGGCCGGCCGCAGCCCGTGGCGGCGAGCGCGAGGACCATCAGGCCCAGGAGGCAGGCGACGGCGGCGCGGCGGGCACGGGGGGTACGGCGGGGCGCGGGCGAGGTGGGCGGATGCGGCATCGCGGGCGCCCCGTTCAGTGCTTGAGGATCTTGGAGAGGAAGTCCCTGGCACGTTCGCTGCGGGGCGCGGTGAAGAACTCCTCGGGGGTGCGGTCCTCGATGATCCGGCCGTCGGCCATGAACACCACGCGGTTGGCGGCGGAGCGGGCGAAGCCCATCTCATGGGTGACCACGACCATCGTCATCCCGTCCCGGGCGAGCTGCCGCATGACCTCCAGCACCTCGTTGATCATCTCCGGGTCGAGGGCCGAGGTCGGCTCGTCGAAGAGCAGCGCCTTGGGTTCCATGGCGAGCGCGCGGGCGATGGCGACCCGCTGCTGCTGGCCGCCGGAGAGCTGCGCCGGATACTTGTCCGCGTGGGCCGCGAGCCCGACCCGGTCCAGGAGTTCGCGGGCCCGCCGCGCCGCCTCGTCCTTCTTCTGCCGGCGCACCTTGACCGGCGCCAGCATCACGTTGGCCAGCACGGTCTTGTGCGCGAAGAGGTTGAACGACTGGAAGACCATGCCGACTTCGGCCCGCAGCGCGGCCAGCGCCCGCCCCTCTTCGGGCAGCGGTACGCCGTCCAGCTCGATGCTGCCCGACTCGATGGTCTCCAGCCGGTTGATGGCCCGGCACAGGGTCGACTTCCCGGACCCGGAGGGCCCGATGATCACCACCACCTCCCCGCGGCCGACGGTGAGATCGATGTCCTGGAGGACGTGCAGTGCGCCGTAGTGCTTGTTGACCCCGCGCAGTTCGATCAGCGCCTCAGCGGCCATGTGGAGACCTGCCCCCTGTCGTCCGTGCAGCACAGGGCCCGCAACTTACCCGTACGAACGGGGCGATAAGCCGCTGACACGCATGGAGGGGACCTATTGCGGCATCGGGCGCCGGGGCCGGACCGCGCCGCCGCCCTGCCGGGCACCCGCGGGGACCGCACCCGCGGGGACCGCGCCGGCGGATCAGCCCTCGGCCACCTCGGCGTACACCTGGGACAGTTCGGGCGCGCCGTCGTCGGCCCACTCATGGCCGGCCGCCACCACGTCGATCTCCCGGCCGGACTCCAGCCGCACCACCGGCTGTCCGTCCGGCCACACGTGCCAGACGGCGCCGCGCACCGTGCGGACCAGGACCGTACCGAGATACAGCCCCGCGTCGTTGCCGAGCCAGGGCAGCACCTCGGGGTCGTCCCGCCACACCGGCTGCAACTGGTCGAGCGCCTCCAACGACCCCACGGAGTCGTCCAGTTCGACCCCCGCGGTGGCCGCCTGGTCACGCAGCAGCTCGCACTCGGACAGCAGCTGGACGACGCTCTCGGGGTCCGCGCGCACCGACTCCGCCAGCGGCACCGAGCCGGCCCGCTGCGCGCGCCCGCGCCACCTGTCCAGGAAAGACATGTTCATGGTGCGAGGGTCCCACCCGCCCCCGCGCCAGGGCCACAGGCGCGCGGCGCGGCGCGCACGCCACCTCACCACCTCCGCACGCCTCCCCGGCGAGCGGCGAGCGGCCCGGCTTCGCCTAGACGTCCAGGTCCACCACGACCGGGGCGTGGTCCGAGGCGCCCTTGCCCTTCCGCTCCTCGCGGTCGACATAGGCGTCCGAGACGGCCTTGGCGAACGGCGCGTTGCCGTAGACCAGGTCGATGCGCATGCCCTTGTTCTTGGGGAAGGCGAGCTGGCGGTAGTCCCAGTAGGTGTAGGGCCGGTCGTACTTCAGGGGGCGGGGCACCACATCCGCCAGGCCGGCCTCCCTCAGGGCGCCCAGCGCGGCGCGCTCGGCCGGCGTGACATGGGTCTGGCCGACGAAGACGGCGGGATCCCAGACGTCGTCGTCCGTCGGCGCGACGTTGAAGTCGCCGAGGACCGCGAACGGCCGGGGGCCGGCCGCGTCCTCGGCGACGGCCGTCCTCAGCGCCTCGAACCAGCCGAGCTTGTAGACGTAGTGCGCATGGTCGACCTCGCGGCCGTTGGGGACGTAGACCGACCAGACGCGGGCCGGGCCGCAGGTCGCCGAGACGGCGCGCGGCTCCTGCACGCCCTCGTAGTCCGGGCCGCCGGGCAGCCCCGGGACCACGTCCTCCAGGCCCACCCTGGACAGCAGCGCCACGCCGTTCCACCGGCCGCTGGCGTTGACCGCGGCCTCGTACCCCAGCTCGCGCAGCTCGTCGTAGGGGAACTGCTCGGCGGAGCACTTGGTCTCCTGGATGCACAGCACGTCCGTGCCGGTGCTCTCCAGCCAGGCCAGCAGCCTCGGGAGGCGGGCGGTGATCGAGTTGACGTTCCAGGTGGCGATGCGCATGTCTGCCAACCTACAACCCGGCACCGACAGCTACCCCACCTCGGTGCCGGTGCCCGGGGCGAGCCGGCCGTGGTCGGTTCCGCCCAGCTTGTCGATCAGGGAGTCGTAGATCGGCCGGGCGTGGTCCTGGAGCAGGCTGTCGTGGATGTCGACGGCCCTGCGCGGCGCCACCTCGCGGACGTAGTCGATGATCTCGGCGACCTTGTTCCAGGGGGCGTGGACGGGCAGCAGCAGGGTGTCGACGGTGCGGCCCTCGGGGACGGTGAGCGCGTCGCCCGGGTGGAACACCGAGCCGTCCAGCAGGAAGCCGACGTTCGTGATGCGCGGGATGTCCGGGTGGATCACGGCGTGCAACTGGCCGTGCACCTCCACCTCGAAGCCGGCGGCGGTGAACGTGTCACCCTCCCCCACGGTGTGCACCCGCCCGGGGAACGCCGCGGAGATCTGCTCGGCGACGCTCGCCAGGGTCCAGATCTCGGCCCCCGGGTTGGCCTCCATGCCCGCCCGGAGCCGGCCCTGGTCGAAGTGGTCCAGGTGCTCGTGGGTGACCAGGATCGCGTCCGCCCCGACGGCTGCGTCCGCCTCGCTGAAGACACCGGGATCGATGACCAGCGTCCGCCCGTCCTTGGTGATCCGGACACAGGCGTGGGTCTTCTTGGTGAGTTCCATGGGGCCATCCTGCCGCCCGGCGGCCGCGGGCGGGCGACCGTCGACCGGCCCCGGCCCTTCAGGCCCGATCACGGAAGTCCCGCCCCCACCCCCCCCACAAGGGCCTCTCACGCCTCCGGTGTCGTCTCCTCCTGGATGACCCGCTGGGCCACCGCGAAGGCGGAGTTGGCGGCGGGGACGCCGCAGTAGACCGCGGTGTGGAGGAGGACCTCCTTGATCTCCGTGGGGGTGAGGCCGTTGCGGAGGGCGGCGCGGGTGTGCAGCGCGAGCTCCTCGTAGTGGCCGCGGGCGACCAGCGCGGTGAGGGTGATGACGCTGCGGGTGCGGCGGTCGAGGCCGGGGCGGGTCCACGTCTCGCCCCAGGCGTAGCGGGTGACGAAGTCGTGGAAGTCGGCGTTGAAGTCGTCGGTGGCGGCCTCGACGCGGTCCACGTGGGCGTTGCCGAGGACCTCGCGGCGGATCTTGATGCCCTGCTCGTACGTACCGCCGCGGACCTGGGCGGGCCGGCTGAGGCCGGACTCGATGGCGGCCGGGGCCGTCGTCGGCATCGGGGGCGCGATCTGGGCCTTGGGGGCGGCGGCGCCGATGGCGGCCGGGCCGGCGGGGCCGGGCTTGTCGTGCCAGGCGGTGCTGAAGTGGCGGATGAGGAGTTCGGTGACCGCCGCGGGCTGCTCGACGGGGGCCAGGTGCGAGGTGCCGGGGACAAGTGCCAGGCCCGCGTCCGGTATACCGGCGACCAGGGCGCGGGCGTCGGTGGTCGGGGTGACCTGGTCCTCGGAGCCGACGACGACGAGGGTGGGCACGCCGACCCGGCCCAGGGAGGACCGCACGTCGAACGCGGCCAGCGCCTCGCAGGCGGCGATGTAGCAGCCGGGGTCGGTGGTCCGCACCATCTGGACGGCCCATTCGACGATGGCGGGCTGGGCGCCGGCGAAGCCCGGGGTGAACCAGTGCTCGGGCGCGGTGCGGGCGATCGGGTCGAGCCCGTTGGTCCGGATCACCACACCGCGCTGGCGCCAGGCGTCGGCGGTTCCGTAGCGCGGCGACGAGGACACCAGCGCCAGGGAGGTGACGCGGTGCGGGCGGGTGAGGGCCAGCTGCGTGCCGATGGCGCCGCCGATGTTGCAGCCGGCGTAGCCGAAGCGCTCCACGCCCAGGAGGTCGAGAGTGGCGATCAGCCGGTCGGCCACTTCCGCGATGGATGTCGCCGCGTGGGCGGGCGATCCGCCGTGACCGGGCAGGTCGAAGCGGATGACCCGCCACTGGCGGGTCAGCTCGGGGATCTGCCGGTCCCACATGTGCCAGGTCGTCCCGAGGGACGCGCCCAGTACCAGTACGGGGGCGTCGTCGGGACCGTCGATCCGGTGCTGCAGGGTCTTCTCGCTCACCCGACCACGCTACCGACTCCGTGACGCGATCCTGACACCCGGGTCAGGAACGCCCCGGTAACCGGCCGGAACACGGCGGGCCGGCGGGCGGTGGGGCGTGGCCCTCAGAACTTCACGGTGGAGACGACGTAGACGACGGGGTGGCCCGGTTCGTCGTTGCTGACCATGATCTGCTGGGTGGGCAGCGGCGCCTTCCTGGCGACCGTGGTGCCCTGCCAGGGCCAGTCGGCGTCGAAGTCCCAGCCCACCTTGGCCGCCTGTGCGGGCGCGATGGTGATCGCGTCCTTCTTGAGGGCCGCGGTGCTGGAGCCGACGGCCGCGAGGTAGTGCGCGAGGCCCCAGTCGTTGGTCCGGAACTGCACGAACAGCGAGCTGGTCTGCCAGGAGTTGGTCTCGTAGTAGTAGACCGGCGTGGAGCCGATCGGTACCGGGACGTCGTAGACCCGCTGCTGGAGCTTGGAGGGGAAGGCGTTGGTCAGGCCCGTGACGGCGGCCTCGGCCTGACTGTCCTCGCCGCTCTGGCGGCTCTGCCCGGCGGAGATCACGAGGTAGCCCGCCGGGATCGTGACCAGCAGGAAGATGATCAGCGCCTTGAGGAAGGGCCGGCGGCGCTTGGGGCGGGGCGGCAGCGCGGTGTGGTCGTCCCGTACGGGCGGCAGGTCGTCGTGCATGGGGGGCAGGTCCGGTTCGGTCATCGGCGGCCGGACCGTTCGTAGCGCTCGTAGCGCTCCACTCGGCGGCGGTTGGCGCGCCGGAAGCGGCGGGCCACCAGGCGGGCCAGGTCGGCGGCGCCGACCATGCCGGCCTCGGGGCCCAACTGGGCCTTGGCGATGGTGGCTTCGGGGCGGTAGCCGCGGCCGGTCAGATGGCGTCGGAAGGCGTCCCTGGCAGGGCCGATCAGCAGGTCGTCGGCGGCGCTGACGCCACCGCCGATGACGAAGCAGGAGGGGTCGAGGGCGGCGGCGAGGTTGGCGATGCCGACGCCGAGCCACTGCCCGATGTCCTGGAGGAGTTCGACGCACATGGCGTCGCCCTCGCGGGCCAGCTCGGTGATCAGCGGCCCGGTGATGTCCTGGACGCGCCCGCCGACCCGCTCGATGATGTTGTACGCGACCGGGGAGTCGGCGGCGGCCAGCTCGCGGGCCTCCCGCACCAGGGCGTTGCCGGAGCTGTACTGCTCCCAGCAGCCGCGGTTGCCGCAGGGGCAGCGGTGGCCGCCGGGCACGACCTGCATATGGCCGAACTCGCCTGCGACACCGTATTTGCCGCGCTTGACGGCACCGTCCTCCAGGATCGCGCCGCCGATGCCCGTGCCGAGCGTGATCATGACGAGGTGGTCCTGGCCGCGGCCGGCGCCGAACCGCCATTCCGCCCAGGCAGCGGTGTTGGCGTCGTTGTCGACCATGACCGGGACCGCCAGCCGGCCGGCGAGACGGTCGCGGAGCGGTTCGTTGCGCCAGTTCAGATGCGGGGCGAAGAGCACCCGGGAGCGGTCGGCGTCGACCCAGCCGGCGGCGCCGATGCCCACGGCGTGCACGTCGTGCCGGTCGGAGAGGTCGAGCACCAGCTCGGTGATGGTGTCCTCGACGACCTTGGGGCTCTTGGACTTGTCCGGCGTCTCGGTGCGGACCTTCTCCAGGATGGTGCCGTCGGCGTCGACCACGCCGGCCATGACCTTGGTGCCGCCGATGTCGATGCCGACGGTGGGCACGCGCGGGGCGGTCAGGTGGGAGCGGCGCTCCCGGGTGCCGACCGTGCGCAGCACGGTGGCTCTGGCGGATCCTCGGTGCACCCGGTCCCGGTACATGCTCATGGGCCCACCTCTTCGCCGTTACGGCTGCCGTTACGGTCGCGGCGGCTGAGTGCTCGCAAGAGTCGTCTCGTCCCTGCGGGGTCTCGGGGAGGCCGGGGGCCTCGGCGCGGATGGTCCGCTGCGATTGTGCATCAACCGCGCCGTCCGGCGCACCGCGACGTGGGGCGAGGGGCCCCGCGGCGGCCGGAGAGCCGCCGCGGGGCGCCGCCGTGATCACTCGGGGCGGTGGCCTCCCGGGAATTCCGGGGTCTCCGTACGGGCGAGCTCGTGGCTGAGCTGTTCCAGCTCGCTGCCGCCCGCCATCTGGCGGGTGAGCTCGTCCAGCGCGATCTCCGACTTGAGGTGGCTGCCGGCCATGGTGCCGCGCTTGAGGAGGACGAAGCGGTCGCCGACCAGGTAGGCGTGGTGCGGGTTGTGCGTGATCAACACCACGCCGAGCCCGGCGTCGCGGGCGGCGGCGACGTACTTGAGGACCACGCCGGACTGCTTGACGCCGAGCGCCGCCGTCGGTTCGTCCAGGACGAGGACCTTGGCGCCGAAGTAGACGGCGCGGGCGATGGCGACGCATTGACGTTCGCCGCCCGAGAGCGTGCCGATGGGCTGGTCGACGTCGCGCAGGTCGATGCCCATCCGCAGCAGCTCGCTGCGGGTGGTCTCGCGCATGGTGCGGACGTCGAGCCGTTTGAACGGGCCGAAGCCGGTGGTCGGCTCGGAGCCGAGGAAGAAGTTCCGCCACACCGGCATGAGGGGGACGACGGCCAGGTCCTGGTAGACGGTGGCGATGCCGCGGTCCAGGGCCTCGCGCGGGGAGCCGAGCCGGGTCTCCTCGCCCTCGACGGCGAAGGTGCCGGCGTCGTGCTGGTGCAGCCCCGCGATGATCTTGATGAGGGTGGACTTGCCGGCGCCGTTGTCGCCGAGGACACAGGAGATCTCGCCCGCGTGCACCTCCAGCGACACGCCTTCCAGCGCCTTGATGTTGCCGTAGAGCTTGCTGACGTCCCGGAGTTCGACCAGCGCCGTCATGATGTGGCCTCCGCCCGCTTGCGGACCCAGGCGTTCAGCAGCGTGGCGAGCAGCAGCATCGCGCCGAGGAAGAACTTGTACCAGTCCGGGTTCCACTGTGCGTAGACGATGCCCTTGCTGGTCATGCCGAAGATGAACGCGCCGACGGCGGCACCGATCGCCGAGCCGAAGCCGCCGGTCATCAGGCAGCCGCCGACGGCGGCCGCGATGATGTAGAGGAATTCGTTGCCGACGCCGTCGCCGGACTGGATCGCGTCGTACGAGAACAGCAGGTGCTGTCCGGAGATCCAGGCGGCGAGGGCGACGCCCATGTAGAGGCCGATCTTGGTCTTGGTGACCGGGACGCCGACCGCCCGCGCGGCGTCCGCGTTGCCGCCCACCGCGAAGATCCAGTTGCCGACCCTGGTCCGCAGCAGGATCCAGGTGGCGACCGCGACCAGCACGATCCACCACACGATGGTGATCTGGATGTCGACGTTCCCGATGGTCAGATGCGAGGCGAAGAGCGCCCGCGCCGAGTTGAAGCCCTCCATGTCGGCGATGGACTTCGTCGAGACGGTGCCGCTGATCAGCTTGGTGAAGCCGAGGTTGAGGCCGGTCAGCATGAAGAAGGTGCCGAGCGTGATGACGAAGCTGGGCAGCTTCGTACGGGTCAGCAGGAGGCCGTTGAGGACGCCGAAGGCGAGGGTGACCACGAGCGACACCCCGACGCCGACCCAGGTGTTGGCGGTCATCTGGTAGCTGAACATCGACGAGATCAGCGCCGAGCTGACGACCATGACACCGGCCGACAGGTCGAACTCGCCGCCGATCATCAGCAGCGCGACCGGGACGGCCATGATGCCGATCGTCGAGGACGCGTAGAGGACGGTGGAGAGGCTGGAGGCCCGCAGGAACGGTTCGGCGGCGATGGAGAAGAAGAGGAAGACCGCGATGGCGCCGACCACCGAGCCCAGTTCGGGCCGGCCCATCAGGCGGCGCGCCAGCGAGCGGTGCAGCAGCCGTTCGTCGCCCGCGCTCTTCGACGGCCGGGCGGGCTGCCGGGGAGGTGCGTCGGTGTGGCTCATCGGGTCCCCCGCTTCGTGTAGTCCTGGAGCGCGTCGGCATCCTTCTTGGTGATCACCTGGGGTCCGGTGAGCACCGGCTTGCCGCCGCCGAGGACGTCGGAGTTGTACTTGTACAGCCACAGCAGGTCGACCGCCTCGTATCCCTGGAGGTAGGGCTGCTGGTCGACCGCGAAGCCCAGCGAGCCGTCCTTGAGGCCCGCCGCGACCTGCGCGTTCAGGTCGAAGGTGTCGACCTCAGCCTTGCTTCCGGCCTGCTCCCTGGCCTTGACGGCGGTGGGGGCGAAGGGCGCGCCGAGGGTGACCACCGCGTCGATGGACGGGTCGGCCTGGAGCTTGGACTCGATGGACGCCTGGACGTCGGGCATGTTGGTGCCGTCCACGTACAGCTTCTGCAGATCGCCCTTGAACGTCTGCTTGGCACCGTCGCAGCGCTGCTCGTGGCCGACGTTGCCCTGCTCGTGCAGGACGCACAGCGCCTTCTTCTTGCCGCGCTTGTTCAGCTCCTCGCCGACCGCCTCGCCGGCCACCGTCTCGTCCTGCCCGATGTGGCTGAGCGCGCCGAACGCCTTGGACTCCTCGGCGCCGGAATTGACCGTGATCACCGGGATGCCGGCCTTCTCGGCCTTGAGGACGACGTCCTTCATGGCGTCCGGCTTGGCGAGCGAGACGATCAGCCCGTCGACCTTCTGGTCGATGTAGGACTGGACGAGCTGGCTCTGCCGCTGGGCCTCCTTGTCGTGTGCGTAGACGAACTTGATGTTGTCCTTGACGGCGGCCTGCTGGGCGCCGTTCTGCACGATGTCCCAGAAGGTGTCGCCGTCCCCGGAGTGGGTGACCATCGCGAAGGTCCACCGGGGGGTGTTGACCGCGGCCTTGCCGCCGGCGGCCTGGGCGGCCCGCGCATCCTCGGCGCGCTTGCCTCCGGTGCTGCTGCATCCCGCCAGGGAGGCGCCGAGCACCGCTGCCAGCACGGCGCACACGACGCGTCCTCTTCTTCCTGCCCTTGCCACGAGGACTTGCCCTTCCCGCTGTTGTCGCTGTGCCGGCCGCGTGCGCCGGCCCGTCCGTGCCGGCGGTGCGTGCCGTTCCTGCCGCTCCTGCTCTGTCCGCTGTCGCCCCGACTCCGGCCGGCCGGGCCGGGCAACCTTCCAAGTATCCGTTACCGGCGATCTGTACCGGTTCATGGGGTCCCGCCTTCCCTTCTCCGTCACCGGGTGCCACGCCCTGTGTACTGCTCCAGCTCCGGTACGTCCTTGCCGGTGACGACGGCCGGCCCGGTGAGCACCGGCTTGCCGCCGCCGAGGACGTCGGCGTTGTCCCGGTGGAGCCGGAGCAGGTCCACCGCCTCGTACCCCTGGAGGTACGGCTGCTGGTCTACCGCGAACTCCACGTCCTTGGCCTTGAGGAGCTTGACCACCTCGGCATTGAGGTCGAACGTCGCGATCTGCGCCGAGCTGCCGGCCTCCTGCTTCGCCTTGACCGAGAGGGACGCGATGGGCGCACCCAGTGTCACGACGGTGTCGAGGGAGGGGTCGGCCTGGAGTTCGGCCTGGATGGAGGACTGGGAGGCGGGCGCGTTGGTCCCGTCGACGTCGAGGGTGTCGACCTTCCCGTGGAACGCCGCGCGGACACCGGCGCAGCGGTCCTCCAGCGACACGTTGCCCTGCTCGTGGATGACGCAGAGGACGTGCCGGGCGTGCCGGTTGTTCAGCTCGTCGCCGACCGCACGGCCGGCCACCGACTCGTCCTGCCCGATGTGCGCGAGCGCCCCGTAGGCCGCGGAGAACTCGCCGCCGGAGTTGATCGTGACGACGGGTATGCCCTGTGCCACCGCCTTCTGGACGGCGGCCTTGACGGCCTCCGGTTTGGCGAGCGTGACGATCAGCCCGTCGACCTTCTGGTCGATGTAGGACTGGATCAGCTCGGCCTGCCGCGAGCCCTCTTTGTCATGGGCGTAGAGGAACCTGACGCCGTCCTTGGCGGCGGCCCGCCGGGCACCGTTCTGCACGATGTCCCAGAAGGTGTCGCCGTCGCCGGAGTGGCTGACCATCCCGATGGTCATGTGTGCCGCGCCCGCGCGCCCGCCGCTGCCACCGGGCGCGCTCTGGGCCTTCCCGCCGGAAGTGCCGCATCCGGCGAGCAGGGCACCGGCGGCCAGTAAGGCGACGGCGGTGCGGAGGGTCGCGTGCCGAGCAGATACGGGTCGAGCCTTGCGCGCGCAGATCATCGTGGACCGCCTTCGCTCCCCGGCCGCCGGATTGCGGCTGGAGGAGTTCTAACGGCGCGCGTCCCGCCACGTCAATAGTTTGTCCGAACATTCTGACGCGAGCGGGGTGGCGGAGCGGGGAGCGGGCCGGGCGGCGGCCGGCCCGCCGCCCCGCGCACGCGGGCAGCCGGAAGCACCGCTCACCGGCGGACGAAACCGCTGGTCAGCGTGGATGGGACCGACTCAGGGCCGGACCAGCAGCTGGAACTCGAAGGCGTAGCGGGACGCGCGGTAGACGTGCGAGCCGAACTCGACCGGGCGGCCGGTGTCGTCGAAGGTGGTGCGCTGCATCGTGAGCAGCGGCGCGCCCTCGGGCTCGTCGAGCCGCGCGGCCTCCTCGGCGGTCGCCGCGCGGGCGCCCACGGCCTGACGGGCGCTGTGCAGGGTGATCCCGGCCGACCGCATCAGCCGGTACAGGCCGGTCTCCTCCAGGGCCGCGGTCTCCAGCTTGAGCAGCCCGACGGGGAGGTGGTTGCGCAGGTGCGCGACCGGTTCGCCGTGGGTCAGTCGCAGCCGCTCCACCAGGGCTACCTCGGCGCCCTCGGCGATGCCCAGCGCGGCGGCCACCTCGGCGTCCGCCTCGGTGGTGGTGTTGAGCAGCACCCGGGTGGCCGGCTTCTGCCCGGCCGCCTCCAGGTCGTCGTAGAGGCTGCTCAGCTCCAGCGGGCGCTTGACCTGGCTGTGGACGACCTGGGTGCCGATGCCGCGGCGGCGGACCAGCAGCCCCTTGTCCACCAGCGACTGGATCGCCTGGCGCACCGTGGGCCGGGACAGGCCCAACCGGCCGGCCAGGTCGATCTCGTTGCCGAGAAGGCTGCCGGGCGCCAGCCTGCCGTTCTCGATCGCGGCCTCCAACTGCTGCGACAGCTGGAAATACAACGGGACCGGGCTGTTCCGGTCCACGCTGAACTGGACGGGGCCCTCGGCTCCCACGGCTTGTGCATCGCGTTTCCCCACGCCGGCGAGCGTATCCGCCCGCGCAGATGACGGGAAGTCCGTAGGTCACATTGTCCGGACAAGGTGGGTCGGAACCGTTCGGGCGGGCCCGGCGCGGCCGTCCGCCTACCAGGGCAGCGGGCGGCCGTCGCGGAAGAAGCCGCCCGTCGGGCCGTCGTCGGGCAGGGTCGCCGCATACAGGACGCTCTCGGCGCCCTCCGCGACCGGCCGGCCGCCCGGTCCGCCCATGTCGGTGGCCACCCACCCGGGGCAGACCGCGTTGACCAGCACCCCGTCGGCCCGCAGCTCGGCGGCCAGCATCCGGGTCAGCGCGTTCAGCGCGGCCTTGGACGCCGAGTACGCGGGGGTGCCACCGCCCATGTTGGTCAGCGAGGCGGCCTCGCTGGAGACGTTGACCAGCCGCGGATGCGCCGAGGCCCGCAGCAGCGGCGCGAAGGCGATCGCCGTCCGCCACGGTCCGTAGAGGTTGGTCTCGGCGGCCTCGCGGACGGCGCGCAGATCGGCGGTCACGGCGCGCTGCCCGGTGTCGTAGCAGGTCCCGGCGTTGTTGACCAGAACGTCCAACCTGCCGAACTCATCGGCCACTTGGGCCGCCGCGATGGCGACGCTGCGGTCGTCGGTGACATCCAGCCACAGCGGGCGCACGTCCAGGCGGGCGCCGTCCGGGCCGCCCTCGCGCAGCTCGTCGGCGGCCCGCCGCACGGCGTCCGGGGAGCGCCCGGTGAGCAGCGCCGTGTGGCCGAGCGCGGCCAGCCGGCGTACGACCTCGCGGCCGATGCCGCGGGTGGCGCCGGTGACCAGGGAGACGGTGGTGGCGGCGGTCCGGGCTGCGGGGGTGGCGGGCATACGGGCTCCTGGGGTCGTCGCGGGGGTCGGCGGATAGGTAGCCGGCCGGGGGCGGGCGCTCACTCAGCGGTCCGCCGGGCCGCCCGTACGGCCGGCCGGGCGGTCGCCGTCCCGGCGGCATGCGGTGGTGTCCGCAGGCGCCGGGCGCCCCGCCGCCGACCGCGCGTCGGCGGCCAGCGCGCGGATCCCGGCGATCAGCAGCAGTGCGCCCAGCAGCGGGCCGGCCGCCGCGAGCCCGACCGTGGCCGGGATGCCGAACTGTCCGGAGAGCGCGCCGAAGGACAGCGGCCCGATGGCCGCGCCCGCGAACAGCCCGCCCTGCATCGCCGCCCCGGCCCGCGCGCTCTCACCGGGCAGCAGCCGCATGGTGGCGGCGAGCAGCAGCCCGGTCCAGCCCCAGCCGCCGGCCACCGCGAGCAGCGCGCCGGCCAGGAACGTCACCGGGGTGCCCGCCGTGATCAGCGCGAGTCCGGCGGTGCCGGTGAGCATCATCGCGGCGACGGTCCGCGGGATGCGGTGCGGCGCCCGGTCGGCCTGCCGGCCCGAGCCGAGGCGGACGGCGATGCCCAGCACGCTCGCCAGCATCTGGAGCGTCCCGGCCGTGCCGGCGGAGAACCCGGAGGCGGTGCCGATCTGGATGAAGTACGCCGAGCCGACGTTGCTGCCGATGGTCGCCAGAGCCGCGGCGACACTCCAGGCCGCGACCACCCGGCCGGTGGTCCGGGGGCTGTGCACGGCGGCCGTACGCGGCGCCTGCCCCGCTCCCGAACTCGCCGCCGCGGACGGGGAGTCGGCGGCCGGCCGGCGGGCCAGTGCGGCCGCCGCCAGCGACGTCAGCGCGATCCCGGCCGCCGTCCACAGCGCGGGCCGCCAGCCGTACGGGGCCGCCACCAGCGTGACCAGCAGCCCGGGGAGGAACGGCCCGGCGCCGAGGGACGCGCCGAAGAGGCCGCCCGCGAAGGAGTGCCGGCCGGGCGCGATGTCCGCGGCGATGACCCGGGCCGCGACCGGCTGGGTGAAGGCGTTGCCGAGACCGGCGAGCGCGAGCAGCAGGCACAGCTGCCAGAGGTGGCCGGCCAGCGCCAGCCCCGCGAGCACGGCGGCCGCCAGCAGGCCGACGGCGCCGAGCACGGCCCGCACGGGGAGCCTCGGCACGATCCGGCGGGCGGCGAACGACCCGAGCGCCGTACAGGCGAAGAAGCAGGTCACCGCCGCCCCGAAGGCCGTACCGGACAGGTGCAGGGCCTGCTGGACGGGCGCCGCGAGGGCGGGCGCCATCAGCCCCGGAGTCACGGCCGCGACGGACACCAGGACGGTGGCGACCAGCCGCCCCCAGTGGCTGCGGCCGGCCGGGTCGGGAGCCGGCGGGGTGGGCAACGAGGAGTGCGGGGCGGCGAGTTGGTGCTGCTGCGGTGAGTCCATGCGGTGATCCTCGGGCCGGATTCCCCTCCCCGTCCAAGACCGTTTCTGATAACCATGAGCTATGGATGCCCATGTGCGCGATCTGCGCTATTTCCTCGCCACCGCCGAGGAGTTGAACTTCACCCGGGCCGCGCAGCGGCTGTTCATCTCGCAGCCGGCGCTCAGCAAGCAGATCCGGCAGCTGGAGGACGGCCTCCGCGTCAAGCTCTTCCACCGCGACCGGCGCACGGTGACGCTGACCGCCGCCGGCACCGCCCTGCTGCCCCGGGCGCGCGAGGTCGTCCAGCTGTGGGACGAGGCTCAGCGGGCGGTCAGCGACGCGGCCGCAGCCGAGGCCGCCGTCCTGACGCTGGGGGTCTCCACGAGCGTGGGCCGCGGCCTGCTGCCCGCCATACGGGCGCGGTTCGCCGAGCGGCGCCCCAACTGGCAGGTTCGGGTACGGCAGATCAGCTGGGAGGACGGTACGGCCGGCCTCGCGGACGGCACGGCGGACCTGGCGCTGCTGTGGCTGCCGTTCCCCGAACAGGCGGCGTTCGCCGTCGAGGTGGTGGCCACCGAACCGCGCTGGGTGGCGCTGCCGGCCGGGCACCGGCTCGCGGACTCCGCCGAGATCCCGTTCGCCGAGCTGCTCGACGAGCCGTTCCTGGCGCTCCCGGAGAGCGCGGGCGAGCTGCGCGACTACTGGCTGGCGGTGTCCGAACGCGGCGGCCGGCCGGTGCGGACCGGTGCGGTGGTGGCCAGTGCGGACGAGACGTTCGAGGCGGTGGAGGCCGGGCTGGGCGTGGTCCTGCTGGCCGCCGGCAACGCCGCGCTCTACCAGCGCCCCGGCGTGGTCGCCCGCCCCGTCGGCGGTCTCTCCCCGAGCCGGCTCGCCCTGGCCTGGCGCCCGGACGACCACCGGACGGTGCTCCGCGACGTCATCGAGGCGGTACGGCAGCTCCCGGTCCCGTAGCCTCCGTCACATCCGGCCCACCGCCCGGCGCCCCACCTCCGAGGAGCCCCCGTGTCCGTACGCCGTGTCGTCCCCGACATCCACCTCGCCCCCGGCGGCGCGCCGGACGCGCTGGCCGAGAACCGCGCCTTCTACGGCCTGCTGGGCTTCGAGGAGGTGATGAACCACGGCTGGGTGATGACCCTCGCCTCGCCCTCCCACCCCACCGCGCAACTCACCTTCATGACCCGCGACGAGACCGCGCCGGTCGCCCCCGACCTGAGCATCGAGGTCGAGGACGTGGACGCGGTGTACGCCGCGGTGCTCGCCTCCGGCGCGCGGATCGTGCACCCGCTCCAGGACGAGGAGTGGGGCGTCCGCCGCTTCTTCGCGGTGGACCCGAACG
Organism: Streptomyces sp. GS7; assembly: GCF_009834125.1. Lineage (NCBI taxonomy): Bacteria > Bacillati > Actinomycetota > Actinomycetes > Kitasatosporales > Streptomycetaceae > Streptomyces > Streptomyces sp. GS7. Next base: position 6,586,022 of record NZ_CP047146.1, read on the forward strand.
GCCGGGTGATCAACGTCCTGGGGCACCGTCCCCCCGGCCCGGCCGCCCCGTCCGACCACGGCAACTGACTCCTGGCTGCTGACTACTCGCTGCTGACTACTCGTCACTTCCCCATCCACGCACGCTCGTACTTCCGGTACGTGCCGTCGTGCGTGGCCAGGTGGACCCACTGGTTCACATACGCCAGGAACGCGTCGTCGCCGCGCGGCAGCGCGTACGCCTTCTCGGAGAAGGTGAACGGCCGGTCCGGGTGCACGGCGCACAGCTCGGGGTGGACCCTGGCCTGGTAGCGGGTCTCGCCGGCATCGGTCATCATCACGTCCGCCCGGCCGGCGACGATCTCGTCGAAGATCGTGGTGTTGTCCGGGTGGACCGTGATGGTGGCCTTCTTGAGGTGCGCGCGGGCGAACTGCTCGTTGGTGCCGCCGGGGTTGACGACGACCCGGGTCCCGGGCCGGTCGATCTGCTCCAGGGTCCGGTACCGGCCCTGGTCCGCGCAGCGCACGATGGGCGTCTTGCCGTCGGTGCGGGTCGGCTCGCTGAAGTACACCGCGCGGGCCCGTGCGAGGGTGACGGAGACACCGCCCATGCCGATGTCGCAGCGGCCGGCCGCGAGGTCGCCGACGAGCTTCGCCCACGTGGTGGGGACGTAACGGGGCGTGGCGTCCAGGCTCTTGGCGAGGTCCCGGGCCATGGAGATGTCCACACCGCTGTAGGCGCCGGTCCTGGGGTCGCGGTAGCTGAAGGGGCGGTAGTCGCCGGTGGTGCACACGCGCAGCACACCGCGGCGCGGGACGGCGTCCAGCAGGCTGCCCGGCCGCCGGTCGGGCCGGTCTGCGGCCGGCGCCCCCGCCGCCGTCACCCCGGCGGTCGGGGCGGCCCCCGGGCTCGGGGCGGGGGTGGCGTACGAGGCCGCCGGGGCGGCGGCGGTGAGGGCGAGCAGGCAGGCGAGGGCGGGGAGCAGGACGGCGCGCTTCATGGTGGGCTGACTCCTCATCAGGCGAGCGGAGCGCTCAGGGTGGCAGAGCCGCCGCGCCAGGTGAAGCCCCGCCCGGCCAGTGGGACGGCACCGGACCGCAACTCCCCGTCCCGCTCCACCGGTTCGCCCCCTTCCCGGCCTTGCCCCTTCCCCCCGTCCCGCCCCCGGTCAGTCCCCGTAGAGGTCCATCGTCCTCTCGCCGCCCGGCTGTTCCGGCACCGCGTCGGCGAGCCGTACGAGGAGGTCCGCGGCGCGCTTGGCGACGGTCTCGCGGTCCCCCTCCGACAGGGCCGAGCCCATCCCCACCGCGACCGCGCCCGCGGCGATCCACTCCGGCGCGGTCTCCGCCGTCACCCCGCCGGTCGGCAGCAACGGCGCCTGCGGCAGGGCGGCGCGGACGTCGCTGATCCAGGACGGGTGGCGTCCGGTGGCCGGGAAGAGCTTGAGCGCGTCCGCGCCCAGCTCCAGGCCCCGCACGATCTCGTTCGGCGTCGAGACCCCGGCGAAGACCGGCACGCCGTAGCGGTGGGCGGTGCGGATGACCTCGGCGTCCAGGCTCGGCGAGACCAGGAAGCGGGCGCCCGCGTCCACCGCCATCCGGGCCGACACCGCGTCAAGGACCGTACCGGCGCCGATGACGGCGTCGTCGCCCAGCTCGCGGGTGAGGGTGGTCACCGCCTCCAGGGCGAACGGAGTGGTGAGGGATATCTCCAGGCTCGTGATGCCGGCCGACAGCAGGGTGTCGGCGGTGGCACTCGCCTCGTCGTAGGTGGCGCTGCGGACGATGGCGAAAACGCGCTGCGCCAGTGCGGCCCGGGTGATCTCCCAGCGATACACGGCAGTTCGCCGCCCTTCCTTCTTCTCCGACGCTCGCTGCCGCTGCGACACGGCTCACGACAGACCCAGCACTTCCCGGGGCGCGCCGCGCCGGCTGACCGCTACTGGCCCGTATGCCGCCGATGCCCGCCCACTCCTCGTATCCACCGAAACGCTACCGGCAACCACTGACAATCCTCCCTCGGGGTGCGCCCCTGTGCGCCCCTTCTGCCGAGAATGGGCGAAGGAGAGGGAGAAGTGGCAGGTGAGGCCCGTAAGTCCGGGGGAGCACGACGGCGGCCGGGGTGCGGGTGCACCCCGGCCGCCGGGCGGACGGTACGTCAGCTACCGCTGCTGAGCTCTCAGCAGCTGCGGTCGACGAGGTTGAAGGTCTTGTAGTGGTCGGCGGTGTAGTAGTCCTCCTGGGGCTGTTCGCCGGTCACGATGCGCCGGGCACCGCGGGTGGGCGCGCCCGGGGTGATGACGGTGTACTCGTGGTAGTAGTCCGGCGCGCTCTGGGCCGGGAGGACGCCTTCGGTGTTGGTGAAGACCGACCCGTCCTTCCCCGGGTACGGGAAGGGGCCGCCCTGGTCGATCAGGTTGAGGGTGTCGTGGGCCTGGTCCGGGAGCTGGGAATAGCAGACCTTGCCGATGTCGTTGGCGTCGTCGACGGTCCTGACGTGGGCCGCGACCGTGTGGGTCGTGGCGACGGCGGGCGTCGCGGCGACGGCGGTCCCGCCGAGGAGCAGGGCCGAGGCGAGGGCGCCCGCGGCGCCGATCTTCGTAATCCGTGGGGGGATTCTCATGCCGTACAGAATGACGCGCGTAGACATGCCCCTGTCAATCCCAAGAAGCCTAAGTTTCCCGGGAGTTCACAGGGACACCCCGAGGACACCCCATTTGTTCCGCTGCGCCGCCCGCGTGTTCCCCTTGACCGATCACCAGTTCCGCTCTACTGGCATCGTTATCGACACCCCTCTGGAGGGCCGCCCATGCGCGTCAAGGACTTCGACCACCTCGTGCTCACCGTGGAGGACATCGAGCGCTCGCTCGCCTTCTACTGCGGACCGCTCGGCCTGGAGCCGGTCCGGGTGGACGAATGGCGGGCCGGCAAGGCCCCGTTCCCCTCGGTGCGGGTGACCCCGTCCACCATCATCGACCTGATCACCGGCCCCCGCAGCGGGTCCAACGTGGACCACATCTGCCTGGTCGTCGACCCGCTGGACTGGCAGCAGGTCATCGACTCGGGCCGCTTCACGGTGCTGGAAGGCCCCGTCGGCCGGTACGGGGCGCGGGGCGAGGCGCAGTCGATCTACGTGTCCGACCCCGACGGCAACACCGTCGAGCTCCGCTGGTACCCGCAGGACGTCGCGTAACGGCCGCCGGCCCTTCGGACGGGTCGGGCCCCGCCTTTGCCTCGGAGGCAAATCTTTTGCCTCCGAGGTGAAGGCTGGCTATACCGGAGCCATGACCCAGCTCCCCGACGAGCCCTCCGGCACCGCTCCGGAGGAGTTCGCCACCGTCGCCCCCCGGCTGCGTGACCTGCGACGACGCGGCGGCCTGACGCTGGAGGCCGCGGCCCGGCGGGTGGGCCTGTCGCCGGCACACCTGTCGCGGCTGGAGACCGGTCAGCGGCAGCCGTCGCTGCCGATGCTGCTGGCGCTGGCCCGTACGTACGGCACCACGGTATCCGACCTGCTCGGCGAGACCGCGCCCGAGCACGACCCCATCGTGCGGGCCGGGCGCACCGAGCCGTCGGAGGCCGGCGGCTGGACGTACTGGACCGTCGGCGGCGCTGGACGTGCGATGCAGTCGCTGCGGGTCCGGGTGCCGTACCGGGCACAGCGCGAGCTGGTGCGGGTGCACCCCGGCGAGGAGTGGCTCTACGTCCTCTCCGGCCGACTGCGGCTGACGCTCGGCGAAACGGCGCACGTGCTGGATCCGGGCGACGCCGCGCACTTCGACTCGCTGACCCCGCACCGGATCGCCGCGGCGCACCGCGGCGGTGTGGAGCTGCTGTTCGTGCACACGCTGCTGCAGAGCGGCGCCGCCGAGCTGTGCCTGGGCGACGGGGCGCCACCACACCGCGGGGTCTGAGCCCGCACCGTCCGCCGTTCACCGTTCCGGAAGGGAAGGTCCGTTCGCCGTGCCCGAAAACCCCACCCCCGCTTCCCCCGCCCCCTCGTCTCCCGAGCCCGCCTCCGCGCAGTACGTCGAGAACAAGCCACCGCGCGGCCTGTATGTGCGGGTCTTCGTCTACGTCGTCGCCACCCATGTACTGCTGGCCTTCATGAGCCTGCTGGTCATCATCGCCAAGTCCCGCTAGGAGCCGGCCGGTGAGTCGGTGTCAGCCGTGGCGCGGGACGCGACGCGCCGCTGCACGGAGTACGCCCCCTTGCCCCGTCCCGGCGATCGGGTGACCCTGCTGCCACCGTGCCCGACGCACGACCGGCAGCGCGCCCCGGCGCGCGACGCACGCACCAGACTCGTCCCTGAACCTCGCTGCACCGAGGAGGACCGAAGGATGCACCGTACGCGCACCGCGGTTGCCACCGCCTTCGCCGTGGCCCTTGCCGTGATCCCCCTGGCGGGCATGTCGGGGCCGTCGCGCGCCGCTCCGGCCGGCAGCAGCGACGCCCGGGACAGCCCCGAGGACGCCGCCGCCGTCACCCCCACCCCGCAGTCCGTCCGGGACCGCGACGACCACATCACCGTCACCCGGTCCGTGACCGTGGTCGCCGGGCCGCGAACCGACGCCCCGGCACTGGCGCTGGTCACCAGGACGCTGAAGGACGCTGGCGCCCGGCATGTCGTACGGGCGGGGAGGGCGCCGTCCGGGGGTGGGCAGCTGACCGTCTACGTGGACGGGGCGGGCGCGGCCCGGGCGCTGCGGGAGCTGGGCGCGCGCGGCACCGGCGGGTTGCCGGCCGACGGGTACGCGCTGGCCCTCGGCGCCGGCCGGATCGCGCTGGCCGGCCGGGACGCCACCGGCACGTACTACGCGGCCCAGACGCTGCGTCAGCTGCTGCCGCACCGCGACCGGCCCGGCGCCCGGGTGCGCGGCACCGTCGTGCGGGACTGGCCGGCCACCCCGCTGCGCGGTGTGATCGAGGGCTTCTACGGGACCCCGTGGTCCCATCAGGCCCGCCTCGACCAGCTCGACTTCTCCGCCGAGCACAAGATGAACATCTACGTCTACTCCCCCAAGGACGACGCCTACCTCCGGGAGAAGTGGCGCGACCCCTACCCCTCCGACCGGTTGGCGCAGCTGCGGGAACTGGTGGACCGGGCGCGGGCGCGGCATGTGGAGTTCACCTATGCGCTCTCCCCCGGCCTGTCCGTCTGCTACAGCTCGGCCGCCGACGTCCAGGCGCTGACGGCCAAGTTCGGCACGCTGTGGGACATCGGCGTGCGGACCTTCGCGGTGCCGCTGGACGACATCAGCTACACCAGGTGGAACTGCGCCGCCGACAAGGCGCGGTTCGGGACCGGCGGCGGGGCGGCCGGGGCGGCGCAGGCGCAGCTGCTGAACCGGGTCAACCGGCAGTTCATCGCCCGGCATCCGGGCGCGCAGCCGCTCCAGATGGTGCCGACCGAGTACGCCGACCTGAAGTCGTCGCCGTACAAGAAGGCGCTGGCCACCCGGCTGGACCGGAACGTGCTGGTGGAGTGGACGGGCGTGGGCGTCATCGCGCCGACGATCAGCGTCGGGCAGGCGCGGCAGGCCCGGGAGCTCTTCGGGCACCGGATCCTGCTGTGGGACAACTACCCCGTCAACGACTACGTGAGCAAGCGGCTGATGCTCGGGCCGTTCAACGGGCGGGCGCCGGGGGTGCCGGGGCAGCTGGCCGGGATCACCGCGAACCCGATGATCCAGCCCGCCGCGTCCGAGCTGGCGCTGCACACCGTGGCCGACTACGTGTGGAACGACCGGGCGTACGACGCGCGGGCGTCCTGGCGGGACGCGATCCGGGAGCTGGCCGGCGGCGACGCCCGTACGGAGAGCGCGCTGCGCACCTTCGCGGACGTCAACTACACCTCGGCCATCAACCCGCATCAGGCGCCCGAACTGGCCGCCGCCATCGCCCGGTTCCGGAAGGACGGCCGGCCCGGGCGGTTGGACGCGGTGCTGCGCCGCCTCCAGAACGCGCCGGCCGTGCTGCGCGACCGGCTCGACTCCCGGGCGTTCGTCCGGGAGAGCGGGCCGTGGCTGGACGCCACCCGCGCCTGGGGGGTCGCGGCCCGCGACGCACTCCGGCTGATCGAGGCGGACCGGGCGGGCGACACCGCCACGGCCCGGCAACTGCGGGGACGGATCCCGGAGTTGGTCAGGACGGCGAAGTCGTACGTCTATGTCGACATGAAGGGGAAGCGGATCCCGGTGGTGGTCGGCGACGGGGTGCTGGACACCTTCGTCGCGGACGCGCTGGGCGGGCACGGCGCGTCCCGGGCGGCGCGGGCCCGCTGACCGGTCCGGGCGCCGGGCGGGACGGGCGGCCGGGCGGGCGGGCGGCGATGAGGTGATTCCGCGCTGACCCGGGCGGGCGTCCTCCGTGCCGGAGGGGTGGCCGGGCCCTAATCTGAGGCCCCGGCCACCCGCCTCGCGCCCCACCGGAGGAGATCCGCATGGCCCGACCCGCCGCCCCCCGGCCGAGCGCCGCCGCCGTCCTCGACGACGCGGTGCGCGCGCTCGCCCCGGACCCGGACGCCAACCGGCTCGTCCGCCGTATCGCCACCGGCGAGGCGCCGCGCTCGGTGTTCACCACCTTCGCCCTGGAGCAGCACCAGATCATCGACGCCGACCGGATCAGCTTCCAGCATCTGGCGCGCCGGGCGGACGGCGATCCGCCGATGGCCGACTTCTTCGATCTGCTCGCCCAGGGGGAGGCGCTGGCCCTGGAGCAGCTGGCCGCGCTGGCGGACGCCTGCGGGCTGACCGGCCGGGACCTCGCCGCGTACCAGCCGCGCCCCGGCTGCCAGGCGTACCCCTCCTACGCGGCGCGCCTCGCGCTGAGCGCCGAGCCGGCCGACGCCGCCATCGCGATCACCGCCAACTTCTCGGCCTGGAGCGGCTATTGCGCCACGGTCCACACCGCGATGCGGGAGCACTACGACTTCTCCGAAGCGGCCCGCGGGTTCTTCGCGCTGTTCGCCCGGCCCTCGCCGGAGCTGGCGTCCCGGGCCCGTGCGGCGGTGCAGCACGGCATCGACACCGGCCAGGCGCGGCCGGCGGCGGCGCACCGCTACGGGCGGCTGCTGCAGGCGTACGAGGTGATGTTCTGGAACTCGGTCGACGAGTGACCCGTTCCCCGCGCGCCGGAGCCGCACCGGCGGCGTCGACGGGCGGGACCGGTGAACGGACGGACGGGCGCCCCTGACCGGTTGTCGGGGGCGCGCGCCCGCCGGGTGCGTCAGCCGCCCAGTTCGCGGTGCCGGGCCTCCAGCCGTGCGGCCCCCTCGGGCGTGAGGGAGCCGTGCAACCGGAGCCGCGCGATCCCGCCGTCGGGGAAGATGTCCATCCGTACGTGGGTCACCGCGGGCGCGTCGTGCAGCAGGAAGCGGTGGACGGTGTCGGGCTGGAGCCGGGTGCGCGGCAGCAGTTCCACCCAGTCGCCGCTCTCCCCGTCGCGGCCCGACAGGCCCGCCCAGCCGGCCGCGTTGCCCTTGAGGTAGCCGGTGTCGATCTCCACGGCGCGGATCACGGACTGCCCGGTGAGGCGGTAGCGGACCCAGTCGTTGCCATGGCTGCGGCGGCGCCGGGTCTCCCAGCCGTCGTCCATCTTGCGGGAGCGGCCCGGCTGGATGGTGTTGGTGGGCGAGGAGTAGAAGCGGTCCGAGGCGTCCTCGACCTGGCCGCCGTTCTCCAGCGCGGCGAGGTCGAAGGTGCCCAGCGCGGCCAGCCAGCGGGGCGCCGGGACGACCTCGCCGTGCACCCGGAGGCGGGCGATCCCGCCGTCGGGGTGCTGGTTGAGCCGGAGGTGGGTGAAACGCTGTGCGGCGTCGACGGCGAAGCCGTTGGCCGCGTGCCCGCCGATGGCGGTGCGCGGGACGAGCGGGGTCCACTTGACGTCGTCGGCGAGGAGTTCGGCCGCCGACGGGGAGCCGTCGACGCAGGTGCCCTCGATGCTGACGGACTGCGGATAGTTGCCGCGGAAGTGGGCGGTGTCGACGACGATGCCGTGGATCACGCCGGGTGCACCGAGCCGGATCAGCGCCCAGTCGCGGTCCTCCTCGGCCGGGAACGGGTGGGCCCCGTCGGTGCCGCGGCGCCGCCGGGTCTCCCAGCCGTCCATGATCTTGCCCTTGTGGCCGAACGCCTCGGGGTCGAAGTGGGCGGCCCCGGGCGTCAGGAGGTTCTCCCGTTCGGCGAAGAACTCGTCGTTGGCGGCGAGCACGCCCGCGCCGAGCCGCCGGTCGGCGAGGTCGGGGAGGTGGGTGAAGGGGAAGCCGTCCGGGCCCGGGGTGCGGTAGTCGGCGTACGGGTCGCCGCCTCCGTAGGGGTCGGCGTCGCCGGTGTAGCGGGGTATGTCGCCGGTGGTCATGCGCGCGGCCTTTCCAGGAGCTCGCCGGTGGGTTCGGCGAGGGTGGTGCCGTCGTTGATCCGCCGGCCGCGCAGCCAGGTGGACCGGACGACGCCGTGGAGGGTCCGGCCCGCGTAGGCGGTGATCTTGTTGCGGTGCTGGAGGGCCTGCGGGTCGACGGTGAAGGTCTCGTCGGGGGCCAGGACCGCGAAGTCGGCGTCCCGGCCGGGCTCGATGGCGCCCTTCTGGTGGAGGCCGACCAGTTCCGCCGGGGCGGCCGACATCCAGCGGACCACGTCCTCCAGGGTGTGGCCGCGCTCGCGGGCGGCGGTCCAGATGGCGGGCAGGCCGAGCTGGAGGGAGGAGATGCCGCCCCAGGCGGTGCCGAAGTCACCGGACTTGAGGTCGGCGGTGGAGGGCGAGTGGTCGGAGACGATGCAGTCGATGGTGCCGTCGGCCAGGCCTGCCCACAGCGCGTCCTGGTTGCCGGCCTCGCGGATCGGCGGGCAGCACTTGAACTCCGTGGCGCCGTCCGGGATTTCCTCGGCGGTCAGGGTCAGGAAGTGCGGGCAGGACTCGACGGTGATCCGGACGCCCTCGGCCTTGGCGGCGGCGATCAGCGGCAGGGCGTCGGCGGAGGACAGGTGCAGGACGTGCACCCGGGCGTCCAGGCGCTTGGCGAGGGCGATCAGCCCGGCGATGGCGTCGTTCTCGGAGACCCGGGGGCGGGAGGCGAGGAAGTCGGCGTACTTGGGGCCGTGCGCCTCGGGGGCCGCCTCCAGGTGGCCGGGGTCCTCGGCGTGCACGATCAGCAGTCCGCCGAAGCCGGCGATCTCGCCGAGCGCGGCGGCCAGCTGCTCCTGGTCGACCTCGGGGAACTCCTCGACGCCGGACGGCGACAGGAAGCACTTGAAGCCGAACACCCCGGCCTCGTGCAGCGGGCGCAGGTCCTTGACGTTGCCGGGGATGGCGCCGCCCCAGAAGCCGACGTCGATGTGCGCCTTGCTGCGGGCGACCTCGCGCTTGGTGTCGAGGTGGGCGGTGGTGGTGGTCGGCGGGAGGCTGTTGAGCGGCATGTCCACGAGCGTGGTGATGCCGCCGGCCGCGGCGGCGCGGGTGGCGGTCCAGAAGCCCTCCCACTCGGTGCGGCCGGGGTCGTTGACGTGTACGTGGGTGTCCACGAGGCCGGGCAGCAGGACGTCGTCACCGAAGTCCTCGACCCGCGCCCCGGCCGGGGCCTCGGCGTCGTGCGGCAGGACGGCCGCGATCTTCCCGTCCCTGACGGTGACCGTCGCGGCGCGGGTCCCCTCGGGGGTGACGACGCGCGTGGAACGCAGCACCAGCACTGTTTCGGACACCCAGTACCTCCTCGTATGGTTCTCTTCCATGGTCGCGGGCCGGCGGCCGAGGGGCGCGCCCGCCGGGGGCCGCGGGGCCCCCGGCGCGCAACCCTCGGGACGGATCCGCCGGCCGGCATACGGAATTCAACAGTCTGTTGAACGAGTCTTCACTCCGGACCCCGGCCCGTCAAGACCCCTTCGCCACCACGGGAGCCGCCCCGGCACCGGTCCGCCCCGGCTGCTCGGCCGCCTCCTCGACCCCGGCCCTGACCTGCGACGGGATGATCTCCTGCGGGATCGGGCCGGCGCCCGCCGCGGCCCGGGAGCGGCCGGAGACCAGGACGTAGAGCAGCCCTGAGAGCGCCATCCCGAAGATCCAGGAGAACGGTGCCACGGCGCCGAAGGCCGGTATCAGCGCCAGCGAGGCCGCGACCGCGGCGGCCGGCAGAAAGGCGATCACGGCCTTCGGGTTGTAGCCCCGCCGGTAGAAGTACGCCCCCTCGGCATCGGCCGAAAACAGCGCGTCGACATCGATCCGGCCGCGCCGCACCAGGTAGTAGTCGACGAGCAGGATCGCCACCAGCGGGCCGAGGAAGGCCCCCAGCGCCCCCAGGAAGTACTGGATCACCAGCGCCGAGGAGTACAGCTTCCACGGCAGGACCAGGATGGCCAGCACCGCGGTGATCATGCCGCCGCGCTTGAAGTCCAGGTACTTCGGCGCGAGGTTGGCGAAGTCGTAGGCGGGCGAGACGAAGTTGGCCACGACGTTGATGCCAATGGTGGCGATGATGAAGGCGAGCGCGCCGATCACGGTGACCACCGGATCGTCGATCTTCTGGATCACCTTCACCGGGTCGTAGATCGCCTCACCGAAGACCGAGATGGTGCCCGCGGTGACCAGGACGGCGACCACCGCGAAGGCGGTGAAGTTCACCGGCAGGCCGATCAGGTTGCCCCGCCGGTAGGAGCGGTGGTCGGGCGTGAAGCGGGCGAAGTCGGCGTAGTTGAGGACCAGGGTGAGGAAGGTGGCCACGGTCAGGCTGACCGCGATCAGGCTCTGCCGGGCCTGCGCGGCGCCGCCGAGGCCGGTGAGACTGCGGGTCAGCGAGATGTCGCCGTGCGCCGTGACGACCAGGTAGACCGCCAGCGCGAGGACGACGAGCCAGACCACCGGCCCGGTCGCGAAGTCCTGCACCTTCCGGATGAACTCCATGCCCCGGGTCAGCAGGACGGCCTGCAGCCCCCACATCACCAGGAACGCGATCCAGCCGAGGGTGGACAGCCCCAGCACCGAGTTGTGGTCGTAGGCGTCCAGGCCGGGCGCGATCTGGAGCGTCAGCAGCACCACGGCGGTGGACGCCAGCCAGGTCTGGATGCCGTACCAGGCCACGGCCATCACCGCCCGCAGCAGGGCCGGGATGTTGGCTCCGTAGACGCCCCAGCTGGCGCGGGCGAGCACCGGGTAGGGGACGCCGGTCCGGTGCCCCGCGTGACCCATCCGGTTCATCAGCCAGTACACGATCGTGATGCCGGCCAGCAGCGCGAGGAACACCTCCCAGGCCGGCAGGCCGAGCACGAAGAGGCTGGCGGCGAAGGCGTAGTTGCTGATCGCGTGGGTGTCCGACATCCACAGCGCGAAGACGCTGTAGGTGCCCCATGTGCGTTCCGGGGCGGGCGCGAGGTCCTCGTTGAAGAGCCGCGGGTCCGGCGGCGCCGGGCGGTGTTGCGGGGGTGTGCTCATGTGTCCTCCCAGGCAGATTGGGTGGATCTCGGATGTCAGCGTAGTTGTCAGATGTCTGATGTCTGTGCGGAAAAATCGGTGTGCCGTGTGGCGCCCTGCGACAACGCGGTGCCACGGGCGAGGTGGCTGCTCAGCGGCCAGGAGCCGATGGCCTTCGGGCGCGGCGGCGCGAAGCTGCGCCCCGTACTGGTGGTGAGCCCGAGGCCGACGACCGCCTCCGCGAACTTCACCGCGGCGGCCACCCCGTCCACGACGGGCACCCCGAGCGCCGCGGAGACCGTCTCCTGGAGTCCGGCCATCCCGCCGCACCCGAGGCAGATCACCTCGGCCCCGGCCCGGACCACCTCACGCGCCGTCTCGACGACCACCTCTACCGTCCGCCGGGGGTCCTCCTCCAGCTCCAGGACGCCGAGCCCGGTGCCGCGTACGGCGGCGCAGCGCTGGAGCAGCCCGGCGGTCAGCAGCCGGTCCCGGATCTGCGGTACGGAGCGGTCGAGGGTGGTGACGATCCCGTACGCGTGCCCCAGCATCATCGCCATCTGGGCGGCGCTCTCGGTGATGTCCAGGACGGGGACGTCCAGCAGCTCCTGGGCGCCCTCCCGGCCCGGTTCACCGAAGCCCGCCATGACCAGCGCGTCGAAGGGCGCGTCCAGGGTGGCCAGCCGGTCCAGGACGGCGGCGGCGCTGAGATACCCCTCGAAGTGGCCCTCGATCGACTCGGGACCCCACAGGGGTTCGGTGGCGAGGACCTCGGTGCCCGGTGCGGCGACCGCGGTGGCGGTCGCGCGGATCGAGGCGGTCATGGAAGCCGTGGTGTTCGGGTTCATGACGAGCAGGCGCATGACGCTCCAGCCATTTGGAGGATTCCACAGAATGGACAGTAGGTTTCGCGGAGCAGAACGTAGCTATGGCCACTGGCACCGTCAAGAGATCTGCGCAAGGACGTGGCACCTTGGGACATACAGGCCCTGACCGGCGGGAACGACTGTGCGATAGGCCGTGTGCCTGCGCGGTGTGACCGGTAGGCTGCTCCGGTCGGGCCCGGCGCCCGCAAGCACCAGAGCCGAGACCGATCAGACCCGCCCCGAAAGGAACGCGACGTGCCGCCGTCCAGCGCCAGCACCTCCGCCGCCGAAGCCAAGCCCGCAGGCGCCAGCGGCGGCGTCCAGTCCCTTGAGCGCGCCTTCGACCTCCTGGAGCGGATGGCCGACGCGGGGGGCGAGGTCGGGCTGAGCGAGCTGTCCACCAGCAGCGGACTGCCGCTCCCCACCATCCACCGCCTGATGCGCACGCTCGTCGCCTGCGGCTACGTCCGGCAGCAGCCCAACCGCCGGTACGCCCTCGGCCCGCGCCTGATCCGGCTCGGTGAGAGCGCCTCGCGGCTGCTGGGCACCTGGGCGCGCCCGTTCCTGGCCCGCCTGGTGGAGGAGACCGGCGAGACCGCCAACATGGCGCTCCTCGACGGCGACGAGATCGTCTACGTGGCCCAGGTCCCGTCCCGGCACGCGGTCCGCATGTTCACCGAGGTCGGCCGCCGGGTGCTGCCGCACTCCACGGGCGTCGGCAAGGCCCTGCTGGCCAACCACCCGCCGGAGGAGGTCCGCGCCCTGCTCGGCCGTACGGGCATGCCGGCCGCGACCGAGAAGACCATCACCGACCCGGACCGCTTCCTCGACGCGCTCGCCGAGGTCCGCCGGCTCGGCTACGCGGTCGACGACAACGAGCAGGAGATCGGCGTCCGCTGCTTCGCGGTCCCGGTGCCCAACTCCCCCACCTCGGCGGCCATCTCCATCTCGGGCCCGACGGGCCGGGTGACGGAGGCGTCCACGGACAAGATCGTGCCGGTGCTCCAGGACGTCGCGGCGCAGCTGTCGGTGGCGCTCGCCAACCAGACGCCGGCGTAAGGAAGCAGGGCAGGCGGTAAGGCAGGAAGCTGCCGGGGCGGTCGAACTCCCCCTGGGGGGTCAGCGCCCCCTCGGCAGCCGGCCGAACCGGTCGATCCGCTCGCGGACCTCGGTCAGCGCGGGCGACAGCGCGCTCACCGAGCCGACCGCCCCGGCGATCAGCAGCAGCGAGCGGCGCAATCGCGGCACCTCCGGCATCCCGTGGCTCATCATCGCGTCCAGAGCGGCCAGTTCGTCATCGGCGGCGGCACGGTCCGGTAACTCCCCGGGCAGCACGGCAAGTTGGCGGCGCAGCCGGGCCACCGCCCCCCGCAGCTCCTGGATCCGCGGGTCCACGCCGACCCCGGTCACTCGTCTGTCCCTCCGCAGCTGTTCCACAACGACGGCGCCCTCCAAGGCCGTTGCCGTTTCGCGATGCGGGACAGTTAACGCCACTCTGCGCTCCCCGCGCCATACGGAGAGCGAAAAAACCGATCACCCGCGCTCAGGAACCCTGTTGCGGAGCCACCGCGTCGCGCCAGACCCGGACGTCGAGGGTCACATAGCTGCTCGGGTCCGAGTCCGCCGACCTGCCCTGGAACGTGATCAGCGCGATTGTGCCGCTGCTGGTGGTCAGGCACATCTGCGAGCCCTCGGTGAGCAGACCGATGTCCACACGCGAGGTGAAGCGGGTCTCGCTGCGGCACGTGTCGAGCGTGCCCTGCTGGCCTGGTCTGAGCAGCACCAGCTTTTCGTCAGGAGCATGGATGCCGCCGTCCGAGTTGTCGTTCCCGTCGAGCGCGGCGTCGGCCTCCTCGGCGTGCGTGTTCTTCGGCGTGACGGGGTCGTCGGCGAAGGACAGGTAGTAACCGTGGGGCAGGTCGATGCCCTCGGTGTCGACCGGCTGCGGATCCTCCTGCGGCGACTGAGGGGTGTCGGATCCGGTGTCGCCGCCGCTCGGGGAGTCGGTGGGAGCCGGCGTTCCGGTGACGGTCTTCGGCTTGTGGTCGGCGGCCTGGCCGGTCTTCGTCCGGCCGTCGCTCTTCATCACGACGTAGACCGCGCCGCCGCCCGCGGCCGCGACGGCCAGCGCGCCGGCCAGCACCAGCGCCACGGCTGGCGCCCTGCGCTTCTTCTTGGGAGGCCGGGGAGCCGACGCGCCGGCGGACGGGGCGGACGCCGCCGCTCCGAAACCGGGCTGCGGGGTGCGGGGGTGGTCCAGCGCGGTCGGCACCGGGGCGGCGGGCGGGGCCGGCGGCTGCGCCGGGTGCGTCGCGACGCCGGCCGCGGGGGCCTCCGGGGCCGGGGCGGCGGCACGGGTGGCGAGGTCGGCGGCGACGGCGGTGGGCAGCCAGTGCTCCGGGCGGCGCAGCTGGGTCTGACCGGAGGCGGCGGCGCAGAGCGCGATGACCTCGGCGACGGACGGCCGGCCGGCCACGTCCTTGGTCAGACAGCGGCCCACCAACTCCCGTATTTCGTGGGGGATTCGGGAGAGGTCGGGCTCCTCATGGACGATGCGGTAGAGGACTCCGTGCGCGGTGCCCTTGCCGAAGGCCGGGGTGCCGGTGGCCGCGTACGCCGCGACCTGGCCGAGCGCGAAGACGTCGGCGGCGGGCGTGATCGAGGTGCCCGCCGCCTGTTCCGGCGCCATGAAGGCGGGGGTGCCGACGGTGACCCCGCTGCCGGTCAGGGAGGGGGCGTCGGCGGCGCGGGCGATCCCGAAGTCGATGACCCGCGGGCCGTCGGCGGCCAGCAGGACGTTGGACGGCTTCAGGTCGCGGTGGACGATGCCCGCGCGGTGGATGACCTGGAGCGCCTCGGCGACCCCGGCGACCAGCAACAGCACGGTGGAGACCGGGAGTTGGCCGTGTGCCGCGACGGCCTCGGCGAGCGAGGGGCCAGGGACGTAGGCGGTGGCGAGCCAGGGCGTGGCGCCGTCGGTGTCGCTGTCGATGACCGGGGCGGTGAACAGCCCCTGGACGCGCTGCGCGGCGTGCGCCTCCTGCGTGAACCGGCGGCGGAACTCAGGGTCTTCGCTGAACTCGGGCCGGATCACCTTGATGGCCACCGGGCGCCCGCCGGGCGTGTAGGAGAGATAGACCTTGCCCATCCCGCCGGAGCCGAGCCTCGCCGTGAGGCGGTAGCCCGCGATCGCCCGCGGGTCGTCGCCCTCCAGCGGCTGGAAGATCCCGGACGGCTCCACGCTGTTCACCACTACGTCCCCCGAAAGCGCCCCGCGGACCGACCGATTCGGCGGGCCTGCCACGGTCGGCGCGACGGGCGCAGATCCACACCGAGGCAGCACACTATCCGGCCTCGGTCGGACCGTGACATCCAGGTCCCGGAAGCTGATGGCAGCCCAGGCGCCGTGTCCGAAGGGGCCCGTTCGCGGCCGGTTCGCGCACTCGGCAACCCCTCCTCCGCAGCTTCGCGCCCGCGTACGCCGCGCGCGCGTGGCCGGCGCCCGGCCCGATCATGCCTCAGCACGTGCGTTCCCCCGGGCACCCGTTGGCGTGGGCGTATCCGGTACCAGGCGTACGGCCCGACGCGATGGAGCATTCTCCCTTCCGGGGAAATATCCGGCATATCACTGGATCGGAGAACGCCATGGAGCCCAACCCAGGCCCCGACACCGGCCCGAACTCCCGGCGCGTCAGCGTCGTACAGCTCATCTGCCGGGCGTATGGCCTCGCCGATGCGTCGGAGATCACCGAGGAGCACATACACCGCTACGTGAGCGAACACCGGCGGGTGGACGAGCGGACGCAGCAGCTCCGGGACCGGCTGCGACCGAGGATTCCGCGCCCGCGAGCGTCGGGGGACGCCGCCTGACCCCGGTCGTGCGGCGCGGTGCCCTGCCATGAGGTAAGCAGTTCCCATGGCACACACAGGGGAGAGCGACCGCACCGGGGGGACGGCGGGGGCCGGACGGCCCGAGGGGAAGGTGGCCGGGCTGCTGCTCGCCGCGGGCGGCGGACGGCGGCTGGGGGGACGGCCCAAGGCACTGCTCGACCACCGAGGACGCCTACTGGTCGAGCACGCCGCGGGGGTACTGCGGGACGGCGGCTGCGACCCGGTGCACATCGTGCTCGGCGCGGCCGCCGACGCGGTCCGCGAGCGGGCCGATCTGGCGGGGTACGGGACCTCGGTGAACCCGGACTGGGCACAGGGCATGGGCTCCTCGCTCCGGGTGGGCCTGGCCGCGCTGGCCGGTTCGGGGGCGGACGCGGTCGTGGTGTCGCTGGTCGACCAACCGGGCATCGGCGCCGCGGCGGTGGCCCGGGTGGTGGCCGCGTACGAGGGGCGGGACTCGCTGGCCGCGGCGGCGTACGGGGGCGGGCGGGGGCATCCGGTGCTGTTCGGCGCCGCGCGGTGGGCGGACATCGCGGCGAGCGCGGAGGGCGATCGCGGCGCGCGGGCCTATCTCCGGCGGCACGCCGCCGCGATCACACTCGTCGAGTGCGGGGACGTGGCCGAGGCGTACGACATCGACACGCCGGAGGATCTGCGGCGGCTCGAATAGCGGGCGGCGCGAGAAGTGGCGGATGCCACAGCGCGGGCGGGACGGCCCCGCCCGCAAACCGGGAGCGGCCCCTGTGACCTGCGGACGCCACCTCGCGGGGCCGGTCATGGAGCGTGACCGACGTGGCACCGAGAGCCATTCGATCTCGGCTTCTGTCGACCCGGAGAATCTCGACATCAACAAACCATTGAAGTTCCGCGATAAGGAAACTAGTCTCCACTGGTCAGAAGCGCCCTGAACCCGAACGGCGCCCGCGACCGTATCTCGGAGCCCGCGGCACCCCGTGCCGCCCTGTGGCGCCCCGGCGGCCGCCAGGCACCGCCGCTGAATGGAGTGACAGCTCATGTCCGCACCAGCGCCGTCCCCGCTGGCCATTGTCGAAGTCGACCCCGCGCACACCCCGGAACGGCAGGGCGAGGTCCTCACCGAGGCCGCACTCGCCTTCGTCGCCGAGCTGCACCGGCGGTTCACCCCGCGCCGCGACGAACTGCTCGCCCGCCGCGCCGAGCGCCGCGCCGACATCGCCCGGACCAGCACGCTGGACTTCCTCCCGGAGACCGCGCGGATCCGCGCCGACGACAGCTGGCGGGTCGCCGCGGCCCCCGCCGCCCTCAACGACCGCCGGGTCGAGATCACCGGCCCCACCGACCGCAAGATGACCATCAACGCGCTCAACTCCGGCGCCAGGGTCTGGCTCGCGGACTTCGAGGACGCGTCCGCCCCCACCTGGGAGAACGTCGTCACCGGCCAGCTCAACCTGATCGACGCCTACGAGCGCCGGATCGACTTCACCGACGCCCGCACCGGCAAGTCGTACGCGCTCAAGCCGGCCGAGGAACTCGCCACCGTCGTGATGCGGCCCCGCGGCTGGCACCTGGAGGAGCGCCACCTGCAGTTCGAGGGCCGCCCGGTCCCCGGCGCACTGGTCGACTTCGGCCTCTACTTCTTCCACAACGCGCAGCGCCTGCTGGACCTCGGCAAGGGCCCCTACTTCTACCTGCCGAAGACCGAGTCGTACCTGGAGGCGCGCCTCTGGAACGAGATCTTCGTCTTCGCCCAGGACTACGTCGGCATCCCGCAGGGCACCATCCGCGCCACCGTCCTGATCGAGACCATCACCGCCGCGTACGAGATGGAGGAGATCCTCTACGAGCTGCGCGACCACGCCTCGGGCCTCAACGCCGGCCGCTGGGACTACCTCTTCTCCATCGTCAAGAACTTCCGCGACGGCGGCGCCAGGTTCGTCCTCCCCGACCGCAACGCGGTCACCATGACCGCCCCGTTCATGCGCGCCTACACCGAACTGCTGGTCCGCACCTGCCACAAGCGCGGCGCCCACGCCATCGGCGGCATGGCGGCGTTCATCCCCAACCGACGCGACCCCGAGGCCAACGAGAAGGCCCTCACCAAGGTCAAGAACGACAAGGACCGGGAGGCCGGCGACGGCTTCGACGGCTCCTGGGTCGCCCACCCCGACCTGGTGCCGGTCGCCCGCGCCTCCTTCGACGCGGTCCTCGGCGAGCGGCCCCACCAGAAGGACCGCCTCCGCGAGGACGTCACGGTGGCCGCCGCCGACCTCATCGCCATCGACTCCCTCGACGCCCGGCCCACCTACCAGGGCCTGGTCGACGCCGTCCAGGTCGGCACCCGCTACATCGAGGCGTGGCTGCGCGGCCTCGGCGCCGTCGCCATCTTCGGCCTGATGGAGGACGCCGCCACCGCCGAGATCTCCCGCTCCCAGATCTGGCAGTGGGTCGACGCCGGCGTCGTCTTCCAGGACGGCGAGCACGCCGGCACCAAGGCCACCGCCGACCTCGTCCGCCGCATCGCCGCCGACGAACTCGCCGCGATCCGCACCGAGTTGGGCGACGAAGCCTTCACCACCGGCAAGTGGCAGCAGGCTCACGACCTCCTCCTGAAGGTCTCCCTGGACGCCGACTACGCCGACTTCCTGACCCTGCCGGCCTACGAGCTGCTGGGCTGATCCGACACACCGCCCGGCATCCGCCGCAACGGCCGAAGGGCCGGTACGCACCGCAACACCGCGGTGCGTACCGGCCCTTCGCCCTGCCGCTCGCCCCCTTCAGAAGCGAAGGCACCTGTCGCGGCCGATCCGGGGGGTGCCGGGGACCACGCCCTCGATGGAGGGCGGCACGGTGCCGGTCGGCACTTCGTCGGACGGCTCCGGCGTCATGTTGCGGCGCCGGCGCGGTGCGTGGCGGCGTACTCGGTGAAGAAGGCGGCCTCGGCGAGGAGGGCGGCGCGGAGTTCGGACAGCAGGACGCGTTCGTTGGGGCCGTGGAGGTTGCAGAGGTTGTCCTCGGCGCCGAAGAGCAGGATCTCGGCGCCCGGTGCCGCCTTGGCCAGCCCGTTGACCAGGGGGATGGAACCGCCGGACGCGGCGTGTACGGGGTCGGCGCCCCAGGCGCGGCGCAGGGCGGTGCGGGCGGCGCGGTAGGCGGGGCCGCCGGTGGCGGCCTCGTACCCCGGACCGGTGTCGCCCGGGGTGACGGTGAGCGGGATGCCGAAGGGGCGCAGGCTCCGCAGATGGCGGACGAGCGCGGCCTGCGCCTCCTTGGGGTCCTGCCGGGGGTGCACGCGGAGGTTGAGCTTGGCGCGGGCGTGCGGGACGACGGCGGAGGCGGCGCGGTCGACGGGCGGGGCGTCCAGGCCGATGACGGTGATCGCCGGGCCGCTCCAGAGGCGTTCGCCGAGGCCGCCGGAGCCGATGAGGGGGGTGTCGCGGCGGACGCCGGCCAGCTCGCGGAACTCGTCGTCGGTGAGGTCGGTGCCGGACCAGGGTTCGCGGCGCAGGCCCTCGACGGCGACGTCGCCGTGGACGTCGTGGAGGGTGGCGAGGGCCTTGACGAGGACGAGCAGGGCGTCGGGGGCGGCGCCGCCGTACTCGCCGCTGTGGACGGCGGCGCCGAGGGTGCGGGCCTCGACGAAGACCTCGGCGGCGCCGCGCAGGGCGGTGGTGAGGGTGGGGGTGCCGGGCCGGATGCTGCCGGTGTCGGCGATGATCATCGCGTCGCAGGCGAAGAGGTCCGGGTCGGTGGGCGGGTAGTCGTCGAAGGCGCTGCCGTACTCCTCCTGGCCCTCGATGACGATCCTGAGGCCGACGGGCGGCCGGCCGCCGAACGCGCGCAGCGCGCCGATATGGACCATCACGTTGGCCTTGTCGTCGGCGATACCGCGGGCGCGGATGCCGCCCTCGATGTCCGTGGGCTCGAACGGCGGGGAGTCCCAGAGGTGTTCGCCGCCGGGCGGCTGGACGTCGTAGTGGGCGTAGAGGAGGACGGTGGGGGCGTCGGGGGTGGGCGGGGGAGGGTGGCGGTGATGACCGGGGCGGTGTCGGGGAGGTTCAGCTCGCCGATGTCGGTGACGCCTGCGTCTCTGAGGAGGGCGACGACGAGGTCGCGGGCCTGGAGGACCGGTTCGGGCGAGAAGCCGGGGAAGGCGATGGACGGGATGGCGGCGAGGCGTTTGAGGTCGGCGCACAGGTCGTCCATCAGGGCGTCGACGGTGGACTCCAGCGCGTTGGCGTCGTGGTGCACGCGGGTGCCTCTCTGTGGCGGCGGGCGTGGGCGCACGGTGACTCACTTTCGGGTCTTTTGCAGCATATCGGGCATAAAGGGGCGGATGGGGTTGTGCTCGTGGGGGTGACGGATCGCGCTCGGTTCCCTCAGGCCGGCGGGGGCCGGCGCGGCCTCGGTTGCCGCCCGGTGGGTGGGGGCGGAGGGGCTCGCCAACGGCGTGGGGCGCGGAGCCGGAGTCGCCGCCGAGACACGCCAACCACAGCTCGTACTATGGATGTAGTAAGAGCGCGGTAAGGGGCGGAGGGAACGTGGCACGGCGGCGGGAGCAGGTACTGGACGCGGCGATCGAGGTGCTGGGGGGCGAGGGCTCCCGGCGGCTGACGTATCAGGCGGTGGACGGCGCGGCGGGGGTGCCGACGGGGACCACGTCCAACTACTTCCGCAACCGGGCGGCGTTGATCGAGGGGATCGTGGCGCACCTCCAGGTGCTGGAGCGGCGCGACTGGGAGGCGTTCACGGCCGGCGTCGCCCCGGCCGGCCACCCGGAACTGGCGGCGGCGCTCGCCGCGTTCGTGCGGCATGCCGTCGGGCCGGCGCGGGTCCGTACGGCCGCGCGGTTCGCGCTGTTCCTGGAGTCCCCGGGCCGGCCGGAACTGCGGGCGCCGCTGGGACGGGGGCGACAGGCGGTGCTGGAGTGGAGCACGGAATGGGCCCGCCACTGCGGGTCGGCGGCGCCCGAACGGCACGGGCGGCTGCTGCTGGACTACGTGGATGGTGTGGTGCTCCGTCAACTGGCCTTTCCGGAGGGCGCGTTCGCGCCGGAGGAAGAGATCCGGGAACTGGTGGGGCGGCTGCTCGGGTGAGCGACCGGACCGAGCGGGGGCGCGCGGTACCGGCGCGCCCCGGGACGGGTGATCTGGCGCGAAAGGGACACCGCGCGGCGTGCGGTGTGGTGGAGTGGCGCGGGTGACGAACCATCACCTCGACAGCCGGGCGGCCGGCTACCGCGCCGCGTACGACGAGCAGGTGCGGGGCCGCGGCTTCGCCCCCGGTGAGCCGGGTGCCAAACAGGTCGGTCCGGTGCTGCGCAGGGCGGTGCCGGGGCAGGGCGGGGTGATCCTCTACCGCGACCTGGGCGGGCTGGACGGGCCGGAGCTGGACGCGTTCATCGCCGCGCAGCGCGCGCACTTCGCGGCGCTGGGGCAGCCGGTGGAGTGGAAGTACCACGCGCACGACCTGCCGGCCGACCTGCCCGAGCGGCTGCGGGCCGCCGGGTTCGCCCCCGAGGCGCCGGAGACGGTGATGATCGGGGAGGCGGCGGAGGTCGCCGAGGCCGCCGCCGTGCCGCGGCTCCCCCAGGGGGTGCAGCTGCGCGAGGTCACGGCCCGCGCCGACTTCGAGCGGATCCAGGAGCTCGCGGAGGCGGTGTGGGGCGAGGAGTGGGACTGGCTGCCGGACGCCATGGAGAGGTGGGTGTCCGGCGCGGAGGATCCGTGCGTGGTCATGGTCGCGGAGTCGCTGGCCGGTGAGGTGATCTGCGCGGGCTGGGTGCGCTTCCACCCGGGGACGCAGTTCGCGTCGCTGTGGGGCGGCTCCACGCTCCCCAACTGGCGCGGGCAGGGCCTGTACCGGGCGCTGGTGGCGGCGCGCGCGGCGCTCGCCGCGCGGCGCGGGTTCCGCTACGTCCAGGTGGACGCGCTGGAGAGCAGCCGACCGGTCCTCGCCCGGGTGGGGCTGGTCGCGGCGGCGGTGACCGTGCCGTACGTCTGGCGGCCGGCGGACGTGGGCTGACCATCGGGGACGACCAACCACCCGCAGCACTGGGCCCGTTGGCCACCTCTGGCGCGGTCCGGACCTTGCGCCTGACGGGTATACGACACCTTCCAAGTCTGGTAGGAAAGCTTCCTAACGATTGGGGAACCCCCCACGGCCCACTCCGTACAGGAGGACTCCATGCGCACCCGATCGATAGCCAGAGCCCTGCCCAAGAGCGCCACCCGCTTCGCGCTCGGCCTCGCGCTGCTCGCCGTCCCCGCAACCGCCGTCGCCACCGCGGCCGTTCCCGCCGGCCGGGCGCCCGCGCGTACCGCTCCGCACGCCGTACGGGCCGGTGGCCTCGACGACCCGGCGAAGAAGGAGATCGCCATGCAGCTGGTCTCCAGCGCGGAGAACTCCTCGCTCGACTGGAAGGCCCAGTACGGGTACATCGAGGACATCGGCGACGGCCGCGGCTACA
Source organism: Streptomyces sp. GS7 (assembly GCF_009834125.1). NCBI lineage: Bacteria > Bacillati > Actinomycetota > Actinomycetes > Kitasatosporales > Streptomycetaceae > Streptomyces > Streptomyces sp. GS7. The sequence continues at coordinate 6,608,600 of NZ_CP047146.1, forward strand.
CCGGCGGCATCATCGGGTTCACCTCCGGTACCCACGACATGCTGCAGCTCGTCGAGCTCTACACGCAGCGCAAGCCGGACAACGTCCTCGCCAGGTACCTGCCGGCGCTGCGCAGGGTCGACGGCAGCGGTTCCCACGACGGGCTGGACCCGGACTACCCGAAGGACTGGAAGGCGGCGGCGCAGGACCCCGGCTTCCGGCAGGCGCAGAACGACGAGCGGGACCGGGTGTACTTCAACCCGGCGGTCGAGCAGGGCAAGGCCGACGGGGTCGGCGTCCTGGGGCAGTTCGCGTACTACGACGCGATCGTGATGCACGGCGACGGCAGCGACCCGACCGGCTTCTCCGGCATCCGCAAGCGCGCGCAGGCCCAGGCGAAGCCGCCGTCCCAGGGCGGCGACGAGACGGCGTATCTGAACGCCTTCCTCGACGCCCGGGTGTGGGCGATGAAGCAGGAGCAGGCGCACAGCGACACCAGCCGGGTGGACACCGAGCAGCGGGTGTTCCTGAACGACGGCAACCTCGATCTGCACACCCCGCTGGACTGGAAGGTGTACGGCGACAGCTACCACATCGGCTGACCGGAGCCGCGGCGGACGGCGGTCCGCGCACGCCCAACGGCCCGTACGGGTACGGCGGTTGCCGTTCCCCTACGGGCCGTTGCGATGGGGCGGGGCGGTCGGTCAGTGCGCGGGCGAGGCCGCGGTCTCGCCGTCGTCCATCCGGCCGCGTTCGGGCTGGTGCGGGATCTCCGCGGCGGACGGGGGTGTGTGGCCGTCGGCCGCCGGCGCGTCCGGCGCGGACGGGTCCTTGCGGCCGAAGTGGTTGAAGGCGAGGTTGAGGACGATGGCGACCAGGCAGCCGGTGCTGATCCCGGAGTCCAGGACGACCAGGAGGTCCTTGGGGAAGTTGTGGTAGAACTCCGGCGCCGCGATCGGGATCAGGCCGATGCCGAGGGCGGCGGCGACGATCAGCGCGTTCTCGCCCTTCTCCATCGCGGCGGAGGCCAGCGTCTGGATGCCGCTGGCGGCCACCGAGCCGAACAGGACGATGCCGGCGCCACCGAGGACCGGCAGCGGGACCAGCGAGATGACCGAGGCGGCGACCGGGCACAGGCCCATGACGATCAGGATCGCCCCACTGGTGGCCACGACGAAGCGGCTGCGGACCTTGGTCATCGCGACCAGGCCGATGTTCTGTGCGAAGGCGCTGTTGGCGAAGCCGTTGAACAGCGGGCTGAGGGCGGTGCCGAGGGTGTCGGCGCGCAGGCCGCCCTCGATGGTGCGCTCGTCCGCCGGGCGGTCCACGATCTTGCCGAGGGCGAGCATGTCGGCCGTCGACTCGGTCATGCAGACCAGCATCACGATGCACATCGAGATGATCGCGGCGAGGTCGAACCGCGGGGCGCCGAAGTGGAACGGCGTCGGGAAGCCGATCAGGCTCGCCTGGGTGAGGACCGAGAAGTGGGTGATGCCGACGGGTATCGCGACCACGGTGCCGGCGATCAGGCCGAGCAGGATGGCGATCTGCTGGAGGAACCCGCGCAGCACCCGGCGCAGCGCGAGCACGATCAGGAAGGTGACCGCGGCCATCGCGATGTTCTTCAACGAGCCGTAGTCCGCGGCCTGTTCGTTGCCGCCCTCGGACCAGCGGAAGGCCACCGGGAGCAGCGAGACGCCGATCAGGGTGATGACGGTGCCGGTGACCACCGGCGGGAAGAAGCGGACGAGCCGGGAGAAGTAGGGGGCGAGGAGGAAGCCCAGGACACCGGCGACGATGACCGCGCCGAAGATCACCGGCAGCGCGTCGTGCGGGCTGTGCTGCTTGGCGATGGCCACCATGGGCGTGACACCGGCGAACGAGACGCCGTTGACGAACGGGAGCTTGGCCCCGACCTTCCAGAACCCCAGGGTCTGGAGGAGGGTGGCGATCCCGGCGGTGAAGAGGCTGGCACCCATGAGGAACGCGGTCTCGGTGGGGCTGAGCCCGCAGGCGGGCCCGACGATCATCGGCGGGGCCACCACACCCGCATACATTGCGGCCACATGCTGGAGGCCGCTGGTGAACATCTTGAAGGGCGGGAGGGTTTCGTCGACCGGATGCTTCCGGTCCTCCTCCGGCTTCTGCCCGGTAATTGCGGCCACTGCGGGCCTCCTGTCGATTTCTGCTCCGCCGGGGGAGGCGGTGCGAGGCTGTCACGGAGGGCGTGCGATGTGGTGCGTGGTGCCGGAAGTCGCGCTGGTGAGCGTGCAGATGGCCGCGCTTGTGGCGCGTGGGCGGCGATGTGGGGGATGACCGGCCCGGGGGTACGAGGTGATCCCGCACCCCCGGGGTCCGGCGCTTGCGGATCCCTGTCGGATCCACAAGCTCAGCCGGGAGCCGTCCCTCCCGACCGAGTCTTGGGTTGTCGTGCCGCGGCCGGGGGGATCAGCCCTCGGCGGCGATACGGGCCAGACGCTGGGCCTCGTCCCGCGCGGAGCGGGCGATGGCGTCCTCGTCGACGTTGGTGAGGTGGTTGTCCTCGACGACCGGCTTGCCGTCGACCAGCGACAGCGTGACCGGGGCCGCCGCTCCGAAGACCAGGGCGGTCACCGGGTCGGCGATCGAGGAGTGGGCGAGGGTGTCCAGCTTCCACAGGACCAGGTCGGCGAGCTTGCCCGGCTCCAGGGAGCCGATCTCGCGGGTCCGGCCGAGGACCTGGGCACCGCCGTAGGTGCCGAGCCGCAGCGCCTTGCGGGCGTTGAGGGCGGCCTCCTTGTGGGCGCCGAGGCGGTTGATGAGCAGCGCGTTGCGCAGCTCGGTGTGGAGTTCGCCGGACTCGTTGGAGGCGGTGCCGTCGACGCCGAGGCCGACCGGGACGCCGGCCGCGAGCATGTCCGGGACCCGGGCGATGCCGGCGGCGAGGCGGGCGTTGGAGGACGGGCAGTGCGCCACGCCGGTCTTCGTACGGGCGAAGGCGGCGATGTCGGAGTCGTTCATGTGGACGCAGTGCGCCATCCACACGTCGTCACCGAGCCAGCCGGTGGACTCGAAGTAGTCGGTCGGGCCCATGCCGAACAGCTCGTGGCAGAACTTCTCCTCCTCCACGGTCTCCGAGCCGTGGGTGTGCATCCGCACGCCCTTGCGGCGGGCGAGCGCGGCGCCCTCCTTGAGGAGTTCGGTGGAGATGGAGAACGGGGAGCAGGGGGCGGCGGCGATGTGCACCATCGAGCCGAACGAGGCGTCGTGGTGCTTGTCGATGGCCTCTTCGGTGGCGATCAGGGCGCCCTCGGTGGTCTCCACCGCGAAGTCCGGCGGCAGTCCGCCGTCCTTCTCGCTGCGGTCCATGGAGCCGCGGGCGAGGGTGATCCGCGCGCCGATCTCGGCGACCGCGGCCAGTTCGGCGCCGACGAGGTCGCCGGAGCCCTTGGGGAAGACGTAGTGGTGGTCGGAGGCGGTGGTGACGCCACCCCTGACCATCATGCCGAGCGAGCCCTGGGTGGCCGCGGTGAGCATCTGCGCGTCGATGCGGGCCCAGGTCGGGTAGAGCGCGACCAGCCAGTTGAAGAGGTTGTGGTCGGTGGCCAGGCCACGGGTGATCCACTGGTAGAAGTGGTGGTGGGTGTTGATCAGGCCCGGGGTGGCCAGGTGGCCGGTCCCGTCGACGCGGCGGACCACGTTCGCAAGGCCCTCGGGGGCCTTTCCCGCGCCCAGCGACTCGATGACGTTGTCCGCGACGACGACATGACCGCTGGCGTACTCGGTGTCGTCGGCGTCGACGGTCGCGATGGCACAGTTCTCGATGACGATGCGCTGCTTCACCGCGCTGTCAGGGGCTGCCGATGCTGCCATGGGGCTTTCCTCGTTCTTTCGTGGCGATGTGGGCACGGCAAGGCCCTACGGGATTTGAGTGCCGGAGCCGGACGACGCGGCTGACAGTACCGCTGCCCGTGGTGTGCTCCGGGTGCCGAGATGATGGAAGAACAGGTTGAGCAGGACCGCGGTCAGGGCTCCGGCGCTGATCCCGGAGCCGAGCACGGTCTGTGCCCAGGCGGGGAACCCGGCGTAGAAGGTCGGCGCGGCGAGCGGGATGATGCCCGCGCCGAGCGACACGGCCACCAGGATGATGTTGGAGCTGTCGTCGAGTCCGGCCTCGGAGAGCGTACGGATGCCGCTGACCGCGATCGAGCCGAAGAGCACGATGCCCGCGCCGCCCAGCACCGGCATCGGTACGACGGAGACCACGGCGCCCAGGACGGGGAAGGCGCCGAGCACCAGGAGCACCGCGCCGGCCAGTGCGACGACATAGCGGCTGCGGACCCGGGTGAGCGAGACCACGCCGACGTTCTGCGCGAAGGCGCTGGTCGGGAAGCCGCCGAAGACCGGCCCGAGGAGGGTGGCGATGCCGTCGGTGCGCAGTCCACGGGTGATGGTGTCGCCGGTGGTCGGGCGGTCGCAGATCTCGCCGAGGGCCAGCATCCCGGCCGACGACTCGGTCATCAGCACCAGCATCACGATGCACAGCGAGAGGATCGCGGCGGGCTGGAATTCCGGCGGGCCGAAGGAGAACGGGGTGGGCAGTGCGGCGACCGGGGCCGAGCGCAGCCCGTCGAAGCTCGCCATCCCGAAGGGGATCGCGGCCAGCGTGCCGGCGACCAGGCCGATCAGCAGCGCAATCTGCCTGACGAAGCCCTTGGTGAAGCGCTGGATCAGCAGCACCACGAGGAGGGTGAAGCCGGCCAGTGCCAGGTTCTGCGGGGAGCCGAAGTCGGCGGCGTGCTTGTCGCCGCCCTGTGCCCAGCCGACCGGTACGGGCATCAGCGTGACCCCGATGAGGGTGATCACGACGCCGGTGACCAGCGGCGGGAAGAAGCGGAGCAGTCTCCCGAAGAACGGTCCGACCGCCAGGCAGAACACCCCGGCGACCATCACCGCGCCGTAGATGGCGGGGAGTTGGTGGCCCTTGGCGGTGGTCTCGGCGATGGCGAGCATCGGGGTGATGCCGGCGGAGCTGGCCGCGTTGACGAACGGCAGGCGGTTGCCGGCGAACGTGCGGACGCCGAGCGTCTGCAACAGCGTTGCGCACCCGGCGATGAGCAGGCTGGCGGCGATGAGCCGGGTCCGGCCCGCGGTGTCCAGGCCGACGGCCTGGCCGACGATGAGCGGAGGGGTGACGACGCCGGCGTACATGGCGGCGATGTGCTGGAGGGCGGCCGGGACGAGCCGCTTCACTGCCGGCTTCTCGTCCACCGGATGGACCGGTGGGACGGGGTGGTGCGGGGCTAGCTCTTGCTGTGCCATGGGTCGTTCCCCTCGGGTTTCGCGTCCCCTCCCCGCTGCGGGGTGGGGAGGGGACACGAGGCACGGCGTTGCGTCGGAACCGTCAGAGGTTCGTCAGATCCATCGGGATCCGGGCTTCGACACCGTCGCGCAGAACAGTGGCTTCGATCAGTCCGTACGGGCGGTCCGCCGCGTAGTAGACCTCGTTGTCGTTCTTGAGCCCGAAGGGCTCCAGGTCCACGAGGAAGTGGTGCTTGTTGGGCAGCGAGAAGCGGATCTCGTCGACCTCGGACCTGTTGTTGATGATGCGCGCGCCCATCTGGTACAGGGTCTGCTGCAGCGAGAGGCTGTAGGTCTCGGCGAACGCCTGCAGCATGTGCTTCTTGACCTGCTCGTACGAACGCTCCCAGTTGGGCATCCGCTGCTCGTCGTCGGTCCAGTTGAACCGCCAGCGGCTGGACACCTGCGTGGCGAGGATGCGGTCGTACGCCTCCTTCAAGGTCGTGTACTTGTCCTTGATGTACCCCCAGAACTCCGAGTTGGTGGAGTTCATGACGACCAGGTCCTTGAGGCCGGAGATGACCTGCCACTGCTCGCCGTCGTAGGTGATCTCGGTCAGCCGGGTCTCCTGGCCCTTGCGGACGAAGGAGTGCTTGACGTCATCGGAGCCGATGAACCGCGAGTTGGCGTCCGAGGTCTCGATCCGCTCCCAGGCGTACTCCTCGATCCGGATGCGGGCCCTCTTGATCGGCTCCTGGCTGGTCACGAAGTGCCGGGCCAGGTGGATGCCGAACTGCTCGGCCGACTCGATCCCGTACTCCTTGGCGAAGGCGTACACGGTGTTCTTGGTCGTGTCGGTGGGCAGGCAGTTGGCGTTGGAGCCGGAGAGGTGGACCTCCTCCAGGTCGCCGGAGAGCGCGACCGAGACGTTCAGGTCCTTGATGTGGTGCGTGGTGCCGTCGCGAGTGATCTTGACGACGCGGTTTTCCGCTTTGCCGTACTGGTTCTGGCCGAGAATCGTGGGCATGTCGGTGCTAGCTCCCTCGGTATACGGAGTAGCCGAACGGGTTGAGCAGCAGCGGTACGTGATAGTGCTCGCCCGGCTTGACGGCAAAGGTGATTGCCACCTCCGGGAAGAAAGCTCCGCTGTCCCTTACGCGGGGGGCGTCCTGCTGTTCCTCGGCTTGCTGGTGGATGCTGTGCTGTTCGGAAACGAAGTACTCCTCGACCGCGAAGTCGAGGCGGACATGGGTGGTGCCTTCCGGCAGGGCCGGGAGATCCTTGCAGCGCCCGTCCCCGTCGGTCCTGGACGCGCCGTGGGCGGTCCAGGCGCCGTCGCTGCCGGAGCGCACCGCGAGCGTGAGGGCGACGCCCTCGGCGGGGCGGCCCACGCTGGTGTCCAGGATGTGCGTGGACACCGACGTCGGTGCAGCCGTCTCGCTGCTCATGCTGCGTCTCCTTCTGCGATGCGGGTCAGGCGAATGCGGTTGATCTTGCCGAGCTCCACACGAACGATCTCTCGTTCCTGTTCCGGCGTGTTGTCGATCCGGTTACGGACCGCGTCGCGCATCTGCTCACCGGTACGGCCGGTGGCGCAGATCAGGAAGACGTGGCCGAACTTCTCCTGGTAGGCCAGGTTCAGTTCGAGCATCTCCTCCTTGAGTGCGTCGGAGGCGCCCGACATTCCGCTCTGCTCGCGGTTCGAGGTCGCGTCTCCCGGCTTCGGCCGGCCGATGGGCGGGTGCCCGGCCATCGCCTCGGCCAGGTCCTCCGCGGACAGCTCGGCCATGGCGGCGTCGCTCGCGGCGAACAGGGCGTCGGTGGTGGCGTAGGGGCGCTGGGCGAGAACCTCGCTTCCCCAGGACCGGCTGGCACACACCTCGTGCAGTGCGGCCCGAGCCGTACCGTCGTCGGCGGCGTTGAACCGGGAGAGCCCTTGGGGCGTACTCGAAGACACGGGAAGCCTCCGTGGCCTGGTGCTGGACAGCCTGTTTGGCTGGAAACAGCTAAGACCCCCGGCAACATCACGTCAACACTTTGTTGAAAAGTCGGCGACACAAAAGCCGCCGCCCGGTGATTCGGGGCGGCGGCTTCGAGCCTGCTGCGGGCGTTCCGGCCGGTTCGACTCAGTCGGCGTCCTTCGCGGCGGATTCCCGGTTCAGGTAGTTGTAAACGGTGAAACGGCTGACACCGAGCGCCCCGGCGACGGTTTCCACGCCGTGCCGGACGGAGAACGCGCCCCGCGTCTCCAGTATGCGCACGACCGACTGCTTGGTCTTGCGGTCCAGCTCCGACAGCGGCACACCGTGCCGGCGCTCCAGCTCGGCGAGAATGTGGTCGAGCGAATCCGACAGGTGGGGAAGCCGTACGGCCACCCGGTCCTGCCCCTCCCAGGTCAGCACGACGTCGTCGCCCCGGGCCTGGTCCGGCGCGACCAGTCGTCCGCCCATCGCATCCACCAGCGGCTTGACCGCCTGGACGAACGGGTGGTCGGCGGGCTCGGTCACGACTCGTCCCCCTCGTCCTCGGCCGCGCCCGCCCCGTGGGCATCCGCGATCACATTGACCTGGAGGGAGACGCGGGTCGCGCCGGCCTCCAGGGATTCGCGCAGCAGGGCGTTCACCGCCGCCAGTACCCGGCCCGCCTCCCCCTCGGCCGTGTTGCCGAAGGGCCCGACGTCGACGGCGTCCAGCCCGGCGCCGGTGACGATGTCCCGCGCCACCACCGCATGATCCGGCGCCTCGTCCAGATCGAACGGCTCCGTCGTGAACTCAACTCTCAATCGCACGCCGTTCAACCTACGCGCGGTTCGGCCCGGCCACCAGAAATTGGCTCCGGCCCCTCTTGACAGCCTCCCCGCTCGCCCGGCAGTGTTCCATTACGCAGAAAGTAAGTTCCACAATCCGGAAGGAGCGCCGGCCCTATGGGTTTCACGGACACGCGCTTCAACGTCAACCTGTCGATTCTGTTCACCGAGCTTCCGTTGCTGGAGCGGCCGGCTGCCGCGCGGGCGGCGGGTTTCACGGCGGTGGAGCTGTGGTGGCCGTGGGTGGACGCTCCCACTCCGGAGCAGTCCGAGCTGGACGCGCTGCGTGAGGCCATCGAGGACGCCGGGGTGCACCTGGTGGGCCTGAACTTCTACGCCGGCCGGCTGCCCGGCCCCGACCGCGGTGCGCTGTCGGTCCCCGGCACGGAGTCGGAGAGGTTCCGGGCCAACGTGCCGGTGGCGATCGCGTTCGCCACCTCGCTGGGCTGCACCACCTTCAACGCCCTGTACGGCAACCGCATCGAGGGCGCAGACCCCGCCGAACAGGACGCCCTCGCGCTGGAGAACCTGACGTTCGCGGCGCGTGCGGTGGGCGAGGTGGGCGGCACGCTGCTGATCGAGGCGCTCAACGCCCCCGAATCGCCGCTGTGCCCGATCGTCTCCGCACCCAAGGCCATCGAGGTCGTCGACGCGGTCAACGCCGCCACCGGACTCGACAACACCCGGTTCCTGATGGACCTCTACCACCTGTCGATGAACGGCGAGGACCTCGATGAGGTCATCGACCACCACACCGGCAAGACCGCGCACGTACAGATCGCCGACAACCCCGGCCGCGGCGCCCCCGGCACCGGCACCCTCGACTTCACCGCCCTGCTCGGCCGCCTGAAGAAGAACGGCTACGACGGCTACATCGGCCTGGAATACAAGCCCGGCAACACCCCCAGCGCCAGCGCCTTCGCCTGGCTCCCCGCACCCCTGCGCCCCGCCCACTAGCCAGGCACCACGCCACCCGCCGCCCCCATTTGTTTTTGAATGTGAAAGAGGCTTTTCGATGAGCAACCTCCCCAAGATCGCGTGGATCGGGCTGGGCATCATGGGCTCGCCCATGGCCGAGAACCTGATCAAGGCCGGCTACTCCGTAACCGGCTACACCCTGGAGGCCGACAAGCTCGAACGCCTCACCCAGGCCGGCGGCACCGCCGCCACCAACATCGCCGAAGCCGTCGCCGACGCCGACGTCATCATCACCATGGTCCCCGCCTCCCCCCACGTCGAGGCCATCGCCTACGGCCCCGACGGCATCCTGGACAACGCCAAGACCGGCGCGCTGCTGATCGACATGTCCTCGATCACCCCGCAGACCTCCATCGACCTGGCCAAGGCCGCCGCCACCAAGAACATCCGCGTCATCGACGCCCCCGTCTCCGGCGGCGAGGCCGGCGCCATCGAAGCCGTCCTGTCGATCATGGTGGGTGGTGAGCAGGCCGACTTCGACGCCGCCAAGCCCATCCTCGAAGCCCTCGGCAAGACCATCATCCTGTGCGGCCCCCACGGCTCCGGCCAGACCGTCAAGGCCGCCAACCAACTCATCGTCGCCGTCAACATCCAAGCCTGCGCCGAAGCCGTCGTCTTCCTGGAGAAGTCCGGCGTCGACCTCAACGCCGCCCTCGACGTCCTGGGCGGCGGACTCGCCGGCTCCACCGTCCTCGCCCGCAAGAAGGACAACTTCCTGCGCCGCGACTTCAAGCCCGGCTTCCGCATCGACCTGCACCACAAGGACATGGGCATCGTCACCGACGCCGCCCGCAACGTCGGCGCCGCCCTCCCCGTCGGCACCGTCGTCGCCACCCTCGTCGCCTCCCTGCGCGCACAAGGCGACGGCGGCCTCGACCACTCCGCCCTCCTCCGCGGCGTCGAACGCCTCTCCGGACACCCCACCCAGGGCTGATTCCCACCATGGGGGCGCAGCGCATTCCCGCCGTGCAGGCGGCCGTTCAGATCATGAAGGACGAGGGCGTCGGCATCGCCTTCGGCTGCCCCGGTGCCGCCCTGCTCCCGCTGTACGCGGCGATGGAGCGGGTCGGCGGGATCGGGCGTCTGTCCGTGCGCCACGAAGAGGGCGCCGTGCACATGGCTGACGGCTGGGCCCGTACGACCGGGAAGGCCGGCGTGGCCGCGGTGGCGGCGGGTCCGGGTGCGGCCCGGCTGATCACCGGACTGCACGCGGCACTGCAGGACGCGGTCCCGCTGGTCTGCGTCACCGGGCGGGAGGCGACCGGTCCGCGCCGTGCGGGCGGCCCGCCGCGGCACGAGGCGTACCGGCCGCCGGATCTGGTCCGGCTGGCCGGTGCGGTCACCAAGCGTGCCGAGCGGATCGAGGACCCCGCCCGGATCCCGGGCGCTTTCCGTGAGGCGTTCCGGATCGCGCGGGAGGGCCGTCCCGGACCGGTGCTGATCGAGGTGCCGGCCGATCTGGCCGCGGCCGAGATCATCTGCGGCCCGGCACCGGCCGGCGGGATCGGGGGCGGCGGTCCGGTCGCGGCGACCGGAGTCCGGCGGCCGGAGACCGGGGCCGTGCCGGCGCCGGTCGCACCGCCGGACGGTACCGGTTCCGGCGCCGTCCCGGTCCCGGCCGGCTGGGCGCTGGCGGAGCTCGCCGAGATCTTCGGCGCGCGGTCGCCGGCGGACACCTCTGCGGACACCTATGTCGTCAGCGGGCTGCCGGAGACGTTCCCCGGCGCCGCCGCCGATCCGCGCCGCCACCGGGTCCCCCGGCGCAGCGGTCCGCCGGGGTGGGAGGTGCCGGCCGCGATCGGGGTGCGGACGGCGCTGGACCACCGGGGCGAGCGGGATGCCGAGGTCGTCGCGGTCGTCGACGGCCGCGGGTTCCCGTTCCTGGCCGAGGAGTTGGCGGCGGCGGCCCGGTACGAGGTGCCGTTCGTCGTGATCATGCTCGGCGGCCCCGAAGAACCCGATCCCTTCACGGATCACCTCAAGCTCGTCGAGGCGTACGGCTGCACCGGCCGCGACGTCCTCGATCCGGCGGAACTCCGCTCGGCGGTCCAGTGGGCCCGCAAGGAAGCCGTCTCCACGCGGCGGCCGGTCCTCGTCGAGGTCCGGGCCGGGCGTGCGGCGGGCGCCTGCGGCGACCCCGCGGCCGATCCGGTCCATGAGTTCGCCCACGGGACCTAGAGCCCCCTCCGGGCCCGTGAACACCAGCTTCCGGGCGGTGGCCGCGCTGACACCTGTCCTGTCGCGCCCAGGCGTGGCCGCCGCCCGGAATACCCAGCCCTCGCAACCCAGGATTCTTTCAACAAACTGTTGACGTTTGGTCGGAGCTGTTCTTACGCTCCGACATGCGGAAGCCAACTTCCGCGCTCTCGTACGGAAGGTCACCATGTCGAAGCCCACGCGGACGGCGCGCACTCTCACCACGGAGGCTGGCGCCCCCATCGCCGACAACCAGAACTCCGCCACCGCAGGCGTCGGCGGCCCGATCATTCTCCAGGACCAGCACCTCCTGGAGAAGCTCGCGCGCTTCAACCGCGAGCGCATCCCAGAGCGCGTCGTGCACGCCCGCGGCTCCGGCGCATACGGCTACTTCGAGGTGACCGACGACGTCACCGCCTTCACCCGCGCCGACTTCCTCGGCACCGTCGGCAAGCGGACCGAGACGTTCCTCCGCTTCTCGACCGTCGCGGACAGCCTCGGCGGCCCGGACGCGGCCCGCGACCCGCGCGGCTTCGCCCTGAAGTTCTACACCGAAGAGGGCAACTACGACCTCGTCGGCAACAACACCCCGGTGTTCTTCATCAAGGACCCGATCAAGTTCCCCGACTTCATCCACTCCCAGAAGCGCGACCCGTTCACCGGCAAGCAGGAGCCGGACAACGTCTGGGACTTCTGGGCGCACGCCCCCGAGGCCACCCACCAGATCACCTGGCTCATGGGCGACCGCGGCATCCCGGCGTCCTACCGCCACATGAACGGCTACGGTTCGCACACCTACCAGTGGACCAACGCCCAGGGCGAAGCCTTCTTCGTCAAGTACCACTTCAAGACGAACCAGGGCATCCGCTGCCTGAGCGCCGAGCAGGGCGCCGAGCTGGCGGGCAAGGACCCCAACAGCCACCAGACCGACCTGCTCCAGTCCATCGAGCGGGGCGTGTACCCGTCCTGGACGCTCTACGTGCAGATCATGCCGGCGGCCGAGGCGGCCAACTACCGCTTCAACCCGTTCGACCTGACCAAGGTGTGGCCGCACAGCGACTACCCGCTCCAGCGGGTGGGCCGCCTGGTCCTGGACCGCAACCCGGACAACGTCTTCGCCGAGGTCGAGCAGGCCGCCTTCTCGCCGAACAACTTCGTGCCCGGTATCGGCCCGTCCCCGGACAAGATGCTCCAGGGCCGGCTCTTCGCCTACGCGGACGCGCACCGCTACCGCCTGGGCGTCAACCACACCCAGCTGCCGGTCAACGCCCCCAAGGCGGTTCCCGGTGGCCACGCCAACAACTACGGCCGGGACGGCTTCATGGCGTCCAACGCCTACGACCGCCACGCGAAGAACTACGAGCCGAACTCGTACGACGGCCCGGCCCAGACGGACCAGCCGCTCTCCGCCCCGCTGGCCGTCTCCGGCTACGTCGGCACCCACGAGGCCCCGGCCCACTCCAAGGACGACGACTTCTTCCAGGCCGGTGAGCTCTACCGCCTGATGTCCGAGGACGAGAAGAAGCGCCTGGTGGACAACATCGCCGGCGGTCTCTCCCAGGTCGGCCGCGACGACGTGATCGAGAAGAACCTCGCCCACTTCCACGCCGCCGACCAGGACTACGGCAAGCGCGTCGAGGCGCGCGTCCGTGAGCTGCGCGAGGACTGACGGGAGGTCAGACCCCTTGCGCAACCGTACCGGCTGGCCCGTTGAGGGGTGGTCAGCCGGTACGGAGAAGCAGTGCGGAGCTCCGCGGCGTCCCGGGGAGATTCCAGTGCGGTGGCAGGCTCACCCGACAAGGAGGGTGGGCCGTCTCCCCGCCGCGGAGCCCGCCTGCTGCCACCTTCCGCACCCCTCTGCGCCGACTCCGTCCGGCGGTGCGGGAGCACCTCCCAGTGGTAGCTGGGGGAATGTCCTGTCGCGCCCATCTCTCGCACTGCCGGGCGGGAACCACCGCACAGGGCCCGGAATTCCGTACGGTCACGGATTCCGGGCCCTGTGTGCGTCCGGGGCCGTGGGGAATTCCGCGCCCGCTCCGCGGGCCGCACCCGCCGATACCTCTCTCCAGGCGATACCGGTGCACCTGTGCAGGCAATTCGGCCCCCGGCAAAAGGTTTTGGAGGGACGATGGAGCAGAGCAGCAGAGCCGTCTGACTGCGCGCCCGACCTGCCAGGAGCCGACCATGGCCGAGAGCGTGCCGGTGCGGTGCCCCGCGTGCCGCCGCGAGAACGCCTTCACCCCGCCCACCTTCCCGTGCGCCTGCGGTGCACCGCTGACCATGCCGGTGCTCAGAGGCGGGGTACCGGTCGAGATACTGCACCGCACCTGGCAGGCGTCCTGGGTCGAGGTGCGCTGCGAGGTCTGCGGCCGGCAGGACGAGTGGCCGGCGCCGGAGGCCGGCTGCGTGTGCGGCACCGTCGTCCGGGTCCCGGTCACTCCCGCGCCCACCCCTCCCCCGCCCAACTTCCCGTCCCCCGGCGGGCGCGACCGGCCCGCGCCCCCTACGCGTCCTGAGGCGGCTCCGCCGCCGGCGCCGCAGCGGCCCGCGTTCCGCCCGGTGACCATCCGCACGGCCCGCGACTGCGTCACCGCCGCCGCCCAGTACCTGAAGTGGCTGGGGTTCGCCGATATCGCCCGGACCCAGGAGCGGACCGCCTCCGGAGTGGACCTCAAGGGCACCGGTGTGGTCGCCCAGGTCGACCCGACGACCCGCTCCACCGGCCTGCGCGAGATCGAGTGCGTCTGGCTCAACGGCCTGACCGACGCGGCGATCGCGGTCTTCTTCTCACTCGCCGGCTATGCCCGCGACGCCCGCTCGCGCGCCGACGACCTGCACATCCCGTTGTTCGTCATGGACCTCACCGGCACCCCGCAGCCGGTCAACGACGCCGCCGACGAGCTGATCACGTACGGGGCGCGGCGGCGCTGAGGGGCGGGACGCCGGGGCCGCGATATCGGGCTTCCGGACCGCGGGAACTCCCCGGGATCCGGGGTCCGTTGTCCGTTCCGTGCCACGGGTGTGCCGGGCGGACGGCAGAATGCCCCCTATGAAGATCATCGTGATCGGGGCGACCGGCACCATCGGCGGTGCCGTCGCCCGGGAGTTGGCCGACCGCGGCCACGAGGTCGTGCGCGCCGCCCGCCGCGGCCCGGTCCGGGTGGACCTGGCCGACCCGGCCTCCGTGGACGCGCTCTTCGCTTCCGTACGGGACGTCGACGCGGTCGTCTGCTGTGCGGCGAGCGGCCGGCTCACCCCGCTCGACGCGCCGTCGGACGAGGACTTCACCACCGGACTGGACGGCAAGCTGCTCGGCCAGGTCCAGCTCACCCGGCGGGCCATCCGGCACGTCCGGGACGGCGGCAGCATCGTCCTCACCAGCGGCGTCTTCACCGAGCCCACGCCGGGCGGGGCGTTCGGCGCCCTGGTCAACGCGGGCCTGGACGCCTTTGTCGCCGCGGCGGCCATCGAGATGCCGCGCGGTCTGCGGCTGTCCGTGGTCCGCCCCGGCTGGGTCTCCGAGACCCTCGCCGGGCTGGGCCTGGACCCGGCCGGCGGCACCCCGGCGGCAGAGGTGGCCCGCCGGTACGCCGACGCCCTGACCGCCGCACCGGACACCGCCGCCCACCCCATAGCCCCCGCATAAACCCACGCACCAGCAACGGAGTTGCCCCGTCATGACCACCCTGGTCGTCCTGGCCCACCCCGACCTCGGCGCCTCGCGCACCAACGCCGCACTGGCCGAGGCCGCGCGCACCACCCCCGACGTCCACGTGCACGACCTCTACGCGGCCTGCCCGGACCTGCGGATCAACGTCGCCCGGGAGCAGCAGCTGCTGCTCGCCCACGACCGGGTCGTGCTCCAGTTCCCGTTCTACTGGTACTCGGTCCCGCCGCTGCTGAAGGCCTGGCTCGACGACGTCCTGGAGTACGGCTTCGCCTACGGCTCGCACGGCACCTCGCTGCACGGCAAGGTGCTCCAGATCGCGACCACGACCGGCGGCCCCGCGGCCGCCTACCGCCCCGACGGCTACAACCGCTTCCCGATCCGCGATCTGCTGCTGCCGTTCGACGCCACCGCGCATCTGACCGGGATGCGGTACGCGGATCCCTTCATCGTGCACGGCACCCGGGTGCTGACCGACGAGCAACTGGCGGACGAGGCCGACCGCTACCGCCGGCTGCTGCTGGAGAAGGCCGACCTGCCTGCCGAGGACGGGGCGTCGGAGGAGGGCGAGGCGGTCCCCGCCGGCTGAATCCGCTGGATCGGGCGGCCGGGACCGGCGACACTGGCCTCGTGATCATCCGTGTCCCGGCTCCGGCCGACCTGCCCGCGCTCCGCGCCGTCGAACGCGCCGCCGGCCAACGGTTCCGCGATCTGGGCATGGCACGGATCGCGGACGACGAACCGCCGCCGCTGGCTCTGCTGACGGAGTACCAGCGCGCCGGCCGGGCGCTCGCCGCGTACGACACGGACCGCCCCGGCGCACCGCCGGTCGGGTATCTCCTCTGGGACCCGGTCGACGGCTGCACCCATGTCGAGCAGGTCTCGGTCCACCCGGACCGGGCCCGGCGGGGCATCGGCCGGGCCCTGATCGACCGGGCCGGGAAGGACGGCGGCCGGCCCGCCCTGACCCTGACCACCTTCGCCGAAGTGCCGTGGAACGCGCCGTACTACACCCGGCTCGGCTTCCGGGCGCTGGCCGGCACCGCGCTCACCCCCGGTCTGCGGGCCCTCCGCGCCCACGAGGCGGAACTGGGCCTGGACCGCTGGCCGCGGGTCTGCATGCGGCGGGAGGCCAGGTCGGGGCCGCGGACATAATGACCGCATGATCGATGCGAAAGCCCTCCGCTCCTTCTGCCTCGACTTCAACGGCGCGACCGAGGAGTTCCCGTTCCCCCGGCACCCGGAGGTCTCGACGTTCAAGGTCGGCGGCAAGATCTTCGCGCTGACGGCGCTGGACGCGCGGCCGCTGACCATCAGCCTCAAGTGCGACCCGGAGCTTGCCGAGCGGCTGCGGGCGGCGCACCCTGAGGTGGTGCCCGGCTACCACCTCAACAAGCGCCACTGGAACACCGTTTCGCTGACCGGCGACCTCTCCGACCGGCTCGTCCGGGACATGGTCGAGGACTCCTACGACCTCGTCGTCGCCTCACTCCCCCGTGCCCAGCGGCTGCTGCTCGACTGGCCGGGCGAACGCCGCTGACCGTCGACAACTCCGCTGTCCCGCCCATCCCTTGGCCTCTGCCCCGTCGACACCGTCGCCCTGGCGGATGGCTGCTGCACGCGGGTGAGCTGCACGCGGGAGGCGCGTACTTCCACCACCGGGAGATCGTCGCGGATGCCCCGCAGTCGCCTCCCCTGCTGGATCTGGTCAGCTGGACGCCCGGGTGGACGAGAGGCTGCGGATGCCAACCAGGAGCGGCTGCGGGACATCGCGGCGCGCGGAACGGCCGGGGAACCGGTGACGGTCCCCAACGCACACGACCCGTGGGACTACCTCCGGCTCAGCGGCGCCACCGCGCGCTGACGAGCCGTCAGCCCTGCGGCGGCAGTTCGGCGCGGATGCCGCCCTGGGCGGTGGCCGGGGCCATGGTGGCGTAGCGGCCGTCGACGGCACCGTTGCCGGCGTACTCGGCGGTGTAGCCGCCCCTGAGCACGGCGGCACCGGAGCGCGGCTTGTCCGCGGTGCAGGACGCCCGCCCGGCGGCGTCCGTCCTGGCCACGCACAGCACCTTGCCGGTGGTGTCCTTGAAGGTGATGGTCGCGTTCCAGACGGCGTCCTGCGGACCGGCGTTCCGGGCCCGCGCCAGGGTGGCGTGCAGCCCGATGACCTTGAGCGGCTTCGTCGACAGGGTGGCCTTGCCGGCGGTCAGCCGGGTGGCCATCTCCGGTACGGCGGCGGCCGGTTCGCACAGCCCCCGCGACCAGTCGAAGAGTCCGCCGGGGGCGCAGGTCACGCGCCCCTCCTCGGTCGCCACGCGGTGGGTGACGGGATCGCAGCGGTAGAAGCCGGCGGCGCTGTCGGCGTCCACCACCGTCGGCGCCACGGTCGCCTCGTCGACACCGCTCGCACAGCCGGCGGTAAGCACCTCGCGGGTGGGGCCGTCCGGGCTGCCGGGCTGGATGACATCGGCGTAGGCGGGGGCGGCGAAGCTCCCCAGAGCGGCGGCCACGGCGGCGGCAGTGGTCGCCCAACGAGCAATACGGGTCATGGAATTCCCCTCTTGACCGGATTCCTGGCAGGATTTCCGGCCTGGTTGTCGGCCTGGTGTTTGGCCTGTTTCGCGGCCCGGCCCCCGGCCGGATGCGGCCGAACGAGCCAGGTCAGGACCCTATCGACCGCACTCCCCGGCACCGACGGCACCCCCGTCGGCGCGCCGCGGCCCGACCGGTGCGGTGACCGGTGGGCGGCCGCCCGAACACCCCGCCGGGCGGCCCGCGTTGCCGGCCCGGACCTCCCGTACGCCGGAGCCGGCGCGGCTCCCCCACGTGCCGCGCCGGCCCACCCGGTCAGCCGGTCACGCCTTCCCGGCCCGGCCCAGCCTGCCCGCCCGGCGCGGCGCCCGTTCCGCCTCCGGCGGCCGCTGCGACTCCGCCAGCCGCCGGGCCAGCTGCTCCCGGAGTTCGACCTTGCGGACCTTGCCGCTGACCGTCATGGGGAAGGCGTCGACGATCTCCAGATGGCGCGGCACCTTGAAGTGCGCGAGCCGGGAGCGGCAGTAGCGGGCCAACTCGTCGCGGGTGAGCGGGTCTTCGGGGTTGCGGAGGATGACGCAGGCGGCGATCTCCTCGCCGTACTTCTCGTCCGGGACGCCGATGATCTGGACGTCGGCGATCTTGGGGTGCGAGTAGAGGAACTCCTCGATCTCCCGCGGGTAGACGTTCTCCCCACCCCTGATGATCATGTCCTTGATGCGGCCGACGATCCGGACGTAGCCGTCGTCGTTCATCACCGCGAGATCGCCGGTGTGCATCCACCGGGCCGGGTCGATGACCTCGGCGGTGCGCTGTGGCTCCTCCCAGTAGCCGAGCATCACGCTGTAGCCGCGGGTGCACAGTTCACCCGGGGTGCCGCGCGCCACGGTCACCCCGCTCGCCGGGTCGACGACCTTGACCTCGATGTGCGGCAGCACCCGCCCGACGGTCGCGGTGCGGTGCTCCAGGTCGTCGCCGCGCCGGGTCTGGGTGGAGACCGGCGAGGTCTCGGTCATCCCGTAGCAGATGGACACCTCCGGCATGTGCATCTCGGTGAG
Organism: Streptomyces sp. GS7; assembly: GCF_009834125.1. Lineage (NCBI taxonomy): Bacteria > Bacillati > Actinomycetota > Actinomycetes > Kitasatosporales > Streptomycetaceae > Streptomyces > Streptomyces sp. GS7. Next base: position 6,627,096 of record NZ_CP047146.1, read on the forward strand.
CACCCGCTTCATCACCTCCTCCGGACACGGCGAGCCGGCCATGATGCCGGTGCGGAGGGAGGAGAGGTCGTAGTCGGCGAAGTCCGGCAGGTTCAGCTCGGCGATGAACATGGTGGGGACGCCGTAGAGCGCGGTGCAGCGCTCGTCCTGGACGGCCCGGAGGGTGGCGGCGGCGTCGAAGGCGGGCGCCGGGATGACGATGCAGCCGCCGTGCGAGGTGATGCCGAGGTTGCCCATCACCATGCCGAAGCAGTGGTAGAAGGGCACCGGCAGGCACACCCGGTCGTGCTCGGTGTACGCGATGGTCTCGGCGACCCAGTAGCCGTTGTTGAGGATGTTGTGGTGCGAGAGGGTGGCACCCTTGGGGAAGCCGGTGGTGCCGGAGGTGTACTGGATGTTGACCGGGTCGTCGGCGGTCAGCGCCTTCTCGCACTCGGCGAGCCGGGTGTGCGGTACGGCCGCTCCCGCGGCCAGCAGCCCGCCCCAGGTCGGGTCGCCGATGTACACCACATCGCGCAGCGCCGGGCACTCGGCCCGCACCTGCTCGATCATCCGCCGGTAGTCGCTCGCCTTGTGCGCGACGGCGGAGACCAGCACGCTGACCCCGGCCTGCTGGAGCACATACGCCAACTCGTGTACGCGGTAAGCCGGGTTGACGTTCACGAGGATCGCGCCGATCCGCGCGGTGGCGTACTGGACGAGGACCCACTCGGCGCAGTTGGGCGCCCAGATGCCCACCCGGTCGCCCTTGCCCACGCCCTTGGCGAGCAGCCCGAGCGCCACCTCGTCGACCGCCCGGCCCAGCTCCGCATACGTCCAGCGGCGGCCCCCGGCCGCCTCGACCAGCGCCTCGCGGTCCCCGAAGCGGGCGATGGTCCGGGCCAGATCGGCCCCGATGGTCCGGCCGAGCAGCGGACGGTCCGCCGCCCCGCTCGCGTACGACAGCTCGGTCTGCGGCTGGCCGCTCATCGCTGGTTCTCCTTCCGGTACGCTCCGCCCTCCCGGGGCACCCCGTCCGACACATCCACCCATGCGGTCATCCACTACTCCCAGAAGCCCGACGTCAGCCACTGCTGCACTACACCCGCAAGGCTGCCCACTGGAGAGGACGCGTCACTCCAGGAACATCCACTACGCGCCGGGTACAGCATGGCGTCCCAGATGCCCGAAAGGCCCCTGACTCGCCCGCCCTTTCGCCCCGGGGAGGCCGGTTCGCCCGGGGCGGCACACCGCCCGCGGGCTGCCGGCCGACGGTCACCGGCCACGCTCCACCGCTCAACGGGCCGCGTCCCGGCCCCTGTTGAGGGACCGGGGCGCGTACGGGCACGGCCCATCGGACAGGCCCTAGTTGTATTGCCCTGTGAGGTTGGGGACGCGGCTGGCGGGTGGTTTGCCCTTGAGCGCGGTGTGTCCGCGGTGGTGATTGTAGGTGTGGAGCCATTGGGGGAACGCTTCGCGGCGTTCGGTCTCTGAGCGGTAGGGCTTCGCGTAGGCCCATTCGTCAAGCAGGGTGCGGTTGAAGCGTTCGACTTTGCCGTTGGTCTGTGGTCGGTAGGGCCGGGTTCGCTTGTGGGTGATCCCGGCTGCTGCGAGGGCATCGCGCCAGGTGTGGGACTTGTAGCAGGCGCCGTTGTCGGTCAGGACGCGTTCGACGGTGATGCCGCAGGTGGTGAAGAACGTTTGGGCCCGGGTCCAGAAGGCGGTGGCGGTCTCCTTTTTCTCGTCGGTGTGGATCTCGCTGTAGGCCAGGCGGGAGTGGTCGTCGACGGCGGTGTGGATGTAGCTGTAGCCGACTCCCGAGCGGGTCTTGCGGCCTGCTTGCCGGCCGAGTGTCCTGTGGCCGCCGCCGTCGGGGATGTTGCCGAGCTTCTTGATGTCCACGTGGACCAACTCGCCGGGGCGGTCGCGTTCGTAGCGGCGTATCGGCCGGCCTGTGGCCCGGTCCAGGTGGGTCAGGCGGGCCAGGCCGAACCGGGTCAGCACGCGGTGCACGGTCGAGGGGACCAGTCGCAGCAGGTGGGCGATGCGGGCCGGGCCCCACCGGCGCAGGAGGCGGACCTTGATGATGCGCCGTTCCGTGCGTGTCGGGGTGCGGCGCGGGCTGTGGTGTGGGCGGCTTGAACGGTCTGCCATCCCCGCCTCACCCAGCAGCCGGTAGCGGTCGGCCCAGCGTTGGGCGGTGGTGGGCGAGACCTGGAAGCGTTCGGCGGCCCGCCGCAGGGTCCAGCCCTCGTCGACGACGCAGCGGGCCAGACGCAGCCGTCCAGTCTCGGTCAGGGGTGCATTACGGTGGGGCACGAGGGCCTTTCGGTCGGTGTAGACGTCGCAATCCACACCGAACCCGGAAGGCCCTCACCTGTTCAAGATCCCAGCCGAGACCTGCCTCACCGTCCACAACCTCCCCGGACAGAACACCTAGTTGACCTCTCGCGCAAGCCCCGACCAGTACGGCCGGCGGAGCTTGAACTTCTGGATCTTCCCGGTGGCCGTGCGGGGGATGGAGTCGCGGAACTCCACGGACGTCGGGGCCTTGTAGCCGGCCATACGCTGTTTGCAGTGGGCGATGATGTCGGATTCCTCGGCCGTGGCGCCCTCGGCGAGGACGACGAGTGCCTTGATCGTCTCGCCCCACTTCTCGTGCGGTACGCCGATGACGGCGACCTCGGCGACCGCCGGGTGGCTGAAGATCACGTCCTCCACCTCGATCGACGAGACGTTCTCGCCGCCGGTGATGATGACGTCCTTCTTCCGGTCGGAGATCGTCAGATGGCCGTCGTCGGGGTCGAGGGTGCCGCCGTCGCCGGTGTGGAACCAGCCGTCCGCCAGCGCATCCGCCGTCTCCTCGGGCTTCTCCCAGTAGCCGTCCAGCACCGTGTTCGAGCGGGCCAGCACCTCCCCGGAGTCGGAGACCTTCAGCTTGACGCCGAGGGCGGGCAGGCCCGCCCGGGACAGCCTGCGGGCGCGCTCCTCGGCGGGGAGGTCCGCGTCGGCCGGCCGGGTGCGGTTGAAGGTGAGCAGCGGGGAGGTCTCGGTCAGGCCGTAGAGCTGGGTGAACTCCCAGCCCAGTTCCTCCTCCACGCGCCGGATGGTCCTGGTCGGCGGCGGGGCGCCCGCGCAGATCAGCCGTACCCGGTCCCGCCCCGGGATCTCGCCCTCCCAGTTCGCCGCCGCGTCCAGGACCATGTTCCACACCGCGGGCGCGCCGCACATCAGCGTGACGCCGTGCTCGTCGACCCGCCGGAGGATCTCGGCGCCGTCCACCTTGCGCAGTGCCACCTGCTTCACGCCGAGGCCGGCCGCCACATACGGCATTCCCCAGCCGTTGCAGTGGAACATCGGCAGCGTGTGCAGGTACACATCGCCCTCCCACACCCGGGTGTGCAGGCCGAAGGTCATGCCGTTGACCCAGATGTTGCGGTGGGTGAGCTGCACGCCCTTGGGGCGGGCGGTGGTGCCCGAGGTGTAGTTGATGGTCGCGGTGGCGTCCTCGTCCGGATCCGACCAGGGGCGCGGCTCGACGCCGAACCGCATCACGTCGGTGTCGGTCTGCTCACCGAGGACGAAGCGGTGGCGCGCCTTGACCCCGCTGAGCGCATCGTCCAGTTCCGGGTCGACGAGGAGGACGGCGGAACCGCTCTGCCGGACGACGTAGTCGACCTCGTCGGGCTTGAGGCGGAAGTTGACGGGGACGCAGATCCGGCCGCTCATCGGTACCGCGAACAGCAGCTCCAGCATGCGCGCGGAGTTGTGGCTCGCCACGGCCACCCGCTCGCCCTCGCCGACCCCGAGCGCGTCCAGCCCCGCCTGCCAGGCGCGGACGCGTTCGGCGAACCGCCCGTAGGTCGACTCGGGCACCGGCGGGGCGGGCTGATGCGGCTCGTCGACCACGCCCGGGCTGTCCCGGAACCCCAGCTCGGCCCGGTCGAGGAAGTCCGCGATCGTCATCGGTGTCCGCATGCTCTCTCCTGTATCCCGAACAAACACGTGTCACGGCCGAGCGGCCGTCCGCGCTGTCCTCATCATCGCCGCAGTGCCTGCTGCCATCGTGTAATCAGTGGCGCGGTCCCACCACCCCCTGATGGGGGGAAGGGGGGCGGAGGTGTCGGCGCGCGGTGCGAGTCGGGGGAGAGAGCGTCCGTCGACGCGGCGGCGGCGCCGTCGCGGCCGTTGGGGGACGGGGCGTGGGCCCGTCCCCCCGCGCGGCGGCCGCCTGCGGGTTACTTGTCGGCGGTGAGCTTCCCGGCCGCGCCCCAGCTGTCGGCCGGGAACTCCTGGATCCAGACCTGCACGGTCTCGGCGGGAATCCGGTACGCGTCCACGAACGCGTCGGTGATCTGCTTGACCAGCTCCCGCTTCAGCTCGACGCTGCGGGGACCCTGCTGAACGGTGACGATGGGCATGTCCGTACTCCTCGACTCGGTGGCGAGCGGCGGCCGTTGGGCTCTCCGGCCGCCCCGTGTTCCGGTTGGCTCGCCGGGGTGCCCCCAGTCCATCGCGAACGGGTGCGGTGACCAAGAAGCTGATCGCGCACGCAGCGATCACGAATCGAGATCGCCGGCAGCGGCCCGGTCACCGCGCGGGGCCGTCGGCGGCGGTGCTGGTCGCGCAGGCCCGCAGCAGCGCTTCGAGCCCGGCGGTCGGGTCGGCGCGGCGGACCGCGAGATAGGTGGTCAGCTCCATCCCCGGGTTGCGGAACGGGAGATACGCCACCCGCGGCGTGCTGAGCCGGCGGGCGTGGGCCTCGTAGACGACCGTCCACATGCCCTCGGCGGACCCGCGGGCGCCGATCGCGGTCAGGGCGTCGTCCAGCGAACCGTACCTGGGGCCCGGTACCGGTCCGAAGCCGGCGGCGTGGCAGGCGGTGACGACCAGGTCGACCAGCGCCCGGTTGTTCCGGCGGTCGGTCAGCACCAGCGGTACGTCCGCGAGGTCGGCGAGCGCGATGGTGCCCGGCGAGGCGGCCAGCGGATGCCGGGCCGGGACGACCGCGACCAGCGGGTCCTGCCAGAGCGGGACGTAACGCAGCCCGTCCCGGCCGGCGTCGGCCGCCTCGCCGCGGAGGAACGCCGCGTCCAGCTCGCCCGCGGCGACCTGGTCGAGCCGCTCCCGGGTCCGGCCCGCGACCAGCTCCACACCGATCTCCGGCGCGCTGCCGGCAAGGGCGTCGAGCACCCGGTCGAGATGGGCGCCCAGGCCCGTACTCGTCCCCAGGCGGAGCGTGGTGGCGCGGGCCGCGGCCACTTCTGCGACGACGGCGCGGGCACGCTCCTCGGCGGCGAGCAGCGCCCGCGCCTCCGGGAGGAACCGCTCGCCGGCCGCGGTGAGCCGCACCTGGCGCGCCGACCGGTCGAACAGCTCGGTCTGCAGCTCCCGTTCGAGCCGCCGGACCTGCTGGCTCACCGCCGACTGCACGATGTGCAGCCGTTCCGCGGCCCGCCCGAAATGCAGCTCCTGCGCGACCATGACGAAGTACCGCACCTGCCGCAGCTCCACACCCGCCCCTCCCCGCCCTCCCGGGCCCCACCGGACCAACCGCGCCGGCCGCCGGTCAATTCCCTTGCCCGGCCGGCCGCGGCCCGGCCATCATGCCCGGATGATCGATACGACGGCACTCGCCGAGAAGCCGGTGCTGACCGGTGACCGGATCCGGCTGGTCCCGCTGTCGGAGCGGCATGCGACCGCCTTCCACACCACGTTCCAGGACCCGGAGACCCGCCGGCTGACCGGCACCCACCAGGACTGGAGCCTTGCGGGGCTGCGCACCTGGATCGCCGAGTGCGGCGCCCGCACGGACCGGCTGGACCTCGCCATCGAGGACCGGGAGACCGGAGGCTACCTGGGCGATCTCGCGCTCAGCCGGATCGACCCGGCGAACGCCCACGCCAGCTTCCGGATCGCCCTGGCCCCCTCCGCCACCGACCGCGGCATCGGCTCCGAGGCGATCCGGCTGCTGCTCGGCCACGCCTTCGAGCGGGTCGGCCTGCACCGCGTCCAGCTGGAGGTCTTCGCGTACAACGACCGCGCCCGGCGCGCCTACGAGCGTTGCGGCTTCGTGCTGGAGGGCCGGATGCGCGAGGCCCTGCACTGGGACGGTGCGTGGCACGACGTGCTGGTGATGGCGGCGCTGCGACCGGAGCGGGCCGGGGCTCGATAGTCCTCTCCCCACGTGAACGGCGGCCGCTCCGTCTCCGGCGCGGCTGCCGGCCGGCGGACCGCGCCCGGTGTGTGCTCGGTGGCCGGCCCGGCCCGGACCAGCCGCCGCAGCGGGCTGCAGTCGAGGTAGCGGGTCGCCAACTCCCCTACGTCCAGAGAGACATCGGGCCGGTCGGCGGAGGGCGTCCAGGCGGCACGCGGGGGCCGTCCGCTCCGCCGGCCCCGACCCCGGCCCCGGACCAGGACCAGGACCGCCTACCCCAGCCGTGAGCCGGAAGCGCCCCACGTTCGCGGGAGGGCGGCGTGAGCGCCCCGCACCGGCGGTGGGGGGCGCCGCGGACACGAAGTCCGTTGCCGGACAGGGGAGTTGGGCGCCGCGCACGGCGAGCACGAGCCGGTGTGCGGCGCCCCTGCCGGCCGGCGGCTCACCGTCGTACGAGGGGACGCCAACCCGCCTCATCGGGCGCTTCCTCCCTTTTGCCGAGCGACCTGCCCGCGGCGGACGCCGGCGGGGGGCGTGGGCCGCCTCACCGGGTTGCGGGCCGTCCGCCGGCCGTCAGGCGTCCCGCTCCCCCGCCAGCCGGTCCCCGTCCTCCGTGCGCCGGTAGACCACCCGTCGCCCCACCCGCGTCCCCACGACCAGACCGGCGTCGCGCAGCACGGACAGATGGCCGCCGATGGTGCCGAGTGACTGGCCGAGCCGGGCGGCGAGTTCGGTGCTCGTGGCGGGCTGGGCGAGTTCGTGGAGGAGGGCGGCGCGGCCGGCGCCGACGAGGCGTTCCAGGGCGCGGCGGGGGCTGGCCGGGGTGAGCGCGGTGGCCGCGCCGCGGGCCGGGTAGACCTGGGCGTAGTGATCCGGCGGGCCCTGGCAGAGCCAGGTGCCGGTGGACAGGCTGACCGGGACGAAGAGCATGCCGTCGTCGCCGATGACGCGCTCGGGGCCGGGGCGGTTGCTGAAGCGGATGGCGTCGGCGCCGACCCAGGTGCTGTGCCGGCTCATCTGCTCCAGGGCGCGGGGCCAGCCGTAGGCGGCCAGGAGGCCGGCCCGGTAGGCGACATCGCGTTCGAGGAGGGCGCGGCGCCGGGGCCAGTCGGCGGCGATGTGGGCGGTCCAGAGGGCGTCGAGGAGGGCGGCGGTGCGGGGGCCCCAGTCGCGTCCGGTGAGCCAGTCCAGGTCGTGGTGGCGCCAGCTGTGGGTGAGCGAGGGCGCCAGCTCGGCGCGGAAGGCGTCGTCCGACACGGCGCGCAGGGCGGTGAGTTCGCGGGTGAGGGCGGTGCGCATACCGTCCGGCGGCGGGACCGCGACGAAGCCGGGCAGCCACTTGGTGGAGCTGATCAGCCCGATGAGGCCCCTGGCGAAGGGGTCGGCGTCGAGGGCGGCGGTGAAGTCGGGGAGGTGGTGGGCGCGCCAGGACGCGAACCAGGGGTCGGGGTGGGGCCGGGCGAGGGCGATCGCCGTGCCCACCGTCTCGGCGAGGGGGGAGAGCGCGAAGCGGGAGCGGGAGAGGGCGAGCGGGCTCAGCCGGAGCGTGGTCATCGCGGCCTCCCCCTCGGGGCTCGGTGTCGGCTTCCTTTCGCCTGGTGCCGAAAGCATAGTGATCCGGTGTGGGGCCCACAGACTCCGTCGGGTGCCTTCCTCCCTTCTCTCCGTTGCGGACTTCCGCTGGTTCCTGGCCGGGCAGACGGTCTCGTTACTGGGCAGTGCGATGGCCCCGGTCGCCCTGACGTTCGCGGTGCTGGACGCCTCGTCCGGCAGCGCCGGCGATCTCGGCGTGGTGCTGGCCGCCCGTATGGTGCCGCTGCTGGCGTTCCTGCTGGTGGGCGGCGCGACGGCGGACCGGTTCGGGCGCCGTGCGGTGCTGGTGGCCGCCAATCTGGGCGCGGCGCTCACCCAGGGCGCCGTCGCCGCGCTGCTGCTGACCGGGCACTACGCGCTGCTGCCGGTGGCCGGGCTGGAGGTCCTGAACGGTGTGCTGGCCGCGTTCACCGCACCGGCGCTGCGCGGTGTCGTACCGGATCTCGTCGGCGCGGCGCGGCTGCGGTCGGCCAACGCGCTGCTGGGGTCGGTGCGGAACGCGGCCAAGGTGCTCGGGCCGGGGCTGTCGGGCGGGTGCGTGGTGGTGGTCGGCGGCGGGCCGGCGATCGCCTTCGACGCGCTGACGTATCTGGTGGCGGCCGGGTGCCTGGCCCGGGTGTCCCCCGGCGGCGGGGCGCCGGCCCGGTCCCGGTCCTCCGTGGCGGCCGATATCCGCGACGGGTGGCGGGAGTTCCGGCGCGTCCGGTGGGTGTGGCTGGGGACGCTGTCGTTCTTCGTCGTCAACCTGGTGCAGACCGGGACCTGGCAGATCCTGGGGCCCGCACTGACGCGGCAGACCGGCGGCGCGGCGGCCTGGGGTGTGGTGCTGAGCGTGCGGGGCGCCGGGCTGCTGGTGGCGGGGGCGGTGCTGTACCGGCTCGCTGTCCGGCGACTGCTGGGGCTGGGGCAGCTGACGAGTGCGCTGGGCGCGCTGCCGCTGCTGGTACTGGGGGCGCGGCTGGGCCCCTCCTGGCTGGTGGCCGGTGCGTTCATCGCCGGGCTCGGGGTCGCGGTGACGGGTGTCGCCTGGGACACCTCGCTCCAGGAGCACGTCCCCCCGCACGCGCTGTCCCGGGTCTCGTCGTACAACGATCTGCTGTCGTATGTCGCCATCCCCGTGGGGCAGTTGTGCGTGGCGCCGCTCGCCCGCACGTACGGCGGCTTCCGGGTGGCGGCGGTGGCCGGGGCGGTCTCCGCGGTGGCGGCGGTGCTGCCGCTGGCCTCCGGTGCGGTGCGCCGGCTGCCGCACGGCCGGGCACGGGACGGCGAAGCGGACGGCGCGCCCGCGGCCCCCGGCGCGTGAGGCCGGGGGCCGCGGGACGGTCGCGATGCGGCCGGGGCGGTGTGGTCGCGCCGCCGCGGTCAGGGCGTCACAGCCACTCGCCGAACCGCCGGATGTACCAGCTCTTCACCCCCTGCGTCAGCAGGCAGTACGCCGCCAACGTCCCGGCCAGCCACGGGAAGTAGCTCATCGGCAGCGCCTGCATGCCGAGCACACCGGCCAGCGGCGAGAACGGCAGCCACAGGCCGACCGCCATGACCAGCACGGTCATCAGCAGGACGGGGAAGGTGGCGCGGGACCGGAGGAACGGGATCCGGCGGGTGCGCAGCATGTGGACGACCAGGGTCTGGGTGAGCAGGCCCTCGACGAACCAGCCGGACTGGAACAGCGCCTGGTGCAGCTCGCTGTCGGCCCCGAAGACATGCCACATCAGCAGGAACGTGGTGATGTCGAAGACCGAGCTGGTCGGACCGAGGACCAGCATGAAGCGGCCGATGCCCCTGGCGTCCCAGGTGCGCGGGGTGCGGAGGTATTCCCTGTCCATCCGGTCCCAGGGCGTGGCCAGTTGGGAAATGTCGTAGCAGAGGTTCTGGACGAGCAGCTGCATGGCCAGCATGGGCTGGAAGGGGATGAACGCGGAGGCCGCCAGCACCGAGAAGACGTTCCCGAAGTTCGAGGAGGCGGTCATCTTGAGGTACTTGATGGTGTTGCCGAACGTCAGCCGGCCGCGCAGCACGCCCTGTTCCAGAACCGTGAGGTCCTTCTCCAGCAGGATGATGTCGGCGGACTCCTTGGCGATGTCGACGGCGGTGTCGACGGAGATCCCGACGTCCGCGTCGCGCAGCGCGGCGGCGTCGTTGATGCCGTCGCCGAGGAACCCGACGGTGTGCCCGTCGGCCTTCAGGGCGCGCACGATGCGGGCCTTCTGCACGGGGTTGACCTTGGCGAACAGGGTGGCCTTCCGGGCCACTTGGAGCAGTTCGAGGTCGTCGAGCGCATCGATGTCGGTGCCGGTGACGACGGTGCCGACGTCGATGCCGACGTCCGAGCAGACCCGGGCGGCGACCAGTTCGTTGTCGCCGGTGACGACCTTCACCGCGATGCCGTTGTCGGCGAGTTGGCGCAGCGCCTCGGCGGCGTCCTGCTTCGGCGGGTCGAGGAAGGCGAGGAACCCGATCAGGGTCAGCCCGTCCTCGTCGGCGACGGTGTAGTTCTCGCGGGCGGCGGGCAGGGTGCGGGTCGCCACCGCCAGCACCCGCAGGCCCTGGCGGTTGTGGTCCTGCGCGGTGCGCAGCACCTGGGCGCGCAGGGCGTCGGTCAGCGCGACGGGCTCGCCGCCGTACGTCACCCGGCCGCACAGCGCGAGGACTTCCTCGACGGCGCCCTTGGTGATCATCACGTGCTCCTCGGCGGGGCCGCCGAGGTCGTTGCGGCGCAGCACCACCGACATCCGCCGTCGCGCGAAGTCGAAGGGGATCTCGTCGACCAGCGTGAAGCGGGCGTCGACGACAACCTCCTCGGCCTCGTGCACCCGGTCGATGACGGCCCGGTCCATCAGGTTGCGCAGCCCGGTCTGGAAGTGGCTGTTGAGGTAGGCGTACTCCAGGACCTCGGTGTCGGCCCGGCCGTGGACGTCGAGGTAGCGGTCGAGGACGATCCGGTCCTCGGTGAGGGTGCCGGTCTTGTCCGTGCACAGCACGTCCATGGCGCCGAGGTTCTGGATGGCGTTGAGGTGCTTGACGACGACCTTGCGGCGGGACAGGGCGACCGCGCCGCGGGCCAGGTTGGTGGTGACGACCATCGGCAGCATCTCGGGGGTGAGGCCGACGGCCACCGCGACCGCGAAGGTGAAGGCTTCGGCCCAGTCGCCCTTGGTGAGCCCGTTGATCAGGAAGACCACCGGGACCATCACCGTCATGAAGCGGATCAGCAGGAAGCTGACCTTCTTGACGCCGGTGTCGAAGCTGGTCTCCGGGCGCTCACCGGCGAGCGAACCGGCCATGGAGCCGAAGTAGGTGTCCGCGCCGGTGGCCACGACCACGCCGGTCGCGCTGCCGGAGGTCACCGATGTACCGGTCAGGACGAGGTTGCCGGCCTCGACCGGGTCGCGGGTCTCGCGCTGCCCCTGGTCCCCTGCGCGGGTGTCCGCCTTGGCGACCGGCAGCGACTCGCCGGACAACGCGGCCTGATTGACCATCAGGTCCTTGGCGGTGAGCAGCCGCAGATCGGCCGGGACCAGGTCGCCGGCGGCCAGCCGGACGACGTCCCCCGTGACCACGCCGTCCATGGGGATCTCCACAGTGGTGGCCAGCCGTCCGCGGCCGGCCCGGCGCTGCACGGCAGTCGTGGTGGTGACCAGCTCGCGCAGCGCGGCGGCCGAGCTGCCGGAGCGGTACTCCTGCCAGAACCGCAGCCCCACGCTGATCAGCACCATCGCGCCGAGGATCGGGATCTTCGGGTCGAACGGCTCGACGTCCGCGACCTGGAGCCACTGCCCGTACATCACGGCGACCAGCACCGCCAGTACGAGGATGAACGGGTTCCAGAACGCCTTCGCGAGCTGCACGTACCAGCGCGGCGCGTTCTCCTGGGCGATGACGTTGGCGCCGTCGCGCTCCAGCCGCGCCACGGCCTCGCCGTACGTCAGACCGGCCGGGGTGCTCCCGAGGTCCTGGAGGACCTGGTCGGCGGGGCGGGCGCTGACCTCGGCGAGCCGGTCGGCGACCAGGCGGGTGCGGGCCGCCAGCTCGGCGGCCTTCCTCTCCCGACGGGGGCGGCGGCCCGGCGGAGCGAGCTTCTCCGGGGTGAGCAGGTCGGTCGTGTTGCTCATGGCGAAATAACCTCCTGAGGCGCAAATGGGCAGGCCGGAATGACCGGCGGCAGGGCGGCGGAATCGCCGTTTCGCTATTCCGTCGCACTGTTTTCGGGCAGGCCGGAATGGCCACTGCGCAGAGAGCAGGGAAAAGAGAGAACCGCGGTGACTGCGATAACTGCGGCGACCGCGGCATCACCGCGATGAAGGGCAGCGCGAAACCGCTCGGGGCGGCCGGGAGCCGCGTTCCGGAGATGCGCTACGGAGCCGGATCAGCGGGCAGCGGGAAGCGCCCTCAGGTCACCGGCGGAAGAACGCGCGCAGCAAAGGTGCGCGGAAGAAGGCCCGGAGAGAGCGGGCGATCAGTGCGCGGCATCACTGCGGCAAGGACTTCCTTCGGGACTCATCCCGATCACCTCCTCGCTCGCGCGGACACCGGCGGGTGCCACTCAGATGGGCACCGTCAACTCCGTATCCTGCCATACGCACCGGAGCGACCCGTCGTCCTTTCGGCCCATTCCCGCGAATATCCGGTGTGATCTGCGTCGCGTTCACCAGTGTTTTTGCGGCCGCGCCAGTGTTTTTGCGGCCGCTCTCACCGTGGCTTTCGCAGTGGCTTTCGCGGTGGCTTTCGCCGCCGATTTCGCACCGGTACCGAGTGCCCCTGACGAAAAGGCGACGGCACGGGCGCGCCCCCCGAAGGGATATCGCGCCCGTGCCGTAACGGCCCGCAGGCCCGGCCGCGGGGCCGGCGGCGTCAGGTGCGCCGGTCCCGCGGATGTTGCCGGCCCCAAGTCCCGCCGGACTCCGGGCCGCCCGGGTCCTCAGGCCACCGACCCGATCCGCCCCACCGGCCGGGCCGTGTCGTGGTGGATGGGGGTGTGCGCACCGGTCAGCGGAGCGCCGGTGCCGCCGCGGCGGTTGGCGACGATCTCGGCGGCGATGGACAGCGCGGTCTCCTCGGGCGTCCGCGCGCCGAGGTCCAGCCCTATCGGCGAGCGGAGCCGGTTGAGCTCGATCTCGGTGAGGCCGACGTCGCGCAGCCGCTGCTGGCGGTCGAGGTGGGTGCGGCGCGAGCCCATGGCGCCGACGTAGGCGACCGGGAGCTTGAGCGCCCGTTCCAGCAGCGGGACGTCGAACTTGGCGTCGTGGGTGAGGACGCACAACACCGCGCGGGAGTCGAGGTGTTGGGAGTCGAGGTAGCGGTGCGGCCAGTCGACGACGATCTCGTCGGCGTCCGGGAAGCGGGTCCGGGTCGCGAAGACGGGGCGGGCGTCGCAGACGGTGACGTGGTAGTTGAGGAACTTGCCGACCCGGACCAGCGCGGACGCGAAGTCGATGGCGCCGAAGACGATCATCCGGGGCGCGGGGACGGAGGATTCGACGAGGAGGACGACCGGCGTCCCGCACCGCGAACCCTCCACCCCGATCTCCAGGGTCGTGGTGCGCCCGGCGTCCAGCAGGGCGCGGGCCTCCTCGGCCGCGGTGCGGTCGAGGGCGGGGTGCCCGCCGAGGGTGCCGGTATGGCTGCCGTCGGGACGGACGAGGAGGGCGTTGCCGACCAGTTCGGCCGGGCCCTCGACGATCCGCGCGACCGCCGCCGCGTCCCCTGATGCGGCGGCGGCCAGCGCGGCGGCGAGCGTGGTGGCGGTGCTGTCCACCCCGTGCCCCCCGGAGCCGCTGTCCGCAGCGGTTCCGGGGGCGCTCACCTGTACCGGAGTGATGAGGATGTCGATGATGCCGCCGCAGGTCAGGCCCACGGCGAAGGCGTCCTCATCGCTGTAGCCGAAGCGCTCCAGGACCGGTTCGCCGGTCCGAAGTGCCTCCTGGCACAGCTCGTAGACCGCTCCCTCCACGCACCCGCCGGAGACCGACCCGATCGCCGTGCCGTCGCTGTCGACGGCGAGGGCGGCTCCGGGCTGGCGGGGCGCGCTGCCGTTGGTGGCCACCACGGTGGCCACGGCGAAGGCGCGTCCCTGCTCGACCCACCGGTTCAACTCTTCGGCGATGTCCAGCATGTCGGTCTCCTAACGGATGGGGAGCAGAGCGGGCGTTACTTGATGCCCAGCCACTGCTCGATCGGATGGAGCGAGAAGTAGACGAGGAAGATCCCGGTCAGCACCCACATGAAACCGCCGATCTCGCGCCACTTGCCCTGGGCCGCCTTGATGGCGGTGTAGGCGACGACGCCGGCACCGACACCGGTGGTGATCTGGTAAGTGAACGGCATCAGGGCGACGGTCAGGAAGACCGGCACGGACACCGCGCGGTCCTTCCAGTCCACATGGCCGGCGACGCTCATCATCATGGAGCCGATGACGACGAGAGCGGCGGCGGCCACCTGGGCCGGCACGAGCTGGGTGACCGGGGTGAAGAACAGGCAGGCCGCGAAGAGCAGACCGGTGACGACGGACGAGAGCCCCGTGCGGGCACCTTCGCCGACGCCGCTGGCCGACTCGATGAACACGGTCTGGCCGGAGCTGCCGGTGAGACCGCCGATGGCTCCACCGGCGCCGTCCACGAACAGCGCCTTGGACAGGCCCGGCATCCGGCCCTTGTCGTCGGCCAGCTTGGCCTCCGTGCCGACGCCGATGATGGTGGCCATGGCGTCGAAGAAGCCGGCCAGCACCAGGGTGAAGACGATCATGCCGACGCTGAGGGCGCCGATGGAGCCCCAGCCGCCGAACTGCACATGGCCGAAGAGTCCGAAGTCCGGCATCGACACCGCGCTGCCGTTCAGCGCCGGAGGCGTACCGCCCCAGTCCTTGGCGGTCAGGCCGCCGAGCTTGGTGGCGGCGATGGAGAACACCGAGCCGACGACGATGCCGATGAGGATGGCGCCGGGGACCTTGCGGGCCTGCAGCATGAAGATCAGCAGCAGGGTGAGGCAGAAGAACAGGACGGGCCAGCCGGAGAGGTTGCCGGTGGTGCCGAGGGTGACCGGGGTGCCGATGCCCTTGCCGACGAACCCGGCCTTCACCAGGCCGATCAGGGCGACGAACATGCCGATGCCCATGGTGATCGCGTGCTTGAGGGCGAGCGGGATGGCGTTCATGACCATCTCCCGCAGGCCGGTGACGACCAGCAGGCAGATGACGACGCCGTACATCACGCACATGCCCATGGCCTGCGGCCAGGTCATGTTGGGGACGACCTGGGTGGTCAGGGCCGCGGAGACGTTCAGGCCCGCCGCGAGTGCCAGCGGGACCTTGCCGATGAAGCCCATCAGCAGGGTGCATATCGCGGCGCCGAGCGCGGTGGCGGTGACCAGGCCGGCGTGCGGGAGGGTGTTCTTGTGGACGTCCTGGACCGAGCCCAGAATGACCGGGTTGAGAAGCAGGATGTAACACATCGCCATGAAGGTGGTGATGCCGCCGCGCATTTCCCGCGCGAGGGACGACCCTCTGTCGGAGATGTGGAAGTACCGGTCGAGCCAGGACCGGCCGGCGGGCTGACGCGAGCCCTCGCCCGCGTCTTCCGCCGTGGTCAACGGCTCAGTGGACTGCTGGGTCATGGTGCCTTACTCCCAAGGTTCACAGGGGCACTCGCATCGGTGACACGAGATTTGGGATGGATATTCGGCTGCACGACCCGGGGGACGGCCCGAGACGAACGGGGTGCTGCCGGCCCCTTGCTGGAGCAGGTCAGCTACTGCGTGATGCGGGGAGATCTCCGGACGGTGCGCTGAGGAGGACGGACAGGGACACCCCTGAAACGCACCGCCCGGAGGCGTGGGGACCTGGGGAGGGTGGCCCCAGGCGGTATGCGGTTAGGTGCCGGTGAGGTGCTCGGGGCGTACCGGCGTCTTGTTGAGCTCCAGCCCGGTCGCGTTCCGGATCGCCGCGAGGACGGCCGGGGTGGACGACAGGGTGGGGGCCTCGCCGATGCCGCGCAGCCCGTAAGGGGCGTGCTCGTCGGCGAGTTCGAGCACGTCGACCGGGATGGACGGCGTGTCGAGAATCGTGGGGATGAGGTAGTCCGTGAAGGAGGGGTTGCGCACCTTCGCGGTCTTGGGGTCGACGATGATCTCCTCCATGACCGCCACGCCCAGGCCCTGGGTGGTGCCACCCTGGATCTGGCCGACGACGGACAGCGGGTTGAGCGCCTTGCCGACGTCCTGTGCCACCGCCAGCTCGATGACCTTGACCAGGCCGAGCTCGGTGTCCACCTCCACGACCGCGCGGTGGGCCGCGAAGGAGTACTGGACGTGGCCGTTGCCCTGGCCGGTGACCAGGTCGAACGCCTCGGTGGGCCGGTGCCGGAACTCCAGCTCCAGGTCGATCGCCTCGCCCTCCAGGACGTCGACGAGATCGGCCAGCACCTCACCGCCGTCGGTGACGACCTTGCCGCCCTCCAGCAGCAGTTCGGCGGTGGCCCACGCGGGGTGGTAGGTGCCGAACTTGGCGCGGCCCAGTTGCAGGACCTTCTCGCGCACCGCCTCGCAGGTGTTCTTCACCGCGCCGCCGGTCATGTACGTCTGCCGGGAGGCGGAGGTGGAGCCGGCGGAGCCGACCTGGGTGTCGGCGGGGTGGATGGTGACCTGCTCGACGCCGAGTTCGGTGCGGGCGATCTGGGCGTGGACGGTGACACCGCCCTGGCCGACCTCCGCCATCGCGGTGTGCACGGTGGCGACCGGCACGCCGGCCAGTACCTCCATGCGGACCCGGGCGGTGGAGTAGTCGTCGAAGCCCTCGGAGAAGCCGACGTTCTTGATGCCGACGGCGTAGCCGACACCGCGGACGACGCCCTCGCCGTGCGTGGTGTTGGACAGGCCGCCGGGCAGCGCCCGGACGTCGGCGCCCTCGCCGGCCGCCAGCCACTGCTGCTCCGGGGGAAGCGGCATCGCCTTGATGCGCCGGAGGAGTTCGGCGACCGGGGCCGGCGAGTCGACCGGCTGCCCGGTCGGCATGATGGTGCCCTGCTCCATGGCGTTGAGCTGCCGGAACTCGACCGGGTCCATGCCCAGCTTCTTGGCGAGCTTGTCCATCTGCGCCTCGTACGCGAAGCACGCCTGGACCGCGCCGAAGCCGCGCATCGCGCCGCACGGCGGGTTGTTGGAGTAGAGCGCGATCGCCTCGATCTCCACGTCGTCGACGACGTACGGGCCGACCGCGAGGGACGAGGCGTTGCCGACGACCGCCGGGGAGGCGGAGGCGTAGGCGCCGCCGTCCAGGACGATCCGGCACTTCAGGTGGGTGAGCTTGCCGTCCTTGGTGGCGCCGTGCTCGTACCAGAGCTTGGCCGGGTGCCGGTGGACGTGCCCGAAGAAGGACTCGAACCGGTTGTAGACGATCTTGACGGGCTTGCCGGTGCGCAGCGCCAGGAGGCAGGCGTGGATCTGCATCGACAGGTCCTCGCGACCGCCGAACGCGCCGCCGACGCCGGAGAGCGTCATCCGCACCTTCTCCTCGGGCAGGCCGAGGACCGGGGCGATCTGGCGGAGGTCGGAGTGCAGCCACTGGGTGGCGACGTAGAGGTCGACACCGCCGTCCTCACCGGGCACCGCCAGACCGGACTCCGGGCCGAGGAACGCCTGGTCCTGCATGCCGAAGACGTACTCGCCGGAGACGATGACGTCGGCCTTCTTCGCGGCCTCGGCGGCGTTGCCGCGGATGATCGGCTGCCGGTGGACGATGTTGGGGTGCGGTACGTGGCCGATGTGGTGGTCGTCGCGGCCCTCGTGGACCAGCGGCGCGCCCTCGGCGGTCGCCGACGCCTCGTCGGTGACCAGCGGCAGCTGCCGGTACTCGATCCTGATCTTGGCGGCGGCGCGCCGCGCGGTCTCCGGGTGGTCGGCGGCGACCAGCGCGACCGGCTCACCGTGGTGCCGTACCTTGCCGTGCGCGAGAACCGGCGTGTCCTGGATCTCCAGGCCGTAGTTCTTCACGTCGGTGGGCAGGTCGTCGTAGGTGAGGACGGCGTAGACACCGGAGGTCGCCAGCGCCTCGGAGGTGTCGATGGAGACGATCTCGGCGTGCGCCTCGGTGGAGCGGAGCGTGAAGCCCCACAGCATGTCCTCGTGCCACATGTCCGAGGAGTACGCGAACTCACCGGTCACCTTGAGGGTGCCGTCCGGGCGGAGCGTGGAGGCGCCGATGCCGGCGTCGGTCTTGCCGCCCTGGGTGAGGTTGGTGGGTGTACGGGTGGCACCAGCCATGGTCAGGCCCCCTGTCCGGCGGTCCGGTTCTCGCCGCGGGCGGCTGCCAGCCGGACCGCGTCGAGGATCTTCTCGTAGCCCGTGCAGCGGCACAGGTTGCCCGACAGCGCCTCGCGGATGTCGGCGTCCGACGGGGAGTCGTTGCGCTCCAGCAGCTCGTCGGCGGCGACCAGCAGGCCCGGGGTGCAGAAGCCGCACTGGACCGCGCCGGCGTCGATGAACGCCTGCTGGATCGGCGAGAGTTCGGTGTTCTCGCCGGTCTGCGAGTCGGCCGGCTTGGACTGCCACCGCTGGGCGGCGTCCAGGCTGGTGCCGCAGGCGCCGGAGGCGCAGCCGCCGTGCTCGGCGCGCTGCTTGGCGTAGTCGGCCAGGCCCTCGACGGTCACCACCTCGCGGCCCTCGACCTGGCCGGCCGCGACCAGGCAGGAGCACACCGGCACACCGTCCAGGCGGACCGTGCACGAGCCGCACTCACCCTGCTCGCAGGCGTTCTTGGAGCCCGGCAGGCCCATCCGCTCGCGGAGGACGTACAGCAGGCTCTCGCCTTCCCAGACGTCGTCGGCCTCCTGCTTGCGGCCGTTGACCGTGAAGTTCACGCGCACTGTGCGCTCCTCTCCTGTCCGCGGTAGGACTCCCAGGTCCAGCCGAGGGTGCGGCGCGCCATGATGCCCACGGCGTGCCGGCGGTACTTGGCGCTGCCGCGCACATCGTCGATCGGGTTGCAGGCGCCGGATGCCAGCTGGGCGAACTGCTTGGCGACGGACGGCGGGATGGGGTTGCCCGACTCCCAGAAGCCGCCCTCGTCCAGCGCCGCGGCGAGGAACTCCTCGGCCTCCTTGGCCCGTACGGGGGTGGGCGCCGCGGAGCCGATGCCGGTGCGGACCGTGCGGGTCTCGGGGTGCAGCGCGATACCGAACGCGCACACCGCGATGACCATGGCGTTGCGGGTGCCGACCTTGGAGAACTGCTGCGGCCCGTCGGCCTTCGGCAGATGGACCGAGCGGATCAGCTCGTCGGGCGCCATCGCGTTGCGCTTGACGCCCACGTAGAACTCGTCGATCGGGATCATGCGGCGGCCGCGCACCGACTCGACCTCGACCTCGCAGCCGGAGGCGAGCAGCGCGGGGTGCGCGTCACCGGCCGGCGAGGCGGTGCCGAGGTTGCCGCCGACGCCGCCGCGGTTGCGGATCTGCGGGGAGGCGACGGTGTGCGACGCCAGGGCCAGGCCCGGGAGTTCGGCCCGCAGGTTCTCCATGATCCTGGTGTAGGGAACGGAGGCACCCAGGCGTACGGTCTTCTCGCCGACCTCCCACTCGCTCAGGTCACCGATACGGTTCAGGTCGAGCAGGTACTCGGGGCGGCGGTGGTCGAAGTTGATCTCGACCATCACGTCCGTGCCGCCCGCGATGGGCACAGCGGTAGGGTGCTCTGCCTTGGCGGCGAGCGCCTCCTCCCAGCTGGCGGGGCGAAGGAAGTCCATGGGTGGCCTCTTCTACGAATTTCTACGAAATCGGGTCGTTCGCTGCTCATGGTGAGGACGGCGGGTCCTCGTCGCCATCGAGCCGTTCATGTCTTGTTAACGCGGTTGGGCTTAGTGAACGCGCACTGCCCCCACCCGGTGCAGTCACCGAAACCATGAAGCGGTTGGCTGGCCACGGTGCCCGTCTTGTAGATTCGAACGAAAGACGAGGATTCAAAACCTCGCGGCATTCCACCGGCAACACGAGACAGCAAAGAACGGCGGGCGAGGTCATGCGGCTCCGCGCACTCCTGGACACACATTCTCTGGGTCTCCGGCTCCTCGGGGGCGAGGATGAGCTGGACCGCACCGTCCGTGGCGTGATGACCACCGACCTGCGGGATCCCAGCCGTTATCTCTCCGGCGGTGAGCTGGTGCTCACCGGTCTGGCCTGGCGCCGCGAACCGGAGGACTCCGAGCGGTTCGTCCGCATCCTGGCCGCCGCCGGGGTCGCCGGACTCGCGGCCGGCGAGGCCGAGCTGGGGGCGATCCCCGACGACCTCGTACAAGCCTGCCTCCGGCACCGCCTGCCGCTCTTCTCGGTCGACGAGGACGTCTCCTTCGCCTCCATCACCGAGCACGTCGTCCGGCAGGTCTCCAGCGAGCGGGCCGGCGACCTGGCCGCCGTCGTGGACCGGCACCGGCGCCTGATGACGTCCGGCCCCGCCGGCGGCGGCCCCGAGGTCGTCCTGGACCTGCTCGGCTCCGACCTCGACCTGCGGGCCTGGGTGCTCTCCCCCACCGGCCGCCAGATCGCCGGCTCGACACTCGCCGACTCCGGGCCCGAGCTGCCCGCGGAGCTGGGCGCCCGGCTCGCCGGCGAGCATCTGGCCGCCGCCCGTACCGGCCGCCGCGGCCCCCACCGGGTCACGCTCGCCGGCGCCACCTACTCCCTCTTCCCGATCCGCTACGAGGGCCGTGACCTGCGCCAGACACTGCTCAGCGACTGGCTGCTGGCCGTCGAGGCGGACGCCGGCGACTGGCCCGAGGAGCGACTCGACCTGCTGCACGGCGTCACCCAGCTGATCGCCGTCGAACGCGACCGCCGCGACGCCGCCCGCACGGTCCGCCGCCGGCTCGCCCAGGAGGTCCTGGAACTGGTCCAGACCGGTGCGCCGCCCGCCGAGATCGCCGCCCGGCTCCGGGTGGCGGCGCCCGTGCTGCTCCCCGGGCTGGGCACCGCCCCGCACTGGCAGATCGTGGTCGCCCGGGTCGAATGGGAGGGCGGCGACGTCCCCGGCGGCCCGGTGGCGCAGAGTCTCCTGGAGGAGGTGCTGGTCGACCCCGGCACCTTCGGCCCCGAGCCCTCCGACCGGATCGCCGTCGCCCACACCGGCGACGAGGCGGTGGCCCTGGTCCCGCTGCCGGCCGTCCCGGACGACTCCGAGGACGGCACCTCGGCGGACGGCCTGCACGCCGTCGCCCTGCTCGGCGTCGTCCAGGCCCCGCTCAGCCGCGGCCTGGACGGCGACGGCCGCCTCACCGTCGGCGTCAGCGCCTCCGTGCACTCCGCCGAGGGCCTGCGCGGCGCCCTGGAGGAGGCCCGGCACGCCCGCCGGGTCGCCGCCGCCCGCCCCGGCCGGGTCTGCGCCGCCGGCCACGAGGAGCTCGCCTCCCACGTCCTGCTGCTGCCCTTCGTCCCCGACGACGTCCGGCGCGCCTTCACCGCCCGCCTCCTGGACCCGCTGCGCGACTACGACCGCCGCCACCGCGCCGAGCTGATCCCCACCCTGGAGGCGTTCCTCGACTGCGACGGCTCCTGGACCCGCTGCGCCACCCGCCTCCACCTGCACGTCAACACGCTCCGCTACCGCGTGGGCCGCATCGAGCAGCTGACCGGCCGCGACCTGTCGCGCCTGGAGGACAAGCTGGACTTCTTCCTGGCCCTCCGGATGAGCTGACGGGCGAGGGCGGAACCCCTGCCCGCCCCGCCCCCGCACCAACGGCGCACCGGACGGCCAGGCACGTCCCGTACCCGTCCGCCCCCATCCGCCATTCGAGGTACCACGATCGGGCGGCATCGCATCAACGGTCATCCCACACCGGCCGACTGCCGCATGCCAGGCCACGGCCGATCAGGCTCCCGGAAGCCGCCGCGGCGACCCCTCACCCGATTGTGAAATCATTCACCCACCCCCTTGGCCCGGCGCCGGAATTCGTGCTGAGATTCGCCCACTGCATCCGATTTCCCGCTCAATGGCGCGCTCGGGGAGGGCAATGTGGCGGATACCGCCATGTCAGGATCCGCGGATTCAGCGGATTCCCTCAGGTCCGCGGAACCGGTACCGGCCCAGGTGCCAGGACCCGCATCCGCACCGGTGCTACCAGCAACATCCAGAACGGTCGAGGGGGAAGACCCCCTCGACCGCGCCGTTTGGCGGCTGCGCTCCCGCGGCTGCTGGCACGACGCGGCCGTGCTCCTGGAACCACACGCCGCCCACCACGCCCCCGCCGCGCTGCGCCGCGCCGCGCTCCTCGTCGAGCGCTGCATGTTCACGGCCGCCGGCTGGGCCGAGGCCGAGGACGCGCTGCGCGCCGCGGAGGCACTGGCCGGCGACGACGGGGAACGCGGCGACGCGGCCTGCGAACGCGGCCATCTCGCCTACACCGCAACGGTGTTGGGCGTTCGCGACCGCGCCGACGAGGCGCGTTCGGCGCTGGGCAGGGCTGCCGCGCTGCTCGCCCCTACGGCGGCCGGCCGGCCGCTGCTGGACTTCCGGCGCGGGCTGATGGCCGAGCACGTCGCCGACAGCCCCGACGCGGCCCGCGCCGCCTACCGCCGCGCGCACGCCGGCGCCACCGCCCACGGCGACATCCTGCTGCTGTCCTTCACCTGGCGCCATCTGGCCGGACTCGCGCTGCGCGACGGGGAGTTGGCGGAGGCCCGGCACGGCTTCGCCGAGTCCCTGCGGATCCGCGAGGAACTGGGCTTCCTCGTCGGCACCGCCCCGGCCCTGGTCGCCCTGGCCGACGCCGCCCCGGACGACGAGGCCGCCCGCCTCCGCACCGAGGCCGCCCGCCTCTTCCGCCTCATGGGCGGCCTCCCCACATGGCTCGCCGACCAACTCCCCCCGGACCCAACGGACTCGTAGCCCCGCCGCCCGCACATCGGCCCCCGGTCCGGGCCCGACGGCGCGGACCGGGGACGCACGTACAGCGCGACACCAGGCCGGGGAGGCGGGCGCATACGGCGGCATCCCGGCCCCGGCCCCGGCCCCGGGTGCACGTACGGCCCACCCCGAATCCCGGGCGCGCACAGCACCGCCCCCCGATCCCGACACCCGGGTGCCCGCCCCCCGGCCGTACAGGCGGCCGTCCCGCCCCCGTCAACCCCCCGCGATCGGCCATGCCGCCCGTCACGCCGATTGGCCGGAAGCGTGCGGTGGCGGCGGGGGATCGGCCGGGCCACGATGGATGGTGCCGGTGCGCGGGCCGCGGACCGGACGGTGGCTCCGCGTCCCAGGGGCCCCGAGAATGGCCGCAAGTCGCACTGCGACGCGACGGCGCGGCCTGAATGCTGGTCCGGGACCAGCTCCCTATGGCAGATGCCTTTGCAGGAGGCCGAACCGTGGCACCAGGAGTGACCCCCACCACCGCTGGAACCGACTGGGGCAAGGCGGATTTCGAGGCGATCTACAACTGCCCTGATCCACGCCGGTACTTCACCACACTGCAACCCCTGGAGTACCAGATTCCGCACCACGGCCAGGCGGTGTTCCGCGCCGTCGCCGAAGCCCTGCAGCGGCGGCGCAGCGACCGGCCGCCACTGAGCGTCGTCGACCTGTGCTGCTCATACGGGGTCAACGCCGCGCTGCTCAACCACGAGGTCACCCTCGACGATCTCTACCGGCGCTACACCGGGCCCGCCCCGCAGGCCCTGTCGAGCAGCCAACTCGCCGGCGACGACCGCAGGTTCTTCGCCACCCGCCGCCGCCCCGACGCGGCCCGGGTGACCGGCATCGACGCGGCGGACCGCGCGGTCGACTACGCCCGGTCGGTCGGCCTGATCGACCGCGGCTTCCCGGAGAACCTGGAGCACGACGCGCCCAGCCCCGCACTGCGCAGCGCCCTCGACGGCACCGAGCTGATCACCGTCACCGGCGGCGTCGGCTATATCACCGCGCGCACCTTCGCCCGGCTCTTCGACTGCGTCACCGCGCCGCCCTGGGTCGCCGCGTTCGTGCTGCGTGCGGTGCCCTACCAGCCGATCTCCGCGGTGCTGGACCGCGCCGGCCTGGTCACGGAGAAGGTCACCACCCGTACGTTCCGCCAGCGGCGGTTCACCGGCGGCGACGAGCGGCGGGCGGCCTACGACGCGCTGGCGGCGCGCGGGCTGTCCGTCACCGGCAAGGAGTCCGACGGCTTCTACCACGCCGACCTGTACGTCTCCCGGCCCGCCGCCGATGTCGCGGCGCTGCCGCTGGTGGAGTTGCTGCCCTCCCTCTGAGCCCGCGCCGTCGGACCGGCGGCGGTACGCCGCCCGGCACGCCGCGGCCGGGGCCGCGCGGCCGCCGCGCGCCGCGTCCCGGGACCTCGTGATCACCCCCGGCGCGGTGGACCTTCCCTCCCGCCCCGCCACCGCTTCTCAGTGCAGGTGCCGCGCCGCCGACAGGTGCTCCCGGGCGATCCGTTCGGCGACCGCGTACTCCTGGGCGATCAGGGCGTCGAGCAGGGCCGTGTGCTCGGAGGCGTCGGCCAGCAGATCGGCCGTACGGCGCCGGCTGCCGCCGGCCGGCCACTGGGTGCGGCGCAGCAGATCGCCGGTGACCTGGGTGAGCCGGCGGTTGCCGGTGAGGGCGATCAGGGCCTGGTGGAAGGCGTGGTCGGCCTCGGCGTAGCCGGCCCGGTCGCCGTGGGCGGCGGCGGTGACGCCGGCCTCCGCGAGCGGGCGCAGCTCCTCCCACCGCGCCGGCGGGATCGCCCTGGCCAGCCGGACGATCGCGGGCACCTCCAGCATGGTGCGGACCTCGGCGAGCTCCGCGAGGTCGCGGGGGCTGCGCTCGCAGACCCGGAAGCCGCGGTTGGGGACGATCTCGACGGCGCCTTCCCCGGCGAGCTGCTGCATGGCCTCGCGCACCGGGGTCGCGGAGACGCCGTACCGCTCGGCGAGCACCGGCGCCGAGTAGACCTCGCCGGCGGCCAGCTCGCCCGCGGTCAGGGCCTGGCGCAGCGCCGCCAGGATCTGGCCGCGGACCGAGTGCCGCTGCGGCTGCTGCCGCGGCACGTGCGGGTCGGGCGCGGCCGGCCGGGCGCCCTGCGGCACGGCGGAGGCGGCCTGCGCGGGCAGCCAGGCCCGGGTGTGCGGCTGCTGTTCCGCTGTGCCCTGCTCCATGACGGTTCCTCCTGACGGTTGCCAGCACCATAAGCGGCCGAGGCGCCGGTTCACACCTCCGCGGGCGTGGGTAGGGATTTCGGATAAGGTAAGCCTTACCTGCCAACGCTCGCGATTCGGTGGTCTCCCGCATGACTTCTGCCGTCGCCGCCGTGCCCGCTCTCCACCCTGTCGAGGACGCGTACGCCCGGCTCACCGAGGTGTTCCCCGCGCTGAGGGTGTCCCTGTGGGACGCGGCACCGCCGAGCGGCGACGGATGGGTGGGCGCGGCCGGGCTGGCGGCGGGCGGTGCGGTGCTGGACTCCTTCCTCTCCTGGGACGACGCGCAGATCCTGCGGGATTACGGGCAGCGCGCCCGCCCCGATGTCGTCGCGAGCTTCGCGCTGCACCGCTACGCCTGGCCCGCCTGCCTGCTGATCACCGTCCCGTGGTTCCTGCACCGCCGGGTGCCGCGGCTGCCCCTTGAGGACGTCCGCTTCCAGCGGGCGATGGGCCGGATGGCGGTACGGGTCGGCTCGTTCGGGTGCCTTCCGGACGATCCTGCGGCGGGGCTGCCCGGCGCCCGGGTGGTGGCGGACGAAGCGGCCCTGCGCGCCGAGGTGCGGGCGGCGGTGGCCGAGCACCTGGGGCCCGTGCTCGACGGTTTCCGCCCCCGGATGCGGCGCGGGCCGCGGGCGCTGTGGGGGATGGCGTCCGACGAGATCGTCGAGGGGCTCTGGTACGTCGGCCATCTGCTGGGCGAGGAGCGGCGGGCGGTGGCCGAGCTGGCACGGCTGCTGCCGGGCGGCAGCGCACCGTACGTGGGGAGCGCGGCGTTCCGCGAGCTGACCGGGCCGGACGGCCAGGCGCTGCCGACCCGGGACCGGGCGAGCTGCTGCATGTTCTACACGCTGCGCCCCGAGGACACCTGCGTCACCTGTCCGCGCACCGGCGACGCGGACCGCATCAAGCGCCTCACGGCAACCGCCTGACCCACCCCGCCACTCGAAAGGGTGGCATTAATTCGTACGCAACTCCCTCCGCTTGAAAGGGAGTTCGACGCCACCGGCGTCCAACTGCCCACTCCGGCACCCCTTGGCGTTCTCTTGCTCCGAAACCCCCTGGGAGCGGGACCACTTCCGACAGGATGGCGCGCAAATCCGCGCACGCGCGGCAACGTGAAGCAAGGGACCTGGAATGAAAATGACCGATATATCGCTAAATTGGCTGATTCCAGCCGTTCTGCTGCTGGCCGGTGCCATGGCGACCACCGTTGTCCTGCTGCGCGGGAAACGCGCCGGGGAAGGCACCGGCGAGGACTCCTGGGAGCGCAGCGAGGAACGACGACGACGCAAGGAAGCCGTCTTCGCCTCGGCTTCCTATCTGCTGCTGTTCTGCTGCGCCGCGGTGGCCGCGGCGCTCTCCTTCCACGGACTGGTCGGCTTCGGCGTGCAGAACCTCGGCCTCACCGGCGGCTGGGAGTACCTGGTGCCGTTCGGGCTCGACGGCGCGGCGATGTTCTGCTCCGTACTGGCGGTGCGCGAGGCCAGCCACGGCGACGCGGCGCTCGGCTCCCGGATGCTGGTGTGGACGTTCGCGGGCGCCGCCGCCTGGTTCAACTGGGTGCACGCGCCGCGCGGCATGGACCACGCGGGCGCACCGCAGTTCTTCGCCGGGATGTCGCTCTCCGCCGCGGTCCTCTTCGACCGGGCGCTGAAGCAGACCCGCCGGGCGGCGCTGCGCGAGCAGGGCCTGGTGCCCCGCCCGCTCCCGCAGATCCGGATCGTGCGCTGGCTGCGGGCCCCGCGCGAGACGTTCGCGGCCTGGTCGCTGATGCTGCTGGAGGGCGTACGGACGCTGGACGAGGCGGTCGAGGAAGTCCGCGAGGACAAACGGGAGAAGGAGCTGAACCGGCTCCGCAGGCGCGAGCAGGGCAAGCTCGACCGGGCCCGCATCAAGGCGCTCAACCGGCAGCACCGCTCCTGGGGCATCGGCCGCGCCGGCCAGCGCCCGCTGGCGGTGACCGCGGGGCCGCAGACCGCGGCGCAGATGACCGGGAAGGCCGTCGCGGAGACCGGGCGGGAGACGGCGGGCGCGCACGCCGGCCCGGAATCCGCCATAGCCGACGACCCCATGACACTGCTGCCAGGAGAACCGCCAAAGCGCTCCCGCCGGGCCCTCAAGGCCGTCACCGGCGCTGACGCCACCGATGCCGCGTCCGGACGGCGGATGACCGTCGATCTCACCGCCGAGGACGACACCCAGGCGCTGCCGCGACTGGACTCGCTGGAAGAGAAACTCGCCGAGATCGAGCGGCAATTCGGATGAGTGGTGGCGGACCGCGCCGACCGTCACCCCCGGCTCCGCGTCAGGCCGGTCCGCCGCCCAACTCGAACCACACGCACTTGCCGACGCCCTCGGGCCGGATGCCCCACGCGTCCGCTAAGGAACGCACCAGCATCAGCCCCCGACCTGACGTTCCGTCAGTCGTGGCCGCCCGCGGCTCCGGACGCCCCGCGGCGAAGTCCCGCACCTCCACCCGTAACCGGTCGGTGACCCGGGCCGTCACCACCGCCCCGCCGTCGGCGTGCACCAGGGCGTTGGTGACCAGCTCACTGACCAGCAGCGTGGCGACGTCCGCGTCCGCCGCCTCCCTGCCGTCCGGCAGCGCCCACCGCCTCAGCAGCTGACGCAGCTCCCTGCGCACCTCGCCGACGGCCTTCAGGTCGGCCTGCCGCACCTTGCGTTCCAGCATCCCCGGCGCCCGGGTGGCGACCGCTCCGCCCCCGTTCCTCCCTGCCGCGTCCTGTCGTCTGTCCCGATCCTCGCGCCGCACAGGCTGACGCATGCTCTCCCCCGCCCCCAACGAACCCTCGGCGCTCTGCCTCGAACAGCCTCACGGTCAGCATTCCCAACCGGCCCGGCGCCATGCTTCCGCTTGCCGACCGCGAGCGCCGCCGCCGCGTCCGGGCCGCCCCGGACGACTCAGAGGCCACAGGCAGCACGGACGGACGCCCCTCGCTCGCCACCGGCCCGCGAGTGGGTATGCCTCCGGTACGCCCGGAGCGCGCCCGGCCCGCGGGCCCGGCGCCGGGGCGCGTGCCGTACGAGCGTGAGGAGCCGCTGTGCACGACGACCGACTGCTGGTGGAGGGGCGCCTGGAGCGGGCGCTGGGACAGTTCATCAGGCCCGCGCGGTACGCGGCGCGCCGGCCGCTGCGGCTGGAGGTCTGGCACGTTCCAGGAGAACCCCTGCCCGTGGACGAGGCACTGCGGGCCGCGTACGAGCCCTTCGCGGTCGGGGACGCCTGGGGGCCACCCTGGTCGACGAGCTGGTTCCGGATGGCCGGCGAGGTGCCGCGGGAGTGGGCGGGGCGCCGGGTGGAGGCCGTCATCGACCCGGGCTTCAGCGGCGACGGACCGGGCTTCCAGGCGGAGGGGCTGGTCCACGACGCCCGCGGCGTCCCGCTCAAGGGCATCCACCCGCGCAACCGGCACGTCCCCGTCGCCGCGCCCGCGCAGGGCGGCGAGGAGGTCCGGCTCCTGCTGGAGGCCGCCGCGAACCCGGCCGTACTGCGGGACTTCCGCCCCACCGACCTCGGCGACGTGCGCACCTCACCCCGGCATCCCCTCTACCGCTTCGCGTCCGCCGACCTCGCCGTGCTCGACGAGACCGTCTGGCAGCTGGTCCTCGACATCGAGGTGCTGTCCGAGCTGATGCACGAGCTGCCCGTCGACCGGCCCCGCCGGCACGAGATCCTGCGCGCCCTGGAGAACATGCTGGACGCGGTCGATCTGCACGACGTCGGCGGTACGGCACAGGTCGGGCGGGCGGAGCTGGCCGGCGTACTGGGCGGCCCGGCGCACGCCAGTGCGCACCGCGTCTCGGCCACCGGGCACGCCCATATCGACTCCGCCTGGCTGTGGCCGCTACGCGAGACGGTCCGCAAGGCCGCCCGGACCTTCGCCAACGTCACCCAACTCGCCTCCGAATACCCGGAGTTGGTCTTCGCCTGCTCCCAGGCGCAGCAGTACGCCTGGGTGAAGGAGCACCAGCCGCACATCTGGTCCCGCATCAAGGAGGCGGTGCGCGGGGGAAACTGGGTGCCGGTGGGATCGATGTGGGTGGAGTCCGACGCCAACATGCCCGGCGGCGAGGCGCTGGCCCGCCAGCTCACCCACGGAAAGCGCTTCTTCCTGGACGAGTTCGGCGTCGAGACCGAGGAGGTCTGGCTGCCCGACTCCTTCGGCTACACCGCGGCCTTCCCGCAGCTCGCCCGGCTGGCCGGGGCGCGCTGGTTCCTCACCCAGAAGCTCTCCTGGAACCAGACGGACAAGATGCCGCACCACACCTTCTGGTGGGAGGGCATCGACGGCACCCGGATCTTCACCCACTTCCCGCCCGTCGACACCTACAACTCCCAGCTGCACGGCCGCGAACTCGCCCACGCGGAACGCAACTTCGCCGACAAGGGTCGCGCCACCCGCTCCCTCGTCCCGTTCGGCTGGGGCGACGGCGGTGGCGGACCCACCCGCGAGATGCTCGAACGGGCCCGCCGGCTGCGCTCGCTGGAGGGCTCCCCGCGCGTCACGGTCGAGCCGCCGGCGCGCTTCTTCACGGCCGCCCACGAGGAGTACGGCGCGGCGGCCCCGGTCTGGTCGGGCGAACTGTACCTCCAGTTCCACCGCGGCACCTACACCTCGCAGGCGAAGACCAAACAGGGCAACCGGCGGTGCGAACACCTGCTGCGGGAGGCTGAGTTGTGGGCCGCGACGGCGGCGGTCCGATCCGCCGGAGAGCCCGGCAAGCCCTCGTACGACTACCCGTACGAGGCGCTGGACCGCCTCTGGAAGACCGTGCTCCTGCACCAGTTCCACGACATCCTGCCGGGCTCGTCGATCGCCTGGGTCCACCGCGAGGCCCGCGCCGCCTACGCGGCGGTGGAGGCGGAGCTGACCGGCCTGATCGAGGAGGCGCTCGGGGCGCTGGCGGCGGGTCCGGCCGCCGCGGCGGCCGGACCCGCGGTCTTCAACGCCGCGCCGTACGACCGGTACGAGATCATCGAGCCGCCCGACGGCCCGGACGCCGAGGCCGTCGCCGTCCACGTCCCCGCCCTGGGCTCCGCCCCCCTCCCGCCGCCCTCCGCCGGCGCGCCCTCCCCCGTACGCACCCGCGCCGGCGCCCGCCACTTCACCCTCGACAACGGTCAACTGCGGGTGGACATCGACGCCGACGGCCTGCTGGCCTCCGTACGCGATCTCGCCACCGGGCGCGAGGTGCTGGCGCCCGGCGCGCGCGGCAACCTCCTCCAGCTGCACCCCGACCACCCCAACCAGTACGACGCCTGGGACCTCGACCGGCACTACCGCAACCGCCACACCGATCTCACCGACGCCGACTCCGTCGAGCTGCTCGCGGCCGGCCCGCTCTCCGCCACCGTGCGGGTGACCCGGACCTTCGGCGACTCCCACGTCACCCAGGACCTCACCCTGCGGGCCGGGTCACGCCGGCTCGACATCACCACCGACATCGACTGGCACGAGTCGGAGAAGGTCCTCAAGGCCGCCTTCCCCCTGGACGTGCACGCCGAACGGTCCACCGCCGAGATCCAGTTCGGGCATGTGCACCGCCCCACGCACACCAACACCAGCTGGGACGCCGCCCGTTTCGAGATCTGCGCCCACCGCTGGCTGCACGTCGCCGAGCCCGGCTACGGCGTGGCCCTCCTCAACGACTCGACCTACGGCCACGACGTCACCCCCACCCCCCATGACCAGGGCCTCGGCACGACCGTACGGCTCACCCTGCTGCGCGCCCCGCACAGTCCCGACCCGGAGACCGACCAGGGCGGCCACCGGTTCCGCTACGCGCTGCTCCCCGGCGCCGCGGTCGGCGAGGCGGTCGCCGAGGGCCTGGCCCTCAACCTGCCCCTGCGGACCGCCACCGCACCCCCCGTCGCTCCGCTCGTCCGCGTCGACCACCCCGCCCTCACCGTCGAGTCGGTCAAACTCGCCGACGACCGCAGCGGCGATGTGATCGTCCGCCTCTACGAATCCCGCGGCGGTCGCGCGACCGGCACCCTCTCCCCCGGCTTCCCCCTCGACCGCGCCGCCGTCACCGACCTGCTGGAACGCCCGCTCCACGACGAGGACGCGGGCCCGGCCTCGGAAATCACCGTCAGCCTGCGCCCGTTCCAGATCCTGACCCTGCGGCTGCGCCCGCAACGCCGCCGCCCCTCGCCCTGACCCCGCCGCGACTCCCCCGCTCCGCTCCTTCAGCTCCCCGACGCCCCGACTCCCTCACACCCGCGGGATGTTGCGCAGATTGGAGCGGGCCAGCTGCACCATCCGACCCACGCCCCCGGCCAGCACCATCTTTCCCGCCGAGAGCGCGAAGCCGGACACCATCTCGGCGCTGATCTTCGGCGGGATGGACAGCGCGTTGGGGTCGGTGACGACATCGACCAGCGCCGGACCCCGGTGCCGGAACGCGGCGCGCAGCGCGCCGCGCAGCTGCCCGGGCTTCTCCACCCGTTCGCCGTGCGCCCCGGCCGCGCGGGCGATGGCGGCGAAGTCGGGGTTGCGGTTGGTCGTGCCGTACGACGGCAGACCGGAGACCATCATCTCCAACTCCACCATGCCGAGAGAGGAGTTGTTGAACAGCACGACCTTCACCGGCAGGTCGTACTGCACCAGGGTGAGGAAGTCGCCCATCAGCATGGTGAATCCGCCGTCGCCCGACATCGAGACGACCTGCCGGCCGCGGTCGGGGAACTGGGCCCCGATCGCCTGCGGCAGCGCGTTCGCCATCGAGCCGTGGGTGAACGAACCGATCACCCGCCGACGGCCGTTGGGGCTGAGGTAGCGGGCCGCCCAGACGTTGCACATGCCCGTGTCGACGGTGAAGACCGCGTCGTCCGCGGCCTCCTCGTCCAGGACCGACGCGACGTACTCGGGGTGGATCGGCACATGCTTCTCCACCTTGCGGGTGTACGCCTTGACCACACCTTCCAGCGCGTCCGCGTGCTTCTTCAGCATCCGGTCGAGGAACCTGCGGTCGGTCTTCTCCCGGACCCTGGGGATCAGGCAGCGCAGCGTCTCGCGGACATCGCCCCAGACGGCGAGGTCGAGCTGGGAGCGCCGGCCGAGGTGCTCCGGCCGGACGTCCACCTGGACGATCGGCACGTCGTCGGGCAGGAAGGCGTTGTACGGGAAGTCCGTGCCCAGCAGGATCAGCAGATCGCACTCGTGGGTGGCCTCGTAGGCGGCACCGTAGCCGAGCAGCCCGCTCATCCCGACGTCGTACGGGTTCTCGTACTGGATCCACTCCTTGCCCCGCAGCGCGTGCCCGACCGGGGACTTCACGCGCTCCGCGAACTCCATCACCTCGGCGTGCGCGCCCGCGGTGCCGCTGCCGCAGAACAGCGTGACCCTGCCGGCCCGGTCGACCAACCGGGCGAGCCGGTCGATCTCGTCGTCACCGGGGCGGACCGAAGGGCGGCTGGTCACCAGGGCGTGCTCGATCGCACGCTCCGGAGCCGGTTCGGCGGCGATGTCGCCGGGGAGCGAGACGACCGAGACCCTGCTCCGCCCGATGGCGTGCTGGATCGCGGTCTGGAGCACCCGCGGCATCTGCCTGCCGCTGGAGATCAGCTCGCTGTAGTGGCTGCACTCGGCGAACAGCCGGTCCGGGTGCGTCTCCTGGAAGAAGCCGGTGCCGATCTCGCTGGACGGGATGTGCGAGGCGAGGGCCAGTACCGGCGCCATGGAGCGGTGCGCGTCGTAAAGCCCGTTGATCAGATGCAGGTTGCCCGGCCCGCAGGACCCGGCGCAGGCCGCCAGCTTCCCGGTGAGCTGCGCCTCCGCCCCGGCGGCGAACGCGGCGGCCTCCTCGTGCCGGACCTGGATCCAGTCGATGCCCGAGTGCCGGCGGACGGCGTCCACGACCGGGTTCAGGCTGTCCCCGACGACACCGTAGAGCCGCCGTACGCCCGCACGTACCAGGATGTCGATGAACTGCTCGGCCACGGTCTGCTTGGGCATGTCGGGGAACTCCTCGGGGCGGCTGGGGGGCCTGTCCGACGGGTGTGGGTCGCGCTTCCATCAACCCATGGGCCGACGGGGTTCGCCTCTGGGACGGGCGGTCGGCGGGGGCTCCACGCCGCCCCGCCGCGCCACGTCGTCCCAGGACTCCCAGACACCCACCGCCGTGCGGTCCTTCGTGTGGCCCGCGAGGGGTGACTGGGTGGCGGTCAGGAAGTCCGTCAGCCCGGGCGGCCGGGTATCGGACCACCGGCCGGCGAGTCGGGCGGCGAAGCCGGGGGCGCCGCGCCAGGGGTCCGCCAGGCCGGAGGTGCACAGCAGGAGCGTGTCCCCGGGGCGCGCGAGCGTGGCGCGGAAGAGGAACGGCTCCGGGCGGCTCGCGGTGCCGGGCTCGTACGGCGCGTGGGAGGCGCGACCGGTGTCGGGGGCGCCGGACGGGCCCGGGGCGGTGGCCGGCGCGGCGCGGGTGCCGGCTTCCGCCGCCGCGGGCTCCAGGTCCCGCCAGGCGCCGTTGCGCAGCCGGAAGATGCCGCCGGCGCCCACGCCGAAGAACACCCGCGTACGGCAGCCGGGGTCGGCGGGCACCAGGAGGCAGCGCAGGGTGGCCGTGTACTCCTCGGGCGGCAGGCCCAGTTCTGCCGCCCGGCCGCGCAACTGCCCGTAGGCGCGGTCGGTGAGGCGCTGGAGTCCCGACGTGAGGGCGTCGCGCCGGTCGGCCCGGATGTCTTCCGCCAACCGGGTGGCGTTGCGGCCCACCGCGCCGCCGATCCAGGCGCAGGCGTCGCGGGCGGCGCGGTGGGCGTCCTGGCCGGCGGCCGGGAGGCCGGTGGCG
The DNA here is from genome assembly GCF_009834125.1 of Streptomyces sp. GS7. Classification (NCBI taxonomy): domain Bacteria; kingdom Bacillati; phylum Actinomycetota; class Actinomycetes; order Kitasatosporales; family Streptomycetaceae; genus Streptomyces; species Streptomyces sp. GS7. The sequence continues at coordinate 6,660,780 of NZ_CP047146.1, forward strand.
ACGGCCACCAGCAGCAGCGCGTCCCGGCCGGTGCCGAAGCGGGCGGTCAGCAGCGCGTCGCGGCGCGGCTCACCGCGCTCGCGGGCTGCGGCACCGCGCTGGGAGACGGCCCGGAGCGTGACGGAACCGTATCCGGCACCGTCCAGCACGGTGTCGGGCACCAGTGCGTCGAGGGCGTCCGGGTCGGCGGCGGGGAGTACGAGAGGCGGCTCGGAGGCGGGCGCGGGTGTCCGCGGTCCGGCGGAGCGGGCGGGTGCCGGAGGCTCCGAGGAGCGGGCGGGGGGCGCGGGTGCTGCTGGGGACGGTGGGTTCTGCGGGGATGGCGGCCGGGGGGTGGCGGGGATGCCGTCCGGGGCGGGGGCGCCGGGGCGTCCTGTGGGCGCGAGCGGCGAGGGGCGCGGCCCCGGACCGGTGGCCCGGAGCGGGATGGGCTGCGACGGCGGGGGCGGAGGCTGGTACTGGGACTGCGGCGGGGGCGCCCCCCGTCGCGTGGGCGGCTCCCACGGCCTCGGCTCCCAGGGAGTCGGCTCCCAGGGCCGGGGTTCGAAGGGCTTGGGGTCGAACCGCCGGGCATCGGACCGCCGGGCATCGGGCCGCCGGGCATCGGACCGCTGAGGGTCAACACGCCGCGGATCGCCGGGCTTTGGTTCTGCGGGCGACGACAGGGGCGACGGGGACGACGGGGGCGCCGCGCCGACCGGAGGCGGTGGCACCACGCGCGGATCCGGCACACCCGGCACGTCCGGTACGCCGGGCGCATCGGGCACGTCCGGCCGTGGGGCAGCCGGGGGCCGGGCCCGTTCCCGTCCCGCGAGTGCGCGCAGCGCCGAGGCGACCCGTTCGTCCAGCGTGTCCGGGGCGTCGGACGGGCCCGCGTCCCGCCCGGTGCCGCCGCCCTCGCCGACGTCAGCTCCCTGCGCGGTGCCGTCGCCGTACAACTCGCGCCACCACCAGTCGTCCGCCCTGCCGCGCCCTGCCCCCTGCCGGTTCATGGACCGCATTGTCCATGGATGTACACCCTTGAGACAGGGCGCGAAACGGGCAACCTGCGGGACGGCCCCACCAGCTCCGCACGGGCGGTGCAGAAACGCCCAAGTCGCCTGCCCGTAAAGCTGGTTGAAGCGAATCGGACAATCCGCGAGCGTCCCGGTGGCGCCGTCGGTACCGGCACGCGCCCGGCGTGCCGTCCCCCGTCCCCCGTGTGCCGGGGAGCGCGTCCCGCCCCGGTCCGGCAGGCTTGGGCCATGTGGGCCGTCAGGAAGGCCGTGAGAGGGCGCAGCGCGCGAGCCGCCGCCGGGCGTGCGCCGCTCCGGGCGCGTACGGCCGCCGGCGGTGCCGGCCGTACGCCCGCACGACCCGCGGCCCACCCCGCGCCTGCCCCCGCTGTCCCCGGGACCGTCGTATGAGTGGGTGGCAGTTGGTCGCCGTCGGGCTCGTCATGCTGCTCGGGGTGTTCGGCGTGCTGGTTCCGGGCATTCCGGGGCCGCTCATCGTGTGGGCCGGTCTGCTGTGGTGGGCGACGACCGCGCGGGCCTCGCTGGCGTGGGCGGTGCTGATGGCCGCCACCGCCGTACTGCTCCTCAACCAGGTGCTCACCTGGCTGCTCCCGGCCCGCAGTCTGCGCGACGCGGGCGCGCCGTACCGCACGCTGTTCCTCGCGGGCGTGGCCGGAATCGCGGGCTTCTTCCTGATCCCGGTCGTCGGCGTCCTGCTCGGCTCCGTCGGCGGGCTGTACGCCCTCGAACGCGTCCGGCTCGGCAGCCACGGCGACGCCCGCGCCTCCACCCGTACGGCGATGCGCGCCGTGGGGTTGAGCGTGCTGGTCGAGCTGTTCGCCTGCCTGGTGGTCATGGGTGCCTGGGTGGGGGCACTGATCGCCGGCTGACCACCCACCGGGCGGCCGGGCTCCGCCACGCCCGCCCTCCCACCGCGCTCCCCGCCGCCCCTCAGGCCGCCTCTCCCGCCGCGTTCGCCGGCCCGCCGCCGCCCATGTCCCCCTCGGGCAGCAGCCCCGCCCGCCACAGATGGTGCAGGGCGTACGCGCCCCACGGCCGCCATGCCCCCGGCGTCCGCACCGCCCCTTCGGCGCCCACGTCCGGATCGCCCATCCCCCGCATCCGGATGTACGCCGCGGCGCGCGGCCCCACGCCCGGCAGTTCGGCCAGCGCGCGTGCGGCGGCTTGGCGGTCCGCTCCGGGATCCAGCCGGAGGGCGCCGTCGGCGAGCGCGGCACACAGTGCGCGCACCGGCTCCGGCACCCCCGGACCGGTCAGATCCGCGGCCGCGGGGAAGAGATGGGTCGGCCCGCCGTCCGCCTCACCGGCCCGCTCCCCCAGCAGCCCCGCACCGCCGTCCGCCCCGCACAACGGCGTGCCGTGCGCCCGGACCAGCTCCGCGGCGCGCTCCGGCGGGCCGTCCAGCACCGTCCGTACGGCCAGTTCCTCCGGGTCGACGGCGCCCGGCGAACGCAGTCCCGGGCGCTCGGCGACCAGCGGGCCGAGCAGCGGATCCGCGCCCAGCCGCTCGACGACGGCGTACGGATCCGCGTCGAGGTCGAAGAGCCGGCGCAGCCGCTGCACGGCCGTCGGCAGATCCCGCAGATCGGTCAACCACAGCCGGCAGTCCAGCCAGCCGCCGTCGGTACCCCGCGCCGCCGGGCACACCAGCCCCGCCGGCGGCCGGCTCCGCCCGCCCGGCCCGGCCGGCTCGTCGACCTCCGCGATGCCGATGCCGTACGGGAGCCGCACCGTGCGGCGGTAGGTGCGGCGGTGGGGACGGGACGCCTCCCGCGACCCCCGGGGGTCCCCCACGGGCCGGAACCCCCGTACCTCCTCGACGCCCGGCACCGCCCGCGCCTCCAGGAAGTCGAAGACCTCGGTCGCGGCGTACGGCCCCCGGTGGGCGAGCCGCAGGGGAATCCCGCCGGGGGCGGCGCCGCCGGCCTCCGCGCGGTGCCCGGCGGCGCCGTCCGGCCGTCCCGCCCCCGGGCCGCCGCGCGCGGCTCGCAGTTCGCTCGGCGTCCCGGCGTAGATCTCGCGCATGGTGTCGTTGAACTGCCGGATGCTGGCGAACCCGGCGGCGAAGGCCAGCTCGGTGACCGGCAACGCGGTGGTCCGCAGCAGCACCCGGGCGGTGTGCGCCCTCCGGGCGCGGGCCAGCGCCACCGGGCCCGCGCCCAGTTCCGCGGTGAGCTGCCGCTGGACCTGGCGGGTGCTGTAGCCGAGCCGCCGGGCGAGCCCGCCGACACCCTCGCGGTCGACCACGCCGTCCTCGATGAACCGCATGGCCCGGCCGACCAGGTCCGCGCGGACGTTCCACTCCGCGGAACCCGGTGCGGCGTCCGGCCGGCACCGCCGGCAGGCCCGGAACCCGGCCGTCTGCGCGGCGGCGGCCGACGGGAAGAACCGCACGTTCCCCCGGTTGGGAGTGACGGCGGGGCAACTCGGCCGGCAGTAGATCCCGGTCGTCGTCACCGCGAAGAAGAACTCCCCGTCGAACCGCGCGTCCCGGCTCGACACCGCCTCGTACCTGGTCTCGTCGTCCATCACCCGCCCAGTGTGCGCGGCCCGACCGCGCCCCCACCGGCGGAAATCGGACACGGCGCTCGCACCCGCACGAGGCGCGGAACCCGACCGGGCACGGACCGGACGGGACCGTGCACGGGCGGGAGCGGGCACTGAACGGACGGGACGGGGCACGGTCGAAGCCCGGCGCGAAAAGGACCGGGCACGCGGGCCCCCGAGCCCCGCCGCGGGCTTACCTCCCCTTCCCCCGCTTCCGCTCCGTCATGTGCCGTCCCAGCGCCTGCTTCTGCTTCCACTCGCGTCGGCGCTCGGCCCGCAGCCGGGCGTCCGTCTTGGCGACGATCCACTGGTTCTCGCGCTGGAGCTTGCGGTAGCTCTCCATCCGACGCTCCGTCAACTCACCGCTTTCGACGGCCTCCCGGACCGCGCAGCCGGGCTCCGCCCCGTGCGCGCAGTCGGGGAAGCGGCACCGCTCCGCCAGCTCCTCCACCTCCGCGAACGTCCGGGCCAGTCCGCCCTCCGCGTCCCACATCCCGACGCCGCGCAGCCCCGGCGTGTCGATGAGCACCCCACCGCCGGGCAGTACCAGCAGATCCCGGGTCGTCGTGGTGTGCCGCCCCTTGCCGTCCCGGTCGCGGATCGCCTGCACATCCTGTACGTACGCGCCGACCAGCGCATTGGCCAGCGTGGACTTCCCGGCTCCGGAACGCCCCAGCAGTACGGACGTGCCGCCGGCGAGCACCGCGCCCAGCACGTCGATCCCGTCCCCGGTCGCCGCGCTGACCGCCAGCACCTGCACTCCGGGCGCGGGGCCCTCCGTGTCCGCGACGAGATGGCCGACCCCGGCCGGGTCCCCCGCCAGGTCCGCCTTGGTCAGTACGACCAGCGGCTGCGCCCCGTTCTCCCCTGAGAGCGCGGACCCGTGCACCGGTCCCTCACCCGTCGAGCCGGACATCGCCAGCGCGAGGAACCGCTCGATCCGCCCGAGGTCCAACTGCTCCGCGAGCGACACGCAGATGACGATGGTGTCGACGTTGGTGGCCAGCACCTGGCCCTCGGAACGCTTCGACGACGTGGACCGCACGAATGCCGTGCGGCGGGGCAGCAACGCCCGCACCACACCGTCGACATGGTCGCCCACACGACCGTTCGCGAAGTCGATGACAGCCCAGTCACCGGTGCACGGCACCCGCATCGGGTCGCTGGTCGCCACCAGCGCGGTATCCGCCAGGACGGTACGGATGCCGTCGCCGTCGGGCACCGCCGCATCCACGCGACCACGGTCCACGCGGACGATACGGCCGGGCACGAACCCCTGCCCGGCAAAGGGGGTGAAGCTCTCCGCGAACCCGTCATCCCAGCCATAGGCGGACAGCGGATGCGCGGAAGACACAGTCAGGTCGAACAACGGGATGACCCTTCAGGAAGGAGCGGTCCCGGCCACGCGCACAACGCGCGAGAAGAGAAAGGGAAGTTGAATCAGCCGGAGACCACGGAGGTGAAATTGATGATCTTCTGGACGCGGGCAGCGCCCCTCGCAACGACAGTCATCAGTACTCACCTCCCGGTTTCCTCAACAGCCGACGGCACCATCAAAGCGCCGTCCACGACGTCGTCGACGTTAGACCAGTCCCACGCCGCGGCACCAACCGTTTTCCCGACGCAGACCGTGGGCCCCTTCTCCGGCTCCCCGGGGCCTTGGCCCCCGCCTCGGAATCCTTGTCATCGCCGCCCACCTCCCATGGGTCAGTGCGTACGCCTTGCACACGAGTCGAGCAGGCGCGTCCGCGTCACCCGACATCGCCGGCAAGATCCACCGGACGTTCCTTCCGGAGCGCGGATACGGCTCCGCGAACGGAACTGACCAGGGCCGCGACAGCAGCGGTGACGGTGACGACGGCGAGAACGGACGGCACGGGGGCGTCGGGCACGTCACCGGTATCCATGACCAACGCCGTGACGGTCGCCACACCGGCGATGCCTATCGTGGTCACGGCGAACGCCATCGCAACACCGAGCAGGGCGAGTACTCGCAAGGTCTTGGCGGAAGGTCGGCACCGGGTGACGACGACGGCGGGCGTCACCGCCACGGCCGTCAGGAACGCCGCCGGACCGACCCATCCCAGGGCGAACAGCCAGGGCCCGTCGACCAGGTAGCGGAGCATCAAGGCCCACACTCCGCCGAGTAGCACGGGTACCAGTGCGAGAGGAGCCAGCAACGGGCGCCACGCGGCCCAGTTGCCGGTTCTGGCGGTTTCCGCGAGGAGCGACAGGGCGCCGACCAGCGGGATGAGTCCACTGCCGTCGGTGGCGTACTGCGCCATGTCCAACAGAGGCCGGACCCAGTCTGCCGAATCCGGCCGCAGTTGTTCGGTCAGGACGATGTGCAGCAGCGGCAGGACACAGAGCGCGGCCCACCAACTGACCCAGGTGGTGGCGACACTTGCCTGCATGCGGCGACGGCGCCGTTCCGCGGGCTCGTTGGGCATCACCGGGCGAAGCCACGCCCGGAGAGCGCCGACGAGAAGGTCTGCGACCACGCGTGGGCCGGTGCCGGTGTCCTCGACCAGTGCTTCGAGTTCAGGGCCGTAGCGCTCCCGGAACGCGGGAGGGTATACCCGCAAGGCCAACCTGCCGGCCATGTTGGTCATGTTGGTCATGCGCCTGCCACCCCCAGCTTGGTCAGCCCGACATGTGCGAAGCGGGCCATCGCCCGGAGTCTGTCGTCGAGCACGGTCTCCCCTTCTGCGGTGAGGCGGTAGGGCCGGCGGCGCTCGTCCCCGTCCAACGCCGCGACCAGTCCGCTGTCCTCCAGCCGCGAGATCGCGGCATACAGCGTGCCCGGCCCCAACTTGACGGAAGTCTGTTCCTCGACGTCCTTGATGATCGCGTAGCCGTGCTTGGGGCCGTCGGCCAGGCTGGCCAGGATCAGCAGCGCGGGTTCCGCCCATCCGACGCGGTCGCGTTGACGCGGCATCGGACACCTCCTTCGCTCACCTCGACTACTACGTTAAACGATATAGCGTTGTACGGAGTAGTTGTGGAGGTACGGCAGAAGGGACCGCGACCAATCACGGTCGTCTCGAACGTCGTTGAGGCTTCGTGACGGCCGAACCGCGGTGAACTACCGGTGGTACCGGCCGGCCGTCCCCCGTGGCATGACCATCAGCAACGCCTAGAGTCGCCGCATGACGTGGAGTGAGGCGGAGTACGTCGAGTACCTGCGGGCCGAGCGACGTGGCTACGCGTGGGTCATGCGCCGACACGGCGGCCTGACACAGCCGGAAGCTTGGGCGGCCGCCTTGGACCGTTACCCCTATGAGCCAAGTGATGTGCCGCATCGCGGACTTGTCTTCCATGACGAGGCGTGGCACTGGGCGATGCTGGCCATACACGGAGATCGCTACACGGCGGAGTGCCCCGGGATGGCTCAGCCGTCAGCCGAGTACACGGCTCTTGAGTAAGAGGTCGTTCCACCGATCAGTCGGCGGTAGCCGATGAGTGTTGCCGCGATGCGCCCGCCGCGGGTGGTTCGGCCCGACGGAAGGCGGCAGCGGTGCCGATGAAGTCGTGGGTTCGGTAGGGCATTCTGCGCCCCGACGTACGCCAGGGACCGGGACACCGACGCCCGCCGCACGAGACCACCATCTCCTAGCAGCAGGTGCCGACTCTGTCTCTGCCGGGCAGGACGGTCGGTGGGTTGGGGTCAGGGGTTTCCCCGGTGTGCATGGCCCAACGCAGTTGGCGTACCCGGGGAATGCGTGTCAGTTGGACGACCAGCCTTTCCAGGGCGGCGGTCGACGGGCCGTCCGAGGTGAGTGTCACGTGGATGGTGAGGTGGGCGTTGCCGCCCGGTTCAAGGGTGCGGTGGATCTTCAGGCGGACGTCGGTGCCGGCGAACGCGACGATGCACAGGGCTTTCACCATGCGCTCTATCGGGGGATCGCACACGGCCTGGAGTGTGCAGCGGGTTGGTGTGGGAGGGATGGGCGTGGGCGTTTCGGGGCGTCGGAAGAGAGGGCGGAACGGAAGGTTCATGGGGACACATCCTGAGCTGATCAGCCGGGTGCATAGGGTCGGTTGGCGGCTACGGCCGTCGGGGCGGCGTCGGCCGGGCAGGGTTCGTCGTGGCGGCGGAAACCAGGGCTGATGTCGATGGGGCCGAGCGCCGCGGACCGGCATCCGGCGCTGGCCGGTCCGCGGGCTGAAGGAGGGCCGGTCAGTCGGTGGGGGTGAGGAATTCCAGGCGGTTGCCGGCCGGGTCCAGGCTGTAGAAGCGGCGCTCTCCGGGGTGTTTGTCGTCCCAGACGACGGGCGCGCGGTGGCTTCTGAGGCGGTCGGCGAGGGCGTCGATGTCCCGCACGCGCAGTGCGGGGTGGGTGCGGGTGCCGGGTCCGGGGGTCTCGATGCCGAGATGGAGTTGGGCGCTGCCGTGTTCGCCGGTGAGCCAGCAGCCGCCGCGGACCGCGAGCACCGGCGGCCCGGTGACTTCCCGCATGCCGAGTAGTTCGGCGTAGAAGGTGCGCAGCGTCGCCCCGCATCCGGCGGGGGCGGTGAGCCGTATGTCGTCGAGCGTGACAAACATGGGGGTCACTTCCAAAAGGCTTTGAACAGCTGGAGTTGAGGTGTCAGGCGCCGGTGTGCCGGCCGGCCTCAAGGTGGCGGCAGACGGCGTCGCCGGTCACGGTGTGCCGGTGGGCGTGCGGGAATCGGGGCTGGCGGTGCCCTCCCGGGGCGGGGCAACCCGCCCCGGGAGGAGGGTCGTTACTGCCCGAGGGCGACCTGGACGATCTTGATGACGACCAGGATCATCGCGATGAGCAGGTAGGTGCGCAGGGCGCCCATGCCGATTTTGCGGGTGGTGGACAGGGTGGGCTTGGTGAGGGTGTCCAGTGGTGGCATCCGCCAGGCGTCGCGGCCGGTGCGGTCGATGGGGTCTTCGTTGGTCGCGGTGCGGCGGCGGGTGAAGGAGTACCCGGCGGCCAGGACGCCCAGGACGCCGCAGGCGGCCATGATGTCGATGATCGTCTGGGAGCTGATGTCGGGGAAGAGGACGGAGGCGGTCAGGATGATGGACAAGGTGACCAGGACGCCGACCACCGCCGTGGTGAAGGCGTTGGTCTTCGGGCCGTTGACCCAGGGGCCCAGGACGGCCTTGTCGTTGCACAGCAGCAGCAGGAAGACGGAGGCGGACGGCAGCAGGACACCGGCCAGGGTCTGCACGCCCTGGGTGAGCAGACCGAGCGGGGAGCCGGGGATCAGCACGATCACGGCGGCCACGGCCACCACTCCGGCGTAGATGGCGTAGAAGCCCTTGGCGCCCTTGACGCCGCGGTGGAGGGAGTGCTTGATGCCGAAGACGTCGCCGATGGCGTAGGCGGTGGAGAGGGAGACGGCGAAGGCGCCGATGATGGAGGCGTCGAGGAGGGCGATGGCGAAGAGGATGCCGGCGAGTTTGCCGGCGTGGGCTTCGAGGCCGGTGGCGACGCCTGCCGCGTCGGTGAAGTTGCCGAAGCCCTTGGTTGCGGTGAAGGCGGTGGCGGTGAAGCCCATGATGGCGGCGGCGCCGATGACGACGATGGCGATGCCGATCCACAGGTCGGCCTTCTCGTAGCGCATGAAGCGGGGGGTGATGCGCTTGTCGATGACGTAGGACTGCTGGAAGAACAGCTGCCAGGGGGCGACGGTGGTGCCGACGATGCCGATGATCAGCAGCATGACGGTGGCCAGCTGACCCGATCCGCCGGGCATGGTGGGTACGACGAAGTCGTGGGCCATCTGCGAGGACTTGGGGTGGATCATGAAGTACAGCGGGATGAGCAGCAGTGACCCCGCGCACAGGAAGATGGCCACCCGCTCGAACCGGCGGAAGGAGCCGGTGAAGGCGGCGGAGACGATGACCACGGCGGCCAGGATCACCGAACCGGCCTTGGGCAGCCCCAGGTAGCCGGCCGCGAGGGTGATCCCGATGAACTCCGTGACCAGGGTGAGGGCGTTGAGCAGGAACAGGTCGATGACGGAGAACGCGCCCCAGAACTTCCCGAACCGCTCCAGGATGAGGCGGGCGTGCCCCACGCCGGTGACGGCGCCGAGCCGCAGCACCATCTCCTGGTTCACATACAGCACCGGCACCAACAGCAGAAGCGTCCACAACAGACTCGTGCCGTAGTTCTGCCCGGCCTGCCCGTACGTGGAAAACGCGCCCGCGTCGTTGTCACCGACCATCACGATCAGGCCGGGCCCGACTATCGCGAGCAGGGTCTTGAGCTTGGCGGACAGCCCTTGGCGGGGCGCGGTGTCGTCCACCCTGATGGTGCCCAGCGCGCCACGGATGTCGCCGACATGGGCGTCGTCGAGCACCGCCGTGCGCTGCGACGGAGTCGACGGTGTGGCGGTGGTGGTGAGGTTGGTCATGAGAGCCTCCCGGGTCCCCCGGCGGGGGAGGTTGGGGGTACGCAGCAGCAATCCCCCCTGCGAGCGCGCAGCGCAGCGACCCGGGACGGCCGGTGGCCGTACGGGTGCCAAGGCAGGTGGGGGAAGGCGCAGGGAAGGTGGTTACCGCGTACCGGAGGTCGGAGATGACATACGGATACGGGGCCAACTGTGGCCCGGACTACTGCAGTTGCCGTCCATGTCTCTCGCCTCCTTCTGGCCGGGGCGCACGCGGACGCCGAGCGGACACAGCAAAGAGCGCACCAGTCCCTGATGACCGGCTCACCCCAACTCGTCAGAGCTTTGGCACTCCACGGCGTAATCCCCTTGCCGGGGAAGCCACTTGGGGTCACCCCTTAGGCCGGGGAGACCTGTCCTGAACCTGGGCGTCTCTCGACGTCGTGGGGTCAGTGGCCTGTGTCCGTGAAGACGCCTCACCGAACGAGGTGCTTCCATTCGTTCAAACGGCGAAAACTCTACCCGCACACTTGCGGGGTTACGCAAGCGCTTGGCTCAGTCTTGACCAAGCCTCGGCGAGTGCAGCGGCCCATGGACATGCGGCACCAGCGCCAGGGCACCGTTTCGCCCCTTTTTGCCACATGGTTCCACAGGGGCACGCGAACCGCTTCACGCGCCGGGAAAGCCATCAACGAGCCTGCGGCGAAAGCCTCGCGGGCACCGGGCACTGGCGCCTTGCTTCGTCGCCCCGCAAGCCGGCGCCTATGTGCCCAACCCCCAGAAGGGGCGAAACGGTTCGCGGATCGAGGGCAGTCAAGCTCACGTCAATGCGTGGCGTTCATGCGCACACGGCCTCCGGCTCCCAGGGCCGGAACCGTCCTGACGCCACCTGTCATCCGGAGCCCTGACCGAGCCGGTCACCACGCTGCCGACACCACGAGACCACGACACCACTACGGAGGTGCCGCCACGCCCTTCCCGTCCCCCCTGCTGCCGGCACGCGCCGAGCGGATCACCGACCGCACCCCGCCCGCTGCCGCCGATCCCGTCGTCCTCGCGACCGTGCACGCGGTCTGCGACCAGGACGCCGAAGCGCGTGTCCGAGACCGGCTCGCGCAGGCACTCGGCGCCCACGGCATCGGACCCCACGCCCTCCGCACCCGTCCGGCGAGTCCCGAACCCGTGCTCGTGGAAGCCGACTTCACGACCGAGGGGGCGGTCAAGAACGCACCATCGCACTCGACATCGCACCGCTCGGCATCGAACGAGGGTCAGTTGACGCAGGGGACGCCCCCGGCCGTCACCGCGTTCTTCTCGTAGTCGTCGTCCGACGGATCCGACGACGAAGTCGACGCCGAACTCCGGTCGGGGCTCGTGGCGGACGAGGCGGATGTCGCACCGGTGAAGTCCTGGCCGAGTGTGACCCGGACGTGGCCGGCCTGGATCTGCGCGTCGGGCGCCGGCGCTGCGGTCACACCGAGCTTCGTCGCGATCTGCCGGGCCGCGGCCTGGGCACCCTGCCCGTACGTGACCGTGACGTGCGACTGCGGCGCGGTGTTGGATGCCTGGCCCTCCGTGTAGCCCAGCGCCTTGAGGGCCTTGAGTTCCTCGGAGGCGGCACCCGTCTTGCCTGAGCCGTTGAAGACGTCGACGGTGGCGGGTGCGGCCTTCGCGGAGGACTGGGAGTCCGACGCACCGCCCTTCGCGCCGGGCGACGCCGCCGGGCCCTCGTGGAACGCGTCCTGCACCAGTCGGCGCATCTGCTCCACGTCCACGATCTGCACCTGTTCGTTGTTCTGCATCGCGGAATGCCCGGCCGGAAGGGTGTGGAAGACGACGTTCCCACCGGTGAGGTTGGTGGCCTGCTGGGCGAAGTCGATCGGATTGAGCTTGCTGTCGATGACCAGGTCCTTCTTCATCACGCCGTAGAGACCCTGCATCTTGCCCAGGTCCGTGAAGACGCCCTGGGTCTTGAGCTTGTGGGTGATCGACGAGATGAACGCCTGCTGGCGGTGGGTGCGGTCGATGTCGTTGTTGGGCAACCCGTGCCGCTGGCGGACGAAGGCCAGGGCCTGCTTGGCGTTGAGCTGCTGCGGTCCGGCGGGGAAGTCGGCGCCTGAGTACCGGTCCTTCACCGGGTGCTTGAGGCAGACGTCGATCGGCTTGAGCTGGTCAGCGATGTCGTAGAAGCCGATCAGGTTGACCTCGGCGAAGTGGTCGATCGGGACGCCGAGGAGGTTCTGCACGGTGGCCAGCGTCGCCGCCCGCCCCGCCTCCCGGCTGTCCGCCTCCAGCTTGGCGCCCTTCTCCCCCTGTGCGGACAGCTTCTCCCGGCGCCCCTCGTAGGCGTTGCCGTACGCCTCCTTGATCTTGTGGTGCCCCTGGAGCGAGCCGTCGCCGTTGTGGGTCTCGACGAAGGAGTCGCGCGGAATGGAGAACGCCTGCACCTTGCCGCCGTCGGCGGGTATGTGCAGCAGGATCAGGGTGTTGGTGTTGTAGAACCCCTCGTCGCTGTTTCCGGCGTGGAGTTGGTCCTTCACGACCCAGTCCGGCAGCGGGTTGCCGTTCATGTCCTTGCGCGAATCAAGGCCGATCAGCAGCAGGTTGACGGAGCCGTCGAGGTGTTTCGGCCCGCGTCCGAGCAGCGGGTCGAGTGCGTGCGAGATGTTGAGCCCGCCGGAGATCCAGTGGTACGCGGCCCAGGAGACGCCACTGGTCGCCAGTATGGCGAAGGAGGCGACGCCGGCCAGAGTGCGTCCGACGGCCACCCGGCGGGGCGTGCGCTTGCCGCCCTTGCCGCTTGCGCCGCCCTGGCGCCGATTCGCCGCCATGCTCGCTGCGCGCCCGCCGGCGCCCGGTTTGTTGTCACGCACCGCTTACTTCCTCACGCTTCGCCTGAGCCGGAACCATCGCACCGCGAGCACCGCGAGCACCGCGGCCTCGGCGGCCGCCATCGCCGGAAAGGCGTCGATCGCCCAGTGCAGCGCTCCGGTGGTGAGCCCCTTGCCGCCGCTGCCGCTCGTCCTGCCCGCCCACTCCTCGGCGGCCACGGTGATCAACATCGTGACGACCGGCGGCGCGTACGCAACCCACCAGGCGCCCGCCCGCGAGCACCGCCAGGCCGCCAGGGCCCCGCCGACCAACGCGGTGAGCACGAAGACCGTCCCGAGTGAGCCGCCGATCAGCTCGTCCACGACCGCGCCGAGCACCGGCAGCGCCAGCCCGACCAGGGCGGCCATCCGGGCCTGCCGGGGCGAGTGCCGCTGCGACCGCTCCGCTGTCCTGCCGCTTCCGCGGCTCCGCGCACCCGCCGGCGCCGGGCCCCGCTGAGCCGGCACGCGGCGCGCATCGCGTGCGGGGGGTGGGGATATGGCCGGGTTCTGGCCTGACATGGGCGCTCCGGAGTGCATAGTTGCGCAATGTAGCAAGTATGGTGACTAGTCTGTACGGGTGTGCGGTGAGAGACCCGCTACACCGACAACGTGGGACGACCATGATCCAAGAAGGGGAGGGGCCACGTCGATGGGGGTACCCGAAGGGGACAGAGCTGCGGATCTCCCGGAGCAGGCGTTCCATTCGGCAGCGCTGAGATTCGGGCTGCTCGCGTCCCCGCTGCGGCTGCGCATCGTGTGGATGCTCATCCGGAACGAGAGCGATGTCACACAGCTCGCCCTCCGCGTCGGCGCCCGGCCCCAGGCCGTCAGCCAGCACCTCGCCCGCCTCAAGCTCGCCGGTGCGGTGCGCGCGCGGAGCGAGGGCCGACGCCAGATCTACGCCGTCACCGACCCTCGGGTGAAGGCCGTGGCCGAGACGATGATGGCGATGACGGCCGCAGACGAGGCCGCGGCCCAGAACTCCGCCGACCTGGCCCATTAGGCCGAGGCGGCCCCAGCCGCGACCCCGTCACCACGGCGGGTGGACGAGGCGCTCCGCCTCCGCCCGTCGGCCGGCTGCCGGGTGCGGGGCCGGCCACCGTGCGCCCGTCACCGTCGCGGACGTACAACCGAGCGTGATCGAACGTGGACCACGGTGCCCCGGCGGCGCCGGCCGGACAGTGGCGGTCGTCGGTCCGCGACGGTCGTCAGTCCGCGGTCCCGGGCTTCACCGAGGTCACGTCGAACCGCCCGCCGCACACCCGCAGACCGTCGGTGCCGGCGGTCATCGCCTTCTTCGAACCCGGCGCGTAGACGCGGACCAGCTGCGCCGTGGACCAGCACGGGGTGTCCGAGACACCGTCGTTGACCGTGTGCAGCACGGCGTGCGCGCTCTGTCCCGGCTTCAGGCGGACGGCGCCGCCCGCGGCACCCGAGCGGGTGGCGGGCTTGCCGACGGGCGTGCCCTCCTTGAGCGTCAGGGAGACCCCGGGGAAGCCGCGCAGCGAACAGGTCTTCTTGCCCTTGTTGGTGAAGACCAGCGGTATGTGGATGTTGCCCGCGCCGATGTCCGTGCGGCCCAGGCCCACCGACAGGTTGTCCGCGGTGCAGCGGTCCGAGGCGGGCTTCGCCGAGGTGTGGGCCTGGGCCACGCCGGCGGTGAGCGTGAGCGCCGCGACGGCGATCAGTGATCCGGCAGCGACCCGGCGGCCGCGGCGGAGGGTCCTGGGCGTGAGCGACATCCTTCTGTTCCCCTTTGTGTGGCGGCGCGCGCCGATCTCGGACGGCGTGCGCACGGTCGGTGCGTTGCGCTTCCAACGTGCTCCGAGGCGCTGCCAGATGGCTAATGAGGCACTAATGCACCACTAATGCCGTGGCCTCCCCACTTTGGCCATTGGGGCCGATTCACCCAAACCCAGATAAACCGGATCGTGGATCTCGCGGATCTCGTGGGTGCGTCGACGGCCGGACGCACCGCGCCACCCGGACCGGCATCCGGACGGCCCCTCACCTCACGACACGGGCAACGGTCTCTGATGCGGCACCGGTTCCCTCGCCTGCTCAAGCCGCCGGCAGGCGGTGGATCAGGGCAGGAGATCGAGGGTCGTTCCGTTTCCGGTCGTCTCGGCCTGCTGATAGGCCGGCCAACTCAGGGCCAGGTCCTGCCAGGGCAGGCCGACCGGGGCGTAGGCGGCGATCTCCTCGCTGTGGGAGCGGGCGGGAGCGTGCCCCCGATCACGTCGCTCAGGGAGGCCGCGGCCGTGGTGGCGGGCAGACCGGCGTTGGCGAGAGCGCCGTGCGCGGCGACCAGGTCGATGTCGTCGACGATCAGCCGGGCGCAGGTGAGGACCCCGGGGGCCAGTTCCTGCTTACCGGGTTCGTCGGCGCCGAGCGCGGTCAGATGCTGACCTGGCCTCAGATCCCTGAGGTGGAGCAGGGGTTGGCGCGACCAGGTGGCCTGCATCACCACATCTGCCTCAGCGGCCACCTGCCGGTGTCGTCCTGGTCGGGCCGGGGCTGCGCCTGGCGGTCGAGGCGTAGTCCCAGCCATCGGCGGACAGTGGTTGCGCAGCAGGACAGTACGCACTCCCGATCCCTCAACATCCCGTGTCCGCAGTGAAGTTGCGCGTCTCCGACCCATGCGTGCGTTTCCGGGAGTCCCCAGGGCGGGTCCGAAGGGGTCAGGGCCGGGGGCGGCTGCCGGCACCGTAGTCCATTACCGCGGCGAGGTAGTCGGCGATGGCGTTCCGGTTGCGGGTCAGGCAGGAGATGCGGTCGGTCATCCGGTCGCGCTCGTGTTCCAGGGTGGCGATCATCTCGGGGGTCGCGTCGGGGAAGTAGATGTCCCGGGGTTTGTCGAGGCAGGGGAGGATCTGCTTGATGATGCGGGTGGGCAGTCCGGCGTCGAGCAGTCCCCTGATCTGGAGGACGCGGTCCACGTAGCGCTCGTCGTAGTCGCGGTAGCCGTTCGGGGTGCGCGCGGCGCGGATCAGCCCCTGCTCTTCGTAGTAACGCAGCAGCCGGCGGGGGGTGTTGGTACGTTCCGACAGTTCTCCGATGCGCATCCCGCGTCGACCGCCCTCGCCGTCCGTCGCGCCGCCCGGTGCGCGGGCTTCGCGCGTGTCCCTCACGTGCGTGCCATGTCCTTCACATGCGTGTGAGGGGTCGAGCATACGGGGAGCGTGGCCCCGGGCGCGTGACGGCGCCGGAGCGCGCCCTGGTGAGGGTGACGCCCCGGCGTCGCGGGGACGGAAGGGGTGGAGGTGAGTTACGGACGGGGTGGTGGTGAGCCGACGTCAGTGCACGGTCACGGTGACGACGGACGACACGGTCTTGCCGTGGGCCACCCGGAGCTTCTCCGTGCCCTTCTTGCTGAGCTTCACCTTGGTGCTGTAGTTGCCGCCGTGCTTGGTCTTGGTGCTGGCGTGCAGCGTGGTCCACTTGCCGTTGTGCAGGTGCTGCACGGTGAGCTTGGTCCCGGTCGGGATGTCCTTGGTCCGCCCGATGAGAGTGACCGTGTGGCCGGCCTTGATCGACTTGACGCTCGCCTTGACGCTGATCGATTCCTTCTTCGCCTTCGCGGTGGTCGCGGTGACGGCGGTGGCCGGATGGTGGCCCGGTATGGCGCTCGGTGCGGCTACCGCGGTGCCCGCGCCGCCGGCGAGGAGCGCGGCGACCGCGGCGCCGATGGTCGCGGTCCGCAGGCGGTACGACTTCTTGGTGGTCCCCATAGGAATTCACCTCACGTGACTCCTCCCCCCGGATAAGTCCGGGGGGCTTCTCCTGTCGGTGGCTAGGCCACGTCGGGAAGGACCAGCCCGGCCCTGATAGCGACATTGAGTGCGCCGACCTGGTCCGCGTTGGCGCTGTGGCCGCACTGGGTGTACTCGAACTTCTCTTGCGTGGTGCGGTTCTCGCCGGACACGTCCCTGCAGGCGGGGCAAGTGCGGGAGGTGTTGCGGGGGTCCACCGGGATCAGCTTGCGATTGGCGCTCTCAGCCTTATGCGCGAGGATGCCCAGGAACACCCCCCAACCCGCGTCGTGGATACTCTTGTTCAGCCCGGCTTTGGCTGCGGCGCCGTTCGGCAGGAACGCGCCCGCCTGGTCGGGGTCGGGCTTCGGCTTGGGTGCGCGGACCATGTTCGCGATGCTCAGCCGCTCGTGCGCGATCACGTCGTAGGTGCGGACCACCGTCAGCGCGGTCTTGTGTGCGTGGTCGGTGCGCTGACGGCGCACCTTGCGGTGCAGCTTGGCGACCTTCTCCACTGCCCGGCGGTGCCGGGCAGTGCGGTTCTCTCGCTTCCGGCGCGGGAACTCCTTGAGAGCCCGCTGAGCCTCCGCGAGGGCGTCGGCGCCCAGCTTGCCGTGCCTCGGGTTGGCTATGTGTTCGCCCTCGCTGGTGGTCAGGAAGTGAGCTACGCCCATGTCGATGCCGCACGCAGCGCCCGTCGCGGGCAGCGGTTCGGCAGGTACCTCGTCGCAGGCGAGGATCACATACCAGTGCTTTCCCTCACGCTTGACGGACACGGTCTTGACCCGGCCCTTCACGGGCCGGTGCTGGTGCACGCGGACGTGCCCGACACCTTGCAGCCGGACCCGCGTCACGGGGTCGTACGGGGTGGAGTCCCAGCGGCAGCCGTCCCCGTCCTTGGGGAAGTCCACCGTGTCGAACCAGTTGACCCCACGGAAGCGCGGGTATCCAGGGGAGCAGTGATCCCGCAGCATCTCGCCGAGCGCGGCAGCCTGGCGGACCGTGGGGCGGAGGAGGAACTTATACGCCCGGTGCACGGTCGTTTCCCTCCTTCTGCTTCTTCGTCCAGGGGCGTTCCCACTGGGTGTTGATGTATTTCTCGATCGTGTCCGCGCTGACCGCGCCGACCGAGGCGACGAAGAACGACGACGACCACAGCGTGGGCATCCGCGATTTCAGGTGCGGGAACTCCTCCCGCAGCACGCGGGAGGTGAAGCCTTTGAACTGGTTCGCGACGTACGACGCAGAAGCCTTGGGCTCGTGCTTGACGAACAGGTGGACGTGATCGGGCATCACCTCAAGGGCGACGATCTCCCAGCCTTTCTCGGCGGCCTTGGCCTCGATCAGCTCACGCAGCCGGACCGCGACACGTCCACCAAGGACCCGGCGGCGGTACTTCGGACACCACACCACGTGCAGTCCCAAGTCGTACACACCGCCGGAATACCGGCGAACCTTCCGCGTCACAGCCACGCGATCACTTTGCACACGCCGCACATATAGCTGCGGTCAACAGTACAGACCCGTGCGCATAGTTGAGGTCAGAGCAGCCCAAAGAAGCGATTCCCCCCACGCCTAAAGGCGCGGGTCCCCTCGCTAGCTATCGGATGGATTCCGGTTCCGGGGTGTTCTTGCCGCCAGTGTGCGGATCGGTCGGTGAGGCCACGGTGTACGGACGATGTGAATGCTGACATGTCGGCCGGGGTGACTGCGGCGCATGGCCGGGGAGGGCCGGTGGGCGCACCGGCGGACGTACCCGGCGGCCGGGGGCCGGCCCGTGTGTCTCCGGCCCGGCGGCGTCGAGCGGCAGGTGCAGGCGCACGCGGGCGCCGCCGCCGGGCGGGTTGTCGGCGGTGGCCCGGCCGCCGTACGCCCGCGCGATGGCGGCGACGATCGCCGGCCCCAGGCCCGCGCCGCCGCTCCGGCTGCCTTCGGGGGGTGTTCCGCTCCTGGGCTCGCAGCGATGCGTTCCGCCGCGCCCCGGGTCGGCGCGGTGGAACCGTTCGAAGGCGAAGGGGAGGAAGGCGGGCGGGAAGCCGGGGCCCCGGTCGCGCACCTCAAGGATGCCGGTCATGGGTGCGGGCACGGGCTCGGTCGTGGGGAGAGTCACGGGGCCGGTCATGGGGGCGGTCGCCGGGGCCCAGGGCGGCCCCCAGGGCGACGAGCAGCGCCGACCGCCGTCGCGGGGACGCGGCGGCGACCGGCCCGGCGGGGGCGTGCCCGTCAGGCGCCCGGCGGGCACGCGCCTGGCCCGGCCGCCGGGCACCGGGCCTCAACTGCCGTTCACGGGAGCCGGGTTGAGCAGGCGGTAGCCGGCGCCGCGGACCGTCTCCAGGTGGGAGGCCGGGCCTCCCGGGTCGATCTTGCGCCGCAGATAGGCCACGTACTGGTCGACGACGTTGGACACCCCGTCGCACGGGAACTCCCATACGTGTTCCAGGATCCGGGTCCGGGTCAGCACTTCGCCGGGGTGCCGCAGGAACAGTTCCAGCAGCGCGAACTCCTTGGGCGACAGCCGAAGCTCCGTCTCGCCGCGCCAGGCCCGCCGGCTGGCCGGATCCAGCCGCAGATCGCCCACGGCCACCAGCGTCGGCCGTTCGAGTGCTCCGCGCCGCACCAGGGCCCGCAGCCGCGCGAACAGTTCGTCGAAGCTGAACGGCTTGGCCAGGTAGTCGTCCGCCCCCGCGTCCAGTCCGCGCACCCGGTCGCTGACGGCGTTGCGGGCGCTGAGCACCAGCACCGGCGACCAGCAGCCGCCGGCCCGCAGCCGGCGGCACACCTCGAAGCCGTCGAAGCCCGGCAGCAGGACGTCGAGGACGATCAGGTCGTACAGCACCTCGGCGGCCCGCCACACCGCCTCCGGGCCGTCCGCCGCCAGGTCGACGGCGTAGCCCTCCTCGGACAGCCCGCGCCGCAGCAGCGCCGCCATGCGGGCCTCGTCGTCGACCACCAGGACGCGCATTCCTCCACGGTATGAGGTCGGCGGGGGTTCGACATGTGGAGCCGGCGCGACCGGGCCGCGCTCGGCGCGCCGCCGGGTCAGTCGTGCGGCGGGAGGTGGCGGACCCGGTGGTCGGCGGCGCTGAGGGCCTCGTCCACCAGGCGCCGCAGATGCCCGTGCCGCAGGGCGTAGACGGCCCGGCGGCCGTCCTTGCGCGTGGTGACCAGCCCGGCCAGCCGGAGCCGGGCCAGGTGCTGGCTGACCGACGTACGCGAGGCGCCGGATGCCTCCGTCAGGGTGGTCACATCGGCCTCGCCCGCGCCGAGCCGCCGCAGCAGGGCGAGCCGGGTGCGGTCGGCGAGCAGCCCCAGGATCTCCACGGCGACGGCGATGCGCTCCCCGTCGTCCGGCCCGTGCCCGTCCGGCCCGTGCCGGTCCGTCCCGTGCCCGGCCGCACTCCCGTCGACCGGCTGCTGCGAACCATGCGCATCTGATAGATGCATGCGTGCGCTCATACGCACATAATGAGGGGGTGAGCGCGCGGGACACAAGCCGCGCCCGGGACCTGGCGGGAAGGTACGGCCTGTGAGTGAGCAAACTGCCCCCGGTACACCGCACGACGAGACAGCGGCCGAGACGGCGACGGGGACCCGGAACGAGAACGGCGGCGGGCGGCGGCCCGGGGAGGCGTACGCGCCCGAGCCCCACGCCCACGCCCCCCACGAGCACGGCCACGGGCACCACCCGCACCCTGCCACCGCGTGGTCGCGCCTGCGGCACCGGCTCGCGCATGCCCTGACCCCCCACAGCCACGAGGCCCGCGACAAGGTCGACCAGGCCATGGAGACCTCCCGCGAGGGGATGCGGACGCTCTGGATTTCGCTGGCCGTCCTCGGGGGGACCGCCGTGGTCCAGGCGGCGGTGGTCGCCCTGTCCGGTTCGGTGGCGCTGCTCGGCGACACCCTCCACAACGCCGCCGACGCGCTGACCGCGGTCCCCCTCGGGATCGCGTTCCTCCTCGGCCGGCGGGCCGCCAACCGCCGCTACACCTACGGCTACGGCCGCGCCGAGGACCTGGCCGGGATCGTCATCGTGCTCACCATCGCCGCCTCCTCCGTGCCCGCGCTCTACGAGGCCGTCGACCGGCTGCTGCACCCGCGCGACATCCACCACCTGTGGGCGGTCGCCGCCGCCGCGCTGGCCGGCTTCCTCGGCAACGAGTGGGTGGCCCGCTACCGCATCCGCACCGGGCGGCGGATCGGCTCCGCCGCCCTGGTCGCGGACGGACTGCACGCCCGTACCGACGGGTTCACGTCCCTGGCGGTGCTGCTGGGCGCGGGCGGCACAGCGCTCGGCTGGCGGGCCGCCGACCCGGTCGTCGGGCTGCTGATCACCGCGGCGATCCTGCTCGCCCTCAAGGACGCCGCCCGCGAGGTGGTCCGGCGGCTGATGGACTCGGTCGACCCGGCCCTGGTCGAGGCGGCGGAGACCGCGCTGCGGAAGGTGCCCGGCGTGCGGGACGTGGGCCAGCTGCGGATGCGCTGGATCGGGCATGCGCTGCGCGCCGAGGCCGATATCGTCATCGATCCGCGGCTGACCGTGGTCCGGGCTCACCAGCTGGCCGTGGCCGCCGAACACGCGCTGATCCACGGCGTGCCGCGGCTGACCGCGGCCACCGTGCACACCGACCACACGCGGGCGGCCGACGGCGCGGATCCGCATGCCGCCCTCGCCCACCATCACTGACGTTGCGTCAAAAACTGTTGGGGCATCAAGTGGGGGCAACAAGTGGGCGCTGCGGGCGGGAGGTTGGCCACCCGGGGCCGCAGCGCCGCGGATCGGTACGCTCAGGCGGTCTGCACCAGCCGCCCCAGCGACGCGACGAGTTGGTCCACCTCCTCGGACGTGTTGTAGAGGGCGAGGGAGGCGCGGGCCGCGCTGTCCAGGCCGTAGTGGGCCAGGGCGGGCTGGGCGCAGTGGTGGCCGGCGCGGACGGCGATGCCGTCGCGGTCCAGCCAGTCGGCGATCCCGGCCGGGTCGTGGCCGGCCAGGGTGAACGTGAGCACGGCGATCCGGTCGGGGGCGGAGCCCAGCAGCTCCAGTCCGGGGACCGTCGCCAGGGCCTTCTGGGCGTACGCCAGCAGGCCGTTCTCGTACGCGGCGATGGCGTCCCGGTCGAAGGAGGTCAGCCAGTTCAGCGCGGCGAGCAGGCCGACCACTCCGGAGATGTGACCGGTGCCGGCCTCCAGGCGGTGCGGCATCGGCGCATAGGTGGTGCGGTCGAAGCCGACGGACTCGATCATGTTGCCGCCGCCCTGCCAGGGCGCCATGCTCTCCAGTACCTCCGGCTTGGCGTACAGCGCGCCGATGCCCGTGGGGGCGAACAGCTTGTGGCCGGAGAACGCGTAGAAGTCGGCGTCGAGGTCCTGCACGTCGACGGGGAAGTGGGCCACCGCCTGGGCGCCGTCGACCAGGACCCTGGCTCCGTAGCGGTGGGCGAGCGCGGTCATCTCCTTCACCGGCGGGACGCTGCCCAGGACGTTCGACGCCTGGCTGACGACGACGAGTTGGGTGCGCATGGAGAGCAGGTCGGCGTACGCGCCGAAGTCGATCTGCCCGTCCGGGCGCAGCGGTACGGGGACCACCCGGGCCCGGGTCTCCTTGGCGACCAGCTGCCAGGGCACGATGTTGGAGTGGTGCTCCAGCACCGGTACCAGGATGTCGTCGCCGGGGCCGAGGTGGGACCGGCCCCAGCTCTGCGCGACGAGGTTGATCGCCTCGGTGGTGCCGCGGACGAAGACGATCTCGTCCGGGGACGCCGCGCCCAGGAACCGGGCGACCGCCGCCCGGCCCGCCTCGTACGCCTCGGTGGCCTCGCGGGCCATGGTGTGCGCACCGCGGTGGATGTTGGAGTTGCCCGCCCCGTAGAAGCCGGCGACCGCCTCGATGACCTGGCGGGGCTTCTGGGTGGTGGCTCCGTTGTCGAGCCAGACCAGCGGCTTGCCGTTGACGGTCCGGTGCAGGATGGGGAAGTCCTGGCGGGCCAGCTCCGGCGAGAACGCGGGGGGCGGGGTGAGCTGCGGGAACCGATAGGCCGTCGGAGACCGGCCGGCGGACGGCCGGTCGGCCCGGTCCAGGCCGGCCCGCTCCAGGTCAGGCGTAGTCATGGTAGTTGTTCACCTCGACGTTCTGGAGGACGGCGAGGGCGTCCTCCACCAGCACCGCGGCGTTGAAGTAGGCGGTCATCAGGTACGAGGTGATGCCCTTCTGGTCCACGCCCATGTTCCGCATGGCCAGGCCGGGTTCGACCTCGTCCTCGACCTTCGACGGGCGCAGCCCCACCACGCCCTGCTCGGCCTCACCGACCCGCATCAGCAGGATCTCGGTGGTGCCCAGGCCCGAGCCGCCGGAGAACCGCACCTTGTCGGAGGGCAGCAGCGGTACCCCGCGCCAGGTCAGGAGCGGGCTGCCGAAGGTGTTGTCGATCACCGGGGGCACGCCCCGGCGGGTACATTCCCGGCCGAACGCCGCGATGGCCCGCGGGTGCGCGAGGAAGAAGCCGGGCTGCTTCCACACCCGGGTCAGCAGCTCGTCGAGGTCGTCGGGGGTGGGGGAGCCGTGGCGCGCCTGCACCCGCTGGCCCGGGGCGACGTTGTGGAAGAGGCCGAACTCCGGGTGGTTGAGGATCGACGCCTCCTGCCGTTCGCGGAGCGCGTGCACGGTGAGGTTGGACTGGGCGCGGGTCTGGTCGATGGGCCCGTTGTAGAGGTCGGACACCCGGGTGTGGATGCGCAGCACGGTCTGGGCGAGGGTCATGTGGTACTCGCGCGGCGCGTCCTCGTAGTCGACGAAGGTCGCCGGCAGGTCCGGTTCGCCGCTGTGTCCGGCGGAGAGGTCCACCGGCACCTCGGCGCCGGGCAGGACGCCGTCCGCCGCGAGGTAGGCGTCCATCGCCTCGCGGATGCCGGTGTCGCGGTCGTGCAGCCGGGCGAGCGCGGCGCGGTCGAGGCAGAGCGCCACACCCGGGGTGAGCGCCTTGACCCGGTACGGCATGGGAGCGGAGCGGGTCCAGGAGTCGAGGTCGAAGAACTGGCCGTCGCCGACGACTTCGAGGAGCGCGTCCTCGCCGAAGCGGCCCTGCGCCCGCTTCTCGGCGCGGCCCTGCGCGATCACCATCAGACGGTCCGTCATGTCGCCATCTTCGGCGAGCATTTGCCCGGCCTCGAAGGGCATCTCGGTGAAGGCGGCGGCGAGTTCGGTGAGCAGGTCGTCGTCGGCCTCCCGCAGGTACGGGAGTTCGCGCAGATCGCCGGGGATGACTCGGGTGTCGTCGCCTTCGGTGAAGGTGCTGATGCGGTCGTCGCCGACGACGTAGGTGCGGCGGCGGTTGACGCGGAAGACACCGGATTCGACGTCCACCCAGGGCAGTGCGCGCAGCAGGTAGCGCGGGGTGATACCGCGCATCTGCGGAGTGGTCTTGGTGGTGGTGGCGAGCTGCCGTGCCGCATCCGTGCCGAGACTCATCCGGTCGTTCACAGGGACCTCCTCGCAGAGCGAACGGGCATGCCGGCCGGCCCCGTAGGGCCGGTGACACGCGGAACGACCGGATCGTCGTTCCGGGAATCGGCCGCCCGCAACGGGCCGTTGGCGGGCCCGCGGCCGGAAACGCTCGATGCCGTGAATCCGCGGTTCCGCATATGCGTGCGACTACCGTGCGTTCCACGCCCGCTACCACGCGTGGAATTGACCGGGCCGGCGATCCGAAGCCGTCACGCGCCGCCTCCCAACGGCCCGTCAGCCCGCACAACCGACCAAATTTGCCCTCATAAAGGCACTTTGTCATTCCAAAAGGATTGCTTATGACGTCGGCGCAGCTGATCGCGATACGGGAGACAGAATGCTAAATATGGCGCGTGATGGAAAATTTCGGGCGAAAAGGTGATGTAAGGCGCCGTGTTCGCTCGTTGCTGAGCGTGCACAGCGTCGCGGGCCAGGTGCTCGCGCTACAGCTCGGCCTCGTCGCGCTGCTGGTGCTGGCGGCCGGGGTCGCGCTCGCGCTGCAGGCGCAGGGGGCGAGCCTCGCGGAGGCCGAACAGCGTTCGGTCGTCGCCGCCCAGGCGTTCGCGCACGCCCCCGGCACCCGCGCCGCGATGCAGTCCGCCGACCCCAGCGCCGTGCTCCAGCCCAAGGCCGAGGAGGCCCGCCGGGAAGCCGGGCTCGACTACCTCGTCGCGTTCAGCCCGTCCGGCATCCGCTGGACCCACCCCGACCCCAAGCTGATCGGCAAGCCCGTCCCCGGCGACTACCGCAAGGCGCTGGCCGGCAGGGCGTACACCTCCACCTCCCACTCCGCCGTCGGCCGCGCCGTGGACACCACCGTCCCCGTCCAGGACTCGCACGGCTCGGTCGTCGGCCTGGTCGCCGCCGGCATCAGGGTGCAGCGCACCAACGAATGGGCGCTCCAGCGGCTGCCGCTGCTGATCGGGGCGGCCGCCGGTGCGCTGTGCGTCGGAACGGTCGGGGCGGCCCTGGTGAGCCGCCGGCTGCGCCGCCAGACCCGCGGTCTGGACCCGGCCGAGATGACGCGGATGTACGACCACCACGACGCCGTCCTGCACACCGTGCGCGAGGGCGTCCTCATCATCGGGAGCGACGGCCGGCTGCTGCTCGCCAACGACGAGGCGCGGCGGCTGCTCGACCTGCCCGACGACGCCGAACACCGCCCGGTCACGGAACTGGGCCTGGAGCCCGGCACGGCCGGCCTGCTCGCCTCCGGACGGCCGGCCACCGACGAGGTGCACCCCGCGGGCGGCCGGCTGCTGGCGGTGAACATCCGCCCCACCGCCCCGTACGGCGGCACCGCCGTCACCCTCCGGGACACCACCGAACTCCGGGCGCTGACCGGCAGGGCGGAGGTCGCCCAGGGGCGCCTCAAGCTGCTGTACGACGCGGGGATGCGGATCGGCGGCACCCTGGACGTGGCCCGGACCGCGGAGGAGCTCGCCGACGTCGCGGTCCCGAGGTTCGCCGACCTGGTCTCCGTCGAGCTGCTGGAGCCGGTGCTGCGCGGCGACGAACCCGCCGGGGAGCACGGCCCGATGCGCCGGCTGGCGATCCGCGGCGTCCCCGAGGACTCGGCGATCTACCGCGTCGGCGAGCAGATCCGGTTCGCGCCCGGCGCCCTGCTCACCGCGAGCCTCGCCGACAGCCGCCCGGTCCTCGTCCGCGACCTGCGCGCCTCGCACGACTGGCGCGCCCAGGACCCGGACGGCACCCGCCGCGTACTGGACAACGGCATCCGCTCGCTGATCGCCGTACCGCTGCGCGCCCGGGGTGTGGTCCTGGGCCTCGTCAACTTCTGGCGCGCCGAGACCTCCGACGTCTTCGAGGAGGAGGACCTGTCCTTCGCCGAGGAGCTGGCCGCCCGCGCCGCGGTCTCCATCGACAACGCCCGCCGCTTCACCCGCGAGCACGCCACCACCATCACCCTCCAGCGCAGCCTGCTCCCCCAGGCCCTCCCCTCGCAGACGGCCCTGGAGGTCGCGCACCGGTACCGGCCCGCCCAGGCCGGCGTCGGCGGCGACTGGTTCGACCTCATCCCCCTCCCCGGCGCCCGGGTCGCCCTCGTCGTCGGCGATGTCGTCGGCCACGGCCTGCACGCCGCGGCCACCATGGGCCGGCTGCGCACCGCCGTCCTCAACTTCTCCGCCCTGGACCTCCCGCCCGACGAACTCCTGGGCCACCTGGACGAGTTGGTCAGCCACATCGACATGGACGAGGCACGGGAGGGCACCGTGCGGACCGCGGCCGACGACCCGCCACCCGAGGGCGAGCGGTCCACCGACCGGCCCGCCGCACCGCACGAGGCGCCCGGCGGGGACCCGGCCGACGGCACCGGCAGCGGCACGGCCGCCGAGTCCTCCGCGAGCGATGGGGCCGACGAGTCAGACGGGGCGGACGGGGCACCGGTAGGCGACGGCAGCACCGGAATCACCGGCGCGACCTGCCTCTACGCCATCTACGACCCGGTCGACGGCCGCACCACCCTGGCCAGGGCGGGCCACCCCGGCCCCGCCCTGGTCCTCCCCGACGGCACCGTCTCCTTCCCCGACGTACCGGTCTCCCCACCGCTCGGCCTCGGCGGCAGCATGCCCGTCGAAACCGCCGAACTGACGCTGCCCGAGGGCTCCCGGCTGGTCCTGTACACCGACGGACTCGTCGAGGACCGCGACCGGGACATCGACACCGGCCTGGACCTGCTGCGCACCACCCTGGCCGGCGCCCCGGACCGCACTCCGGAGCAGACCTGCACCGCCGTCCTGGACGCCATGCTCCCCGAGCGCCCGAGCGACGACATCGCCCTGCTGGTGGCCCGTACCCGACTGCTGGCCCCGGACCGGATCGCCGAATGGCACGTCCCCTCCGACCCCGCCGCCGTGGGCCCCATCCGCTCCGCCTGCATGCGCACCCTGGAGACCTGGGGACTGGACGAGATCGGCTTCACCACCGAACTGATCCTCAGCGAACTGATCACCAACGCCATCCGCTACGGCGCCCAGCCCATCCGCGTCCGCCTGCTCCGCGACCGCGCCCTGATCTGCGAGGTCTCCGACGGCACCAGTGCCTCCCCGCATCTGCGCCGCGCCGCCACCACCGACGAGGGCGGCCGGGGCCTGTTCCTCGTGGCCCAGTTCGCGCAGCGCTGGGGTACCCGGTACACCCCCGGCGGCAAGGTCATCTGGACCGAGCAGGCGCTGGACGAGGCACCCGGCCCACCCGCCCCGGAGGGCGACCGGATCGACGCCCTCCTCGACCAGTGGGACGAGTCCGCCCGGTGAACGCGAGGCGCCGGGCCGCCCGTTACGCTCCCCGCCGCGCCGTACGCCGCCGGACCGCCCGGACGGCCGCCGCGCACCCCGCGCCCGCGAGGCCCGCAGCGGCCAGCACGCAGAAGCTGGTCCGGTCCACCTGCTGCCAACCCAGCTCCGCGCGCTGGTGCACCACGAATCCGTCGAAGAACATCCAGGAGACGAGGATGACGGCGGGGACCATGAGCGGCCGCGCCGGGGCGGCGACGGCGACGGTCAGCAGGGCGAAGGCCGCCAGCGAGAAGGACAGATGCGCGGCCTGGCCGGTCACCAGCAGGGCGGTCACCACCATCGCCGTCACGGCCGCGCCGACCGGCAGTACGAGGTCGCGCCCGAGGTCGGCGGTCGGCGGCGGCCGGTGCGCCGTCGCACCCCGCTCCGCCGCGCCGCGCGTCCCGGCGGCCGGGCGCCTCGCGGCGGAGCGCGTGGTGACTGCGTGATGGGTGGTGACCATGGGGCACCTCCTGCGCGGACCCGGTCGCCGCGGCTCCGGTGCCGGGCGGGCCGGGGTTCTCGGGAGCGCGAGGGTCCCCCGGGGCGGGGACCCGGTGCCAGGGTGCGCCGGTGAGTGCGGTGCGGAGCGGTCGGGTGGGGACTTTAACGGGGCCGGTACGGCACGCGAATGTTTCCTGATGCGCCCCTGACGCGAAGGGCCGAGAGGGATGTGTTGCATACTCGCTCCTCGTTGCCAAATCCGACGACCGACGATCGGCAGGACGTGCCCGCATGACCGGTACCACGGTGGAACCCACTCCGCCCCCGGTGGAACAGACTCCGCCCCCCACCCCCGCCTCGCCGAGGTGGCGGTCCTGGCTGATGGACGGGCTCAGCGAGCAGAGCGCCCGGCACCCCGGGCCGCACGGCACGCCGCCTGCCGAGCACAAGGGGCAGTCGTGGTGGCGCGTGATGTGCCTGACGGGTGTGGACTACTTCTCGACGCTCGGCTACCAGCCCGGTATCGCGGCGCTGGCCGCGGGACTGCTGTCGCCGTTCGCGACGCTGGTGCTGATCGCGCTGACGCTGCTGGGTGCGCTGCCGGTCTACCGGCGGGTGGCCAAGGAGAGCCCGCACGGCGAGGGTTCGATCGCGATGCTGGAGCGGCTGCTGCCCTGGTGGGCCGGGAAGCTGCTGGTGCTGGTGCTGCTGGGGTTCGCGGCGACCGACTTCGTCATCACGATGACGCTGTCGGCGGCGGACGCCTCCGCCCATGTCGTGGAGAACCCCTTCGCCCCGGCGATGCTGCACGGTGCGAACCTCTGGATCACGCTGCTGCTGCTCGCCGCCCTGGGCGCGGTGTTCCTCAAGGGGTTCCGCGAGGCCATCGGGATCGCCGTGGCGCTGGTCGGGGTCTACCTGGCGCTCAATGTGGTCGTGCTGGCCACGTCGGCCTGGCAGGTGCTGTCCAAGCCGGTGGCGATCGGCAACTGGTGGGACGCGATGATGGCCCAGCACTCCTCACCGCTGGCGATCGTCGGGGTGGCGCTGCTGGTCTTCCCGAAGCTGGCGCTCGGCATGTCCGGTTTCGAGACGGGTGTGGCGGTGATGCCGCAGATAGCCGGCGACGCCGGTGACGACCCCGCGAAGCCGGCCGGGCGGATCCGGGACACCCGGCGGCTGCTGACCACCGCGGCGCTGATCATGAGCGGGTTCCTGCTGCTGTCGAGCCTGGCGACCACCATCCTGATCCCGCAGAAGGAGTTCGAGGACGGCGGCTCGGCCAACGGGCGCGCGCTGGCGTACCTGGCGCACCAGCACCTCGGCGAGGCGTTCGGCACCGTCTACGACATCTCGACCATCGCCATCCTGTGGTTCGCCGGGGCGTCGGCGATGGCCGGGCTGCTCAACCTCGTACCGCGCTATCTGCCGCGGTACGGCATGGCTCCCGAATGGACGCGCGCGGTGCGCCCGTTGGTACTGATCTTCATGGTGATCGCCTTCGCCATCACGGTGTTCTTCAACGCCAACGTCGACGACCAGAGCGGCGCCTATGCGACCGGTGTGCTGGTGCTGATGCTGTCCGCGTCGTTCGCGTCCACGGTCGCCGCGCGGCACCGCCGGAACCGGAAGGCGACCATCGGGTTCGGCGCGATCACCCTGGTCTTCGGCTACACCACGGTCGCCAACGTCATCGAGCGGCCGGACGGTCTGAAGATCGCGCTGCTGTTCATCCTCGGCATCCTGCTGACGTCGTTCGCGTCCCGGGTCCACCGCGCCTTCGAACTGCGTGCCGTGGAGGTCGTCTTCGACGAGACCGCCGCGCGGCTGATCGACGAGGCGTTGGTGGCCGGGCCGCTGCGGGTGATCGCCAACGAGCCCGACGAGCGGGACGTGGCGGAGGACTACCGGGAGAAGGAGTACAGCCAGCGCGAGGAGACGCACATCCCCGACGGCGGGCCGGTGCTGTTCCTGGAGGTGGTCGTCAAGGACTCCTCCGACTTCACCACCGTGCTGGACGTGCACGGCGAGGAGCGGTCCGGCGCGCGGATCCTGCGGGTGGAGGGCGCGGTGGTGGCGAACACCATGGCCGCGGTGCTGATGCAGCTGCGGGACCGCACCGGGCAGGTCCCGCACGCGTACTTCCACTGGACCGAGGGCCATCCGTTCAGCCACCTGCTGCGGTTCCTGGTCTTCGGCGACGGCGAGGTCGCCCCGGTCACCCGCGAGGTGCTGCGCCGCGCCGAGCCGGACCTGAGCCGGCGCCCGCGCGTGCACGTGGGCTGACCCACCGCCCGGCGGGCGGAGGGACGGTCGAGACCGCCCCTCCGCCCGCCTCCGCTCCGCCCTTTCCCGGCCGCCGGATCAGTTCCGGCGGCCGAGTGCTTTCGCGCGGGAGTGGGACCAGCCGCCGAGCAGGACGCCGGCGGTGGTGAGCGCCGCATAGGCGGTGAGCAGCAACGGGAATCCGACGCCGAGGCCGCCCAGCAGCCCGGTGTTGCCGTGGTCGATGAGCAGGCGGAACACGCTCTGTCCGGCGATGACCATCACGGCCGCGCCGACGATCTGTAGGACGTCGTACTTCATGGCACTCCTCCGGGAGTCCGCGCACGGGGTGTGGGTGGGGTCGCGGCGGAGGCGGTCCGCGGGTCTGTCCGGCGGACGCCCGGTGTGGTGTACGGGCGGGTGCTCCGCCGCAGCGACGTTACGAACGTACCATTGGGATGGGTGCCTAATTGGCCTGCTCTTGCTGATTCATTGGGCTTTCGTCACGGAATTTGAGGGGTGCTGGCGGGCTGTGGAGCGTGACGAAATGAGGATCCGGGGCGGGTCCGGGTGCCGGATGTGCGGGGCGCGGCTGGCGCCCGCTGGGCGGGGGCGGCCGGCGGTGTACTGCTCGCGCAGCTGCCAGGCCAGGGCGTACCGGCGGCGGAAGCAGCCGCCGGTTCCGGTGCGTGCGGAGCCGGCTGCGGCCCCGGCGGACGGCGGCGGGTCGCCCAGGCGCCGGGAGATCGTCGAGGCGCTGTGGCGGATCGCCGCGGAGCGCGGGCTGCACGCGGCGAGCATGCGGGAGGTCGCGGCGGAGGCGGGGGTGTCGCTGCGGGCGGTGCAGTACCACTTCGCGAGCAAGCACCAGTTGCTGGTGGCGGCGCTGCATGTGCTGCACGAGGAGAACGAGCGGATCGCCCGGACGCGGGTCCGGTTCGATCCGGCCGATCCGCGCGGCCTGCTGCGCGGGGTGCTGGACGAGTTCCTGCCGGTGGACGACCAGCGGGCCACCGCGCTGCGGGTGCTCGCCGCGTACTACGCGCGCAGTCTGACCGATCCGGCGCTCGCCCGGGTGTTCCTGCACGACGAGCATCCGCTGGAGGACATGGTCGCGGGCATCATCGCGGCGGCGCGGGACGGCGGGCGGACGGCACCGGGGCTGGACGCGCGGGCGGAGGCCGATCTTCTGGTGTCGGCGACGGTGGGGCTGGGCAGCGACGTGCTGCACGGGCGGCGGACGTTGGAGGAGGTGCGGCGGACGCTGGACTACCGGCTGGGGACGATCTTCGCCGACGGCCCCGCCCCGTCCGGTGATGCGTCCGGGGACCCGTCCGGAGACGCGTCCGGAGACGCGGACGCGTAAGGGGGCCGGCGTCCGTGGACGCCGGCCCCCGGTGCCGGGGGGGTCAGCGCAGCGCGGGTTCGGGATAGAACTCGCGGGGGCGCCCGCCGGGGTCCTTGAGGCGGCCGAGGAGTCCGGCCGGGTATTCGATGATCCAGTAGCTGACCGCGGCGGTCGGGACGGCCGCGAGGAAGACGATCGGCATGGCCAGGGGGAAGCCGGACTGGCCGGCGGGCAGCAGACCGGCGTTGTGGAGCAGCAGCATCACCGGCTCGTGCCAGATGAAGAGGCTGTAGCTGACCAGGCCGGCGGCGGTGAGCCAACGCATCGTCAGGAAGCGGTTCCAGAAGGTGCGTTGACGGACGTGCAGGGTGCTGAAGAGGAGCAGCACCCACAGCGCGGAGGCGATGGGGTGGTAGTAGGTGAAGGTGTTGCCCTCCTCGTCGGAGTACAGGGACAGGCAGAAGAGGCCGGCCAGGGCGAGCGCGGTGAGCGGGAGCGCGGTGCGCGGGGAGAGGCGGGCGCGGTCGCCGAGGGCGGTCAGTGCCACCGCCAGCGCCATACCGGCCGCGAAGCCGCCGAAGCGGGCCTGCGGGCCGAAGTAGGCGACCCAGTCGGTGTGCGGGATGCCGAGCGTGTAGTGCGCGACGGTGAGCCAGGCGAGCGGCGCGGCGTACAGGAACAGGCAGCCGGCCGCGCAGAGGGCGATCCGGCTGCCGCGCCGGCGCAGCGGCCGGCAGGCGCGCACCGCCAGCGGCCCGAGGCCCACCAGGACGAAGTAGAAGAGGACCTCCAGCGAGAGGGACCAGGTGGGTCCCAGGGTGTAGAAGATCCGCTCCTGGTCGAAGACGTGGGTGAACGTGAGGTGTTCGAGCAGGTCCTGCCAGTTGCCGGGCAGGTCGGGGTTGCGGGTCGCCCAGACCACGAGCACGGCGAGGACGTACAGCGGCAGGATGCGGATCGCGCGCCGGAAGAGGAAGGCGCGGGCGGGCCGGGTGGAGCCGCCGTCGATGGCGGCGCGCGCGTACGACAGGGTCAGCAGGAACGCGGAGATCACGAAGAACAGGTCGATGACTTCGAGGGAGAGCACCGCGCCGAGGGCCGGGTTCGTCACCGGCGGGTGGCCGCCTCGGGCGTCGTAGACGAAGTACTCCTGCCAGACGTGGAAGGCGACGGTGCTGAGCGCGGCCAGTCCGCGGAAGCCGTCGATGTCGCGGGCCCGGCGGCGGGGCGGGCCGGCCTGCCGGGCGGACGGCGGGGCGGCGGGGGCGGTCGCGGTGGTCATCGGCGGGCCACCGCCTTGGCCGCCGCGGCGCGCGGGGTGACCCGCCACTGCCGGTCGCCCAGGGCCTCCTTGAGGTGCGCCTGACGGGCCACCATGTTCTTGAAGTGGCTGTAGAAGATGGTGGAGACGACGAAGTACGCCCAGAACCACGGTGTGCGGGCGCGGAGTTCGGGGACCGCGAGCCGCCAGGCGAAGAGCGCCTGCACGGGACCGGCCGCGAGGGTGAAGAGCATGGCGAGGACGCAGACCGGCACCGTCCAGTGGAGGTTCTGGAGCCCGCCGGCCTTCCAGGCGGAGTACGCCAGGATCGGCAGGATCTGGAGGGTCAGCCAGGGCTGGACCTCGCGCCAGCCCAGCAGGACCAGGAGGCCCAGTTTCTGACGGGCCGTGAAGACCGGCGAACGCAGGCCGTGCCAGAGGTGTTTGAGGGAGACCTGGAGCCAGCCCTGGGCCCAGCGCGAGCGCTGGTTCCACAGCGCCTTGAGGGTGGTGGGCGCCAGTTCGCGGGAGAGGAGGGTGCGGTCGACGGCGATACGGGCGCCTTCGTTCAGGGCCCGCATCGTGGAGTCGATGTCCTCGGTGAGCATCGAGCCGTGCATCCGGGTGCGGGCGAGCAGGTCGGTGCGCCAGAAGCCGTTGGAGCCGCCGAAGACGCCGAAGCCGTAGAGGCGGGTGCGGCCGGGGTGGCTGACGGCGTAGATGGCCTCGAACTCGACGGCGACGGTCTCGGCGACCCGGGAGCTCTCGCCGTTGCGGACGACGCAGTGGCCCTGGACGACGTCGTAGCCGTGGGAGAGCCAGTGCCAGGCGTCGCGGAAGGAGTGCCGGGCGGGGTGGTGGTCCGCGTCGAAGATGCCGACGAACTCGCCGCGGACGCGGGTCACCGCGGCGTTGATGTTCTGTGCCTTGGAGGTGCTGCCGGCGACCGGCATCAGGACCAGGCGCGGATCGCGGGCGGCGACCTCGCGGAGGGTGTCCTCGACGGGCAGGGCGTGCGGGGTGTTGTAGGCGAGGACGATCTCCAGGTCGCCGGGGTAGTCCAGGCGCAGGAACGATTCGACGGTGTCGACGATGGTGGCGGCCTCGTTGGGCAGGTACGCGGCGATCACCGCGCTGGCCGGCGGATAGGGCGCGCCGGGCCGTTCGGGCCGGGACGGGGCGTCGAGCGAGTAGAGGCATTCCAGGACGATCAGCAGCGCGGACAGCACCAGTCCGGCGACCACCACCCAGTACATGGCCGAGCCCAGGTCCCAACCGGCCAGATACGCCTGCTGGTAGAGGAGGAACGGCGCGCCGATGCCGAGCAGCAGCGCGAGGACCGGCGAGAGGGCGGAGACCGCGGGGCGGATGAGGGTGCGCAGCGGGGGGCGCCGGTGCCGGTTGGGGGTGCCGCGCATCCAGGGCGCGTACCGGACTGGCTGGAGGTCGCGGTGCCGGAGGGCTTCGCGTGCCGCGTCCTGGGCCTGTTCGACGGAGGGGCCGCCGTCGGTGCACTCGCCGAGCGGCAGCCAACCGATGGCGGGGGTGAGCCGGACGTTCTCGTCGGCGACGATGAAGCGTGTGCCGGCGACGGTGGCGGCGAACTTCCGCAGACCGCGCAGTGCGGTCTCCTCGTCGACGCCCGGCAGCAGCATCAGCAGCCTGCCGTCGTCGTCCCGGCCGAACCGGTCGCAGAAGCCGCCGAGTTGCTGGGCGACACCGGCCAGCCGTTCGGCGATCTCGCGGCGGACCCGGGGGCCGAGCCTGGCTTCGAGGGTGTCGGTCTCGGCGACGCCGATGACGGCGAGCACGCCGCCCTGCCGGGCGGCGCCGGGGCGCCTCAGTTCACGGTCGAGTTCGTCGAGGAAGTGCGGGCGGGAGTAGAGCCCGGTGCGCGGGTCGCGCAGCAGGTTCTCGACGGGGACCGGGACGCGGCGGAGCTTGGCCTCGATGCGGGCGGAGAGTTCGACCGGGTCGGAGGCTTCGGGTATGCAGTCGTCGGCGCCGTGGCGGAGCATGTCGACGACACCGGCCGGTTCCGGGGTGTCGGTGACCATGAGCAGCGGCAGCGCCCGTCCGGCGGGGACGGTGCGGACCTCGCGGATGACGTCGACGCCGGCGTGCCGGTCGCCCGGTTCGTCGAGGGCGACGATGGCGTCCGGGGGTGCCTGGCGGACGCGGGGGTCCACCTCGCCGGGCGGCGCGTGGCTGACGTCGTGGCCGGTGGCGCGCAGGGTCCGGGTGAGGCGCTCCAGTCGCGGTCCTGGAGTGCCGACCACGAGAACGTGGCCGCCATGGCCGTCGTGCCCGCCGGGTGGGGGTGTCCCGGGGGCGGGCAGGTCGTCCGTTTCGCGGAGCAGGGCCGTGGGGGTGCCCTGGGGGGTGGCTCGGTGCGAAGTGAGCACCTGGGGTTGTCCTTTCAGGCTGAAGTCCGGCGGTGTTCCGTCTGATGGCATGCGGAAGCCGGCGGCGGCCGTGGGGGTGCCCGGTGGCCGTACGCGGGCAGGGCGGCTCAACCGCCCGTCGGCGTGGGCGAGTTCCGGGGTCCCGGGCGGCCGTGTGGGGGGCCGGCGTGTCCGGGGTGCGCGTGGGGGCGCGCCCGGCGATCAGGCGGCGTACGCGGGCATGATTGTCAGATGCATGACATGGCGAACTGCGGCGGCCGCAGGGGGATCCGTCTTCTCTCCGCGGAACGGACGGCGGCGTACCGGCGCACGGCCGTTAAGACAGGCTCCAGGTCTCGGACCGCGCGGGCGCGGTCGAGTTCGTATCGCATAGGAAGGGTCCCATCCTGATCGGATTGTGGGGGGAGGACCGGATGTCAGGTGTACACCGACCGACTCTGCTCGGCAAGGCCCGTCGGCAAACGCCAGCCTCGGTGATCACTGTGACACCACACCTTCATTCACGTAACACCTTGATTACGTCCGGCGGTCGCGGCGGCCGCGGGATGCGCTACCAACCGGTAGGCGAGGGTGAATCGGCTATACCCAGTACGGGAGTTTTGAGCTGGAGATTCGTACCTCTCTCCCATCTGTTAATCTGCCCGCCCCTGGAGGTTCCTCCATCTCCCCTCCCCCGAAGCGCCCTCTGCTCGCCGGGTGCAGCGAGGTGTCCCGTACGTGTACAGCGTTCCGTTCTCCCCCGCACAGGCCCGATCCGCCCGGGCCCGGGTGGGCCTGACCACGGCTCAGGTCGCCCAGGCGATGACGGCGTGCGGTGCGCCGGTGCGCCCCGAGCTGATCGAGGCGTGGGAGTACGGCTCCCAGCCGCCCACCGAGCCACAGCTGTTCGCGCTGGCCGACGCGCTGTGGTGCCCGCCGGCGGTACTGATGGGCGTGGAGCCGCGGACGCTGGCCGAGCACCGCATGGCGCGGCAGCTGAGCGCGGAGCGGCTGGCGCAGCTCATCGGGATGGATCCGGACGCGTACCGGGCGGCGGAGGCGGCCAACCAGTGGCACGGCGACTACCGGCAGACCAAGGCGCTGGTGGAGGCGCTGGGGCTGTCGCTGCGCAAGCTGATCGGAGTGATGGGCCGGGTCGACGAGTTGGCCGGGCATCTGCGGGCGGCCATCGAGGGGCGCTGGAAGTCGCATGTCGGGCCGGTCTGCGAGATCACGTCGCTGAACAAGACGCGGGTGGGCGATGCGCTGCGCGTGATGCACGGGGAGTTCGCGGAGTTCGCCGAGCGGTACATGGGGCATGTGGTGGCCCGTAACGCCGACGCCCGGCTCAAGGAGGTCGCGGCCGAGCGGTCGGCGTATCTGCGCCGGCTGGTGGACCACTTCTGGGAGTTGATCGGGGAGGCGGGCGAGGCGCCGCCGTTCCACTCGGTGCACTGAGCGCAGGGCCGGCGGCAGAGCGGGGCCGGCGGGGAGGGGGCGGCGCCCGCCCCCTCCCCGCGGGACGCCGGGCGTCAGTAGGCGCCCTGAGGGTGCGGCGGCTGCTCGGCCACCGCGGGCTCGTCGTCGTCCGCGAACTCGTCCCAGTCGATCTCCGTCGACTTGCGGCGGGTGAAGACGTTGAAGAAGAGGTTCAGCGCGATCGAGGTCAGCCCGCCGAGCGTGATGCCGCTGTCGAGGACCGCCCTGACCTCCTGGGGCATCCGGTCGAAGAACGGATGGACGGCGGTGGGCAGGAAGGCCGCGCCCAGACTGACGGCCAGGATCAGGGCGTTGCGCTCCTCGCGGAGGTCCACCTTGCCCAGGATCTGGATGCCGACCGCGGCGACCATGCCGAACATGGAGAGGGCGGCGCCGCCGAGCACCGGGTGCGGGATCGCGGCGACCAGCGAGCCGGCCTTCGGCAGCAGTCCCAGCACGACCATGAAGCCGCCGGCGGCGACCACCACGAACCGGCTCATCACCTTGGACATCCGGACCAGGCCGATGTTCTCGGCGAAGGCCACGTAGGGAAAGGAGTTGAAGATTCCACCGAGGACGGTGGCGACGCCGTCGGCGCGCAGCGCCCGGGCGACGGTGTCGTTGCTGACCGGCTTGCGGGTGATCTCGCCGATGGCGTAGACGTCGCCGGTGGTCTCCACCATCGTGATCAGCATGACGACGATCATCGCGAGGATCGGGAACGGCTCGAACTTGGGCATTCCGTAATGGAACGGGGTGCTGACGCCGAACCAGTCGGCATGCCCCACCGCGCTGAAATCCGCGTCACCGAGCAGCCAGGCGGCGGCGGTTCCTGCGACGAGTCCGAGAAGTACCGCGACGCTGCTGAGAATCGGCTTCCCGAGCCGGACGACGGCGAGGATGAACAGCAGCGTGCCGAGCGCGTATCCGAGGTTCTTGAGGTCGCCGAATTCTGGCTTGCCCAGCAACTGGGCGCCACCGGCCGCGTCCTGGAGGGCCTGCGGTATGAGGGTGAAGCCGATGATGGTGAGGATGGTGCCGATGACGACCGGCGGGAAATACTTCACCAACTTGCTGAAGAACGGGGCGAAAAGGAACGTCGCGATACCGGCCGTGATGACCGCGCCGTAGACGACCAGCAGTCCGGCGGTGCCGCCGCCCGCGCCCAGCCCGATGGCGATCATCGGGGAGACCGCGGTGAACGTGGCGCCCTGGACGAGCGGCAGCCGCGCGCCGATCCTCCAGATGCCGAACGCCTGGATGATCGAGGCGATTCCGCAGGTCAGCAGGTCCGCGTTGATGAGGTAGACGAGTTCGTCGTGGGACAGGCCGATGGCGTTGCCGAGCAGGATCGGAACGATGACCGCCGCCGCGTAGAAGGCGAGGACGTGCTGGAAACCGTAGAGCGTGAGTTTGCCGAGCGGGAGCACCTCGTCGACCGGATGGGTTTCCCGTTCAGGGAATTGCTGGGGGGACTGTCGCGCGCTTCGTGCCATCTCTGCCTTGCCTTCACGAGGTAGGTGAATAAGAGGGAACACAGGCCCTGCAGCGCTGTGTGGTGCAGGGCTGTGCAGTGCAGTGCCCTGCATTGCGTATTGCGTCCCGGTTCGCCTGGACATCCTTCGATCAGCGGAGCAAAGTCCGGCATTTCCATGGAATTTTCAGGTGCCGGCTCATCGGGGCGATCACCTTAGTTGACCTCCGGCGCTCCGCGCGAGTAACCGCGGGCGGGCGCGGGGCAGTCGCCGTAAAATCTGAGATATGGCTGAGCGGCCGGATGCGTCGCATGCGCCCGAACTCGTCGTCGAGTCGGACGGCGGCGCCCAGGTGATCACCCCGGACCACGCGTATCACGTGGGCCGGGACCCGGCCAGCGACCTCGTCCTGAAGGACTCCCGGGTCTCCTGGCACCACGCCGTGCTGCGCGCCTCCGAAGGCCACTGGCTGGTGGAGGACGAGGGCAGCACGAACGGCACCTACACCGACGGGCGGCGGGTGCAGCAGTCCGGCGTCGGGCCGGGCAGCGTGATCCGCTTCGGCAACCCCGCCGACGGCCCGTGCGCAGTACTCAGCGGCATCCCCCGGCCCAAGCGGTCGGGGCGCCCCTCGTCCGTGTCGTACCCGGCGGCCACCCACACCTTCCGGCGGCCCAGTACGGTCCGGCCGCTTCCGTCGGCGCGCACCACCCGGATCGGCCGGGCGGCCGACAACGACCTGGTGGTCGACGACCTGGCGGTCTCGCGGCGGCACGCAGAGCTGCGCGCCGGTCCGGGAGACCACGAACCCGGAGGCTACGAAATCGTGGACCTGGGAAGCCACAACGGCACCTATCTCAACGGCCGTCCCGTCGAGCGGGCCCCGGTGCTGCCAGGCGACATCATCGGCATCGGCCACTCCGCGTTCGTCCTCGTCGGCGACCAGCTCCAGGAGTTCGTCGACACCGGCGAGGTGTCGCTCGACGTACAGGAGCTGTCCGTACGAGTCGGCGGCAACCGCGACCGCAGGACCCTGCTCGACCAGGTGTCCTTCCCGGTGGGTGAGAAGTCGCTGCTGGCCGTCGTCGGCCCCAGCGGGGCGGGCAAGTCGACGCTGCTGAACGCGCTGACCGGGCTGCGGCCGGCCGACCAGGGCACCGTCCTCTACGACGGCCGCGACCTCTACCGGGACTACGCCGAACTGCGCCGGCGCATCGGACTCGTCCCGCAGGACGACATCCTGCACACCCAGCTCACCGTCCGCCGCGCCCTCGGTTACGCGGCGGAGCTGCGCTTCCCCGAGGACACCGCCCCGGCCGAACGGGAGGCCCGGGTCGACGAGGTGATCCGCGAACTGGGCCTCGTCGACCGGGCCGACCTGCCGATCCACCGCCTCTCGGGCGGCCAGCGCAAACGCGTCAGCGTGGCGCTGGAGCTGCTGACCAAGCCGTCGCTGCTCTTCCTCGACGAGCCGACGTCCGGCCTCGACCCGGGGATGGACCGGTCGGTGATGCACATGCTGCGCGGGCTGGCGGACGACGGCCGCACGGTCATCGTGGTCACCCACAGCGTGCTGAGCCTGGACGTCTGCGACCGGCTGCTGGTGATGGCGCCGGGCGGCACCATCGCCTACTACGGGCCGCCGGAAGAGGCACTGCCGTTCTTCGGGTTGGCCGAGTGGCCGGAGGCGTTCGAGGCGTTCGAGAACGACCAAGGGCGGGACTGGGCGGGCGAGTTCCGGGCCTCGCCGCTGTACCGGAGGTATGTGGCCGCGGAGACCCGACAGCCGCCGCGGGCCCCCGAGCCCCGCGAACCGGTGCCCGAGCCGGCGACCCGGCACCCGGGCAGGCAGCTGTGGACGCTGATGCGGCGGTATGCGGCGGCGCTGTCGTCGGACCGCACGTTTCTGATCATCATGGTGGCGCTGCCGTTCGTGATGGGCGGGATGGCGCACGGCCTGAGCACCGGGAAGCTGACCTCGGACTCGGCGTCGAACGTGCTGCTGATCCTGTGCGTCGGCGCGGTGCTGACCGGCTCCGCCAACGCGGTCCGCGAACTGGTCAAGGAGCGGGTGATCTACCAGCGGGAGCGGGCGGTGGGGCTGTCCCGGTCGGCGTATCTGCTCTCCAAGGTGCTGGTGCTCGGGACCGTCACGGTGGTCCAGGCGGTGGTGCTGACGCTGGTCGCGCTGGTCGGGGTGGACCTCAACACCCCGGGCGGCAAAGGGGTGCTGATGCCACCGCTGCTCGAAATCACGCTTGCCGTGGCGCTGTTGGCGTTCACCGCGATGATGCTGGGCCTGCTGGTGTCCGCGCTGGTGCGCAAGGAGGAGGTCACCATGCCGCTGCTGGTCCTCCTCGCGATCGTCCAGGTGGTGTTCTGCGGGGCGCTGCACTCGCTGCGCGGCACACCGGTGCTGGAGCAGCTGTCGTGGCTGGTGCCGTCCCACTGGGCGCTCGGGGCCATGGCGGGCACCGTCGGCCTGTACCGGCTGCAACCGGGACCGATCACCGCGGACCCGCTGTTCCGGCACGCGGCCGGCCCGTGGCTGCTGGACATGGGGATGCTGGTGGTGCTGTCGACGGTGCTCGGCTTCCTCGTCTACCGGCTGCTGCGGCGGCACGAGCCCGAGATCATGCGTCAGTAGCCGAGAGGGCGCGCGGGCGCGCGCCGAGGAGCCGCTTGTGACCTCGCCGGACTTCCTTCCCAGCCATGTCGTCCCGCCGGGCGGGCTGGCGACCTGGGCGGCGCCGGACGCCACCCGGCCGCTGGTGCCGCTCGATCCGCTGCTGCCCGTGCAGGTCGTGGAGCGGCGCGGCGACTGGGCGCTGGCGCTCTGCTCCAACGGCTGGTCGGCGTGGGTGGACGGGCGGCTGCTGCTGTCCGTGCCGCACGGCCCGCCGGCCGCCGGGCAGGCCGCCGCCCGGACCGCGGACCCCCGGCCGCTGCTGGGCACCACGGAGGGCGCGCTGGGCCGCTACCGGCAGCTGGTGGACGAGCTGCTGGCCGGGCGGCTGGACGGGGAGTCGTTCGGTGCGCGGACCCGGGGGACGCGGGTGGGGGTGGTGGTCGACGGCGACGCGATGTGGCTCTACGACGCGCGGCACGAGCGGTGGTGCTACTGCGACGGAGCGGCGCTCCAGACGTTCGCGGTGGCCCAGGCGCCCTCGGCGGATGCGGGCGGGCCCGGGGAGAAGGAGGGTGCGGGGAGCGCGGGGAGTGCGGGGAGTGCGGCGGGGGCGGACGCGGGACGGGGTGCGGGTCCGGCTTCGGGTTCGGGGCCGGGGCACGCCGCGGAGCCGGCGCCGTCGCGCCTGCCCTCCTGGCCGGAGCGACCGTCCGAACCGCCGCCGCACCGGCCGGCTTCCGGCTCCCCGGCCGGCTCCGGCGGCTCCGCCGAGCCGGGCGGCCCGCCGCCCGAACCGCCGCCGCGGCCGGGTGACTTCCGGTGAACGGGCAGTCCGCGCAGCGGGACCGCTCCACCGTCCCCGACTCCTCCGGTCTGCGGGGCCGCCGGATCGCCGGCTATCTGCTCCAGGACGAGATCGGGCGGGGCGGCATGGCGGTGGTCTACCGTGCCGAGGACCTGAAGCTGGGGCGCACGGTGGCACTGAAGCTGCTGGCGCCCGAACTCGCCCGCAACGACACCTTCCGCAAGCGGTTCGCGCACGAGTCGCGGGTGGCCGCGGCGATCGACCATCCGCACATCGTGCCGGTCTTCGAGGCCGGGGAGACCGAGGGGCTGCTCTACATCGCCATGCGCTACGTCCAGGGCAGCGATCTGCGGGCGCTGCTGGACCGCGACGGCCGGCTGCCGCTGGAGACCGCCTGCCGGATCGCGCTCCAGGTGGCCTCCGCGCTGGACGCCGCCCATGCCCACGACCTGGTGCACCGCGACGTGAAACCGGGCAACATCCTGGTCGCGGAGGGCACCGACAGCGACCGGCCGGAGCACGTCTACCTCACCGACTTCGGGCTGACGAAGAAGTCCCTGTCGCTGACCGGCTTCACCAGCGTCGGCCAGTTCGTCGGCACGCTCGACTACGTGGCGCCCGAGCAGATCTCGGGCCGCCCGGTGGACGGCCGGTGCGATGTGTACGGGCTGGCCTGCGTCGCCTACGAGATGCTGACCGGGGCGCCGCCGTTCCGGCGCGAGGACGACATGGCGCTGCTCTGGGCGCATCAGTACGACCCGCCGCCGGCCCCGAGCGAGCTGCGGCCGGACCTGCCGCCGGGGGTCGACGCGGTGTTCGTCCGCGGGCTGGCCAAGACACCGGAGGACCGCTACGAGACCTGCCGGGGGTTCGTGGAGGCGCTCCGGGCGGCGGGGCGGACCGCGGCGCCCGGTGCCGCGCCCCCGGCGCCCGCGCCGACGCGGGTGGACGACCGGGCGGCCCGGGGCGGCCCGCCGGGCACCGCTCCCCCGCCGCCACCGCGCTGGGCGATCCCGGTGTTCCCCGGCCGCGCCGCCCGGGGACCGTAGCGGCGGGCGGCCCGGAGCGCGGGGCCCGTTCAGCGCTCCGGCGGGCGGGCGTCCTCCGCGTCCGGGGCTTCTCCGCGGTGGCGTACCCGCCGGGCCAGCAGGCTGCCGAGGAATCCGGTGACCAGGCCCCAGGCGGCACCCGCCCCGACCAGCCGCCACAGCTGCGGCTCCAGGGTGACGCCGCCGCCGAGGTTGCCGGTCAGGTCCCCGACGCCGATCAGGGAGAGCCCGTAGTGGGCGTCGATCCGGGTGACCAGTCCGACGACGAGCAGGGTGAGCGCCAGCGCCACCGCCATCTCCAGGGCGCAGCGCCACGCCGGCAGCCGGGCCGGGGAGCGGACCGCGGCGGCGAACGCGGCGCCGAGCAGCACCACGGCCGCCAGCACCACCAGCAGCCAGACCCGCCCGTCGTGCTCCCCGATCGAGCCGAGGTCGAGGGTGTGCGTGCCGCGCCGGGTGTGCAGCACCTCGTCCAGGATGTGCGGCAGCGGCAGCCCGAGGGCCTTGTCGACGTGGCCGGACCAGCCGCCGCCGGTGCCGATGCCCAGCGCCAGCCAGGCCAGGTTCGGCAGTCCGAGCAGGATGACCGCGAGCGTCTGCGCCGGCCGGTCCCTGGTGATCAGTTCGATCACGCCGACGACCAGCCCGACCGCCGCGTAGACCAGCAGCGTCAGCAGCATCGCGAACGCGGGCGGCCGTACGGAGTCCTGGAAGTGCAGCAGCCGGGAGGAGAGCGGCGCCCTGCGGGACACCAGGAAGGTCAGCGCGAGCACCGCCAGCACCCACAGCAGCCCGAAGCCGAGGGTGGCCGGGACGTCGGCGCGGAAACCGACGGTGGGGGTGGTGCCGAGCACGGCGCCGAGCTCGTCGGCGATGTCGTTGCCGACGGTGATGGTGAAGTCGTGGTGGGCGGCGAGCGCGAGCAGCAGCAGAAGGACCAGCCAGCACGCGGCCGTCCGGGCGATCCGGCCGAGCAGTTCGCCCGTGGAGGCCACCGCGCGGTGGCGCAGCGGCAGCAGGAAGACGGCCGCGGTCACCAGGGCGCCGGCCAGGGTCACCGACAGCGGGACGACGTCGAGGGCGGCGTGCGCCTGGACGATGATCCCGGCGTCGCCGGCGGCGTCGACCGAACCGCCGGCCGCGGTGACGACGGCCGCCGCGACGACCGCGGGGAACGCCCCGCCGGGCAGACCGGCCGCGCCGGCCGCCCACAGGCCGAGGGCGGCGACCACCAGCATCGTGACCAGGCCGGCCAGCGCGGTGCCGAGGGCCTCCGCCCAGCCCCGGAGGAACGGCGGGCCGCCGCCGGGGGGTGCCGGGCTTCCGGCGCCGGCCGCTGCCGGGCCGCGCATCTGGCTCACGCTGCCTCCTGCGGGGCGCGGTACGGGGGTGTGGGGCGGGCCCCGGTTGCTGCTCGTGGGGCGGGGGTTGGCGTCCCGGCCACCGTAAGCACGGGGGCCGCCGCCCCGCTTGCGGAGCACGCCGGTCAGCCGCACACAATGGTCTGAACCTGTATGGATACGGGCAAAATCCTCGGATCTGGATGGCCCGAAAGCGCCGGAAGAGGGACCTGTGACATCTCCACCGCCGCCGGAAGGCCAGGCGCCGGGGCAGCCGACCGGCCCCCCGTCGGGGCCGCTGTCCGGCTCCCCGTCCGAGCCCCCGCACGAACCGACCCGCCCCTGGCAGCAGCCGGAGCAGTCCACCGCGCCGGGCGGACCGGCTCCCCCGCGCGGCCCCGGCGACGGGGGCGGGGGCGGGGGCGGCGGAGGCGGCGGCCCGGGCGGCGGACCCGGCGACGGGCGGCCCTGGTGGCGTTCGGCGCCGCGGGTGGCGATCATCGCGGGCGCGGTGGTGCTGGCCGTGGT
This sequence comes from Streptomyces sp. GS7, assembly GCF_009834125.1. NCBI lineage: Bacteria > Bacillati > Actinomycetota > Actinomycetes > Kitasatosporales > Streptomycetaceae > Streptomyces > Streptomyces sp. GS7. The sequence continues at coordinate 6,705,126 of NZ_CP047146.1, forward strand.
CCTGGCCGTGGTGTTCACGCGGATGGGCGGCGGCTCCGGCAAGGGCGAGCTGTTCCTGCAACCGGCCGGCGCCGCCGGCAACGACCCGTTCACCGAGTCGACGGCGGAGAACGGCGGCGCGCCCGCGTCGCCGGTGCCCGGCCCACCGGCTCGGGGCGACGGCAAGGTCACCGTCGTCGAGGGGTCGGCGCCCGGCCTGTACGGCGGCAGCCGCGACGCCGCCAGCTGCGACGTCGAGAAGCAGATCCGCTATCTGCGGGCCAACTCGGACAAGGCGCGGGCGTTCGCCGCCGTCCAGGGCAGGACCGCGGACGCGCTGCCGGCGTATCTGCGGTCGCTGACCTCCGTGCAGCTGCTGGCGGACACCCGGGTGACCAACCACGGCTACAAGGACGGCCGGGCGACCGGCTACCAGGCGGTGCTCCAGGCGGGCACCGCGGTGCTGGTCGACGCGTACGGGGTGCCGCGGGTGCGCTGCGCGTGCGGGAACCCGCTGACGCCGCCGGTCGCCATCCAGGGCGCACCGAAGCCGGTCGGCAAGCCCTGGCCCGGCTACCAGCCGTCGAAGGAGGTGACGGTCCGGCGGGCGCCGGCGCCGGTCGGCAGCTTCGTGCTGCTCGACCCGCAGACGGGGCAGTACTTCAGGCGTCCCGAGAGCGACGACGGCAGCACGGACACCGCGACACCGGCGCCGTCGGAATCGCCGTTCGGCCCCGGGTCGACCTCGCCCTCGGGCTCCACGTCGGCGTCGCCGCGGTCCCCATCCGGGACCGGAGCCTCGCCGTCCGGCGCGACGTCGCCCGGCGAGACGCCGTCGGGATCCCCGGGGTCGCCGGGATCGCCGGGATCGCCGCCGGCGCAGGTCACCCCCGGGCCCGGTACGCCCCAGGGGCCGAGCACCCCACCGCAGCCCGGCACCCCCGGGCAGTCGTCCTAGAGCGGGCCCGACGGGTCCGGGCCCGACGGCCGGCAGCCGTCCGGCCCGGACACTCGGCCCCTTCCGTCCCCATGGATATCGAACTGTGTCCTAATTATTCGATGCACCGCACAACCTCCGAAGCAGACAAAACGTCTGGATATGCGGCGGATGCCACCGTCTCCGCCGCTCTCAGCTGTTCTGCTTTGGAGGGACCTTCGTGCACGCCGGAACACGTCGCCACACCGCCCGGTTGATACCCGCCCTGCTGGCGGCGGGACTCCTGATGACCGCGTGCGGCACCGGCGCCGGTTCGTCCGAGGCGGCCGGGCCGGCGGCCAAGGTGACCGTCACCCCGGCCGCCGGCGCCACGCCGGCGAAGCTCGGCTCGCCGATATCCGTGAAGGCCGACGGGGGGAAGCTGACCGCGGTCGACGTCAAGGACGACAAGGGGGCGACGGTTCCCGGCAAGCTGGCGGCTGACGGTACGTCATGGAAGTCGGAGGGCAGGGTCCGCCCGAAGACCACGTACACCGTGCACACCAAGGCCACGTCGGCGAAGGGCAAGGAGTCCGCCGCCACCGCCACCTTCACCACCGAGCAGGCCGACAAGGTCAACAAGCTCACCAACACCCCCGGCAACGGGCAGACGGTGGGCACCGGCATGCCGGCCTCGATCCTCTTCGACCACCCCATAGCCAAGGACCGGCGCGCCGAGATCGAGAAGGCCCTGAAGGTCACCACCCAGCCGCACGTCGAGGGCGCCTGGGGCTGGGTCACTGACTGGTCGGGCAAGGACCGGATCGACTGGCGGCCCAAGGACTACTGGCCGGCCGGCACCAAGGTCTCCGTCAAGGGCGCGCTGTCCGGGGTCAGTTCCGGCGACGGCGGCTGGTTCGTCCGGGACTACGACTTCGGCTTCACCATAGGCGCCGACCACAAGGCCGTCATCGACGTGCCCTCGCACACCCTGACGATGTACGAGAACGGCAAGCCGGTCGGCAGCGTGAAGGGCTCCGCCGGCTCCGTGCAGGACCCCACCCGCGGCGGGGTGCACACCGTACGCAGCAAGAACGCGGCGGAGACCATGGACTCCGCCACCATCGGGCACGGCGACGAGTGGATGCTGGACTCCCAGTGGGTCACCCACCTCACCGCGTCCGGGACGTTCCTGCACTCCGCGCCGTGGAACAAGTCCATCGGCGTGGTCAACAACAGCCACGGCTGCTTCGGGATGACCACCTCGGACGCCAAGCGGGTCTACGACTTCCTGACGGTCGGCTCCACGGTCGAGGTGAAGGGCAGCGCCAGCACCAAGAAGACCGGTGTCGGCAACGGCCTGGAGGTCTGGCAGGAGACCTGGCAGCAGTGGCAGCAGCGCAGCGCCCTCAAGTAAGGCCGGGTCAGCGGACCGTCAGGGTGCCTTTCATGTAGGGGTGGACGGTGCAGATGTAGGGGTAGCTGCCGGGCTTCGTGGGCGCGGTGATCACGGCGCTCTGCCCCTGCTCGAGGTTGCCGGTGTCGAAGGGCTTGCCGGCGCCGGTGGCCGTCACGGTGTGCGGCGCGCTGTCCTCGTTCACGACGGTGATCTTGGTCCCCGGCCGCACGGTCAGCGTGGCGGGCTGGTAGGCGAAGTCCTTGATGACGATCCGCGTCCGGGCGTTCCCCGGGGCGGAGGCCGAGGGGGCGGACGCCGACGGGGACGGGGACGGGCCGCCGCCGGTGTGCGAGCAGCCGGTGAGGGCGGCCAGGCAGAGCGCCGAGGCCGCCACCGCGATCCGTACCGGGCGCATGGTCAGGACCCGGGGCTGGCGCTGCCGGTACCGGCGCCCGGGCTGCCGCTCGGCGCGGGCTTGGTGATCTCCTTGCCCGAGGGATCTAGCACCCACCACTTCGCCCCGCTGTCGTTCGACCCCTGGCCCCTGACGTCCCCGGGGTGCCTGTCCGCGATGAAGTAGTACAGCGGATGCCCGTTGTAGGTGACTTCCTTGGTGCCGTCGCGGCGGGTCGTGGTCCCGAGCAGCGCGCTCTGGACGCCGCTGCCGGCCTGCGGCGCGCCGGTCACCAGCAGCGGCGGCCAGACCTTGGCGCATTTGCCATAGCAGGTCGAAGTGTGGCCCTTGTCCGCCACGAAGAGGTAGAGCGTCCGGCCCTGCCCGTCGACCAGGAACGTGCCGAGCGGCCCGGAGCGCACCCGGATGGTCACCGCGCCCGCCGCCGGCGACCCGGACGGCCGGGGGCTGGCGCTCGGGGCGGAGGGGGTGGCGGACGGTGACGGGGTGGTCCCGCCACCGCCGTGCGAGCAGCCGCCGACGGCTGCGGCGAGCAGGGTGACGGCCACCGCGGTGGCGGCCGTCCTGGCGGTGTGGCGCATCGGACGTCTCCTTCGGCGCGCGCTGAGGCGGGCGGACCGTCCGCCCACCTCAGTGGACCGCAGCGCCCGCGGCCCGGCCATCGGGAGAGCGGCGTTCGGCGTAGTGCGCCGGGCCGTTCCGGTCAGCGGATCTCGCCGGTGGTGCGCCGGTAGGTCGAGCGCCGGTCGTCGATGGCGGCCCAGCGGTCGCCGTAGACGTTCTCGGTGACGCCGGGCTCGCGCAGGAAGGCGTGCGGGAAGCCGAGCGGGACCTCGCTGGTGGCGTCGAGGCGCTCCAGCGCGTCCGCGTCGAGCGTGACGTCGATGCTGGCGAGGTTGTCGGCCAGCTGCGCCTCCTTGGTGGCGCCGATGATCGGGATGATGTTGCCGGGGCGGCTGCGCAGCCAGGCCAGGGCCACCTGTGCCGGGGTCCAGCCGCCCTGTTCGGCGATCTCCAGGACGGCGGTGACGGTCTCGTCCTCGTTGTGGTCGGCGCGGTCGTGCCCGTCCTGGCCGTCCAGCCGGCCGCTCTCGCCGCGCCGGTACTTGCCGGTGAGCTTGCCGGCCGCCAGCGGGGCCCAGGCGAGGACGGCCAGGTCGAACGCGCGGGCCTGCGGGAGCAGTTCGCGCTCCACGGTCCGCTCCAGCAGGTTGTAGCGCAGCTGCGAGCCGGCGAAGGCGGTCCAGCCCCGCAGCTCGGCGAGGGTGTTGGCCTGCGCGATCTCCCAGGCGGGCCAGTCGGACACGCCCAGGTAGAGCACCTTGCCGGACCGTACGAGGTCGTCCAGCGCCCGCATCACCTCGTCGACGGGGGTGAAGTTGTCGCGGGCGTGCACCCACAGCACGTCGAGGCGGTCGGTGCCCAGCCGGCGCAGGCTGGCCTCCACGGACTGGACGAGGTTCTTGCGGTGGTTGCCGGCCGAGTTCACATCGCCCGGGACGGTCGCGCAGGTGTACTTGCTGGCGAGCACGAACCGGTCCCGGCGGCCGTCGAGCAGTTCGCCGAGGATGGTCTCCGAGGTGCCGCCGGTGTAGTTGTTGGCGGTGTCGACGAAGTTGCCGCCCGCGTCGGCGTAGGCGTCGAGGAGCCGTCCGCTGGTGTCCTTGGCGGCGCCCCAGCCCCAGTCCTCGCCGAAGGTCATGGCGCCCAGGGCCAGTTCGCTGACGCGCAGGCCGGTCCTGCCGAACAGTGTGTACCGCACGTGTTCCCCTAGTTCTTCTCGCCCGTGGGTCCTTGCGGATCACACGCTAGGAGGTGGAGTGCACTCCAGGGCAAGGCGACGGGGGCGCGTCCCCGGTCCGGGACGCGACGGGCCCCCGCCGGTCTCGGCGGAGGCCCGTGCACGGAGCCGACCGGGGTCAGCCGGTGATGATGGCCGGGTCGCTGACGCCCGGCTTGCCGGTCTCGACATGGCCCGCGAACCGGCGCAGGAAACCGGCGTCGGTGTCGGCGGTGACCGTGAGGTCGTACCAGCGCTTGCCGGCGCTCAGGTCGACGGACCGGGTGACGGTGCCGCCCGGGTCGACCCGGACGGTCTGCTTCCCGCCGCCGTACGCGTCGGCGATGGTGAGGCGACAGGGGGCGGTGCCCGGGTTCGTCAGGGACAGCTCGACGTGGCCGGAGGCGGCGTTGTGGCGGGCGGTCACCTCGGGGGTCTTCTTCTTGCCGGGGCCCTTGAAGACGCGCAGGAAGCCGTTCGGGCCGTACACCGTCAGGTCGTAACTGCCCTTGGAGTAGGCCGTGTTCCAGGTGTCGGAGATCTTCTTGCCGGCCTCGGTGGTGTAGGTCCAGGGGCCGTCGGTGCGGTCGCCGGCGGCGACCAGGAAGCACGCGCCGGCCGTGCTGCCGCTGCTGAAGGTGAGCGTGAAGCGGCCGCCCGCGGTGTCCGCGGTGCCGTCCGCCAGCGGGGCGTAGGGCAGCGGGCGGCTGGGCCGGGAGCCGTGCTCCTGCTTGGGCAGGACCGGGTTGGCGGGCGGCTTGGGGACGTAGCTGTCGTGCCGCTTGTTGTCCGGCGGCTGGTAGCCCTTGGTGTCGGGGAGCGGCGCCGGCTTGGTGTTCTCCAGGGAGAAGTCGAAGGCCGAGGTGAGGTCGCCGCAGATGGCGCGCCGCCAGGGCGTGATGTTGGGCTCGTGGACGCCGAAGCGGCGCTCCATGAACCGGATGACGGAGGTGTGGTCGAAGACCTCGGAGCAGACGTAGCCGCCGGTGCTCCAGGGGGAGACGACGAGCATCGGGACGCGCTGGCCGAGGCCGTAGGGGCCGGCGGCGTAGGTGGCGTTGCCGGGGAAGTTGTCGAGCTTGACGTCGGCGGTGGACAGGCCCTGGGCGCTGGAGCCGGGGGAGAACGGCGGGACGACGTGGTCGAAGTAGCCGTCGTTCTCGTCGTAGGTGATGAACAGCGCGGTCTTGCTCCACACCTCGGGGTTGGAGGTGAGGGCGTCCAGCACCTGGGAGACGTACCAGGCGCCGTAGTTCGCGGGCCAGTTGGGGTGCTCGGAGAAGGCTTCGGGGGCGGCTATCCAGGAGATCTGGGGCAGCTTTCCGGCCTTGACGTCGGCCTTGAGCTGGTCGAAGTAGCCCTCGCCCTTCTTGGCGTCGGTTCCGGTGCGGGCCTTGTCGTACAGCGGGTCGCCGGGCTTGGCGTCGCGGTACTGGTTGAAGAAGAGCAGCGAGTTGTCGCCGTAGTTGCCGCGGTAGGCGTCCTCGATCCAGCCCCACTTGCCGTTCGCGTCGAGGCCGTCGCCGATGTCCTGGTAGACCTTCCAGGAGATCCCCGCCTTCTCCAGGCGCTCCGGGTAGGTGGTCCAGCCGTAGCCGGCCTCCTCGTTGCCGACGACGGGGCCGCCGCCCTTGCCGTCGTTGCCGACGTAGCCGGTCCACATGTAGTAGCGGTTGGGGTCGGTGGAGCTCATCAGCGAGCAGTGGTACGCGTCGCAGATGGTGAAGGCGTCGGCGAGCGCGTAGTGGAACGGGATGTCCTTACGCGTGAGGTGCGCCATGGTCCCGGTGCCCTTGGCGGGGATCCACTGGTCGTACTTGCCGTTGTTCCACGCCTGGTGGCCGCCGTGCCAGTCGTGGTTGAGGCCCTCGATGAACTGCATGCCGAGGTCCTTGGCATCGGGGTGGTACGGGAGGATGTCCTTGGTGCCGTCGGACTGGTGCCAGACGGACTTGCCGTTCTCCAGGGTGACCGGGCGCGGGTCGCCGAAGCCGCGGACGCCCCGCAGCGCGCCGAAGTAGTGGTCGAAGGAACGGTTCTCCTGCATGAGGACGACGATGTGCTCGACGTCCTTGATGGAGCCGGAGGTGCGCTTGGCCGGGATCGACGCGGCGCGGGCGATGCTGCTCGACAGCGCCGAGGCGCCCGCGGTGGCACCCGCGATCTGGAGGAAGCGCCGGCGGTTGATATCAGGCATGAGTCTGGGGACCTCGCGGTGGGGGATGACGGGTGATCAGGTCGTACGGGTGGTGCGGATACGGCCCTGGGGGAAACCGCGGTCAGCAGTGTTCCAAGAGGAACCAGTGCTCGGGAAGGGGGGGTGTCCTCAAGGTGGCCCGGCGCGGTACGCACCGCGAACTCCCCGGCGGGCCGCGGTGCGGGACGGCCCGGTGCGCGGGGCGGCCACCCCCGGGGGTCCGGGGGTGGCCGCGCGGCTCCCTCAGCGCAGCGCCACCTCCGGTCCACCGGCCGGGGCGAGCCGGCCGGTGCGGTGCAGGGCCCGGAGCGCGGCGGCGCAGACCAGGCCCAGCAGCAGGAGGGCCGTCCAGGGCAGGGCGGGCAGTCCGGCGGCGCGGGCGGCGTCCAGCGCGGCGCCGGTGAGCAGGTTGCCGAGGGTGATGCCGATACCGCAGACGGTGTTGTAGAGCCCGTAGTGGGTGGCGACCAGGCGGTCGCCGCAGAGCCGGACGATGGTGTCCATCTCGAAGGGGTAGGCGGTCATCGTGCCGACGGCGAGCAGCAGCGCGGTCAGTGCCGGCGGCAGCGCGGCGAGGAGCCAGCGGGCCGGGCCGCCGGCCGGCACCGGCAGCGCGGTGGCCGCCAGCAGCGGGAGGAACGCCAGCCCCATGACCACCAGGCCGCTGGCGAGCGCGTGCCCGGGCGCCATCCGGGCCTTGCACCAGGCGGTCACCCGGGTCTGGCCCAGGATCGTGCTCAGCCCCGAGACGGCGAACAGCAGCGCCACCGCCGCCGTTCCGGAACGCCCCTCGCCGCCCAGGCGCTTCACCTCCAGCGGCAGCGCCAGGTAGACCTGGAAGGACAGCACGTACGATCCGATCATGGCGCCGGAGAACAGCAGGAACGGCCGGTTGGCGAGCACGCCGCGCCACTGCGCGAGCAGCCCCGACCGGTCGGCCGCGGCGCCGGACCGGCCGGCGGTGCCGCCGCGGGCCGGCAGCGCGCGCAGCTGGACGAGGCTGAGCAGCGCGAAGATCCCGGCCGCCACGAGGCAGGTGAGCCGGAAGCCGACTCCGGTCAGCACCATCCCGGCGACCGGGCCGAGCAGGATGCCGGCCTGGTAGAAGACGTTGAACAGGGCGAACGCCTCCAGCCGGCGCTCTCCCGCCTCGGCCGCCAGATACGCCCGGACCGCCGGGTTGAACAGCGCCCCGGCCAGGCCGGTGGCCGCGGACGCCGCCAGCAGGGCGGGCAGCGCGTCCACCAGCCCCAGCGCGGCGAAACCCGCCGTACGCAGCAGGCAGCCGGCCACGATCAGCGGTTTGCAGCCGAACCGGTCGGCGAGCGCGCCGCCGACCAGGAACATCCCCTGCTGGCTGAAGTTGCGCACGCCGAGCACCAGCCCGACCAGCCAGCCGGCCAGGCCCAGCGTCCCGGACAGATGCGCGGCCAGGTACGGCATCAGCATGTAGAAGCCGAGGTTGATGGTGAACTGATTGACCATCAGCAACTGCACGCTGCGCTCGTAGGAGCGGACCTGTGCGAGGGTGCCCTTCACCGGGACGCCACCTCCGCCGGGCCGAGCGGGTCGGCGACCCGCTCGCAGCGGCTCCAGCGGGTGACCTCCCGCTCTCCTGTGTGGCGCAGGGTTTCCGGGGCGTCGGGCGGCGGGGCGCCGAGCAGTCCGTGGGCGGCGCAGTACGCGTCGTCGTACACGGTGCTCAGATAGCGCTGCGGTCCGTCCGGGAAGACCGCCGCGATACGGGCGCCGGGCGGCAGGGTGCGGCTGAGCCAGCCGGCGACCAGCGCGACCGCGCCGACGCTCCAGCCGCCGGTGGCGTAGTGCGAGGCCGCCAACTGCCGGCAGGTCCACACCGCTTCGGCGGGGGCGACCCAGTGCACCTCGCTGAACTGCTCGTAGGCGACGTTGCGCGGGTAGATGCTCGACCCCAGTCCGCGCATCAGGCGGGGGCGGGCGGGCTGGCCGAAGATGGTCGAGCCGACGGTGTCGACGCCGACCAGCCGCAGCTCCGGGTAGAGCTGGCGCAGCACCCGGGACACGCCCGCGGAGTGGCCGCCGGTGCCGACGCTGCACACCAGGACGTCGATGTGCACCAGCTGGGCGGCGAGTTCGAGGGCCAGCGGCAGGTAGGCGGTGGTGTTGTCGGGGTTGTGGTACTGGTCCGGGCACCACGATCCCGGGTGCCGGCCGAGGAGTTCGGCGACCCGGTCGCGGCGGGCCTGCTGCCAGCCGCCGTCGGGGTGGGGCTCGGGGACCGGGTCGACGTCGGCGCCGTAGGCGGTCAGCAGCCGGGTCATGGCCGGTTCCAGCCCGGGGTCGGTGACCAGGGTGACGGGGTGCCCGTACACCATCCCGGCGAGCGCCAGGCCCAGGCCCAGGGTGCCGCTGGTGGACTCCACGATCCGGGCGCCGGGCCGCACGTCGCCCCGGGCGCGGGCGCGTTCGACCATGTGGAGCGCGGGGCGGTCCTTGATGCCGCCCGGGTTGCTGCCCTCCAGTTTCGCCCAGAAGCCGCGGTCCGGCGGGGTGAGCGGCGCGGAGATGTGCAGTACGGGCGTGTTGCCGACGAGCCCGGACACGGCGGACGCCGGGGGCGGGGCGAGCGGAGCCGCGGGGCCGGGGGTGCCGGGTGCTGCCGCGGGGACGGGGAGGGGACGGTCGGGAAGTGCGGGTGGAGACTGCATGATTCGCTCTCGTTCGGTGTTCCGGGTACGGACGGTGGGGCGCGTCCGGCGGCCGGCCGGCGGTGGCACGGCGCGCCGCGGCGGCTCCTATATCCGGCACCGGCAGAGGGCGGCGAGGGTCGGCCGGCCGCCGCGGGGCGGCCCGTGGCGCGCGGCGCGTCCGGCCGCGGCCGGACGGCGGGCGGCGGCGGAGCGCACGGCGGTCCCGAGAACACCGGGCGCGGCGCCCGGCGCGGCGGCGGTACGCCCGGCCGCGGCGGAGCGGGCCGGGGGGATGCGTCCGGCCGCGTCGGGCGGGCAGTCGGTGTCGTCGGAGCGCCCGCCGTCCGCCGCGGTGCCGGCGACGGGCGCCGCGGTCACCGGACCCGCGGTGCGGTGGTGGTGCGGGGTGTGGGCGCCGCAGGGCACGGCGGCCAGCAGCAGCCCGCCGAGCAGCAGGGGCAGGGCCAGCCGCCGGAGGAGGGGGCGGGCGGCGGCGGCACGGAACGGGAAGCGGAGGGGGGTGCGTCGGGGCACAGGGTCTCCGTACACAGGGCGTGCGGAAGCAGCAGGAGGTCGTGCGGAACCGGAAGTTGGCCGGAACCGGCCGGGAATCTAGACCTGCTGGACGACGGAGCCCGTGGTGCCGGACGGCGGTGGCAGGGCGAACGCGTCGGCGGGTGTGCCGTACCGGGCCGGGACGGGGGCGCGGCACGGCGAGCCGGCGAACGACACGGCGCGCGGCGGCGCCAGCTCGGCGCCCTGCTGCACCTGGCCCGCCAGGCACACCGGGTGCGCGGGATGCCCGGCGGGAGCCGGGTGGTCCGCGTGGTGGGCGGGGTCCGCGGGCGCGGAGTGCGCTGGCTGCACCGTGTGCGCGGCGCGCCGAGCAGGTGCGCCGTCCAAGGCTTCAATGGCCCGCTGGGCGGCGGCGGTTGTCCGGGCGGCGGCCGGTACGGCGCTGTCGAGGTGCCCCTCGGCGCTCTCCGCCCGCGCGCCGTGCGCGAGCAGCACCGCGAGCAGCAGCACGGCCGCCCACAGCGCCCGGAGCGGCACCGCGCGATCGCGGTGCCGTACGGCGCTCAGGGGCGGCGGGGCCGTTGCCATGCCGCGATCGTAGCGGCGGCGCCCGCGCGGCCGGCGGGACACGGCGGGAACACGCCGCGATCCCACCGGCCGCGCGTCAGACCAGCGACGCCTCGGACGCGGCGGGTTCGCACGGCGGCGCGAGGGGGTGCACGGGGGCGGGCTCCGCGGCGGGGCCGGGTGCCGCGACGGGCGCGGGCTCCGCGGCGGGGGCGGGCTCCACCACGTCCGGGACGCTGCGCAGCGGCACCTGCGGGGTCACCGGCGCGGTGCGGGCGGCCTCGACCCGGCGGGTGAACCAGATGACCTTGCCGGTCGGCGTGCCGCAGGTGCCCCAGCTGTCGCTCAGTGCGGCCACTTTGGCGAGTCCGCCGCCGGCCGCGCTGCTCAGCCGCGGCAGCCGGGGGCCGTCGTCGGCGACCGAGGCGGTCAGGTGGCGGCCGGTCCAGCGGAGTTCGACCACGCACCGGGTGTCCGCGCCGATATGGCGGTGGACGTTGGTGAGGAGTTCCGCCACTCCCCTGCACACGGGCGGGATGTGCAGTTCGAGATTCCAGTACCGCAGATGCGCGGCGATGATCCGTCGGATCTGCGGTACGCGCTCCGCCGCGGCGTGCAGTTCGACCGTGTAGTGCCGGCCGCCGGGAAGTGTCATGTCGTGGCTCCTCACCGCGAGGCTCACCACCTTCACCTCGTTGGACCAAACGAACCCCGAACAAGAAGAGTGAGCATTCGTCACGTATGGGTCATACGCCATCGTGGCCCCGGGGTTTCGGGCCTGCAACAGGTGGTGGTCCGTTCGGGTCCCGGCCCGTTCAGGGCAGGTGGGGCAGGAGTCGGTCGGGGGTCAGCGGCAGGTCGCGCAGCCGGGCGCCGGTGGCGTGCCACACGGCGTTCCCGATGGCTGCCGCGGTGCCGACGATGCCGATCTCGCCGATGCCCTTGCTGCCCATGGGGTTGAGGTGCGGGTCCTCCTCGTCGAGCCAGTACGCCTCGACGGCCGGGACGTCGGCGTGCGCCGGGACGTGGTACGAGGCCAGGTCGCAGGCGGTGAAGTCGCCGAAGGCCGGGTCCAGGGAGCTGCCTTCCGTCAGGGCCATGCCCAGGCCCATGGTCATGCCGCCGATGAACTGGGAGCGAGCCGTACGGGGGTTGAGGATCCGGCCCGCCGCGTACTGGCCGAGCAGCCGGCGCACCCGGATCTCGCCGGTGCGGAGGTCGGCCCCGACCTCGGCGAAGACGGCGCCGAAGGCGTGCCGGGAGTACGGGGACCGCTCGGCGGTCTCCAGGTGGGTGTCCTCGGTGACCGTGACCCCCTCGGCGGGCAGCGGCCCTTCGTGGCCGCGCAGCCGGGCCAGCAGCGCCGTGCACGCCTTGTGGACCGCCCACCCCCAGGACGCGGTGCCCGCGGAGCCGCCGGCGAGCATGGCGGGCGGCAGGTCGCTGCTCCCGATGTCGACCCGGACGCGGTCCTCGGGGGCGCCGAGCGCGGCGGCGGCGATCTGGGCGAGGACGGTGCGGGCGCCGGTGCCGATGTCGGTGGCGTTGACCCGGATGCGGTAGCCGCCGTCGGCGGCGGCGTGCGCCTCGGCCTGGGTGGCGCCGATGTAGACGGGGTAGGTGGCCGCGGCGACGCCGGTGCCCAGCAGGAGGTCGCCGTGGCGGCGGACGGCGGGGCGCGGGTCGCGGGGGTGCCAGCCGAAGCGCTCCGCGCCCTCGCGGAGGCAGTCGGCGAGATGGCGGCTGCTGAAGGGGCGACCGGTGTCCGGCTCGGTGTCGGGTTCGTTGCGCAGGCGCAGTTCGACGGGATCGGTCTCCAGGAGGACGGCGAGTTCGTCGACGGCGGACTCCAGGGCGTACATCCCCGGGGCTTCGCCGGGGGCGCGCATCCAGGAGGGGGTGGGGACGTCGAGGGCGGCCACGCGGTGTGCGGTGCGGCTGTTCGGCGAGGTGTACATGATGCGCGCCGGGACCGCTGCCTGTTCCACGAACTCGGTGACCGTGGAGGTGTGGGTGACGCTCTCGTGGGCGAGGGCGGTGATCACGCCGTCGCGGCCGGCTCCGATGCGCACCCGCTGGACGGTGGGCGCACGGTGGCCGACGACGGCGGGCAACTGGCGGCGCGGCAGGGCCAGTTTGACCGGGCGGCCGGTGTGCCGGGCGGCCATCGCGGCGAGCACGGCCGGGGGGCGGGGAGTCCCCTTGGAGCCGAAGCCGCCGCCGACGTGCTCCGAGATCACGGTGATCTCGTCGATGCCGAGCTTGAACAGGGCGGCCAGGTCCTCGCGCACCCTGGTGGCGCCCTGGCTGGAGTCGTGGACGGTGAGGTGGCCGTTGCTCCACCGGGCGGTGGCGGCGTGCGGTTCCATGGGGTGGTTGTGCAGCGGCGGCACGGTGTAGGTCGCGTCGACGGTCACCGGTGCGGCGGCGAACGCCGCGTCGAAGTCGCCGCGTTCGCGGACCGCCGGGAAGTCGCCGTTGACCCGCTCCGGGACGTACAGCCCCGGGTGGTCCGCGGTCAGCCGCACGTCGTGCCCGTCGGTGGCGTACGTGACGTGGACGGCGTCGGCGGCGTCCCGGGCGGCCTCCAGGGTGTCGGCGACGGCGAGCGCGATGTACCAGCCGCGGTGCGGAACCCGGTCCTCCTGGAGGAGGGCCAGGGTGGGGTCGCCGGTGGACGCCAGGCGGGGCGCGTTCTCGTGGGTCAGTACGGCGATCACCCCGGGCAGCGCCAGCGCCCGGCCGATGTCCAGCTCGGTGATCCGGCCGCGGGCGACGGTGGCCGGGACGGGCCAGGCGTAGGCGCAGCCGGGCGGGGTGTGCTCGGCCGCGTACCGGGCGGTGCCGGTGACCTTGTCGCGGGCTTCGCGGCGGACGAGCGGTGCGCCCAGCGGGTACGCGGGCGGGCCCGGCGGCTTCCACTCCTGTGAAGCCGGTGCTCGCTCCGGGGGGTCGTGGCTCATGGCGCGCGTCCTTGCGGTCGGGGGACGGGGTCCGGGGACGGGGTCAGCCGCGGGCCGCGAGGTCGGCCAGCACCCCGACGGCCAGGGCGCGGGCGAGGGGGACCTTGAAGCCGTTGTCGCGGAGCGGTTCGGCGGCGGCGAGTTCGGCGTCCGCGGCCCGGGCGAAGGTCCGCTCGGTGGCGGGTGCGCCGTGCAGCACCTCCTCGGCGGCGCGGGCGCGCCAGGGCCGGTGCGCCAGCCCGCCGAAGGCGAGCGCGGCGTGCTCGACGACGCCGTCGCGGACGGCGAGTACGGCGCCGACGGAGGCCAGCGCGAAGGCGAACGAGGCGCGGTCGCGGGCCTTGCGGTAGCGCGAGTGGGCGCCGGGGCGGTGCGGCGGCAGCTCGACGGCGGTGACCAGTTCGCCCAGCCGGATCACCGTGTCGCGTTCGGGACTGTCGCCGGGCAGCCGGTGGAAGTCGGTGGCCGGGACGGTGCGTTCGCCCTCGGGGCCGTGCAGCCGGACGGTGGCGTCCAGGGCGGCCAGCGCGACGGCCATGTCGGAGGGCTGGGTGGCGACGCAGTGCGCGGAGTGGCCGAGTACGGCGAGGTCGCGGTGGTCACCGTCGCGGGCCGGGCAGCCGCTCCCGGGCTCCCGTTTGTTGCAGGGCTTCGAGGTGTCCTGGAAGTACGGGCAGCGGGTGCGCTGGAGCAGGTTGCCGCCGGTGGTCGCGGTGTTCCGCAGTTGCCCCGAGGCCCCGGCCAGTACCGCCTGCGACAGCACGGGATAGCGCTCGCGTACGGGGCGGGCGGCGGCGAGGTCGGCGTTGCGGACCATCGCGCCGATCCGCAGTCCGCCGTCCGGCAGTTCCTCGATCCGGTCCAGCGGCAGCCGGCTGACGTCGATGAGCACCCGCGGGGCCTCCACCCCCAGCTTCATCAGATCGACGAGATTGGTGCCGCCCCCGAGGAACTGGGCTCCGGGCTGCCCGGCGGCGGCCCGTACCGCCTCGTCGACGCTGTCCACGCGCAGGTATCCGAACGGCTTCATGCCCCGGCCGCCCCCGCTCCGGCGACCCCGGCCACCGCCCCGACGGCGTCGACGATGCGGGGATAGGCGCCGCACCGGCAGAGGTTGCCGCTCATCCGCTCGCGGATCTCGTCGGCGGTGAGCGCGACCGGCGCCCCGGACGCGGCGGTGTCCGGGGTGACATGGGAGGGGAAGCCGTCCGCGGCCTCGGTGAGCACGCCGACGGCCGAGCAGATCTGGCCCGGGGTGCAGTAGCCGCACTGGAGGGCGTCGTACGCGACGAACGCTTCCTGGAGGGGGTGCAGCCGCTCCCCCTCCGCCAGTCCCTCGATGGTGGTCAGCCGCCGCCCGTCGTGCGCCACGGCCAGCAGCAGGCAGCTGTTGGCGCGCCGTCCGTCGACCAGCACCGTGCAGGCGCCGCACTGCCCGTGGTCGCAGCCCTTCTTGGCGCCGGTGAGCCCGAGGTGCTCACGGAGCACGTCCAGGACCGTGGTGCGGTGGTCCAGGGTCAGGGTGTGCGGGGTCCCGTTGACGGTGAGGGTCAGTTCGGAGCGCCGGCCGTTCACGGGGTGCGGTCCGCCGGCGCCCTGCGGGCGAGGGCCGCCCGCCACTAGTTCGCCCCTCTTCCCACGGTCTGCGGCAGGGTCTCCAGCCGCAGCTCGACCTCCTTCTCCTGGTCGCCGGCGGCCGTGCCCAGAACGCGTACCGCGAACGCGTTCCTGAGGGCGTTGCACAGCTGGTCGACGGCCCAGTAGCCGCCCTGGAGGCTGACGACGACGGGGCCCTTCAGCCGCCGGGGCCCGGCCTCGGCCCGGCGCTCGCTCACGTCGAAGGTCGAGGTCCACACCGTCGCACCCGGCCCGGCCAGCTCCGCGGGCACGTCGTCCGCGGCCCGGTCGCAGGCGAAGGAGGTGCGCAGCGCGCTGAAGACGGCGTGCGCGTCCTCCGCGTTGCAGCCTTCGAGTTCCACCACGACCTCGGCCGATACATGTTCCGCGTGTGACGCCTGTTCCGCGCTGTTCACTGTGGGACCTTCCTGTGGGAGCCGGACGCTTCCAGGCTCGCCCCGCACCGCGGCGTGTGCGACCCGAGGCTCGAACGAGTGGTTTAAACGGGCGCACCCGCTCGCCGCGACGCGGCAACGTTACGTTGTGTAGTCAGAGCGAGCTGTGTGTAGTCGCCCTGTCGTCCCTGCCGTCGTCCGTCGTCGCATCCACTGGGAGCCTCCGTTGACCAGCACCCTCGTCGACCAGCACGCCACCGGCTACAGCATCCGCCAGGCGCTCTGCATGGCGCGCGCCGCCGACCTCGCGTACCAGGACGAGACGGCCGTCGCGGCCACCGCCGCTCAGTGGGGCCTCGACCGGGTGCGCCACCACCACGCCGCGTTCCGCCCGCCGTTCCCCCTGCCGGACGTCCAGGCGTACACCCTCACCGGGCAGCACATGATCATCACGGCCTTCCGGGGTGCCGAGCCCGCCGCGCTGCGGGACTGGCTGGCCGGCCCCGGGACCCCTCCGTGGCCCGGCCCCGGCGGCCGGGGCACCGCCCACCCCGGCTTCGCCGAGGCGCTGGACGCGGTCTGGCCGCAGATCCTCACCGCGCTCAAGGAGTTCCGCGACAACGACCAGACGCTCTGGTTCACCGGCCACGGCCTGGGCGGCGCCCTGGCGATGCTGGCCGCCGCCCGGCTGCACTTCGAGGACCCCCGGCTGCCCGCCGACGGCGTCTACACCTTCGGCCAGCCCCGCGCCTGCGACCCGGTGCTGGCCCAGGAGGTCAACTCCGCCTTCGCGCACCGGATGTACCGTTTCGCCAACCACGACGACATCGTGCCGCAGCTGCCGCCGGAGCCGGTTTTCCGCCATGTCTCCGCGCTGCGCTACATCGACGCCCGGGGCGGCGTCCACAACACCATGCCGCTGACCGGCGGCCTGCTCGGCCATGCCCAGCGCCTCACCGCCGAGCTGCTCGCCCCGTCGTCGCCCGGCATCCGG
Source organism: Streptomyces sp. GS7 (assembly GCF_009834125.1). NCBI lineage: Bacteria > Bacillati > Actinomycetota > Actinomycetes > Kitasatosporales > Streptomycetaceae > Streptomyces > Streptomyces sp. GS7. Next base: position 6,721,533 of record NZ_CP047146.1, read on the forward strand.
GACCACGCCATGGCCGCGTACATCGACGCCCTGGAGAAAAACCTGCCGTGAGGGAGGGCACGGGGGCGGGGTGGGGCGGGAGGGGGAGGGGGGAGGCCCCCGGAGGAGAGCGGCGGAAGCCTCCGGCGAGGCGGGGCCGGAGCAGCCGCGGCGGTTACGCGCCGGTCACCTCACCCGAGCGCCCGCGGCTTCCCGCTCCGCCGTCAACTCCCCGGCCGCGAAGGGCACATCGGCCGCGCGGGCCACGATCTCGACCTCGTCCCCGAGGGCCCATTCGGCGGCCCGGGAGGACATCGCCGCCGGGACCGCCTCGCTGATGCCGGGGGCGGCGGGGATGTCGTAGGTGGCGTGCGCGTCGTGCGGCAGGACGACGCGGTAGCGGCGCCGCAGCGCCGTCCGGGCGGTGGCGCTGACGCACATCTCGGAGAGCACACCGCAGAGCGCCAGCTCCCGGACCCCGGCGCCGGTGAGGAGTTCGCCGAGCCGGGTGTCCTCGAAGCCGTCGTCGTCCGTCTTGCGGACCACCGTCTCGCGGGGGCCGGGCTCGACGGGCAGGTGGAGTTCCCAGCCGGGGGTGTGCGGCTCGTCGGCGGTGCCGGGCGCGCCGTCGTTCTGCAGGTGCACCACGAGCGCGCCGGCCGCGCGGGCCCGGGCCAGCAGATCGCGGGTGCGGTCGAGCACCCGGGCCGCGTCCGGCACCGCCTCGCCGCCGGAGACGAAGGCGGACTGGACGTCGACGACGAGAAGGGCCTGGACGGGGCGGATCGGGGCTGTGGTCATGGGGGTCATGGGGGCCATCCTGCCGGGTGCCCGCGGGCCGGCCGTACCGGTTTCGCCGGTCCGCGGCGCTGCGCCGGCCGGGCCGGCCTTCCGCCCTCCGGGTGGCCACGGTTGCCAGAGGCATCGATCCGGGCGGATCATCCGTAGGGACGCGCCTACGTACGCGCGGACCGCGGCGGCGCACGGACGGACCCGCGGGCGCGCCACCGGCCGGCGCCCGCACCCGCCCCGCCCTACGACCCCCACCGCACCGCGACGACGTGAGGAGAGCGACCGTGGAAGCAGCCACCGTCAGCGGCCACTGCGCAGCCGGCTTCGAGGGCGTACGCACCGCCTTCGAGCGGAACTTCCGCGAGCACGGCGAGATCGGGGCGGCGGTCGCGGTGACGCTGGACGGCGAGGCGGTGGTGGACCTCTGGGGCGGCCACACCACGGGGGACCGGAGCCGGGCCTGGGAGCGGGACACCCTCGTCAACGTCTACTCGACGTCGAAGGGGATGACCGCGCTGTGCGCCCATCTCCTCGCGGACCGGGGCGAGTTGGACCTGGACGCACCGGTCGTCCGCTACTGGCCGGAGTTCGGGCAGGCCGGGAAGGAGGACATACCCGTGCGCTGGCTGCTCAGCCACCGCGCCGGGCTGATCGCGCCCCGGGAGCCACTGTCCCCGGGGGGCGCCTACGACTGGGAGTACGTGTGCGGCGCGCTGGCGGCGACGGCGCCCTGGTGGGAGCCGGGGACCGCGCAGGGCTATCACGCGGTGACGTTCGGGTATCTGGTGGGCGAGGTCGTGCGGCGGATCACCGGGCAGTCGCTGGGCGCGTTCCTGCGCAGCGAGATCACCGGGCCGCTCGGTGCTCGGGTGTTCATCGGCACTCCCGCCGAGGAGCACGCGCACTGCGCGGACATGGTCGGGCGGCTGGACGCGGCGCTGCTCACCGAGCTGTTCCCGGACCTGCCGAGGCCGCCGCTCGGCGGGCTGGACGACCATCCGCTGGCGCCGCTCTCACTGGCGCTGCTGTCCATCCCCACCGGCGACGTCAACAGCGCCGCCTACCGCGCCGCCGAGATCCCGTCCGGCAACGGCCACGCCGCGGCCCACGGCCTGGCCGCGGTCTACGGTGCGCTGGCGGGCGGCGGGCTGGTATCCCCCACCACCCTGGAGGAGATGCGCCGGCCGCAGAGCCGGCCGGGCGAGCCGGATCTGACGCTGGGCGCGCTGGTCCCGGAGGGCACCCCGGGGGTCAGCTGGGGGCTGGGCTACATGGTCAACAGCGAGGGCCGGGTGGGCCCGAGCCGGCGGGCGTTCGGGCACGGCGGCGCGGGCGGGTCGTACGCCTTCGCGGACCCGGAGAACGGGCTGTCGTACGGGTACGCCATGAACCGGTACGGGGGCGGCACCGCGGGCGGTGATCCGCGCAACCGGGGGCTGGTCGCGGCGGTGTACGAGGCGCTGGCGCGGGTGCGCGGCTGAGTCGCCGCGGGCCGCGGACGGTCGGCCGCGATCGCGGTGGTGCGGCGCAATAATGGAAGGTGCGGCAAGGATCCGGTCCGGCCCCGCCGCGGGTGCGTCGGGCCCGGAGAGAGGGCGTGGTGACCATGGAACGGGACACCGAGACCGTTCACGAGGCGTATGCCTTCGTCTGCCTGCACTGCGGGCACGGCTGGGAAGAGGAGTACGAGATCCGGCACACCACCGATCTCGCCGGCCGGCGGCGCGCCGACTACTTCACGCACGGCAGGCGGGTGCCCTCCCCGCTGACCCGCGCGGACTGCCCGGACTGCAATCGCGGCCCGATCCGGATCCTGCGCCCCGGCCGGGTGAACTCGGCCCGGACCTACCTCGCGTAGCGCCGCGGCGGCGCCGGCGGCGCCGCCGATGCCCTCTCACCATCCGGTGAAGAGAAGGTGGTTGATCAGGAGGGCGAGGACGGCCTGGGCGGCCAGCCAGGGGCGCTGCCGGGGTGCCGGGAGCAGTGCGCCGGCCGCCAGCAGCCAGGGGGCGAAGGGCAGCCAGATGCGTTCGGTCTCGGCCTTGCTCATACCGGAGAGGTCGGCGACGAGCAGGGCCAGCAGGACCGCCGCGACGAGCAGGACGAGCCGGTCGGCGGGGCCGGCGGCGCGGCCGGGTGCCCGGAGGCGGTGGACCGCGGCGGGTGTGGCGGCGAGGGTGCGGCGCAGCGCGGCCACCGTCGCCAGGCCGGTCATCAGCACGGTGCAGGCGAGGTTGCCCCAGACCCAGTAGGCGTACGGGCGGACCGCCGCGGCGCCTTGGTAGTAGCGCTCGACCACCAGCCGGTAGCCCTCCCACCAGTTGAATCCGGCGAGGGTGAAGCCGGCCGCGACGACGGCCGCCCCGGCCAGGGCGTAGGGCAGCGGGCGGGCGGTGGGGCGGGGGGTGGTGAGCAGCAGGACCGCGGCCAGGGGCAGTGCGAAGAGGGTGAGGCCGTAGGAGAGGTAGCAGGTGAGGCCGAAGAGGAGGCCGGCGCCCAGGGCTGCCGTACGGGGGGCGCGGGTGCGGCGGGTGGCGGCGAGCGCGAGCAGGGCGAGGGACCAGGCGGTGACGGCGGCGAAGTAGCCGTCCGCGGAGACGCCGACCCAGATGGCGGCGGGCGCCAGGACGAGGAACGGGGCGGCGCGGCGGGCGGTGGCCTCGTCGGTCAGGGCGCGCAGCGCGACCAGGACCGCGGCCGCGGTGGAGGTGCCGACGGTGATGCACCAGGCGCCGGCCCAGCCGCCACCGCCCAGGCCGATGCGGTCCAGGCCGACGAAGGTGAGGATGGCGGCGGGCGGGTGGCCGGCGATGTGCGCGGGCCAGGAGTCCGGTCCGTGGTGGAGGAGGATGTGGCTGGTGAAGCCGCGCAGTGCCGGGCCGAGGTCGTCGAAGCGGTGAATCACCGTCAGGTACTCGTACTCGGTGGTGAGGCGGCCCGCGACGCCGGCCTGCCAGCCGTCGATCAGGGCCAGTGACCAGGTCCAGGCCATCGAGGCGGCCCAGGCGGCGGGCAGCAGCAGCCGCCAGCGGAGCCGGGCCGCCAGGGGCGGTCCGTAGGCGATCACGGCGGCGGCGACGGCGAGGGCGGCCGGGGTGCCGGGGCCGAGGTGCGGGGACCAGTCGGCGTACAGCGGGGGCCAGTCGACGCGCAGGTCGCCGGTGGCGTGCTGGATGGCGGAGCCGAGGGCGATGGCGGCGCCGACGAGGAGGGCACCGGCCGCGGTGGCGAGCAGGTCGGCGCGGCGGCCGGCGCGTTCGCCGGGGGCCGGGTCGGGGGTGCTCGCGGGCGGCGGACCGGGGGCCGGGGCGGGGGTGGCGTCGGAGGTCACACCGGCACGCTAGGCCGTGGGCGGGCGGTAGGACCGTTCGGCGGGAGCGGTGTCACCGATCCGTCAGATTTCGCCGGACGTCAGGGTTTCGTCATACGTCGCGGCGGCTTCGGGGGGCGCGGACCGGCTTACCGTCGGACCGACTCACCTGGAGGACGCCCATGGGTGCCGGCCGCTTCCGCCCCTTCTCTCGCTTCTCTCGCTTCTCTCGCTCCACTCCCCCGCCGCTCCCGACATCCCCGTCGTTCTGGCGCAGTCCGCTGCGCGGCCCCCGGCTGACGGCGCTGCTCGGTGTGGTGCTGCTGGCCGGCATCACGCTGATGTTCGTGACCGGGCTGCTGTCGTACGCGGCGTACAACCCGGATCTGGCCGGCGGTGTCAACGACAAGACACCGGACAAGGGGCTGCTGGGCTTCTATCTCTTCAGCTGGCCGACCGGTCCGCACTGGCTGTACCGGCTCACCCAGGGTGTGCACGTCACCCTCGGCGTGGTGCTGGTGCCGGTGCTGCTGGCGAAGCTGTGGTCGGTGATCCCGAAGCTGTTCACGATGCCGCCGGCCCGGTCGGTGGGCCATGCGCTGGAGCGGGTCTCGCTGCTGCTCCTGGTGGGCGGGGCGCTGTTCGAGTTCGTGACCGGGCTCCTCAACGTCCAGCTGGACTATGTGTTTCCGGGGTCGTTCTATCCGCTGCACTTCTACGGGGCGTGGGTGTTCATCGGGGCGTTCGCGGTCCATGTGGCGCTGCGGATGCCGCGGACCGTGCGGGCGCTGCGGGAGCGTACGGATCCTTCGGCGGCGGACGACGACACCGGGCTGGTGGCGCTCCGCCCGGCGCCGCCGACGGTGTCGCGGCGCGGTGCGCTGGGGCTGGTGGGCGCCGGGTCGCTGCTGCTGTTCCTGACGACGGCCGGGCAGAGCCTGGGCGGCCGGTGGCGGCGTACCGCGCTGCTGGCGCCGCACGGTGGCGCCGATCCGGGGAGCGGCCCGAGCGGCTTCCAGATCAACAAGTCGGCGGCGGGGGTGGGCATCCGGGCCCGGGACATCGGCGACGGCTGGCGGCTGACGGTCGAGGGCGGCGGGCGGCAAGTGCGGCTGAGCCGGGCCGAGCTGCTGCGGATGCCGCAGTACGAGGCGGCGCTGCCGATCGCCTGTGTGGAGGGCTGGTCGACGGAGGACCTGCGGTGGAGCGGGGTGCGGCTGCGGGATCTGGCCGCGCTGGTGGGAGGGGACGGGGCGCCGCCGGGGGTGCTGGTGGAGTCGCTTCAGCTGTCGGGCGCGTTCCGGCGGGCGGCGCTGCGGGACAACCAGGTGCGCGATCCGCGGTCGCTGCTGGCGCTGCGGGTGGGCGGGGCGGATCTGTCGCCGGACCACGGGTATCCGGCGCGGATCATCGTGCCGGCGGCGCCGGGGGTGCTGAACACCAAGTGGGTGTCGCGGCTGACGTTCGGGGAGGTCTGACGGTGCGGCGGATCGATGGTGCGGTGGATCGGGTGCGGGCGGTTGCGGGGGTGTGGCGGCGCCGGGCGGGCCGCTGGTACGGCGAGGGGGTGCTGCAACTGCTGTTGCTGCTCGCCTCGTTCGCGCTGACCGGCTATGCGGGGCTGCGGCTGCTGTCCGATGCGCGGTGGCCGCTGGTGGTGGTGTGGTTCGCGGGGGCGGCGCTGCTGCACGATCTCGTGCTGGTGCCGCTGTACTCGGTGGCTGACCGGGCGGTGGCGCGGCTGACCGCGGGCGGTGCGCGGGACCGTGCGTGGACCGGGTTCGTCCGGGTCCCGGCGGCACTGTCCGGGCTGCTGCTCCTGGTGTGGTGGCCGCTGATCTCCACCGCGCCCGGCAGCCCCGCCGCGGTGCACTACACACAGACGACGGGGCTGCCGGCCGAGGTGTTCCTGGCTCGCTGGCTGCTGATCAGCGCGGGGCTGTTCGCGCTGGCCGCGCTGTGGCTGCTGGTCCGTACGCTGCGGACGGCTCAGCCGCGGCTGCGGGAGACGGCCGCGCGGCTGCGGCGCAGGGCGACGAAGCAGCGTTCGACGCCGGGGAGTTGAGTCCCGCCGGGCACGGTCCACTGCCCGGCGGGGGCCCACAGCTCCGGCGCCGCGTGCCGCAGCAGGGCGCGGGTGCCGACCCGGGCCCAGGGGAAGGGCTCGTCGGTGTGCGCGGGGTCTGCGGTGTGGCCGCCGGCGACCTGGACCCGGACGCGTTCGTCGATGTCCGCGGGGCTGGTCTCGACGATCAGCAGTCCGTGCGGGGCGAGCAGTTCGGCGGTGCGGGTGAGCAGGGCCCGCACATCGCCGCCGATGCCGATGTTGCCGTCGAGGAGCAGCGCGGTGCCCCAACTCCCCTCGTCGGGCAGGGAGTCGAAGACGGAGCGGCGCAGTGCGGTGCCGCCGGCCGCGGTGGTGCGGGCGACGGCCGCGGCGCTGACGTCGATGCCGAGGGCCCGGTGCCCGCGGTCGGCGAGCGCGGCGACCAGGCGTCCGGGGCCGCAGCCGATGTCCAGGACGGGGCCTTCGCAGCGGCGCAGCGCGGAGAGGTCGGCGGTGTCCGCGCCGGCGCACCAGCGTTCCACCTCCAGTGGCAGCAGCCAGCCGTCGGCGCGGCGGAGGTAGAGCGGGCCGCGGCCGGTGCGCAGCGCGTCGGCGTAGGGGCCGGCGCCCCAGTCGGGGCCGGTGTCGCGGGCGGCGGTGGGGGTGCTCATCGGCCGACTGCCGTGGTCAGCCGGGCGAGGGTGGCGGCGAACCGGCCGCCGGGCGCGGCGGCGGCGACCGCCGCCGCGTCGGCCGCGGTGTCGACGTCGCGCAGCACGGGCAGGTCGCGGACCCGGAGTCCGGCGGCGGTGAGCCGGGCGCGCTGGACGGCGCCGGTGGTGGCGGTGGACATCGGGACGCCGCGCAGCAGCCGGGGGTCGGGGGCGGCCAGGCCGAGCGCCCAGAACCCGCCGTCCGCGGCGGCGCCGAACCAGGCGTCGCAGTGCCGCCAGGCGTCGGGGGCGAGGGCGGGGGCGAGCAGCGCGGGGGTGACCTGGGGGGTGTCCATGCCGAGGAGCAGGGCCGGTCCGGTGGTGGCGGCGAAGGCCGCGGCCAGCCGTTCGTCGAGGCCGCCGGCGCACTGCGGGCGCACGTCGAAACCGGCCGGCAGCCAGCCGCCGGGGCGCCCGTCGAGGACGAGGACGCGGCGGCGGGCGGGCATGGCGCGGACGGCCCGGAGGGTGTCGCGGAGCGCCGCTTCGGCCAGTTCGGCGGCCTGGGCGGGGGTGTAGGGCGGGGTGAGGCGGGTCTTGACGCGGCCGGGGCGGGGTTCCTTGGCGATGACGAGGATCGTCGTCGGAGCCGGGGCGGGCGCGGGGGCGGGGGTCATCGGGGGCTCCCTGCCTCGGGGGCGGCCGGCGGCTGCCGCAGCACGGTGCGCATGTCGCGGACCGCGTGCCAGGTGCCGCGCCAGGTCCCGGTGACCTTGGAGCGGCCGGTGCGCGGCCGGTAGGGGACGTCGCGTTCGGTGACGCGCCAGCCGGCGTCGGCGGCCCGGACGACCATCTGGAGGGGGTAGCCGCTGCGGCGGTCGGTGAGGCCGAGGTCGAGCAGGGGGGTGCGCCGGGCGGCGCGCAGCGGGCCGAGGTCGTGCAGCCGCAGTCCGGTGCGGCGGTGCAGCATGCGGGCCAGCGCGAGGTTGCCGAGCCGGGCGTGCGCGGGCCAGGCGCCGCGGCCCTCGGGGCGCCGCCGGCCCAGCACCAGGTCGCTGTCGCCGTCGCGTACGGCGCGCACGAACGGGACGAGCAGCCGGGGGTCGAGGGAGCCGTCGCAGTCGCAGAAGCAGACGATGTCGGCGTCGGCGGCCAGCAGTCCGGCGTGGCAGGCGGCGCCGAAGCCGCGGCGCGGTTCGCGTACGACGGTGGCGCCGAGGCGGCGGGCGAGCGCGGCCGAGCCGTCGGTGGAGCCGTTGTCGACGACGATGGCCCGCCAGCCGTCGGGGATGCGGGCCAGGACCCAGGGCAGCGCGGCGGCCTCGTCGAGACAGGGCAGTACCACGTCGACGGGGGCGGGCGCGGGGTGCGCGGTCATCGCATCTCCTCACGGGCGAACTCGGCCATGCCGTCGGCGAATCCGGTCGCGGCGCGCCAGCCGAGGTCGGCGGCGATCCGCCCGGAGGAGGCGGTGATGTGCCGGACGTCGCCGAGCCGGTACTCCCCGGTGACCACCGGCGGCGGGCCGCCGTGGGCGGCGGCCAGGGTGCGGGCCATCTCGCCGACGGTGTGCGGCTCCCCGCTGCCGGTGTTGTACGCGGTGAGGGTGCCCGGCGGCCGGTCCGGCAGGGCGGCCAGCGCCACCGCGTTGGCGGCGGCGACGTCCCGGACGTGGACGAAGTCGCGCCGCTGGCCGCCGTCTTCGTAGACGGTGGGGGCCTCGCCGCGGGCCAGTGCCGAGCGGAAGAACGAGGCGACGCCGGCGTAGGGGGTGTCGCGCGGCATGCCGGGCCCGTAGACGTTGTGGTAGCGCAGGGCGACCGCCCGGCCGCCGGTGGCGCGGGCCCACGAGGCGGCGAGGTGCTCCTGGGCGAGTTTGGTCGCGGCGTAGACGTTGCGCGGGTCGGTGGGCGCGTCCTCGCCGACGAGGCCGGGCCGCAGTTCCGCGCCGCAGCGCGGGCAGCACGGCTCGAACCGGCCGGCGGCCAGTGCGGCCTCGGTGCGCGGTCCGGGGCGCACCGTCCCGTGGGCGAGGCAGTCGTAGCGGCCCTCCCCGTAGACCACCATGGAGCCGGCGAGCACCAGTCCGGGTACGCCGGCGGCGGCCATCGCGGCGAGGAGGACGGCGGTGCCGAGGTCGTTGCAGCCGACGTAGTCGGGGGCGTCCGCGAAGTCCTTGCCGAGGCCGACCATCGCGGCCTGGTGGCAGACCGCGTGCACTCCGCGCAACGCGGCGTCGACGGCGGCGCGGTCGCGGACGTCGGCTTCGATGCGGGGCACCGCGGCCCGGGTCGCGGGCGGTTTCCGGGGCGGCCCGGCGTGGGCGGTGGGCAGCAGCGCGTCGAACACGACGGGCTCGTGGCCGCCGGCCACCAGCGTTTCGACGATCTGCGATCCGATGAATCCGGCGCCGCCGGTGACCAGTACACGCATGCCGGTCACGCTAGGCGCGGCGAGGCCGTCGGGCCCGCTCCGCGGCGGCCGTGTCACCGGTCCGTAAGATCCGCCGGCCGGCCGGGGCCGGCGCCCGGCCGCTGCGATTCGGTAACGGCGGTACAGGCCCCGTGATCCGGTCCGGCAAATGTTGCATATGCTCAGGTCGGGGGCCCGGGGGTTGGTTTCGGACAGTCGAACGGACCGGCTGCCGGCTACCCCACGACCGATCGCCTCTCGCGTGCCGTCCCCACCGGCGTGTGAGCCGTCAGAACGCCGGAGTGGACCTTGGCCGTGGAGAAGGGGGAGCAGCGCACCGGCTCCCGTGCGCTGTCCGCGCTCCCGTACATGGTCATGGCAGCGGTCAGCGCCGTGGACCTCATCGCCGGGCCGGGCGTCGGCTTCCTGCCGCTGGTGTCGCTGGGGCCCGCGTTCGCGGGGCTGGTCGGCGGCTGGCGGCGGACCGCGCTGGTCGGGCTGACCGCGGCCGTGCTGTGCGTCGGGCTGGGGGTCCACAGCGGGCTGTTCGAGAGCCGGCGCGGGCTGACCGCGCTGCTGTCGGTGGCCGGGGTGACCGCGGCCGGGGTGGCCGCCGCGGTCATGCGGCAGCGCCGGGAGGCGGAGCTGGCCAGCGTGCGGTCGATCGCCGAGGTCGCCCAGCGGGTGCTGCTGCGGCCGGTACCGCGCGGCGCGGGCCCGCTGCGGATCGCGGTCTCGTACACCTCGGCGGTGGCCGAGGCCCGGATCGGCGGCGATCTGTACGAGGTGGTGACCTCGCCGGCCGGTGTGCGGATCATCGTCGGGGACGTCCAGGGCAAGGGCCTGGAGGCGGTGGAGTCCGCGGCGGTGGTGCTCGGCGCGTTCCGGGAGGCGGCGCACGACGAGCCGGACCTGCCGGCGGTCGGCGCCCGGGTCGAGCGCGCGCTGAACCGCCATCTGTCCGGTGAGCGCTTCGTCACCGCGGTCCTCGCGGAGATCGGCGACGGCCCGGACGCCACCCTGCTGAACTTCGGCCACCCCTCGCCCCTGGTGGTCCGCCCCGACGGCGAGGTCGGCTACGCGGCCCCGCCGGAACGCGCGCTGCCGCTCGGCCTGATGGACCATGGCCCGGACGCGCCGCTGCCGTACCGGGTCCCGTTCGCCCCCGGCGACCAGCTGCTCTTCTACACCGACGGGGTCAGCGAGGCCCGGGACGGCGCCGGCTGGTTCTACCCCCTCGTCGAGCGCGCCGCACTGCTGAAGGACCCCGACCCGGAGGCGGCGCTGCGGGCGGTCCGCGAGGATGTCGTCGACCATGCGGAGGGGCCGCTCCACGACGACGCGGCGATGCTCCTGGTGCGGTACCGCAGGGGCCACCTGGAGGCGCCGTAGAGCCTGCGCGACGGGTCGCGGCCACCGCCCCGCACCGGCCGCTCCCGGTCAGGGCAGCGGCAGTCCCGTGTAGTTCTCGGCGAGTTCCGCGGCGGCGTGCCGGGAGCCGGCGATGCGGTCGAGCTGGGCGAGCTGGAGCCGGGTGTCGAACGGGCTCTGGCCGGGGCCGGTGTGCAGGGTCGTCGTCATGAAGTACGAGAAGTGCTCGGCGCGCCAGACGCGGCGCAGGCAGGTGTCGGAGTAGGCGTCCAGGAGGTCCGTCGCGCCGGTGCCGTAGAACCGGGTGAGGGCGCGCGCCAGGACGGTGACGTCGGCGACGGCGAGGTTGAGGCCCTTGGCTCCGGTGGGCGGCACGATGTGCGCCGCGTCGCCCGCGAGCAGGACCCGGCCCCAGCGCATCGGTTCGGTGACCGAGCTGCGCATCGGCAGGACGGCCTTGGCGGTGAGCGGGCCGCGGGCCGGCTTCCAGGAGGTGTCGTCTACGGCGGCGCGGGCCTCCAGTTCGTCCCAGATGCGGGCGTCGGGCCAGTCGGCGGGGTCGGTGCCGTTGGGGACCTGGAGGTAGAGCCGGCTGACGGTCGGGGTGCGCATGCTGAACAGCGCGAAGCCGCGGGGCGAGTGGGCGTAGATCAGCTCGTCGGAGGACGGCGGGGCGTCGGCGAGCACGCCCAGCCAGGAGTACGGGTAGCCGCGCTCGTAGGTACGGCGCTCGGTGTCCGGGATCGCCTGCCGGGCCACGCCGTGGAAGCCGTCGCAGCCGACGACGTAGTCGCAGCCGAGGGTGTGCTCGCGGTCGTCGTGGCGGTAGCGGATCGCCGGCCGTGCGGTGTCGGCGCCGGTGACGGCGAGCGCCCGCGCGCCGAACAGCAGCGGTGCGCCGTCGGCGAGTTGAAGCTCTATCAGGTCCTTGACGATCTCCGTCTGGGCGTAGACGGTCACCCGCCGTCCGCCGGTCAGCGCCGGGAAGTCGAGCCGGTGCGACCGCCGGTCGTAGCGCAGCTCGATGCCGTCGTGGACCATCCCCTCGCGGTCCAGCCGCTCCCCCGCGCCGCAGCCGCGCAGGACGTCGACGGTGCCCTGTTCGAGGATGCCGGCGCGCTGCCGCGCCTCGACGTATCCGCGGTCGCGGCTCTCCAGGACGACGCAGCCGATCCCGGCCCGGTGCAGCAGCCGGGCGAGCAGCAGCCCGGCCGGGCCGCCGCCGATGATGCCGACCGCGGTGCGGGACGGCGGCGGGGCGGGCTGGTGGGTGCGGGGCATCAGTGGTCCGTTCCGGGGGCGGGGTGGGCGCGGTCGAGGTGGCCGAGGAGCGCCGCGCGGACCGCGGCCGGGCGCTCGGCGAGGGCGAGGTGGGCGGCGCCGGGGAGTTCGACGAGGGTGGCGGCGGGGATGCCGTCGGTGAGTTCGCGGGCGTGGGCGGGCGGGGTGGCCGGGTCGGCGCGGCCGGCGACGACGAGCGTGGGGGCGGTGATCCGGGGCAGGTCGGCGCGGAGGTCGTGGCGGGCGAGGGCGTCGCAGCAGGCGGCGTATCCGTCGGGTGACACGCTGCGGCGCAGCGCGTCGAGCAGGGCGGTGGCCTCGGGCGAGGCGGCGAAGGCGGGGGTGAACCAGCGTCCCGCGGCGGTCTCGGCGACCGGGCCGAGGCCCTTCGCCCGTACCAGCGCGGCCCGTTCGTGCCAGCCGGCCGGCTCGCCGAACCGCGCGGAGGAGCAGATCAGCGCGAGCGAGGCGATCCGCTCGGGGTGGTGGACGGCGAGCCAGGCGCCCACCGCGCCGCCGAGCGAGACGCCCGCGTAGGCGAAGCGGTCGAGGCCGCGGGCGTCGGCGAGGTCGAGGACGAGGCGGGCCAGTTCGGGGACGGTGGTCGTGCCGGCGGCGAGGACGCCGGCGGGGGTGCCGCCGTGGCCGGGGAGGTCCCAGCGCAGCACGCGGAACCGGCGGGCCAGGGCGGGGAGTTGGGAGTCCCAGAGGGCGAGGGTGGTGCCCAGGGAGGGGCCGAGGAGGAGGGGCGGGGCACCTTCGGGTCCGTCGGCGGTGTGGTGCGGCACGGTGCGGTGGCCGCCGGGCGGTACGGACGTCATACGGGCTCCTGCGGCGCATGGGGGAAGGGCTGGGGGGGCGCGCCGGAGGGCGCGGTCGACGAGAGCGCCCGCGGATCCCAAGTAGCCGGTGGGATCCAGGAGTTCGCGCAGCCGGGGCCCGGTGAGGGCGGCGGCACCGGCCGGGGTCGCCGGGTCCGCGTCCAGGGCCGCGCGCAGCGCGTCGTCCAGCGGGACGCCCTCGTCCGCCGCGCGGCGGGCCGCCGCGTCCAGGGTGCGGCGGGCCGCGGCGCGGCCGGTCAGCGCGGCGAGGGCGGCGACGAGGCGTTCGGAGACGACCAGCCCGCCGGTCGCGTCGAGGTTCTCCCGCATCCGGGACGGACGGACCCGCAGTCCCGCGGTCAGGTCGGCCGCGTCCCGGGCCGCGCCGCCCACCAGACGCAGCGCCTCGCGCAGTGGCTGCCACTCGGCGTGCCAGGCGCCGGCCGGCCGCTCGTCCTCGGCGGCCAGCGACCCGTACAGCACCGCGGCGAGCGCCGGCACCTGCCGGGCGGCGCCCGCGATCAGCGTGGCGCGCACCGGGTTGGCCTTGTGCGGCATCGCGGAGGAGCCGCCGCCGCTGCCCTCGGCCAGCTCGCCGGTCTCCGTACGGGAGAGGACCAGGACGTCGGCCGCCAGCTTGCCGAGCGCGCCCGCGGTGCAGGCGAGCGCGCCGGCGAGGTCGGCGACGGGGGTGCGCAGGGTGTGCCAGGGCAGGGCGGGTGCGGCGAGCCCGGTCTCGGCGGCGTAGCGGGCGAGGAGCCGGACGCCGAGGTCGTCGGCGCGCGGCGCGCCGTCCGCCGGGGCGTAGGCGTGGAAGGCCGCCAACGTCCCTGCGGCGCCGCCCAGTTGGGTGGGAAGCGCGGTCCGTGCCGCGGCGAGCCGGTCCCGGGCGTCGAGGACCAGGCTGCGCCAGCCCGCCGCCTTGAGGCCGAAGGTGGTCGGCACCGCGTGCTGGGTGAGGGTGCGGCCGGCCATCGGCGTGTCGCGGTGGGCGGCGGCGGTGCGGTGCAGCGTGTCGGCGGTGCGGTCGAGGTCGGCCAGCACGGTGTCCAGGGCGCGGGCGCAGACCAGCATCGTGGCGGTGTCCAGGATGTCCTGGCTGGTGGCGCCGCGGTGGACGTGGCCGGCGGCTTCCGGGTCGCGGGCGGCGACGGCGGCGGTCAGGTCCGCGACGAGCGGCACCACCGGGTTTCCGGCGGCGCGGGCGCGCCCGGCGAGCGCCCGCGGGTCGTGGCGGTGGTGCTCGGCGGCGACCGCGGTGACGGTCGCCGCCGCGGCCGCCGGGGCGAGCCCGAGGGCCGCCTGGGCGCGGGTCAGCGCGGCCTCGGCGTCGAGCAGGGCGCGCAGGTAGGCGGCGTCGCCGGTGGCCTCCGCGACGGCGGAGCCGGCCCAGGAGGGGGCGAGCAGGCCGTGATCGGCCGCACCACCGGCAGGTGGCGCACCGTCAGCACTGCCGGCTCCCGGGCACGGCCCGCCCGCCGCCCCGGGCGCCTCATCGGAAGGCAAGGAACACCGTCTCCTCGTACGTGCCGTCCGCCGGCTGCTGGAGCTGGATGTCGAACCGGTAGCGGTACGGGACTGTGCCGTCGGGGCGGGCGAGGAGGGTGCGCGCCCGCTCCGGGGGCAGCCCGGACAGCAGGGGGTCGGCGGCGTGGGCCGCGGTGTGCTCGGGGAAGTAGACGCGGGTGAACAGGTGGTGCAGCAGCCCGCGGGCGAAGACGCAGACGGCCAGGTAGGGCGCGGCGTCCGGGAGCCCGGCGGGGGCGGTGGCGGGCAGGGTGCGCAGCGCGTAGCGCCCGTCGGCGTCGGTGGGGACGCGGCCGAAGCCGGTGAAGTCCACGCCGTTGCGGCCGGCGGCCGCGCCGGTGGCCGGGTCCCGGCGCAGCGAGCCGGGGGCGCCGGTCAGGCTGCCGTCGGGTCCGGCCTGCCAGAACTCCAGCAGCGCGTCCGGCACCGGCGCGCCGTCCCCGTCGCGCACCAGGCCGTGCAGGGTGACCGTGTCGGGGTGGCCGGTGGGCGCGATCCGCTCACCGTCGGGGAAGGGGAGGGCGTGGCCGTAGAAGGGGCCGATGGTCTGGGAGGGGGTGGGGGCGAGCGGCGCGGCCGGCGGCTCTTCGGGGCGGGTGGGCATCAGCGGCCTTCCTCGGTCCAGGTGGCGGACGGGCCGTCCAGGACGACGTCCCAGCGGTAGCCCAGGGAGTGTTCGGGGCGGGAGAGTCCGTGGTCGTAGACGGCCACCAGGCGGGCGCGGGCGGCGGCGTCGGCGACCGAGGCCAGGATCGGGTCGTACGGGAGGAGCGGGTCGCCCGGGAAGTACATCTGGGTGACCAGCCGCTGGGTGAAGGCCGTGCCGAAGAACGAGAAGTGGATGTGCGCGGGGCGCCAGGCGTTGTCGTGGTTGCGCCACGGATAGGCGGCGGGCTTCACGGTGGTGAAGGTGTACCGCCCGTCGTCGTCGGTCAGGCAGCGGCCGACGCCGGTGAAGTTCGGGTCGAGCGGGGCCGCGTGCTGGTCGCGCTGATGGGAGTACCGGCCGGAGGCGTTGGCCTGCCAGATCTCGACGAGCTGGCCGCGTACGGGGCGGCCGGTGCGGTCCAGGACGCGGCCGGTGACGGTGATGCGTTCGCCCAGCGGCTCCCCGGTGTGCTGCCGGGTGAGGTCGGCGTCAAGTGCGGTGACGTCCGTGACACCGAAGGCGGGGCCGCTCAGCTCCACGGCTTCCGGGTCGGCCAGGGCGTCGATCGCGACCAGCGGCTGCCGGGGGTGGCGGGGTGTGCTGCTGCGGTAGGGCGGATAGTCCCGGGCGGGGTGCCCGGGGGCCGGGCCGGTGGCCGCGCGGTCCGCGTCGGCGGCGTCGGGGGCGGTCCGCAGGGCGGCGATCTCGCGGCTGATGTCGGCCTGGGTGGCGGGTGGTGGGGCGGTCGGGGAGACGGGGGCGGCGCCGGGCGGGGCGGGCTGGGGCTGGGGTGCCTTCTCCGTGCGGGGGTGCCTCTCCATGTGGGGGTGCCTCTCCATGCGGGGTGCGGACGGGGATACGGGCGGCGGCTACCTCCGGGTCATCGGGCGTCCTTCCCGGAGCGCGGGGCGGTGGCGGCGGCCGGGGGCCCGCCCGGCCCGGAGGCCGCCTTCAGGGCGCGCAGGGCGGCGAGTTCGGCGGCGGTGGGCGGGTCGGTCACGCCGAGGTCGGGGGCTTCCTTGAGGGGCCAGCCGGTTGCCGCCCGGACCTGGTCCACCGTCACCCCCGGGTGCAGCGCGGTGAGGACGAGTTCCGCGGTGTCCGGGTCGGGGCGCAGCACGCCGAGGTCGGTGATCACCGCGGTCGGCCCGGCGCCGGGCAGGCCGAGCGCCGCGCGGTCCCCGGGGCCGGTGCCGTGCCCGAGGGTGGTGACGAAGTCCAGCGCGCCGACGAGGTTCCGGCGGCGGTGCCGCAGGACCAGCAGCGCCTGCCCGCAGTTGGCGGCGATCTCGGGGGCGCCGCCGGCTCCCGGGAGCCGGCCCTCGGGCCGGTCCGGGCCGCGGTCGACGACGGTGGTGTTGACGTTGCCGAACCGGTCGACCTGCGCGGCGCCGAGGAAGCCGACGTCGATCCGGCCGCCCTGGAGCCAGTAGTTGAACATCTCCGGCACGGACACCACCGCGTCGGCGGTGTCGGCCAGTTCGCCGTCCCCGATGGACAGCGGCAGCCGCTCCGGCCGGGACCCGATGGTGCCGGACTCGTAGACCAGCACCAGATCCGGATTGACCGTCCGGCGGGCGAGGTTGGCGGCCGTACTGGGCAGCCCGATCCCCACGAAGCAGGTGCCGGCTCCGGCGAGCGCCCGCGCGGCGTTGACCTCCATCAGCTCGTCGGGCGTCCAGGCGGGACCGGGGGCCGCGGCCGGACCGGGGGCGGCGGCGACCCGCGGTGTCCCCCGCGCCGCCCGCCCGCGCCCGGACGCCCCGGCTCCCACGACCGCTCCGCCGCCGGCGTCCCGGCCGACTCCCCGCACGCACTCCTCCAGCCACCGGCCGAACGCCTCCCGGTCCCGCGCGACGGCGTCCCAGTCGCGGTAGAAGGCGTTGTCGCGGACCGAGTACCCGGCCGCGTACGAGGGGTGGGCGCCCCCGGGGACGACCGCTACCGCGTCGATGACCCAGGTGGGCAGCACGACCCCGCCGGGACGCGGCTCCAGGGTGTCGGCGATTTCCTCGACGGTCACCAGGACGCGCCGGGCGGCCAGCACCGCTTCCTTCTGCACGCCGGTCAGCCCCCACAGCTGGACGTTGCCCGCCGGGTCGGCCCGCTGGGCGTGGATGACCGTGACGTCCGGGTTGAGGGCGGCGACGGCGGCCAGCTGCTCGCCGGTGAACGGGCAGGTGACGGTGGCGACGGTGGACGTGCGGCCCGGGATGTCGCTGCCCCGGTAGCCGCGCAGCACCGCGAACGGGAGCCGCGCGGCGCCCGCCGCATAGCGGTTGGCCATCCCGGCGTGGCTGTGCTCGTCGAGCTCCAGCGGGGCGGGCCAGCCGTTCTCGACGGCGTCCCGGAAGCGGTGCAGCGAGCCGACGCCGGGGTTGCCGCCCCAGGAGAAGACCAGTCTGCGGGCCGCGCCGGCGCCGATCAGCTGGTCGTAGACGACGTCCGGGGTCATCCGGGCGAGCGTGAGGCCGGTGATGCCCTGGCGGATGATCTCGTGCGCCGCGGCGAACGGGATGAGGTGGGTGAACCCCTCCAGCGCCACCGTGTCGCCGTCGTGGATCAGTTCCGCGACGGCGTCGCGCAGGGAACGGATGTCTGCCATGTCCTCGCCCTCGGGTCGTCCGTCCTGCCGGGCCCTGCCCGGAAGTTCGCCCAGTGAACTAAAGTTCATCCAGCAGCCGTCCCGAGTCTGGCCCCCGCCCCCGGCCGTGTCAACGGTGCCCGCCGGCCCGCCCGGTACGGTTCCGACGAGATCGCCGCACCGTGGAGAGCGAGTCCATGTCCCACCCCGCCGCCACCGCCCCCTCAGCGCCGCCGCCGGAGGCGGTGGGTCCGCTGGTGCGCAGCCTGGCCGTGCTGCGCGAGCTGACGGCCGGCGGCGGCCGGGCGGCGGCCGGCGACCTGGTGCGGGTCACCGGTCTGGCCCGCTCCACCGTGGACCGCGTGCTGAGCACCCTCGCCCGGATCGGATACGTGCGCGTCGAGGGCCGCGACGCCGTCCTGGCGCCCCGGCTGCTGGAGCTGGGCAACGCCTACCTCGCCGCCACCGAACTCCCCGACCGGCTGGGGCCGTTGGCCGACCGGCTCGCCGAGGCGCTCGACGAATCGGTCTCGCTGGCCGTACCGGACGGCGACGGGGTGCGCTTCGTCCACCAGGCGACCCGCCACCGCGCCATGTCCCTGGCCTTCCGCATCGGCGACCTGCTGCCCGCCGAACGCGTCGCGCCCGGCGCGCTGTTCGCGGACGCCTGGGACGCCGGCGACTGGCGGCGCTGGCGGGCGCGCCGGGCCGCCGACCCGACGGACGTGGGCTTCCCCGCCGTGCCGCCCCGGCGGCCCGGCAGCTCCACCGCCGCCGCGTTCGAGGCGCGGGTGGCCGCCGCCCGCGCCGCCGGCTGGTCCCTGGACGACCAGCTCATCGAACCCGGCCTGGTCGCGGTGGCCGTGCCCGTCCGCGACGCCTCCGGGAGGCCGGTCTGCGCGCTGAGCGTGGTCAGCCACACCAGCCGCCGCACCGCCGCCGAGCTGCCGGCCGCCGTCCTGCCCCGCCTGCGCGCCACCGTCACCGCCATGGAGCGCGCGCTGGCCGCCCCCCGTACGCCCACGGCCCCCGCACCGCCGCCGCCCGCCCCCTGGATGCGCGCCTCCAAGCAGGAACTGGGCCCGGAATTCGTCGAGTCCCTCGCCCGCGGCCTGGCCACCCTCACCGCGTTCGGCGCCGGCCGCGCCGAACTCCCCCTGACCGCCGTCGCCGAGGCGACCGGGCTGCCCCGGGCGACCGCCCGCCGCGCCCTGATCACGCTCGCACACCTCGGCTACCTCGCCGGCGACGGCAGGCTCTTCCGCCCCACCCCGAAGGTGCTGGACCTGGGCTTCGCCCCGCTCTCCGCGCTCACCCTGCCGGCCGTCGCCCAGCCCCACCTGGCCGCCCTGGTGGAGCGCGTCCACGACTCCGCGTCGATGGCGGTCCTGGTCCCCGGCGACGCCGTCCCGGACACCGTCCAGTACGTGGCCCGGGTCCCCACCGTCCGCATCATGAGCGTCAACATCACGGTGGGGACCCGCTTCCCCGCCTACGCCACCTCCATGGGCCGGGTGCTGCTCGCCGACCTGCCGCCGGCCGAGCGGGCCGCCCGGCTCGCCCGCACGCACCTGGCGCCGCTCACCCGGCACACGGTCACCGACCGGGCCCGCCTGCTGGCCGTCCTCGACGGGGTCCGCGCCGACGGCCACGCCCTGGTCGACGAGGAGTTGGAGGACGGCCTGCGCTCCCTCGCGGTGCCGGTCCGGGACCGCACCGGCCGCGCCGTCGCCGCCGTCAACGTCTCCACCCACGCCGGCCGCGGCACCCCGGACGGGACCCGCGAGGCCGTCCTCCCCGCCCTGCGCGCCTGCGCCGCGGCCATCGAGGCCGACCTCCGCGTCGCGGGGCGCTATGCGCGGATCCCGGCGATGTGAGGCCGCGTCAGGCGCCGGCCGGTCCGCCCTCCGGGCCCGCCCCCTTCCGCGCCCGGGCGTTCTGCGCACGGGCCGCCGCCGTGCCGGCCGACGGCCACACCCGGTCCAGGGCGGCGTTCATCGCGGCCCCGACCAGGACCGCGAAGGCGGACACCCCGATCCACAGGAGGACCGCGACCGGGGCCGCCAACGAGCCGTAGATGGTGGGCCCTTCGACCGCCGCGGTCAGGTAGAGGCGCAGCAGGAAGCTGCCCAGCAGCCACATCGCGAGCGCGACGACGGCGCCGGGGATGTCCTCCCGCCAGGGCGAACGGACCGGTACGGAGACGTGGTAGAGGGTGGTGAGGAAGGCGATCGAGAGGATCAGCACGACCGGCCAGTACAGGGCGCGGATGATGTCCTCGCCGTCCGGGAGCCAGCCGGCGACGGCGTCCGGGCCGGCGACCATCAGGGGCAGCGCGACCGTCCCGGCCGCCAGCGCGGCCAGGTAGAGGACGAAGGACAGCAGCCGGGTGCGGACGATGCCGCGGCGGCCGTCGAGGCCGTACATGATCGTGATGGTGTCGACGAAGACGTTGACCGCGCGGGAGCCGGACCACAGCGCGATGGCGAAGCCGACCGAGATGACGTCGGGGCGGCGGCCGGTGAACACGTCGTTCAGCAGCGGGCGGGCGACCTCGTCGACGCCCCGGCTGGAGAGGACGGTGCCGGAGGCGCGCAGGATGTGCGCCCGGACGCCGTCGATGGTGGCGTGGCCGATCCAGGGCTCCGTGTAGCCGAGGACGCCGACGAGTCCGAGGATCAGCGGCGGCAGCGAGAGCAGGCACCAGAACGCGGCCTCGGCGGCGAGCCCGGTGACCCGGTACTCCATGCAGCCGGCGACGATGTCCTTGAGGAGCAGCCAGGCCAGCCGTCGCTTGGAGACGTTGCGGTAGAGGGCCCTGGCCCGGGTGAGACGGCCCGCGGGCCGCTCGGGTGGTTCGTTCGCCGGCTGCACGTCCTTACCGTATCTGCCATGGCAGCAACCACTCATATCGTGACGAACCAGCCCCCGCCGCTGACCGGGTACGACGTCTTCGGGTCCGACCCGGCGCTCACCGCGGGCATCGCCCGGTACGTCGCCGCGGAGCGCCTCGGCGAGGTGCGGGAGGAACTGGGCCGGCTGGGGCGGGCGGCCGGCTCCGCGCAGGTGCAGCGCTGGGGCGCGCAGGCCAACGCGCACCCGCCGGTGCTGCGCACCCACGACCGCTACGGGCACCGCATCGACGAGGTGGAGTTCCACCCCGCCTGGCACCGGCTGCTCGGCCATGCCGTCGGCGCCGGCCTCACCGGCGCCTGGTCGCGCCCGGACGGGCACGTCCGGCGGACCGCCGGCTTCGTCGTGTGGTC
This sequence comes from Streptomyces sp. GS7, assembly GCF_009834125.1. NCBI lineage: Bacteria > Bacillati > Actinomycetota > Actinomycetes > Kitasatosporales > Streptomycetaceae > Streptomyces > Streptomyces sp. GS7. Next base: position 6,742,225 of record NZ_CP047146.1, read on the forward strand.
GCAGGCCGAGGCCGGCCACGGCTGCCCGCTGTCGATGACCCATGCGGCGGTGCCGGCGCTGCGCGCCGAGCCGGAGTTGGCGGCGGTCTGGGAGCCGCTGCTGACCTCGCGGGTGTACGACCCGGAGCTGCGCCCGGCCGCCGCGAAGGCGGGCGCGCTGGCCGGGATGGCGATGACGGAGAAGCAGGGCGGCAGTGACGTCCGCGCCACCACCACGCGCGCCGAGCCGCTGGCGGCGGCCGGGGAGTACGTCCTGACGGGGCACAAGTGGTTCTGCTCCGCGCCGATGTCGGACGTGTTCCTGGTGCTGGCGCAGGCGCCGGGTGGGCTGACGTGCTTTCTGCTGCCGCGGGTGCTGCCGGACGGCGGCCGCAACCCGTTCCTGCTCCAGCGGCTCAAGGACAAGCTCGGCAACCGCTCGAACGCCTCGGCCGAGGTGGAGTTCGACGGGCGCACCTGGGCGCGCCGGGTCGGCGAGGAGGGGCGCGGGGTGGCGACGATCATCGGGATGGTCGCGGCGACCCGGCTGGACTGCGTCAGCGGGGCGGCGGCGGTGATGCGGCAGGCGGTGGCACAGGCGGTGCACCACGCCGCGTACCGGGAGGCGTTCGGCGGGCGGCTGGTCGACAAGCCGCTGATGCGCAACGTGCTGGCCGATCTGGCGCTGGAGTCGGAGGCGGCGACGACGCTCGCGCTGCGGCTGGCGGCGGCCTACGACGGGGGCACCGAGCGGGACCGGGCCCTGCTGCGGCTGGCGGTGCCGGCGGCCAAGTACTGGGTGGCCAAGCGGTGCACGCCGGTGGTCGCGGAGGCGCTGGAGTGCCTGGGCGGCAACGGCTACGTCGAGGAGTCGGGGCTGCCCCGGCTGCTGCGCGAGGCGCCGCTGAACTCCTTGTGGGAGGGCTCGGGCAACGTCCAGGCGCTCGACGTGCTGCGGGCACTGCGGCGCGAACCGGAGGCGCTCGACGCGTACTTGACGGAGATCGGCACGGCCCGCGGCGCGGACCACCGGCTCGACCGGGCGATCAGGGAGCTGCTGACCGAACTCGCCGACCTGGAGGGCATCGAGGCGCGCGCCCGGCGGCTGGCGGAGCGGCTGGCGCTGGTGCTCCAGGGTTCGCTGCTGGTGCGGTACGCGCCGCCGGAGGTCGCGGACGCGTTCTGCGCCGGCCGGCTGGGCGGCGACGCGGGCGCGGCGTTCGGCACGCTGCCGCACACGCTCGGCCTGGCGGCGGTGGTGGAGCGGGCACGGCCGGCGGTGGCGGGGTAGTGGCGGGGGAGCGCCCGGCCGGCGGTGCGCGGCGCGGGCTGCGGCCCTGGCTTTCCGGGGCCACCGGCCGCGCCCGCCGGCTGGTCGGCGCGGCGGCGGTTCCCCGCCGGTCGCCGGAGCCGTCAGCAGTCGGCCCCGGCGGGACGGGGACGGGGGTTCACCGCCGCCGCGCCGGTGTCAGGGAGCGGTGCCGCGCCGACTCGGCGCCGTTCCCGGTCTCAGGGCCACCGCGACGGGTCCGGCTCGGTGCGCCCGCGCAGCGCCGCGTCGATGGCCACGATGATCTCGGCGTCCGGCACGTCCGGCCGGAAGCCGACCAGCACACCGCGGGCCTCGTAGTAGCGGATCACGCGCAGCGCGTCGCCGGTGCCGTCCTGCCCCGTCTCCCGCAGGTGGACGACGAGGTCGGCGGTGGCCGGTGCGGGCAGCGGACCGCCGAAGCGCGCGACCCGGTCGAGGAGTTGCGGCGCGCCGTCGATCACATAGCCGCCGGCGGGCAGCGGCTGACGCCTGATCAGCACGTCGACCGCGGTCAGCCGCGGGACCCGGTAGTGCTCGGCGAGCCGGGCGGCCCGCGCGATACGGCCTCCCGCGCTGGCGCCGATCACCACGACACGCGGGGCGGCAGCCACCATGGCGAGTCCCCTCCCACACCGTGCCGGCGACGCGGTGCGGCCGATGGCTTCCTCGGCGGGCAGCCGGCGGGTTCTCCGACGGGTGACCGGCGAATCCTCCGGCGGCGGGTCGCCCCCGCCCTGAGGGCGTGGGAGAGGTTCGCCATCGGCCGCGGTCACCAGATTCCCCGCTGGGCGTCATAGGCCACAACGGTTGCACCCCGTTGCAGCGGATCTTCCCAATGCCCCTTCTCCGGAAGGCCGGTGACGGCACGATGGGCACACCGGGTGACAGGCACAGCGGGGAGCGGCGTGAGCGACAGACCGATCGACAGCACCGGTGCGCGGACGACCGACCGGTCGCACGACAGACCGGTCGAGAGCGCCGTCCGGTCGGCCCAGGACATCCGGGAGACGGCCCGGCGGCTCGCCACGGTCCACGAGGCGGCGCTCACCGGCGAGCTGCCGTCGGACGCGGCGCGCGACGCGCCCCGTCCGGTCATCGGCGAGTCCTGGCGCCGGGTGCTCGGCTCGGGCGTGGACCCGGACCGGGTACGCGCCCAGCAGCCGCTGTCCGTGGCGGAGTTGGAGCACCGGCGGCAGCACTCGCAGCTGGCGTCGATACTGCCGGTGCTCAGCGGCGGGCTGCTGCCGACCGCGGACGCCGCGCAGCAGATCATGGTGGTCACCGACGCCGAGGGCCGGCTGCTGTGGCGGGAGGGCAGTGCGCCGATCCGGCGGATGGCCGACCGGCTGGGCTTCGACAAGGGCGCCGACTGGACGGAGGGGGTCGTCGGCACGAACGCCATCGGCACCGCGCTGGTGGCCCGCAGCCCGGTGCTGGTGCACTCCGCCGAGCACTTCCTGCGCAGCCACCACAGCTGGACCTGCGCCGCGGCGCCGCTGCACGACCCTCGCGACGGGCGGCTGCTGGGCACCGTCGACATCAGCGGTCCGGCCCACTCCTTCCATCCCACGACGCTCTCGCTGGTCTCCGCGGTCGCCCGGCTCGCGGAGGGCGAGCTGCGCACCCGCCACCACGCGTCGCTGGAGCGGCTGCGGTCGAGCGCGGCACCGGTGCTGGCGCGGATCGGCGGACGGGCGCTGGCCGTCGATCCCAACGGCTGGACGGCGGCGGTGACGGGGATGACGCCGCCGGACCGGGTGGCGCTGCCGAAGACGCCGGTGGCCGGGCCGCTGTGGCTGCCGCGGTACGGGATGTGCACCCTGGAGCCGCTGCCCGGCGGCTGGCTGATCCGGCTCGGCCGGCCGGAGCCGACGCCGCGGCCGCACCGGGTGGTGCTGGACGTCGGCGGGCGCGACGGCCCGGCGGTCACCGTCGCAGGACCGGCCGGCAGCTGGTCGCACGCGCTGTCCCCGCGCCATGCCGAGCTGCTGTTCCTGCTCGCCGCGCACCCGCGCGGACGCAGCGCCGCCGAGCTGGCCCGGGACCTGTTCGGCGACGGGGGCCGTACGGTGACGGTGCGCGCCGAGCTGTCCCGGCTGCGCCGTCATCTGGCGGGGGTGCTGGCCCACCGGCCCTACCGCTTCGCGGACGGGGTGGAGGTGGAGCTGCGGCTGCCGCCCCGGCCGCTGGAGCTGCTGCCGCACTCCACGGCGCCCGCGGTGCTGGCGGCCCGCCGGGGCGGCGGCTTCGCGGCAGGCGGCGCCCGCGTCCCACCACATGGACGCGGTGTTCCGTGATGTGGCGAGGGCCCGGTACGGGTCCGGACGGCCCGGCGCGGCGGGGCCGCGGGCCGGCCCCGCCGCGGGGCGCGACCCGCCGCCGGCGGTGTGATGTGCTGGCCCCATGAGCCACCACGTCACCACCTGGCACCTCGAACAGACCTCGCCGGCCGACCTCGTGCCCGCCGCGGAGCCGCCCGCCGACCAGGGTGTGCTCATCGTCCGCTCCGAGGTACCGTCGCCGGAGTTCAGCCGCTTCCTCTATACGGCGGTCGGCGGCGACATCCTGTGGACCGACCGGCTGGCGTGGCCGTACGCCCGGTGGGCCGAGCAGCTCGCGCGGCCGGGCGTGGAGACCTGGGTGGCGTACGAGCGCGGTACGCCCGCCGGTTTCATCGAGCTGGACCCGCAGCCGGAGGGGGCGGTGGAGATCGCCTACTTCGGGCTGCTGCCGGCGTTCCGGGGCCGGCGGATCGGCGGGCATCTGCTCGCCCACGGGACGGCGCGCGCCTGGGACCTGGCCGGACGGTGGCCGCAGCGGCCGGAGACGAAGCGGGTGTGGCTGCACACCTGCAGCGACGACGGGCCGCACGCGCGGGCCAATTACGAGCGGCGCGGCTTCCGGGTGTACGCGACGGAGGTGACCGAGGAGCCCGAGGTCGCGATGCCGGGCCCGTGGCCGGATGCCGGACCGCTGACGCCCGCCGAAAAGTGACCGAGGCCACACCGTCTCGCGATCCGGGACACCTGTGTCCATATCTTGGATAACGGTGGACTGGCCGGAGAACGGCGTGCCACGCTTCCGTCATGTCCAGAGCTGGAATTGCCTTGGTGAGTCGGCGGCACGTCGACCTCGGCCGCATGTCCAGCGCCATTTGTCGGGCAGGCTGACGCTGCACGATCAGGGGTCCTGACCCCTCCGTATCCGGACAGCACTCGGCACCACCGCTCCACGCCGTCCCCATCGTCGCGGACGCGCGCACCCGCCCGACCAGCAGCTCACCGCCGACGCGTGCCCACGCGCCGCACTTCGGTGTGTCCGCACAGGTCGCCGGGGGGTACGCCGCACCCGTCCGCACCCCTTTGAGCCGCCCAGAAGGACGTACACCCATGGCCGCCAACCCGGATCTCCCCTCCGCCACGACCCGCCGCAAGGCCGGACGCCACCGCGGCGAGGGACAGTGGGCCGTTGGTCACTTCACGCCACTCAACGGCAACGAGCAGTTCAAGAAGGACGATGACGGTCTCAATGTGCGGACACGCATTGAGACGATCTACGCCAAGTCCGGCTTCGACTCGATCGACCCCAACGACCTGCGGGGACGGATGCGCTGGTGGGGCCTCTACACCCAGCGCAAGCCCGGGATCGACGGCGGCAAGACCGCGATCCTGGAGCCGGAGGAGCTGGACGACAAGTACTTCATGATGCGGGTGCGCATCGACGGCGGCCGGCTCACCGTGCCGCAGCTGCGCGCCATCGGCGAGGTCTCCGAGCAGTACGCGCGCGGCACCGCGGACATCACCGACCGGCAGAACATCCAGCTGCACTGGGTCCGCATCGAGGACGTGCCCGCCATCTGGGAGAAGCTGGAGTCCGTGGGGCTGTCCACGACCGAGGCGTGCGGCGACTGCCCGCGGGTGATCATCGGCTCCCCGGTCGCCGGTATCGCCGCGGACGAGATCATCGACGGCACCCCCGCCGTGGACGAGATCCACGAGCGGTACATCGGCAGCAAGGAATTCTCCAACCTGCCGCGCAAGTTCAAGACCGCGATCTCCGGCTCGCCCGTCCAGGACGTGGTCCACGAGATCAACGACGTGGCCTTCGTCGGCGTGGTGCACCCCGAGCACGGACCGGGCTTCGACCTGTGGGTCGGCGGCGGCCTGTCCACCAACCCCAAGCTCGCGCAGCGGCTGGGCACCTGGGTGCCGCTGGACGAGGTCGCCGACGTCTGGGCCGGCGTGGTGGGGATCTTCCGCGACTACGGCTACCGGCGGCTGCGCAACCGCGCCCGCCTGAAGTTCCTGATGGCCGACTGGGGCCCGGAGAAGTTCCGCCGGGTGCTGGAGGACGAGTACCTGCAGCGCAAGCTGGTCGACGGCCCGGCGCCCGAGGAGCCCGCGCAGAAGTGGCGGGACCACATCGGCGTGCACCGGCAGCAGGACGGCCGCTTCTACGTGGGCTTCGCACCGCGCGTCGGCCGGGTGGACGGCACCACCCTGACCAAGATCGCCGAACTGGCCGCGGCACACGGCTCCGACCGGCTGCGTACCACCGTCGAGCAGAAGATGATCATCCTCGACGTGACGGAGGACCAGGTCGACCCGCTGGTCGCCGGACTGGAGGCGCTGGACTTCCAGGTCAGGCCCTCGCCCTTCCGCCGCGGCACGATGGCCTGCACCGGCATCGAGTTCTGCAAGCTGGCGATCGTGGAGACCAAGGGCCGCGGTTCGTCCCTGATCGACGAACTGGAGCGCCGCCTCCCGGAGTTCGACGAGCCGCTGACCATCAACCTCAACGGCTGCCCGAACGCCTGCGCCCGCATCCAGGTCGCGGACATCGGCCTCAAGGGCCAGCTGGTGCTGGACGACGACGGCAACCAGGTCGAGGGCTACCAGGTGCACCTGGGCGGCGCGCTGGGCCTGGAGCCCGGCTTCGGCCGCAAGGTCCGCGGCCTGAAGGTGACCGCCGACGAACTGCCGGACTACATCGAGCGGTTGCTGCGCACCTTCCAGGAGCAGCGCACGGCGGGCGAGCGGTTCGCCACCTGGGCGGCGCGTGCCGAAGAGGGTGCGCTGAAGTGAGCGAACGCGCGGTTCCGTTCCACTGCCCGTACTGCGGCGACGAGGACCTGCGGCCTTCGGAAGGCGAAGGGACCTCCCGCGGAGAGGGCGCAGCCTGGGAATGCCGGTCCTGCAGCCGGGCGTTCCGGCTCAAGTTCCTGGGCCTGCTGGCCCCCGGAGCCACCGGCTCCGCCCCTGCCGCTTCCGACGGAGGTAGCTCGTGACCACCGCAACCGACCTTCAGCGGCTCGCCGAAGAGGCGGGCCGCGACCTGGAGGACGCGTCCGCCCTGGACATCCTCCGGTGGGCCGCCGAGACCTTCGGGCCGCGCTTCTGCGTCACCTCCTCGATGGAGGACGCGGTCGTCGCGCACCTGGCCTCGCGCGCCTTTCCCGGCGTGGACGTGGTGTTCCTGGACACCGGCTACCACTTCCCGGAGACCATCGGCACCCGGGACGCGGTGGCGGCGGTGATGGACGTCAACGTCATCACCCTGACGCCCCGTCAGACCGTGGCCGAGCAGGACGCCGAGTACGGGCCGAGGCTGCACGACCGCGACCCCGACCTGTGCTGCGCGCTGCGCAAGGTCAAGCCCCTGGAAGAGGGCCTGACCGGCTACGACGCCTGGGCGACCGGGCTGCGCCGGGACGAGTCGCCGACCCGGGCGAACACCCCGGTCGTCGGCTGGGACGCCCGGCGGCGGAAGGTGAAGGTCTCCCCGATCGCCCGCTGGACGCAGGCGGACGTGGACGCGTACGTCGCCGAGCACGGCGTGCTCACCAACCCGCTGCTGACGGACGGCTACGCCTCCGTCGGCTGCGCCCCCTGCACCCGGCGGGTGCTGGCGGGCGAGGACGCGCGGGCCGGGCGCTGGGCCGGCAGCAACAAGACCGAGTGCGGACTGCACTGATGGCGGAGTTTTTGGAGACACAGATGACGGGCGCCACGATCTGGCTGACCGGTCTGCCGAGCGCGGGCAAGACGACCATCGCGCGCGAGCTGGCCGACCGGCTGCGCGGCGAGGGCCACCGCGTCGAGGTGCTCGACGGCGACGAGATCCGCGAGTTCCTCTCCGCGGGCCTCGGATTCACCCGCGAGGACCGGCACACCAACGTCCAGCGCATCGGCTTCGTCGCCGAACTGCTGGCGAGCAACGGCGTCAAGGCCCTGGTACCGGTGATCGCGCCGTACGCGGACAGCCGCGAGGCGGTGCGCAAGCGCCACCAGAGCGAGGGGACCGCGTATCTGGAGGTGCATGTGGCCACCCCGGTCGAGGTCTGCTCCGAGCGCGATGTGAAGGGGCTCTACGCCAAGCAGGCGGCCGGTGAGATCTCCGGCCTGACCGGCGTCGACGACCCGTACGAGGCTCCCGAGTCGCCCGACCTGCGGATCGAGTCGCACACCCAGACCGTGCAGGAGTCCGCGGCGGCGCTGCACTCGCTGCTCACCGAGAGGGGACTGGCATGACGACCGTGGCTTCCGTGACGGAGAACGCCGAGGGCGCCGACAACCCGTTCGCGCTGTCGCACCTCGACGCCCTGGAGTCCGAGGCGGTCCACATCTTCCGCGAGGTGGCGGGCGAGTTCGAGCGGCCGGTGATCCTCTTCTCCGGCGGCAAGGACTCCATCCTCATGCTGCACCTGGCGCTGAAGGCGTTCGCGCCGGCCCCGGTGCCGTTCTCGCTGCTGCACGTCGACACCGGGCACAACTTCCCCGAGGTCATCGACTACCGCGACCGCACCGTCGAGCGCCACGGCCTGCGGCTGCACGTCGCCTCCGTGCAGGACTTCATCGACCGCGGTGAACTCCGCGAGCGCCCGGACGGCACCCGCAACCCGCTGCAGACCGTGCCGCTGCTGGACGCCATCGAGAAGAACCGCTTCGACGCGGTCTTCGGCGGCGGCCGGCGGGACGAGGAGAAGGCGCGCGCCAAGGAGCGGGTCTTCTCGCTGCGCGACGAGTTCGGCGGCTGGGACCCGCGCCGGCAGCGCCCCGAGCTGTGGCAGCTCTACAACGGCCGCCACTCGCCCGGCGAGCACGTCCGGGTCTTCCCGCTGTCCAACTGGACCGAGCTGGACGTCTGGCAGTACATCGCCCGCGAGAAGATCGAACTGCCCGCCATCTACTACGCCCACGAGCGCGAGGTCTTCGCCCGCGCCGGCATGTGGCTGGCGCCCGGTGACTGGGGCGGTCCCAAGGACGGCGAGCGCCTGGAGCTGCGGCAGGTGCGCTACCGCACCGTCGGCGACATGTCCTGCACCGGCGCCGTCGACTCCGACGCCGACACCATCGAGGCGGTCATCGCGGAGATCGCCGCGTCCCGGCTCACCGAGCGGGGCGCCACCCGGGCCGACGACAAGCTGTCGGAGGCCGCCATGGAGGACCGCAAGCGCGAGGGGTACTTCTAACATGAGCACGACCAACGCCGTTGACGCGGACCGGACCGTGGACGCCGGTGCCACCTCGCTGCTGCGCTTCGCCACCGCCGGATCCGTGGACGACGGCAAGTCGACCCTGGTCGGCCGGCTGCTGCACGACTCCAAGTCGGTGCTCGCCGACCAGTTGGAGGCCGTCGAGCACGCCTCCCGCAACCGCGGGCAGGAGACGCCCGACCTGGCGCTGCTGACCGACGGGCTGCGCGCCGAGCGCGAGCAGGGCATCACCATCGACGTCGCCTACCGCTACTTCGCCACCCCCCGCCGGCGGTTCATCCTCGCCGACACCCCCGGGCATGTGCAGTACACCCGCAACATGGTGACCGGCGCCTCGACCGCCGAGCTGGCCGTCGTGCTGGTCGACGCCCGCAACGGCGTGGTCGAGCAGACCCGCCGGCACGCCGCGGTCGCCGCCCTGCTGCGGGTCCCGCACGTCGTCCTGGCCGTCAACAAGATGGACCTCGCCGGCTACGAAGAGCGCGTCTTCGCCGCCATCGCCGAGGAGTTCACCACCTACGCGGCGTCGCTGGGCGTCCCGGAGATCACCGCCATCCCGATCTCCGCACTGGCCGGCGACAACGTCGTGACGCCGTCGGCCAACATGGACTGGTACGGCGGCCCCACCGTGCTGGAGCACCTGGAGACCGTGCCGGTCGGCGCCGACCCGTCGGACGACCCGGCCCGCTTCCCGGTCCAGTACGTCATCCGCCCGCAGACCGCCGAACACCCCGACTACCGCGGCTACGCGGGCCAGATCGCCTCCGGCGTGCTGCGCGTCGGCGACGCCGTCACCGTGCTGCCCTCGGGCCGGACGAGCACCGTCGAGGGCATCGACGCGCTCGGCCAGGCCGTGGACACCGCCTGGGCGCCGCAGTCGGTGACCGTCCGGCTGACCGACGACCTGGACATCTCGCGCGGCGACCTGATCGCCCCGACCGCGGCGGCCCCGTCGGTCTCGCAGGACGTCGAGGCCACCGTCTGCCATGTCGCCGACCGGCCGCTGACCGTCGGCCAGCGGGTGCTGCTCAAGCACACCACCCGCACGGTCAAGGCGATCGTCAAGGAGATCCCGTCCCGGCTCACCCTCGACGACCTCTCCCAGCACCCGGCCCCCGGCGAACTCGCCGCCAACGACATCGGGCGGATCGTGGTGCGCACCGCCGAGCCGCTGGCGCTGGACGCCTACGCCGACTCCCGGCGCACCGGCTCCTTCCTGCTGATCGACCCGGCGGACGGTACGACGCTGACCGCCGGCATGGCCGGCACCGCCTTCGCGGAGGCGGGCGCGCAGACCGCACCGGCCGCCGCGGCGGACGACGAGGGGTGGGACTTCTGACCATGCTCCAGGACATCTTCTCGACCTTCGCGAAGGAAGGCGGCCGCGTAGGCAGCGGCGCCCTCGGAAGCGGACAGGGCGGAGTCGGCCGATGTGCGTGCTGACGATGCTCCACTCCGCATCCCCCACACCTCCCTTCCGAAGATCCACCGTCTCGCCGGGCGCGCCTTAGAGGGGCGCACACCGCCCCGGCCCTCCGAGAGGAACGCCTCCCGTGACTGCCGTTCGACGCCGCCTGCTGGCGGCCACCGCCACCGTCCCGCTCCTCGTAGGCGCGCTGGGCGCCTGCGGCTACGGCTCCCAGGCCCCGAAGGACACCGCCGCCACCATCGCCCCCAAGGGCCCCAAGGTGGACGGACTGGACCAGGTCAAGATCGGCTTCTTCGGCAACACCACCCACGCCACCCCGCTGATCGGCCTCCAGACGGGCCAGTTCCAAAAGGCGCTGGGCGGCACGGCGATCAAGTCCGCGGTCTTCAACGCGGGCCCGGCCGAGATCGAGGCGCTCAACTCCGGCGCCATCGACATCGGCTGGATCGGCCCCTCCCCCGCGATCAACGGCTACGTCACGTCGCACGGCAAGAGCCTGAGGATCATCGCCGGTTCGGCCTCCGGCGGCGTCTCGCTGATCGTCAACCCCAAGAAGATCAAGAGCCTGGACGATCTCAAGGGCAAGACGATCGCCACCCCGCAGCTGGGCAACACCCAGGACGTCGCACTGCTCAACTTCCTCGCCCAGAAGGGCTACAAGGTCGACGCCACCAGCGGCAAGGGCGACGTCACCGTCCAGCGCATCGACAACAAGGTGACCCCGACCGCGTTCACACAGGGCACCATCGACGCCGCCTGGGTCCCCGAGCCCACCGCGTCCAAGCTCGTCGCCGCGGGCGGCAAGTCGCTGCTGGACGAGAAGAAGCTGTGGAAGGACGGGAAGTTCGTCATCACGAACGTGATCGTCTCGCAGAAGTTCCTCAAGGAGCACCCGAAGGCCGTCGAGGCGGTGCTGCGCGGCTCGGTGGCCACCAACACCTGGATCCGGTCCCACCCCGACGAGGCGGTCAAGGCACTCAACGCCAGGCTCGCCGACCCGCAGATCTCCGGCAAGGCGCTGCCCAACGACGTCATCGACCCCGCGTTCCAGAACGTCGACGTCACCGACGACCCGCTGGCCGCCACCCTCCAGGAAGAGGCGGACCACGCCGTCCAGGCGGGCCTGCTGAAGAAGCCCGACCTCAAGGGCATCTACGACCTCACCCTGCTGAACAAAGTGCTCAAGGCCGAGGGGAAGCCGCCGGTCGACGACGCCGGCCTCGGCAGCAACTGACCCCCGCCCCGGCACCGCAGTCCCCCAGGAGGTGACACCGATGACGACCAGCACGCTCACCAAGCCCGCCGCGGCGGACACCGGATCCACCGGTCCGTACGCCGCTCGCATCCACCACGTCTCGAAGTCGTTCGGCCGCCCCGGCGCGCAACAGCACGTACTGGACGACATCAGCATCGACGTCGCCCCCGGCGAATTCGTCTGCCTCCTGGGGGCCTCGGGCTGCGGCAAGTCCACCCTCCTCGGCCTCGTGGCGGGTCTGGACAAGCCGTCCGCCGGCAGCATCGAGACGCCCGGCGGCCGGCCCGCGCTGATGTTCCAGGAGCACGCGCTGTTCCCGTGGCTCACCGCGGGCCGCAACATCGAACTCGCGCTGCGGCTGCGCGGGGTGCCGCGCGCCGAGCGGCGCACCGAGGCCGAGCGGCTGCTGGAACTCGTACGGCTCAAGGGCGCGTACGGCAAGCGGGTCCACGAGCTGTCGGGCGGCATGCGCCAGCGCGTCGCGATGGCCCGGGCGCTCGCCCAGGACAGCCAACTGCTCCTGATGGACGAGCCGTTCGCCGCGCTCGACGCCATCACCCGCGACGTACTGCACGACGAGCTGACCCGGATCTGGCAGGAGACGAACCTGTCGGTCCTCTTCGTCACCCACAACGTCCGCGAGGCCGTACGGCTCGCCGAGCGGGTCGTGCTGCTGTCCTCCCGCCCCGGCCGGGTCGCCCGCGAGTGGCAGGTGGACATCCCGCAGCCGCGCCGCATCGAGGACTCCGCGGTCGCCGACCTTTCCATCGAGATCACCGAACAGCTCCGTGGGGAGATCCGCCGCCATGGCCAGCACTGAGACCACCAGCCAGTCCGCCGCCGGAGCACCCGGAGACGACTCCGCCGGTCCATCGGCCGGCGCGCCCACCGACCGCACCACGGACGGCGCCACCGGCGCGCCGCCCGATTCCGCCGCGCACACACCGGCCACGGCGCCCCCCGCGGCACCAGCCGACGCGTCCACCACCGACGCACCCGACCCCCAAACCGGTTCCGCCGCCGGCGACCTCGCCGGTCTGGAGGCCGGGCTCGACGCCCTGGACTCCGCGGTCGTCTCACGCCAACCGTGGCTGCGCACCGCCGTCTCAAAAGCGTTCCCTCCCCTCGTCGCCGTGCTGATCGTGCTCGCGCTGTGGCAACTCGCCTACCACTTCCAGCTCAAACCGCACTACCTCCTCCCAAGCCCGCTCGACGTCTACCGCTCACTGCAGCAGAAGTGGCTCGAAGGCACCCTGCTCAACTTCGTGTGGACCAGCGTCTCCCGCGGCGCCCTCGGCTTCGTCGCCTCGGTCGCCATCGGAACGCCGCTCGGGCTGATCGTCGCCCGGGTCAAGCCCGTACGCGCCGCGATCGGACCGATCCTGAGCGGCCTGCAGTCCCTCCCGTCAGTGGCCTGGGTCCCAGCCGCGATCATCTGGTTCGGACTGAGCGACGCCACCATCTACGCGGTGGTGCTGCTCGGCGCCGTCCCCTCCATCGCCAACGGCCTGGTGTCCGGAGTCGACCAGATCCCCCCTCTCTACCTGCGCGCCGGCCGCACCATCGGCGCGACGGGCCTCACCGGCGTCCGTCATGTGCTGCTGCCGGCCGCGCTGCCCGGCTACCTCGCCGGCCTGAAGCAAGGATGGGCGTTCTCCTGGCGCTCCCTGATGGCCGCCGAACTCATCGTCAACGCCCCCGACCTGGGCACCGGCCTGGGCCAACTCCTCGAACAGGGCCGCGAACTCCAGGACATGTCCTGGGTACTGGCCGCGATCCTGCTGATCCTCATCGTCGGCATCGGCATCGAACTGCTCATCTTCGCCCCGATCGAGCGCCGGGTGCTGCGCAGCCGCGGACTCCTCGTCAAGAGCTGACACCATGAACCAGCGCCCCACTCTCCTCGTCATCGCCCACGGCAGCCGCGACCCGCGGCACGCCGCGACCGTCACCGCGCTCCGCGCGCGGGTCCGGAAGCTGCGCCCGGGACTGCGCGTCGAGGTCGGCTACCTCGACTTCAACGCGCCCCGGGTGCCCCGTGTGCTGGAGCGCCTCTCGGCCGAGGGAGTACGGAACGTGGTGGCGCTGCCGCTCCTCCTCACCCGCGCCTTTCACGCGAAGTCCGACATCCCCGCGGTACTGCGCGAAGCCACCGCACGACTGCCCCGGCTCACCGTCCACCAGGCCGATGTCCTCGGCCCCTCACCCCTCCTGACCGGCGCCCTGGAACGCCGACTGGAAGAAGCCGGGCTGCGGCCCGGCGACCACCGCACGACCGGGATCGTCCTGGCCTCGGCGGGCTCCTCAGACCCGGAGGCGATCGCAGCGATCGCTCAAACCGCGCGGGAGTGGCAGCGCACCGCCCAATGGTGCGCCGTGCGACCTGCGTTCGCCTCCGCATCCCTTCCCCGCACGGCCGACGCCGTACGAGCCCTACGAGCCGAAGGCATCCAGCGAGTGGCCGTCGCCCCGTACGTCATCGCACCCGGCTTCCTCCCGGACCGCATCGCCGCCGGCGCCCGCGAAGCCCGCGCCGACATCCTCGCCCCAGTCCTCGGCCCCGCCCCCGAACTGGCCCGGCTGCTCCTGCACCGCTACGACCAAGCCGTCCGCGCGGGCGCCCGGGGCGACCTGACGGCGCTCGCGGCCTGACCGGCGACCGGCCTGACCAGCCCGGCCGGCACGGCCTCGGTGGCCCGACCCGTCCGGACCGGGCCACCCACAGCCCCACCGGCATAGCGCTAGCTACGTGGCCCTGAAGAAGTCTGGATCGGTGTTGGGTTGACCTCTGGGGAGAGCTGTTGAGGGCTGCCCCTTGACCGCGACAGTGGAGGCGGGTCGTTGTAGCCGGGGGTGGGGCGATGTTACGTGTCCCGGGAGTTCAAGACCCGTGGTGAGAGGTGCTGCCGGAGCAAGCGCGGCAGCTGCCTGCCGAGTTGGCCAGGATCGATGCATATCTGGACGACGAGCGGTTCATTGCCCGGTGGCGCGGGATATTCGCCGAGCGGCTGGTGCGGCCGTCGATCCCGCTTGAGACGCTGCTGCGGCTGCTGTATCTCAAACACCGCTACCAGCTCGGGTACGAGACGCTGTGCCGGGAGGTCGCCGACTCGTTGAGCTGGCCGCGGTTTTGCGGGATCCCGCTGACGTCCCCGGTGCCGCACCCGACCACACGCCGCGCCCCCTCCCCCTCAAGCGCCACGAGCCCACTCCCCGAGCTGGGTGAGCATCGCCTTCGTCAGCGAGTACGGGCTCGTGCCCAGGTCCGGCCTGGCCAGTACCGCACGCTCCAACTCCTCGGCATCGATGGCCGCGAGGAACTCGGCAGCCGTTGGCTCTACGACAACCGGGCTGGCGATAGCCACTCGGGCGAGCCCCTCGAACTCAACGGCGTCGCCGTTCTCCACGTGCAGAACGACGTGCGGAGGCTCGCCCTCCTGGTGGCTGATCGTGTAACCGCTCAGGCTCCCGGGATCCAACCGTTTCCCTTCGATCTCGATGGCTGCCCGCGGGCCCCGAGCGGTGATGCGCACACCGTGTGCCTTCTCGTCGTGGTGATCCATTCAGCCAACGGTAAGAGGGCTGTCGGACAGCGCGAGGCACTCCGCACTGCGGCGGTTCGACACAGAGCGCAGGCTCGTCACGTCAGCGTTCCCACTGGCACTTTCCTGGCGACCAGGCGCCGGGACATCGGCCAAACAGGGCCCACGGTTTATGCAACTTGTGTGGCACCCTCGTGACACTTCGCATGGACCGAGTTCGCGATACACGAGGCGCACCTCGCGCGCGTAGTCGCTGCCGTAGACCAGTGTCCCTGTTACCGGTTGGCACGGTGTCCGGCTGCCAGATAGCGGGGCGCAGCCGGGTCACTCGCCTTGCAGGCTGCCCAGGTAGCGGGTGCGTTGGCGGCCGATCAGCAGCAGGCCGATGATCGGCCCGAGCGCGGCGGTCGCCAGGCAGGTGCCCAGGGCCGTGCTGTTCCCGTAGCCGATGCCTGCCGCGATGAGGCAGACGGACAGGAAAGCGAATCCGAAGGCGATGACGCCCGGCTTGTGGATGTGTGGCTGCCACAGGATGTACGGGCCCACCGCGCGGGCCGGTTTCGGGCTGGGGAGCGGATGGGTGACGGGTTCGCCAAGAGGTGCGCCCGCATTCGCGTCAGGGGGCGGTCCGTCGGGTGTCGCGCCCAGTGCGTACCGGCCGTCATCGAGGACGAGCACGGCGGGTTCCGTCCATCCCAACTGTCCGTTGGGCCGCGGCGTCCAGTACAGCCAGCCCTGGAGGCCATCCAGCGCCTCGGCGAGCGGTACGGGGTCGAGACAGCGGTCGAGGAACAGATCCCGGCTTCCGCCGTCTGGCGAGGTCAGGCGCAGCGAGGGGGAAAGCTGACGGCGGCGGGTGGGTTTGCCGGTGCGCCCGGGGTAGGGGAAGTGGAAGCCCGCGGCGGGGCCGGCGATACGTACCCGCAGCATGTGGGAGCGTCCTGCGGCGAGGTCGGCGTTGAGGTGGCGTAGGGAGGTGCCCTCCCGCAGGTCGAGCGCGGCGAGTGCCGCGGTGAAGCAGCCCCACAGTGCCAGAAGCACGGCCTCGTACGCGGAGACGCGGCCGTTGAGGAGCGAATGCAGCTCGTCGTGGCTCGGGCTCAGAATGGCGCCGGGCGTCGCGCCAGTGGAGGAGTGCAGAGCCCAGACCCTGTCGCCTTTCTTGAGTGGGTGGCTAGTGGTGACGCTCTCCGTCGTCAGGTGTGTGCCCCGCCGCCCGTCCGGAAGGGCCACGGAGACCGTGGAGGTGTACTCGGTGAAGTTCCGCGACTGGTTGTGGCTGGTGGAATGGATCTCCTGGACGGTGACGCAGGACAGGACCGGTCCACCGTGGACAATCGCAGCCAGTTCGGGGGTGGTTGCTGCCGCCGAAGTCATCAGCAGGAGCAGCGGCATGGCCAGGATCGTGAGCGCGAGGGCGACCAGGCCACCGCGCCGTCCCGGCCACCACCGCGCGTGCCCGGCCCGTTTCTCCGGACGGGCCCCGGTCGGCCGCCGCGCCACGCGCCACCACGCCACGGTGGCCCCGCCGGAGACCGCCAAGCAGGCCAGCAGGTCCCAGCGCGGATAGGGCGCCACCTTCCGCACCAGCAGACACACCACAAACGCGGCGACGCCCGCCCAGGACACTGCCGAGGCGGACGACGCCACGCGACCCCGTTCCTTCACCCGAAAACGTCCCTCACGCTCTTCTTGCCCGGGTCGCCTGGCGCGACGTTCTTCTCTGATTCTTCCTTGGCGCCGGTCATCGCATCTTTGAGTGGCTGGCCGGCCACCCCACCGGCGCCGTAGATGCCGCCGTTGATGATGCCGTCGACCGGGAAGTGCGGCCCCTCGCGGCCGGGCGGGAGATGGGTGTTGGCGCCGTGTACGGCGGCGCCACCGGCGCCTCCTGTGATGCCGTTGATGATGATGTCCGCGGCGAACTCGTTGCCGCTGACGTCCGTTCCCAGAGCGGTCTTCGCGCCGTCGACGGCCATCCCGCCGACGATGTTGCCGACAGCTCCACCGCGGATAGCGCCCTTCATTCCGCCCAGTTTCCCGGCGACACCGAGGCCCGGGCCGGTACCGGCGACAGCGGAGAGTCCGCCCTGCCAGACCGCTTCGCCGAGGTTGGTGTCTTGTCCGGACAGGCCGTTGGCCATCACCGTGGACCCGGTGTTGCTGGCCCAGTTGACCAGAACGTTCTTCAGGAAACGGTGTTCCTTCGCCAGCCGGGAGACGGTTTTGAACGCCTCGCCGACCTTGCGCAAGATGGTGCCGAGAGTCTTGGCGAGTTTGGCGGCGCGGGCGGCGAGCTGGGCCGCGCGAGCGGCCCCCGCGGCTGCCGAGAAGCCCATGGTCAGAAAGGACATGCCGACCGAGATTCCGATAGAGATGCCGATCTCCAGATAGATCTCGTGGATCTCGTGGTTGATCTCCTCGATGGCGTCCGCGGCCTCGTCGAGGCTTTTTGCCGCCTCCGGCAGCTGCGGCAAGCTTTTTTGCATCGCCGCGTCGAGGTTTCTCCAGTGCTCCGCGAAGGAATCCGCCGCCGGACCATGCCAGCCGGAATCCAGGGTCCGCTTCACCTCGTGGTCCAGGTCCCGGAACATGGTCTGGAGGTTTTCGTGGAGATCCCGCCAGCCCTTGGCTGCCGTACGCAGGGCGTCCGGATCACCGCCGGGGTTGATGATGTCCAGGCCGGCCTCGTAGACCTCTTCCGCCACCGACTCGTCACCGCTCACGCCTGACGCCCCCGGTCAAAGCCGGCCGCCAGAGACTCATCCGACGCTGTGGCGTTCTGCTGGACCGTGCGCAGGCCCTGGCTGATGTGATCGAGGTGCTGCCGCAGAGCGTTCAGCGACTCCACCATGTCGGTGGACATCTCAATGTACGCGGAGGTTACTTCCTCGGATTCCGTGAGGACGCCGAATCCTTTGTCAATCACCTCGGCGTCGGTCTTCGCCCGGAACTCCTTTGTGTAGCTCTCCAAGTCCGACCCATGAGTATCGAAGCTTTTCGCTAACCCGGAGATGGCCGCGGCATCTACTAAGAACTCATCCTTAGACAGGATTCACTCCTCACTGCTCACGAAACATACCTACGGCATATCAATCAAGATTTTCCGCAATTAATGAATTCTAAGGGTTTGTCCCGTAATCCCTGGTGGATCAGCGCACGGCGTCAGATGCGGTGTATCGCAAGGCGGAGGGGCATCCGGATACCGGACGTATCCGGATGTTCCGACAACGCAGCGAGGCGCCGTAGCTGTCGTCGTGCGCCCGCCAAGGATTACGGGACAACCCTTAGCGCGGCTTGCCTCGGTGTCCGCGGGGCTGTTCGTAGCCTGTCGCCGTTTCCACACACCCCGCACCCCACCTCATATCGAACGCGAGAATTCCGTTTCAGCGTTCCATCGAATCAATGTGCGACAAATGCCCACCCTATGGCGTCGCCCTAACGTCGGTAAAGAATAGTCGTGCAATCCCATCTAACGCCTTCCGCTTCGGCGGGTTCCGCAGTACAGTGGCCGCAATACGGCAGGCCTGTACGGCGAAAGCGGCCTCGGCGGATTCCGTGGCAGCGTTCCGCATCTAGCGGACTGTGGCGCATATCCCTTCGCGGAGCCCTTTTCCGGAAGTCACCCTTTCTCGTCACGCATCCACAGCTCCACTTTTCTTGGGATTCACGGAGCGGCGAGATGCGTCCACTCGGGCTGATGGCAGTCCACTCCCCATTATTTTCCGCGCACTGCGGCATGGAATTACTTCTGCCCCGACGCAGGTCCAATTCCTCTTGGAAGGAGGAGACGTGTCAACTCAAGTAAATATCCACGGAAATCCGCAGGAAGGCGCCGTCGAGGGTTCGGGCGCGACGTCGAAGTGGCGTCGCCGTCTCACCCGCCTTGGTGTCTACGGACTGTTCGCGGTGCTGGCCGGAACCGCTGCGACGGCCACGGCGGCGCCCGCCGCGCAGTCGCGAGCGGTCAGCGTCGCGCCCGTGTCCATCACCTGCCGGAACGGCACGGGCACCGTGGTGAAGACCGACAACGACCCTGGTAAGCCGGTCATGTACCAGGCAACGGGCACCTGCTCGGTCACGGGCACGGAGAACGGCAAGGCGAGCGGCACTGCCACGTTCTCGATCAACAAAAACAACTGCGTGAACGCTACGACACCCGTCACGGGAACCATCGCCTGGCCCGATGGGACGCACAGCACCGTCACGGCCACCGTGGTGTGGGCCGCTACCGCCGGAAAGGGAATCACGGCCAGCATCTCCAGCGGCTCGATTACCAGCGGTGCCTTCGCGGGCACCGTGGTGAGCGGTACGGCCACGGCCGCTCAACAGGTCGAGGTCAACTGTGTCACCAGCGGGACCTTCGATGGGGCTACCGGCTCCGGCTCCGGGGCGGTGACCGGTAGCTGACGGTTCCAACGGGCCTGTGCCGGGCGCGTCTTGCCTGCCCGGCACGGGCTCCGGCAGTGGGCCCGCCCTCGACAACCGCCGGGGACTGCAGCGGTATGTCTCCCTCATGAATACGGGGTGCACTGTGCGACGGGAACAGTCATATCGAGCCGAGGCACCGTCACCGGACACCGCGGTGATCAGTCCGTGCTCTGTAGCGGACAATCCCCTGGCAGCTCCGCCTCCCACCCGCTCGACGCCGCCCGTTCCCGACCACATCGCCATCGTCATGGACGGAAACGGCCGTTGGGCCACCCGCCGGGGGCTTACGCGCACCCAAGGCCACGCAGCCGGCGCAAAGGCGCTGATACAGGTGGTCGAAGGCGCCGTCGAGATCGGTATCCGCCATCTGACGGTATTCGCGTTCTCCACCGAGAACTGGTGCCGTCCCGCAGTCGAAGTCGGTTTCCTGATGACGCTGATGCGGAGCACCCTGCGCAAGCATCTTCAGCGGCTGCACGCCCATGCCGTGCGCGTCAGGCACGTGGGACGACGCACCGGTCTGCCTCCCGATCTCATCAGCGAGATCAAGGCAGCCGAGCAGCTGACCGCCGACAACGACCGGCTCACCCTGACCATTTGCCTCGACTACGGAGGCCGGACAGAACTGGTCGACGCGGCCCGCAGCATCGCCGAGGCCGCCGCCATCGGCACGCTGGACCCGGCGACCCTCGACGCCCAGATGTTCGCCCGCCACCTCTACTCCCCCGAACTGCCGGACGTCGACCTGTTCATCCGCACCTCCGGTGAGCAACGCATCAGCAACTTCCTGCTCTGGCAGTGCGCTTACGCCGAACTCGTCTTCGTCGACACACCGTGGCCCGACTTCGACCGCCATCACCTACGGCAGGCGGTGGAAATCTACGCGACCCGCAACCGCACCTTCGGAGCCGTCGAGGACCCGGGCCGCAGCACCGAGCCATCCGTACCCAGGAGGCAGCCGTGTACCTCGACCAACGAGCCCTGACCCGCGCCGGAATCCACGATCCGCTCCTGCGCGAGTCCTACGAGTACTGCCGCCGACTCCTGACCGCCATCGGGGACGGGAAAGACATCTGGCGCGGCAGCCTGCTGCTGCCACCGGAACGACGACCGCACCTGTGGACTGTGTACGGGTTCGCCCGCCACGTCGACGAGATGTCTGAGGCGGCCATCGAAACCGGGGCGGGGCGAGCACAGTTCGCTGACTGGTGCACCACCGCGATGGCCGACCTTGAATCCGGGCACTCGTGTGAGCCGAGCGTGCGCGCGCTGATCCACACACTCCGCACCTGGGACCTCGACCCCACAGGCGCCCAGGCGTTCCTCGACGCCTATCTGATGGACCAGCGCGTCACGGAGTACTCCACCTTCGATGATCTGCTGGGCTACCTGCGTCTCATCGCCGTCGAGCCGTTCCGGATGGTCGTCGCTGTCATGGGACCTGCGAGCCGGCCGGCCGGGTCGGAAGCCGAGGCGGTGGCACTGGCCCTGTACCTGACCAACCTGATCCGTGACGTCGCCGAGGACCAGCGGCTCGGTCGGACCTATCTGCCGCTGGAGGACCTGGACCGGTTCGGCGTCACGCGTGAGGACTTGGCCTGCGGACGGATGACCCCGGCCGTCAGGGACCTGGTGAAGTTCCAGGTGGACCGGGCCCACGCCCTCTACGAGCGCGGCGCCGGCCTCCCCGGTCTCCTGCACCCCCAATGCCGGGGACTGGTCACGGCCTCGCTGATGTTCTACCGGTCCTACCTCACCGAGATCGAGCGGCGGGACTACGACGTGCTGAGCGCCAAGCCCCGGATCGGTCCCGCACACCAGGCACGGATGGCGCTGCGCCTGGGCGTGCCCCTGGTGATGTCCCGAGCCCGCCGTTCCGCTAGCGGAACGGGCCACACGTGGCACCGGGAGGGAGCCGCGTGTTCGTGACGCTCGGCCGTGCCGCCGCACGCCGTAGTTGGGTCTTTCTCGTGGTGCCCCTGGTGTTGGCCGTACTGGCGGCGGTCGCAGCGTCAGGCATCCACGACCGGCTCAGCTACGGGGGAATCATCGCGCAGGACGCCGAGTCCAACCGGGCCGCCGTGGCGGTCCGGGAGCGCATCGGGCGCGGTGGCGCGGACGTGGTCGCCATCTACCGCAACCCCCACCACACGGTGGACGAGCCGATGTTCCGCCGGGCAGTGGAGGATTCACTGGCGTCCGCGCCGAAAAGAACCGTCGTCTCCACCATGACGTACTGGTCGCGCGATCTGCCCCCGCTGGTCTCCAAGGACCACCATGCGACGGCCGTCGCGATCATGCTCGCCGGTGCGGACGACACGAGCCGCGTGGCCAGTTACCACCGGCTGCGCCCGGCGTTGCGGGCCGAGGGCTTCGACATCGAGTACGCCGGGCCGGTCGCGGTGGTCGACGGGGTCGCCGAGCGGACCCTGGCGGATGTGCGGCGCGCCGAACTGATCGCGTTTCCCCTGGTGCTGGCCCTGCTCCTGCTGATCTTCCGCAGCCTGGTGGCGGCCCTGTTGCCGGTGGTCATCGGTGGGCTCAGCATCGGTATCACGCTGGGCGTCCTGGTGCTGCTGAGCGGCACGGTGGAGATCTCGTTCATCACCGTGAGCCTGGTGACCTCCCTGGGACTGGCGCTGGGAGTGGACGCCGCCCTTTTCGTCGTCGGCCGGTTCCGCGAGGAGCTCGCCGGCCGTCACAGCGTGCCGGACGCGGTCACGGCCACCTGCGCCACCGCCGGCCGCACGGTGTTCCTGTCCGGGGCCACCATGACCGGCATCGCTCTGGGATTCCTGCTCTTCCCCGTCGGTGTCATGCAGGCGTGCGGTGTCGGCGCAGCTGTCGTCATCGCCGTCAGCGCCGTCCTCAGCGTCACCGCGCTGCCCGCCGCTCTGGCCCTCCTCGGCCCGCGCGTGAACGCCGGACGGCTCCGCCGGCCACGGCGAAAGGACACGGTCCCGGCAGAGGGGCCCTGGGCCGGACTGGCTCGTGCGGTGATGGCCCGGCCAGGGCACTACGTGATCGGTACGCTGCTGGCGCTGCTGGCCCTGACCGCACCGTTCGCACATATCACCCTCGGCTTCCCCGACCAGCGGACCCTGCCCGCCGATGCGCCCGCCCGCCTGGCCTCCGACGCCCTGCGGCACGACTTCGCGCTCGGCGGGCTGGACACCGTGCAGGTGATGGTCACCGTGCCGCAGCGGCTGGACACCCGCGACGGACAGCGGACACTGACCGCCTGGGCCGGCGAACTAGTCCACCTGCCCGGCACCGGCGCCGGGCTCATCGCCGCAACGTCCCAGCACAGTGCGGTGATCTATCTGAGCCACAACGGCAGCGCCGAGGACCCGGCTACCCGCGCACTGGTGCGGCACATTCGCGCGCTACCCCCGCCGGACGGCGGCCAAGTTCTGGTGGGCGGGCTGTCGGCCATGGCCCAGGACACCCTCCAACTGCTGGGCCGCCGACTGCCGTGGGTCCTGCTGTATATCGCGGTGTTCACGTATGTGCTGCTGCTGACGACGTTGCGGTCGGTCGTCCTGCCGGCGAAGGCACTGCTCGTCAACGCGCTGTCCCTCGGAGCCTCCTTCGGCGCGCTCGTGTGGATCTTCCAGGACGGGCATCTGACCTGGCTTGTCGGCGCAAGCCGCACCGGATACATCGACGTCGCCCAACCCGTGATCATGCTGATCCTGCTGATCGGCCTCTCCATGGACTACGAGTTCTTCCTGCTGTCGCGCATCCGCGAGCAGTACGACGCCACCGGGGACAACACCGCCGCGGTCGCGACTGGGCTACAGCAGTCCGCTCCGGTCTTCACCTCAGCCGCGGCGGTAGTTATGGCCGTCAGCGCGGCCTTCACCACCAGCGGCGTAACCATGGTCAAAGAGCTGTGCGTCGGGATGTTCATCGCCATCGCGCTGGACGCCACCCTCATCCGAGCACTGCTCGTCCCGGCCACCATGCGGCTGCTGGGCCGGGCCAACTGGTGGCTGCCCGGCGCCAAGCACCGACAGTGGGGCGGACAGGAGGCACCTGCTCCCCTGAAGCGCCCGGCGAGTGCGCGTCAAAGCAGCAACCCGTGAGCCGTCTGGCCGAGCGCGATGAGAGCCGGCCTCCCGAGGTCGAAATCACCAACTGGCTGCCTGCGAAGCCTCCCCAGCGACCGCTGCCCTGCCGGTATCGATTCGCGGTGACCGCGGCACAGACGGCGGCCTGTGCCGCGCGTCCGGCCTGCTGGATCCGGCGCGAGGACATGACGACAGTCAGGCCGTGCCGGACCTGGACGGGCAGGTACCGCTGTGCTCTCTTGAAAATGACGTGAGCGGACTATGCGGCCGCACTCAGTTCGAGGATGACCTCGTAGCCGAGGGCGCCGAGTGCTTTTCGGGAAGTAAGTGCGGCAAGGCCAACACTGGCACCAAAGTGTCGTATATGCGCCGGAGATATCCCCTGGACGGCCATCCTTGCCACCTGTGATGATCCGTAAGCATTGCTCCTGTGCGGTTCCTGTGAACCGGCGGGGCAGCGCCGTACCTTTCGCACCACTTCTCAGGGGGGAACACCCATGAAGCAGTCCCGTCTGCGCGCCCGTATCGGCGCCACCGCGGCCGCCGCCGTCGTCCTGACCGGCGGCGCGGTGGCTCTGGCCGCTCCGGCCTCGGCCAAGGCCAACCTCATCGCCATCGACGGCGCCGAGTACGTGGCCAAGCCCAAGCACGTGATCATCGTCGATGTCACCTACTCCTGCGACACCGGCGAGACCCTGCGCATCGAGGGCGTGGCCACCAGCACGGTCAACAAGAAGGCCGTCGCCACCGGCACTCTCGCCAGCGGCGAGGTGACCTGCGACTTCGGCTCCCACATCGCGGAGGTGAAGCTGACCCCGAAGGCGGGGGCCGTCTTCCACAAGGGCGACAAGGTGAAGGTCGCCGTCAAGACCCTCGACGCGACGAACGACGTCTACGCCGACGCAGAGAAGTTCGCGAAGATCTGAGTGCCGGGAGCTGTCCGGGCCGGACCGACCGCCCGGACAGCCAACGCTCAGACCGCCGCACCGCCCCTACGACACCCTCGGCGCCGTCCCCCGCAGCCATGCGGCGGGCGGCGCCGAGGGCGTTCTCCCGCAGCTCGGGGCGCGCACGGCGAGCCGCTCCTCGGTGAGCTTCTTGACGGAGACGGGCGCGGCGACGGTGCCCAGCGCGGCCAGCCGCCCGGCCCAGAAGGGCTGATCGCTGAAGCCAAGGCTGCGTCCGGCTGCGGCTGCGGCTGCGGCTGCGGCTGCGGCTGCGGCTGCCAGAGCCAACCGGGCGGCCCTGATGGGGATCCTTGAAACCAAGAATCCTCATCAACGGTTCGTCGGCTTCGTGAGCCGCGGCGGAACGCGATACCGACCAGCTTCGAGCGCCGGGGTAGTCCGGCGGCTCGATGGCGAAATCGGAGAGCAGATACGTTGAAATGGCGATGGGTGGCACCTACTGCCGCTCGGCGACGAACAACCGATCCTGCTCACGGTCGTACGCCGCGGCCCTCATCACCCACGCGTACTGCCTCGACCAGCGGCCCAGCAGCGTCCGGGATTTATGCAACTCCTGTGCCACCTTCGCAACACTCCGCCCAGGACCAAGATCGCGGTACACAGCGAACGCCTCGAACGCCTGGGAAGACTCACCGTTCTGCCGCTCCCAGGTCTCCGCAGCAGTCCGGTCCCTCACCGGAAACCTTCTCTCTCCCCACGCCGCTATTCATCATGCACGAGCGACAGTCACAGCTGTCCCACGGAGCTGACCGTGCCACGGGGGCGCGGTGAGCCAGGCGCGAGGCGCGGGCTTGTGCGGCGGAGGTGTCATCGGGTACCTCGCGAGCTCTCGTTGGCGGGGGTGCCATTGCGCTCCGCGGCCTCCAGCAGGGCGAAGGTGCGGGCTGACTCTCCCCTGTCTCGCGTCCCAGCAGGAGGCAGACCAGACAGTCTCATTCGCGCGACCTATTCCGGATGCGAGATATGCCGGATTCGGTGGTGTTCTCCGGGTGGCTTGCGCTCTTCGATGCTGCGCTAAGGGACTTGTCGTCCAGTTCGTCGGCGAGGGCGCATACAGCGGCGTGTGCGCGGTCACGTTCGGGGGGGCGGGAAGAAGTCGCGGCGGCCGACGCGTCGCAGTTCGGCGCGCAGTCTGCGTACGACGGATGCGGTGTTGGCGGCGTCGGCGACCTGGGTTGCCTGGTCGATGACGGCTTGGTATTCGGCGGCGCGGGCTGCGGCCATGGTGGTGGCCAGTTCGCGCTCCTGGGCGTGGGTGGCGGGCTGGGCGATCCAGATGGCGGCGGTGCCGCCTGCCTCAATGGCCTCGTCGGCGAGCCACTCCAGCTGTTCGCGGGCGCGGGCGTCGGCGGGCAGTGCGACCAGACCGTCGGAGAGTTGGGCGACTCCCAGGCGCTTGAGCTTGCGTCAGATGGCGATGCGGGGCGAGGAGGGTTCGCGGGGCATCCGGTAGGAGAGCAGGACCCACTCGCCCGGGTCGCGGGTCGGCCGGTCAGCGGCCACAGCGTGCACCGATCCGCGCATCGGACGTTGTCCGGTCCATCGCCGCTCCCCACAGTCAACCCGCACTGGATGCAACCATGGTTTCATGCGGTTTGGGGTGCATCAAGCGGACCTGGGCGGCTGTGGAAGGGTGGGGAGGGTGATCCATGCGACGGCGCCGCCGTCGGGGTGGTTGTAGGCGCCGTACTCGCCGTTGGCGGCGCGGGCGATGGCGGCGGCGATGGCCAGTCCGAGGCCGGTGCCGGTGGTGGCGCGGGAGCGGTCGGCCTGGGTGAAGCGGTCGAAGGCATGCGGGAGGAAGTCGGGCGGGAAGCCGGGGCCGTGGTCCCGGACCTCGATGCGGACCTGCTTCTCATGCGCCGGCATTTCGTGAGCCGGCTTCTCGTAGGGGCGGGCGGTGACTTCCACGGAGCCGCGGCCGTGCTGCTGGGCGTTGTGGATCAGGTTCGTCACCGCTCGTTCCAGGCGGTCGTGCGGGACGGCGGCGGTCAGTCCGTCGGGGCAGCCGACGGTGACGGCCGTGCCGGGGGAGCCGTTCCGCAGGCGGGCGGCCACGCGGTGCAGGAGCCGGGCCAGGTCGGGCACCGCCGACCCGGCGGGGGTGGTGTCGCGGCGGTCGGTGCGGGCGAGGAGCAGCAGGTCCTCGGAGAGCTGGACGAGCCGTTCGGTCTCCTCATGGGCGGAGACGAGGGCGGCGCGCAGCTCGGCGGCTTCGCGGGGGTGGCGCAGGGCGAGTTCGATCTCCGTGCGCAGCAGGCTGAGCGGGGTGCGCAGTTCGTGGCTGGCGTCGGCGACGAAGAGCCGTTCGTGGTTGAGGGCGGTCTGGAGGCGGGTGAGCATGTCGTTGAGGGTGGTGGCGAGGCGGGCGATCTCGTCGCGGCTGGGTGGTACGTCGAGGCGGTAGCCGGGGGTGTCCTCGGTGACGGCGGCGGCCTGGGTGCGCATGCGTTCCACTGGGCGCAGGGCCGCGGCGGCCAGCAGGTAGGCGCCGATGGTGGCGAGGATGAGAACGATGGGCAGGGCGGTGAGCAGTTCGCGTACCAGGTCGTCGAGGGCTTCCTGCTGGGCCTGGTGGGCGATGCCGGTGACGGAGCCGTATTCGCTCTGGGACTCGCGGAATCGGCTGAGGGTGAGGTAGCCGGCGCCGGCCAGGACCAGGGCCATCACGGCGGCGAAGATCGCGGTGAGGCGGATGCGGAGCGGGATGCGGTTCATGACGGGCGGGTTCATGACGGGCGGTGGGTACTGGTGCGTCCGCCGTCGCGGCGGATCCGGTATCCGGCGCCGCGGACGGTCTCGACGGCCCGAGTGCCGTACGGGCGGTCGATCTTGTCGCGCAGGGCTTTGATGTGGGCGTCGACCACGTTGGAGCCGGGGCTGGTGCCCAGGTCCCAGCAGTGCTCGACGAGCACGGCGCGGGTCAGCACTGTGCCGGGACGGTGCATGAGCGCCTCCAGGAGGGCGTACTCCTTGCCGGTCAGGGGGATCTCCTTGTCGCCGCGCCGCACCGTCCGGGTGGCCGGGTCCAGTGACAGGTCGCCGGCGGTCAGCACGGTGGGGCGTTCGACGGGGCCGCGGCGGATCAGGGCCCGCAGCCGGGCCATCAGCTCGTCCAGGCTGAAGGGTTTGGTGAGGTAGTCGTCGGCACCGCCGTCCAGACCGTGCACCCGGTCGGCGACCGCGTCCTTGGCCGTGAGCATCAGCACGGGCAGCCAGATACCGCGGTGCCGGAGGGTCGCGCACACCTCGAAGCCGTCCGGGCCCGGCAGCATGACGTCCAGCACCATCGCGTCGTAGGCGGCCACATCGGTGAGGGCGAGGGCCTGCAGGCCGTCGGCGGCCACATCGACGGCATAGCCCTCCTCAGTCAGGGCCCGGCGCAGCAAGCCCCGCATCTTGGGCTCGTCCTCGACCACCAGGATCCGCATCGCACCGTCCTTCGTCCGCCGCTGCCGCGCACATCGTCGCGCCTTTCACGATCCCCGCCGCTGATGAAGGTGGCATGAAGTCACCCGAGCGGGTCGATCTTCATGTCGACTTCATCCGGGGCGGCTTCTCTGGCCACACAGACACCTTCGACTTCGACAACGATCTCGACGAGGAGTGGTCATGTCACCCCGTTCGCTCACCAAGCCGGCCGCAGGGACCACGGCCGCGCTCCTCCTGGTGACGGGCGCCGGCCTGCTGACAGGCTGCGGCACCCAGACGAGAAGCGGCGCCGCCGGCGGTACGAGTGCGGTCGCGGCGCAGGCCCCTTCCCGGAACCCCCACCTTCAGCAGCCCGTGCAGACCAAGGAGGCGGACTGGAAGCCGGTCGCCGACGCCCTCGGCCGCACCGGAACGCTGATGAAGGGCACCGTCTACCGCGTCCCGCTGCCCCGCCAGGACCTCAAGGTCACCACCGAGGGCGTCACCGTCAAGCCGGGCCTGTCCCTGGGCGGTTATGCGACGTTCGCCAAGTACAAGCACACGACGATGCTCATGGGCGACCTGGTGGTCACCGAGGACGAACTGCCCAAGGTCACCGATGCGTTGCAGGCGGCCGGCATCGAGCAGACCGCCCTGCACAAGCACCTGCTCCAGCAGTCGCCGGCGATCTGGTGGACGCACGTCCACGCCATGGGCGACCCGGTGAAACTCGCCAGGGGCCTCAAGTCCGCCCTCGCCGCGACCTCCCTCCCGCCCGCCTCGCCGCCCCCGTCCACGCAGCCGCCCATTGCCCTGGACACCGCCGGCATCGACAAGGCACTCGGCCGCAAGGGCACTGCCGACGGCGGCATCTACAAGTTCACCGTCGCCCGCAGGAACACCATCGACGACGGGGAGCACGTGCTCCCGCCCGCCCTCGGCCTGACCACCGGCATCAACTTCCAGCCCCTGGGCGGCGACAAGGCCGCCATCAACGGCGACTTCGTCATGACCGCCCCCGAGGTGCAGAAGGTCATCCAGGCGCTCCGCAAGGGCAACATCGACATCGTCGAGCTCCACAACCACTCCCTGGACGAGCACCCGCGCCTGTTCTACCTGCACTTCTGGGCCACCGCCGACGGAGTCACCCTGGCCAAGGCACTGCGCCCGGCCCTGGACACGACCGCGCCGGCGCCCGCGTCGTGATCGGCTGAGGTCGGATCGGATGCGGTGCGACGCTGTCGGCGTTGCCATCCGCGTATCCCTCGCCGTATGCCTCGTCGTCGCTGTACTGGACGACCCGGCCGTCCCGCCGCCGCTCGCCCCCCGTGGGCAGTGGCGGGCCGCCCTCACCGCTTCACCGCCGACCCCGGAAAGCCCGCACATGATCCGTCGTCTCAGCCCCCGCGCTCTACTGGCCCTGATCGTGGGCCTGGTCCTCGCTGGCGTTGCCGTCGTGGCCGTCGTACTGCTCACCCGCGGCGGCGGCCAGCCGCCCAGGGTGGCACTGCCACTCCGCGGCGAAGGAGATCGCCCTGCCGGGGGACAGCTCCCGCTTCGACTACGCGAGCCTCGATCCCGACCGCGGGCTGCTGTTCATCGCCCACCTCGGCGCGAGCCAGGTCATCGAGGTGGACGTTCACAAGGGCCGCGTCGTACGGATCATCGACGGCCTGTCCGGCGTCCACGGCGTGCTGGTCGTCCCCGCCCTGCATCGGGTGTACGCCACCGCCACCGACGCCAACCAGGTGGTCGCCATCGACGAGGCCACGGGCACCGTCCTGCACCGCAGCCCCACCGGCGACTACCCCGACGGGCTGGCCTACGACCCGGTACACGGCACGGTGTGGACCACCAACGAATCCGGTGGCTCGGAGACCGTCGTCGACGCCGCCACCGGAGCGACCCGCGGCAACGTCCCCCTTGGCGGAGAGGCCGGCAACGTCGCCTACGACCCCACCACCCGGCAGATGCTGGTCGACGTCCAGACCGGCAACGAACTTGCCGTCATCGACCCGACCACCCTCCACATCACCCGCCGCGTCCCCCTGCCCGGCTGCGACCACGACCACGGACTGATCCTCGCCCCCACCAACCGGCTGGCCTTTATCGCCTGCGACGGCAACGCCCGCCTGCTCACCGTCGACCTGACCACCTGGCACATCACCGGAACCGACCAGGTCGGCGACGATCCCGACGTACTCGCCTACGACCCCGCCGCCCGCCACCTCTTCGTGGCCGCCGAGTCCGGGTGGGTCACCACCGCCGACAACCACGACCGGCACCTCACCATCACCGGCCGCGCCCACCTCGCCGACGGCGCCCACGTGGTCGCCGTCGACCCCACCACCCACCTCAGCTACTACCCCATCCCGCACGGCCCCGGCGGACACCCCGCACTCCTCGTATACCGACCCGGACCGTGACCCCCGGACACCACTCATCACAGTGGCGCGGGATCGAATTCCTGAACGAGGGACTTCGGGCGTGCCGGGTGGTGTCGCCCTCGCAGGTCAGCACCACCCGGCCTCTCGACGTCCCGCATGGCAACCCCTGGTGCATGATCCCTTCCCAGGCCGCTGGCAGCCGCCGAAAACGCCGGGGTGCTCATGATGTGCCAGCCAAGTGGAGGCGGTGAAGCGCGCTGCCGAACCCTCGCTGTTCGGCGGATGCTGAGAAGGATAAGCACTTGACTTCATCGAGACCGCTTAGCTGTCCGTGTCCGACGGATTGTGTGCCGGGTCGCTGTGCCGGGTGCGACTTTCGTCGTCGGCCGTCGCGACCAATGGCCGGTGCCGTGTCCGGCTGAGGGGCCTAACGTGGCGGCGTGAATCGTGTGGAATCTACGGCCCCTGCTGCATCGGCTCGCCAGGCACTGGCGGCGAGGCTGCGTTCGGCGCCCCGCCGGCTGGCCGCCCCGGGCAGGGCTCTCTTCGCCCCCGGGATGTGGCCTCCCCGGCGCATCGTGGGCGAATCGCTGCTGAGCGTGGTGTTCGGGCTGCTGGGAGCAGGTGTCGAGGCCCTGGGCCACGGCGGCATGGTCCAGATCGTCGCCGTCGGGCTGGCGGCCGGACTGCTGTCCCCTTGGCGCCGGGTGTTGCCTGCGACGGTGCTGCTGGTGACCGCCGCCGGTTCCGTCCCGTTCGACGGTTTCACCCTGCTGGTCCTCGTCACCGCCTGGTCAGCGGGGCGGCGGATCGACGGGGTCGGCAAAGCGGTCGGCACCTTCGGCCTCGTCTACGTCCTCACCCTCGGCCTGGCGGTCGTGCAGGAGCTGCCTCGCTTTTCACTGTCGCACTTGCTCGTCGGCGCCCTCTGGCTGCTGGTCGCGATCATCGTGCCCGGCCTCGCCGGCCGCTACTGGTCGCAGCGCCGTACGCTGACCGACACGCTCCGGGAGTACAGCGCCCAGTTGCTGCGCGAGCGCGCGATGATCGCCGGACAGGCCCGGATGCGGGAGCGTCAGCGCATCGCGCAGGACATGCACGACAGCCTCGGGCATCAGCTGGCGCTGATCGCGGTGCACACGGGTGCGCTGGAGGTGGACCGTGAGCTGACCGGGCGGCAGCGGGAGGCGGTGGGGGTGCTGCGCGAGGCGTCGGTGGCCGCGATGCACGAGCTGCGCGAAGTGGTGGGGGTGCTGCGGGACGGCACGCCGGCTCCCGGCCAGGGGGACACCGCCCCGGGCCTCGGGGCCGCGGGAGCGGAAGACGTCACGGCGCCGTCGCGCGGGGTGGCCGGCATCGAGGGCCTGATGGAAGCGTCCCGGAGCGCGGGTACGGACGTGGAGCTGCGGTGCTTCGGCGAGCCGCGCCCGCTCCCTGCGACCGCCGATCACGCGGCGTACCGCATCGCGCAGGAGGGTCTGACCAACGCCCACAAGCACGCCCCGGGCGCCGCAATCACCATCGAGTTGCGGTATGAGCCGGACTCGCTGGTGGTGGAGGTCGCGAACGGCCCCGCACCGGAGACCGCGGGCACCGGCCGGAGCGTGGTGAGCGGCGGTCAGGGGCTGACCGGGCTCGGTGAGCGGGCCCGGCTCGTCGGGGGCATGGTGCACGCGGGCCCGACGGCGGACGGCGGTTTCCGGCTGGCGGGCGTGCTGCCGTACACCTCCCCGGAGGGCGGTATCCCGAGCCCGGTGCTGGGCGATGCGGCGACGACGTTCGTTGATCCCACAGGCGACTTTCGGCAGCAGATTCCGGCGGGCCCCCTGGGCGAGGGTGATCCCGTCATGGACGGGATCGGTCTGCCGAAGGAGCTGGCCAAGGCGATGAGCAGGAACAAGACAAGCAGCGGCATAGCCATCGGCTGCGGGGTGGCGGCACTGATCGCCCTGCTGCTGGTGATCGCCGCGGTCGTCGGGGGAATCTTCCTGATGGGCGAGACGGACAAGGCCATGATCGAGCCGAAGCAGTACAAGGCGGTGAAGGTGGGCCAGTCCGAGGCGGAGGTCCGCAAGCAGTTGCCCCAGGGGGACTCCTTCCTGACCGACGACCTGGACAAGGGTGCGCCGCCCGTGCCCGAGGGGGCGAAGTGCCTCAGCCTGAATTCCACGGAGTCCGGCAGCAGTTGGCGCAAGGAGCCGGTCTTCCGGTTCTGCTTCAAGGACGGCACCTTGATCGAGAAGAAGTCCTTCGAGGTCAGGAACTGAGGAGGACCGGCGCCGTGCAGTCCCGGGCGCTCGGTCGGGGATGATCCAGTGGCCGCAGATATGACCGCTCAAGACCGCGCAGGAGAGTCGTGATCAGGGTTCTCGTCACGGATGACGAGCCGCTCATCCGGGCGGGCATCAGGATGATTCTCTCCTCCGCCGACGACATCGACGTCGTCGCGGAGGCGGCCAACGGCCGTGAGGCGGTCGAACTGGCCCGGACCCGGCGCGTGGATGTCGTGCTGCTCGACATCCAGATGCCGGTCATGGACGGGCTGACGGCCCTGGCCGAGCTGCATCGGACCCTCCCCGATACGCGGGTGCTGATCCTGACGACGTTCGGGGAGCAGCAGAACGTGCTGCGCGCCCTGACCGGGGGCAGTGCGGGCTTTCTGCTCAAGGACTCGGCGCCCGCGGAACTCATGCGTGCGGTACGGGCTGCCGCGGCCGGAGACGCGTACTTGTCGCCGGGCGCCACCCGCCATGTCGTGGACTCGTTGGCGTCCGGCCAGAGCGCGCACCGAGCCGAGCAGGCCCGCCGCCGGCTGGATACGCTGACGGACCGCGAGCTGGAAGTCCTGGCGCTGCTGGGTGAGGGCCTGTCCAACGCGGACGCCGGCCAGCGGATCCATATGAGCGAGGCCACGGTCAAGACGTATGTGAGCCGGATCCTGGCCAAGCTGGACTGCGAGAACCGGGTGCAGGCCGCACTTCTGGCACGAGACGCCGGTCTGGGGACCTGACCGCACCACTCGATGACGTCGACACAGAACCCGCCGCGGGCGGCTCCCGGCCTGTGACCTTCATGCCGGCTGCGTTCGCCTACGGCTCCGACCCGGGGTGACGGCCATTCAGCCGGCGGGCAGAGCCGGTACTGCCCGACGACTCCGGGCGTCCACCTTGCCGTGCGTCCACCGTGCCTTGGCCGTCGAAGGTTCACGTGAACACCACACAACACTAGGGACAGTTATGTCTAGATTCCTCACTATCCGCGCCACCTCGCTGCTCTCCGCCTCCCTGCTGCTCGCCGTCGGCGCCACCGCCTGCAGCGGCGACAAGGACGGCACCGGCCTCCAAACGTCCTCTGCGTTGGCGGCCACCGTGCTGCCCACCTCGCTCACCTCCCAGAAGCTCAACTGGCAGCCCTGCCCCGCGCCGTCCACCGCCCAGGGCGGCGACGGCAAGGCACCCGGCAAACTGCCGGACGGCACGGCATGGGAGTGCACGTCCCTGAAGGCGCCCCTGGATTACGCCAAGCCCGACGGCGACACCATCGACCTCGCGATGGTCCGCGCCAAGGCCAAGGGCGGCGGCAAGCGGATCGGCTCGCTGGTCTTCAACTTCGGCGGCCCGGGCGGATCGGGCGTGGCCACTCTGCCGGGCTACGACGCTGCCCGGTCCCTGCGCTCGCGTTACGACCTGGTCAGCTTCGACCCGCGCGGTGTCGGAAACAGCGCGGGCGTGACGTGCCTGAGCGACAAGGAGACCGACGAGCAGCGCGCCAGGAACCACAACCTGGCCGAGACAGCCGAGGAGAACAAGAAGACCGCGGCGGCCTGCGCGAAGAACTCCGGGAAGGTGCTACCGCACGTCGATACCGAGAGCGCCGCCCGCGACATGGACCTGATACGCCAAGTCCTGGGCGACGCCAAGCTCAACTACTTCGGGATCTCCTACGGAACCGAACTGGGCGGCGTCTACGCCCACTTGTTCCCGAAGAACGTGGGCCGCACCGTCCTGGACGCAGTGGTCGACCCGACCGAGAATTCCACACAACAGGCCCTGAGCCAGGCAAAGGGCTTCCAACTGGCACTGGACAACTACCTGGCGGACTGCGCGAAGACGCCCGGCACCTGCCCGTTCCAGAGCCCCGAGGACGGGCGCCGGCGAATCGCCGACCTGCTGACGAAGACCGGCAAGCAGCCGATGCCGACCAAGAGCGGACGCAAGCTCACCCAGGAAGAGGCCGTCAACGGCATCGTCCAGCCGCTGTACTCCAAGGAGATGTGGCCGATCCTCTCGGTCTCGCTTTCCGAGGCGGAGCAGGGCCACGGCGACACCCTCCTGGCGATGGCCGATTCCCTCAACGGCCGTGATGACAACGGGCACTACAGCAACATGCAGGCCGCCAACACCGCGATCAGCTGCGCCGACACCAAGCGGCGCCTCACTCCCCAGGACGTGGGAGCCAGACTGCCGGAGTTCCGCAAGGCGTCGCCGGTCTTCGGTGAGCTGACCGCAAAGGGCCTGCTGAGCTGCACCGGCTGGCCGGTGACCGGCAAGAGCGACACCCCGCAGGTCTCGGCACCGGGCGCCGCCCCCATCGTCGTCATAGGGAACACAGGCGACCCGGCCACTCCCGTCGCGGGCGCCCGGAAGATGGCCGACAAGCTCGGGAAAGACGTGGGCGTGCTGCTCACCGTCAAGGGCGAGGGCCACGGCACGTACGGCGTCAACCAGTGCGCCACCAAGGCTGTGAACGAGCACCTGCTGAACGGCAAGGTCCCATCGAACGGCACTGTCTGCTCATGACCACGGCGTAGCGCAAAGGGCCTGCGAACGATTAACTGATCGTTTCAGAATGCGATGCGTAGTCGTCTCAAGCAGTCGATGGAGCAGGCGAGTTCGAGGAGTCCTTGGTGGAAGTCGGCGCGTATCTCGTAGCGGATGCGGAGGCGTATGAACTGGTGGAGGCGAAGGTGCGCTCCACCACCCACCGCGTCTTGCCGAGTCTGGAGCAGTGCGGGGTGCCGCGGCGGGCGATCTTCAGGCTCCGGGCCTCTCGAATGCCTGGTCGATCGTCAGGGCGAGCGAGGCCGCGTACTACTCCGCGTGGCTCGTCAGTGTGTATTCGTCGCTCCTGTCACCAACCATGTCACGCCAGTGCTTTTCAGCGGAGCGGATGAGGTCGTCGCCGAGGCGTTCGAGGAAACGGCCTGCCAGGGTGAGCCGGGATCCGGCAGCGGTCCCGGCTCCGAAGAGCTCGGCGCCGCGCAGCGCGGTGGCGGCGAGCCGCTGGTTGGCGGCGACGCTGGCCGCGACGGTCCGTAGGCCCGCCTTGTCGTCGAGGAAATACCGGTGGCGGCGGCCACCGTCATCGCGGCCGCGGCGGATCAGATCCTGCCGTTCCAGCAGGCGGACCGCGTGCGAGATGGTCGCTGCGCTGACTTGCAGGTGCTGTGCCATCTCGATGGCGGTGCGACTGCCGGTCTCGGAGGCGAACAGGCAGGCCATCACGCGGGCGGCGGTGCGCGGGAGGCCGGTTTCGACAAGTGCTGTGGTGAGGTCGGTGACGAACGCGGCCGTTGCGTCGGGGTCGGGGCCGAGATGCTCGATGGTCCGCTGCACCGGGGCGGGGGGCTGCGGCCGGCGCTGGGCTCGGTGGGTGGTCGCGAGCTGTGCCAGTTCCGCGCGGTACCGGGCAGGTCCGCCGTTGCGCGCGACCTCGCGACTCACCGTCGAGGCGGGACGGTTCAGGCGTCTGGCGATGTCGGCGTAACTCAGGCGCTGCGCCAACCCCGCGGCGATCTGTTGCCGGTCGGCTCTGGTCAGCCTGCGTCCTGGCATCGGGTCGGTTCCTCTGATTCGGTCGTCTCGGCACACAGTGTGTGCACTGGTCGCCGATCGTTGCAACACCCTCTCCTTCGCCGTGCATTGACCATCACTGTCATTGCAACCGCCAGTTGCGTAGCTGACCAGCGCAAATAGCAGGGTCCGGAGGAGATAGCCGTTGACTGGCATTTCGACTCGTGCCTAACGTTCGGCTCCGATCGCCGAACACGGGTGTCAGGTGGTCTCCCGGGGAGAAGCGGGGTGGCAGCGCGGCCAAGGCCGCCGTCGAGCTGATCTCCAGACGCACCCCGAGTCGTCCATGCGATCCGTCCGCCGAACCGATTCCCATCGACGCCCGGTGAGACGCAGCAACAGATGTCGATTGATTGTCAGGAGCATCCCATGCGAGCCAAAGGCATCACCTACGACACCGGCTTCACTCCGGGCGGAAAGAGTTCGCGGCCCGTCTTCGACCCCGATGCGGTGCGACGCGAGATCCGCGTCA
The DNA here is from genome assembly GCF_009834125.1 of Streptomyces sp. GS7. Taxonomy (NCBI): domain Bacteria; kingdom Bacillati; phylum Actinomycetota; class Actinomycetes; order Kitasatosporales; family Streptomycetaceae; genus Streptomyces; species Streptomyces sp. GS7. The sequence continues at coordinate 6,778,831 of NZ_CP047146.1, forward strand.
TCGCAGACGACCTGCACTGCGATGCCGTGCGGATCACCGGCGGCGACCCCGGACGACTGGCCCTTGCGGCCCGGCACGCCGCCGATGCCGGGCTTGAGGTCTGGTTCTCCCCCTTCCCTTGCGAACTGTCCGCCGAAGAGCTGCTGCCCTACTTCGCCACCTGTGCCGACCGCGCCAAGGAGGTGGGAGCGGACGTCTTCGTCACCGGCTGCGAACTGAGCCTGTTTGCCGCCGACATTCTCCCCGGAGACGACAGCCTCGCCAGAATCGAAGCCCTGACCAGCGGCGCCCCCGAGGCATTGGCCGGGCTCGCCGAGGTTCCTGCCCGGCTGAACTCCTTGCTGGCCAACATCGCAGAGACGGTGCGTTCACGGTTCCGCGGAAAGATCACCTACGCCTCCGGAACGTGGGAACAGGTCGATTGGGCGCCCTTCGACATCGTCAGTGCGGACGCCTACGGCGATTCCAGTGACGCCTTCCGTCAGGGCCTGCGCGAGTATTTCCGGCACGGCAAGCCGCTCGCGGCGACCGAATTCGGCTGCTGCACCTACCGGGGCGCAGCCGAGCGCGGCGGCATGGGCTGGGTGGATGTCGTCGATCACGACGCCGATCCGCCGCGCATCAATGGCGATTACGTCCGCGACGAGGAAGAACAGGCCCACTACCTGCGCGAGATGCTCGCCGTCTTCGACGAGGAAGGCGTGGACACCGCCTTCTGGTTCACCTTCGCCGGCTACGAGTACCCGCACCACGCCGACCCGCGCTTCGACCTCGACATGGCCTCCTACGGAGTGTGCAAGGTTATGTCCGACGGCAGCCTCACACCGAAACGCTCATTCCACGCCATGGCTGAGGCATACCAATCAGCAACGTCAGCGTTGCCTGTCCAGGGTGAGGACGGCCCTACTGATGTTTCAGAATGCCGTGCGTAGTCGTCTCAAGCAGATGATGCTGCAGGCGAGTTCGAGGAGTCATTGGTGGAGGTCGGCGCGTATCTCGTAGCGGATCCGCAGGCGTTTGAATCGGTGAAGCCAGGCGAAGGTGCGCTCTACCACCCAACGGGTCTTACCCAGGCCGGAGCCGTGCGGAGTGCCGCGGCGGGCGATCTTCGGTGTGATGCCCCGCTTGCGGATAAGGTGGCTGTACTTGTCGAAATCGCAGCCGCGATCGGCGAACAGCCTCCGTGGCCGGTGCCGTGGCCGGCCTCGCAGTCCCCGAATACGGGGGATGGCATCCAGCACCCCGCAGACCCTGCCCGATGCCGCTCTCAACTACCAACCACCACACCGAACTCATTCTGAAACGATCAGTAACTCGGGAATATCGGCAGGCTTACGGCCATCGCCGTCGACCTTGCATGGAGACGCAACGGGCTGCGTGTCGAGGTGAGTTGAGGCTCGGTCGTGGTCGCCGTCGCTGGCGTACTCGCGGGCGTTCTCGGCTGCGTCGCTGCCGCCGTCTACACCGCGGCGAGGTGGGTACGGTGGGCCTGGATATGTGGCACCGGGGCCGCCGGTGCTGAGACAGAAGGGTTCGACGTCGCTATGGGCAAGTTCGACATCGCTAGGGGCAGGAACAAGACGAAGGGCTTAGCGATCTGGTGCGGCCTCGCACTCTTAATCATCGGTGGGTTGGGTTTTGCGGGGTGGGCCCTGCTGGACAACCCGGCCAGAAAGGATGTAATCGATCCGTCCGTCTACGACTCGGTGAAGGTCGGCGAGGCCGAGACAGATGTGCGGGACAAACTGCCGGATAGGGGCTCGATGGCTGAGGGTCTGGACGACGAGTGGCCCGCGAAGCCAAAGGACGCGAAGTGCCTCACGCTCTTCTCGGCAGAACGTGCTGAACACCAGGGCAGGAATCGCGTCTTCCGCTTCTGCTTCAAGGACAAAAAGCTGATCGAGAAGGCACAGGGGCATGCCAGGTTCACGATAGATCCGCAGGCACCCACATCCACCATCACACCGCAGGGATGACGGATCGCAGGCACCGGAACCGGACAACCTGCCTTCAAGCACTACTCTCGCCGGCCTCGCCACGAACTTCAGTCCGTCGGATGGCACCGCCCTGGACGCCGGCGTCGGTACCGGCTACTACCTCGCCGGAGTTCTGGATACTCTGCCCACCGCGAGGGGACTGGGGGCTTGCCCCTCCCCACCCATCCCCTTCCCTCGGACGCCTGTTAGCCTCTTCCATACCAAACCTTTTGGTATGGAAGAGAGGTCAAGGTGGGTGCGGAGAGGTCGGAGTGGCTGGATCAGGGCTTGACGCTACTGGCAGAGCAAGGTGCGCCAGCGGTGACACTGGATCGGCTGTGTGAGCGCATGGGCATGTCGAAGGGCGCCTTTTACCACCACTTCGGCTCAATGCCGAAGTATCGGACCCGATTGCTCGACCACTTCGAGGCCAAGTGCACCACGGCGATCATCAATGGAGTTGAAGCGTCCGACACGCTTCCAGCGCGGGAGCGGCTGGCCAGGCTTCTGACGGAGGTGACCAAGGACGCCGGCCCGCCGCTGGAGATCGCGATGCGGGCCTGGGCGAAGCAGGATCCCGAGGCGGCGCGGGTGCAGGAGCGTGTCGACGCAACCCGCATCGGATATCTGCGGGATCTGTGCGAACAGGCCGGCCATGGCAGACCGGATCAAGTGGCCAAGATGCTCTATCTGATGTTGGTCGGGGCGGAGCACCTCACGCCCCCGCTCCCGAAGTCAGAGCTGCGCGGCATGTACGAGCTGCTGATGCCGCTCCTGGACCGGTCGGCCTCCTGACTTCGTCGGCGACCGAGATGGACCCCTCACCCGGCGCTCCCGGAAGGAACACAGCGTCATGAACGCCTCCGCACGCCCCGAATCCCGCACATCCAACGCCAGAGGTCTCCGCCTCTGGGTTCCCCGCCTGATGCTCACTGCCGCAGCAGTGCACATGATGGTGGGCGTCATCGCCTCGTACTCGCACTGGAGCGGCATCGTCTCCGACGGACTGTGGAATACCGTCCGCAACGACAACTACACCCGCATGACGGCCCTTTGGTTCATGATCAGCGGAGTTGCCTTCTTCGGCCTTGGCCTCCTTTCCAGGAGGGTCGTGATCGCCATAGGCGCGATGCCCGTGGAGACCGGATGGATCCTGCTAGCACTCGGAATCCCGGTGGCAGTGCTGGAACCGGTCTCAGGCGGCTGGTCACTGATTGCCATCGGCGTGCTGGCGGTGGTGGCGTCGCGGCGCGACAGTGGCGTGACGGACTTCGAACGATCGGGCGGTCGACGAGCGGGAGGGACGGTCGCTCCAGGCACGGCCCCACTGAACACCTCACCCTCTGAATAAGGACTCCTAGCAAAATGAGCTGTACTGCCTTGGAATGACAGGCCGTCAGCCGGTGTTGTGCCTCTGTCTGGTGTTGTGGTGGGGGCGTTGGGCATGGTGCAGCGGAGGCCGTGGGAAGTCGAGGACGGGTTGTGGGAGCGGATTGCCGGGCTGCTGCCGGTGATTGAGCGCCGCGTGAGGTATCCGGGTCGCAAACGGCTCGATGACCGGCGGGTGCTGAGCGGGATCCTGTTCGTGCTGTACACCGGCATCCCTTGGGAGTTCCTGCCCCAGGAGCTGGGATACGGCTCGGGCAGCACGTGCTGGCGCAGGCTGCGCGACTGGCATCAGGCCGGGGTGTGGCAGGCTCTTCACGAACTGCTGCTGGCCGAGCTACGTGCGGCCGGGCTGCTGGACTTCTCCCGGGCCGCGGTCGACGGCTCCCATCTGCGGGCGATGAAGGGCGGCGCGAAGACCGGGCCCTCACCGGTGGATCGGGGAAAGACAGGCAGCAAGCACCACGTGATCACCGAAGCGCACGGCATCCCGCTGGCGGCCACGCTCACAGGCGGAAACCGCCACGACGTCACCCAGCTCATGCCGCTGGTCCACGCCATACCGGCCGTCAAAGGCAAGCGGGGGCGCCCCCGAAAGCGCCCCGACGCTCTGTTCGCCGACCGCGCCTACGACTCCGACACCTACCGCCGCGAACTGCGCGAGGTGGGCATCCGCCCCCTCATCGCCCGCCGCGGCACCCAGCACGGCTCCGGTCTGGGCATTCACCGATGGGTCGCCGAAGCAGCCTTCGCCCTCCTGCACTGGTTCCGGCGCCTGCGCATCCGCTGGGAGATCAGAGAAGACCTCCACGAAGCTTTCCTCATCCTCGGCTGCAGCATCATCTGCTGGCGACGCCTGAAAACCTCATTTTGCTAGGAATCCTAAGTGCTCTGCACCAGTGTGCGGTTCATGATCATTCATGCGGGATGATCCCTGTACGAGTGGTGGCGATGGGCTGTTCGAGGTCGAACCCGTCGAGAAGAAGCAGCCGCAGGGCCGTCCGGCGTCCGTGGACAAGACGTTCCGGAACTTCGGCCGCACCAGGTCCTGCCGCTGCCCCCTCGCTGGACGACTGGCTGCCCGAGGATCGTCTCGCCCGGCTCGTTGCCGACCTGGCCGGCGAGGTGCTTGACCTTTCCCTGATCCTGGCGGACTACGCTGAAAAGCGCGGCTATCCGCCCTACGATCCACGGTTGATGGTGCGGCTGCTGATCTACGGCTTCAGCACCGGTATTCGTCCTTCGCGGGCGATCGAACGTCGTCGCGTCGAAGATGCCGCGTTCCGGTTCCTAACCGCTGACCAAGCCCCAGACTTCCGCTCGATCGCCCGGTTCCGCCGCCGTCACCTGAACGCCCTGGCCGACCTGTTCACCCAGTCCCTGCACCTCGCGCAGAAGCTGGGCATGGTCAAGATGGGCCGCGTCGTGCTGGACGGCACGAAGCTAGGAGCGTGGGTCAGTAACGCTCAACCTGGGTGGGTTTCTCGCTGTCCGGTTTCGGTGGGCCTGGCGAACGTCGGGTGGACCTGGCGGCCTGCGCACCGCCCGTCTCGCTGAAGGTGGCGGACGCCAGACGTCTAACCTCGGGCTTTCACGAGGAGTGTTGTCTGGCTCGTGATCGAGAAGGCAGAAAGTGCCTCTGAGGTGCAGCGACAGGACTTGCTGAGGGCCCTGTACGTGGTAGTGGAAGTGGCACTTCCAGAGTGAAGAAGAGCAGAGGGTTCGACCGGCGGGGTTTGTGCCAGGCCGGGGCGGTACTGCTGGTCGAGACAGTCCGCACGTCAGGTCTGAGCGGTGCGATATCGGCGGCGTTGGCGCCGTAGCGCAAGCCCCAGGCGGGGGACGATCCGAGCAAGACCCTGCCGGATGTGGCTCTAGAACTCCCAACAGAATGGCTCGAAGATGAGGTGAGCCGGGTGGCGACCACTCGACGCCGTTGCCACGTTGGCGGCTGCCGCCCTCCGATCCGGCCAAAGGGAGGACCTGGCTACCCAGGCCCGGCTTGCCCCGGGCCGGCTGTGGCCCGGAGTCCCTAGGCTGTCACCGCTACGGAAGGGCGGTGCCATGGATGCTGACTCCCGAACCAGGGCCGCGATCGAGGAGCATTGGCGGGCCTCGGAACGCGGGAGCACCGAAGCCGAGCACGCCATCTACGCCACGGACGCGATCCTGGACTACCCGCAGTCAGGCGAGCGGTTCCGGGGCCGAGCGGCAATCTCGGCGCAGCGCGGCGGGCACCCGGCCGAGCGGCACTTCGCCGTCCAGCGGATCACTGGCCATGCGAATCTGTGGGTGAGTGAATGCGTCATCACCTACGGCGGTGTGCCTTCGTATTCGGTGAGCATCATGGAATTCGCTGACCAGCACGTGGTGCACGAGACGCAGTACTTCGCCGACCCCTTCGGCGTGCCGGCCTGGCGGGCCGCGCTCGCGGAGCCGATGCCGGGCCGGACCATTGCCGGAGCCTGATTCTTGGGCTTGCTCGGGCCGGCCGGGTGACCCGGCACCACGGCCGCGGTCAGCAGCGGCATGTCCATGTTCTCCCCCTGTCCTGCGCGCACGGGGCCGTAGCGTCCCTGTCCGGCCGACGGCCGGACCGCATTCGGCACATCGTCACCCCGAAGGAAGACGTTCATGCACATGATCGATCTCGCCTACGTCGGGCGGGGCCCGCACGAGGAACTGGTCACCTACATCGCTGACCAGCAGGACTTCTACGCCGACGAGGGCGTCCACGTCGCACTGCGCGACGGCTGCACCTGGGACGCGGAGCGGCTGCGCCGCGGCGCAGTCATCGGACTTGGCCGGACATTGCTGTCCCGAATGAACGATGGCATCCCCTGGGTCGCGCTGAATGTCAACACCGCCCGCCCGCTGTTCTGGTTCCTCGCCCGTTCCGGTCTGGCCTCCCTGGCCGACCTGGCCGGCCAACGGCTGGCGGTAACCCCTCCTCACACCGGCCCCGGGGTTTTCACCCGGATCATTCTGCGCCAGGCCGGTCTCGACCCGGACCGCGACGTGCAGAGCATCGTCCGCTGGCCCGGCGACTACAGCATGGACCTGCGCCGGCTGCGCAACGGGAGTATCGACGCCGCCGTGGTCGGTGACACCATGGCACCGGAGGCGATCGCCGCCGAGCTCGGCTGGCAGTTGCTGGCCTTTGTCGGCGACCACTTCCAGATTCCCACCGTAGGCGTGGCTGTCGACCCCACCTACACCGACCCGGAGGACCCCGCGGTCCAGGCGGTCGTACGAGCCCACCGGCGCGCCCTGCAGGCGATCCACAACGACCCCGACACCACGGTGCGGTACTTGCAGACCTTCCTCGGCCGACACACCGCAGACGAAGTCCGAGCGCACTACGAGAAGTTCATCGCACCGCATTTCACCACCGACGGCCAAACCGACCTCGCCGCCGCAGACACCGCGATCACCACGGTCGCCGCTGAACTCGGCGTCCCCGCCACCTTCACCGCAGCCGAGTTCTACCGCATCGTTTAGTCGTCGAAGGCAGTCAGTGAGCGGCTGACCACCTGGCCGGTCTGGAAGATGCACCACACCGCGGCGGCAAGTGCCCCGACACGCTGGGCCACACCTACGACGGCACCCTGCATGGCGCGTGCTCCGTGGTGTTGCAGGTCGAGGGGCACTTTCGCAGTGTCGTCTACCGACGCGATGAGCTCCGGATCGACCGGGACCCACAGGATGGGCATTCCGGCCGGGACGCATACCAGGGACGGCAGGTCTCCGGCATACCGGTCGCCGCGACCCGATCGCCCCCGAACCGGTCGAAGATGCAGTCGCAGACCTCCAGGCGGCAGGCGCACTCCACATAGCGGCCGGTTTGCATGCGGGCAGAACCGACTCTTCCGGCCCCCTCAGGGCCCCTCGCAGACGGTCGCGAAGCCCTGCGTCCCCCGAAGAAACAAGAGAGGAAGAGACCATGAAGGAGTTCCTGGTCGAGCTGACCGCCAGTGTGCCCGAGGGGACCGACCAAGCAGAAGTCGACCGGCGCCGCGCCGCCGAAGCTGTGCGAGCCAAGGAGCTCGCCGCCGAAGGTCACTTGTTCCGGCTGTGGCGCCCGGTCGGGGAGGATCGTGTCATCGGCGTGTGGCGCGCCGACGACGAGGCGGAGTTGCGTGAGAAGGTCCTCGGAAGCCTGCCCTTGTGGCCTTGGGCGACGGCGGTGATCACCGCCCTGCAGCCGCACCCCAACGATCCGGACCTGACCGGATGAGTCTTCCGGTGCGGCACCTCACTGCCACCGCTCGCTGTGCCGATCAGGACCACCGCACTGAAGCGGGAGTCCATGCGTTGAGGTTGAGAAACCGTTCGCTTACCGAATCGGAGACAGGGGTTCCGCGATCGACAGCGGCCCCGGACGGAGGGAAACCCATGGCTGAGAAGAACCATGCCACGGTGGCAGTCACCGGGGTGACTGGGGCGCTGGGCGGCCGCATCGCGGCCCGACTCGCGGGCCACGGCGTCCCCCAGCTCCTCGTCGGACGCAGCCCCGATCGCATGCCCGAACTGCCAGGCGCCCAGCGGCGCGGTCCGGCCGCCTACGCCGATGCCGACGCCATGCGCAAGGCGCTCGAGGGCGCGTCGACCCTCATCCTGGTCTCCGGACACCGCACAGGGCGCCGGCTGGAGGAACACGCCACCGCAGTCGAGGCCGCGATCGCGGTCGGCGTGGACCGGGTCCTGTACGTATCTCTCGTCGGCGCAGCGCCCGCCGCCACCTACACCAACGCCCGCGACCAGTGGCTGACCGAACAGTTCCTGGCAGGGGCCGGGATCCGCCACACGGTGCTCCGGGCGGGCTTCTACACCTCGACGCCGGCCGCCCTCGCCAACGAGGAGTTCGTCGTGAGCGGCCCCGCGAGCACCGGCCGGGCCGCCTTCGTCACCCACGAGGACATCGCCGACGTGATCACGGCCGTCGCCCTCGACGAGGGTCCCTGCTCCGAGCACGACGGCGCGACCCTTGAGATCACGGGGCCCGAGGCCCTGACCCTCGACGAAGCGGTCACCAGGATCGCCGCAGCCACCGGCCGGCCCTACCGCTTCGAACCCGAGACCCTCGAGGACGCCTTCACACGGCGATGGCGACTGGGCATGAGCGGGGAACAGATCGAGACCTGGATCTCGTGGTACCAGGCGATCGAGAGGGGCGAGATTTCCGTGGTCACCGATGTCGTCCCCCGGCTCACCGGCTCACCAGCGACCCCGATCTCGGACGCAGCCTGGTGGCCCGCGCCGAAGACAGCGCGCGGTACCCGCTAATCTCGCGCTTTAACGAAGCGGGCTGTCCGGCCACTGATCAAGAAAGCAGAAAGTGCCTCTGACCAGTGAGAATGAGGATTGCTGAGGTCTTTGTTCCCGCCGCCGTCGGAGGCAGTTCCCAGGTGAAGAAGCGTATCGGGTCCTACCCGCGTGTCCGCGTCGAGGCCGGCGGGGCAGTGGTCTCGCGGGCGGGAGCCGTGCTGCTGGTCGACACGGTCCGCAAGACCGGGCTGGACCAGGCGATATCGGCGGCGCTGTCGCCGTGGCGCAAGCCCCGTGCGGTGCACGATCCGGGTAAAGTCCTGCTGGATGTGGCAGTCGCGGTCGCACTCGGCGGAGACTGCCTTGCTGACGTGGGAATTGTGCGGGCCGAACCGGGCGTGTTCGGGCCGGTGGCATCCGATCCGACCGTCTCCCGTCTCATCGACACCCTCGCCACGGCGGGAGACAAGGCCCTGGCGGCAGTCCGCTCGGCACGCGCTGAGGTCCGTGAATACGTATGGAAGTTGGTCGGTGTCTCGGCGCCGAATGCCGGCGGACAGGTGATCGTCGATCTGGACGGGGTGCTCGTTCTTGCGCACTCCGAGAAGCAGGACGCCGCCGCGACGTGGAAGAAGACGTTCGGGCACCACCCGCTGATGGGCTTCGTCGACCACGGAGCGGGCGGCAGCGGAGAGCCGGTCGCGGGCCTGCTGCGGCCGGGCAACGCGGGCAGTAACACCGCCGCCGACCACATCACCACCGCCGGGCTCGCGCTGGCCCAGCTGCCGAAGAAGTACCGGCGCGGACGCCAGACGCTGATCCGCTGTGATTCGGGCGGTGGCACCCATGAGTTCGTGGCCTGGCTGACGAAGCGTGGCCGGTGGCTGTCGTACTCGGTCGGGATGACCATCACCGACGCCATCCACCAGGCCGTCCTCAAGGTTCCCGCGTCCGCCTGGACGGTGGCCGTCGAGCCCGACGGCGAGGTCCGCGACGGTGCCTGGGTGGCCGAGCTGGACGGCGACGTGCTCAAAGACTGGCCCAAGGGCATGCGGCTGATCGTCCGCAAAGAACGCCCCCATCCCGGCGCCCAGCTGCGCTTCACCGACGCCGACGGGATGCGGCTGACCTGCTTCGCCACCAACACCAACAACACACCGATCGCCGCACTGGAGCTACGGCACCGCCAACGTGCCCGCGCCGAGGACCGCATCCGCGCCGCCCGCGCCACCGGCCTACGCAACCTCCCCTTCCACGACAGTGCGCAGAACCGGATCTGGCTGAAGATCGTCCAGATCGCCCTCGACCTGCTCGCCTGGATGCCGATGCTCGCCCTGACCGGCCATACCCGTAGATGGGAACCCCGCCGCCTGCGCCTGCGACTCTTCTCCGCCGCGGCCCAACTCGTCACCACAGCCCGCCGCCGGTACCTAAGATTCGCGGCCCACTGGCCCTGGACCCACCTCATCACGGACGCGACCGAACGGCTCCACGCCCTCCCGAACCCTGGCTGACCAGCAGATCCACCCGTCCCGACGAGCCCGAACCAGCCCTCCGGAACCGTGGAACCCGGCGCCCCCGACGCGACAGCCGGGCCCTCACCCTGCCCAACAAGCCGAAACGGCCCGCCAGATGAACCAACGAGCCGTCACGAAAGATCGAGGCTAACCTGGTCGCCACGGTGGGGCGGTTCGTCTGGGATGAGAATCCGTGAATTGAAAAGGGCCGGTGCTGCTTCTCTCCTCACTTCGTGGCGCCTTGAAGCGTGGGTTGGGCGGCGGGAATGTCGTCCAGTGTCCGGCGGTGGGTGCCGTGGCCGGGCTACACCCTGATGGCCGTCGCCAATGCGCTCCTGGGCTGCGTCGATGCAGCAGCACCGTTACGTTCCCAAGGGGGCCCGGCGCGGCCCGTCCTGGGCAGGTGCCTCAACTGCGAGGAGCACTAGATGTTCACCTTCGAGCAAGTCCTGAAGACTGTTCTGGCCGGATTGAACTTCCCGGCCAAGAAGGAGCAGATCATCGCTGCGTGCAAGAAAAACGCAGGCGACCAGAAGACTCTGGACGCATTGGACAAATCCCTCAAGGACGGCCAAGAGTACAAGAACATCAGAGAGATCAACAATGCCATGGCGAACACAATGATGGGGAGATAGGCCCTGGCCTGGCGACGCCCCAAGTGACGCCGTGACCACCGAGACGACGGCCACAAAAGCCGTCCAGTGATCATGGCGAACGCCAGGTCAGTTCTGACGCCTCCGCCGCCTTCACGGAGAACGGACACTCGCGGATAATACGTTGACATGGGCGGCTGAGTGTTACACCGAGAAGCGCGGCTACCCGCCGTATGACCCGCGGCTGATGGTGCGGCTGCTGATCTACGGCTACACCACCGGCGTCCGCTCCTCCAGGGCGATCGAGTGCCGCCTGGCCGACGATGTCGCGTTCCGCTTCCTGGCCAGCGGCCAGGCCCCGGACTTCCGCTCCATCGCCCGGTTCCGCCGCCACCTGGACGCACTGGCCGGCCTGTTCACCCAGTCGCTGCACCTCGCGGCCAAGCTCGGCATGGTCAAGATGGGCCGCGTCGCGCTGGACGGCACGAAACTGGAGGCCAGCGCCTCCAAGCACAAGGCGATGAGCTACGGCCGCCTGATCGACAAGGAAGTACGCATCGAGGCCGAGATCGCCCAGCTGGAAGCGAAGGCCCAGGACCTGCTGGCCGACGCTGAGGCCGCCGACGAAGCCGAGGACCAAGCCTTCGGCGTGGACGGCAAGGAGGTGGACCTTCCCGCCGAACTGGACCGGCGTGAGAAGCGCCTGGCCAGGCTGCAGGCCGCCCGCGCGCAGATCGAGGCCGAGGCCGCCGACAAGGCCCGCGCCCACGCCGAGGACAAAGAACGCCGCCGTCAGGAGCGTGCCAGCAGCATCGACAAGCAGGCCGTCACCGACGCTGGCGAGAAGGCCTCCGCCACGGCCCGGCCTAAGCCCAAGGCCCAGGCCAACTTCGCCGACCCCGACTCACGGATCATGAAGAACAGCAACGGCGCCTACATCCAGGCCTACACCCCCCAGGCCGTCGTCGACGAAGAACACCAGGTCATCACCGCAGCCGACGTGACGACCAACCCCTCCGACGCACTGAACTACACCACGATGCTCGACCAGTCCGCGGCGAACACCGGCGTCCACCCCAAGCAGGCCCTGGTCGACGCCGGATACTGCTCCGAGACCAACCTTGAGGCCGCGCGAGAACGCCAACTCACCTGCGGCACTGACACGTTCATGGCCACCGGCCGACTCGCCCACGACGAGATCGTCCAACTCGCACGTCAGCTGGCCGCCGTACCCGATCTGCAACAGTGCGCCGACCGGTCCCCGCAAGCGGCAAAGGTCGCCGACCGAGCCGCCGAGGACGCCAAGAAAGCAGGCCAACCCGCCCCGCCCGAAGCACCCATGCCGTGGCCCGGCCTGCTCACGGACCATCTCGCTGCTATCGACGCCCACCACGCCGGCACAACCGAACTCACCATCGGCGAGCGGACCGGAATCACCCACACCCTCTTCGGCCTCATCGGCTACGCCTGCCACCCCGACTACCTCGACCTAGGCGACCACAACGCCCTCGTCCGCGACATCCACCAGCTCTATCAGGCGGCCGGCGCCGCCGGTCCCCGCGGCCGCCACGACTACGCGCCCCCGAAGTGGACGTAATCGAAGCCTGGCCTGCCGGGCCCATCACGCACCGTCGGCCTTCACGACCCGTCCCGTTGTGGGCGTGAAGGCCGTCGTCGTGTTCAGGATTGTCGACGACCTCGGAAGTCACTGCGCGGCTCGGCGACATGATCAATATCGATGACTTCGGGAGTCACTGCCGCCGTCCTCGCGGGCTGAACGGGGAGCACGGTGCTGGTCGCCGAGATCGTCGAGGGCGATCCGGCGTATGCCGACGGGCTTGCTCGCCTCCTACGGGACGGTCGCGCAGGAGATCCACGGAGGTAGAGGGGGCGATCGCCGAGAGGCGCTAATGAGGCCGGGGCCCCTCGCACGGCACCCCTTGGCGTGCGGTGTGGCGGCTGGTAGGGAAGAAGGCTCGGCAGGCGGGGAGGTCAGGGTTGGTCCTGGTGGAGTCTTTGCAACCGGTCGCGGGTGGTGCGGGGCAGGCCGGCCACGACGCGTTCCCAGGAGTGTTCAATCATGTCGGCGAGCTCGTCGGCTGGCACGGTTCCGTCCAGGACCACGGTGTTCCAGTGCGGCAGGCGTGCGTAGTAGCTGGGGCCTACGGCCGGGTACTGCTCGCGCAGGTGCAGGGAAAGGTCGGGGTCGCACTTGAGGGTCACCTGGTCGGGGCGTGAGGCGTTGGCTTCGGTCAGGACGGCGAAGATCTTGCCGCCGACCTTGAACAGGGTCATCCCGGGGCCGGGCTCGCTCTCCGTCGCCTCTGGCAGCCCCATAGCGAACTCCGCAACATCCTGCGGGGTCATGACACCGGCTCCTTCGCATCGGCCGTGCGGTCCGGGCGGGCCCCGAAGGCCGGGGCCCGGTGTCGTGGTCAGCGGTAGTCGTTGGGGTCGGGGGCCTTGCCGGTGGTCATGAAGTCCTCGAAGTACCGTGCGGGGTCCGGGGAGGAGCCGTCGGTGTCCGTGAAGCCGTACTCCTGGGCGAGGGCACCGGCGGACAGCGAGCGGCCGTTGAGGCGTGCCACTTCCGGGTCTGTGGCGAGCGACGCCACCGCCCGTGCGACGTAGGTGGGGGTCTCGGAGACCGCGAAGGTCGGGTCCATCTTGCAGCCCTCGCGCCAGTTCTCCTCGCTCACCCCGAACATCTCCAGCACCGCCTCGGTGCGCATGAATCCGGGGGTCAGGCTCACGGCCGTGCAGCCGTACTCGGCGGTCTCCGCCGCCAGCGCCTTCGCCATCCTGATCGGCGCGTACTTGGCCAGGTCGTAGTAGAACGGCTCACGGTAGCGACGGTTGAACTCCTCCGTACCGTCGGTCATCTCCACCACCAGACCACCGGGCCGACGGATCATCAGCGGCAGGGCGTAGCGGCTGGTGACGAAGTGGGTCTCGACGCCGAGCCGCAGCATCCGCAGCCCCTTGTCCATGTCGCATTCCCACATCTTCCTGCCGTGCTCGACGAGGCCGTCGCCGCCCCAGACGGCGTTGACGAGCACGTCCAGTCGCCCCTGCTCGTTGTCGATGCGCTCGATCAGCGTCCGCACCTGCTCCGGCTGGAGGTGGTCGACGACGACCGCGATGCCCTCGCCGCCGGCCGCCGTGACCAGCTCGGCGGTCTGCTCGATGGTCTCTGTCGGGCGGCCTGTCTCGCTCGCGCTGCCGTGCGTGGTGCGGCCGGTCACGTAGACGGTGGCGCCGGCCCGGCCGAGCTCGACCGCCATGGCCCGGCCCGCACCCCGGGTCGCCCCCGCGATCAGCGCCACCTTCCCGGCCAGCGCCTTCCCCTCGCCCATGCCCGTGCTCCTGCCTGTGATCTTGGTGTTGTCCTGAGACGTCATAGCGGAAGCATCACCCCCGTATAGGACGGGACGCGTCCTACACGGAGCAATCGGCGACTCTGCGGATATAGGACATGAATCGACCTACATCGGTGTCAACCTCTCGGTACGACTTCTCAACGGCAACAGGAAGGCCAGCAGTCATGAACAGCAACACGGTTCACGCGGACGCCAGCGAACTCGCACACGAGTGGGTAGACGCCTACAACGACCAGGACTTCGACCGGTTCGGGGCGCTGTACACCGACGACGTCGCCTACACCGTCAGGGCCTACCAACTCGCCTTCAACGGCCGGGATGCCTTCGTGGGCCACATCCAGGAGTACGCGGCCGCCGTCCCCGACCGCAAGCTGACCCTCAAGCGCATCATCGCCGACGGGGACGACATCGCCCTCGAAACCGACTTCGCGGGGACCAGCTCCGGGGCCGTGCCGGCCCTTCCTCCGGCCGGGGAGCCGGTCACCGCCAGCTTCTGCACGGTCCTGCAACTGCGCGGCGGCAAGATCGCCTCGCAGGACGACTACGTCGGCGGGCAGTGACCTCCCCTTACCGACGACATCGTCCCCAACCCCGAGAGAACTCCAGCGGGGCCATCGCGTCCGGTCCGGAGGCCGCCCGCCCAGAGCGCGGCCGTCACCAGCCGGCGAGCGCGCGCTGTACGAGGCGCTGGGCTGGAAGAAGCACGCGACGCTGGCGGAGTGCATCTACCCGGCCCTGAAGCAGGAGCGTCGGCCGTACGCGACTGGCCGCGTGGCAGGGTGGGGGCGTGTGCGGCCGATATGCCTCCACCCGACGTCCTCAGGATCTGGTCGACCTGTTCGACGTCACTCGCTGGGATCCCGACCAGGCGCTGGATCCGAGCTGGAATGTGGCCCCGACCCATGATGTGTGGTCGGTGCTGGAACGCGTCGAACACGACACCGGCGAGGTCACCCGGCAGCTGCGGCCACTGCGCTGGGGCCTGGTGCCGTCGTGGGCGAAGAGCCTGAGCATCGGCGCGAAAATGATCAATGCCCGGGTGAAGACCGTCGCCGAGAAGCCGGCCTACCACCGAGCCTTCGCCAAGCGCCGCTGCCTCCTGCCGGCCGACGGCTTCTACGAATGGCAGGCCGTCGCGGCGACCGAGACGACCAAGGCCCGCAAGCAGCCGTACTTCATCGCGCCTGCGGACGGCCAGGTCATGGCGCTGGCCGGCTTGTACGAGTTCTGGCGTGACCCGGCGGCCTCCGACGGCCCGGAGGCGTGGTGGGCCACCTGCACGATCATCACGACCGAGGCCATCGACGCCGCGGGACGCGTCCACCCCGTATGCCGCTGGCCGTCGCTCCCGACGACTGGGACGCCTGGCTCGACCCTGCTCACCAGGACGCCGACGAACTGCGCGCTGTGCTGGCTACCCCGGCCGCCGGCCTTCTGGATGCCCGCCCGGTGTCCACCGCGGTCAACAACGTACGCAATAACGGAGCCCACCTCCTGGACGCGCTCACCGCCACCTAAGTGGTCGAGTTCGGAAATCCTTCGGGGGTTGTTCCCGTCTTCAGCGGGTCGGTGAGCAGCTTCGTCCGCGCGGTGCCTGCGTCGCGTTGTCAGCCCACTCGTTCCTTTGCCAGTTGCTCCTCGATCAGATCCGCGGCCCGGCGGGTGCCGCCCTCGGCGCGCACCTCGGCCCACAGCCAGGCCGAGCGCGCGGCACTGTGTGGATCGCCGATGAGTTCCATCAGGGCCGTACGCAGCGCCGCCGCCGTGAGGTCCGCGGTGTTGATCCGGCGGGCAACGCCCAGCTCGACCAGCCGGTCGGCGTAGAGGCACTGCTCGGCGCCGTGCGGTACTGCGATCATCGGCACACCGGCATACAGGCACGCACTGCTGCTGCCCATGCCGGTGTGCGTCACGCATGCGTCCGCGCGCTCAAGAATCGTCAACGGCGCTGTACCCGGCCGTACTTCGAAGTTGGGAGGAATCCGTTGCGGCAGCTCGGTCGGACCGCTGTCACTGCCGATGTGGAGCACCACATGCCAGCCCGGAAGATCCGCGAAGGCCGCGACACACTGCTGGTAGATCTCCCGCGGCCCGAGGTGCGCCGAGCCGACCAGCGACACCAGCAGTACCTTCTGCGCACCGGCCGGCCGCGTCCAGCCGTCCTGCTCCTCACCGGCACCGAAGCACGGGCCGACGAACGTCACCGCCTTGGTGTCGACCCGGTCTGCATGTGGCTGCATGGCGCGCGGGATCATGGCCAGCACTCGCCGCGGGTGGCCGGCGAACTCCTCGACGTTCGTGGTCACCGCGCCGCATCGGGCCAGCCAGGCGGCGAACCGCGCTCGGTGGGCGGAACCTCCGGGCAGCCCGGCAAACGCCGCGCCGATCTCCTCCCGGGCACCCTCCCAGGCCACAAGCGTCGGTGACAGCTGGACGAGGCCGCGGCCCTGCGCCTCGGCCAGCGCGCGGCCCGCGTACGCGCCGATGTCGTAGAGATAGAGGTCGGCTGGGGAATCGTCGTACGCGGCGTGCAACTGTGGGAGAACGGCCATCGCCTCGTCGAGGAAGAGGGAGGCGGAGGCGATGAGGTCCTGCGGCCAGTCCTGGTGGGCGACCGTCAGCGTTGAGGGCAAGCGGACCAGCTCGGCGCCGGTGTGGGCGATCAGCTCGACGGCGTGCTCACCGTTGGCGTACGTCACGCGATGGCCGCGGGCCACCAACTCACGGATGATCTCCAGGCTGGGCAGCACCTGGCTGACCATAGGCGTGCCAATCATGGCGATATGGGCAG
Organism: Streptomyces sp. GS7; assembly: GCF_009834125.1. NCBI lineage: Bacteria > Bacillati > Actinomycetota > Actinomycetes > Kitasatosporales > Streptomycetaceae > Streptomyces > Streptomyces sp. GS7. The sequence goes on from NZ_CP047146.1 coordinate 6,795,742, forward strand.
GAGAGGGCATGTCAGGACTTCCTTGAATATGAGGACTACGGCAGAGAAACGCCAAGGAGCCCAACTCGGCAACGGGCAGAGCTCAAAAGGCAACGCATCGCCCAGCGCCCGGGGCACTCCTGCGCGGACGAGGCGAGACCCCACACCCTGTCAGCGCACCCGAGCGCGACTGCGCGCGCCCACGCCCTCCCCTGCACACGACCTCACTTCACGTCAACCCCCGAAGGAGTGCCGAACTCGACCACTAGGGACTGTGTGGGGTTGTGATCAACCGGGTGTCTGCAGGAGGTCGTTGATCCAGATCATCGAGGCGCGGAGGTGGAGGCCAGCGAGGTAGCTCCCACACGGGCACGAAACCGAAGGACGATCACAACCCCACACAGCACCTAGCAGGGGTTGTGGTGGCTGCTCGCCCACACGGTGGGGGTTCGCTGCGCCCAGGGAGCGGCTTGTTCCAGCTGTCCGGCGAGACGGAAGAGGACGTCCTCGCGTCCGAATCCCGCGGCGAACTGGATGCCGATCGGGAGTCCGGTGGCGAGGTCGGTCTCCAGGGGGACGGACATCGCGGGGGTGCCCGCGACATTGAACGCGGCGGTGAAGGGCGAGCGGTGGAGGAGTTGCTTGAGCCAGCCGAGACCGTCGGCGCCCTCGGCACTCCCGGCGTACGTGCCCAAGGGGACGGGCAGTTCGGGCAGGGTCGGGGTGAGCAGCACGTCGTAGTCGGTGAAGTACTGGCCGATCGCGCGCGCGACGCTGTTGCGCATCGCGAGCGCGTGGACGAACTCGGCCCCGCTGACCTGTTGTCCGTAGGCGTAACTGGCCAGCATCTCGGGTTCGACAGTGGTGGAGTCGACGGGTCGTTCGAAAGCCGCGGCGAAGCCGTCGATCCACGTCACCAGATTGGTGCTCCAGAGGCGGGCATTGGCCAGGATGAATTCCTCCCAGCTGACTCCGAGGTCGACCTGGACTTCTTCCACCCGGTGCCCCAGAGACTCGACGAGTCGTGCGGAGCGGAGTGTGGCGTCGACGACGGTGCCATCGACGGCCCGACCGCCCCAGGGCCGCGTAAGGAGGCCGATCCGCAGGCTCCCCGGGGAGCGAGTGATCTCCTGTGCGTAGGGCCGCTCCGGCCGCGGGGCGAAATAGGGGTCGCCGACCTCGGGGCCCTGGACGAGGTCCAGCAGCGCGGCGCTGTCGCGTACCGAGCGGCTGAGCGCGCCGTGGACGGCGAGCCCGTTGAAGACCTCGTCCGCGTCGGGGCCCATGGAGATCCGACCGCGGGTTGGCTTCAGCCCGAACAGACCGTTGCTGGCCGCGGGAACACGGATGGAGCCCGCTGCGTCGGTGGCATGCGCGATCGGGACGATGCCCGCGGCGACGGCGGCTCCCGAGCCGCCGCTGGAGCCGCCAGGGCTACGGGTCGGGTCCCAGGGGTTACGGGTGGCGCCGTACAGGACGCCTTCCGTGGTGGTGCTGTATGCGAACTCCGGAGTTGCCGTGCGTCCGAGCGTCACCAGCCCTGCGCGACGGAAGCGTGCCATGAGCGATGAGTCGGCCCCGGCGATGTTTCCGGCGGCGATACGGCTGCCCAGCTCCACCCGCTTGCCGGCCATCGCGACGGCAAGGTCCTTGATCAGGAAGGGCACCCCCGCCAGTGGCGTACTGCCAGGAGCCGGCGTGTCCTGTGCGGGCCAGGTCTCGACGACGGCGTTGATCTGTGGATTCACCACGTCGGACGCCAGCTGGGCGGTCGAGGCGAGCTCGGCGGGAGTCACTTGGCCGCGAGCCACCAGGTCTGCCAGGCCGACGCCGTCGTAGCTCACGTACTCGGAGAGCTTCATTTTCGTCCGTTCAGGAGCATCGATATCGGTTGGCGATACCGATCGGTACCTCATGAGACCGATCGGTATCGTGTGGGACTGAGAGGTACCGTAGCATTGCGGCCAGGGCGGTGGACCGCCCCACGGGACCGATGAGGGGCCGTATGGCGAACATGGACAGAGCCAGCAGGCAGAGCAGGGTGGCCAAGTTGCCGCCCCGGGAGCGGATCCTCGACGCGGCGGAGCACCTCTTCTCGCGTGAGGGGATCAAGGCGGTGGGTGTCCAGGCGATCGCCGACCGGGCCGAGACCACCAAGATGGCGCTGTACCGCCATTTCGCGACCAAGGACGCGCTGGTCGAGGAATGGCTGCGCATCGTCGCAGCCGACTACACCGCTGTGTTCGACCAGTTGGAGGCCGCACACCCCGACGAGCCCCGGGCGCAGATCCTGGGGATGGCCCGGTTCATCGCCGACGGACTTCCCGAGATTTCCCACCGGGGGTGTCCGTTCATCAACACCATCGCGGAACTGCCCGACCGCACCCACCCGGCGCGGCGGCTGATCGAAGCCCATAAGGCCGGCCAGGTGCGCCGGCTCACTGACCTGTGCGCCCGGGCCGGGCTGCCCTATCCGGACGAGGCGGCCGCGGAGATCACCTTCGCCCTTGAAGGAGCCCAGGTAAGCGCCCAGAACGGAAGCATCGAGCACGCGGGTGAGCGGCTCATGAGGATCGTCGAGGCTGTCGTGAGCCCGAAGGCCGCCCCGTGAAGGGTCACGCCACGGAGTGAGGAGGGCACGTAGCTGGGCATGGCAGGAACCCTGCGCAGCTAGTGCGGCCTTCTGGCAGCCCTGACGCTCGGGAGTGCATGGCCGATGCGAGCGGGTTGAGGGGGTCGTGAAGAGCCTTCGAGCCGCAATCGGACCCGTGGCGGCCGTTCAGGCCGCGGACCGCAGGTCCGTGACTCCTCCCCCAGCGGTCGGTCAATCGAAGCCCTTAACCAAGACGTCCAGTGCGCGCCACGGTACGTTCTCCGGCACCCTGCCGTCCTTGACCAGCCGATCGACGGCCGCCCGCACGGCGGCCGCGGTCTCGACCGGTACCTCCCGCACGCCGAACACGGTCTCCAGCGGGGCCGTGCCCTTGCGGGTCGCATCACCCATGGCGGCGTCGAACCAGCCGTCGGCCAGCTCGCCGAGGTGCCGATCGAATACCGCGAGGATCACCCCGAGTGCGGTTGCCGAGTTGCCGATCTTGTACGCAGCCCGCGAGGTCTCCAGCGCATCGAGCACCGGCTCGTACTGCTCCAGCCCGGCCACCCACCGCTGGTCCGCCGAGACCGTGGAACGCGCGGCGTCGAACGCGGCCTCGGCGCGCTCCAGCTCGTCAGGCAGGAACATCAGCTGCACCGAGGCGAAGTCGAGGTTCGCTTCACCCAGGCTGGAGACGTCGACCTTCTCCAGCAGGTCCAGGGCCTTGTCGTCCAGACCTGTGTACTGGCGCCACTCGACCGACTCCAGCTCGTCGTACAGCTCCTTGAGGATCGCCGGGTCGTCCTGGCCGGCTATGGCGTTGTGCGAGAGCTGGAGCGCGATCTGCCGCTGGCGGGGCAGCGGCTCGTCGATCTGCATCCACCAGATCGTCTTCAGGCCGGCCTCGATCGCCGCGAGGGTGCGGTGGTTGCCGGACAGCACGATCAGCCGCCCACTCCCGGCGTCGTTCCACACCAGCGGCGTCGAGGTCAGGTGTCCGTCCCGCTGGATGTTGGCCACCAGCTGCCGGAACTGCTCGTGCGGCAGGAAGCGCGCGTTGACGTCCAGCAGCGTCAGCGTGCGCGGGTCGCCCTGCACCATCCGCGGCGGGGCAAGTGGCGTCGGCTCGTCCATGGTCAGACTCCCGTCTGGGTCGTCGTGGCTCGGGCGCCCCACCGCTTCGCCCACGTCTGAAGGGCCTCGTCGAGCGTGTGCCCGCCCACAGCCCCCTGGTACTGGAGCTGAAACTTCCAGCCGTCCTCGTTCGACGGGCCGCGCTTGGTCAGCCGCAGCAGCCCGCGGTACTTCATGCTCACCGGGTTGTTGCTGAACGCCGTCGTGGACAGAGCCCTGACCCTGCGGGAGAACGCCCGCTGGCACAGCAGCTGCGTCTCCGCGCTCGTGGCGGCCAGCACGATCAGCTTCGACAGCCGCGGGTAGTCCGTCGGCGCGACGGCGAAGTCGGAGAGCAGGTACGCCTCGTCGGGCGTGTAGCTGCTCGGCGGCATCGCGAAGACACCCGGAATGCGGCCGACGCCGTCCTTGACCGCGACCGCGAGGTTCGCCGCGCCTGGGGCGATGCGAGGATTGAGATACCGCGAACGTATGGCGTTGAACTGGCCCGGCTTGAGCATCGACAGCCTCAGCAGTCCGCCCAGTTCCTCGCCGGCACGCAACCGGGGCGCTCTGACCGGCTCGATCGGCTGGTGGGGAGCGACGATCTGGGTCGGCGCCTCGCTCGCGTAGACGTAAAAGTACGCCTGTGCCAGCTTCGCGTGCCGCCTGGCGATGTCGCGTCGCGCCTGCCGCTGCTCAGCAAGGAACACCCGGTCCTGCTCACGGTCATACGCCGTTGCTCGCCTCACCCACGCGTACTGCCGCGACCACCGGCCCAACAGTGTCCGCGATGTAAGCAACCCCCGTGCCACCTTCGTGACACTGCGCGCAGGGCCGGGATCGCGATACACCGAGATCGCCTCGAACGCCCGAGGAGACTCATGGCTCTGGCGCTCCCAGGGATCGACGGCACCACGGCCATCCACCGGTCAGCCTTCTTTCTCTCCACGCGCCACCCAGTTTCAGCCACGTCCAGGCACAGGAGTACGAATCAAGAGGCGGACCTCAGCCAGCAGTACCCCCGCCTTCGGCCGGTGAACCGTCGGCAAGCATCGCCCGCGCGGCTGGCCTCCGTGTCGGCGGCGAGCACGCCCTGGCCCTTCGACGGCTCGCACGTGGAGCGCAGATCGCGCCGCATCGATGGAAAGCGCACCCACTACCGTCCGAGGGCCGCAAAGGCTGCACCGCCGGAGCGGCAACCAGACTGAAGCGGGAGTCTTACGCCAGGACGGGAGCGTCGTGGCTCCGGCCTGCGGACGCTGTTCCTGCATAGCGGGCGCTGGGCTCAGGGTGAGGGCATCGGGTGAGCACCCAGCTGCCGCTGCCTGTGCTGCCACCTGCCGGGATTCTTCGGGAGCCGACGTCCACGAAGCACACGCAGGAGCACACGGGGCCACTTCGCCGACCGGAACGAACTAAAGGAATGCTTAGTATATTTACCCACCAAGCGATCCGAGGGGGATAGTTCGTGATTCGCGTCATGGTTGTCGACGACGAACCGCTGCTGCGGACGGGGATGCAGCACATCTTGCGAGCGGAGCCGGACATCGACGTGCCGGTCACTTGCGAGGGGTGGGAGGCGGTGGCCGCTGCCGAACAGCATCGCCCTGACGTCGTTCTGCTCGACATCCGGATGCCGCGAGTCGACGGGCTGTCCGTGCTTGCCGGCCTGCGGGGGCAGGCCGATCCCCCTGTGGTGGCCATGCTGACGACGTTCTCCGCAGATGAGGACATCGCGGCCGCTCTACGGGGCGGAGCGGCGGGCTTCCTTCTGAAGGACACCGCGCCGCAGGAACTGACCCATGCCGTTCGACTGCTGGCGGCGGGCGGAACCGTGTTGTCGCCGACGGCCGCCGACACGGTTCGGCACGGTTTCCTCAACTCGGTGGCCAGGGCGCCGCAGAAGGCAGGACACGGCGGTGCAGGCGGCGGGGAGGCCGCAGGCGGGCTGACACAGCGCGAGCGGGATGTGCTCGCACTGCTCGCGGAGGGCCTGTCCAATGCGGAGATCGGGAAGCGACTGCTGATCAGTTCCTCGACGGCCAAGGATCACGTCAGCGCGATTCTGACAAAGCTCGGGCTCGCCAACCGCATTCAGGCAGCGGTCTACGCCCATCGGCACGCGGTGATACCGGATAGTCCAGCCCCCGTCAGTGTGTGATGAAGCGTTCACGTCTCGCGGCCGATGCCGGGACGGTGGCGCTGGCCGCCGTAGAGATCCCCGCGGTGTGGAGCCTGATCGGACCAGTGGAGCTGGTGCTGTACATCGTCACCGCCCTGCTGCTCGTGGTGTGGCGCTACTGGCCGGTGCCGGTGCTGCTGCTGACCTTGCCTGCCGCCATGACAGGGCTGCTGCTGGCACCGATGATCGCGATGTGCCATGTCGCCTTCGGAGTGCGCCGCCGGGCCGTGATCGGGGCCTGTGCGGGACTGCTGTTCGCGGTGGCTCTGGTGCCGTGGCGTCCGATGCAGACCGAGGTGTGGTCCTACGAGGACGGGCTGCGCGCCGTGATCTCGTCGGCGCTGCTGGCGCTGGGGCCCACAGCGGTCGGGGCGCTGGCCCGTACGCGACGTGAACTGGCCGGGCGCCTAGATGAGTTGATGCACAGCCGGGAGCGGGAACGGAAGCTGCTCGCCCGTTCGGCGGTGACGGAGGAGCGGGCGCGTCTTGCCCGGGAAATGCACGATGTGGTCGCCCACAACATCAGTCTGATCGCTGTGCAGGCGGGGGCCCTGCGGAGCACGGCACACACAGACGCGTCGCGAGAGACGGCTTCGACGATCGGGGAGCTGAGCCGCCGCACCCTCCATGAACTGCGGGCGATGGTGAGTGTGCTGCGAAGCGGGGAGGACCCCGGTCGGGCGGGCGCCCATGAAGGAACGGTTGAAATGGCGGTGGATGGGCCTGGGTTGGCGGAGCTGCCCGCGCTGCTGCGGGTGAGCGGGGACCACGTACGGTACGAGGCCGCGGTGCCTGCACGTCGTTGGCCGAAGCGGGTGGAGCAGGCCGCATACCGCATCGTTCAGGAGGCGGTGACCAATGCGCTTAAGCACGCGACGGGGGCCTGTGTCACGGTGGCGTTGCGGGAGAGGGCCGGGAGTGAGGCACTGCTCGTCGAGGTGCGAAACGGTCCCGGGAGCGCGGCGGGGACGGGCGCCGCTGCGTACGGCGAGGAGAGCCGGCCGCTGCCTTCGTCCGGGTTCGGGCTGATAGGGCTGCGGGAACGGGCCGAAGCCCTCGGAGGGTGGCTGGAGGCGAGGCCGACGGCCGACGGCGGCTTCTCGGTGCGGGCGGCTCTGCCGGCTCCGACCGGAGGGACCCCGCCGGTCGGCGGGGTCTGAGAACAGACGGTCGGCGGATGTACGGGGGCGTCCCGGCTTGGCAGCATTTCGGGGGTTCGGCCCGAACCACGCCGGTCCCGCCTTGAGGAAAGCAAGGCGGGACCGACACCCATGGCCATGGGTTTTCCAGCATAAACACGTCCCCTGAACGCAGGACCGGCACACCCGGTCCTGGGAGGTATGTCATGAAGAAGTCCTTCACTCGCGCGGCCGTCGCAGGCGCGAGCATCGCCGTCGCCGGCAGCGCCCTGCTGTTCCTGGGCGTCGCCGCCCCCGCCGTCCTCACCGCGTTCTTCGGCTTCACGTCGGCGCAGGCCACGGGCGCGGCGACCGCGATCATGGCTGGTATGGACGTCGCCACCGCGCTGTCCATCTTCGGTGGCGCCACCGCCGTCGGCGGCCTCGGCCTCACCCTGCTGCGCAAGGCCGTCGGCAAGCAGGCCATCGTCAAGTAACGCCGATTCCGGGGCCGCTGCGTCGCGTAACCGCCGCGCAGCGGCCCCGGTCGTACTCGCCGGGAAGCTCCATGGCAGCCCTTGAAATCCCCGAACAACACGCCGCACACCGGACCTCGGACGGATCCCCACTCTGGCTCCGGTTCCTGGGCGGGCGCGCACGTCTACTGCGTCGCCAGCGGACCGCGGTCCTCCTCGGCAATCTGCTGTGGCTGGGGCCCATCGCGGTCGGCTTCGCCGTGGGCGACCGGCTCGACCTCGGCGTCGAGCAGCGCGCCGCACACGCCGGAGGTCACCTGTGGTGGTCGATCCTCAGCACGAACGCGGGTGTCGCGCTGCTGGCCTTCGCCGGTGTCCTCACGTTTGGCCTGGCCACGATCGCCTTCAGCCTGGTGTCCGGGCTACTGACGGGGGTGGGGCTCGGCCAGGCCACGGCGCTCGCCGGGTGGGGCGACCTGGCCCGGCACGTCCTGCCGCACGCATGGCTGGAACTCCCCTCCATCGGTATAGCCGTTGGCGCTGGTCTGGTACCGCTGATCGCAGTCACCAGCTGGCTGGTCGGCAGGAAGAAGGCTCGGCCGAAGCTCCAGCACGTGCTCAGCGACTCCTTCGGACTCCTGGGGATGTCGCTCTTTCTGCTCCTCATCGCCGCGACGATCGAGACCTGGGTGAGTACCTGATGCACACGTCCCCGTGGGAAACGTCCGCAAAAGTCTCCGCGGACGCGTCCTCCTCTGGAATGACTGCTCCGGCTGTTCCGGCCGGGGCTGCCCCGCCGACCGCATCACCGGCGTCGTCCGCGCATCCTGCCGACCCGGCCGCCCCCGGGATTCCGCGCGGCGTCACGCTCGCCAGGTGGGCGCAGCTCGGCGGACTGACGGCTTGTGTCGTGCTGTTGCCCGTTCTGATGTGGCAGTTCCGGGATCTCTACCGCTCCGAAGCAGTGACCAAGCTGCCTGGGGGAACAGCGGGACAGCTGGACGTGGCCGCCTGGGCGGCCTGGGCGGCGAGTTCGCTCTTCAACGGCGTTGCCTACCTCGTGCTGGTCCTGGCGCTCGGGGCACTGGGCGCCGCCTGCTGCCGCTGGGCAGGCGCCACGGTCGACTTCCGCGGTCTGCGGTGGGCTGTCGGTGCGGTGACTGCCGGCTATCTCGCCCTGCGGCTGGGTGTGTTCGTACTGCTGTCGCTGGCCGGGGCAAGTGACCGTGCGCTGCTCGACTGGCTCTCCGCCCCCGAGCCGAGCCTGCTGTTGCTCGTGGCCGCTACCGCCGTCGTACTGGGTCGCGCCGCGCCCGAGCTGAGGCCGCTGCGCAGGGCGGCGTGTGCGACCGCGCCCGCCGCCCTGCTCGGACTGCTCTTCGGCGTGTTGTAAGCCCGACAACGTCACCATCCGCGCCCGCCCCGCACGAGAAAGCATCCCCCCACCCATGACTGTTCCCCACACTGCCCGGACCTCCGCCGGTTCCGCGCGGTGGCGGCGATTCGCCACGTTCGCAGTTCTTCTCACCACCGCGCTCGCCTGGTGCCGGGCGGCGCTCTACACCCTGCAGCGGGACGAGGTACGAGCCGCGGTGGCCGGTTCACCGCGCCTATCCGACACCAACCGGGCTTTCGTCGCCGAAGCGCAGGACATGCTCCAGTGGGCCTGGTGGGGCTTTCCGGCGCTACTGCTGGTGCTGACCGCCATCGCGCTGGTGCTGCGCGTGGGGCAGTTCCTGCTCATCGGCGTCAGCGGCATGGTGGGACCGGCGCTGGCGGCGAGCGGTTTCCTGTTCCCGGGGACCGTTCCGTTGCAGGTGCTGGCGGCGCTGTTCTTCGTCACGCTGGTGTGCTCCGTAGCCGCGACAGTGCTGCCCGGACGGCCAGGATGACGCACCGTACCGCGGTGCCACAGCACCCCATGACGGGGGCGCGGCGGTCCCGGACGCCCGGCCGCCACGCCCGCGCGGCGTTCGCGCTGGTACTCGCCGACGGACGACGCAAGCTCAACCTGCTTCAGGGGCGGGCCACCCCGCAGTGGGCGCAGATCGCCACTGCCGTCTGCTTCGTCCTGGGGGCAGCCGCAGCCCTCGCCCTGGCAGTCGGCGCGGGGCTGCTCGCCGCGCACACCCTCCCCGTCACCTCCGCCGACCTGGGCGGCTTGGCGCGCTACGCCTGGCTCCCCGCGGTACTCGTGGTCGCCTCCATGATCGCCGGCGTCCGGCCGAACGAGATCCGGCTCGTCGTGGACCCGCCGGACCGGGAGGTGCTGCTGTCCCTCCCCATCACGCCCGGGGACCTGCTGTTCGTGCGCGCGGTGGGGCCCGCCCTGCTGGCGGCCGGCGGGGTCGCCGTGACGGCCTGTGCGTTCCTCACCACCTGGCTGAGCGGGTCACCTGCCGGCAGCCAACTCCTCCCCGCGGCACTCACGCTCGTCGCGGGACTGCTGCTTGTCAGCCTGGCCCTACGGCTGGCGCTGACCGGGTTGCTGGCGCTTGCCCGGGACGGCGCCGCCCGACTGCGAACCCTGCTGCTGGCAGCGGGCGGCGGGGTCGCCGTGGGGATCGCGATCGCCCCGTTCACCGAAGGGATGCGGGCACAGGGCCCGTTGGCCCAGGCACTGCCGCGCCTCGCCGGCCAGGCCCTCAACGCCGTACGGCCGGGCTGGTGGGACGCCATGGTGGGCGGCGGCGCGTACCGCATCGCGGCCGTTGCCGCCGCGACGGCCCTGCCACCCGCCGCCGTCGCGCTCATCCTGCTGCGGCGGGCCGCCCTCACCCGCGTCCTGCGGGTCGGCGGGGCTCCCCCTGCCGCGATGCTGCGCACCGGGCGCGCGGCCAGGGGGACGCACCGGTGGGACCGGCTGCACCAAAGGTCCGTGCTCATGGTGTTCCTGGCCAAGGATCTGAGGGCGGCACTGCGCGGTCCCGCAGCCGCCACCCTCGGGCTGCGGCGCTGTCTGCTGGGCGGGATCGCGCTGCTCGGAACGGGAGCCGGCCATGCGCTGGGCACCGGGGGCGGCAGTCCGCTGGCCATCCCCACTGCCACCGCGGTGGGGGCACTGGTGGGCGGCGTGCTGCTGGTGGCCGACGAGGCGGTGCAGGTCGCCGGGGTCGAGGCGGAGCGGAAAGCGTGGAACGCTCTCCTTCAATCCCCACTGTCCACCGGGCAGTTGAAGAGCTGCAAGGCGGTGTCCTTCGCGGTCGTCGTCGCGGGCTGCGTCGCACCGGGGGCCGTGGGCTGGGCCCTGCTCACCGGTGGGACCGGGCCCGACCTCGTCCCGCTTCTCCTCACCGCTCCCGCCGCCGCGTGCGCGGTCGGGGCGGCCGCCGTGGCCACATCCACCGTGATGCCGCCCGCCGAGCACAGCGGCCAGGGCCGCATCACCCGCTCCCCCGCCGCGGGGGTCCTCCAGGCGACCCTGACCGGTGCCGTCATGCTCCCCACCGTCGCACTGATCCCGCTGCTGCCGGGCGGTGAACCACTGCTCCGCGCGCTCCCTCCCCTGGTGACGTGCCTGGCCCTGCTGTCGGCAGCCGCGGTGCTCCTCGCCCGTTCCCCTTCCTCCCGCTACCCCTCCGCACCCCCCGTCGACCGAAAGGCGGCACCCCGTTGATCACGATGCGCGGACTGTCCGCAGGCCATGGCGAACACGCCGTACTCCGTGGCGTCGACGCCGAGTTGACGGCGGGCGAGTTCGTCCACCTCGTAGGTGAGAACGGCTCCGGCAAGAGCACCCTGCTCCGAGTCGCCGCCGGGCTCCACAAACCCAGCGGCGGCGAGATACGCATCGGCGGCCACCCCCCGGAGGCGCCCGAGGCGAAAGCCCTGCGGGGCTACGTCCAGGACGAACCCCCGCTCTACGACTACCTCAGCGTGCACGAACAACTCGCCTTCACCGCCCGCCTGTGGGGGGTACCGATAACCGGGGCTCTGGGGACACTGGAACGGTTCGGCGCGGACCAGTGGACCGGACACCTCATCCGCGAACTCTCCCTGGGCACCCGAAAAAAGGTCGGGCTGGCCGTGGCCACACTGCACAACCCGCGGCTGATCCTGCTCGACGAGCCGTTCAACGGCTTGGACCACGCAGCCGTGCGCGAACTCACCGCCCTACTGACCGAGTGGAAGCGCGACGGCCGGACGGTGCTCGCGGTCAGCCACGGACACCACGGACTCCACGGCCTCCTCGACCGCAGACTGCACCTGAAGGAAGGACTGCTTGTGGAGGGGGGCTCGGTGCCCGACCTCATTGCGGACGGCCCGGCCCCGGACCCGCGCACGACCCCACTCCCCGAGGACTCCGCCCAGACCTCCGAGGACTCCCAGTGATCGACATCCAAGACCTGACCAAGCACTACGGCGACCGGACCGCCGTGGACGCCCTCACCTTCCGCGTCGAGCCGGGCGCGGTCACCGGCTTCCTCGGCCCCAACGGCGCGGGCAAATCCACCACCATGCGGATGGTGCTCGGGCTCGACCGCCCCACAGCAGGCCGGGCCACCGTCCTCGGGCGGCCGTACACCGAGATCCGATACCCGCTGAACGAGGTCGGGGCGCTGCTCGACGCCCGCGCCATGCACAGCGGCCGCTCTGCACGCGGCCATCTGCACGTCCTGGCCCAGAGCAACCGGATCCCCACCCGCCGGGTCGACGAGGTACTGGCCCAAGTCGGCCTCTACGAGGTCGCGGGAAGGCGGGTCAAGGGCTTCTCCCTCGGTATGCGTCAGCGGCTCGGTATCGCAGCGGCCCTCCTCGGGGATCCCGCCGTCCTGCTCCTGGACGAACCGGTCAACGGCCTTGACCCCGAGGGCATCCGATGGGTGCGCGATCTCATGCGCAGCCTGGCCGCCGAGGGGCGCACGGTACTGGTCTCCAGCCACCACATGAGCGAGATGGCGCTGACCGCCGACCACCTCGTCGTCATCGGCCGCGGCCGCCTCCTCGCCGACACCACGGTCAAGGAATTCGTGGCCGGCCACGCCCGCCGGGTCGTCCACGTCCGCACCCCGCACCGGGACCGCCTCACCACGCTGCTGGACGGCGCCGGCATCAACCACGTCCTTTCGCCAGGGGACGACGAGCACAGCCTCCAGGCATACGACACCGAACCCGCAGCCGTAGGCGACCTGGCCGCCTCAGCGGGCCTGGCCCTACACGAACTACGGCCGGAACATGCCTCGTTGGAGGAGGCGTACCTCGGCGTCGTGGCGGGCGACACCGAATACCGCACCGCCCTCACCGGCGTCCCAGCCGTCCCCCCTCACCAGGGAGCATGAGCCATGACCCGCCCCCTCACCACCGTGCCCGGCGGCCCCTCCCTCCTCCGCGCCGTCCTGCTCTCCGAGTTCACCAAGCTCCGCACAGTCCGTTCCACCGCCTGGACACTGGCCTCCACCACGGTCATCACCGTCGTCACCGGCACCCTCCTCTGCCTCCTCACCCGCTACGCCGCCCACGAGATGACGGCCGCCGACCGCGCGACACTCGATCCCACCGCGACCAGTCTGTCCGGCATGGTCCTGGGCCAACTCGCCATAATCCTCTTCGGGGTTCTCGCCGCCTCGGGCGAGTTCGCCACCGGCATGCTGACCGCATCCGTCCAAGCAGTGCCTCAGCGCGGCCTGCTGCTCACCTGCAAGGCCGCGATCGTCGGCACCGTCGCCCTCCTGACCGGCTGCCTCACCTCGTTCACGGCCTTCCTCATCGGCCAGGCGACCCTCGGCAGCCTTGCCGCCTCCCTCGGTGACCCCGGTGTCCTCCGCGCCGTCCTCGGCGGCGGCCTCTACATGGCGTCGCTCGCCCTCTTCGCCCTGGGTATCACCATGGCCCTGCGCACGTCGGTCCTCGCCCTGGGCATCCTCATCCCCTTCTTCTTCCTCATCTCCCCCCTCCTCGGCGCTCTCCCCGCCACCTCCCGGTTCGCCGCCTACCTCCCGGACGCTGCCGGCTCCAGAATCACCGAGGTCCATCCCGCGCCCGGCCCCCTCGGCCCCTGGCCCGGCTTCGGCGTCCTGACGCTGTGGGTGGCCATGGCACTGGCGATGGCTTACGCGACGCTGCGAGGAAGGGATGTACGGCAGGGCTGAACGAGGTGCGGAGCTTGACCTCACGCACAGCGGCGGTGCGAGCGCAGAAGCACAGGCGCTCGCCGGACACACGCCCGCACGGGCGCACACGACACAACCTGCACAACGAAAGCCCGCCGGCACCCAGGCGGGTCAACATCCAGGCATAGCGCCCAGCGACTCACTCCAACCCGACACACGAACCGGCATCCACCCCACACAACCACCAAGCACAACCACCAACCCAAAACCAAGGAACAGGAGAGGAAGGAGGGTTGTCAGCGCCTCACACGCACTTACCAACCCTCCCTGACCAGGCATTTCCTCCGGATGGCACTCTCTGTGAGGGGTCCCTCAAGGAGTCCTGTAAGGGGTCTCATGAGGAGCCCCTCACGGAGTCTTTTACGGGGTCCTACTACGGAATCAGGCGCACGGCCACGAGAGTGCATTGCTAGCCAAACCGAAACCGCCGGACACCACGGCGGCGATACACCCCCGGGAAGGCACAGCCAAAGGTGGAGTACCCGCAGGGCGCGGGTGAATGCCCAAGGTGATGCCCGAACGGGTCGGCCCACCTTGCGAAGCGACCAATTTCCAGCGCTGGCCCGACTACGAGCTTCATGTCAACGAGACAATGACGTCGCGTGGTTCCTGAAGTGCAACGGGATGGATGGCGCCGGCTGGTCGCGGAACAACCTGGGCAGCTGCGTGGCCTGGCGGTTCCCGCTGTTCGGTACAGAGGTCATGGTCGCGGACCGCCGCGGTGGGCACAACCGGGGCCCTCCCCGCCTACGCCAAGGCCGGTCCCGCGGATCCGTACGGGGGGCCGATCGACACCACAGCGACGTCAGGCGTGGTACCGCGTGTCGTGGCCGAACTGGCGAAGATGCATGGAGAGTTGCAGTCGCTGACTCTGTGGAGCCAGGCGGTCCGGGAGCCCGGAAGGAACTCGACGATGAACCCGATCAACATAACCGTGCATAACCGCTCACACCCGATGTGTTGCTCACGTGTCTCTGCTGGCACCGGGAAGTCTCTGCGCCTCGTGAGCTTGCCACCACATTCCTCCCGGAAGTTGGGGGCCGCCCCACGCTGTCGGCATGTGCTGGTAAGTGCTGGTGTGATCGTTCCGTAATGGGGGCGGGGCGTAGTGGTAAGCGCGGTGGTAAGGAGTCTCGGGTGAGCTGAAGGCGAGGGTTCCCAGCCCTCCTCGCGGCCGCTTCGCCGCGGGCCCTTCCACGCCCGGGAGCTTTGATGCCCACCCCCTCCTCCACGGCTTCATCCCACCGCGCAGCGCCGGTGCGGGAGCAGGCACTGGCTGCGCTGTTCGTGCACCGTGCCGCGGAGACCGAGCAGTTGCGCCGCTTGCTGGCGCCTCCGCCTGAACTGAGGTACCTGCGGCGTTGCCTTCGTGATCTCCGAGGGCTCGGTCTGGTCCACAGTGTTACCCGGGCTCACTGTCCCAGCGTCTGGTCACTTACCGATCAGGGCGCCCGGAACGTCGCGAGCTGGCCCGAGTTCGCGGGGCGGCGCCTTCGTCGGCATACGACGATGGGGGCACGCAGTGCCCACACGCTGGCCGTGACAAGGACGGCGCTGGCGTTCATCGAAGATGCGCGGCGGCGGGGCGACGAGGTCACGGCCTTGGACTGGACCCCGGAAGTGGCGCATCCGATCCGCGACGGTGCCGGTGTCGGAGACCGCGCGCTGATCGCTGATGCTCTGCTGCGCTACACCCGAACCGCGCCCACGCGGGCGATGCTGCGTGCCTTCGTCGAAGTGGACCGCGCGACAGAGTCGTCCGAGCGTCTGGCGTCGAAGGTGATCACCTACGCGCGGTTCTACGATCACATCCCGGTCGTTGGTCGGCGCAGTGCGGCGGATCTGTCGGGGATGCGTGCCTGGCAGCGGTCGTACCTCGTCTTCCCCCGACTTCTGTTCGTCCTGACCGGAGCCGGCCGGCAGGCGCTTCTCCATCGGGTCGCGGATCTGCGAGCGATGGTGCGTGGGCATCCGTCGACGGCGCGGTTCGCCGAGGACGTGCCTGTTGGTGCCGCGGTCCTGGAGGAGTTGGAGGAGCTTGGGGCATCGGCTCCGGTGTGGTGGTCGCTCGACGGCCGCACCGGTCGGCGCAGCTGGATGGAACTATGACCCGCCGTCCGGCCGAGGGCGTACGGAATGTGGTGGCGCTGCCGCTCCTCCTCACCCGCGCCTTTCACGCGAAGTCCGACATCCCCGCGGTACTGCGGGAGGCCGCCGCGCGGCTGCCCCGGCTCACCGTCCACCAGGCCGATGTCCTCGGCCCCTCCCCCCTCCTGACCGGCGCCCTGGAACGCCGACTGGAAGAAGCCGGGCTGCGGCCCGGCGACCACCGCACGACCGGGATCGTCCTGGCCTCGGCGGGCTCCTCAGACCCGGAGGCGATCGCAGCGATCGCTCAAACCGCGCGGGAGTGGCAGCGCACCGCCCAATGGTGCGCCGTGCGACCTGCGTTCGCCTCCGCATCCCTTCCCCGCACGGCCGACGCCGTACGAGCCCTACGAGCCGAAGGCATCCAGCGGGTCGCCGTCGCCCCGTACGTCATCGCACCCGGCTTCCTCCCGGACCGCATCGCCGCCGGCGCCCGCGAAGCCCGCGCCGACATCCTCGCCCCGGTCCTCGGCCCCGCCCCCGAACTGGCCCGGCTGCTCCTGCGACGCTACGACCAAGCCGTCCGCGCGGGCGCCCGAGGAAACGCGGCACCGCTGGCCGCCTGAGGGCGACCCGCGGGGCCGGCCGCCGCGGCGCCGAGCGCTCAACCCGCCGCGGCCGGCCCCCCGTTCGGTGTCCGCCGCAGCGCCGGCCGCAGCCCCGGTGCCTCACACCGCCACGGCCTCCGCCCCTCCCCGCGGGGTGTCGGCCCGCCCCTTCTCGTAGACCGTCAGGCCGCGGGCGAGATGCAGGGGCACCAGGACCAGTTCCACGACGAGCGCCTTCCATGCGTAGACGAGGTTGACGGCCTTGGTGGCGTAGACGCAGGGGATGTTCAGCAGCACGCCGGCCAGCGGGAGTCCGCGGCGGCGGGCGGCGTACACCAGGGGTGGTGCGGTCAGGAGCAGATCGGCACCGGCCCACCAGGCGAAGGCGGGCAGGGCCGACGCACCGCCGTTCGCGGCGATCAGGAACGGGGTGGCCAACCAGAGGGGCGCGGTGAGGATCTCGAACAGGGCGAGCAGTACCCAGAGCGCCAGCAGGGGCTTGCGCAGGATCAGCTGCCCGAGGTGCAGCCGGACGTTCTGGCAGAAGCCGGCCATCCAGCGCCAGACCTGTTTCCGCAGATAGGTGAGGTCCTCGGGATCGGCGGCCAGGGCGACCGCGTCGGAGACGTAGACCGCGCGACGGCCGGCGATCTGCTGGGACCAGGTGAAGTCCATGTCCTCGACGATGGTCCGCTCGGGGAAACCGCCGAAGGCGGTCAGCGCGTCGCGGCGGAACACCGAGCAGCAACCCGAGCACACCATGGGGCTGTTGGCGCGGGCCTGGATGGGCCGCTGCCAGTGGAACCCGAACAGATACTCCGTGGAGCGCCCGCGCTCCCACACGGTGCGGGTGTGGCGGGTGCGGACGGTGCCCGCCGCGACCGCGACGTCGGGGTCGTCGAAGACCGGGAGGACGCGGGCGAGGTAGTCCGGGGCGAGGACGGTGTCCGCGTCGACGGCCAGGACGAGGTCGGTGGTGCAGTGCGGCAGGGCGTGGTTCTGCGCCCTGGCCTTGCTGCCGAGCCGGTCCGGTGGGCGGAGAACGGTCACTCCGTACGATGCGGCGACTTCTCCGGTGCGGTCCGTGGAGCCGTCGTCCACGACCAGGATCCGGTCGGGCGGGACGGTTTGCCGTGCGAGGGATTCCAGCGTGTCCGGAAGGCCCTCTTCTTCGTTGTGGGCGGGAACGATGACGGTGACGGTGTGCATGATGAGCTTCCCCCTGTCCTGCGGATCGCGCTGACCACGACGCAGACGATTCCGATGACGCCGTAGATGATGGTGCTGATGCCGATGAACGGCAGTCCTCCGTGCATGTCACTGACGGTAGTCGCAGCACCCCGCCACCGGTTCCGGAGTGAGCCTCCTGTGGATAACTCCGAGAGAACTCCGCGCAGGGGAAGGTGAATTGCCGGCTCTCGGCACAACGACGCCGGCCGCCGCGCCCCGTGGGGGCGAGCGCGACGGCCGGCGTGCGGTGCTGAGCGATCGTGTCGGTTACTCCACGATCTTCAGCAGCTTGTTGGGCGTGCCCTGGCCCGGGTTGCTGATCTTGTCCGGGGTGGCGCCGTCGGTCAGCGCCTTCTCCACGTCCGCCGGCTTGGCGTCCTTGTGGCCGGCCAGGTAGATCGCGGCGGCACCGGTGACGTGCGGGGTCGCCATGGACGTACCCGAGATGGTCTTGGTGGCGTCGTCGCTGTTGTTCCAGTCCGAGGTGATGTCGGTACCCGGAGCGTAGAGCTTGACGACGCTGCCGTAGTTGGAGAAGTCGGACTGCTGGTCGTCCTTGGTGCTGGAGGCCACCGTGATGGCTTCCTTGACGCGTGCCGGAGAGCTCTGGCCCGCGTCGGTGGACTCGTTGCCGGCCGCGACGGCGAAAGTGACGCCGGAGTCGATGGCCCTCTTCACTGCCGCGTCGAGCGCCTCGTCCGCGCCGCCGCCGAGCGACATGTTGGCGACCGAGGGGCCCTTGTGGTTCTTGGTGACCCAGTCGATGCCGGCCACGACCTGCTCGGTGCTGCCGGACCCCTGGGCGTCCAGGACCTTGACGGCGACCAGCTTGGCCTTCTTGGCGACACCGTAGTTGGTGCCGGCGATGGTGCCGGACACGTGGGTGCCGTGGCCGTTGTCGTCCTCGGCCTTGTCGCTCTTGTCGATGGCGTTGAAGCCGTACGACGCGCGACCGCCGAAGTCCTTGTGGCTGATGTGGATACCGGTGTCGATGACGTAGGCGGTGACGCCCTCGCCCGCGCTGTCCGGGTAGGTGTACTTGCCGTCGAGCTTGGTGTCCGTCTGGTCGATGCGGTCCAGGCCCCACGACGGCGGGTTCTCCTGGGTGCCGTCGATGTGGAACGTGTGGTTCTGCACGACCTTGTCGACGGCGGGGTCGGCGGCGAGGTGCTTGGCGTCCTCGTCGGACAGGCCGTTGGCCGAGAAGCCGTTGATGGCGGAGGTGAAGGTCCGCTTGACCTTGCCGCCGTACTTGGCGGCCAGGTCGCCGCTCTCGGTGGCGTGTACGGACTTCTTCAGCATGACGATGTAGCTGCCCTTGACGGCGCCCTTGGCCTCGGCGCCGTAGACCTTGCCCTCGGCGGCGGGCGACGCACCCGCGGTGACCGCGGTGACAGCGGCGATACCAGTGGCGGCCACCGCGGCGGATATTGCCGTGACGAGCCGCTTCTTGCTGGAACGCTTATGAGCCATTGCGAGGGTTCTCCTCGTTCGTGGTGTGGGGGGAAGCGTTGCGCAACAGCCCGGAGGGACCGGAAGATCTCCTTCGGACTGGTTCGAAACCTTGTCGGATTGACGAGGTCAATTCAAGGGCCGCCGGGCCGTGTGAGATAGACAACAACCCTGCAAAAACACAAAAGACCGCAGAACCTTCCCAAAACACCAGCCGAGTTGACGGTGAGCGGCTCAACTCCGTTTACGTTGACGAAATGAAGGGGGACAGCTGACGAGTTGTTTGCTCTGTCAACCGTCCCCCTGTGGCAGGCACGCGGTCCACGCGATCCGGCCATCTGGCTGAATTATTAAGGGAGTTGGGCCTCGATCAGGTCCGCCGCCTGCCGGCTGCCGCCCTCGTCCGCCGTCTCCCGGCGGATGCGCTCGGCGGTCGCGGCCACCTCAGGGTCACGCACGAGCGAGAGCACCGCCTCCCGCAACGCCCCGGCGGTCACCTCCTCCTTCGGCAGATGCCGGGCGACGCCCAGCGCCTGGAGTCGGTCGGCGTTCATGAACTGGTCGGCGGCCTGCGGTACGCACACCATCGGCACCCCGTTGGCCAGTCCTTCCTGGCTGCCGCCCATCCCGGCGTGGGTGATGAAGGCGTCCGCCCGGCGCAGGACCGCCGGCTGCGGAATCCAGTCGCTCACCGCGAAGTTGTCCGGGATCTCGCCGAGCAGGGAGGGGTCGGTGAACTTCCCGGTCTGCATGACCACGTACCAGTCCGTCAGCCCGCCGAACGCGTCGATGCAGGCGCGGTAGAAGTCCGGGGAGTCGGTGAAGACCGAACCCAGGGAGACCGCGAGCACCTTGGTGCCGGGGGCGAGGTCCGCCGGAGGCCGCCAGTCACTCGCGCCGGAGCGGTCTCCGCCGCAGGAGCCGACGAAGGTGAAGACGGCGTCGTCGACCCGGTCGGCGTTCGGCTGCATGGCCCTGGGAATCAGGACCAGCGCACGGGCGGGCCGGGACGCCAGCCGGTCGGGGTCGGTGAGCGCGGTCATGCCGTGGTCGTCCAGCCAGGTTTGGAAGCGCGCGTAGTACGCCCGGCCGCGCCCGGTGCCGAGGAGTTGGGACCGTATCGCCGCCCCGGCCTCCTCCTCGTACCCGTCCCAGATGACCATGTGCGGGGTCAGTTGGATGGCCGGCACTCCCCAGTGGTGGGCGAGCAGCGGCGCGGGATAGGCCGCGGTGTCGTGCAGGACGAGGTCCGGGGTGTCGCCCTCGTAGGCGGCGATGAGCTGTGGGAGGGCCTGGATCCCGTCGTCGAGGAACAGTTCGAGGTGGTCGATGAGTTCGGCGCCCCACTCCTGCGGGCTCTCGTCGGTGGGCAGGGTGGTGGTCCACGGCCGGGGCTCGGCTCCGGTGGTGGCGACGAGGTCGGCGAAGGCGGGCGGGACGGCGTAGGTGACGCGGTGGCCGCGGTCGACGAGTTCGCGGATGACGCCGAGGTTGGGCCGGACGTGGCCGTGGGCCGCGATGCTGAACATGGCGATGTGCGAGGGGTGGTGAGGCATGCTCCGCACGCTACGCGAGACGATACGTATCGTGCAATGGGGATTCGCTGACGGCGCCGGGCGGGACAAAGCGCCAACTGCCCCTCTCCCCCGCCGCGTTCGCCGCCGCTGCCGTGCCGCTCGCGCCCGCGGCCCACGCGGGGTCGGCCGGCCGGAGCACGCCCCGGGGCGCTCCGGCCCGGTCGGCGGCACCTGCGACACTGGTCGCGAGTACGCACCGCAGGAGGCACGCCGATGACCCGACCCAGCCCCGCCGCCTTCACGGAGGCGCGCGCCCGGGAGGTGCTGGCCGCGGCCGGGCACCCGGATGCGGCGGCGGACGCCCCGCTGCTCTCGCTGGGCGAGAACGCCGTCTTCGCCCTCGGCGGGCGCGGTCCGGTCGTACGGGTGGGCCGCAGCGCCGAACTGCTGGAGCGGGCCGAGCGGGAACTGCGCGTGGCCCGCTGGCTGGCGGACGAGGACGTGCCGGCCGTTCGGGCCGCGGAGCCGGTGGCCGCGCTCGTCGAGGGCCATCCGGTGACCTACTGGCGGCGGCTTCCGGAGGCCGTCCGGCCCGCCGGACCGGACGATCTCGCCGCACTGCTGCAGCGCGTCCACGCGCTGCCGGAGCCGCCCTTCGCGCTCCCCCGGCGGGAGTTGCTGGACGGCGTGGAGCGCTGGCTGCGGCTGGCCGGCGACGCCGTCTCCGCGTCCGACGCGGAGTATCTGCGCGGGCGGCGGGACGCGTTCGCGGCGGCCGCGTCGGCGCTGGAGCCGCATCTGCCGCGCGGACCGATCCACGGTGACGCACTGCCCCGCAACGTCCATGTCGGGCCCGACGGCCCGGTCCTGGTCGACCTGGAGACCTTCTCCTGCGACTTGCGCGAACACGACCTCGTGGTGATGGCGCTGAGCCGGGACCGCTACGGCCTGGGCGCGGACGCCTACGGCGCCTTCGTGTCCGCCTACGGCTGGGACGTCCGGGACTGGGAGGGCTGCGCGGTGCTGCGCGGGTCCCGGGAGACGGCCAGTTGCGCCTGGGTCTCCCAGCACGCGCCCGGAAACCCGGCCGCGCTCAAGGAGTTCCGGCGCCGGATCGCCTCCCTGCGTGAGAAGGACGCGACGGTGCGGTGGTATCCGTTCTGAGCCGCTGACTCACCGGGGCGAACCGGTGGGGCGGGGCGGGTCAGCGGCTCAGCGCTGGTACGGGATCAGCGGCCAGGCCGCCTCGACTATCGCCCCCGGGTCGCCGGTGCGGCGCAAGTACGCCTGGAACGAGGCGGCCTGCTCGGCGGCGGCCTCCTCCTGGAGGGTGTGCAGGGCGCGCGGCGAAGGCAGTGCGACGGCCGGGTACTTCGCACCGATGCGGCGGGCGACCCCGGCAGCCGCCGCCGCGTCGGCGCCCGCCTCATGGGCGCCGTCCAGCGGCACGCCGTAATGCCCGCAGAGTGCCTGGAGGGCGCGCTTGCCCTTGCGGTAGCGGTCCACGTGCTTGTCCAGGACCAGGGGGTCGATGACCGGGGCCGGGCCGTGGCCCAGCCGCTCGGTCAGGGTCGGCACGCCGTGGCGGCGGCACTCGCGGTCGAGGAGCGAGAGGTCGTAGCGGGCGTTCATCACCACGAGCGGTACGTCCGCGCGCAGGACTGCGGCGAGGGCTTCGGTGATGTCCTCGACGGTGGTCGCGGGCGGGCTGCCGTGCTCGCGGGCGTACGCGGTCGATATGCCGTGTATGTCCGAGGCTTCGGCGGGAATCGGCACACCCGGGTCGAGCAGCCAGGACTGCGCTCCGGCCGCCCGGCCGTCCCCGTCCAGCCGGATCAGCGCGGCGGTGACGATGCGGTCGTGCTCGATGTCGGTGCCGGTGGTCTCCAGGTCGAAGCCGGCCAGCGGCCCCTGATGCCAGCTCATGCCGGCACCCCGCGCCGACCGGTCCCGCGTCCGCCCGGTCCGCGCCTCTCCTCGATCGCCTCGCTACGCTCACCCATGGGGCCTCCTTCAGTGGTGCTTCCCCCGTTGCCCGACCACTCTCGCACGCACCACTGACAAGCGGCCGGCCGCCCGTGTGCGGGCACCCCGCGGCGGGGCACCGCCCGTGGGGGCGGCTTCCGGACGGCCGCTCCCTCAGGAGACCGGCCGCGAGTCCGCCCAGACGCTCTCGAACTCCTCGCGGTAGATCTCGAAGAGGCCGTGGTCGCCGTCCCGTCCGTCGCGGGCGTCCTGGCGGACCACCTCGCGGGCGCCGCCGCGCAGCACGAGCACCGGGGACTCCATACCGCGGCTCTTGCGGAGGTAGGGCTGGACCACGGCTATCCCGTCGGGGCCGTCGCCGTCGACGAGGTAGGCGGTGAAGCGCGGGGTCTCGTCGAAGACCTGGATCTCGAAGGCGCCGGGGTCGCGCAGCCGGGCGCGCACCCGCCGCATGTGCAGGATGTTCATCTCGATGGAGCGGCTCATCTCGCCCTTTTTGAGGCCGATTTCCCGCTCCCGTCGGCGGACCGCGCTGCTGGCCGGGTTGAGGAAGAGCAGCCGCACGCGGCAGCCGGACTCGGCGAGCCGGACCAGCCGGCGGCCGGAGTAGTTCTGGACGAGCAGGTTGAGACCTATGCCCACCGCGTCGAGGCGGCGGGCGCCGCCGAAGAGGTCCTCCGCGGGGAGCTGGCGCTGGAGCCGGACCCGGTCGGGGTGGACGCCGATGACGTCGGCGTAGCGGTCGCCCACGAGGTCCTCGACGGCGTCGATGGGCAGCCGCCCGGAAATACGGGTGCCGGCGCCGGAGCCGAGGGTGTCCAGCAGGCGGGCGGAGGCGCGCTCGGCCTGGGCGAGGACGGTCTCCGACAGCGCGCGGTTGCGGGAGACGATGTTGCGGGCGACCTCCAGTTCGTCCAGGGCCAGCTCGACATCGCGCCGGTCGTCCACGTAGGGCTCGAAGCAGGGCCAGTGCTGGACCATCAGTTCGCGGAGTTGCGGGAGGGTGAGGAAGCTGACGATGTTGTCGTCGGCGGGGTCGAGGAGGTAGCCCTTGCGCCGGCTGACCTCGCGGACCGCCACCGCGCGCTGCACCCATTCCTGGCCCGCGGGCCCGGCCGCGGCGATGACCCACTCGTCGCCGTGCACCGGCTCGTAGATGGGGCGCAGTACGGCCGACACGACGGCCCGTAGGCGCTGCTCGACGAGATTCAGCCAGATGTAGGCGCGTCCGGCCCGGCGGGCGCGGGTGCGTACCTCGCTCCAGGCATCGGCCCCCCAGTCCAGCTCCGCACCGATCTCCAGCGGTCTCGCCAGGGAAACCGCGCCGGGCGGTGCGTCCACGGAGCCGCCCTCCTGGCCCTCGTGACTCTCGTCACCAGGGGGCAACTCCAGCCCGCCGCTCACCTGCCACCGCCTTCCGAACCCCCGTGCCAACGATCAAGGCAGACTACTGCGGCGTGAGGGGCGGTGCAGCCTGATGGATCGAGTCGGCTGCCAACTCCCCTTATCCATAGTGCACGTTGTGACCCGAAAGCGCGGCTGGAGTGAGCGGATTCATAGCCGTGCGCAGGGCTCCGGGCGGGGTCCGCACACGCGATGGGGTGTTCCCGCGGACGCCCGTTGACCGGGCTGCGGATCGCCCGCGAACGGCTCGGACAGGGCGAATGGCCAGGTTGCCGCTGGTGAAGTGGGCACATTTGCTGTAGTCCATGGCGGAGATGCGGCGTTTGGTGTACCTGGAGCCTGTCCGGTTCCTCCCCCGCGTCCCCGTGAAAACCGTCCGCCGGGCATCCGTCGGGGGCGGATCGACCCGCCGGCCCTCCGGGGGGACGATCCGACACGCCTGCGGATGTACCCCCATTCAGCGGATATCTCGCGAAAAGCCTGCGGTATCCGGCACGTTGCGAAAAGTTGCGGAAGGATTCCGATTCGGTCCGCGGACGCGTGTCGTGGAGTCGCCGCAGCCCCGTGGAGAAAGTGGAAGAGTCTACGCATGCAGGTCTGGCCGGGACAGATGTATCCGCTGGGTGCCACCTACGACGGTGCGGGCACCAACTTCGCGGTGTTCTCCGAAGCCGCGACGCGCATTGAACTGTGTCTGCTGCACGACGACGGGTCGGAGACCGCCGTCGAGCTGCGCGAGTCCGACGCCTTCGTTCGGCACGCGTATCTGCCGGGGGTGATGCCGGGGCAGCGCTACGGCTTCCGGGCGCACGGCCCCTACGAGCCCGAGCGCGGGCACCGCTGCAATTCCGCCAAGCTGCTGCTCGACCCGTACGCGCGGGCGATGAGCGGCGTGATCGACTGGGACGAGGCGGTCTACGGCTACCACTTCGGCCGCCCCGAGGTCCGCAACGACCTCGACTCGGCGCCGCACACCATGGCGTCGGTGGTCGTCAATCCGTACTTCGACTGGGGTGACGACCGCCCGCCGCGCACCGCCTACCACGAGACGGTGCTCTACGAGGCCCATGTGAAGGGCCTGACGATGCGGCATCCGGAGCTGCCCGACGAGCTGCGCGGCACGTACGCGGCGCTGGCGCATCCGGCGATCATCGACCATCTGACGAAACTGGGGGTCACGGCCCTGGAGCTGATGCCGGTGCACCAGTTCGTCCAGGACCACCGGCTGGTGGACGCGGGGCTGACGAACTACTGGGGCTACAACACCATCGGCTTCTTCGCCCCGCACAACGCCTACGCCTCCTGGGGGGACCGCGGGCAGCAGGTGCTGGAGTTCAAGACGGCGGTACGGGCGCTGCACCAGGCCGGCATCGAGGTGATCCTCGACGTCGTCTACAACCACACCGCCGAGGGCAGCCATCTGGGGCCGACGCTCTCGTTCCGGGGGCTGGACAACGCCTCGTACTACCGGCTGTCGGAGGACCGGCAGTACTACATGGACACCACGGGCACCGGCAACTCCCTGCTGATGCGCAGTCCGCACGTGCTCCAGCTGGTGATGGACTCACTGCGCTACTGGGTGCAGGAGATGCGTGTCGACGGGTTCCGGTTCGATCTGGCGGCGACGCTGGCCCGGCAGTTCCACGAGGTGGACCGGCTGTCGTCGTTCTTCGACCTGGTGCACCAGGACCCGGTCGTCAGCCAGGTGAAGCTGATCGCCGAGCCATGGGACGTCGGGGAGGGCGGCTACCAGGTGGGGAACTTCCCGCCGCTGTGGACCGAGTGGAACGGGATGTACCGGGACACCGTGCGGGACCTGTGGCGCGGCGAGCCGCGCACCCTTGCGGAGTTCGGGTCCCGGCTGGCCGGTTCCTCGGACCTCTACCAGGAGGACGGGCGGCGTCCGCTCGCCTCCGTCAACTTCGTCACCTGCCACGACGGTTTCACCCTGCGCGACCTGGTGTCGTACAACGACAAGCGCAACGAGGACAACGGCGAGGACAACCGGGACGGCGAGCGCTTCAACCGGTCCTGGAACTGCGGGGTGGAGGGGCCGACCGACGACCCCTCGGTGCGGCGGCTGCGGGCCCGTCAGATGCGGAACCTCCTGGCCACGCTGATGCTGTCGCAGGGGGTGCCGATGCTCAGCCACGGCGACGAGTTCGGGCGCAGCCAGCGCGGCAACAACAACGCGTACTGCCAGGACAACGAGCTGTCGTGGGTGCGCTGGCCGGAGCGGGCGGCGGCCGGCGGCGAGCACGGGTCCGGCGCCGGTGACGACGCGGCCGGAACCGACGGGGCCGATGGGGCCGATGGGGCGGCAGCGGCGGACGGCGCCGGGGGCGCGGACGGGACGGAGGAGTGGGACGAGGACGAGGAGCGCGAACTGCTGGAGTTCGTCCGGCGGATGGTGTGGCTGCGGCGGGACCATCCCGTCTTCCGGCGGCGGCGCTTCTTCCAGGGGCACCCGATGGAGGGCACACACGACGAGCTGTCCGACATCGCCTGGTTCACCGCGGCGGGCGCGGAGATGGGGCCGCGCGACTGGCAGTCGGTGCACGCCAAGTCGCTGGCGGTCTTCCTCAACGGCAGCTCGATCTCCGAACCGGGGCCGCGCGGCGAGCCGGTCACCGACGACTCGTTCCTGCTGATGTTCAACGCCCACGACCAGGAGAAGGAGTTCACGGTGCCGGAGCATCTGGGCCGGCAGTGGCAGGTCGTGGTGGACACCGACCGGCCGCGGACGGCGGCGGACGGCGCCGGCGCCAAGGTCAAGGCGGGCGACCGGCTGACGCTCGTCGGGCGCAGCCTGCTGGTGCTGCAACGGCCCGCCTGAAGGCGGCCGGGCCGGGGCCTGTCCGGCGCCGGCCCGTCGGGCAGGTCCTAGGGTGCCGGGGCGTCCGCGGTCGGCTCCCGCGCGGGCCGGGAGCCGCGTACCGGCGGCGCGGGACGGGCGCCGGCGCGGGTGGTGAGGGCGACGACGAGGATGAGCACGGCGGCGCCGACGGCGACCGCGAAGGCGGCGGACGGCCCGTGGGCGTCGGCGAGCCGGCCGGAGACGGCCAGGGCGAGGGCCTGGCCGCCGACCACGGCGCTGGTGAGGAAGGCCATCGATTCGGCCAGCCGGGTGGCGGGCACCAGCCGTTCGGTGAGGCCGAAGAGGGTGATCAGGTGCGGGGCGAAGGCGACGCCGAGCACCACGACGACCAGATAGAGCGCGCCCAGCGACCGTACGAACAGCAGCGGCGCGCAGAGCGCGATCAGCGCCACGGCGGCTGCCCGCCAGCGGGCCGGCAGCCCGATCCGGTCCGGCACCAGGGCCAGTGAGAGCCCGGCGACCGCGCTCATCACGCCCATCGCCGCATAGACCAGCCCCGCCTGGGCGGGCTGGTGGAGGCGCTCGGTGAGCGCGGTGATGCCGGCCTGGCAGGCGCCGAACATGGCGCCCTGGAGCGCCGTGGAGAGCCGCATGGCGTGTACGGCGCGGGGCGTTCTCGTACGGGCCGGGCGGCTGTGCGGCGGCTCCCCGGGGCGCCCCGCGGACCGGCCGGCCCCGGGCCCCGGGCCGCCCGCCGGCCGCACCGCGAGCGCCGTCGGGTGCAGCGCGAACGCCGAGCCGCAGACCGCCAGCAGCACCGCGGCCAGCGCCAGCGCCACGGCCGGGTGGGCGACCGACGCGGCCAGCCCCACCAGCGCCGGGCCGAGCACGAAGGACGCCTCGTCCAGCGTGCCTTCCAGGGACAGCGCGGCGCCCACCACCTGGTCGCCGGCCGCCGCCCGGTGGGCGAGGGCGACGAGCCGGGTGCGGGCCAGCGGCCCGATCTGCGGCACGCTCGCCCCGGCCAGCAGGCCGATCAGGGCGAGCGGCAACGTCGCGAGACCGGCGAGGGAGGTGGCCACCAGGGCGGCGACCGCGAGCGCGTTGACCCAGCAGGCGGCGAGCACCACCGGGCGCTGCCCGTGCCGGTCGGCGAGCCGGCCGATCAGCGGGCCGGCGACCGTCTGACCCGCCGCCAGCGCACCGCCGACCAGGCCCGCGGCGGTCAGCGAACCGCTGGTCTCGGCCACCAGCAGCAGACTGCCGAGCTGGCACATGGCGGTCGGGAGCCGCCCCAGGAAGGAGACGACGGGCAGCAGCGGCCCGCCCAGCGCGATCACCCGGCGGTAGGTGGCTGTGCCAGCGGTCATCGCACGACGCTATCGAGGCCCGGCGGGGAACCGTACGGGCGGGACGTACGAAGATCCACGGCGCCGCCGGCCCCTGGTGTGGACGAACACATGACATGCGGGGCGGCCCGAGATGACGCAACACGATGACACAACGAGCCGCCAGCGGGGTACGGGTGTTCCCATGACGCAGCCCACGAGTCCGTCGCCGACCGCCACCTACCGGCTGCAGCTCCAGCCGGACTTCCCGTTCGCCGCCGCCGAGCGGGCCGTCCCGTATCTCGCCGGGCTCGGGGTGTCGCATCTGCACCTGTCGCCGGTGCTGGAGGCGGTGCCGGGGTCCGCGCACGGCTACGACGTGACCGACCACACGGTGGTCCGGGCCGAACTGGGCGGTGAGGAGGGCCTGCGGGCGCTGGCGGCGACGGCCCGGGCGCACGGCCTCGGGCTGGTCGCCGACATCGTGCCGAACCACATGGCGGTGCCCGCGCCGGTGTCGCTGAACGGCCCGCTGTGGGAGGTGCTGCGCGACGGACCGGCGTCGCCGTACGCGCGCTGGTTCGACATCGACTGGGACGGCGGGCACCGGCAGCGGCTGCTGCTGCCCGTACTGGAAGGGCGGATCGGCGACGAGCTGGGGCGGTTCGCGGTCGAAGGGCGGGTGCTGCGCTACCGGGGGCACGCCTTTCCGCTGCGGCCCGGGACCGAGCGGCTGCCGATGGGGCGGCTGCTGGAGGCGCAGTGGTACCGGTTGGCGTGGTGGCGGCTGGCCCGCACCGAACTCAACTACCGCCGCTTCTTCACCATTTCGGAGCTGATCGGGGTCCGGGTCGAGGACCCCGAGGTCTTCGAGGCGACGCACGGCACGGTGCTGCGGCTGCTGCGCGAGGGCGTCATCGAGGGGCTGCGGATCGACCACCCGGACGGGCTGGCGGACCCCGCCGGCTATCTGGCGCGACTGCGGGAGCGCACCGGCGGGCGCTGGACGGTGGTGGAGAAGATCCTGACCGGTGCCGAGCGGCTGCCGGACGGCTGGGCGTGCGCGGGGACCACGGGCTATGACGCGCTGCGGCACATCGACGGGCTGTTCGTCTGCCCGCAGGGCGCCGGGCGGCTGTTCTCGCACTACCGGGACTTCGTCACCCCGCTTGCCGACGAGGGCGGCGACTGGGAGGAGACGGTGCGCCGGGCCGCCTACGAGGTGGTGACGCACGATCTGGCCGCGGAGGTGGCGCGGCTGGTGCGCACCGCGGTCCGGATCAGCGACCGGGCACCGCGGCCGGGCGACCATGCGCCGTGGGCGCTGCGCCGGGCGATCCGCGAACTGCTGGTGCGGCTGCCGGTCTACCGGCCGTACGCGGCGCAGGGCGCGGATGCCGCGCGGGCGGCGGCGGACGCGGCGATGCTGGACGCGGCGGCCGAGCGGGCGCGGACCGCGTTCCGGGTACCGGAGGAGGCCGCGGCGGTGGACCTGGTCCGCGATCTGGCGCTGGGGCGCTTCCGCGCCGGCGCCGGGGAGGACCCGGACACCGCGAACGCCGCGGCCGATGAAGGCATCGCGGAGACCGAAAACGCCGCGGACATCGCGGACTTCGCGGTGCGGTTCGCCCAGACCGCGTCCGCGCTGCACGCCAAGTCCGTTGAGGACACCGCCTTCTACCGCTATCCGGTGCTGCTGTCGGCCTGCGAGGTCGGCGGCGATCCGGGGGAACCCGCGCTGGGCCCCGGGACGTTCCACGAGTACTGCGCGCGGATCCAGCGGGACTGGCCGGCGAGCGGCACGGTGCTCTCCACGCACGACACCAAGCGCAGTGCCGATGTGCGGGCGCGGATCGCGGTGCTCTCCGAGTGCCCGGACCGCTGGCGCGATGTGCTGGGCGAGGTGGGCGACGGGAGCCAGCTCGCACAGGACGCGCTTCCGGTGGATCCGATGGCGGCGTGGACGGCCTGGCAGACCGCGTTCGGGCTGGGGTCGCCGGCCGCCGGGGGCCCGGCGGCCCAGGCGCCCGGCGACGGTTGCGGCCGGGTGGCGCCCGCGGTCCTCAAGGCCGTACGGGAGGCCGGGTTGCGGACGTCCTGGACGGAGCCGGACGCGGCGTACGAGGAGGCGGTGGCGGAGTTCGTCCGCGGCGGGCCGTGCGGCCCGGCGGCCGCCGCACTGGCCGCGCTGGATGCCGAACTCGCCCCGTTCGTCCGGGCGAACGTCCTGGGGGCGACGCTGCTGCACCTGACCATGCCCGGTGTCCCCGACCTCTATCAGGGCACCGAGCGGGAGTACGCGGCGCTGGTCGACCCGGACAACCGGCAGCCGGCGCGGTTCTGGCCCGAGCCGCCGGACGGACCGGGCGGACCGGACGGACCGGGCGGGGGTGTCGCACCGGGCGACCTGTCGGCCGAGAAGCTGCGGCTGACGACGGCCGCGCTGCGGCTGCGGCGCGACCATCCGGAGTGGTTCGGCGCCGCCGCGCCGTACGAGCCGCTGACCGCGGAGGGCCCGGCGGCGGAGCACTGCGTGGCCTTCGCGCGCGGCGGGCGTGTGGTGACGGCGGTGACCCGGCTGTCGCTGCGGATGGTGGAGACCGGCGGCTGGTGGGACACGGTGCTGCGGCTGCCGCCCGGCGGCACCTGGCGCGAGCTGCTGACCGGCCGCGCGCTGGAGGGCGGGGCCGCGGTGGCGGTGCAGGAGCTGCTGGCGGGCTGGCCGGTGGCGCTGCTCGTACGGGAGGAGCAGGGGGCGCGCGACTGATGGTGCTTCAGCTGTCGTCCCGGTCGCCGCGATCCTTCAGCAGTTCGGTGAACTCCGCTGCCGCGCCGGTCAGTTCCACCCGCGAGAAGACGGTGATCTCGCGGCGCCAGGGCGGGTCCGTGGGGATCCGGACGCAGTCCAGGCCGGCGAGTTCGTGGGAGGCCGTGAGCAGCACCCCGACGCCGGCCGAGGCCATCCGGACGGCGGTCGAGGTGTGCTGGGTGCGGACCGCGGTGCGCGGGGTGAAACCGGCCCGTTCGCACTCCCGGTCCAGCCAGCGCCGCCCGTCCACCACCGGTTCCAGACCGCACCGCACCCAGGAGCGGTCCGCCAGATCGGCCAGGCGTACGGAGGCCCGGCCGGCGAGCGGATCGTCGTGCGGCACGACCAGCACCATCCGCTCCCGGCCGACGACGGTGACCGGCCCCGGCCAGTCCACGGGCCGCGGTCCGAGCGCCATGTCGGCGACGCCGCGCGCCATCTGCTCGGACAGCTCGCCGGTGGTGGCGTATTCGTGGAGCACCAGGCGGACGCCGGGGCGCCGCCGGGCCCAGCGCGCGCAGACCTCCGGGAGCACCCCGACGGCCTGGGCGTGCACCGTCGCGATGTGGAGTTCGCCGCTCTCCGCGCCGCCCGCCGCCAGCGCGGCGCGGCGGGCCTGCCGGGCGCTGCGGACGGCGAGTTCGGCATGCGGGAAGTAGGCCCGGCCCATCGCGGTCAGCCGCACGCCGCGGGTCATCCGCTCCAGCAGCGGGCCGCCGACCTCCCGTTCCAGCGCCTTGATCTGGTGGGAGAGCGCGGACTGGGTGACGTGCAGCGCCTCGGCGGCGCGGGTGAAGGAGTCCTCCTCGACGACCGCCACCAGGTATTCCATCTGCCGCAGGCTCACCGGCCCTCCCCCTGAACTCCCCCGACGGCGCCCATGCACACCGCTCATCGCCCCCATACAAACATTGCCTTGGACTCATCCGCCCAGGCGGGCGGAGGCTGAGGGACATGAACACGGACTTGGGCACGTACCGGGAGTCGGCCGCGCGGGGTGCGGCGGAGGTCACGGATGTCGTCGTCATCGGCGGCGGGACCGGCGGCTACAGCACCGCGCTGCGGGCCGCCGCGCTCGGCCTGCGGGTGGTGCTCGCCGAACGCGACCTGGTCGGCGGCACCTGCCTGCACCGCGGCTGCATCCCCAGCAAGGCGATGCTGCACGCCGCGGAGCTGGTGGACGGTATCGCGGAGGCGGGTGCGCGGTGGGGGGTGAAGGCCACCCTGGACGCGGTGGACTGGGACGCGCTGACCGCCACCCGGGACGACATCGTGGCCCGCAACCACCGAGGCGTGGCAGGGCACTTGGCGCAGGCCGGGGTGCGGGTGGTGCGCGGTACGGCGCGGCTGACCGGGCCGCGTTCGGTGGCCGTCGACGGGACCGAAGGCGGCTCGTTCACCGCCCGGCGCGGGACCGTCCTGGCGACCGGCTCCCGGCCCCGGATGCTGCCGGGCCTGGCGGCCGACGGGCGGAGGGTGGTGACCAGCGACGACGCGCTGTTCGCCCCGGGGCTGCCGGGGTCGGTGCTGGTCCTGGGCGGTGGCGCGATCGGCGTCGAGTACGCGTCCTTCCACCGCTCGATGGGCGCCGAGGTCACCCTCGTCGAGGCGGCTGGCCGGCTGCTGCCGCTGGAGGACGCGGACGTCGGCCGGCATCTCGCCCGCGGGCTGAAGAAGCGCGGCATCGCGGTCCGTACGGGGTCGACGCTGACCCGTACGGAGCTGCTGCCGGACGGGATACGGGCCACCGTCCGCACACCCGAGGGGACGGAACTGGTCCTGGAGGCCGAGCGGTTGCTGGTCGCGGTCGGCCGGGTCCCGGTGACCGACGGGCTCGATCTGGCGGCGGCCGGACTGACGGCGGACGAGCGGGGCTTCGTTCCGCCGGCGGACTGGTCGCGGCTGGAGACCGCCGTGCCGGGCATCCACGTGGTGGGCGATCTGCTGCCGCCGCCGTCGCCCGGCCTGGCGCACGCCTCGTTCGCCGAGGGGCTGCTGGTCGCCGAGACGCTGGCGGGCATCCCGTCGCGGCCGGTGGACTACGCGGCGGTGCCCCGGGTGACGTACTCCAGCCCGCAGACCGCGTCGGTGGGGCTGACCGAGGCCGACGCGCGCGCCAGAGGGCTGGAGATCAAGGTCAACACGTTGCCGCTGACCGCCACCGCGAAGGGCATGGTGCACGGTCAGGGCGGCATGGTGAAGGTGATCGCGGCGGCGGACGGGGCGGGCGGCGAGGCCACCGGTGCGGTGCTGGGCGTCCATCTGGTGGGGCCGCAGGTCTCGGAGATGATCGCGCAGAGCCAGCTGATCGTGGCCTGGGACGCCGAGCCGGCGGACGTCGCCCAGCACATCCACGCCCATCCGACGCTGTCGGAGGCGGTCGGCGAGGCGTTTCTGACGCTGGCGGGGCGGGGGCTGCACCAGCACTGAGGCCACGGGCGGGCGCGGGCCGCGGGCCCGTCACGGACTAATTCGGTTGCGTCCGGGCGTACGGCTGGCACCATCGGCCCGTACGCCCGTATCCCCTGACCAAGGAGCCCGGAATGCGCCGATTCCTCGGAACTACTCATCGCCCCAGCCGGACGACAGTTCTCGAGGAATCCACCTTCCATGGCCCTTTCGCCTTCGCACACCCTGAACATCGGGATCCTGGCCCACGTCGACGCGGGTAAGACCAGTCTGACCGAGCGGCTGCTGTTCGACAGCGGCGCCATCGAGCGGCTCGGCAGCGTGGACGCCGGCGACACCCGTACGGACACCGGTGACCTGGAGCGGCAGCGCGGTATCACCATCCGCTCCGCCGTCGCCTCCTTCACCGCCGGCGACGTGCAGATCAACCTCATCGACACCCCTGGCCACGCCGACTTCATCGCCGAGGTCGAACGCGCCCTCGGGGTGCTCGACGGCGCCGTGCTGGTGCTGTCCGCCGTGGAGGGCGTACAGGCCGGAACGCGGCTGCTGATGAGGACGCTGCGGCGGCTGCGGCTGCCGACACTGCTCTTCGTCAACAAGATCGACCGGGTCGGCGCCCGGGGCGACGCGCTGCTGGCGGACATCCGCCGCGGCCTCGCCCCGGTCGCCGTCCCGATGACGGCCGTGACCGGGCTCGGCACTCCCCGGGCGCGCGCGAGCGCGCACCCGCTGACCGACCCGCTGGTCCGCGAGCGGATCGCCGAGGTGGTCGCGGAGGCGGACGACGCGGTGCTGGCGCGGCTGGTCGACGGCGGGGCGCCGTCCGCCGGGCAGCTGCGCGCCGCGCTGGCCGCCCGGACCGCGGACGGCTCGCTGCACCCGGTGTACTTCGGGTCGGCGCTCGGCGGGCAGGGCGTCGACGCGCTGATCGCGGGCATGGCCGGGCTGATCCCGCCGGCGCCGGTGCGGTCCGGCGGCGGGCCACGCGGCACCGTGTTCGCCGTGCGGCAGCCGCCGGGCGGCGAGCGGACGGCCCATGTCCGGCTGTACGAGGGCGAGTTGCGGCCGCGGCAGCGGGTCGTGCTGCACCGCCGCACCGCGGACGGCGGCAGCACGGCGCTGGCCGGGCGGATCACCGGACTCGACGTCGTCGGCCGGCCGCCGGGAGACGGCGGGCCGCTCACCGCGGGCAACATCGCGGTACTGCGCGGACTGCCCGGCATCCGGACCGGCGACCGGCTCGGGACGCCGCTCCCGGACTCCGGCGCCGGTGGCCGTGGGGGCGACGCCCGGTCCGGCGGGCAGGGTGACCTCGGCCTCTTCGCCGCGCCCACCCTGGAGACCCTCGTCCGGGCCCGGAACCCGGCGCGCGCCGCCGCGCTGCGAGCCGCGCTGCTGGCCCTCGCCGACCAGGACCCGCTGCTCCAGGCGCGGCCCGCGGACGGCGGCGCGACCTCGCTGCTGCTGCACGGCGAGGTGCAGAAGGAGATCATCGCGGCGACGCTGCTTCAGGAGTACGGCGTCGAGGCGGAGTTCGCGCCGAGCCGGGTGGTGTGCTTCGAGCGGCCGTGCGGGACCGGCGAGGCGTGCCACGAGATCGCCCGGCGCGGCCACACCGGGCCGTGGGCGACCGTCGGCCTGCGGGTCGAGCCGGGCCCCCGCGGCTCCGGCCCGGTGTTCGCGTACGAGACCGAACTGGGCGCGCTGCCGCACGGCTTCCACCAGGCCGTCGAGGAGACCGCCCTGGCGACGCTTCGGCGCGGGCCGCGGGGGCTGGCGGTGACCGACTGCCGGGTGGTGCTGACCCGTTCCGGATTCGTCGGGCCGGTGAGCGTCGCGGGGCACTTCCGTACGGTCACGTCCGCCGTCCTGCTGCGGGCACTTGGCCGTGCGGGCACCCGGATCCACGAGCCGTACCACGCGTTCGAGGCGGAGCTGCCGTTCGACGCGCTCGCCCCGGTGGCCGCGCGGCTGGGGGCGCTGGGCGCGGAGATAGGTGAGACCTCCGCCGAGACCTCAGGGGGGCGGCCGATGTGGCTGGTCGGCGGGGTGGTCCCGGCGCGCCGGGTGCGGGCCTGTGAGGCGGCGCTGCCGGGGCTGACGCACGGGGAAGGGGTCTGGACGTCCGCCCCGTCGGGGGACCGGCCGGTGCGGGGCGAGGGCGCCTGGTGCCTGCCGGCGGGACCGGAGGGCGAGGGAACGGGTCGGGGAGCCTAGGGCCTTTCCGACCCCGGCCCACCGGACGGGCTCTGGTCGGGCGGCCGGTCCGGACGGTCCGGGCGGTCCCTCAACGCTCCGTCAGGACGTAGTCCACCTGCCCGAAGCGGATGTGGTCGCCCGGCCCGACCGGTATCTCGCCCACCACCCGGCGCCCGTTGACGCAGGTGCCGTTGGTGGAGCCGAGGTCGCGCAGCATCCAGCCCTTGCCCTCGCTGCGCAGTTCGGCGTGGTTGCGGGAGACGGTCTCGTGGTTGAGCCGCAGCCCGACGCCCGGCGCCCGTCCGATCAGCAGCGGGAAGGGACCGGGCTCCGGCAGCATCAGCTTCGGCAGCCGCTCCGTACGCCATGCCCTGCGCACCCGGATGTGGAACGCCGACACCCGGCCGACCATCCGCAGCACCACGCCCTGGATCTTGCCGCGGCTCTCCAAGTCGGCGGTGGCCAGGGAAAGTTCGGACTGCTGCTGGGCGGACAGGACGAGTTCCAGCCGCCGGAGAAAGGTGTCCTGGGACAGCCGTCCCTGCGCCGCGCCGTCACGCAGCAGCTCAAGGGCGCGTTCCCGGTCGGCGTCCGAGGGCCGCGCGGGGAACTGGAGCGAAGTCATACCGTGATTCTCCGGTCCCGTTGAGCCGGTGTCCAGGCGATGTGGGTGCGGTGGGCGGCGGCGGTCGCGGCGGGGCCGCGGCGCGGCTCGCCGGAACGGCCCAGCGCACCGGCCCGATACCGGCCCGCCGCGCCACGTCGCACTGTCGGGCGGCGCGGCGACGTGCTTTCGTCGTGGGGGCCGGGGCGTTCCCGGCCGGGAGCGAACGAAGGAGGACAGCCGTGCTGTTCGAGGTGTGGGCGCCGGACGCCGGGCGGGTCGCTCTCCAGTGGGCGGGTGACCGGTCCGCCGAACCGGCCGTCCCGTTGGCGCGCGAGGCCGGCCGCGCCGGCTGGTGGCGCGCCGAGGCGCCGGCCCGGCACGGCGACCGCTACGCCTTCCGGATCGACGGCGGCCCGCCGCGCCCCGACCCGCGGGCCGCCCGGCTGCCGGACGGCCCCGGCGGGCCCGGCGCGGTCGTCGAGCACGGCCGGTTCGCCTGGCGGCATCCCTGGCCCGGCCGCCCGCTGCCCGGCGCGGTCCTCTACGAGCTGCACATCGGGACGTTCACCCCCGAGGGCACCTTCGACGCCGCCGCGGCCCGCCTCGGCCACCTCGCCGGCCTGGGCATCACCCATGTCTCCCTGATGCCGGTCTGCCCGTTCCCCGGCACCCACGGGTGGGGCTACGACGGGATCGCCCCCTGGGCGGTGCACGAGCCGTACGGCGGACCGGACGGCCTCAAGCGCTTCGTGGACGCGGCGCACGGCCACGGCCTCGGCGTCGTCCTCGACGTGGTCCACAACCACCTCGGCCCGTCCGGCAACCATCTCCCGGAATTCGGGCCGTACTTCACCGGCACCCACCACACCCCGTGGGGCGCGGCGGTCAATCTGGACGCCCCCGGCTCCGACGAGGTGCGCCGCTACCTCGTCGGCAGCGCGCTGGGCTGGCTGCGCGACTACCGCGTCGACGGGCTCCGGCTGGACGCCGTGCACGCCCTGCACGACGGCCGCGCCCGGCACTTCCTGGCCGAACTGTCCGCCGCCGTGGACGCGCTGGCGGGGCATCTGCGCCGTCCGCTGTTCCTGGTCGCCGAGTCCGACCTCAACGATCCGCGCACCACCGCACCGCGTACCAACGGCGGGCACGGCCTGCACGCCCAGTGGAACGACGACTTCCACCACGCCCTGCACACCGCGCTGACCGGCGAATCGCACGGCTATTACGCGGACTTCGCGCGCGCCCCGCTCGCCGCCCTCGCCAAGACGCTGACCGGCGGCTTCTTCCACGACGGCAGCTACTCCGGCTTCCGCGGCCGGGCCCACGGCGCACCGCTCGACCTGCGGGCGACGCCGCCGTACCGGCTGCTCGGCTACGCCCAGACCCACGACCAGATCGGCAACCGCGCGCTCGGCGACCGGCTCACCGCCCACCTCTCCCCCGGACTGCTCGCCTGCGGCGCCGCGCTGGTGGCGTGCGCACCGTTCACGCCGATGCTGTTCATGGGCGAGGAGTGGGGGGCGCGTACGCCCTGGCAGTACTTCACCGACCACACGGACCCGGAGCTGGCGGAGGCCGTACGGGCCGGGCGGCGGCGGGAGTTCGCCGCCCAGGAGGGCGGCGCGGCAGCCAAGGGGGGCGGCCCCGCCGCCGACTGGCCGGACCCGCAGGATCCGGCCACCCGCGACCGCTGCGTCCTGGACTGGACCGAGCCCGCCGCCGCGCCGCACGCCGCGCTGCTGGCCTGGTACCGCACCCTGCTCGCGCTGCGCCGCGACCATCCCGCGCTGACCGACCCGGATCCGGCCCGCACCCGGGTCACCTACGACGAGGAGGCCCGCTGGCTGCTGCTGCGCCGCGGCCCGCTCGCGCTGGCGGTCAACCTCGCGGCGACCGGTACGGCCGCCGTACCGGTCGCCGGGGCGGCCCGGACGGCGGCGGCCCGGACGCCGGCGTTCCGGGCGCTGGCGGGCTGGCCGGAGCCCCGGCTTCCGGACGGCGACGGGGTGCTGCGGCTGGCGGCGGAGTCGGTGACGGTGGTGGAGGCGGCGGTGGATGTGGATGTCGCGGAGTAGCGCCCGCGCACCCGGCGGCGAGCACTCCACGCCGCGCCGGATCGTCCATCCCCTCCCTATGTGATGGACACTATGTCCATGCCTCTGCGAATCTCGGACCTGCTGGACCGGCCCGGCCTGCATCTGGCGGTGGCCTACGACGTACCGCCGGAGCTGCTGGCGCGCACCGTCGAGGCCGCGACCGTGTCCGATCTGCCGGCCCCGGGGAAGTGGCTCCAGGGCGGTGAGCTGCTGATGACCATCGGCCTGCTGCTGCCGATGGAACCGGCGGCCTGCCGGGCGTACGTCCGGGACGTGGCCGAGGGGGGCGCGGCCTGCCTGGCGCTCGGGCTCGGGCAGGGGCTCCCGTACGAGGCGGCTCCGGAGCCACTGGTCACGGCGGCCAGGGAAGCCGGCCTGCCGCTGCTGACGGTGCCGGACGAGGTGCCGTTCATCGCCGTCACCAAGGCGGTCTTCGACGCCCGCGCCGACGAGCAGCGCGAGGTGCTGCACCGGGCGTTCGCCACCCAGCGGCGGCTGACGGCCGCGGCGGCGACCAGCGACGGGCTGCAGCCGATGCTGGAGGAGTGGACCGCCGCCACCGGTGTCGGCGCGACCGTCCTGGACCCGCTGGGGCGGCAGCTGGCGGCCGGTGAGCCGGCGGCGCGGGCACCGCTGGCGCAGGCCCGCGATCTGATAGAGCGGGTCGCCGCCCGCGGGCTGCGCGGCAGCGCGTCGAGCACCGCCGGCGGGCAGCAGCTGGAGGTGCAGCCGCTGGGCGCCCGCCGGCTGCGCGGGCTGCTGCTGCTCACCGGCCGCCCGGACGACGCCGCCCGCTCCGTCGTCCCGGGGCTGATCTCGCTGCTTTCCCTGGAGCTGGAGCGGCGCCATCTGCGCGAC
Source organism: Streptomyces sp. GS7 (assembly GCF_009834125.1). Classification (NCBI taxonomy): domain Bacteria; kingdom Bacillati; phylum Actinomycetota; class Actinomycetes; order Kitasatosporales; family Streptomycetaceae; genus Streptomyces; species Streptomyces sp. GS7. The sequence goes on from NZ_CP047146.1 coordinate 6,834,728, forward strand.
GAGCCGGAGCGGCGGCGCCGGTCGGCGCTGCTGTCGGAACTGCTGGCGGACGAGGACCTGCCGGCGGACCGGGCCCGGGACCTGCTCGCCTCGGCGGGCCTGACCGCGGAACGGGTGCGGGGGGTCGTGGTGGAGGCCGCGCCGCCGGGGGCGCGGCCCGGCGGCCCGCCGCCAGAGGCCGGGGCGGCCGAGGGCGCCGCACAGGAGACGGCCGCCGATCTGGCGCTGGCGATGCCCGGCGGGCTGGTCCGGGTGGCCGCCGGCCCGGCGTCGGTACCGGGCCCGGTCATCGAGGCGGTGGTGGGCGAGGAACTGGACATCCACGCGGTGCTCGACCGGTTCGCCCCGCACTGCCCGGCGGGCATCGGCCCGGCCGCCGCGCCGGAGGCGGTGCGGGTGTCGCTGCGCCAGGCGACCGGGCTGCTCGCCGTCAGCCGGAGCAGCGGCCGGCCCGCGGAGGCCCGGCAGAGCGAGGCCGCCCGGCTCCTGCTGGACCTGGGCGACCGCCGTACGCTGCACGGCTACGCCGATGCCGTGCTGGGCCCGCTGGACCTGGCGGACAACGGCGCGGAGCTGATCGCGACGCTCGCCGCCTGGCTGGAGACCGGCGGCGCCTGGGACGCCACCAGCCGCCGCCTCGGCGTGCACCGCCACACCGTGCGCAACCGCCTGGACAAGGCCATGGACCTCACCGGGCGCCGCCTCGACGACCCCGACGACCGCTTCGACCTCTGGCTCGCCACCCGCATCCGCCGCGGCGGCGCCCCCGCCCCGGGGGACGGTGACGGGCCGGTGACGGCCCCATGACGGCCCCGCGGCATCCTCCCCCGGAGGCCGGGCCGCGCTTCACTCTCCCCGCGTCACCGTCTTTACTTCTGAGGTGACCTACGAGATCCGCACCTTCGCCCCCGGCGCCGAGCACGCCACCATCAGGCCGGCCCCCGCGTCCCGGGAGGGCCGGCTGGTCGCCGTCAGCGACCTGCACGTCCGGTACGAGGAGAACCGCGACATCGTCGAGCGTTTACGGCCGGAGTCCGACGAGGACTGGCTGCTGGTCGCCGGGGACGTCGGGGAGTACGAAGCCGATATCCGCTGGGCGCTCACCCTGCTGAGCGAACGGTTCGCCAAGGTGGTGTGGGTGCCGGGCAACCACGAGCTGTGGACCCCCGCCAAGGACCCCGTACAGCTGCGCGGGGTGGCCCGCTACGAGCATCTGGTCGGGATCTGCCGGGAGTTGGGCGTCCTCACCCCCGAGGACCCCTATCCGGTCTGGGAGGGCGCCGGCGGCCCGGTCGTCATCGCGCCGCTGTTCCTGCTCTACGACTACACCTTCCGGATGCCGGGGGCGGACACCAAGGAGAAGGCGCTGGCCCTCGCCGAGAAGGCCGGGGTGATCTGCACCGACGAGTACTTCCTCCACCCCGACCCCTATCCGACGCGCGAGGCGTGGTGCCGGGCCCGGCTGGCGGAGACGGAGGCCCGGCTCGCCGCCCTCCCCGAGGATGCCGCGACCATTCTCGTCAACCACTGGCCGCTGGTCCGCGAACCCACCCGGCCCCTGTGGTATCCGGAGTTCGCCCTGTGGTGCGGCACCGAGGCCACCGCCGACTGGCCCCGCCGCTTCCGCGCCGCGTCCGTCGTCTACGGGCACCTGCACATCCCCCGCCTGATCATCTCGGACGGTGTGCCGCACCAGGAGGTGTCACTGGGCTACCCTCGCGAATGGCGGCGCCGCTCCGGCTCCCCCGGCCGCCCGGTCCAGATCCTCCCCGTCGCGACCACCGGAGTCCCTGCGTGATCGAGAAGCTGCTGCCCGCCCCGATATCCGCCGCCGAGTCCTTCCACGACGACCCGGTGGAGGAGATGTACCCGGAGGAGCGGGCCCTGGTCGCGAACGCCGTTCCCCATCGCCAGCGGGAGTTCGGCACCGTACGCAACTGCGCCCGCCGGGCGCTGGCCGCCTTCGGTGTCGCGCCGGCCCCGGTGCTCCCCGGGCCGGGCCGCGCCCCGCGCTGGCCGGCCGGCGTGGTCGGCGCGATGACCCACTGCACCGGCTACCGCGCCGCGGCGGTGGCCCGCGCGGCGGACGTCCGCGCGCTGGGCCTGGACGCGGAGCCGAACGAGCCCATCGACGACCCCGGCGTCCTCGACCTGGTGTCGCTCCCCGAGGAGCGCGACCAGATCGCCCGGCTCGCCACCCACCAGCCGGAGGTCTCCTGGGACCGGCTGGTCTTCAGCGCCAAGGAGAGCGTCTACAAGGCGTGGTACCCGCTCACCGGCCGCTGGCTGGGCTTCGAGGAGGCCCGGCTGACCCTCGACCCGACCGACGCCACGTTCACCGCCCGCCTCCTCGTCCCCGGCCCGGTCGTCGACGGCCGGCGGCTGGACGAGTTCAGCGGCCGGTGGCTGATCGGGTCGGGCCTGGTGCTGACGGCGGTGACGGTACCGGCGGCGACGGGGTGACCGGCCCGCTCCCCCGGCGCGGCGCACACCGCCCCGCCGGCCCCGGAGCAGGAGAAGACATCGTCAACTCGGCCCGCCGGCAATGCGGTTGGATCATCATGGCCGGGTGAGGCAAGGCGAAAACGGGCGCCTGTGGATCGCGCGGGCGGTGTGGTCGCCCCACTGCGCCCGCTCCTCCCGGCGAGCGGGCCGCACCGCCTCAGCGGATCACACCGGCCGGCGGGCACCACGGACCGGGGCACGCCGACTCCCCCAGGACCACCGGGCCTTGCCTCCGACACACGCGCCTTACGCCCGCCGCTCCCGGCCGACCACAGCTTCGTTCGCCGCCGGCCCGCTCAGCCCTCGTCCGGGGCCAACCGCAGCGAGATCGAGTTGATGCAGTACCGCTGGTCCGTCGGGGTCGGGTAGCCCTCCCCCTCGAAGACATGGCCGAGGTGGGAGCCGCAGCGGGCGCAGCGGACCTCGGTGCGGGCCATGCCGTGGCTGCGGTCCTCCAGGAGTTCGACGGCGTCGGAGTCCTTGGGGTCGTAGAAGGAGGGCCAGCCGCAGTGGCTCTCGAACTTGGTGTCGGAGCGGAACAGTTCCGCGCCGCAGGCCCGGCAGGAGTAGACACCGGCGGTCTTGGTGTCGGTGTACTCGCCGACGAAGGCGGGCTCGGTGCCGGCCTGGCGCAGGACCTGGTATTCGGCGGGGGTCAGCTCGGCGCGCCACTGCTCGTCGGGCTTGTCGATCTCGTACGACATCTGGGGTGCCTCCTCAGCTCAGCTGCCCAGGCGGGTCAGGATGGCGGGGCCGAGGTCGGTCACATCGCCCGCGCCCATGGTGAGAACAAGGTCACCGGGCTTCGCCATTCCGGCGATCAGGTCCGGGATCGCGCCCTTGTCGCTCTCGGGGGTGACCGCGGCGCCGGCGGCCCGTGCGGCGTCGATGATCAGGGTGCTGGTGACGCCGGGGATCGGGTCCTCGCGGGCGGGATAGATGTCCAGGACGACGGAGGCGTCGGCGAGGGCCAGCGCCTGGCCCATCTCCGTGCCGAGTTCCTGGGTGCGGGAGAAGAGGTGCGGCTGGAAGACGACGAGGATCCGGCCGCCGTCCTCCTGGGTGGCGCCGCGGATGGCCTCCAGGTCGGCGGTCATCTCGGTGGGGTGGTGGGCGTAGGAGTCGATGACCTGGACGCCGGCGGCCTCGCCCTTGAGCTGGAGGCGGCGCTTGACGCCGGTGTACTTGCCGAGGGCGTCGGCGAGGGTGTGCGGCGGCAGGTCGAGGGCGACTCCGGCGGCCAGGGCGGCGACGGCGTTGTGGGCGTAGTGCCGGCCGGGGACGGAGACGGTGAAGGTGAGGATCTTGCCGCTGGTGAGGGTGACGGTGACGTCGCTGGCGAGGCCGTGCGGGGTGATCTGGAGGATGCGGACGTCCGCGTCCTTGGACTCGCCGTAGGTGACGACCTCGATGTCGTGGCGGCCGGCGACCCTGGCGGTCAGCTCGCGGGCGCCGGGGTGGTCGGCGGCGATGACGAGGGTGCCGCCGGGGCGGATGCGGCCCACGAACGTCTCGAAGGACTCGTAGATCTCGTCCATCGAGGCGTAGTTGGCGTGGTGGTCCAGCTCGACGTTGAGGACGATGGCGACCTCGGGGGCGTACTTGTGGAAGCTGCGGTCGCTCTCGTCGGCCTCGGCGACGAAGATCCGGCCGCTGCCGTGCTCGGCGTTGGAACCCGGGGCGTCGAGGTCGCCGCCGATGGCGTACGACGGCTTCAGGCCGAGGGCGCCGAGGGAGACGGCGAGCATGGACGTCGTCGTGGTCTTGCCGTGGGTGCCGGCGACGGCGATGGGACGCAGGCCGTCCATGAGGGCGGCGAGGGCGTCGGAGCGGTGGACGACGGGGATGCCGCGCTGCCGGGCGGCGGCCAGCTCAGGGTTGTCGGCGCGGATCGCGGAGGAGACGACGACGCTGGTGGCGTCCGGGGCGAGGTGTTCGGCGGCGTGCCCGATGTGGACGGTGGCGCCGAGGTCGCGCAGGGCCTGGGCCGTGGCGGAGTCCTTGGCGTCGCTGCCCGCCACCCGGGCGCCGCGCTGCGCGAGGATCTTGGCGATGCCCGACATGCCGGCTCCGCCGATGCCGATGAAGTGCGGCCGGTCCATCGAGGCTGGGATGGCGGGTGCCATGGGTGGATCTCCCTGATCGTCGAGCGTCGCGTGCGGTGGTGCTGTCGTGCGTGGTGTCGTCGTGCTGTCGACGATTCTCGCACCCGGCACCGACAGCGCCGGTCCGAGGACCGCGGCCGGGCCCGCCGCGGGGGCCGGACCGGCTCAGCGGCGGATCAGGCCGCGGGCGGTGGCGGCGGCGACCGCGGCCGTACGGGAGTCGACACCCAGCTTGGCGTAGATGTGGACGAGGTGGGATTTGACGGTCGCCTGGCTGAGGAAGAGCTGCTTGCTGATCTTCGCGTTCGACAGGCCGTCGGCGACCAGCTGCAGCACCTCGGTCTCGCGCCGGGAGAGCGCGGTGGCCGGGGTGCGCATCCGGTCCATCAGGCGCAGCGCGATGGTGGGGGCCAGCGCGGACTTCCCGGCGGCGGCGGTGCGGACCGCGGCGGCCAGCTCCTCGGGCGGGGCGTCCTTGAGGAGGTAGCCGGTGGCGCCCGCCTCGATCGCGGCGAGGATGTCGGCGTCGCTGTCGTACGTGGTCAGGACCAGCACGCGGGGCGCACCGGGGCGGGCGGTGATCTCGGCGGTGGCCTGGGCGCCGAGCATCCGACCGCCGAACTGGAGGTCCATCAGGACCACGTCGACCTCCAGCCGGCCGACGAGGTCCACGGCCGCTTCGGCGGTCGGGACGTCCGCGGCGATCGTGAAGTCCGGTTCGGTCTCCAGGACGGCGCGCAGCCCGGCCCGTACGACGGGGTGGTCGTCGGCGAGCAGCAGCCGGACGGGGGCGCCGGTCGTGGTCACAGGGCGGCCTCCTGGGCAGAGGTGGCGGCGGGGCAGGGCAGGGTGACGGCGAGGGCGGTGCCCTCCCCGGGGGCGGACTCCACGGCGAGGGTCCCCTGGAGGGCGCGGGCCCGCGCGCGCATCGCGGCCAGCCCGAAGCCGGTGCCGGCGGCCGCGTCGGAGCCGGGCGGCGGCACCTCGGAGGGCACGAACCCGGCGCCGTCGTCGACGACGTCCAGTGCGACCTCGGTGTCCATGTAGCTGAGGGTCAGCTCGACGCGCCGGGCGGCGGCGTGCCGGACGGTGTTGGCGAGCGCGGACTGGGCGATGCGCAGCAGGGCGACCTCGTGCGGGGTGGGCAGGGCGGTGGGAGCGCCGGAGACCTGGCAGTGCACGGCGAGGCCGGACGTGCGGGCGGTGGCGGCGCACAGCCGCTCCAGAGCGGCGGGCAGCGACCCGGCCTCCAGGTCCGGCGGGCTCAGCGCGCGCACGAAGCGGCGCGCCTCGGCGAGGTTGTCGACGGCGGCCGTACGGGCCTGCCGGACATGGCCGAGGGCGGTTTCGGGCCGCTCCGGGATGGCGCGCTCGGCGGCCCTCAGCAGCAGCTGGATGCTGGACAGGCCCTGGGCGAGGGTGTCGTGGATCTCGCGGGCCAGCCGCTCCCGTTCGGCGAGCACACCGGCGGCCCGTTCGGCGGCGGCCAGTTCGCTGCGGGCCTCGGTGAGCTCCTCGATGAGGCGGCGGCGCTGCTCGCTCTCCCGATAGAGGGCCTGGTAGCCGAGGACGACGGCGACCGCGACGGCCGCGCCCAGGACGGGGCCGATGACCGTGCCGACGCTGAGCGAGTGGGTGTGCCAGGCGAAGCCGGCGATGGCGAGGGCCGTACTGGAGGCGACGGCGGGCAGCGCCCAGCGCAGCGGCAGCAGGTGCAGCTGGACGAAGTAGAGCGGGAAGGCCAGCCAGACGCCGTCCGGGGTGAGCGCCAGCAGCACCATCCATACCAGGACGACCGCGGCCAGCCAGAGCACGGCGGCCCGGGAGGACGTGCGCACCCGGGGCAGTGCCGGGCCGAGGACGTACAGCGCGAGCAGCACGACGGCGGTGGCGATGACGGCCGGGGCGGCGGCCGACCGGTCGGCCACGGCGCGTACGGCGGCGAGCCCGAGCAGCGCGGCCACCATCAGATGGAGGCAGAGGCGCAGGGCGCGCAGGACGGGGGTGAGGGAGTGGTCGGTCCCGGCTTCTTCAGTCACGGCCTCTTCAGGCTAAGCGCCGGCCCGGCGCCCGGCATCAATCGAAAGGTGGACCACCGGCATCCAAAGGTGGAGGCCGGGCCGCACCTTTCGACGGCCGCGAACCACTCCTCGGCGCGATGCCCGGTACCCCGCCGGCGGGCGACGGTGGGGACGACAGCCGGGCAAGCGGGCCCGGCGCCGTGGACCCGAGGATGGCAAAGCCTGTGTTCGTCGCCTGGAGAGACCTGAGATTCGCCAAGGGCCGGTTCGCCCTCATGGGCACCGTCATCGTGCTGATCACGGTGCTGGTGGGTCTGCTGTCCGGCCTGACGGCGGGCCTGGGCCGGGAGAACACCTCGGCGATCACCGCGCTGCCCGCCGACCACCTGGTCTTCGCCGCCCCGCCCGAGGGCGGCTCGCTGTCGTTCGCCGACTCCCGGCTGCCGGAGCGGACGGTACGGGACTGGGCCCGGGTGCCCGGCGTGCGCAGCGCCGACCCGCTGGGGATCGCCACGGCCAAGGCCGCGGCGGACGGCGGCCGGACGGCGGCGGTGTCCGTCTTCGGCGTACGGCCCGGCTCGCACCTGGCGCCGTCCCCGGGGGCGGTCCGCGACGGTACCGCCGTCCTGTCCCGCAAGGCCGCCGACGCCCTCGGTGTACGGGCCGGGGACCGGCTCGCCCTGGGCGGCCGCACGGTCAGCGTCGCGGCGGTGTCCGGGGCGGCGATGTACAGCCACACCCCGGTCGTGTGGACCTCGCTCGGCGACTGGCAGCGGCTGGCCGGGAGCCCCGGCGGGGACGCGGGCTCCGGGGGCGCGACCGTCCTCGCCCTCTCCACCACCGGGACGTCCGGTCTGGCCGGAGCCGACACACGGCTCGGCACCCGGACGGTGACGGCGGACGACGCCCTCCAGGCCATCGGCTCGTACAGCGCCGAGAACGGCTCGCTCCAGCTGATGCGCGGCTTCCTGTTCGCCATCTCGGCGCTGGTCATCGGCGCGTTCTTCACGGTCTGGACGATCCAGCGCAGCGGCGACGTCGCGGTCCTCAAGGCGCTCGGCGCCTCGACCGGTTCGCTGCTGCGGGACGCGCTCGGACAGGCCGTCGTCCTGCTGACGCTCGGTACGGGCCTCGGCACCGCCGTGGCGGCCGGGGTCGGCGCCGCGGTCGGCGGCACCGTGCCGTTCGTCCTCGACCCGTCCACCGTGCTGATCCCGGCCCTGATCATGATCGCGCTGGGTGCCGTCGGCGCCGCGCTGTCCATCCGCCGCATCACGTCCGTAGACCCGCTGACCGCCCTGGGAAGTGCCCGATGAGCCTCGAACTGACCGATGTCACCCTCACCTACCCCGACGGCGACGGCCGGCTGACCGCGCTGGACGCGGTCTCCCTGGCCGTACCGGCGGGCAGCATGACGGCGGTGATCGGGCCGTCCGGGTCCGGCAAGTCCAGCCTGCTGGCGGTCGCCGCGACGCTGATCACGCCGGACAGCGGACGGGTGGTGGTCGACGGCACGGACACCGCGGGCCTGGGCCGCGCCGAGCTGACGGCGCTGCGCCGGACGACCATCGGAACGGTCTTCCAGCAGCCGAATCTGCTGCCCTCGCTGACGGCCGCGGAACAGCTCCAGGTGATGGCCCATCTTGACGGCCGTTCGCCCCGCAAGGCCCGGTCCCGTGCGCTGGAGCTGCTGGCGGCGGTCGGCCTGGCGGACCAGGCCGACCGCCGGCCGCACCAGCTGTCCGGCGGCCAGCGGCAGCGGGTCAACATCGCGCGGGCCCTGATGAACGAGCCCGCGGTGCTGCTCGTCGACGAGCCGACCAGCGCCCTGGACCACGAACGGGGCGCCGCCGTCCTCGACCTGCTGACCACCCTCACCCGCCAGCGGGCCACCGCGACGGTGCTGGTCACCCACGACCGGGCACATCTGGACGCGGTGGACGAGATCGCGGAGGTACGGGACGGGCGACTGAACTCCCGCCTCGGCTCCCGGACTTGACGGTGCGGGGCGAAGCGGGGTGACGCGGGCCGGGCGGGCGACCCGTCCGTCGGGGGGCGAGCCGCCCCGGCTCGCGTCCGGTGGGCCGGGGTCGGAACGGCCCTGGGGTCTGTCGGGTGGGTCAGCGTCGGAAAGGCCCTGCAGCCTGACCCACCGGGCAGGCTCTAGTCGTCGCGGTGCGAGAAGGTGGGGAACAGGCCGGGCTCGCCGGACGCCCGGCCCTTGTACGCCCGGTCCGCCGCGGACTTCGGCTTCTCGTTCTCCGCGGCGGCCGTGCGCCCCGCCTCCTCGCCGCGCTCCGTGCCCTCGTCGCCGTCCCGCTCGCGTCCGCGCTCCCGGCCCGGGTTCGACTCCCGCTGCTCCGCCATGGCGATCCCTCGTCTCGTTCCGGCTTTCCTCAGATGGCGCTTTCTGACCAGGAACGCACCGATTCGGGCCATGGGCGCGCTCCAAGCAATCCATTTGAGTGAGCGGCTGACGCGAGGTTGACGAGTCGGTCGCGGCGGGCGCGGCGCTCCCACCGGGGGGTCAGGCGCCGCCGTCCGCCTCCGGCTGGTCGTCGGCCGCGTGCGAGAACAGTTTCAGGACCGGGACGCCCACCTTGTGCCGGGCGCGGGAGGCCCAGTCGCGGTGGAAGAACTCCTCGACGAAGTGCGGGGCGGTCAGCACGATCACCTCGTCCGCGCCGGTCTCGTCGACGACGGATTTCAACAGGTCCAGCGGGTGGTCCTGGACCACCTGCCCAAGGGCCTCGGCGCCGGCGGCGCGCAGCTGGGCCAGGGTGTGCGCCAGGGCGCGCTCGGCAGGGACCTCGGCGTTGGCGCCCCCCGGCTCCGCGCCTTCGTGAACGGCGTCCTCGAACTCCCCCAGGGCGACATCGTCGATCGCCCGCAACAGGACGTCCTGTTTGCCGCGCGGCTGCATGAGGACCACGAAAGAGACCTGGTCATCGCCGTGCAGTGTGGTCACAAACTCGACGTCGGTGGGCGTCAGAGGCTTCTCGATCATCAATACGCTCGTGAACACGACGGACGCCCTTCTTCTCTCCCGGGCGCCGCATGGCACGGAGCCCACAGAAACCATCCTGCCCCGTCGCCACACGGGACCTGTCGGCTTTTAGTGTGCCCAGCCGAAGCTAAGCGGAACAGACAATTCCGCTGTTTGTCAGGACCGACGGTAACGGGTGAACAGGAACCCGGCCTCCTCCAGCACGGACGCCAGAGCGAACCGCCCGGGAACCGCGACCGCGGGACCGTCCATGATCCGCGACGCGTCGCCCACCGCCACCACCGGGGCCAGCGACAGGCACATCTCGTCCAGCGCCCCGGCCGCGGCGAACTGCCCGAGGAGCCGCGGCCCGCCCTCCGTCAGCAGCCGGGTGTGCCCCCGCTCGGCCAGCACCCCGGTCACCCGCTCCGGGTCGACGCCCGTCCCCTCTCCCGCGAACAGCACCTCGGCGCCCGCGGCACGGGCCGCGCGCACCCGGTCCTCCGGGGCGCCGGCGCCGGTCAGCACCAGGGTGGGCACCAGCGGCTCGGTGAACAGCGGCAGCGAGAAGTCCAGCCCGAGGCCCGCGCTCACCACCGCGATCGCCGGGGCCGGTCCCTGGCCCGCGGCGGCTCGCCGTGCGGCGAAGGCGTCCCGGGCGCGGGCGGGCCGGTAGCCCTCCTGCCGGACCGTTTCCGCACCCACCACCACCGCGTCCGCGAGGCTCCGTAGCACTCCGAAGATCCGCATGTCCGCGGCTCCGGAGAGCGGCTGCGAACGCCCCTCGTGATGAGCCGCGCCGTCCAGGGAGGACACCATGTTCGCGCGCAGCCACCCGGCCCGGCCGGACCGCACCGGATCGCCCGCCTCCGGATACGCATAGGCATCGGCCAGCTCGTCCAGCGCCCACTCGCGGTCGACCGTCCAGTCGCGGACAATGCCCGGCTCGGGGGGCGCCTGCGGCACCGCCTCCGCAAGGGCGTCGCCGGCCTCACAGGCCGGTGCGGGCAGGGCGGGGAGGGGGAACAGGCGTCGCATGGCCGCAGTGTGACATGCCTCGCTCACCGGTCCGGGCGGTCCCGCACAGCGACTAGGCTGGACAGCCGTGTCACCTTCCCAGCCCTCGTCCTCCCCGCAGCCCTCCCCGATAGCCGGCACCCCGGCCAACGGGGACACTGCCGCGGCCCCCGCCGCGCTCACCGCCCGCGCACCGCACGTACCGGCCGACCGCCTGGTTGCCGAGATGGTGCCGCCGCCGCGCTTCCAGGGCGCCCGCTTCGACACCTACATACCGGACCCGAACCAGGCCAGCCAGGCCGAGGCCGTCCGGACGCTGAGCGCCTTCGCCGCGAGCATCGAGTGCGGCGCGACCGCGATCGGCGGCGGAAGGCGCCGCTGGTTCTCCAGGAGCCCCAAGAAGCCCGCCGCCCCCCAGGGCCCGCGCGGCGTCTATCTGGACGGCGGCTACGGCGTCGGCAAGACCCACCTGCTCGCCTCCTTGTGGCACGCGACCCCCGCGGCCCCCGAACTCAAGGCGTTCGGCACCTTCGTGGAGCTGACGAACCTGGTCGGCGCGCTCGGCTTCCAGCAGACCATACGGACCCTCAGCAGCCACCGGCTGCTGTGCATCGACGAGTTCGAACTCGACGACCCGGGCGACACGGTGCTGGTCTCCACCCTCCTCGGCAAGCTGGTGGACGCCGGCGTCGCCCTCGCCGCCACCTCCAACACCCTGCCGGGCAAGCTCGGCGAGGGCCGGTTCGCGGCGGCCGACTTCCTGCGCGAGATCCAGGGGCTGTCGGCCCAGTTCCGCCCGCTGCGCATCGACGGCGAGGACTACCGCCACCGCGGCCTGCCCGAGGCACCCGCCCCGTACGACGACGAGACCGTGACCCGCGCGGCGCACCGCACCCCCGGCGCCTCGCTCGACGACTTCCCCGCCCTCCTGGAGCATCTGTCCAAGGTGCACCCCAGCCGCTACGGCGCGATGTGCGACGGCATCGCGGCGGTCTGCCTGACCGACGTCCAGGCGGTGCCGGACCAGTCCACCGCGCTGCGCCTGGTGGTCCTCGCCGACCGGCTCTACGACCGGGAGGTGCCGGTGCTGGCCTCCGGCAAGCCCTTCGACGAGCTGTTCAGCGACGAGATGCTGCGCGGCGGCTACCGGAAGAAGTACTTCCGCGCCATCTCCCGCCTGACGGCACTGGCCCGGGACGCCGGGACGTTGGTGCCGTAACGGGCGACGCTCCGTTCCCGTTTCCCGCGTGCGGAGTTGGCAGGGCGTGCGGAGTCGACGCGACAGGGCGCGGCGCCGGGCGCGCTTCGGCTCGGCCCCGTCGGCCGCCCGGGCACCGGGCGCCTCGGCCCGGCGGAGCGCCGATGGCCGGATCGGGTGCGCTGCCCGGTCGGAGACGACGGCCGGATCGGAAGCAGTCCGCGCTAGCCGGAGCAAGCCGAGCGCTGGGCCTCCTGCCATTCGCACACCGGGCACAGGACGATGCCGGGGCGGGAGACCGGGTGTTCGGTCGGCCGACGGCACTGCACGCAGTCGGCGAAGGACTGCCCGGAGTCCGCGGCGGGCGGGCCGACGGCGCTCCCCCGCACGGCCGCGGGCTCGGCATCCGGGCGCGCATCGGCGTAGCAGCCGCCCTCGGAGGGCGCGGCGGTCCCCTCCCGTCCCACCGCGGCACCCGGGACGCCGGGGGACTCCACGCCGGCTGAGGTGCTGGAAGCGCTGTCCCGCTCATCCTGGTGCTCGTCGGTGCCCGCCATGGGGCGAGCCTACGCCGCCGCGCGGAACGCTTACCCGGCGGCGGCGTGCCCGGGAGCATGACGGACCGCAGAGGCGCACCGAACGGGCCTGACCGGTCCCTGCCCGGCCGGGCCCTGCCCTCTCCTTCCCTGCCCGGGCCTCTGCGCGCGGGCCGTGTCCGACGGCCGGGGCGGAGGCTGTGCCGGACCCCCGAGGCGGCGGGTCAGCCGCGGCGCGCACTCAGTGTGCAGGAAGCGGCGGTGGCACCGGCCGCCCCCAGGAGGGCGGCGGCGAACGGCATCCAGGGGGCGGTGACCGTGCCGTGCTCGGAACCGGTGATCATGCCCGTCAGCGCGGCGTTGGCGGGCGAGCCGCTCAGGACGAGGAGCAGCAGGGCGGCGACCAGCCCGACGGGGACGCCCCAGCCGGGGCGGCGGAGCACGGGCCAGTTGCACAGCGCACCGGTCGCGACGCCCGGCAGCAGGCAGGTCAGCGCGGTGAGCAGCCCGGCACCGGTCGCGGGCAGGACCGGAACGGCGACCTGGTGATCGCTGGAGCGCGGGTCGGACGACAGGGCGACAAACGCCGTACCGAGGAGCGCGAGGAGCAGCGCGGCACCGATCGCGGTCAGTACGCAGGCGAGGTGCACCCGGCTGGGCGTGGTGGCCGCCGCGGCGCAATTGCGGGCGGCCGGCGGCTCGTTGGTGACGCAGACCCGGGTGAGCCAGACGGCGACCGGCAGCAGACCGGCGGCGGCATAGCCGTACGCGTCCAGGATCGGGCCGCCGGTCTGGACCCCGATGGCCAGGAACGCCGCGTAGGCGATGACCGGCGGCAGCCAGCGGTGCGAGCGGACGAGCAGGGCCGCCTGATAGCGGAGCAGTGCGGTCATGAGAGGGGGGCCTCGTAAGGGGTGTCCTGGAGAGTGGCCTGCTGGGCGGCCCGGGAGGTGTCGTGCGGGGGTTCGTGGGCGGTGCCCTGGGATGGCGCGGCGGCGGTGACCGCGCGGATGTGCCAGGGGGGTTGGGCGGTGAGCAGGGCGCGCAGCAGCGCGTCGGAGTGGGCGGCCGGGACCGTCAGCCGGGTCGTACCGCCGGGGCCGGGGACGATGTCCGGCGCCCCGGGCAGGGGCCCGGCGCTCCCCGGGACGCTTTCCGGCGGCCCCTCCGCCTCGATGACGACCCGCGGGCCCACCGGGGCCGCCCGCCGCTCCTCCGCACCGTCTTCCTGGGGCAGCAACAGCCCGTCCGCGACGCGGTGTACGGAATCCGCGGCGCCCGCCAGCCGGCGCGGATCGTGATCGACGAAGACGACGGTGCCGCCGCCGGCGACCCGCTCGGCGACCGCGCGGTCGAGAAGCCCGCGCGCGGCCCGGTCCAGGCCGGTCCACGCCTCGTCCAGGACGAGGAGTTCGGGCTCGGCGAGCAGCGCCTGGGCGACCGCGACCTTCTGGCTCGTCCCCTTGGACAGCTCGGCCAGCGGCGTGTGCGCGTGCCCGGCCGCACCGAACCGTTCGAGCCACTCGGCGGCACGGCGGGCGGCCTGCGGGGTGCGCAGGCCGTGAACGCGGCCGAGGTGGGTGAGGTAGCCGGCGGCCGTGAACGGCAGCGCCGCCGGGAACCGTTCGGGTACGTAGGCGGTACGCGGGCGTCCGGTGATCCGTCCGGCGGTGGGCCGGTCGATACCGGCGAGCAGCCGCAGCAGCGTGGACTTACCGCTCCCGTTGGTCCCCTCGATACGCAGCAACGCACCTACGGGAACGTCGAGTTGCACATCGCGCAACACCCATGGTCCCCGCATCCCGTAACGCCGCCCGACCCCGTCCATCCTCATCCGCTGCGACAACGCTTCCCCTCCCCCGTCCTTATGGCCACGGCGACCCATGAGGCCGTGGACCGCTGCGACGCCCGCTGGCCTGTGGTGGCTCGTGCCGGCCGGTAGCACGCTCCCGGCACGACGGTCTCGCCGGCGGGCGCTCCGGCCTCCTTACGCCGTCGACGGTAGCCGGAACCGTCAACCGGCGCCTTGCCGGGGGCGGTCGCGGCCGTGCGGGGTGGGCGGGGCTGGGTTGTGGGTGTCAGTCCCGCCCTGGTCCAAGTCGGCGGAGTGCCGTTCACCGACGGGCAGCCGCTGAAGACAGCCCTGCAGTAGTCGAACGCCGTCAACTCGAAGAGGTCGTCACCAGTGGCACGTGCGTGCCCAAGACACCACTCCCGAGCTTCCTCCGGCGTTGCGGTATCGACGCAGAACTCCCCGCAGATTTGGCACTTCCCCACGTGCCTCTGCTGCCACCCCGGATGGACCAAGAGCGTCCATTCCCGCGACCTCTTACGCGCCCTCATGACGTGCCCGCCGGACGCTCCGGGGCATCACTGCCTGTTGCCTGTACGGCATCGATGCACACGTGCAGACCACGCAGCATCTCTTCGAGATCCTGCTCCGTGAGGCCATCCATCCACGCGGTACGGTCCTGGAGTGCCGTCCGCAGCAGATCAAGCTGCTCGCCCAACTCCCCTTGCCTTGCAGGCTGGTTCCACGCTCGCTCTCCCCGGTCGCACGACCGCCACCAGGCGCTCATTTGCGGCCCGCCTTCGGGTGGGGGTGCTGCCCGATCTCGACCGTGCACATAGCGGGGCGACCGTGCTCCTGGCGCTTCCGAGCTTCGGCTCGCTGCTTCACCAGCTCCCGGCAGACGTCGCACCCCGGCGCCGGTTCAGGGTTCCCGTACGGGTCCGGCAGGTGCACGGGGCCGCTCAGACTGGGCATCAGCCGGTCACCTCCACACCGTGAATCCAACGCGGCCCGGCATCGATGCCGTGCGTCCAGAGCCACAACGCCCGCCTCCGGCCACGCTGCAAGCGCCGCTCCTGGCACTCCTTGGGGGTGAGGACGTACGGACGGAGGAACGCGACGTCCTCACCACGCAGCAGCGTCAACTCCGGTCGGCGAGCGGGGACTCGGGGGAGTGCGACCGTCGAGTCGTCCTCACACGACGCGATGGGCGGCGTGCTGGCCGACCGTTGGCAGCCACGGGCCGGGAAGAGCAGGCGCAGCAGCGCGATTAAGAACCTCGCTGTAGCGTTGGACATGCTGTCAACTCCTTTGAAGTTGAAGGCCATGCCCCCGGACGGATTGCCCCCGTCGCGGGGGTTCAGACATCCGTGTCCTAGGTCAGAACATAGCGTGACCTAGGACAGCACAACAGGGGATCGGCCGATCTCGCCCGCACGGATTACGCGTGTCCTAGTACATTGATCAGTGACCTAGGATGCCGACGACAGGAGGCGCTATGACGGACGCCAATCAC
The DNA here is from genome assembly GCF_009834125.1 of Streptomyces sp. GS7. NCBI lineage: Bacteria > Bacillati > Actinomycetota > Actinomycetes > Kitasatosporales > Streptomycetaceae > Streptomyces > Streptomyces sp. GS7. The sequence continues at coordinate 6,850,404 of NZ_CP047146.1, forward strand.
CCGTACATGCAGGTTGCGGAACGCATCCGACGCCGCATCCTGGATGGCGCCCTGAAGGAGGGTGAAAAGCTCCCGCCCGTGCGGGAGCTGGCCCGACAAGAAGGGGTGTCGGTCGCCACCCTCGGTCGGTCCCTCGATCAACTGCAGGTGGAGGGGTACATCACCACATCACGCAGGGGGACGTTCGTTGCCAACGCCCCGGAGGTTGCGCCTTCGGGCTACGACCGAATCACTCGCGTCCTGCGTACTGGTTCAGTCCTGGCCGATGGGGAGACGATGATCGTCACCCACGCCGAGCTGATCAGGCCACCGCAGTACATCTCCGAGATTTTCGATCTTTCTGAGGGTGACCAGGTGGTGCGCCGTCAGTGGCACACCGGCAAGGGGCAGCAGCGGACCGGCCTATTCGTGACGTGGTACCCCGCCCACTTCGCCGCAGCCGTTCCCGAGCTGCTCTCTACCGCCGCGAAATCCTCGGCCGGGCTACTGCCGAAGATCCAGAAGGCCATTGGGCGCCGCGTCGTCGCGGGTCGCGACGACATCCACGGCAGGGACGCTGACGTACGGGAAGCGAACTACCTTGGTCTCCGTACCGGTTCACCCATCCTGGCTGGTGCGCATCGGCTCTGGGACAACGATGGTGTCATCGAATTCGGTGAATGGTGCCTGCCCTACCGGCTGACCGTCGGCTATGAATACAGCTTCGAGGCTGCGCCCGACGGCTCCTGAGCCAAGTTCGCCAGACCAAGTACGGCCACCCACCGTCATCACGGAGGGTGGCCGTTTGCACGCCCGGACCCGAGCTTCAACCATGTCTCAGAATCTGAGGTCTCTCGCTACTCCCCCCTCCCCTCACTCCCCGCGTTGTCAGTGCCCGCTGGCACACTGAGCGAGTGACCAGTACCGAGACCGCCGGGCAGGCCGGCGACAGCGCCAGCAGCCCGTCTGGGCGTGCTGAGGCCCACCACGCCGAGCCGGGCCACACCCCGACCGATCGCCCCGTGGCCGACCGCCCCGCGACCCACCGCATCGAGACCACCCACCCCGACGCCGGTCGCCACGAGGCCGCTCGCCGTGAGGCTCGGCCCGGCGAGGACGACCGGAGCGTGCGGGACGAGGCGGGCGCGGAGGAGGCACCGCAGTTCGTGCTGCCGCTCGTCGTGCGAATAGAGCGGGCCGCACCGCCTGCGCGTACGGACGCGCTGGAGACGGCGGCGCGGGCGGTGCTGGTGCTGCTGTCCGACGAGCGGGCCGCCGGGGAGGGCGAGTGGGCCCAGGCCGTGCGGGACTGGGAGGACTCCCGGATCCGGAAGGTCGTACGGCGGGCCCGAGGCGCGGAGTGGCGGCGTGCCGAGGCGCTGCCGGGCATCACCGTCACCGGCCGCGATGCCGAGGTGCGGGTCTTCCCGCCGGTGCCGCTGGACGGCTGGCCGAAGGATCTGGCGCGGCTCCAGGTTTCGGGGACCGAGCTCGACGATCCGGAGCCGTGCGGGGAGCCGGCCGCCGGGGAGCCGGTGCTGTGGCTCAATCCCGGGCTGGAGATGTCGGCGGGCAAGGCAATGGCCCAGGCGGGGCACGGCGCCCAGGTGGCGTGGTGGACGCTGCCCGAGGCGGCACGTGTCGCCTGGCGGGAGGCGGGATTCCCGCTGGCCGTACGGGTCGCGGAGCCCGCGGCGTGGGAGGCGCTCACCCGGAGCGGGCTGCCCGTGGTGCGGGATGCCGGGTATACGGAGATCGCGCCGGGCTCGTGCACGGTCGTCGCGGACCATCCGGCACTTCAGGGGTCCTGGCCGTCGCCGGTGCGCTGACCGGTCGACGCCCGTCGAGCGGTCAACCGACCCACCCGGCAACCGCCCCGCCCCGAAGCTCAAATCAAGCTCTGAAGCACACGGGCGCATGATTAGCCCGCCTTGACGAGGTCATGAGTACTCCGACCACGGAGCTAGACAAGCACGGAGCAGGACAAGGGGGGCAAGAGGGGGAGCAATGGAGCGGCTTGGTACGGGCATCGGCTGGCGGCCGGAGATCGCCGCGGAGATCGCCGCGCTGCCCGGCGTGGACTGGGTCGAGGTGGTGGCCGAGAACGTCTGCCCCGGACATCTGCCGTCCGCCTTGCGGGAGTTGCGCGAGCGCGGCACCACCGTCGTACCCCACGGCGTCTCGCTCGGCCTCGGCGGCGCCGACCGTCCGGACGCCGGGCGGCTGGCCGCGCTCGCCGAACGCGCCACGGCCCTGGGTTCCCCGCTGGTCACCGAGCACATCGCGTTCGTCCGTGCCGGCGGCCCGCTGACCGCGTCCCCGGTCGTGGAGGCCGGGCATCTGCTGCCGGTGCCGCGCACCCGCGACGCGCTCGACGTGCTCTGCGAGAACGTCCGGATCGCCCAGGACGCGCTCCCGGTGCCGCTGGCGCTGGAGAACATCGCCGCGCTCGTCAACTGGCCCGGCGAGGAGATGACCGAGGGCCGGTTCCTGTCCGAACTCGTCGAGCGGACCGGCGTACGGCTGCTCATCGACGTCGCCAACCTCCATACGAACCACGTCAACCGGGGCGAGGACCCGGCCGCGACCCTCGACGGGCTTCCGGTCGAGGCCATCGCGTACGTGCATGTCGCGGGCGGTGTCGAGCGCGACGGGGTGTGGCACGACAGCCACGCCCACCCGGTCACCCAGCCGGTGCTGGACGTGCTCGCCGAGCTCTGCGCCCGGATCGCCCCGCCCGGTGTACTGCTGGAGCGCGACGACGACTTCCCCGAGGGCGGCGAGCTGGCCGGTGAACTCGACGCGATCCGCGCGGTGGTGAAGGGGGGCGTCCGTCATGCGCAGGCGGCTTGAGCCGGTACGGGGGGACGAGGACGCGGTACGGGAGGAGCAAGCCCCGGGACGGGCCGGCGAAGGCACCGTCGCGGCGGACGCGAGGGATGAGGGGGCCGAGAGAACCGGGAGAACCGGGAGGGCCGCCCGGGAAACCGGGGACAGCAAGGGCGCCGCACAGGGCGGGGACGAGGCGGTCCCGGCGGACCCGGTGGCGCCGTCCTCGGGTGCGACCGGCCCGCAGCCGTCGCCCGGTGCCGGCGGGGCCGAGCGGCGCCCGGCCTCCTCCACGGACGCCGCGCGGGAGCGGCTGGCGCTGGCGCAGGCCGCGCTGCTGTCGGCACTGGTGGCGGGGACGCCCGCGCCGGAGGGCTTCGACCACGGCCGGCTGCGGGTGCAGAGCCGGGCGCTGACCGCCAAGCGGGCCGCGGTCGTCGCCAAGGTCGCCCCGGAACTCCCGGAGATCCTCGGCGACGCCTACCGTCCCGCCTTCCTCGGCTACGCCCGGTACCGCCCCCTGCGCGGCGGCTACCGCCAGGACGCACTGGACTTCGCGGCGTACCTGCTGACCCAGGGCCGCCCCGAAGACCCGGCCGCGCGGCGGCAGTTGACGCGCTGGTGGCGCGAGCGCGCGGGTCCCCGGCCGCCGTCCGCGCGACCGGTGGCCCGGCTCGCGCGCGCCGTGCGGCGTGCGCTGCACCGACGTTGAGGGCCACCCCGCCCTTCGTCGTGCAGGCCCGTTCGCCCCATAGGTCCATTCGCCACGCGGCTCCCCGCCGCCGCATACCCGCCATACGGGCAACCCTGGCCACCGTCGAGGCGGTGCGGGGGCCGGCGGCGTGCGGGGCGGGCGGCCCGGCGCCGGGTTCCGGCTCGCCGCCCTTGCGGGGGTTCCGCCGCGGGCCCGCCGGGCTCGGCGACGCGGCCTTGCGCATGGCGCGCCACTCTTCCGGGGCATAGCGTCCGACACCGGAGCGCGGTGCTTTACTTCGTCACCATCCGGCCCAACTATCCCTTTTGTATGCACACCGTGCGGCCTAGGGCCGGCGAGCCCCTCCGGGAGCCCCGCACCGCGCGCCACGCACCATACGAAGGGACGGCTCGTGAGAGCACTTGCGTTGTACAGCGCCCTCGGGTCGCTGGTCCTGACCCCCCTCGCCACCGCACCGGCGGGTGGTGCGGTCCGGGACCCCGCCGCGCCGCCCGCCCCCGTCCACCCGATCTCCTTCGGCCGGTGCGCGGCGGTGGAGCGTCTGCCAGCCGCCGTCGAGTGCGGCACCCTCGCCGTGCCGCTCGACTACGCGCGCCCCAACGGCAGGAAGATCCGGCTCACCGTCAGCCGGGCCCGGGCCACCGCGCCCGGCGAGCGGCAGGGCGCGCTGGTCTTCAACCCCGGCGGGCCGGGCGCGTCCAGCATGCAGTTCCCGCTCTACGGTGGGCTGCCCACCTGGCGGCAGACCGCCCGCTCCTATGACTTCGTCGGCTACGCACCGCGCGGGGTGGGGCGTTCGGCGCCGCTGTCCTGCCAGGACCCCAAGGAGTTCACCAAGGCGCCGACGGACAGCCCGAAGTACCCCAGCGACGCCTTCAAGCGCCAGAAGGTGGCGGAGGCGAAGGCGTATGCGCGCGGCTGCGCGCAGCGGGCCGGTGCCGACCTGCCGTACTACAACTCCCTGAACAACGCCCGCGACCTGGACATGCTGCGGGCCGCGCTCGGCGAGCGGAAGCTGACGTTCATGGGCGCGTCCTACGGGACGTACTTCGGGGCGGTCTACGCGACGCTCTTCCCGGGCCATGTCCGCCGGATGATCTTCGACAGCATCGTCAACCCGCAGCCGCAGCAGATCTGGTACCGCAACAACCTCGACCAGAGCGTCGCCTTCGAGAGCCGCTGGAGCGACTGGCTGCGCTGGGTCGCCAAGCACAACGACACCTACCACCTGGGCACGAGCAAGGCGGCCGTCCAGCGCGCGTACGACACCGCCGTCGAGCAGCTGCGCCGCAAGCCGGTCAACGGCAAGATCGGACCGGCGCAGTTGCAGGCCGCGTTCCTCAAGACCGGCTACAACGACCTCTTCTGGCCGATGCGCGCCCACGCGCTGTCGAAGTACCTGCACGGCGACGCCAAGCAGCTGATCGCCCAGGCCATGCCCTCGGGCGACGGCAAGGACGAGGAGAACTCCAACGCGGTCTACACGGCGGTCGAGTGCAATGACGCGGCCTGGCCGCGCAACTGGAGCGTCTGGGACCGGGACAACACCCGGATCGCCCGGACCGCGCCGTTCGAGACCTGGGACAACGTCTGGATGAACCTGCCCTGCGCGTTCTGGCCGGACCGGGCGCGGTCGGCCCAGGCGGGCGTCGACGACGCGGTGCGCGGCACGGCCGACCGCGCGGCGCAGGGCACGCTGGGCGCCGGGGAGCTGGCGGACGCCTCGCTGCAGGCGGCGGACGACCTGGACGACACGCTGCACGGCCGGCGCCGTCCGCTCGACATCCGGACCGAGCCCGGCGCGCTGCCCCCGGTGCTGCTGCTGGCGGCCGAGCGGGACGCGGCCACGCCGTACCCGGGCGCGCTGGAGCTGCAGCGGCGGCTGCCGGGCTCCTCGCTGGTCACCGAGCGGAAGGCGGGCACCCACGGCATCGCACTCGGCGGCAACGCCTGTGTGAACGCCTACGTCGAGGCGTATCTGGTGCGCGGCAGGGTCCCGGGGCACCGGGTGTACTGCGGCCCGCGCGCCGAGCCGGTGCCGGGCCAGCAGCTCCAGCGGGCGCGTCAGCTGGTGCAGCAGGCGCAGGGCAAGTAGCGGCCGGGATCCCTCGGCGCACCACGCACGACGCACGGGCCGTCCCCGAGGGGGCGGCCCGTGGCGCTGGGTGCCGGCGGGTCGGACCGGCCGGCGGGTCAGGCCAGGCCCGCGACCAGCTCGGCGACCGGCTTCCGGCGGCCCGTGTAGAACGGGATCTCCTCACGGACGTGCATCCGGGCCTCGGAGCCGCGCAGGTGGCGCATCAGGTCGACGATGCGGTACAGCTCGTCGGCCTCGAAGGCCAGCACCCACTCGTAGTCGCCGAGCGAGAACGACGGCACGGTGTTGGCGCGGACGTCCGGGAAGCCGCGGGCCATCTTGCCGTGGTCGGCGAGCATCCGGCGGCGGTCCTCGTCGGGGAGCAGGTACCACTCGTAGGAGCGCACGAAGGGGTAGACGCTCACGTAGGCGCGGGGCTCCTCGTCGGCGAGGAAGGCCGGGATGTGCGACTTGTTGAACTCGGCGGGGCGGTGCAGCGCCATGTTCGACCACACCGGCTCCAGGGCGCGGCCCAGACGGGTCCGGCGGAAGAGGTTGTACGCCTCCTGGAGGGCGTCCGAACTCTCCGAGTGCCACCAGATCATGAGGTCGGCGTCGGCGCGCAGGCCGGACACGTCGTAGGTGCCGCGGACCACCACGTCCTTGGCGGCGAGCTGGGCGAACAGCTCCTCGACCTCGTCGGCGTAGCCGCCGCGGTCCTCGGGGAGGACGTCGCGCAGCTTGAAGACCGACCAGAGGGTGTAGCGGATGACCTCGTTGAGGTCCTTGGCCTTCTTACCGGCGTTGGGGATCTTTTCGGGGGCGGTGGAAGCGTCTGTCATGTGGTCCATTCTCACTCGCCTTCGGCGGGGACCGCCGCCAGGGTCCCGAGGATCTCGTCGGCGGCGCGTCGCGCCGAGCCGATGCAGGCCGGGATGCCGACGCCTTCGTAGAGCGCGCCGCACACCCGCAGCGGGCCGGGCGCGCCGGCGACCGCGGCGCGGATCCGGTCCACCCGGTCGACGTGCCCGACGGCGTACTGCGGCAGCCCGCCGTCCCAGCGGGTGACCGTGGTGGCCACCGGCCGGGCGGCCAGGCCGACGGCAGCGCCGAGGTCGGTGAGCGAGAGCTCGACCAGCTCGGCGTCGTCCCGCTTGAGGTCGGCGTCGTCGCCGTACCTGCCGAGGGAGGTGCGCAGCACGAACAGGTCCGGGTCGGCCCGGGCGATCCAGTCCCATTTGTGGCTGGCGAAGGTCGACGCCTTGATGCGGTGGCCGTCGACGGGCGGTACGAGGAAGCCGCTGCCGCTGGGCACGGTGCCCAGGTCGGAGCGGCGGAAGGCCATGGTGACCAGCGCCATCGAGGCGTAGTCGACGGTTTCCAGCTCGTCGGCCGCGGCCGGGCAGCCGGCGCGGAGCAGCCGCGCGGCGGCGCCCGCGGGCGCCGCCATGATCACCGCGTCCGCCGCGATCCGCCGGTCGCCGGCCGCGATCCGCCAGCCGTCCGCGGCCGTGTGGCGCAGCTCCCGCACCTCCGTACCGAGCAGGATCTCGCCGCCGGCACGGCGTACCGCGTCGGCGACGGCGCCCGGCAGGGTCCCGATGCCGCCGTCGATGCCCATGAAGACGGAGCCGCCGGCAACCGGGCCGCCGGGGGGCACGAGGGCCGCGGCGCGCGCCTGGATGGCGCGTACGCCCTCGATCAGCGAGCGCTCGGTGCGGGCCGCCTCGAAGAGCTGCGGGACGGCGGCGCGCATCGAGATGCGGTACGCGTCGCCCGCGTACACGCCGCCGAGCAGCGGCTCGACGAGCCGGTCGACGACCTCCCGGCCGAGCCGTGCCGCAACGTACTCGCCGACCGCGACGTCCGTCCCGGCCTCGGTGCGCGCCAGCGTCGAATCCTCGGCGATCCGCGCCATGCCCTCCGGGGAGATCACACCGGAGGCGGCGAGCGGCGCCAGGTCGCCGGGGACACCCATGACGTGGCCCTTGGGCATCGGGCGCAGCGCTCCGCGGGTCCACAGCGACGCGGTGGCGGTGCCGGGCGGCTGGAGGCGCTCGCCGAGCCCGACGGCCCGTGCCAGTTCGACCGCCTCCGGCCGCCGGGCCAGCATCGACTCGGCGCCGAGGTCGACCGGTACGCCCGCGATCTCGCCGGCGAGCAGCTTGCCGCCGAGCCGGCCCGACGCCTCCAGGAGGGTCACCCGGGCGCCGCCCTCCAGCAGGTGGTGCGCGGCGGTCAGCCCCGCGATGCCCCCGCCGATGACCACGACATGACCGGGCGCCCGGCCCCTGCTGGTGTGCGCTGCGCTCATGCCTCCACTCTCTCAGAGTCCCCTCCGGGCCCGGACCGTGACCTCGTCGAGAGGCCCGGACGGCAACCCGCTTCGGGTACCCGGCGTCGAACCGGCGCCCAGATCAAGCCAGTTGGCACAGCAGGCCGGAATCAGGAGGGGACGGCGTCGTGCGGGGATCACGGGGCAGGGGGACGGGCGCCCGGCATCGGCGGGCCGGACGGCCGGGCACCGGAGCGCACCCGGCGGCGATGCGCCCGGCGGACCGGGCCGGGGCGGCGGGCCCGGTACCTCCGGAGAAGGTGGCCGAGCCTGCCGTTGACAGCGGGCGGTGCCGGGCAAAGACTCGGGGCGGCGAGCGGCGATCTTTCGTACCGCCCGCCGGCCGCCGAGCCGGGACCGCGAGTGCAGCGAGGACAGAACCTGATGACCGACCCACGCGTACGGGATGTCTACATCGTCGATGCGGTCCGCACCCCCGTGGGCAAATACGGCGGCGCGCTGGCCCCGGTCCGCCCCGACGACCTCGCGGCCCACGTGGTGCGCGCCCTGGTGGACCGCACCCCGCGGCTCGATCCGGCGCGGATCGACGATGTCTACTTCGGCGACGCGAACGGCGCGGGCGAGGACAACCGCAATGTGGCGCGGATGGCCGTCCTGCTGGCGGGACTGCCGGTGACGGTGCCCGGGGTGACCGTCAACCGGCTGTGCGGTTCCGGCCTGGAGGCGGTCATCCAGGCCGCCCGCGCCATCGCGCACGGCGACGCGCAGATCGCGGTGGCGGGCGGGGTGGAGTCGATGAGCCGGGCGCCCTACGTGCTGCGCAAACCGGAACGGGCCTTCCCCGCGGGCCATCAGGAGCTGTTCTCCTCGACGCTGGGCTGGCGGATGGTCAATCCGCGGATGGCGCCGGAGTGGACGGTGGCGCTGGGCGAGGGCGCCGAGCTGATCGCCGAGAAGCACGGCATCAGCCGCGAGCAGCAGGACGTGTTCGCGCTGGCCAGCCATCAGAAGGCGGTACGGGCCTGGCAGGCCGGCGCGTACGACGCGGAGGTGGTGCCGCTGCCGGACGTGGCACTGGCCCGGGACGAGACGGTGCGGGAGAACTCCTCGCTGGAGTCGCTGTCCAAGCTGAAGCCGGTGTTCCGTTCCGACGGCGGCACGGTGACCGCCGGGAACTCCTCGCCGCTGAACGACGGCGCGGCGGCGCTGCTGCTGGTCGGCGAGGAGGGGTTGCGGGCCACCGGGCGGGAGCCACTGGCCCGTATCCGGGCGAGCGCGGTGACCGGTGTCGAGCCGCAGCTGTTCGGGCTCGGCCCCGTCGAGGCGGTACGGCGGGCGCTCACCCGGGCCGGGCGCGGCTTCGGTGATCTGGCGACGTTCGAGCTCAACGAGGCGTTCGCGGCCCAGGCGTTGGGCTGCCTCGGCGAGTGGCCGGAGCTGGACCCCTCGGTGGTGAATCCGCGCGGCGGCGCGATCGCCATCGGCCACCCGCTGGGCGCGTCCGGTGCCCGGCTCGCGGGCGCGGTGGCCCATCAGCTGGCCGCCGCGGGCTCGGGCACCGGGCTGGCCGCGCTGTGCATCGGCGTGGGGCAGGGGCTCGCGCTGGTGCTGGAGCGCTAGGCCCCGTCCGACGGGTGGGCCACCGCGCGGGGCCGCCCGCGGGCCGGCGGGCCCGTCCCGGTGGCGCGGGCGGCTCCATAGGGCTCACCGACCACCGTGGGGCACCCTCGTTCAGCAATCAACTGTCGCCCGTCTCCCGGAGGTTGACGCGATGCCCCTGCTCGATCCCAAGGACTGGCTCTCCCTGCACGGCGGCGCGGCCGAGGCGGTGGAGCCCGCGACGGGCGAGGTCCTGGGCGCCCTGACGCTCGCCGCCGGCCCGGACGTCGAGGAGGCCGCGGCCATGGCCGCCGGCGCGCAGCGCGACTGGGCCCGCAGACCGTACGCGGAACGGGCCGCGGTGCTGCGCCGCGCCGGCGACCTGATCCACCGGCACGCGGCGGAGATCGGCGAGTGGATCGTCCGGGAGGCCGGCAGCATCCGGGGCAAGGCCGACTTCGAGATCGGCACCGCGGCCGAGGAGTGCTACGAGGCCGCCGCGCTCGCCCACCGGCCGCTCGGCCAGGTGCTGCCCTCCGGCGCGCCCCGCCTCTCGTACACCACGCGGGTGCCGGCCGGGGTCGTCGGCGTGATCGCGCCGTTCAACGCCCCGCTGATCCTCGCCACCCGCTCCGTGGCGCCCGCCCTGGCCCTCGGCAACGCCGTGGTCCTCAAGCCCGATCCGCGCACCGCGGTCTGCGGCGGGCAGGTGCTCGCGGCGGTGTTCGCCGAGGCCGGGCTCCCCGAAGGGCTGCTGCACGTCCTCCCCGGCGGCGCTGACACCGGGCGGGCGCTCGTCGAGGACCCGCGGGTGCGGGTCGTCTCGTTCACCGGCTCGACCGCCGCGGGCCGCGGCGTCGGCGCCCTCGCCGCCCGGCACCTCAAGCGCGCCCATCTGGAACTGGGCGGCAACAGCGCCTTCCTGGTCCTGGAGGACGCCGATCTGGACGCCGCGATGTCCACCGCCGCCTGGGCGTCGTTCTTCCACCAGGGCCAGGTGTGCATGACGGCCGGGCGGCACCTCGTCCACGCCTCGCTCTACGACGCGTACGTCGAGCGGCTGGCGGCGAAGGCGGACGCGCTGGCCGTCGGCGACCCGTTTCGCGAGCAGGTCCACCTCGGCCCGGTGATCGACCGCGGCCAGCTCGACAAGATCGACGCGCTGGTCCGCGAGAGCGCCGCGTCCGGTGTGCGGATCGCGGCCGGCGGCACCCATCGCGAACTCTTCTACCGCCCGACGGTCCTCGCCGACGCGGACCCCGGCGCGGGCAGCGGGCCGGGGTCGGTGGGCGCCTGCCCCGCCTACACCCAGGAGGTCTTCGGCCCGGTGGCCCCGGTCCGCGCCTTCCGCACCCTCGACGAGGCGGTGGCGCTCGCCAACGAGTCCACCTACGGACTCGCCCTGGGCATCGTCACCCGTGACGCGGCCCGCGCGCTGGACCTCGCCGACCGCATCCCGACCGGCCTGCTCCACATCAACGACCAGACCGTCAACGACGAGCCGGTCGCGGCCTTCGGCGGGCTGGCCGACTCCGGCACCGGCTCCCGCTTCGGCGGCGAGGCCAACCTCGACGCGTTCACCGAGACCCGCTGGACCACGGTGCGCGCCACGCCCGCCGGGTACCCGTTCTGAGCGCGCGGCCCCTGCGGATGCGCACCGAGGTCACCGGACCCGACCCGGACATGGGCGCGCTGATGGCGGCCCGCAAGGCGACGGCGGCGGTGCGGGCGGCTGGGGCACCGCCCAGGGTTGGCTGGGGGACGGCCTGACCCCGCCGACCGCGGTGCGGTCCGGTCAGCGCGCGGTCTGCGTGTGGACGTACTCGACGAGCCGGGTCAGCGCCTCCGGGTCGGTGTTCGGCAGCACGCCGTGGCCGAGGTTGAAGACATGGCCCTCCAGGCCCGCCGCCGCGTCCAGCACCTCGCGGGCCTTGGTCTCGACGGCCTCGCGCGGGGCGAAGAGGACGGCCGGGTCGAGGTTGCCCTGGAGCGCCTTGCCGGGGCCGACCCGGCGGGCCGCCTCGTCCAGCGGGACCCGCCAGTCGACGCCGACCACGTCGGCGCCCGCCTCGCCCAGCAGGCCGAGGAGTTCGCCGGTGCCGACGCCGAAGTGGATCCGGGGGACGCCGTAGGAGGCGACCGCGTCGAAGACCTTGCGGGAGGCGGGCATGACGGAGCGCCGGTAGTCGGCGGGGGCGAGCGCGCCGACCCAGGAGTCGAAGAGCTGCACGGCGCTCGCGCCGGCCTCGATCTGGACCTTCAGGAACGCCGCGGTGATGTCCGCGAGCCGGTCGAGCAGGTCGGCCCACAGCTGCGGGTCGCCGTACATCAGGGCCTTGGTGTGCTCGTGGTTGCGGGACGGGCCGCCCTCGACGAGGTAGCTGGCGAGGGTGAACGGCGCGCCCGCGAAGCCGATCAGGGGGGTGCCGCCCAGTTCGCGGGTGAGCATCCCGATGGCCTCGGTGACGTACGGGACGTCGCCGGGCTCCAGGGCGCGCAGCCGCTCCAGGTCGGCGCGGGTGCGGATCGGGTTCTCGACGACCGGGCCGATGCCGGGCTTGATGTCGAGGTCGACGCCGATGGCCTTGAGGGGGACGACGATGTCGCTGAAGTAGATGGCGGCGTCGACACCGTGCCGGCGCACGGGCTGGAGCGTGATCTCGGTGACGAGCTCCGGCTGCATGCAGGAGTCGAGCATCGCGGTGCCCTCGCGGACCTTGCGGTACTCCGGCAGCGAGCGCCCGGCCTGGCGCATGAACCACACCGGCGTGTGCGGCACCGGCTCGCGCCGGCACGCCTTGAGGAATGCCGAGTCGTACGTCGCGGTCTGCTGCTGGCCCACAGTTGGGGTCTCCCCTGCTCGATCGGAGTTGAGAGCTTGGGGAATGTCGTTGGCGCTCACGACCCGAATCTTCGCATGCGCCCGTCGACACCTCCGAACGGGCGACGCGCGCATCGGGTGTCCTCCGCGTATGAGCGCCGTCTTCCGCCTAATCTTCCGGGCATGGCTGCGGCTCACGAACACCTCGCGGACAGCGCGGACGAGACCCCGATCCCCTTCCGCAAGGCGGTCGAGGCGCTCCGGGCGGCACGACTGCGGCCGGAGATCGAGATCGACCCGACCCCCGCGCCGAAACGGCTCGCCCCTTTCGCGTACGCGCTGGAGGCCGCCGTGGTCGAGCGCGAGGCGGGACCGGGCGGGGAGGACAAGGACCTGGCGGACGGGCGGCTGGTGGTGCTGCACCAGCCCGCCGGCGACGACACCTGGCAGGGCACGTTCCGGCTGGTGACGCTGGCGCGCGCGGAGCTGGAGCCGGAGATGGGCGCCGATCCGCTGCTGCCGGAGGTGTCGTGGTCCTGGCTCACCGGCGCGCTGGAAGCGCGCGGCGTGCGTTACGGGGCGCCCAGCGGCACGGTCACGCGGGCCGGGTCGCACTACTTCGGCGGGCTGGCGGCGCGGGAGCCGGCGACCCAGATCGAGATCCGGGCTTCCTGGACGCCGACCGAGGGGCCGGGTGGGGTGCCGGATCTGGCGGCGCACCTGTCCGCGTGGTGCGATCTGCTGTGCCAGGTGGCCGGGCTGCCGCCGACCCCGCTCGACCCGGCGCCGCGCGGCGGTGTCGTACCGCTCCCCCAGCGGCGCGGTCCGCAGCCCCACTGAGCTGCGGCGCTTTCCTCTTGATGCGGCCCGCGGGCGGCGGGCCGCCGTGTGCGGGCCGGCCGTGGGCCGCTTCGTCCGCCGCCCCGGCCCCTGCCGTGATCACCTCGGCACCGACTCGTGAAGGGTCCGGGCGGCATCGCGTACGCCTGTGATCACCTCGATATGCACTCCATGCTCACCTTGATCGCTCACGCATCCGATTTGCCCGAATTGCCCCTAACTAAATCGTGATCAAAGTCTAAAGTCCCGCCGGTTTGCTGCCGAAGAGGTCAGTGACCCTTCAAACACGGATCATTCCGGCTCTCCCCAGCCGGCTTCCGTCCCCGCCACTCCCCCAGGAGGCCCGGTGTCAGTTCTCCTTGAGCAACCTTCGAGCCTGGTCGCCTACCGCCCGAACAAGCCGACCGCCATGGTCGTCGTGGCCGACCCTCGTGTCCGCTCCACCGTCACCCGCCACCTGTGGGCCCTCGGAGTACGTGACGTGATCGAGGCGTCGTCCATCGCGGAGGCCCGTCCCCGCGTCGGCAACCCGCGCGACATCTGCGTTGCCGACGTCCACCTTCCCGACGGCTCCGGCCTCACGCTGCTGTCCGAGACGCGGGCGGCCGGCTGGCCCAACGGTCTCGCGCTGTCCGCCGCGGACGACATCGGCGCCGTACGCAACGCCCTCGCCGGCGGCGTCAAGGGCTATGTCGTCACCGGTACCCGCACCAACCTCGGCCTGCCGGGACGGCCGGGCGCCGCGCCCATCGGCGCCAACGCCGCCCGGATGCAGCGCCGCCCTCCGGGCGCGCCCGGACACCCCGGCGGCTACCGCGAGCTGTCGGGGCGCGAGGTCGAGGTGTTGCGGCTGGTGGCGGAGGGCCAGTCCAACAAGGCCATCGGCGTGTCGATGGGGCTGTCGGCACTGACCGTCAAGAGCCACCTCGCCCGCATCGCCCGCAAGCTGGGAACCGGCGACCGGGCCGGAATGGTGGCGGTGGCCCTGCGCACCGGCATCATCCACTGAACCCCCGCTTCCGACCCGTCTCGCCCGTCGAGGGAACATTCCCCCGACGGGCGACGTGCATACACAGATACCCTTGACTGGTGACCGACGCCCAAAAGACCGCAGCAGACACGACACTGCGAGCACCCGGAGACTCGCCTCCGGATTCCCGACCGGCGCCGGTACCCCTACTGGAACCCCGCGAAGGCATCCCCCCGGTAACCGCCACCACCGAGGCGCTCGCCGAGGTCGTGGCCGCCTTCGCCGCCGGCCGCGGCCCCGTCGCCGTCGATGCCGAGCGCGCCTCGGGATACCGCTACGGCCAGCGCGCCTACCTCGTCCAGCTGCGCCGCGAGGGCGCCGGCAGCGTGCTGATCGACCCGGTCGGCTGCCCCGATCTCTCCTCGCTCGGCGAGGCGGTCGCCGGCGCCGAGTGGGTGCTGCACGCCGCCACCCAGGACCTGCCCTGCCTGCGCGACATAGGGATGGTCCCCACCCGGCTGTTCGACACCGAGCTGGCCGGGCGGCTGGCCGGCTTCGCCCGGGTGGGCCTCGGCGCCATGGTCGAGAACGTCCTCGGCTACGCCCTGGAGAAGGGCCACTCCGCCGTCGACTGGTCCACCCGCCCGCTGCCCGATCCCTGGCTGCGCTACGCCGCGCTCGACGTCGAGCTGCTGGTGGACCTGCGCGACGCGCTGGAGGAGGAGCTGGAGCGGCAGGGGAAGCTGGAGTGGGCCCGGCAGGAGTTCGCCGCCATCGCCGCCGCTCCCCCGCCGCCGCCCCGCAAGGACCCCTGGCGCCGTACGTCCGGGATGCACAAGGTCCGCCGGCGCCGGCAGATGGCGGTCGTACGGGAGCTGTGGACCACCCGCGACCAGGTCGCCCAGCGGCGCGACGTGTCGCCGGGCAAGGTGCTCGGCGACGGCGCGATCGTGGAGGCGGCGCTGCATCTGCCGCCGAACAGCCATGCGCTGGCCGCGCTGCCCGGCTTCGGGCACCGGATGGGCCGGCGCCAGCTGGAGCAGTGGCAGGCCGCCGTCGACCGCGCCCGGGCGCTGCCGGACAGCGAGCTGCCGCAGCCCGGCCAGCCGCTCAACGGCCCGCCGCCGCCCCGCTCGTGGGCCGACAAGGACCCCGCGGCGGCGGCCCGGCTGTCGGCCGCGCGGGCCGCGGTGACGGCGCTGGCCGAGCGCCTGAGCCTCCCGCAGGAGAACCTGATCACCCCGGACACGGTGCGCCGGCTGTGCTGGGAGCCGCCGGCCCGCCCCACCGAGGATGCGGTCGCCGGGATCCTGGCCGGGCACGGCGCCCGCCCCTGGCAGGTCGACCAGGTCGCTCCGATCCTCACCGAGGCGCTGCTGACGAACGGCGAGTGAGCCGGCTCCTTCCGTTTCCCGGTGGCACACGGCCCCGGCCGCGCGAGACCGCGCGGCCGGGGCCGTGTGCGTGCGGCCGCCGCGGCCGGGGTGCGGTGTGACGTTCGCCGCTCCGGGCGAGAGGGGTGTGCAGCTTGGTTACCCGTAAGTAGCATGTGGGGTGTGACGCGTCCTCCGGGGCGCGCCCCGCAGCAGTGCCACCCCGCACCTGGAGGAGAGCCAACGTGCCTCGTACCGCTAGGGACGTCGTCTTCGTCGACGGCGTCCGCACCCCGTTCGGCAAGGCGGGCCCGAAGGGCATTTACCACGAGACCCGCGCCGACGACCTGGTCGTCAAGTGCATCCGGGAGCTGCTGCGCCGCAACCCGGACCTGGACCCGGCCCGGATCGACGAGGTCGCCCTCGCCGCCACCACCCAGATCGGCGACCAGGGCCTGACCCTGGGCCGTACCGCCGCCATCCTGGCGGGCCTGCCGCAGTCCGTGCCCGGCTTCTCCGTCGACCGGATGTGCGCCGGCGCGATGACCGCGGTGACCAGCGTCGCCGGCGGGGTGTCCTTCGGCGCGTACGACATCGCCGTCGCCGGCGGTGTCGAGCACATGGGCCGCCACCCCATGGGCGAGGGCGTGGACCCCAACCCGCGCTTCGTGTCGGAGAAGCTGGTCGACCAGTCCGCGCTCTTCATGGGCATGACGGCGGAGAACCTCCACGACCGGCTGCCGCACATCACCAAGCAGCGCGCCGACGAGTACGCGGTGCGCAGCCAGGAGAAGGCCGCGAAGGCGTACGCCGACGGGAAGATCCAGGCCGACCTGGTGCCGATCTCGGTGCGCCGCACCAACGCCGAGGCCGGCGAGACCGGTTGGGGCCTGGCCACCGCCGACGAGCCGATGCGTCCGGGCACGACGCTGGAGAACCTCGCCGGCCTGAAGACCCCGTTCCGGCCGCACGGCCGGGTGACCGCGGGCAACGCCGCCGGCCTCAACGACGGCGCCACCGCCTCGCTGATCGCCGCCGAGGACGTGGCGCGCGAGCTGGGGCTGCCGGTCAAGATGCGCCTCGTCGACTACGCCTTCGCGGGTGTCGAGCCCGAGGTCATGGGCATCGGCCCGGTCCCGGCGACCCAGAAGGCGCTGGCCAAGGCCGGTCTGACGATCGACGACATCGGCCTGTTCGAGATCAACGAGGCGTTCGCCGTCCAGGTGCTCTCGCTGCTCGACCACTACGGCATCGACGACGACGACCCGCGCGTCAACCAGTACGGCGGCGCGATCGCCTTCGGCCACCCGCTGGCGTCGTCCGGTGTGCGTCTGATGACGCAGCTGGCCCGGCAGTTCGAGGAGCAGCCGGAGGTCCGCTACGGCATCACCACCATGTGCGTCGGCTTCGGCATGGGCGGCACGGTTATCTGGGAGAACCCGCACTTCGAGGGGAACAAGTGACTACTACCGCTGAGCTGTTGAAGGGTGCGGCCGAGCTGTTCCCGGACGAGGTCGTGACGCAGGCGCATGTCCGCCACCTCGACCTCCCCAAGGGCGCCGGCCGGTTCGCGCTGATCACGCTGGACAACGGCCTGGACCACACCAAGCCGACCACCTTCGGCCCGCAGTCGCTGGCGAACCTCAACACCGCCATCGACCAGGTCGAGAAGGAGGCCGCGGACGGCGCGATCGTCGCCGCGGGCATCACCGGCAAGCCGTTCATCTTCGCCGTGGGCGCCGACCTCAAGGGCGTCGAGCTGCTCAAGCGCCACGCGGACGCGCTGGCCATCGGCAAGGGCGGCCACGACGTCTTCAAGCGGCTGTCGTCGCTGGCCGTGCCCACCTTCGCGTACTACAACGGCGCGGCGATGGGCGGCGGTGTCGAGGTCGGTCTGCACTGCACCTACCGCACCGTCTCCAAGGCGCTGCCCGCCTTCTCGCTCCCCGAGGTCTTCCTCGGCCTGGTGCCCGGCTGGGGCGGCTGCGCGCTGCTGCCGAACCTGATCGGCGCGGACCGCGCGGTGAGCGTGATCATCGAGAACTCGCTCAACCAGAACAAGCAGCTCAAGGGCCAGCAGGTCTTCGACCTCGGCATCGCGGACGCGCTCTTCGAGGGCGCGGACTTCCTGGAGCAGTCGCTGCACTGGACCGCCGCCGTCCTCAAGGGCGACACCGAGGTCGTACGGCCCGAGGTCGACCGCGGCGAGGCGTGGGACGCGGCCGTGGCGCGCGGCAAGGCGATCGCGGACGGCAAGGTGCACGGTGCGGCCCCGGCCGCCTACCGGGCGCTGGACATCATCGCGGCGGCCAAGAACGGCGACCTGCGGCAGGGCTTCGACGCCGAGGACCAGGCGCTCGCCGACCTGATCATGGGCGGCGAACTGCGGTCCGGCATCTACTCGTTCAACCTGGTGCAGAAGCGCGCCAAGCGGCCCGCCGGAGCTCCGGACAAGTCGCTGGCCCGTCCCGTCACCAAGGTCGGCGTGGTCGGCGCGGGCCTGATGGCCTCCCAGCTGGCGCTGCTGTTCGCCCGCCGCCTGGAGGTCCCGGTCGTCCTCACGGACATCGACCAGGCCCGGATCGACAAGGGCGTCGCGTACGTCCACGGCGAGATCGACAAGCTGCTGCTCAAGGGCCGGGTCAACCAGGACAAGGCCAACCGCCTCAAGGGCCTGGTCAGCGGTCACCTCGACAAGGCCGCCGCCTTCGGCGACGCGGACTTCGTCATCGAGGCCGTCTTCGAGGAGATGGGCGTCAAGCAGAAGGTGTTCGCGGAGGTCGAGGCCGTGGTGCCGGAGCACGCCGTGCTCGCCACCAACACCTCCTCCCTCTCGGTCACCGAGATGGCGTCGAAGCTCAAGCACCCCGAGCGGGTCGTGGGCTTCCACTTCTTCAACCCGGTGGCGATCCTGCCGCTGCTGGAGATCGTCCGGGCCGAGAAGACCGACGACGCGTCGCTGGCCACCGCCTTCGCGGTCGCCAAGTCGCTGAAGAAGACGGCCGTGCTGGTGAAGGACGCCCCGGCGTTCGTCGTCAACCGCATCCTGACCCGCTTCATGGGCGAGATCCAGAACGTCATCGACGAGGGCACCCCGGTCGCCGTCGCCGAGAAGGCGGTCGAGCCGCTCGGCCTGCCGATGTCGCCGCTCGTCCTCCTGGAGCTGGTCGGCCCGGCGATCGGCCTGCACGTCTCCGAGACGCTGCACGGCGCCTTCCCGGAGCGCTTCACGGTCTCCCCCAACCTGAAGGCGGTCGTCGAGGCCGGCAAGCGCGGCTTCTACGTCTACGACAGCGGGAAGCCGGAGCTGGACCCGGAGGTCGCCGCCCTGCTGCAGCAGGGCGACTCGGTGCTGACCGAGGAGCAGGTCCGCGACCGCGTGCTGGACGCCGTGGCGCAGGAGATCGGCCTGATGCTGGACGAGGGCGTGGTCGCCGAGGCGCAGGACATCGACCTGTGCCTGATCACCGGCGCCGGCTGGCCCTTCCACCTGGGCGGCATCACGCCGTACCTGGACCGTGAGGGCGTCTCCGAGCGGGTGACCGGCAAGAAGTTCCTGTCCCCGGGCATCGCGAGCGTTCCCGTCTAAGGGGCCTCGCGCGGGGATGGTCGGGCGCGCGGGCCGGCTCGGTGGAGCCGGCCCGCGCGCCGCCGCGTTTTCGGGCTCCGCCTCCCGGGCGTGCCCGGGAGGCGGAGCGCGTCCACGCGCGTCCCCCACCCCCGAACCCACCCCCCGCCCCCTCCCCCGAAGGGGGAGAGGGGGAGGGGGCGGGGGAAGACCTCGCGACCCGTGGCAGGCCGGCGGCCATGACAGGGTGGCCGTATGGATTCCATGGACTCCCTGGTCATCGTCGATGCCGCGAATGTGGTCGGCTCGGTGCCCGACGGCTGGTGGCGGGACCGGCGCGGGGCGGCCCGGCGGCTGCGGGACGCGCTCGCGCAGTACGCCGGCACGGGGCTGCCGGGGCTGGTCGCGCCGCCGCTGGAGATGGTCCTCGTGGTGGAGGGCGCGGCGCGCGGCGTGCCGTCCGCCGAGGGCGTGCGGGTGGTGTCCGCGTACGGCAGCGGCGACGACCGGATCGTGCAGCTGGTGGCCGAGGAGGGCCGGGGGCGGGACTGCCTCGTGGTCACCGCGGACCGCGGGCTGCGGGAGCGCGTACAGGCGCTGGGGGCCGCCGTGACGGGCCCCCGGACGGTGTGGGGTGGACGCGGCCGCGGCGAGGCCCCGTAGCGCCCCGGACCGGCGCACAGGGCGGTGCGCGGCCCTCGCGGCACCGTTCCGTGCGGCCGCGAGGACGGCCCGTACCGCCCCAAGGGCCGTACGGGCCGCGGTGGTTGGCGAGCGGTCCGCTACGCGCGGGCGCCGGCCGGGCCCCGGTCCTCGGTGCGGGCGCCGAGGCGGCTGTGGCCGCGGCCGTAGACGAAGTAGACGGCGAAGCCGATCGCCATCCAGATCGCGAACCGGATCCAGGTCTCGGCGGGCAGGTTGAGCATCAGCCAGAGCGAGGCGAGGACGGAGAGGACCGGGATCAGGGGGACCAGGGGGGTGCGGAAGGCGCGCGGCAGGTCGGGGCGGGAGCGGCGGAGCAGGATGACGCCGATGGCGACGACCACGAAGGCGAAGAGCGTGCCGATGTTGACGAGTTCGGCCAGCACGTCGATGGAGGTGAAGCCGGAGACGACCGCGACGACGGCGCCGAGCACGATGGTGGAGCGGTGCGGGGTGCCGAATGTGGGGTGGACGCGGGAGAAGACCTGGGGCAGCAGCCCGTCGCGGCTCATCGCGAAGAACACCCGGCTCTGGCCGAGCAGCAGGATCATGCAGACCGAGGTCAGGCCGACGGCGGCGCCGAAGCTGATCAGGTCGGCGAAGAACGGGTGTCCGACGTGCTTGAAGGCGTCGGCGAGGGGGGCGTCCACGGAGAGCCGGTCGTACTTCTCCATGCCGGTGACGACGACGGACACGGCGACGTAGAGCAGGGTGCAGATGGCCAGCGAGCCGAGGATGCCGCGCGGTACGTCGCGCTGCGGGACCCGGGTCTCCTCGGCGGCGGTGGCCACGATGTCGAAGCCGATGAAGGCGAAGAAGACCACCGCGGCGGCGGCGAAGATGCCCATGATGCCGAAGTCGGAGGGGGTGAAGCCGAACATCAGCTGGGAGAGCGGCGCGGCCAGTCCGCCGCCGCCCACGGCCGGCCGGCTCGGCGGGACGAACGGCTGGTAGTTGGCGCCGGAGACGAAGAACGCGCCGGCGATGACGACCAGCAGGACGACGGCGACCTTGATGCCGACGACCACCGTCGTCACCCGGGAGGACAGCTTCATGCCGAACACCAGGACGGCGGTGAGCACCAGGACGAGGACGCAGGCGAGCAGGTCGAAGCCGAACCGCCCGCCATGGGTGCCGGACAGTGCGGACGGCAGGTGCAGCCCGGCGGAGTCCAGCAGCGAGCGCACATAGCCGGACCAGCCGACGGCGACCACCGCGCAGCCCAGGGCGAGTTCGAGGATCAGGTCCCAGCCGATGATCCAGGCGGGCAGCTCGCCCAGTGACGCGTACGAGAAGGTGTAGGCCGACCCGGCGACCGGGACGGTGGAGGCGAACTCCGCGTAGCACAGCGCCGCCAGCGCGCAGACCACGCCCGCGACGACGAAGGACACCGCGACGGCGGGCCCGGCCTGCTCCTTGGCGATCTTTCCGGTGAGGACGAAGATGCCGGTGCCGATGACGACACCGACGCCGAAGACGGTGAGGTCGAGCGCCGAGAGGGACTTCTTGAGCGAGTGCTCCGGCTCCTCGGTGTCCCGGATCGACTGCTCGACCGTCTTCGTGCGGAACATGCCGCGATCGCGGCGGGATTCCCCGGGCGGTCCCGGTGGCCGGTGACCCTGCGGTCCGTGCTGTGTGCTCATGGGCGAACCTCCGCCTGGATGGCCCTGACGCAACTGTCCTGAACTGACCGAGTGTCTGCAATGTCCGTAAACAGTGAGCTTCGGCGGGCCTTTCGGACGCGGGGATTCACCCGATGGGGTGCAACCGCGGTCATGCCGATGGGCCGACCGGAACACCCGTACGGATGTCCGGCCGGCCCATCAGGGGTGACGGCTGCGGGCGCCGCCTCAGTCGCGGGCCACCTCGGCGGGCTCGGCCGCCTTCCCGGGGCCGCCGGCCTCCGGGACCGCCTCGGCGTCCGCGGCGGGGGCGCCGGCGGTGTCGCCGCGGTTGTCCATCTTGGCGACCAGGCCGGTCACCTGGCGCGCGATGTCCGGTGCGGTGAGCCCGATCTCCGCCAGCACCTCCTTGCGGGAGGCGTGGTCCAGGAACCGCTCGGGGATGCCGAAGTCGCGCAGCGGGATGTCCACCCCGGCGTCCCGCAGCGCCTGGGCGACGGCCGAACCGACGCCGCCGGAGCGGATGTTGTCCTCGACGGTGACCACCACGCGGTGCCGCGCGGCCAGGCCCGGGAGCGCCTCGTCGACCGGCTTGACCCAGCGCGGGTCGACGACGGTGGTGGAGATGCCCTGCTTGTCGAGGAGGTCGGCGACCTCCAGGCACATCGGGGCGAGCGCGCCGACCGAGACCAGCAGCACGTCGGGGCGGTCGGTGGCGGGCTCGCGGAGCACGTCCATGCCGCCGACCCGTCCGACCGCCTCGACGGCCGGGCCGACCGCGCCCTTGGAGTAGCGCACCACGGTCGGCGCGTCGTCGACCTCGACGGCCTCGCGCAGCTGGGCGCGCACCTGGTCGGCGTCGCGCGGGGCGGCGATCCGCAGGCCGGGGACGACCTGGAGGATCGACATGTCCCACATGCCGTTGTGCGAGGCGCCGTCGGTGCCGGTGACGCCGGCGCGGTCCAGTACGAAGGTGACGCCGCACTTGTGCAGCGCGACGTCCATCAGGACCTGGTCGAAGGCGCGGTTGAGGAAGGTGGCGTAGACCGCGAAGACCGGGTGCAGGCCGCCGGTGGCCATGCCGGCGGCGGAGACCGCGGCGTGCTGCTCGGCGATGCCGACGTCGTAGACCCGGTCCGGGAACCTCTTGGCGAACTTCTCCAGGCCGACCGGCTGGAGCATGGCCGCCGTGATGGCGACGATGTCCTCGCGCTCCTTGCCGAGCGCGACCATCTCGTCGCCGAAGACGGAGGTCCAGTCCTTGCCGCCGGAGGAGACGGGCAGGCCGGTGTCGGGGTGGATGGGGCCGATGCCGTGGAAGCGGTCGGCCTCGTCCTGCTCGGCGGGCCTGTAGCCGCGGCCCTTCTCGGTGAGGCAGTGGACGATCACCGGGCCGCCGAAGCGCTTGGCGCGGGTCAGCGCGGACTCCAGCGCCTCGATGTCGTGGCCGTCGATCGGGCCGACGTACTTCAGGCCCAGGTCCTCGAACATGCCCTGCGGCGCGATGAAGTCCTTCAGGCCCTTCTTGGCGCCGTGCAGGGTCTCGTAGAGCGGCTTGCCGACGACCGGGGTGCGCTCCAGGATGTCCTTGCCGCGGGCCAGGAAGCGCTCGTAGCCGTCCGTGGTGCGCAGGGTGGCGAGGTGGTTGGCGAGGCCGCCGATGGTGGGCGCGTAGGAGCGCTCGTTGTCGTTGACGACGATGACGAGCGGGCGGTCCTTGGCGGCGGCGATGTTGTTGAGCGCCTCCCAGGCCATGCCGCCGGTCAGCGCCCCGTCGCCGATGACGGCCACGACCCGGTCGTCCGTGCCGCGGAGCTCGTTGGCCTTGGCGAGGCCCTCGGCCCAGCCCAGGACCGTGGAGGCGTGGCTGTTCTCGATGATGTCGTGCGGGGACTCGGCGCGGGAGGGGTAGCCGGAGAGCCCGCCCTTGGCCTTGAGCCTGGTGAAGTCCTGGCGGCCGGTCAGCACCTTGTGGACGTAGGACTGGTGCCCCGTGTCGAAGAGGACCTTGTCCTTCGGGGAGTGGAAGACGCGGTGCAGGGCGATGGTCAGCTCGACCACGCCGAGGTTCGGGCCGAGGTGTCCGCCGGTCTTGGAGACCGCGTCGACGAGGAAGCCACGAATCTCCCCCGCCAGCTGTGTCAGCTGGTCCGGACTCAGGCGGTCCAGGTCGCGCGGCCCCTTGATACGGGTCAGCAATGCCACCCCATGCCTCCTTGCTGCCGTGGTCGAGCTTGCCGATCAGATGAGTCTAATGTTGCGTCCGCCGCGGGCGCGGCCGGGTGCGGCGATGTATGTCACTTGGGTGACAGCGGCCTGAAACGGCGCTTTTCGGCCGCCGTGGCGTGGGTCACCGCACGGAAACCGGCCCCGACCGGGACACGCCCGATAGAGGCCGGTTTCTGCCGATATACGGCCGCTGTGGATCAGGTCCGGCCGGCGGTCTTCTGCGTCCGCCGCGACACCGAGTCGATCACGACGGCGGCCAGCAGCACCGCGCCGGTGATCATGTACTGGATCTCGCTGGCCATGCCGAGCAGGTTCAGCCCCTGCTGGATCGACTGGATGACCAGCATGCCCAGCAGCGCGGACCAGATCTTGCCGCGCCCGCCGAAGAGGCTGGTGCCGCCGATGACCGCCGCGGCGATGACGTTCATCAGCGTGTTGCCCGCGCCCAGGTTCTTGGTGGCGCCGCCGGAGAGGCTGGCGATGAACAGACCGCCGAAGGCGGCCAGCATGCCGGAGATGGCGAAGACGGTGATCCGGATCCGGTTGACGTTGATACCGGCCCGGCGGGCCGCCTCCGCGTTGCCGCCGACCGCGAAGATCTGCCGGCCGTAGGAGGTGCGGCGCACCACGAAGTCGGCGACGACCAGGACGGCCAGGAAGAGCACCAGGGCCAGCGGCAGCCCGCGGGCGCCGCTCGGCTCGTTGAGTTCGTACGCGACGACGAAGGCGATCACCGCGACGACGCCGGTGCGCAGCAGGATCTCGCCCAGCGGCCGGGACGGCAGGGCGGCGGCCCGGCGGCGCTTGCTCTCCAGGAGGAGCGAGCCGGCGTACGCGAGGACCGCGATCGCGGCGAGGCCGTAGGCGGCGGCCTTGTTCTCGAAGTAGTAGCCGGTGAGGTTCTCCACCAGGCTGCCGCTGGGCGTGTTGATGGAGCCTTCCTTGCCCATCATCCAGATCTGCAGGCCGCTCCAGCCCAGGAACCCGGCCAGGGTGACGACGAAGGCGGGCACCCCGACCTTGGCGAAAAAGAACCCGTGCAGGGCGCCGATGGCGGCGCCCGCGACGATGGCCAGCACGACCGCGAGCCAGTCGTTGAGGCCGTGTGTGACGCTCAGCACGGCCCAGACGGCCGCGCCGACGCCGGCCACCGAGCCGACCGACAGGTCGATCTCGCCGAGCAGCAGCACGAACACGATGCCGACGGCCATGATGCCCATGCCGGAGGTGTAGACACCGATGTTGGCGAGGCTGTCCGCGGACAGGAAGCTGCTGTTCTTGATCTGGAAGACGACCGCGATGACGAGCAGGCCGATGATGACCGGCAGCGAGCCCAGCTCACCGCCGCGCACCCGGCGCGCGAACTCTTCGAGGTAGCCGGCGAAGCCCTTCTCCCGGACCAGCAGCCGGGGGTCGACGGCGGCCGGCTGCGGGGTCTCGGGCGCCGCTTCAGTGGTCTGCTCGCTCATGCCCCGGCCTCCTTCTTCACCTGGTCCGTACGCGCCTTGCGGCGGGTGACGGCGTTGTCCGAGGCGCCGGTGATGGCGGCGATGATCTCTTCGTGGGAGGTGTCCGCGACGTCGAAGACACCGTTGTTGCGACCCAGCCGCAGCACCGCGACGCGGTCCGCGACGGCCTGCACGTCGGCCATGTTGTGGCTGATGAGGATGACGCCGAGGTCGCGTTCGCGCAGCCGCTCGACGAGGTCGAGGACCTGCGCGGTCTGCTCGACGCCCAGGGCGGCGGTCGGCTCGTCGAGGATGACGACCTTCGGCTCGCCGATCAGCGCACGGGCGATGGCGACGACCTGCCGCTGGCCACCGGAGAGCGCGGCGACGGGGATGCGGACGCTGGGGATGCGGATGGACAGGGTGTCCAGGAGCTCCTTGGCGCGCTTCTCCATGGCGATCTCGTCGAGCACGCCGGCGGAGCGGATCTCGCTGCCGAGGTAGAGGTTGGCGACGACGTCGAGGTTGTCGCAGAGCGCGAGGTCCTGGTAGACGGTCGCGACGCCGAGTTCCTGGGCGTCGTGCGGCTTGCCGATACGGACCGCCTTGCCCTCCCACTCGATGACGCCGTCGTCGACCGGGTGGACCCCCGAGATGGTCTTGACGAGGGTGGACTTGCCGGCGCCGTTGTCGCCTACGAGGGCGACCACCTCACCGGGGCGGATCTCCAGGGTGACGTCCGTGAGCGCTTGGACGGCGCCGAACCGCTTGGAGACTCCGCGCAACGCCAGCACAGGCGTAGCGGACACGTGAATCATCTCCTTCACCGCCGTCGCTGCGGCGGGAGTGGTGGTGCGAAGAGCGGGGGTACGGGCCCCCGGCCCGTGGCGGGCCGGGGGCCGGGGGCGTGGCGCGTTACTTGATGCCCGCCGCCTCGCAGGCCGCCTTGACGTCGCCGGTGCAGATCTG
Source organism: Streptomyces sp. GS7 (assembly GCF_009834125.1). Taxonomy (NCBI): domain Bacteria; kingdom Bacillati; phylum Actinomycetota; class Actinomycetes; order Kitasatosporales; family Streptomycetaceae; genus Streptomyces; species Streptomyces sp. GS7. The sequence goes on from NZ_CP047146.1 coordinate 6,876,441, forward strand.
GCTCGCCTGGTAGACCTTGTCCTTGATGATCGTGTCCTCGATGTTGTCCTTGGTCACGATCTGCGCGTCGTAGAGCTTCGCCGGGATGCCCTTGACCTCGCCGCTGAGGCTGTCGACCTTGGTGGGCGTCAGGGAGTCGATCTTGTCGCCCTTGAGCAGCGCGACGGCGATCTCGGCGGTGGAGTCGGCCTGCGGCTTGATCTGCTTGTAGATCGTGAACGCCTGGTCGCCCTTGAGGATCCGCTGGAGACCCGCGAGCTCGGCGTCCTGGCCGCCGACCGGGACCTGGACGCCCTGCTGCTTGAGGGCGGTGATGATGCCGCCGGCCATGCCGTCGTTGGCCGAGTAGACGCCCTGGAAGCCGTCCTTGCCGAGCGAGTCGATGGCCGCGCTCATCTTCTTGTTGGCCTCGTCCGGCGACCAGTCGGGGATGTCCTGCTCGTAGACGACCTTCTTGACCTGCGTGTCGAGGACGCTGTGGGCGCCCTTCTTGAAGAACGGCGCGTTGGGGTCGGTCGGCGAGCCGTTGATCATGACGACATTGCTGTCCTTGGCCTTGTCGCCGAGCGCCTTGACCAGTGCCTGGCCCTGGAGGCGGCCGATCTTCTCGTTGTCGTAGGAGACGTAGGCGGAGATGTTGCCCTCGGCCAGCCGGTCGTACGCGACGACCTTGACGCCCTTCTTCGCGGCCTCGTTCACCCAGGACTTGGTGGCCTTGTAGTCGACCGAGTCCAGGATGATCACCTTCACGCCCTGGGTGATCAGGGCGTCGAACTGCTTCTTCTGGTTCTGGGTGTCCTGGTCGGCGTTGTTGTACTTGACCGTGCAGTCGGCGCACAGCGCCTTGATCTTCGCCTCGATCAGCGGGCGGTCGAAGGTCTCGTACCGCGTGGTCTTGTTCTCCGGCAGCAACAGGCCGATGGTCTTGGTGTCGCCGCCACCGGCCTTGCCGCCGTCGCCGGCCTTGCCGCAGGCGGCCACGGAGAGGGCCATCGAGACGGCGGCGGTACCTATGACGACGCGACGCGTCCAAACGTTCATGGGGGTTGCCTCCCTGACATGGCCGCGTCGTTGCGGCCGAGGTGGCTGGAAGTCAACTCGGCCGCCGCCCGACCGTCAAGGAGTAAATCCTTAACGAGATGACAACGGTGCCATGCGTTTGGGGTGTGAACGTAAGCCGCTCACGCTATAGCGGGTGCGTCCGCACCGTGCGTCCCGTCGAGCAGACTCGAATCGCCCATCTCGCTCAGCACGAGGGCCAGCGCCCCCAGGACTTCGGCCCGGCCGCCGAGCGTGCCCGGCACGATGCCCAACTGGCGTGCCGCGCTGGGGATCGCGTATCGCGACACCGACTCCCGGATCGGCGCGAGCACCAGCTCGCCGGCGTCCGCGAGGTCACCGCCGAGCACCACTCGGCTGGGATTGAGCAGATTGCACAGGTTAGCCACACCACTACCGATATGACGGCCTACGTCCGCGATCACCCGGCGGCAGCCCGGGTCGCCCTCGCGCGCCAGCTGCACCACCCGCGCCATGGTCAGATCGGGGCCGTGGCTCGGCTGGAGCAGCGGGAGGACGTAGCGGGCGGCGGTGAAGGTCTCCAGGCAGCCGCGGTTGCCGCAGCGGCAGACCGGCCCGGACTCGTCCAGGGTGATGTGCCCGATCTCGCCGGCCGTGCCGCCCGGCCCGCGGTAGATCTGCCCGCTGATCACCAGCCCGGCGCCGACACCGCTGGCCACCTTGATGTACGCCAGGTCCGCGGCGCCGCGACCGCCGCCCCACACCAGCTCGCCCAGCGCGCCCAGGTTGGCGTCGTTGTCGACGTACACGGGCACGCCGAGGCGCCCGGACAGCTCCTCGCCGGGGTTCGTGCCGGACCAGCCCGGCAGGATCGCCGTCGATCCCAGCGTGCCGGATTCCACGTCGATGGGGCCCGGCACGCCGAGGCCGACCCCGATGACCTTGCCGGCGTCGATACCGGTCTTGGCGATCAGCCGGCTGACCAGGCGCTCGGCCCGGTCGAAGCCCTCCGCCGCCGAGGCGTCCACGTCGATCGGCTCGGCCTCCTCGGCCAGCACCTCGTGCGCCAGGTTGCCGACCGCGACCCGCAGGTGGGAGTGGCCGAAGTCGACGCCGACGACGATGCCCGCGTCCCCGGAGAGCGAGACGCTGCGGGCCCGCCGGCCGCCCGCGGAGGTGGGCGTCACCTCGACGGTCCCGCCGTCCTTCAGCTCGCGCACGATGTTCGAGACGGTGGCCGCCGACAGCCCCGTGGTCCGGGCGATCTCCGCCTGCGTGAGCGAGCCGGCCATGCGTACCGCGCGCACGACCCGCTCCAGATTGGCCCGGTGCAGCGAGGACTGCGACCCCGGAGTCTCCATCGACTCATCCACTCCCGCCTGGGTCGGGCAGTGCGACGACTGCCCGCCGGCCGCACCCACACCATCGGGGGGCGGCTTCCGATTTCAACATGTGAACTCTAAGCAGAACGCCGACGGGGAAGTCTCGTCAAGGCGTTGAGCCCTGAGTGATCGGCGGTGCAGGAGCGCGGCGGCGCCCGCACCGCAAGGGCGGCCCGCCGCCGCGGAGCCGCCCGGTGTGGCGCGAAACATTCGCCGTGGGACGTGAGCGCCCCCTCCGTGCCGGATCCCTACTTGAGCGCCCCCGCCGTCAGTCCGGCCTGCACCTGGCGCTGGAAGACGAAGTAGACGAGGAGCACCGGCAGCATCGCGATCATCATGCCGGCCATCAGACCGCCCCAGTCGCCCTCGTAGCCCTGCTGGAGCGCGATATTGGCGAGGCCCTGGGTCAGCACGTACTTGTCCTCGTCCTGGTTGAGGACCATCGGCAGCAGGTACTGGTTCCACTGCCCGAGGAAGTTGAAGATCCCGATGCTGATCAGGCCGGGCTTGGCCATCGGGAGCATGACCTGGAAGAACGTCCGGGCGTGCGAGGCCCCGTCGATCATCGCCGCCTCCGCCACGGAGGTCGGCAGGGTGCGGAAGAACGACGTCATGAAGAAGACGGTGAACGGCAGCGAGTAGGCGATGTAGACGGCGATCAGGCCCTGGTACGTCGCCAGCAACGGGATTCCGGGAAAGTCCCGCATCACGAAGAACAGCGGGATGACCAGCATGAAGACCGGGAAGGACATACCGGCGACGAAGAGGTAGTAGATGACCCGGTTGCCGGGGAACTGAAAGCGTGCCAGGACATAGCCCGCCATGGATCCGAGCACCATCGTGCCGGTGACCGAACCGCCCACCACGATCAGGGTGTTGAGGAACATCTTGCCGATGTTCGCCTTGTCCCAGGCGTTGACCCAGTTCTCGAAGTGCAGCTTTCCCGGGAGCGACCAGGGGGTGGTGAGGATGTCACCGCTGCTCTTGAAGGAACTCCAGAGCACCCACAGCAGCGGCATGCCCACCATCAGCGCCCAGACGAACAGGATGCCGTGCGAGAAGACGTTGAGCGTGCCGCCCTCGGAACTCCGGCGCCCGGACCGGGCGCCTTTCCGGTCGTCCGACCGCGGCCCGCCGATCACCGGACGCTCCTCCGCCGCGTTGGTTTCCGTCGTCATGCGCCCCGCCCCTAGAACTCGATCCGCTCACGGCGCGCGAAGCGCATCGTGAGGACGGCGAACAACAGCGTCACGACGAGCATGGCCACACCCATCGCCGCCGCATAGCCGAACTGACTGTCACGGAAGGCGGTTTGGTACAGCCGGAGCGGTACGACGTCCGTCGCGCCGGCCGGGCCGCCCATGTTGACCGACATGATCTGCACCAGCGCGAAGGCGTCCATCGCGATGATGCCCATATAGACCCAGCCGGTCTGCACGGTGTCCCACAGCAGCGGCAGGGTGATCCGGAAGAAGGTGTGGAAGCGGTTGGCACCGTCCAGCAGCGAGGCTTCGTAGATCTCCCGGGGAATGGAGGCCATGGCGGCGGAGAACAGCACGACGTAGAAGCCGACGTTCGCCCAGACCATCACCACCATGATGCAGGCCAGCGCGATGCTGCCGGCGCCCAGCCAGGAACTCTGGAGGGAGTGCAGACCGACCGCGCCCAGCAGCGAGTTGAGCATGCCGTCGTGCGGATCCGGATTGTAGATGTTGAACCAGATCACCGAGATGATGGTGATCGAGATGACCTGCGGGAAGAAGTAGACGAATTTGTAGAACGACGCGCCGCGGACGCCGGTGATGACCGCCCCGCGGCGGGCCCTTCCGCCGACGTTCAGCATGAAGGCGAAGAACAGCCCCAGCGTCAGTGTCGCGATCGGCACCAGCACCAGCATGACGACGTTGTGCCGGAGCGCGTTCCAGAATTCGCCGCTGTGCAGCAGCTTGGCGTAGTTGTCCAGCCCGACGCTCTTCGCGGTACCGCGCAGTCCGCTCCACTCCGTCGTCGAGATCTGGAACGCCTGGACGAACGGGGAGATCACAAACACCCCGTAGAGCAGCAGAGGCAGGGCCAGGAACCCCACGATGAATCGGTACTTGCCGTGTCGCATGGCGCTCCCCGGCCCTCCCTCGTCAGCGGTGGTACGTGGTCGATCCCCGGTCAGGAGCCGCGGTGAAACTTGGTGACGGAGCTGTCCTTGGCGGTCTCGTCCGCGTACTGCTGGGCTTTCCTGATCCAGTCGGCGGCCTTCATGTCGCCGGTCAGCAGCTGGCTGGTGAGCCCGCCCAGCTTTTCGTCCGTCAGCTTCGGGTACCACTCCTGAAGCTGGATCATCAGCAGGTTCTTTCCGCCCTCCTTGACGGCCCGCGCCGCGGAGGAAAGGCCCGGGGACAGCTGCATTCCGTCGGTCGCGCCCTGGACGGAGGTCAGCGACTTGACCTTGGTCGCGAAATTCTGCGCGTGCTTCTTGGACAGCATGATTCTCAGCAGTTCCATGCCGCCGACGGGGTTCTTGCCGCCCTTGGCCACGATGAACGGTTCGCTGGGCTCGGCGCGCAGGGTCCCGTGCGGCATCTTGTCGCCGCTGCCGCCGTCGAAGAGCGGGCCGACGGCCATGCCGAAGTCGGCGGGGGTGGTCGGCGCGGCCTCGTTCTCCACCCAGGAGCCGTTCGGGATGAAGGCCGCCTTCCCGCGGGTCCAGGCGGTCTGCGCCTGAATGTGCGTCAGGCCCTGGCTGCCTTCCAGGAAGTAGCCCTTGGCGGCCAGTTCCTCGTAGTGCCCGATGACCTGCTTGACCGCGTCGTTCGAGGTCCAGGCGTTCGGCTCCAGGTTGTCGATGGCGATCCACTTGTCGAGTCCGCCGATCTTGGCGATCTGCGCGAAGATGTTGAAGTGGACGTAGTACGGGTACTTCCCCGGATACGTCCAGGGCGCGATCCCCGCCTTCTTGATCTCGGCGCAGAGCGTGATCATGTCGTCGAACGACGCGGGATAGGCCCAGCCCTTGTCCTTCAGCAGTTTGCCGGAGTACCACGTGCCGTAGACCGTGAAGGCGTAGTAGAAGACGTCGAAGGTGTCCTTGTGCTTGCCCTTTTCGATGGTGCTGGGGTAGAGCGTGTCCCGGACCTTCTTCTTGGGGTCGTCCATCGACGGGGCGTCGAGCAGCGGCGTGAGATCCTGCAACTGCCCCTGGGCGGAGAGCTTGTTCATATCGAGGTGGTCGGCCCCGGAGTTGTCGATCAGATCCGGCGGATTGCCACCGGCGAAGCGCGGCTGGAGCTTGGGGCCGACCTGCTGGGTGCCGGTGTGCTTGACGGTGGTGCCGTACGTCTTGTTGAAATCGGCCTCGGCGTCCTTCGCGTACTGGTCGCCCAGCCCGCCCTTGAAGATGAACGCCTCCAGCGGCGCCCCGTTCTTCACGCCGAGGGGATTCCTTGCCGAGGTGGCGCCCTTGTTCTTGGTACCGTCGTCCGAGCCGCCACCGCCGCCGGTGGCACACGACGACAGTGCGCCCATGGCCGGTACGGCGAGAATTCCCAGGGCCGCGGCCCGCTTGACCAGATCGCGACGGTTGACTTCAGAGGTGGATCCCATGCTCAAGTCCTCGCCTTCTTCAGGACTCAGGCGGTGTACCGGAGCCACCCCGGCACCGCAGGTCAGATGAAGCTGAGTGGTACGGGATGTGCACCGGGCTCACCGGGGATATGCGGGGAATTCCTCCGGCCCGCACTTTCCCCCGGTTTTCCCCGGCATCCACGGCCTCTGGTCGCACGGCCGCTCGGACGCCGACAGGTATAGTCCACTTCCGGCCGAAGGGGCAAGATCGGATACCGGATCGGCCGGGCTTCTTTCCCTAGTTGAGACCTCACCGGTATGCACACACCCGGCCCCTCGTTCTCCGCGACACGGGCACCCGCGGATCACCCCGGCACCCTTGACACCAAAGTGCCCACGCACCTTACTTATCTCTGCAATACGCAACTGACAACGATGTCAATCTCGTTGAGAGGGCTCGCGTGCGGCACAGACACCGGCACAGTCCACCGCGGGGGATCGCCCGCCCCGTCGCCCTCGCGGCGGCGGCTCTGCTCCTGGTCACCGCGCCGGGCGCGACCGGCGCGGCCCAGGCCGCGCCGCCGCAACCGCCCCAGGGGCCGGCGCAGTTCAGCTCCTCCTTCGAACCGGGCCAGCCGCAGCCGGACTGGACCGACACCGTCGAGACCGGCCCCGACGGCAGGCCGAAGACCTCCGGCGTCAGTCCGGAGGCCGCCCCCGGAGCGCCCGGTATGAGCACCCGGACCGACACCGGCCCGGCCGACTCCCCCACCGCCAAGGCGCACGCCGGCTTCACCGGCGGCCACGCGCTGCGGTACGCCGGCACCCACACCGCCGCCGGCCGCGGGTACTCGTACAACAAGATCTTCCGGGTCAACACCCCGGTCACCGCGGCGACTTCGCTCTCGTACAAGATCTTCCCGGAGATGTCCACCACCGATCTGGACTACCCCGCGACCCATGTCGCCGTCGACCTGGCCTTCACCGACGGCACGTATCTGAGCCAGCTGCACCCGGTCGACCAGTACGGGGCTCCGCTGACCCCGCAGGGCCAGGCCGCGGCCAAGACGCTCTACGTCAACCAGTGGAACAACCGGGAGTCGCGGATCGGCGCGGTCGCCGCCGGCAAGACCATCGCGCGGATCCTGCTCGCCTACGACGCGCCCGCCGCACCGCGCACCGCGCCGGCCTTCCGCGGCTGGGTCGACGACATCGCGATCGGCCCCAAGGCCCCGGAGAAGCCGCTCGCGCACCTCTCCGACTACGCCGTCACCACCCGCGGCACGCTCTCCAGCGGCAGCTTCTCGCGCGGCAACACCTTCCCCGCCACCGCCGTCCCCAACGGCTTCAACTTCTGGACCCCGGTGACCAACGCGGGCTCCGCCGACTGGCTCTACGACTACGCGCGGAGGAACAACGCCGACAACCTGCCCACCCTCCAGGCGTTCAGCGCCAGCCACGAGCCGAGCCCCTGGATGGGCGACCGGCAGACCTTCCAGGTGATGCCGACCGTCGCCGCCGGCACCCCGGACGCCTCGCGCACCGGCCGCGCGCTGCCCTTCCACCACGCCAACGAGACGGCCCGCCCGCACTACTACGGCGTGACCTTCGACAACGGCCTGAAGACGGAGATCGCCCCGGCCGACCACGCCGCGATGATGCGCTTCACCTTCCCCGGCGACCACGCCGGCCTGATCTTCGACAACGTCAACGACAAGGGCGGCCTGCACCTGGACCTCGCGCACGGTGTCGTCAGCGGCTACTCGGACGTCAAGAGCGGGCTGTCGATCGGCGCCGGCCGGCTGTTCGTCTACGGCGTCTTCGACAAGCCGGTGACCGGCGGCGGCCCCGTCGGAGGGGGCGGCGGCAAGGACGTCACCGGCTACCTCCGCTTCGCGCCCGGCGCGGACCGCACCGTGACGATGCGGATCGCCACCTCGCTGATCGGCGTCGACCAGGCGAAGGCCAACCTCGCCCGGGAGATCCCCGACGGCGCCACGTTCGCCGCCGTCCGGGACCGCGCGCAGGCGCGGTGGGACGCCCTCCTGGGCCGCATCGAGGTGCAGGGCGCCACCCGCGACCAGCTGACCACCCTCTACTCCAGCCTCTACCGGCTCTACCTCTACCCCAACTCCGGTTCGGAGCAGGTCGGTTCGCGGGTCCGCTACGCCAGTCCGTTCTCCCCGCCGGCCGGCCCGGACACCCCCACCCGCACCGGCTCGAAGATCGTCGACGGCGCGGTGTACGTCAACAACGGCTTCTGGGACACCTACCGCACCACCTGGCCCGCCTACTCCCTGCTCACCCCGGGCCTGGCCGGGAAGATGGCCGACGGCTTCGTCCAGCAGTACAAGGACGGCGGCTGGATCTCGCGCTGGTCGTCACCGGGCTATGCGGACCTGATGACCGGGACCAGTTCCGATGTCGCCTTCGCCGACGCCTATGTCAAGGGCGTGAGGTTCGACGCCGCCGCGGCCTACGACGCCGCCGTCAAGAACGCCACCGTCGCCCCGCCGTCCTCCGGCGTCGGCCGCAAGGGCATGACCACCGCGCCGTTCCTCGGCTACACGAGCACCGACACCCGCGAGGGCGCGTCCTGGGCGCTGGAGGGCTATCTCAACGACTTCGGCATCGCCCGGATGGGACAGGCGCTCTACGCGAAGACCCACAACCCCCGCTACCGGGAGGAGTCCGCGTACTTCCTGGGCCGGGCCCGCAACTACGTCAACCTCTTCGACCGCCGGATCGGCTTCTTCCAGGGCAGGGACGCGCGGGGCGACTGGCGGCTGCCACCGGAGAAGTTCGACCCCCGCGTCTGGGGCTACGACTACACCGAGACCAACGCCTGGACCTACGCCTTCACCGCACCGCAGGACACCCGGGGGCTGGCCAACCTCTACGGCGGCCGGGCCGGTCTGGCGAGGAAGCTGGACGCGTACTTCGCCACCCCGGAGACCGCGGCCAGGCAGTTCGCCGGCTCGTACGGCGAGGTCATCCACGAGATGACCGAGGCCCGCGACGTCCGGATGGGCATGTACGGGCACAGCAACCAGCCCGCCCACCACATCGCCTACCTCTACGACGCGGCCGGGCAGCCCTACAAGACCCAGCAGAAGGTCCGCGAAGTGCTCGGCCGGCTCTATCTCGGCAGCGAGATCGGCCAGGGATATCCGGGCGACGAGGACAACGGCGAGATGTCCGCGTGGTACGTCTTCAGTTCGCTCGGCTTCTATCCGCTGGTGATGGGGCAGGGCGAGTACGCGGTGGGCTCCCCGCTCTTCACCAAGGCCACCATCCACCTGGAGAACGGCCGCGACCTCACCGTCAACGCCCCCGGCAACAGCGCCCGCAACGTCTATGTCCAGGGCCTGCGGGTCAACGGGAAGCCGTGGAACTCCACCGCCCTGCCGCATGCGCTGCTGGCCCGCGGCGGCACCCTGGACTTCGCCATGGGCCCCCGCCCCTCCCGATGGGCCACCGGTCCGGACGCCGCGCCCACCTCGATCACCCAAGACGACCGGGTGCCGGCGCCGCCGGTGGACGTGACGATCCCGTCCGGCCCGCTCTTCGACAACTCCTCGGCCACGTCGCAGGAGTTCACGTCGGTGGAGCTGCCGGTGGCGCGGCCGGTGCGGGCCGTGCAGTACACGCTCACCTCGGCGGACCGTGCGCGGGCGCCCGGCGACTGGGTGCTGGAAGGGTCACAGGACGGGACGTCGTGGACGGAACTGGATCGGCGAACCGGTGAATCCTTCGCCTGGGACCGCCAGACCCGCGCCTTCTCGATCGCTTCGCCGGGTGCGTACCGGCACTACCGCCTGGTCTCCTCGCACAAGGCGGTACTGGCGGAAGTGGAGCTTCTCGCGCCGCCGCAGGGGTAGCCGGCGGCTGAACGGCCCATGAGGAGTCCTGAGCCGAGGCAGGCAGAGGGCCGCACCCCCCTTCCGGGGAGTGCGGCCCTTGTGCTCAAGCGCCCTCGGGCGCCGCTTACTTGCGGATCAGGCTCCGCAGCACGTACTGCATGATGCCGCCGTTGCGGTAGTAGTCCGCCTCACCGGGGGTGTCGATGCGGACCACCGCGTCGAACTCCACACCGCTGTCGGTGGTGACCTTGACCGTGCGCGGCGTGCTGCCGTCGTTCAGCTCGGTCACACCGGAGAAGGCGAAGGTCTCCTCGCCGGTCAGGCCCAGCGACTGGGCGGACGCGCCCTCCGGGAACTGGAGCGGCAGGACGCCCATGCCGATGAGGTTCGAGCGGTGGATGCGCTCGTAGGACTCGGCGATGACGGCCTTGACGCCGAGCAGCGCGGTGCCCTTGGCGGCCCAGTCGCGGGACGAGCCGGAGCCGTACTCCTTGCCGGCCAGGACGACCAGCGGGATGCCGGCGGCCTGGTAGTTCTGCGACGCGTCGTAGATGAAGGAGACCGGAGCGCCGTCCTTCGTGAAGTCGCGGGTGAAGCCGCCCTCGGTGCCCGGCGCGATCTGGTTGCGCAGGCGGATGTTGGCGAACGTACCGCGGATCATGACCTCGTGGTTGCCGCGGCGCGAGCCGTAGGAGTTGAAGTCGCGGCGCTCCACACCGTGCTCGGTGAGGTACTGGCCGGCCGGGGTGTCGGCCTTGATCGCACCGGCCGGGGAGATGTGGTCGGTGGTGACCGAGTCGCCCAGCTTGGCGAGGACCCGCGCGCCGGCGATGTCCTGGACCGGCGCCGGCTCCATGGCCATGCCCTCGAAGTACGGGGGCTTGCGGACGTAGGTGGACTCGGCGTCCCACTCGAAGGTGTTGCCGGTCGGGATCGGCAGCGCCTGCCACTGGGCGTCGCCCGCGAAGACGTCGCTGTAGGACTTGTTGAACATGTCCTCGCCGATGGCGTTGGCCACGACGTCGTTGACCTCGGCCTCGGAGGGCCAGATGTCCTTGAGGTAGACCGGGTTGCCCTCGGTGTCGGTGCCCAGCGCCTCGCGGGTGATGTCCACCTTCATGGAGCCGGCGAGGGCGTACGCGACGACCAGCGGCGGGGACGCCAGGTAGTTCATCTTGACGTCGGGGTTGATCCGGCCCTCGAAGTTGCGGTTGCCGGAGAGCACCGAGGTCACGGCCAGGTCGTGGTCGTTGACGGCCTTGGAGACCTCCTCCGGCAGCGGGCCGGAGTTGCCGATGCAGGTGGTGCAGCCGTAGCCGACGAGGTTGAAGCCGACCTTGTCCAGGTACGGGGTCAGGCCCGCCTTGTCGAAGTAGTCGGTGACGACCTTGGAGCCGGGCGCCAGGGTGGTCTTGACCCACGGCTTGCGGGTCAGGCCCTTCTCCACGGCCTTCTTCGCGACCAGCGCGGCGGCGACCATGACGTAGGGGTTGGAGGTGTTGGTGCAGGAGGTGATGGCCGCGACCGTCACCGCACCGTGGTCGATCTGGTACGTCGAGCCGTCGGGGGCGGTGACGGTGACCGGGTTGGTCGGGACGCCGTTGGCGGCGGCCGGGGAGTCGGAGGCCGGGAAGGACTCCTTGCCCGCCTCGTCGGCGGTGTCGACGTAGTTGCGGACGTCCTGGGCGAACTGCTGCGCGGCCTCGGCGAGGACGATGCGGTCCTGCGGGCGCTTCGGGCCGGCGATCGACGGGACGACCGTCGAGAGGTCCAGCTCCAGCTTCTCGGAGAAGTCCGGCTCGGCGGCCGGGTCGAGCCAGAGGCCCTGCTCCTTGGCGTACGCCTCGACCAGCGCGACCTGCTGGTCGCTGCGGCCGGTCAGGCGCAGGTAGTTCAGGGTCTCGCCGTCGATCGGGAAGATCGCGGCGGTGGAGCCGAACTCCGGCGACATGTTGCCGATGGTGGCGCGGTTGGCGAGCGAGGTGGCGGCGACGCCCTCGCCGTAGAACTCCACGAACTTGCCGACGACGCCATGCTTGCGCAGCATCTCGGTGATGGTCAGCACCAGGTCGGTGGCGGTGGTGCCCGGCTTCAGCTCACCGGTCAGCTTGAAGCCGACGACGCGCGGGATGAGCATGGAGACCGGCTGGCCGAGCATCGCGGCCTCGGCCTCGATGCCGCCGACGCCCCAGCCCAGCACACCGAGGCCGTTGACCATGGTGGTGTGCGAGTCGGTGCCGACGAGGGTGTCGGGGTACGCCTGGCCGTTGCGGACCATGACCGTACGGGCCAGGTGCTCGATGTTGACCTGGTGGACGATGCCGGTGCCCGGGGGGACGACCTTGAACTCGTCGAACGCGGTCTGGCCCCAGCGCAGGAACTGGTAGCGCTCCTTGTTGCGGCCGTACTCCAGCTCGACGTTCTGCGCGAACGCGTCGTGGGTGCCGAACTTGTCGGCGATGACGGAGTGGTCGATGACCAGCTCGGCCGGCGCCAGCGGGTTGATCTTCGCCGGGTCGCCGCCCAGCTCCTTGACGGCCTCACGCATGGTCGCGAGGTCCACGACGCAGGGCACGCCGGTGAAGTCCTGCATGATCACGCGGGCCGGCGTGAACTGGATCTCCTGGCTCGGCTGCGCCTGGGAGTCCCAGTCGCCGAGCGCACGGATGTGGTCGGCGGTGATGTTCGCGCCGTCCTCGGTACGGAGCAGGTTCTCCAGCAGCACCTTCAGGCTGTACGGCAGGCGGGCTGCGCCCTCGACCTTGTCCAACCGGAAGATCTCGTAAGACTCGTCGCCCACCTTCAGGGTGCTGCGGGCGTCGAAGCTGTTCGCCGACACGACAGTCTCCTTCATGCATGATTTCGCGCGTACCACCTGCATCCTGCCGTCACAGGTCCCAGCCGATCCGCTAAGGTACGCCTTAGTTAGGTATGCCTAACTAGCGCGGCAGCGGTACGCCTCTCGCCAGATATCTCGATGTCGAGATAACACTAGTACATCGCCGCGGCGGGGTCATGCCCTGCCCGCGTGATCCGGCCCGCTCCTGCGGGCGGCGGCCCCGCACGGCCGTCCCCACCGGCGGCATCTCACGCCCGCTCGCCGCGCACCCGCTCGACCAGCTCCGCCGCCTGCGCCCGGTTGCCGACCTGGAGCTTGCCGAAGAGGTTGTTGATGTGCGTCTTGACGGTGGCGACCGAGACGAACAGCTCCTCCGCGATGGCCCGATTGCTCCGCCGTTCGGTGAGCAGCTGGAGAACCCGGGTCTCCTGGACGGTCAGCGCATGCGCCGCCGCGATCCGCTCCAGCGCCGTCCGGCGGGTCAGGCCGCGCACCATCACCGAGGCGACCTCCGGGGCGAAGGTGCGGTGCCCGTCGGCGGTGGCGGTGATCGCGGAGACGATCTGGGCACGCCCCGCGCTCTTGGTCAGATAGCCGGCCGCACCGGCCTGGAGCGCCCGGACCACCGACTCGTCGTCGGCGTAGGTCGTCAGCACCAGCACCGCGGGCCCCGGGCCGGGCGCGGTGATGGCGCGGGTCGCCGCGACGCCGTCGACACCGGGCATCCGGAGGTCCATCAGCACCACGTCCGGGGCCAGGCGCCGGGTCAGCTCGACGGCCTCGGCGCCGTCCGCGGCGGTCCCCACCACCTCGATCTCCGGCTCGTGGTCGAGGATCGTCACCAGGCCGTCGCGCACCGCGGCCTGGTCGTCGGCGACAACCACCGTGACCGGCCGGCCACTTCGGCCCCCGCGGTCGCCATACGTGCCGCCGTCACTCATACGGAACCCGGCATTCCACCGTCCACACCCCGTCCTTCCCACCCGCGTCGAGTGTGCCCCCGACGATCTGTGCCCGCTCCCGCATGCCGGCCACGCCGTGCCCGCCCGAGGGCAGCGGCACCACCGGGCCGCCCGGCGCCGCGAGCCGGTTGGCGACCCGGAGCAGCACCGCGTCCCGGCCGGTCTCCAGCGTCACGGCGACCGGCGCGCCCGGCGCGTGCTTGCGGGCGTTGGTCAGCGCCTCGACGGTGACCGAGGCGGCCACCTCGGCGACCGGTGCGGGGACCCGGGCCGCCTCGCCGCGCAGCTCGACGTCCACGGTCATGCCGAGCGCGCGGGCCCCGGCGACGATCTCGCCGAGCGCGGCGTCGATGCCGGCGGGCAGCCGGCGCAGCGCGTCGACCGCGCGCTTCGCCGCCACCAGGCCGTCCGCCGCCATCTCCCGCGCCCCGCGCACCCGGACGAGCACCTCCTCGTCCGCGCCGCGCGCCGCCGAGACCGCCTCCAGCGCGTCCAGCTGGAGCACCAGGCCGCCGAGCGAATGGGCCAGTACGTCATGGATGTCCCGGGCGATCCTGGCGCGCTCCTCCAGCACCGCCTTCTCCGCGCGCCGCTCGGCCGCGCTGCGCTCGGTACGGCGGTCGAGGCCGTTCAGCCGGGCCAGGAGGCCGAAGCCGCCGCCCGTGACGGCCGAGATCAGCGACGGAACGGCCGCGTCCGGGCTCCCGCCGGCGGCGGCGTGCGCCAGCGCGAAGGCGGCGATCCCCGCCGCGGTGGCGGCGGCGATCCACCGGACGCCGTTCTCGACGGCCGAGGTCAGCAGGAACAGGCCCGCCGACGCCACGAACGCCGGGCCGGAGGGCTGCGGGCTCGTTCCGGCGCAGACCGCGCCGCCGACCAGCAGCACGCTCCACACCGCGCCCGGCCAGGGCGGCGCCAGCAGGTGCCGGACCACCGTCGTCACCGCCCACAGCGCGATCAGTACGTGGAACAGCACGGTGACGCCCGGCAGTTGGGGGGTGTCCCTCGGCAGGACGACCGCGACGGCGATGGCGAGCCCGTTCAGGGCGATCCGGCGCAGCCGGGACGCGTCCAGGCCGTCCCGGAACCGGCCGGGCCGCAGCCGTCGTATCCCCTCGTTCCGCACCCGCCCATCATGGCGGCACGCACCGCGGGTCCCGTACCGGGCCGACGTGATCTCCACCCCTTTCTCCACCCCGGCGGCCGATCCCTCCGCCCGCGCCCGGCGGCACCGTGGAAGGCACGCGGCGCAGCCCGCGCACACCCGTTTCGCAGAGAAGGCCCAGGGGTCATGGACCACAACACCACCACCGCCAACCTCGCCATCACCGCCGCCGTGCTGGTATGGCTGCTGTCCCGGCAGCTCACCGAGCGCCCGCTGCGCGAGAAGTCGCCGATCGGCCTGGTCCTGGTCGTCATCGGCGCCGTCGAGACCGCCGCGTACACCACATCCAGTCCGCTGTCCGGGCACGACGCCTGGATGCTCGCCGCGAGCCTCGCCGTCGGCGTGCTGCTCGCCACGGTCCGCGCGTTCACCGTGCGGCTGTCCCTGAAGGGCGGCACGGTGATGCGGCAGGGCAACCTGGCCACCGCGGCACTGTGGATCGCCGGCCTGGGGCAGCACTTCCTGATCGACACCACGGTCGCGGCCGGGCTCGGCACGGTCACCGTCCTGCTGTACTTCGGCGTCGTGCTGCTGGCCCAGCAGCAGGTGCTGATCGCCCGCGCGCGACGGGACGGTGCGCTCGCCCGTTGACCGTACGGGTGCCGCTGGCCGGCTCCCGGCAGGTCCCGGAGAATTTTTTTCCCGAAAGCCGCGGGAGCTGTCGATCCGGCCGCCGCCCGTTCGACGCACAGGTGAGAGGCGGGGAACGGACCCCGCCCACCCGACCGAGGAGTGACCATGCCGCGCTTTCTGACACTGATCCGCATCGACGAGCAGCAGATCCCCGCCGGGGGCCCCAGCCCCGAGATGGCACGGCGGATGGGCGAACTGCTGGAAGAGATCACCAAGGCCGGGGTCATGCTGGACACCGCGGGACTCACCCCGAGCGCCCAGGGGACCCGGGTCACCTGGTCCGGCGGCGCACTGTCGTACACCGACGGCCCGTTCGCCGAGGCCAAGGAGGTCATCGGCGGCTACGCCCTCCTCCAGGCCGAGGACAAGGCCGAGGCGCTGGAGTGGACCGAGCGGTTCCTCCGGGTCCACGACGCGGATCTGACGGTCACCGCCGAGGTCCGCCAGATCGCCGAGGGCTGACCGGGGCGCACGGGCTCGTTCTCGCCGTCCCGGCGCCGGGGGACCCGCCCTACGCGTCGAGGACGGCCAGGTCGAGCCCGCGCAGCCGCGCCGGGTCGGCGATCACCTCGTAGCCGGTGATCCGGGTGCCGCCGTCGATGGTCCCGATGGTGAAGGTGAGGACGATCCGCAGCCGGCCGCCCGGGGCCACGACGGCTCCCACCGCGCCGTTCACCAGAGCCGGTGCCGCGAACCGCGCCCGCTTGCCGAGGACCACGGTCTGCTCCACCACGGCCGCCGCACCGCGGACCTCGGCGGGTACGCCGGCGGGCAGCGCGGCGCGGTCCGCCCGGCGCACCGCATCGGGGTCCAGCACCGCCAGCAGCCCGGCGATGTCGCCGTCGCGGCAGGCCGCCAGGAAGGCGTCCACGACCCGCCGGTGGCGGGTGAGTTCGGCGGCGGGCAGCGCCGGGGTGCCACGCACCTTGTGGCGGGCGCGGCTGGCCAGCTTCTTCGCGGTGACCGGGGTGCGCTCCACGATGGGCGCGATCCGGTCGAACGGCACGGCGAACATGTCGTGCAGCACGAACGCGATCCGCTCGGCGGGGGCGAGCGTGTCCAGCACCACGAGCAGCGCCCGGCCCACCGAGTCGGCCAGCAGCGCCTCCTGTTCGGGGTCGCCCGCCGCCGGCCCGCCGCTCCCGGGGCCGGGGCCGGCGAGCCGGTCGGGCAGCTCCTCGCCGAACAGCTCCTCTCGCCGGGCCGTACGGGCGCGCAGCATGTCGAGGCAGATCCGGGAGACCACGGTGGTCAGCCAGGCGGCCAGGTTCCCGACCCCGCCGGCACCGGCCCGGCTGAGCCGCAGCCAGGCTTCCTGGACGGCGTCGTCCGCCTCGCCGGACGAACCGAGCATCCGGTAGGCGACCGCATGCAGCCGGCCGCGCTCCGCCTCGAAACGCTCCGCCAGCCGGTCCTGCCCGTCCCCCACCGCCAGCTCGCCCCGCCCGTCCGTCCGGTCCTGCTCGCGCATCGGTCACCTTTCCTCGCCGCGGCCCGTCACCTCCATGACGTACACCACCGAGCCGAGGTGACCGCGAGGGCCACGGCCGTGACCACGGCCACGACCACGGCGCCGCGCCGGCGGCGCTTCCGCGGCCCCCTGACCGCCCACCCCGGTCTCGTGGCCCGGTACACGAGGGGGCACGATCTTGACCGAGGGCGCCCGCGCCGCGTACCGCGCGGGCGGCGCCCGCGGAGATGCCGGCCGTCCGGTGAGCCGGTGGCCGGACAAGGAGGCGTGGCGGGTCGGGACCGGCGCGGCGGGCGGCCCCGCCCGACGTCTCGTGTCACACCTGCACCCTGGCGTCCGTCATTGCGGTGACGGACGACAACGGAGGAAGAGGGCGGAAGCGAGCGATGGACGAGAACGACGGGACGGGCACCCCCGGCCGGGACGACCGCGAGTGGCTGGCCGAGCGGTTCGAGGAGCACCGCGGCCATCTGCGGGCGGTCGCCTACCGGATGCTGGGCTCGCTGAGCGAGGCGGACGACGCGGTCCAGGAAGCGTGGCTGCGGCTGAGCCGGGCCGGCGTGCACGGCGTGGAGAACCTGGGCGGCTGGATGACCACCATCGTCGGACGGGTCTGCCTGGACCAGCTCCGCAGCCGCCGGGCACGGCGCGAGGACCCCCTCGGCATCCACGTCCCGGAGCCGATCGTGAGCCGCGAGGACGGCCCCGACCCCGAACAGGAGGTGCTGCTGGCCGACTCGGTGGGGCTCGCGCTGCTCGTCGTCCTGGAGACCCTGGCACCGGCCGAGCGGCTCGCCTTCGTCCTGCACGACATGTTCGCCGTCCCCTTCGACGAGATCGCCCCGATCGTCGACCGCTCCCCCGCCGCCGCCCGCCAGCTCGCCAGCCGGGCCCGCCGCCGGGTGCAGGGCACCGCCCCGGCCCCCGACACCGACCGGGCCCGGCAGCGCGAGGTGGTCGGCGCCTTCCTCGCCGCCTCGCGCGGCGGCGACTTCGACGCGCTGCTGGCGGTCCTCGACCCCGATGTCGTGCTGCGGGCGGACAGCGGACCCGGCGCCCCGGGCGCCTCGCGGCTGGTCCGCGGTGCCGCCTCGGTGGTCGAACAGGCCCTGCTCTACTCCCGGTTCGTCCCGTTCGCGCGCCCGGCACTGGTCAACGGGGCGCCGGGGCTGGTCACCGCGCGCGGCGGGCGGCCGTTCTCCGTCATGGGCTTCACCATCGCGCACGGCAAGATCGTGGAGATCAACATCCTGGCCGACCTGGCCCGGCTCGAACGGCTGGACCTGACGATCCTGGACGAGTGAGGGCCGGGGACCTCGTCCCTGCTTCGAGAGCCGTCGAGAGCCGTCGGGACCTGACGATGCCGGACGAGTGAGAGCCGGGGGGCGACGGCCGTCGGGACGACACGACCGGGGCCGGTCCCCTACGGCTCAGCCGCCCCCGTGCGCGTCCGGCGTCCGCTCGATCGCCGGGCCGAGGGCCCGCCCCCTACGCTGACCGCCGTGACGGCCACCCCGGAACCCGCGTCCCCATCCCCCCTGCCCGCGCAGCCCCCGCCCGAACCCGCCGTCCCCGCACCGCCGTTGCGACGCGACCGCCGGTTCGCGCTGCTCGCCGCCGCCCGCACCGTCTCCGTCCTCGGCAACGGCTTCGCCCGGGTCGCGCTGGCCTTCGCGGTGCTCGCGCTGCCGGGCGCGGGCCCGGGCCGGCTGTCGCTGGTGCTGGCCTGCCAGGCGGTGCCGCAGCTGGCGTTCGTCCTCGTCGGCGGGGTGATCGCGGACCGGTTCTCGCGCTCCCGGTTGATGGTCGTCTCGGATGCCGTGGGCGCCGCCGCGTACGCGGGCCTGGCCGCGATGGTGCTGACCGGGCACGCGCCACTGGTCGGGGTGTGCGCACTGGCCGTCCTGGCGGGCACCGCCACCGCCCTCTTCGCCCCGGCCATGGACGGCGTGCTGCCGCTCCTCGTTCCGGCCGCGGGGCTGCAACGGGCCAACGGGCTGCTCCGGGTCGCCACCAACAGCTCGATGCTGCTGGGGCTGGCGCTGTCCGGTGTGACCGTCGCCCTGGTCGGCGCCGGCTGGGCGCTGGCGTTGAACGCCGCGTCCTTCCTCGCCAGTGCGCTGCTCATCCGCGGCCTGCGGCTGACCGCGGTGCCGCGGTCAGCCGCCTCGTCCGGGTGGGCCGATCTCCGCGACGGCTGGCGGGAGTTCGCGGGCCGCCAGTGGCTGTGGGTGGTCGTCGCGCAGTACTCGGTCGTGGTCGCCGCGCTCAACGCCAACGCCGGGGTGCTGGGGCCGCTCGTGGCCGAGCGCGATCTGGGCGGTGCGCGCGCCTGGTCGGTGATCGTCGCCGCGCAGGCGCTGGGCACCATCGCGGGCGCGGGGCTGACCGCGCGGCTGCGGGTGCGCCGCCCGGTGCTCGTCGCCGTACTGGCCACCTTCCCGCTCGCGCTGCCGCTGGCGCTGCTCGCCGTACGGGCGCCGGTGGCGGCGGTGGCGCCGGCGATGTTCTGCGCCGGTGTCGCCGCCGATGTCTTCGGCGTGCTCTGGGCCACCACCATCCAGCAGGAGGTCCCCAAGGAGGCGCTCTCCCGGGTCAGCTCCTACGACTGGTTCGGCTCGCTGGCGTTCGCCCCGCTGGGGCTCCTGGTCGCCGGCCCGCTGGCGGCGCGGATCGGCGCGGGCCACGCGCTGGCCGGCTGCGCCGCCCTGGTCGTCCTGGCCACCGCGGCGGCGCTGCTCGCCCCGCAGGTGCGCGGCCTGCGGAGCGCGGCGGCGGGCTGAGCGCAGGACGGGGGCGGCACCGGCTCCGCCGCCCCCGCCGCGGCGCTCACCGCCCCGCCAGCCCCGTCCGCAC
Organism: Streptomyces sp. GS7; assembly: GCF_009834125.1. Lineage (NCBI taxonomy): Bacteria > Bacillati > Actinomycetota > Actinomycetes > Kitasatosporales > Streptomycetaceae > Streptomyces > Streptomyces sp. GS7. The sequence goes on from NZ_CP047146.1 coordinate 6,896,190, forward strand.
CACCCGCACGATCTCCTCGTCGGAGAGGCCCAGCCCGCGCGCCTCGGCGATCAGGCGCTCGGCGGTCTCGCCCAGGCGGGCGCGGGCCGGGGAGGCGGCGCCGGTGACCACCGCGCCGCGCCCGCGGCGGAGTTCGATCAGGCCCTCCTCCTTGAGGCGCTGGTAACCGCGCAGCACCGTGTGGACGTTGACGCCGAGCGACCCGGCGAGTTCCCGGGCGGCGGGCAGGCGCTCGCCGGCCGCCACCGTGCCGTCGGCGATCGCCCCGCGGACCGAGCCCGCGATCTGGTCGCCGAGGGGGACGGACGAACCGGGGTCGACACGGAAGAGCACGTCAGCCTCCTTGCGGTGAACGGGCGCGGTCGAGATACGTGTTGAGCACCGCGGCGGCGGTGGCCGCGTCGTCGACGGTCACCACGAACTCCCGCCCGTTGGTCATCCGCAGCACGATGCCGTCGCCGGAGCGGAGCACCAGGCCGCTGCCGCCCGGTCGGACACGGTAGCCCCAGCCGCCGAACTCCGTCCCGATCGAGATCCGGCGGCTGGTCACCTCCACCAGCCGGCCGAGCGGTATGCGGCGGAGCCGGCAGGGCACCAGCGTCGGGGCGAGGGTCAGGCCGCGCCGGTCGACCGTCACCCGGACGGAGGCAGGGAGGATGATCAATATCGAGCCGAGCACCAGGGCCGCGCCGGCGGCCACGTCGGCGAGCGCTCCGATGGCGACGCCCGTGCACAGTGTGAGGACGCCCAGGACGGCCAGCGGCGTCGAGCTGACGGTGCGTGACCAGCCGGCGGTCATCCCGTCGGGCAGGTCGAGCCGGGGAGCGGCGCCGGGCGCCGGGCGCTCCGCGGGCGGTTCGGCGCCGGCCAGCAGCCAGCCGAGCCCGCCGGCCGCGGCGGCCACGGCGAAGGTCACGGCGAGCTGCCAGAGCGGCAGCCGGACGGTGGAGGCGTCGGTGACGTCGACGTTGCCGAGCAGGGTCAGCACGCCCGGATAGCCGGTCGCGGCGGCGGTGGCGTACCCGGCGGCGGTCAGCGACCGGCCGCCCTGGGCGGGCACCCGCCGCTGGACGCACACGACGACCGCGGTGCCGAAGACGAGCAGCAGCACCAGGCACACCGTCAGCAGGCCCTGGGCCGAGGAGTAGCCGTCGGCCCGGCCGTCGTCGCCGAAATGGGTCGCGAGACGGGCGGGCAGCCGGCCGGCCGTCGCTGCGTAGAAACCTCCGAGCGCCACGATCGCGGCGACGAAGGGGAATGCGGCAATCCAGCCCCGCGGGCGGTTGTTCGCGGGCAGGGCCGAACGCGTGGATCGCTTCATGGCAACCTCCAGTTGTTCGCATTCTAGTAGAACAACCGGCGATAGAGCAGCCAGGGATCACCGGTGGCGCACCCATCTCATATCTGAGATACGGTCACCCCATGGCAGACGACTACCTCGTACGCATCGGCAGGCTCATCCGTGACGCCCGGCAGCACCGGGGCTGGACGCAGACGCAGCTCGCCGAGGCCCTCGGCACCAGCCAGAGCGCGGTCAACCGCATCGAACGCGGCAACCAGAACATCAGCCTTGAGATGATTGCCCGCATCGGCGAGGCCCTGGACAGTGAAATCGTCTCGCTCGGCTACGCCGGGCCGATGCATCTGCGGGTGGTCGGCGGACGCCGGCTCTCCGGCAGCATCGACGTCAAGACGAGCAAGAACGCCTGTGTCGCGCTGCTGTGCGCGACCCTGCTCAACGCGGGCCGGACAACTCTGCGCCGGGTGGCCCGCATTGAAGAGGTCTACCGCATCCTGGAAGTGCTGGGCAGCATCGGCGTCCGCACCCGCTGGATCAACGAGGGCAACGATCTGGAGATCGTGCCGCCCGCCGAACTCGACCTCGGCGCCATGGACTTGGAGGCGGCCCGCCGCACCCGCAGCGTGATCATGTTCCTCGGTCCGCTGCTGCACCGGATGGACCACTTCAAGCTGCCGTACGCGGGCGGCTGCGACCTCGGCACCCGCACCGTCACACCCCATATGACCGCACTGCGGCACTTCGGCCTGGAGATCACCGCGACCGACGGCACCTACCTCGCCGAGGTCGACCGCACCGTCGCCCCCAAGCGCGCCATCGTCCTGACCGAACGCGGCGACACCGTCACCGAGAACGCCCTGCTGGCCGCCGCCCGGCACGACGGCGTCACGGTCATCCGCAACGCCTCGTCCAACTACATGGTCCAGGACCTCTGCTTCTTCCTGGAGGAGCTGGGCGTCCGGGTCGACGGCGTCGGCACCACCACCCTCACCGTCCACGGCGTCGCGAAGATCGACCGCGATGTGGACTTCTCCCCCTCCGAGGACCCGGTCGAGGCAATGAGCCTGCTGGCCGCGGCGGTTGTCACCGAGTCGGAGCTGACGATCCGCCGGGTCCCGGTGGAGTTCCTGGAGATCGAGCTGGCGGTCCTGGAGGAGATGGGCCTGGACCACGAGCGCAGCACCGAGTACCACGCCGACAACGGCCGCACCCGGCTCATCGATCTGACCGTCCGCCCCTCCAAGCTCCAGGCTCCACTGGACAAGATCCACCCCATGCCCTTCCCGGGGCTCAACATCGACAACGTCCCGTTCTTCGCCGCCATCGCGGCCAGCGCCCAGGGCCAGACCCTGATCCACGACTGGGTCTACGACAACCGCGCGATCTATCTGACGGACCTGAACCGCCTCGGCGCCCAGGTCAAGCTGCTCGACCCGCACCGCGTCCTGATCGACGGCACGACCCGCTGGCGCTCCGCGGAGATGATGTGCCCGCCGGCCCTGCGCCCGGCCGTCGTCGTCCTCCTGGCCATGATGGCCGCCGAGGGCACCTCCGTCCTGCGCAACGTCTATGTCATCAACCGCGGTTACGAGGACCTGGCCGAACGCCTCAACTCCATCGGCGCGCAGATCGAGACCTTCCGGGACATCTGACCACCGGATGCCGCCGCACCCTGACCGACCTGCGCGAACCGAACGCGGGCCCGTAGGGGATGCGGCGGCATCTGTGGGGGCGTCAGAGGCAGTGCGGAGCCGACCTCTGATCGGCCTTCGGCCGAAGCCGTACCGGCGGCACCGAATACCGACACAGGCGCGAGCACGAGCACTATCGCGAACACGAGCACCGGCACCGGCACCGGCACCGGCACGAACGCACACAGCGCGATCACGCTGGTGCGAGACGGACGCGGACAGGCCACAGGGCGGCGGCGGACGTCAGCCCATGGTCGGTTAGTCGGTGTAGCCGCGGTGGTCGCCGCCGTAGAAGGTGGCCGGGTCCGGGGTGTTGAACGGGCCGCCGGCGGCGAGGCGGCGCGGGAGGTCGGGGTTGGCCGGGAACAGCGCCCCATAGGCGATCGCGTCCGCACTGCCGTCCTCGACCAGGGCCAGCGCGTCGGGCCCGGTGGCGTCGGGGTGGGTGAACGGGTTGAGGACGAACGTGCCGGGCCACGCCTTGCGCAGCCGCGGGGTCAGGGTACGGTCCGGGCTCCACAACAGGTGCAGGTAGGCCAGTTCAAGGCCGGCGAGCCTGTCCAGCAGCGCCCCGTAGACCTCGCCCAGGCCGTCCTCGGCCATGTCGTTGTACGGGTTTCCGGGACGCAGTCCACACCGGAGGCGGGCAGGGGCTCCGCAGGGATCAGGCAGGACGCCACCGTCCCGGTGCCGGCCGCGGCCAGTGGCGGGCCGGTCAGTCACGCGATCTTCCGCCTGGCCCGCCTGCACCGCATGTTCGCCGGACAGCTGCTCCGCCGCATCGGCCTGCACCCCGGCCAGGAACTGGTCATGATGCACCTGTGGTAGCTCGGCCCCCAGCGTCAGACCGACCTGGTGCGCCTGATGGACTCCGACGCCGCCACCATGACCCGCACCGTACGGCGCCTGGAGCAGGCCGGCTTCGTCCGTCGCCGCCCGTCGCCCACCGACAAGCGCGCCTCACTCATCGAACCGACAGCGGCCGACCACGCCCTGCGCCGCGAGGTCGAGCAGGTCTGGAGCCAGCTCGAAGACCTCTCGACGGCGGGCCTCACCGCCGACGAGAGGACAGCGGCCCTGCACACCCTGGAACGCTTGGAGCAGAACCTCGCGCAGGCCGCCGTCGACGCCACGGACGCGGAGCGTTAGCGCAGCCGCGGCCGCAACAGGGCCATGGGCATGGGGTGTTGACGACCCGTCGGGGAGGGACCGCAGGGCTGTCGCGCGTGATCCGCTCCGACGGCCGGTCGCCCGGGGCTCCCCGTTTCTTGTGAAGGCCCACAAAAAGGATGGCTGGCTTCGCGGGCACACCAGAGGTGGCCAAGCGCCACCTCCGGAAACTGTCGACCCTGCTGACCTGGACGCGCGAAGTCGCACCGCACAAGCAGATCGGCTACTGGGATCTGCTCGGCAACACCAGCCGCGCCTCCTACCCGTTGGCCCGCACCCTGACGACGCACGAGGACGTCTTCCTGCCCAGCCGCTACACCAGCTCGACGGACAGCGAGACCAGCTGGCAGCACAGGCTCGACCAAGCTCACACCGAGGCGCAGCAGATCGCCCCCGGCAAACCCGTATACCCCGTATCTGTGGCCCCAGTTCCGAGACCGACTGCGATCCGGACAGAACCGGCCCCCCGCGCCCTGGTCATACGAGCTTCGCGCCTGCGGCAAGACCACGAAGGCCGTCGTCCTGTGGGGAGGCGGCCCGCACGGCAACAGCAACACCGCCTGGCTCGACGTGCTCAAGCGCTTCATGACCCACGGCTCGTGACACATCGAAGCGGGACCGGCCCGCGCCTTGAGAGCGCGTATGGCCGTTCGCTCTCCGAGCGTGGCCGCTCGCGTCGACCCTGGATCCGAGATCTCGATCCGCCGAGGTGGGCGAAACCCTCCCCGGGCCTCGGCCCGGCGGTGCCGGTCCTGCGGGTGACGTCCGCCGCGCAGGCGCTGCCGCTCTCCCTCGACTACCTGGGCTTCACTCTGGACCGGGAGCATCGGTTCGAACCCGGGCCGCCCTTGTACGCCCAAGTGTCACGATGTGACGCCGTGTTGCATCTGTCCGAGCACCACGGTGACGGCAGCCCGCACGGCGTGGTCCGGCTCCCGGTGCGCGATGTCGCCTCACCGCACAAGGAGTTGCTCGGCCGGCAGAACGCCCGAGTCCGCCCGGAGATCGCCCCCGACACCCCCGGCGGGCCGACGATGGAGGTCATCGACCCCTACGGCAACATCCTGCGCCTCACCCGGTCCACATCGACACGCCAACCCCATGCACCGGAGAGCGTGCGCTCTCCAACGGCACGCTCTCCAGCCAGGTTGGAGATCCCTGCAGGCCGGCTCCCCGACCTCCCGTCAGAGCGCCATTGACAACTGGAGCCGGTGTCACGGCGTCGATCCGCGCCGCGCCGGAGTGTGCGGACCGGGATCCGCCGGGCCGTCGATATCTCCGGTGCCGCCTGATGGCCGCCGGCCCGCGCGCTGCTGCCCGAGAAGCCTGACGTCGCATCGATAAGGGCGCCTTATCAACTCAGAAAAAGCTGGTATTGGACCGGTCCGGCTTTTCCCCGCCAAGCTGGCTCCACGTCATGAACGAACCGCCGTGGAGGACCAGTTGCGCATGACAGCAGCGGAAGTCATCGCCGACGCGATGGTGCGGCACGAGGTCCGCGAGGTGGTCGGCCAGAGTCTGCCCTCGGCTTTCCTACTGACTGCGGAGGAGCGCGGAATCCGGCAGGTGGCATATCGAACGGAGAACGCGGGCGGCGCGATGGCGGACGGTTTTGCGGGCGTGGCACACCGGCCCGCTGTCGTTGCGGCGCAAAACGGTCCCGTCGCGACACTTCTGGTACCGCCGCTGACCGAGGCCATGAAATCCTCCACGGCGATCGTCGCCATCGCCCAGGACGTTCCGGTGGAATTTCGTGACCGGAATGCCTTGCAGGAACTGAACCACTTCACGCTTTTCGCTTCCTGCGCAAAGTGGGTGCGGCGACTCGACGACCCCGAACGCGTCGACGACGACGTCGACATGGCGTTCACGGCGGCGGTGCGCGAGGCGGCGGAACTGCCGGCCCGGGCGCGGCGGCCGGTCGTGGTCGCCGGTGGCCGGGTGCCCGGTTCCGACGCGTGCGCACAGCTCGCAGCCCTGCAGGAGACCGCCGCCCTCCCCGAGGTCACCACCGCGACGCGCGCACCCGCCGTCCGACCGCCGACAGGCCCCGCCCCCATTCCCGCCATGTACGGAAGGCCATCCCATGGCACGTCGCAGCACCTCCGACACTCCCCGGCGCGCCGCCTCCGCCGCTCCGCCCCGTGCCGGGGCGGCGAGCGTGGCCATGACGAAGCCGCCGTCCCGCACCACCGGCGGCGAGCCCCGGCCGACCACCCCCTGGGGCCGATTCGCCCTCCTGTACGCGGTGTTCTTCATGATGGGCGCCGAGATGTATCTCGTCTCGCCCTTCCTGCCGACCATCTCGCGGGATCTGCACACCTCGACCGCGGCGGCGGCCGCGGTGGTCACGTCCTACGTCCTGACCTACGCGATCGCCGGACCGGTCCTGGGCGTGCCCGCCGACCGTGTGGAGCGCAGGGTGTTCATCACCGCCGGCGTCGTCGTCTTCCTGGTCGGCAACGTGCTGTGCGCCCTGGCACCGACGCTGGGCACCCTGATCGCCGCCCGGGCCGTGACCGGGCTGGGAGGTGCCGCGGCGGCACCGGCGATCTGGGCCTACCTGGCCGAGCACAGTGCCCCCGAGCGGCGCGGCAAGGCCGTCTCCTGGGGCGCCTCGCTCTACTCGCTGGGGCAGGTGCTGGGCGTCCCGCTCGGCACCGCGGTCGCCGGGCTGTCCAGCTGGCGCTGGCCGTTCGCCGCCATCGGTGTCGCCCTGGCCTGCGCGGTTCCGGTGCTCGCCACCCGGTTGCGCGGCGCCCGGCCGGGCGGCGGACGCAGTTTCGCGGCCGTGCTGCACCCGTGGGCCGACTCACGTATCCGGCTGGGCCTGCTGGCCACCGCGCTGCTGCAGGCCGGCCGGCTCGGCGCCTACACGTTCGCGGGCGTGCTCTTCTCCCAGCGCTTCGGCTTCTCGCTCGGCGACCTCGGGCTCGTCGGCCTGCTGGTGGGGCTCGCCTCCGTCGTCGGCTCCACCCTGACCGGCCATCTCGTCGGCCGGGCCCGGGCGCGTGGCCGCCACGAGATCTGGCTGTCGGTGGGGTGGGCGGTGGTCTTCTCCGGGGCCGTGGTCGTCGCGGTGACCTCGACCGTCCTGTGGTTGAGTCTGGCCGCACTCTTCGTGTGGTTCCTTGTGGGCGGGGCCTTCTACAGCACCCAGCAGTCGTATCTGAGCACGGTGGACCCCACCCAGCGGGCCTCGGTGGTCTCGTGGAACAACTCCATGATGAACGCGGGTATCGCCGTGGGGACCAGCCTGCTGGGCTCGCTCGCCCTCGGCGGGTTCGCGTTCGCCTCGCTCGCCGGCGCCTTCGCTCTGACCGCGGCCGCCTGTTCGTTCGGCGTCGTGCTGTGCGCCCACCGCCCTGTCGGACCCGGGCCCGGCCGGTGCCGAGGCTGACCGCGTCGCCGGAGCGGAACCGGCCGCACAACAGCGGCCGGAGAGCGCGGTCTTCGGTGCGTGACGGGACAAGCCGGCGTGTCCGGGGTGCGGTGAGAGCCGCCTCGCCGCACCCCGCACGATCAGCCGGGGCCGCCCTGGGCCGGTTCCGCCGACCGGTCCGCCGGACCCGCCGCCCGGGCTCCCGGGCGCACCTCGACGGCCGCCTGCCGGCAGAACGCCACGAAGTCCCTCACCGTCGGCGAACCGTCGCCCTCCCGCCACGCCACCGACACCGACACGGTGGGCCGGCTCCCGGTGAAGTCCCGCACCACGGCACCCGGCGGGCACAGTTTCACCGCGCGTCTGCGGCCGAGCACCGAAACCCCCGCGCCACCGGCGACGGCGGCGAGGATCTGCTCGGACTCCGGCTCTTCCTGCATGACCCTGGGAGCGCGGTGCGGCCACACCTGGCGCACGATCTCGTCGTAGAACGCCGTCCCTTGGTGCCGCGGCCAGAGCACCACCGGCTCGTCGGCGAGGTCGTCGGCGCGCAACGAGTCGCCTTCCGACAGGCGATGTCCTTGGGGCACGACGGCGACCAGTTCCTCCGCACCGAGCCGGAGCGAACGCACCCCCTCCTCCCGCACCGGCCCGCGGACGAATGCGACGTCGACGCTGTGGTCGCGGAGCAGGTCCAGGTTCCACGTCGTCCAGCCCGTCATCGCCTCGACGTCGACCCGCGGGTTGAGTCCCCGGAACCGGCGGACGAGTTCGCCGGGGTTCAGGTCGGCACCGGACCGGGTGTAGGCGACGCGCAGTGCGCCCAGCCTGCCCTGCGCGGCCGCACGCACCGAACTCCGCACGGCGTCGCAGAGGTTGAACAGGGCGGGCACCTCACGCGCCAGCGCCTCCCCGGCGGGCGTCAGCCGGACGGCCCGCCCGCCCCGGTCGAAGAGCCGAGCGTCCAACTCGCGTTCCAGCACCTTGATCTGCTGGGAGAGGCCGGGCTGCGCGATTCCGATCTCCGCTGCGGCCCGTCCGAAATGCAGGTGTTTCGCCAGAACGGCAAAGTACTGTAACCGGCGCAGTTCCACAGCCTTCTCCCCCGTCAGATCCGCCCGCGGCCGCAGCATATTCCCCGCCGAAACCACGGCGCGTCCGGGCTTCGACAGCGTCGCTCCCCCGTGCATCCAGCGGTGGGATCAGGTGATCCGTCAGGACAGCTGGATCGCCGAGTACCAGCACCGCGGCCTGCCGTGCAGCGTCCCCGGTCCATGTACGCATGCAGCGTCCCCGCTCCCTACACGGCGGAAGAGGCGGTCGTGCACCGGCTGGTCGGCACTCGCCCTGTACCGGCTGGTGGGGCTGGCCGCCGCCCAGGTCACCGTGTCCTTCGCCGCGCTCAGGGAAAGTGTCGACAGCCGCAGCGCGGCAACCGCTCCGTCCGTGGTGAACTCCGGTGTCTTCCTCGCCTCCGCCGTCATCCAACCTCTCTTCGGCCGCCTGCTGGACGCCGTCACCGACGACCCGTCACACCGGACCCTGGGTGACTGCCGCCTCGCCCTGCTGCTGCCCCTGGCCGTCAGCCTCCTCGGCCTCCCGGCCGCCTTCCGCATGCGGGAGACCTACGGCGTACCCCTGCGTCCCGAGCCGGCGGCAACACCCGACGGCACCGGGGCGCGGTGTGCAGCCGCCGACCGCGGCATCTGATCCGCCCCACCACCGTCATCCACGCGGCACCTCCGGGGCGAGGACGACGAACTCCGCACCGGCGGGGTCCGTGCAGACGGCCATCCGGCCGACGCCCTCGGCGGTGTGCGGGCCCATGTGCACGGCGCCGCCGTGGTCCTTGACCAGGGTGGCCGTGGCGTCGCAGTCGGCGGAGCCGAACACCGGGTGCCAGTACGGTGTGCCGCCGTCCCGGAACATCTCCGGGACCTCCATCAGGCCGCCGTGCATCCGCTCCTCGCCGCAGCCGGCGGGCGTGAGAAGGGTGTAGGTGCCTCCCTGGCCGCCGGGGAGCGGCACGTCCTGGGCGGACCAGCCGAGGACGCTGCCGTAGAAGCTACGGGCGGCGGCCCCGTCGGTGGTGTACAGCTCGGTCCAGCTCAACTCGCCGGGGCCGTCCGCCGCCTCGAAGCCCGGATACGCCGCGGGCTGCCACACGGCGAACCGCGCGCCCTGCGGGTCGGTGAACCGGGCGTAGTGCCCGTCGCCGGCGCCGACCGCGGTGGGCGGGGTGTGGACCTCGCCGCCCGCCTGCCGGACAGCCTCGGCGGTGGCCGCCGCGTCAGGAGTGTGGAAATAGACCGTCCAGGCCGGGCGGGCACCCTCCTCCGGGAGCGGGCCGACCGCGGCGACGACCTTCCCGCCGAGCCGGAAGAGGGTGTACCCGCCCTCCTCCTGGTCGCCGTAGGCCGCGGGCTCCCAGTCGAAGACCGCGCCGTAGAAGGCGGTCGCGGCGCGGAGGTCGGGCGCGCCCAGATCGAGCCAGCACGGCGAGCCGGGGACGAAGTCAGTAGTGATCATGGTGATCGCCTTTCGCGGGTGCTCGGATGTCGGATGCTCGGATGTCGGAGGCTCGGAGGCTCGGATGCGCCGCGGAGACGCTCCCCGGCGCAGGCGGATCTCTCCGTGCCTTCAGCCTGACACCCACCACTGACAATCGCCCGCCGGCGGGCAACTGGCCCCCGGCCGACCCCCGTTCACCCCCGGTACGGCGCAGGTCACGCCTGTACCGCCGGGCCGGCCGTGCGGTACAGCTCCTTCGCGATGATCGAGCGCTGGACCTCCGTGGCGCCCTCGTAGATGCGCGGGGCCCGCACTTCCCGGTAGAGGTGCTCCAGCAGGTGGCCGCGGCGCAGCGCCCGCGCGCCGTGGATCTGGACGGCCGCGTCGACGACGTACTGCGCGGTCTCGGTCGCCAGCAGTTTGGCCATCGCCGAGCGGCGCGCGATGTCGGGGGCTCCGGTGTCGTACGCCGACGCGGCGGCGTAGACCAGGAGGCGGGCGGCCTCGACGCGGGTGGCCATCTCGGCGAGCTGGTGGCCGACCGACTGGAGGTCGCGGAGCGGTCCGCCGAACGCGGTGCGCGCACCGGCGTGCGCCAGCGCCGCGTCCAGGGCGGCCTGCGCCATGCCGACCGCGAACGCGCCCACGCTCGGCCGGAAGAGGTTCAGGGTGCGCATCGCGACACCGAACCCGCCGCCGACCTCGCCGAGCACGTCCGCCCCGGTCACCGGGACCCCGTCGAAGACCAGCGTGCCGATGGGGTGCGGGCTGAGCATGTCCAGGTGCTCGCCCGTCAGGCCGGGCCGGTCGGCGGGGACCAGGAAGGCGGTGATGCCGCGGGCGCCGGCCGCTCCCCCGGTACGGGCGAAGACGGTGGCGAAGTCGGCCTCGGGGGCGTTGGAGATCCAGCACTTCTCGCCGGTCAGCCGCCAGCCGCCGGTCCCGTCGGGTACCGCGGCCAGAGCCAGTGCGGCGGCGTCCGAGCCGGCGCCCGGCTCGCTCAGCGCGAAGGCGGCGACCGCCCGTCCCGCGGTGACCTCCGGCAGCCAGCGGGCGCGCTGGGCGGCGGTGCCGGACTGCACGATCGGATAGGTCCCCAGCCCCTGGAGCGCCAGCGCGGTCTCCGCCTCCGTGCACTCCTGCGCGAGGGACTCCCGCAGCAGGCACAGGTCCAGGGCGCGCAGGTCACCGTCGGCGGGGAAGAGGCGGCGCAGCAGGCCCAGTTCGCCGAGCGCGGCGACCAGCGGACGGTTCACGCGGCCCGGCTCCCCCTTCTCCGCGAGCGGGCGCAGCCGTTCGGCGGTGTCGGCCCGCAGCCGGGCGCACCACTCCTGTTCGTCCGGTCCCAGCGCGAATGCGGTCACGAGCGGCTCCCCTGGTAGCGGTACCGGTGGCGGCGGTCGGTCCGACGGTCGTCGACGGCGACGCCGGCGCGCGGCCGGATGCCGCGGAGGCTTATCGCGATCTGTTGACTGCCGTCACGAACACGTTACGCTGACGACCGATCCGTACGGCAGTCCCCGACCCGTCCCCGCCCGCTATCCGTCCGGCGGGACCGGCCCCGGAAGCGGCCCAGGCACGGCCGTACCGGCCCGCTCCCCGCCCCCTCTCCTCCACCCCTCTCCCGGCCGCCCGTCGGCCACCCGGCCCAAGGGGGCGCACCCCGCATGGAGCTACGGACCTCGGCCCACACCGACACCTTCGCGCGCGACCGGCTGCCCCCGCCCGAGCAGTGGCCGCACCTGACCGACCTGGGCTATCCCGACCGGCTGAACTGCGGTGCGGAGCTGCTCGACGGCACCATCGCGCGGCTGGGCCCGGACCGGCCCGCGGTCCGCGACGCGACCGGCGCCGTGTGGTCGTACGGGCAGCTGCGCGATCAGGTCGACGCCATCGCGCACGCGCTCAGCGGCCCGCTGGGCGTCCGGCCGGGCAACCGGGTGCTGCTGCGCGGGCCGACCACGCCCTGGCTGGCAGCGTGCTGGCTCGCGGTGATGAAGGCGGGCGCGGTGGCGGTGACCGTCCTGGCGGCGCAGCGGCCGGACGAGCTGGCCACCATCTGCCGGATCGCGCATATCGGCCATGCGCTGTGCGACGCCCGGTCGGTGGACGACCTGGTGCGGGCGCAGGCGCCGGGGCTGCGGATCACCGAGTTCGGCGGGGACGGTCCGGGCGACCTGCGGCGGCTGGCGCGACCGGGCGGCGCCCCCTACGAGGCGGTGGCCACCGCCGCCGACGACGTCGCGCTGATCGCCTTCACCTCGGGCACCACCGGCCACCCCAAGGGGTGCATGCACTTCCACCGCGATGTGCTCGCCGTTGCCGACACCTTCTCCGCCCAGGTCCTGCGGCCGGACCCTGACGACGTGTTCGCCGGCAGCCCGCCGCTCGGCTTCACCTTCGGCCTCGGCGGGCTGGTGGTCTTCCCGCTACGGGCCGGGGCCTCGGCCTATCTGGCGGACTGGGGCGGGCCGGAGCGGCTGCTCGGCGACATCGCCGAGCACCGGATCTCGGTCCTGTTCACCGCACCCACCGCCTACCGCGCGATGCTGCCCGCACTCGGCGGGCGCGACCTCTCGTCGCTGCGCCGGTGCGTGTCGGCGGGCGAGAACCTGCCCGCCGCCACCTGGCAGTCCTGGTACGACGCGACGGGCCTGCGGATCATCAACGGGATCGGCGCCACCGAGCTGCTGCACATCTTCCTGTCCGCCGCCGACGACGCGATCCGGCCGGGGACGACGGGGCTGCCGGTGCCGGGCTTCGAGGCCCGCGTGGTGGGCGCCGACGGCGTGCCGCTGCCGGACGGCGAACCGGGACTGCTCGCCGTCCGGGGGCCGACCGGCTGCCGCTACCTGGCCGACGACCGGCAGACGGAGTACGTACGGGACGGCTGGAACCTCACCGGCGACACCTATGTCCGCGAGGGCGACGGCTACTTCCGCTATGTGGCCCGCGCGGACGACATGATCGTCTCGGCCGGGTACAACATCGCGGGCCCCGAGGTGGAGGACGCGCTGCTGCGGCACCCGGACGTCACCGAGGCGGCCGTGGTCGGGCGGCCCGACGAGGAGCGCGGCCAGGTCGCCGTCGCCCATGTCGTGCTGCGCGCCGGCGTCGCCTCCGGGGGCGCGACGGTCGACGCGCTGCGGGCGTTCGTCAAGGGCCGTATCGCGCCCTACAAATGCCCGCGGGTCTTCGTCTTCCACACGGCGCTGCCGCGCACCCCCACCGGCAAGCTCCAGCGCTTCCGGCTGCGCGAAGCCGATCTAGAGTGACCCGGTGAGCGACCAGCAAGCCCAGCAGGCCCAGCACACCCCACGGTCCCTGATCGTCACGTTCTACGGCGCCTACGGGCGCGGCGGCCCGGACCGTCCCGGCGGCGCGCCCGGGCCGGTGCCGGTGGCGGCGCTGATCCGGCTCCTCGGGGCGCTCGGGGTGGACCCGCCGTCGGTGCGCTCCGCCGTGTCCCGGCTCAAGCGCCGGGGGCTGCTCGTCGCGGAGCGCACCGCCGCCGGCGCCGCCGCCTACGGACTCTCCGACGCCGCCCGCCAGCTCCTGGAGGACGGCGACCGGCGGATATTCGGCCGGCCGGCCGCCCGATTGTCCGACGGCTGGGTGCTGGCCGTGTTCTCCGTCCCCGAGGAGGAGCGGCACAAGCGGCACCTGCTGCGCTCCCGGCTGTCCCGGCTGGGCTTCGGCACCGCGGCGCCCGGCGTGTGGATCGCCCCGGCGCATCTGTACGAGGAGACCCGGCACACCCTGGAGCGGCTGGAACTCGGCCCGTACGTCGACCTGTTCACCGGTACCCACGCCGGTTTCGCGCCCACCGCGCAGGCCGTCGCGCGCTGGTGGGACCTGGACGCCATCGCCGCACGGCACCGCGCGTTCCTCGCGGAGCACGAGCCGGTGCTGGCGCGCTGGGCGCGGCGCCGGTCGGTTCCCCCCGAAGCGGCCTACCGCGACTACCTGCTGGCGCTGGACGCCTGGCGCCGCCTCCCGTACGCCGACCCCGGTCTGCCCTCTCCGCTCCTCCCGGAGGACTGGCCGGGCGGCCGGGCGGCCGAGGTGTTCGGCCGGCTGGACGCCAAGTTGCGGGCGGCGGGCGCCCGTTACGCGTGTGAGGCGACGGCCGGGCCCCACCGCACCCGGGGAACCGTCTGACCGGCCCGCCCTCGTACGCCCGTACGCCGTCGCCTCTCCTGCCTGTGGCCGGTGTCCCCCAGGCCGCGCGCCCGCCCCCCGTCCCCCGTCCCCGTCGTGTCAGCGTCGCCGCTGCTGCGCCCCTACCGTGACGGCGGCCGTCGGCCGCGGCCGGGCGGCGGCGATCACCGAGACCACGTCCTTGAAGGAACTGCACATGCGCGTCCCGGCGACCGCGGCGAGTTCACCGAACGTCCCGTTGCCGTAGGTCACCGCCACCGGCTCCATGCGCGCGGTGACCGCCATCCGCATGTCCCCCACGGTGTCCCCGACATACGCGCTCTGCCAGGCCGGGACCCCCAGCCGGCCGGCCGCGCGCAGCACCATCTCCGGGTGCGGCTTGCCGCGCCGGACCATGTCCTGCCCGATGACCGGGCCGACCAGGTCACGGATGCCCATGACGTCCAACAGGGCCTCGGCGCCGCGGGTCGTCTTGGACGTGGCGACGGCGAGTTCGACGCCGTGGGCGCGCAGCGCGGACAGCCCGGCCGTCACTCCGGGGAAGAGCAGCTGCGGCCCCTGGCACAGGACCTCGTACGAGAACAGCTCGCGGTAGCGGGAGATGGCGGCCTGCACCCGGCCGTCCTCCTCGGGCCGGCCCAGCAGCCGGCCGAAGGCGGCGCCCGGAGGCTTGCCGATGGCGGCCGCCGCCTGCCGGGCGGTGACCGAACAGCCCTGTTCCGAAGCCACCTTGACGAGCAGCTTGCTGATCGCGGGAAGGGTGTTGGCGAGGGTGCCGTCGAGGTCGAAGACGGCGGCCCTGATCGTCTCGGTGCCGGCGCTCCGCGCGCCTCTTACAGGACGTTCGCCGACTTCCATTGATACGCGCATGGGGTGGAGACCTTTCCGGGTTCCGATGGGTGCGGGGGCTCGGGGTGACGTTGCTGGCACAGCTGGTCGGGCGGCCAGCGGTCGACGACCGGTGCAGGCAGAGGCGGTCTCGCCACGGCGCACCGCTGTCCAAGGGCGGTACGCGACCGTCGGGGCGGCGGCATCGGAAGGGATCGTCCCGTTTACCGCCTTCGGAGATTTAAAAACCGCCTGCGCTGTTTGTCAATGCGCCTTTGTCACACCCTGACGGGTCGACAACACCCCCCGGCCGGGACCAGACTGGTTACCCGCGGGTCTCCCCCCGCCGCCGGGGTCGGATCACCGGGCGACCGGCGGCTTCGCGACAGCGTCGGGCAGTTCCGGCCAATTACCCCGAGCATACCGAACCGCATGGTTGGTTTTCTATGTAGACTGCAAGGAGGTTGCAGTCGTACGAGAGACGGGACGGACACCGTGCCCACGCAGCATCGCGCCATCCAGAGTCGCCAGGCGCTCATCCGCTCGGCCGCAGAGACCTTCCTGGAAAAGGGAGTGCCCGCCGCGGGCATGGTCGAGATCAGCCGGCGGGCCCGGCTGAGCAAGGGAGCGCTCTACTTCCACTTCACGTCCAAAGACGACCTGACCCTCGCGGTGCGGGACGCCGCGCTGGCCACCCTGCAGGAGATCGAGGACGGCTTCCTCCGCTCCCCGAAGCCGCTCTCCTTCGCCGTACGGGACTTCGCCGCCGAGCTGTTCGGCCGGGTGCAGTCGGACGCGGTGCTGCGCGCCGGACTGCGGCTGCGGCCGGAGACCGCGCCGGGCCTGGAGATCCACCCCCTGGAGCAGCGCTGGTACGCGCTCTTCCTCGACAAGGCGGTGACCTGCGGCACCGGCGGGCCGGTCGGCACCGCGGACGGCCCGGCCGGCCCGCGCCACTCGGACGCCGAACCGCGGCGCACCGCCCAGCTGCTGACGTCGATGGTGGTGGGACTGCTGCACCTGGGCGCCGCGGACCGGACATGGTGGGACCAGGAGGCCGTCACCGGCCTGTGGGCGCTGCTGCCGGGCGCACCGGGCCGGGTCGCGGCCGGCTGCGTCCCGGCGCCGGCGCAGGCCGCGGCCGGCTGACCCGCCCGGCCCGCCGCGACCGGACGGGCCCGCGCCGAGCCCGCGCCGGGCTCACAACTCGACGAGTACGGCCCCGATATGGCGCCCCTGCACGAGTTCGCACAGCGCCCGCGGCGCCTGCTCGATCCCCTTCAGCAGGGTGTGCGGGAAGACGAGGGAGCCGTCCCGCAGGCCCTGGCCGAACTCCCTGGTCCACTCCTCGGGCAGGTCGGGATGCGCGTACAGCCCGAAGCCGCGCAGCGCGACCCGGCGGGTGATGATCAGCCCCGCGTCCAGTTCGACCGGAGCGGCCACGCCGCCGCCCTCGCCCAGCTGGCTGGAGAGCGCACCGACGAGCACGAACCGGGCGTCCGGGCGGGCCACCGCGAGCGCCGCGGCGAGCTGCTCGCCGCCCACGGTGTCCAGCATGACGTCGATCCCGTCCGGGGCCGCCCGGCGCAACTGCTCCTCGATGGGACCCGCGCCGCGCACGATCGTGTCGTCGTACCCCAGCTCGGCCCGCAGCACGGACGCCTTGCGCTCGGAGCCGGTGCTGCCCACCACCCGCCGCGCCCCCAGCCGCCGCGCCAGCTGCCCGGCCAGGCTGCCCACGCCGCCGGCGGCGCCGCTGACGAACACGGTGTCGCCCGGCCGCACCCCGGCTCCCCGGCGCAGCGCGCCCCAGGCGGTCGCCCCCTGGGAGAGGTGCGCGGCCAAAGAGGGCAGCGCGTCCGGGGCGAGGCGCCTTAGCCTGCCTTCCTCCACCACCGCAAACTCCCGCCATCCGTAAGGGTGATGGACCAGTTCGCCGGGGGTGAAGCCGCCGCCGGGGGCCGCCACGACCTCGCCGACCGCGGAGCCCCACAGCGCCTCGCCCGGGACGAACGACGGCATCGGCAGCCGCGCACCGGTCATCTGCGTCCGCATCGCCGCGGTCACCGCCATCACCCGGGTGCGTACCAGCACCTGGCCAGGTACCGGCTGCGGCACCGGGGCTTCGGCCAGCGTGAAATGACGCTCCGTCAGTTCATTGCCGGGGTGGCCGGCGAGCCGCACCTCCCGGTGCGTGGCGGGCACATCGGACGGGACGGGGACGGGCATCGGGCAGCTCCTTGAACGCGCGCGGTGCCGCGTGACACCGCTCCGCCCGGGTGCGACCCGCTGCCGCGGCGGCGGGTCGGCGTGTGAATACCGCATGGTTGGCTTCTTTATGATGCGGAAATAGACTGCGCCGCCACGGCAGCGGGTCGCACTCAGGCACAACAACTCCAAGAAAGCATACGGAGGATGATCGGTGGTCAAGCAGGCACGCGCAGTGCGCACCCGGCGCGCCGTCCTCGAAGCCGCGGCCCATGTCATCGGCACTCGTGGATACCAGGCCGCCACGATGGCCGAGATCATCCAGCGCGCCGGGGTCACCAAGGGCGCGGTCTACTTCCACTTCCGCTCGAAGGATGCACTCGCCCGCGCGGTCATCCGGGAGCAGACCGAGCCGTTCGTGCCGCAGGTGAGCGAGTCCCGGCTGCAGGACGCCATCGACTTCACGCATCAGGTGGCGCTGGCGCTGCGCAACGACCCGTTGCTGCAGGCCGGGACCCGGATCGCGGTCGAGACGACCTTCAGCGAGGATCCGCTGGTCCCCTACCAGGCGTGGACCGACATCATCACCACGATGTTCAGCGACGCCCGGGACAACGGGGAGTTACTGCCCGCCGTGGCGCCGGAGCGAGCCGCCGAGTTCTTCGTCTCCGCCTATATGGGCGTGCAGTTGTTCTCGCGGGCCGCCACCAATCGCGCCGACCTTCCGGAGCGGGTCACGACCCTGTGGAAGCACACCCTGCCGGGTCTCGCCTCGCCGGGGGCGCTGAGTCATCTGGACCCGCAGGGCCGCTCCGTGAAGATCGCCGTCTGACCGACCGCCGCTCGTCGCCCTGACGGGGTAATGGTCCACTCGGCACTGGAAAACAAACCACATGGTTCGTATCTTGGTGCCCCGGGCCGGAGACCGGACTCGGTCCGTCAGGGCGCTGAGCGCCGCCCACAGAAAGGGGCCCCATGGCCAGCGCCACCCTCACCTCGTTCGCGCCCGATCAGCTCCGCGTCGGCACCCACGGACGGTTCGCCGACGGAAACCGACCGCGGTCCCTGACCATGACCGTGCCCCGCGAGTACGTGCATCGCACCGCCGTCTCCGAGGTGTTCCTGACGGACTGGCGGCGCGGCGGCCCCGACAGCTGGCTGGTGAGCGCCCAGTGGCCGCGGGCGCACAGCTTCTACCGGCCGGTGAACGGCCTGCACGACCCGCTGCTGCTGACCGAGACCGTGCGGCAGGCGGGGATATTACTGAGCCACGTCGCGCACGGCGTGCCGCTGGACCACCCGATCATCTGGCGCAGGGTCCGCTACGAGCTCTCGCCGACGGCGCTGCGCGCCACGGACGCGCCGGCCGACGTGGAGCTGCGCATCACCGACCGCGACGTGGTGCGGCACGGAGAGCAGCTGGCCCGCGTCCGCCAGGAGTTCCGCATCGTGTGCGACGGCAGCGACCTGGCCTCCGCGATGCTCGACTACTCCTGCCGCAGCCCGGCCGTCTACCGCCGGCTGCGCGGCGACTACGGCGATCTTGCGCTGGCCAACTCCCGGAAGCTGCCGGTGCCGGAGCCGGTCGCCCCGGATCTGGTGGGCCGGGACCGCACCGGTGATGTGGTGCTCTCCCCCGCCGACGGCCCGGGCCGCTGGCAGCTGCGGGTGGACACCTCTCATCCGGTGCTGTTCGACCATCCCGTGGACCACGCGCCCGGCATGCTGATGATCGAGGCCGTCCGGCAGGCCACGCTGGCGCTGACGCCCCGTGGGGCGCTGCCGGTCACGCTGGAGTGCTCCTTCGAGCGGTACGCGGAGATGGACGCGCCCTGCTGGGTGATCGCCCGGACCGCCGGGCGCTCCGGCGGCGGCTGCCGGGAGGTCGAGGTCGGCATGGAGCAGCACGGCCGGCGGGTGCTCGCCGCCAAGGTCGGCAGCCTGCCGATGCCCTGAGAGCCTCCCTCCCGGCGCCGCACCGCCCCCCGTCCGCCCCGCCTCCCGCTGCTTGTGGCCTCCCCGTCAGTGCAGCGTGAGGCGGGGCTTCGGCGCGTCGGTGCGGCCGGTGGGCGGAGTGCGGCTGCCGGCCTGGTAGGGCGGCGGCCAGGGGGCGCCCGGCCCCGTGTAGCCCTGGTCGGCGGCGGCGTGCAGGGTCCAGTGCGGGTCGTAGAGGTGCGGGCGGGCCAGGGCGCACAGGTCCGCGCGCCCGGCCAGCACCAGGGAGTTGACGTCGTCCCAGGAGGAGATCGCGCCGACCGCGATGACGGGGATGCCGAGGCTGTTGCGGATCCGGTCGGCGAACGGCGTCTGGTACGAGCGGCCGAAGTCGGGGCGCTCGTCGGGTACGACCTGTCCGGTGGAGACGTCGATGGCGTCGGCGCCGTGCTCGGCGAAGGCGCCCGCGATGGCCACCGCGTCCTCGGCGGTGGTGCCGCCGTCGGCCCAGTCGGTGGCGGAGATGCGGACCGTCATGGGCCGGTCGTCCGGCCACTGTTCGCGGACCGCGTCGAAGACTTCGAGGGGGAAGCGGAGCCGGCCCGCCAGGGAACCTCCGTACGCGTCGGTGCGTTGGTTGGTCAGCGGAGAGAGGAACCCGGAGAGGAGATAGCCGTGGGCGCAGTGGAGTTCGAGGAGGTCGAATCCGGCGCGCGCGGCAGCGGCGGCGGAGCGGGCGAACCGGTCGCGTACGGCGGTGAGTTCGGCGGCGGTCAGGGCGTGCGGGATCTGGTTGACGCCGGGGCGGTAGGGCAGTGCGGAGGGGGCGACGAGCGGCCAGTTGCCGTCGGGGAGCGGCTGGTCGATGCCGTCCCACATCCGCCGGGTCGAGCCCTTGCGGCCGGAGTGGCCGAGCTGCACGCCGATGGCGGTGCCGGGGGCCGAGGTGTGGACGAAGTCGGTGATCCGGCGCCAGGCCGTCTCGTGGGCGCGGGTGTAGAGCCCGGTGCAGGCCGGGGTGATCCGCCCTTCGGGGCTGACGCACACCATTTCCGTCATGACCAGGCCGGCGCCGCCGAGCGCGCGGGCGCCGAGGTGGACGAGGTGGAAGTCGCCGGGGGTGCCCTCGCCGTCGGCGGAGTACATGTCCATCGGGGAGACCACGACCCGGTTGCGCAGGGTCAGTCCGCGCAGCCGGAAGGGGGTGAACATGGGCGGTGTCCCGGTGGGGATGCCCGCCTCCTTCGTCACCGCGTCGACGAACTCCCGGTCGCGCAGCCGCAGATTGCCGTGGGTGACCCGGCGGCTGCGGGTGAGGAGGTTGAAGGCGAACTGGTGCGGCGGCTGCCCCGTGTAGGTGGCCAGGTCCTCGAACCACGCGAGGCTGGCGCGGGCGGCGCGCTGGGTGGAGGCGACGACGGGGCGGCGCTCGGCCTCGTAGGCGGTGAGCGCGTCCGGCACGGTGGCGTGCTCCTGGAGGCAGGCGGCGAGGGCGAGGGCGTCCTCGACGGCGAGTTTGGTGCCGGAGCCGATGGAGAAGTGCGCGGTGTGCGCGGCGTCGCCGAGGAGGACGATCCGGCCGTGCGACCAGCGCTCGTTGACGACGGTGCGGAAGGCGGTCCAGCTGGAGTTGTTGGACCGCAGCGGGCGGCCGCCCAGCGCGCCGGCGAAGAGCGCCGCGCACCATTCGGCCGAGGCGCGCTCCTCATAGGCGTCCAGGCCGGCGGCCCGCCAGACCTCCTCGCGCATCTCGACGATGACGGTGCTGGCGCCGCCGGCGGGCTCCACGGGGCCGGCGCCGGGTCGCGGCCGGGCGTACGGATAGCCGTGCAGCTGGGCGATGCCGTGGCCGGTTTCGGCGATCTCGAAGCGGAAGGCGTCCAGCGCGAAGTCGGCGGACAGCCAGATGTAGCGGCAGCGGTGGGCGGTCAACTGCGGGCGGAAGACGTCGGCGTGGGCGGCGCGGGTGGTGCTGTGCACGCCGTCGGCGGCGATCACCAGGTCGTGGTCGCGGGCGAGTTCGGCGGCCGGCGGTGCCTCTGTGCGGAAGACGGTGCGCACACCGAGCGAGCGGCAGCGTTCCTGGAGGACGGCGAGCAGCCGGCGCCGGCCGAGCGCGGCGAAACCGTGGCCGCCCGAGGTCAGGGTGCGGCCGTGGTGCACTATGTCGATGTCGTCCCAGCGGACGAACTCCGCTTGCAGGGCGCGGTAGACGACCGGGTCGGCGTGCTCGATGCCGCCGAGGGTCTCGTCGGAGAGGACGACGCCGAAGCCGAAGGTGTCGTCGGGGGCGTTGCGTTCCCAGACGGTGATCTCGCGGGCCGGGTCGAGGCGTTTGAGCAGCGCCGCCGCGTAGAGCCCGCCGGGGCCGCCGCCGAGGACGGCGACCTTCAGCGGCCGGCCGGCCCGCGCCGCGGACATCGTCATTTCCCCTGCCACTTGGGGGTCCGCTTCTCGGTGAAGGCGGCGTGGAATTCGGCGTAGTCGGCGCTGTTCATCAGCAGTGCCTGGGTGGCGGCGTCCATTTCGACGGCGGCGGCCAGCGGCATGTCGAGCTCGGCGGTGAGCAGCGCCTTGGTCTGGGCGTGGGCCAGCGCGGGCCCTTCGGCGAGCCGCCGGGCGAGCGCGGCGGCCGTCTCGTCGGCGCGGCCCTCCTCGGCCAACTCGCTGATCAGGCCGAGGCGTTCGGCCTCGGGCGCCCGGATCGCGTCGCCGAGCATCAGCACCCGGGTGGCGTGTCCGAGGCCGATGACGCGGGGCAGGAGGTAGGCCGCGCCCATGTCGCCGCCGGAGAGACCGACCCGGGTGAAGAGGAACGCGAAGCGGGCGGAGGGGTCGGCGACGCGGAAGTCGGCGGCCAGCGCGAGCACCGCGCCGGCGCCGGCCGCCACGCCGTGCACCGCCGCGATGACCGGGAAGGGGCACTCGCGCACCGCCCGTACGACCTGGCCGGTCATCCGGTTGAAGTCCAGCAGCTGTGCGGTGTCCATGCCCAGGGTGGCGCCGATGATCTCCTCGACGTCGCCGCCGGAGCAGAAGCCGCGGCCTTCCCCGGCGAGGACCAGGGCGCGCACGGAGCGTTCTCTGGACAGTTCCGCGAGCAGGTCGCGGAGGTCGGCGTATGCCTCGAAGGTGAGCGCGTTGAGCTTCTCGGGGCGCGCGAGGGTGACGGTCGCGATGCCGTCTTCCCTGGTCACCCGGATGTGCTGCCAGGCGCCGGTGCTTCGGGCGGATCCTGCGAACGGGCTCATCGGTCTGCCTGCCCCCCTCAGCCGGACGGCTGGTGTGTGCGGTGGCTGCGGATGCGGTGGCGGTGCGCGTGAACCCCTCGAAGCTATCACTCATTTGTGACTGCCGTCATGATGGCGCGATACATCGTCCCGTGTGCGCCGCTCGCTGCGGGCGGGTGCGTAGGGGCCGAACGTCCCATCCGGCGGGTGACCCAGGTCCCGGTCGGCCCTGCCGTTCGGCTCTGATGCCCGGCCCGGCCCCGGCCCTACGGTGAAGGTGTCCGATGGGGCCATGAGGGATCCGACCCGGCCCCGGGCGAACGGAACACCTGATGCCGGAACCACTCCTGCCGGAAGCCGGCGCCCCGCCGCTGTCCGAACCGTCCGACGTCGCCTCCTGGCGCGTCACGCTGCCGCACACCCCGGCCGCCGTGCCGATCGCCCGCGCGCTGATCACCACCGCGCTGCTGGACCTGCGGGTCACCGCCGACCACGACACCGCGGCGCTGCTGACCGCGGAGCTGGTCGCCAACGCCGTGGCGCACACCGGCGGTTCGGCTCCGATCGAGCTGGTGGTGAAGCTGCGGCCGGCGGGCTGCGAGGTCGAGGTGCACGACGGGGACCCGGCGCCCCTGGCGGGGCTGGAGCGGCCGGAGGACACGGCGTACGGCGCACCGGCGGCGGGGCCGGTTCCGGAGACCGGGAGTGCCGGCGCGGCGGCCGGCCGGCGCCCGGCCGCGCGCCGCGGGCTGCGGCTGGTCCGGGGGCTCAGCTCCGCCGCCGGCTGCCGGCCGACCGCGCACGGCAAGGCCGTGTGGTTCACCCTGCCCCCGCTGCGGGAGCCGCGGCTGCCGCGGCGGCCCTGACCCGCTGCCCGCCGGTACCGCGTCGGCCCGGCCGGTGCCGGGCCCGCGCTGCGGGGGAACCGCCGAGCGGCTGCCCCGGCTTCCCGGACCGGCTACTCCTGGACGGCCCCGACCCGGTCCCGGATCCTGCCCTCGGTCCCGCCGGCGCCCGGCTCCCCGTCCGCTCCCCCGACGGTGTCCCCGCCCGGCTCCCGGGTCCCGCTCCCGAGGCGGGAGTGGCGGCGCCCGTACAGCGCGTAGACCAGCGCGCCGACGGCCAGGAACCCGGCGAACTGCAGCCAGGTCGCCGGGCCGGTGCCGTAGATGAGATAGCCGCAGAAGGCGATGCCGAGGACCGGGCTGACCGGGAAGAGCGGGACGCGGAAGCGGCGCGGCAGGTCGGGCCGGGTGCGGCGCAGGACCAGCACGCTGACATTGACCACGGCCATGATCGCCAGGGTCCCGATGGTGGTCAGGTTCATCACCACGTCGAGCGGGACGACCGCGGCGGGGACCGCGAAGACGGCCGCGACGATCCAGGTGTTGGCGACCGGGGTGGAGGTCCGGGGCGAGATCCGTTCGAAGATCCGCGGGATCAGCCCGTCCCGGGACATCGACATCAGGATGCGCGTCTGCCCGTACATCACGGCGAGGACGACGGAGGCGATGGCGACCACCGCGCCGAAGGCGATCACGCCGCCGCCGAGGGTGGAGTGGGTGACGTGGTTGACGATCAGCGACAGTGCGGCCGGCTGCCCGGCGACCTTCCCGGACGAGAGCGCGCCGATGGCGCCGAGCGCGACCAGGCAGTACAGGACGGTGACCACGCCGATGCAGATCATGATCGCGACGGGGATGTTGCGCCGCGGGTTGCGGACCTCTTCACCGGCGGTCGTGACGGCGTCGAAGCCGATGTACGAGAAGAACGCGACGGACGCTCCGGAGGTGATCCCGGCGATGCCCTGCGGGGCGAACGGCGCGAGGTTTCCGCTCCGGAAGGCGCTGAAGCCGATCACGCAGAACAGCGCCAGGACCGCCAGCTTGAGCACCGCCATCGCGGCGGTGGCACGTGCGCTCTCGCGGACGCCGCGGACGAGCAGCAGCGCGGCGAGCAGCA
This sequence comes from Streptomyces sp. GS7, assembly GCF_009834125.1. NCBI lineage: Bacteria > Bacillati > Actinomycetota > Actinomycetes > Kitasatosporales > Streptomycetaceae > Streptomyces > Streptomyces sp. GS7. Next base: position 6,920,568 of record NZ_CP047146.1, read on the forward strand.
TCACGACGACGGCGGGGACGTTGACGATGCCGCCGGCGCCGGGCGGGCTGGAGAGCGCGGCGGGCAGCTGCCAGCCGGTCAGGCTGCCCAGCAGTTCGTTGAGGTACTGGCCCCAGCCGACGGCGACCGCGGAGATCGAGATGCCGTATTCGAGGAGCAGGCACCAGCCGACGAGGAAGGCGGTGCGCTCGCCGAGGGTGGCGTAGGCGTAGGAGTACGAGCTGCCGGAGACCGGGATGGCGCCGCCCAGTTCCGCGAAGGAGAAGGCGGTGAAGACGCAGGTGATCGCGGCGAGGACGAAGGAGACGATGACGGCGGGGCCGGCCTGCGCGACGGTGTCGGAGAGGCCGACGAAGATGCCGGTGCCGACGATGGCGCCGATGCCGAAGCAGACGAGCTGGAAGAGGCCCATGCTGCGCCGCAGGCCGTTGCCTTCGAGGTCCGCGCCGGATTCGGCGATGAGGAGGTCGGGGGACTTGATGCGCAGTCCGGACGGGCCTGAGCGGGACATGGGGTGGTTCTCTCTCTGGTGGTGCGGTGCGCGCGGCGGGGTGGCGCCGGGCGCGGAGCGGGGTCCGAACCGGTGGGTCCGGACCCCGTGAGCGGCTCGATGGTAACCGCCGGAACTGCATGATCGCCCATTGACCCGTATGGCTATGCACTGACGCGGGGTGCCGCCCGGGGCTGCCGCCGGCTTCCCGCGGGACTCCAGGGGCCGTCCGATGGGTCAGGTCAGGGCCGGGCCAGCGTCGCCACCAGCACCGCCTTGATCGTGTGCATCCGGTTCTCCGCCTCGTCGAAGACGACCGAGTGCGCGGACTCGAAGACCTCGTCGGTGACCTCCAGCGACGACAGGCCGTGCCGGGCGTGGATCTCCCGGCCGACCGCCGTACCCAGGTCGTGGTACGCGGGCAGGCAGTGCAGGAACTTCACGTCGGGCCGGCCCGTGGCGCGCAGCACGTCCATCGTGACCGCGTACGGGGCGAGCAGCGCGATCCGCTCGTCCCAGACCTCCTTCGGCTCCCCCATGGAGACCCAGACGTCGGTGGCGACGAAGTCCGCGCCGCGGACGCCCTCGGCGACGTCCTCGGTGAGGGCGATCCGGGCGCCGCTGGCCTCGGCCAGCGACCGCGCCTGTGCGACGACCGCCTCCTCGGGCCACAGCTGCTTCGGCGCCACGATCCGCACGTCCATGCCGAGCAGCGCACCGGTGACGAGGTAGGAGTTGCCCATGTTGTTGCGGGCGTCGCCGAGGTAGGCGAAGGCGGTCTCCTCCAGGGGGCGGCCGTTGCCGTGCTCGACCATGGTGAGCACGTCGGCGAGCATCTGGGTGGGGTGCCAGTCGTCGGTCAGCCCGTTGAAGACGGGCACGCCGGCGTACGCGGCGAGCTCCTCGACGTCGGACTGGCGGCTGCCGCGGAATTCGATACCGTCGAACATCCGGCCGAGGACGCGTGCGGTGTCCTTGACCGACTCCTTGTGCCCGATCTGCGAACCGGACGGGTCCAGGTAGGTGGTCGAGGCGCCCTGGTCCGCGGCGGCGACCTCGAAGGAGCAGCGGGTACGGGTCGAGGTCTTCTCGAAGATCAGGGCGATGTTGCGGCCCTTCAGGCGCGGGACCTCGGTGCCGGCGCGCTTGGCCGCCTTCAGCTCGGCGGCCAGGTCGATCAGTCGGCGGAACTCCTCTGCGCTGAAGTCCAGCTCCTTGAGGAAGTGGCGGCCCGTGAGGTCTATCGCCATGGGTCGGCTCCTGGTTCGCGGCAATCGGGGACGGGGTCGAACACTGGAAGTGTATACGACACACCGTATCTCTATACGGCATCGTCGGGTGGGGCGCGCGGTGGGGCGCCGCGTCCGAACGCACCGGCCCGGCCCCGCCCCGCTCACGCCGCCCCCGGTACCGCCTCCCTCGTCACCGGGCAGCTCATACAGCGCGGACCACCGCGCCCCCTCCCCAGCTCGCTCCCGGGGATGGTGATCACCTCGATGCCGCGCTTGCGCAGGAAGGTGTTCGTGGTGACGTTCCGCTCGTACGCCACCACCACCCCCGGCTCCACCGCCAGCACGTTGCATCCGTCGTCCCACTGCTCGCGCTCGGCCGAGTGGACGTCCTGGGTCGCGGTCAGCACCCGGATGTCGGAGAGGCCCAGGGAGGCCGCTATGGCGCGGTGCATGTGCTCCGGCGGATGGTCGGTGACCTTGAGGTCCCGGTCGCCCGAGCCCGGTTCGATGGTGTACGAGCGGAGCATGCCCAGACCCGCGTACTGGGTGAAGGTGTCCCCGTCGATCATCGTCATGACGGTGTCGAGGTGCATGAACGCCCGCCGCTTGGGCATGTCCAGCGCCACGATCGTGCGCGCCGAACCCGCCGCGAACAGTCCGCGCGCCAGCAGTTCGACGGCCTGCGGAGTGGTCCGCTCGCTCATCCCGATCAGCACCGCGCCGCTGCCCAGGACCAGCACGTCGCCGCCCTCGATCGTCGAGGGGAAGTCCGCCTGCCCCTCCGACCAGACATGGAAGTCCTCGTGGCGGAACAGCGGATGGTGGTGGTAGATCGCCTCGTAGTGGACGGTCTCGCGCTGCCGGGCGGGCCAGCGCATCGAGTTGATCGACACCCCGTCGTAGATCCAGGCGGAGGTGTCGCGGGTGAAGAGGTGGTTGGGCAGCGGGTCCAGCAGGAAGTCGTCCAGATCCATCACATGGAAGCGGACCGAGGTCGGCTCGGAGTGGCGCTCCAGGAACTCACGCTTGGTCATACCGCCGACCAGCGCCTCCACGAGTTCCGGCACGGGCAGTTCGTCGAACACCGCCCGCAGATGGTCGGTGGCCAGCGGGCCGTACTCCTTCTCGTCGAAGACCCGGTCCAGGACCAGCGTGCGCGCCTCGGGGATCTGCAGGCTCTCGGCCAGCAGATCCCCGAAGAGGTGCACCTCGACGCCGCGGTCCCGGAGCACGTCCGCGAACCCGTCGTGCTCGGCCCGCGCCCGGCGCACCCACAGCACGTCGTCGAACAGCAAGGTGTCCTTGTTGGAGGGCGAGAGCCGCTTCAGCTCCAGATCGGGGCGATGCAGGATGACCCGGCGCAGCCGCCCGGCCTCTGAGTCGACATGGAATCCCATCTCCCCATCTTGTCCGGTCCGGCGGCCCAGCGTCGGGACTCGGCGCGATGTCGGGGGATGTCGGCGTGAACCTCCGGGAGATGTCGGGGTGAACCTCCGGGAGGTCCCGGGGCCGGTCCTCAGGGAGATACCAGGGGCCGGACCGGGGCCCATCCGCCCACCCCCGGGAAGGATTTGGCGTGGGGCCGCCTCATCCGGAGCGGGAGCCTCCGCGTCCGGATCACGCGCCTCCATGTCTGGATCACCGGCCTCGGCCTCCGGGTCACGGGCCTCCGCGTCCCGAGCCGGGGCCGTGGTACAGCCTCCCCACGTCCTACCCGGCCCGTACCGTCCACGCCCGGCCCACCGCGTAACGTCACGCCGCCCTCATCCAGTCCTCCGCGCACCGTCACCGGCCTTACCGACCTCACTGGCCTCACCCGTCCCCCGCGTACCGCGCCGCCGCAGCGTCAGCGCCGCCGCCACCGCTCCCGCCGAGGTCACCGCGGCGATGACCCAGCCGGCCCGCAATGCCCCGAAGTCCGGCTGCTGCCCGCCACCCATGACGGCTACCAACACGGCCACCCCCAGCGCCGTACCGGCCTGCCGCGACACCATCAGGACGCCGGAGCCGAGGGAGAGTTGGCGGCTGGGCAGCAGTCCCGTCGCGGCGAACATCACCGGTTGGTACAGCCCGGTGCCGAGCCCGGCGAAGATCAGGCCGGGCAGGAAGTGCGCCACGTAGTGCGCACCCCCGCCTCCCCGTCCGTCGTCGGCCAGCGCCAGCCACCACAGGGTGGCCGCCACGAAGCACAGTGCCCCGATGACGCCCGTCGCCCGCGCCCCGACCGCCCCGACGATGCGGCCGGAGAGCGCGGAGACCACCAGAACCGTCAGCGGCCAGGGCGCCAGCGCCAGCCCGGCGGTCCGCACCGAGTAGTGCCACACATCGGTGAACAGCAGGCTCGCCCCTAGCACCATCGCGCCGTAGGCCACGAAGTAGCTGAGCAGCCCCAGCGTGGCCGCCGCGAACCCGGGCGTCCGGAAGAGCTCCGGGTGCACCACGGGATCCGTGGCCCGCCGCACATGGCGTACGCCGAGCGCGCCGGCCAGAACTCCGGCGGCCAGGACCGCCAGTGTGGCGGGGGCGGCGTAACCCCACTCGGGGGCCTCGACGCACGCCGTCACCAGCGCGCCGACGCACACCAGCACCAGCGCCGTCCCCGGCAGGTCGAGCGCCTGCCGTCCGCCGCGTTCGGAACGGGGCAGCAGCCGGGCGCCCGCGCCCACCGCGAGCAGCACCACCGGGACGTTGATCAGGAAGATCAGCCGCCAGTCGGAGGCGGCGAGCAGTCCGCCGATCACCGGGCCGGAGCTCGCCGCCACCGCGCTGACCGCCGTCCAGGCACCCACCGCCGTCGCGCGTTCCCGGGGCGGGAAGGCGGGCAGCGCGAGGGAGAGGGAGGTGGGGATCAGTACGGCGGCCGCCACGCCCTGCACCACCCGCGCCACGATGAGCAGCGTGAGGGTGGGCGCCATCCCGCAGGCCGCCGACGCCAGGCCGAACAACACCATCCCGGTCAGGAAGCAGCGTCGCCGGCCGGCCTCGTCGGCGAGCCGCCCGGCCGGTACCAGGAGCGCGGCGAGCACGACGGTGTAGCCGTTGAGCACCCAGGAGAGCGCGGAGGCGGGCGCCGGCGCGAAGTCCTGGCCGATCGCCGGGAACGCGATGGTGACCGCGATCAGATCGAGCACCGCCAGGAACTGCGCGGCGGAGGCGACGGCCAGGATCAGCCAGCGGCGCGGGTCGGCGGTGTCGGGCCCGGCCGCGTCGGCGTCGGCGCCGACACCGGGAGGGATCGTGCCGACGTCGCGACGGACGGCATCAGCGCCACCACGGGGGGCGGTTTCGGCATCACGAAGCGCAGCCCCGACGCCACAAGGCGCCGCTTCGACGTCACGAGCCGCCGCTTCCGCATCACTGGGCGCGGCGTCCGTGGTGCGTCGGACGGCCACCGCGTTGCGCCGGGCGGCCGCGGCGGCAGGGGCCGGGTATACGGGCGCGGTGTGCGCAGCCGCGGTATGTGCGGAGGAAGTTCGAGCGGAGGAGGTTCGAGCGGGAACGGTGCGTGCGGGGGCGCCGGGAGCGCCAGGGCCGCCCGGTGCGGAGGCCCCGCAGGAGGGCACACCCGTCCCCCGGCCGCCCGGAAAAGGAGTGGTCATGCCGATCAAGCATCCGCCCCCGGCTCCCTCGTCACGAGTGGCAGCACTGCCACCATCCGCTACGTTCCTGCCACGTCTTCTGCCACACTCCCGTCATGGCCTCCCTCGCGATCGCCGTCACCACCGGCATGCCGTTCCTCGAACTCGCCATCCCCTGCCACATCTTCGGCACCGACCGGATCCAGCCGCCCCCGGACTGGTACGACCTGCGGGTGTGCGCGATCGGCCCGGCCGGCGAAACCCCTCTCGCCGGGCCGTGGTTCAGCACCCGCACCCCGTACGGCGTCGCGGAACTGGTCTCCGCGGACACGGTCCTCGTACCGGCCTCCGCCGATGTGCACGGCGATCCGCCGGACGAACTCGTCGCGGCCCTGCGCACCGCCCACCGCCGGGGCGCACGCGTGGTCTCCCTCTGCTCGGGCGCCTTCACCCTCGCCGCGACCGGCCTGCTGGACGGACGCACCGCCGCCACCCACTGGATGTACGCGGAACTGCTCGCCGAGCGATACCCGGCCGTCAGTGTCGACCCGTCGGTCCTCTACGTCGACCACGGCGACGTGCTGACCGGCGCGGGCTCCACCGCCTCCATCGACGTCTGCCTGCACCTGATCCGCGAGGACTACGGCACCGAGGTCGCCAACTCCCTGGCCCGCCAGCTGGTCGCACCCGCGCACCGGCCCGGCGGACAGGCCCAGTACATCGAGACGCCGCTCCCGGAACGCAGCGACGACTCGCTCGCGCCCGTCCTCCACTGGGCCGCGGAACGCCTCCGGCACCCGATCACCGTGGCGGACCTGGCCCGGCACGCCAACACCAGCCCGCGCACCCTCGTCCGCCGCTTCCACGCCGCGACCGGCACCACGCCGATGCAGTGGATCCAGTCCCAACGCATCGCACGGGCCCGGGAGTTGCTGGAGAGCACCGATCTGCCCGTGGAGCGGGTGGCGGAGATCGCCGGCCTGGGGACGGCGGCCAACCTCCGCCGCCACTTCGCCCGGGCGATGGGAGTACCGCCGGTCGACTACCGGCGGACATACCGGGCGGCGCGTGCGGCGTGAGCACCATCAACGGTGTCAGCGGCATCTACCGCTTCAGCGACGTCAGTTGGAGATGCTCCCCGAGCGCGGCGGAGTACCCCCGAGAAACAGACGCCGTGTCCCGGGAGACACGAGGTCCCCGGGAAACAGACGAGGTCCCCGGGGAACAGGCGATGTCCCCGGGGAACAGACAACGTCCCGGTGAACGGACCGGGTCCCGGCCGTGGGCGCAGGCGACCTGCCGTCGGGCCCCGGGAGGTACGCGACACCCCGGGCCCGGCGGGCACGCCGCCGGCTCCCCCACCGCTACAGCCGCGGATCCACCGGCTCCGACTCCAGCGCAAGCACCGCGAAGACCGCCTCGTGCACCCGCCACAGCGGCTCACCGGCCGCCAGCCGGTCCAGCGCCTCCAGCCCCAGCGCGTACTCACGCAGGGCCAGCGAGCGCTTGTGGCCGAGATGGCGTATGCGCAACCGCTGCAGATTCTCCGGGCGGGTGTACTCCGGCCCGTAGATGATCCGCAGGTACTCGCGGCCACGGCACTTGATACCCGGCTGCACGAGCCGGCCGTCCGCCTGCCTCACCAGCGCCTGCACCGGCTTGACGACCATGCCCTCACCGCCGTCCGCGGTCAGATCCAGCCACCAGGCGACACCGGCCGCGACCGACGCCTCGTCCTCGGTGTCGACGATCAGCCGACGGGTCGGCGCGAGCAGCCTCGCCCGCTCGCCCTGCACACCGTCGCCCGTCTCGGCCGCGCCCCCGGCAGCACCCCCGTCCGAAGCCGCGGCGCCATCCCCGGCCGCCGTACGGTCACCGTCACCGTCCCGCGCCACCAGGATCTCCTCGGCCGCTATCAGCCGGTCGATCAGCGCCAGTTGTTCGGTGTGCGGCAGCCCGGCAAGGCTGCGCCCCTGCGCGGCGAGTATCTGGAACGGCGCCAGCCGGATCCCGGCCGGCACGCCGAGCCCGACACCGCCCGCCGCCCCTTCAGGACCGGCCGCGTCCGCGGTCGCGCCCACCCGCCAGCAGTAGCGCCGGTACGCCGCCGTGAACGCCGCGGCATCGGCTACCCGACCACGCTGCCGTTCCAGTAGCGCCGACACGTCCACACCACGGGCCTGCGCCGCCTCCAACGCGCCGATCGCCCCTGGGAAGACCGCCCCGGACGCCGCGCCGACCGCCGCGTACTGCTCGCGCAGCAGACCGGTCGCCTTCAGGGACCACGGCATCAGTTCCGCATCCAACAGCAGCCAGTCCGTGTCCAGTTCGGCCCACAGCCCGGCCTCGGCAACACAGGCGCCGACCCGCCGCAGGATCCGCTCGGATATCGCCTCGTCGTCGAAGAATGGCCGTCCCGTACGGGTGTACACCGCGCCGGAGACGCCCTTGCCCGGCGCCCCGAACCGCTCGCCGGCCACCGCCTCGTCGCGGCAGACCAGCACCACCGCACGGGACCCCATGTGCTTCTCCTCGCACACCACTTCCCGGACGCCCGCCGCGCGGTACTCGGCGAACGCCTCCGCCGGGTGCTCCAGGAAGCCCTCCCCCTGCGCCTCCTCCTTGGACGTCGCACACGGCGCCATCGTCGGCGGGAGATACGGCAGCAGCCGCGGGTCGATCGCGAAGCGGCTCATCACCTCCAGCGCCGCCGCGGAGTTCTCCTCCCTCACCGCGAGCCGGCCCATGTGGCGGGTCTCCACGGTCCGCCGGCCCGCCACGTCGTTCAGGTCCAGCGGCCGGCCGTCCGCACCGCCGGGCGCCTCCGTGGCGAGCGGCCGGGCCGGCTCGTACCAGACGCGCTCCGCCGGTACGTCCACCAGCTCCCGCTCCGGCCAGCGCAGCGCGGTCATCCGGCCGCCGAAGACACAGCCGGTGTCCAGGCAGAGGGTGTTGTTGAGCCAGCCGGCCCGCGGTATCGGCGTATGGCCGTAGACCACGGCGGCGCGTCCCCGGTAGTCCTCCGCCCACGGGTAGCGCACCGGCAGGCCGAACTCGTCCGTCTCGCCCGTGGTGTCGCCGTAGAGCGCGAACGACCGCACCCGGCCCGACGTCCGGCCGTGGTACTTCTCCGGCAAACCCGCGTGGCACACCACCAATCCACCGCCGTCCAGGACGTAGTGGCTGACCAGTCCTCTGATGAACTCCGCGGCCCCGGCGCGGAAGGCGTCGTCCTCCTTCTCCAACTGCTCGATCGTCTCGGCAAGGCCGTGCGTGTGCTGAACCTTGCGGCCGTTGAGGTAACGACCGAGCTTGTTCTCATGGTTCCCGGACACACACAGAGCGTGACCGGCTGCGACCATGCCCATCACCAGCCGCAGGACACCCGGGCTGTCCGGGCCCCGGTCGACGAGGTCGCCGACGAAGACCGCCGTACGGCCCTCCGGGTGCACGGCGTCCACCGCCCGGCCCGTGGCATCGCGTCGCATCTCGTATCCCAGCCGGCCGAGCAGGCTCTCCAGCTCCGAGCGGCAGCCGTGGACATCGCCGACGACGTCGAACGGGCCCGCGAGATGGCGCAGATCGTTGTAACGCCGCTCCCGGACGATCCCGGCGGCGTCGACCTCCCGCTGCCCCCGCAGGATGTGCACCTTGCGGAAGCCCTCGCGTTCCAAATGGCGTATGGAGCGCCGCAGTTCCCGCTGGTGCCGCTGGATGACCCGGCGCGGCAGCCCGGCCCGGTCGGCGCGCGCCGCGTTCCGCTCGGCGCAGACCTGCTCGGGCACGTCCAGCACGATCGCCACCGGCAGCACGTCGTGCTCGCGCGCCAGCCGTACCAGCTGGGCACGCGCCTCCGCCTGCACATTGGTGGCGTCCACGACCGTCAGCCGCCCGGCCGCCAACCGCTTGCCCACGATGAAGTGCAGCACCTCGAACGCGTCGCCGCTGACGCTCTGGTCGTTCTCGTCGTCGCTGACCAGCCCCCGGCAGAAGTCCGACGAGATCACCTCGGTCGGCTTGAAATGCCGCGCGGCGAAGGTCGACTTGCCGGACCCGGTGGCTCCGACCAGCACCACCAGCGACAGATCGGGCACGGGGAGCAAACGGCCCCGCCCGTCGGCGGTGGACGAGGACGAGGACGGCGGCTCATGGTGGCCCTCCGGCCGGTCCCCCGATCGCTGCTCGCGCAACCGCCCCTGCTTCTCCTGCTCCTGCTCCTCCTGCTCAGGTCCTCGCACCTGCTGCCGCTCCGTACGCTCACCATCCGTCATGCCGCCGCCCCCTTTCCGCTGTCCGCGCCGCCACGGCCGTCACACCTGCCACCATTGTCCCTGCTGTCACTCATGCCGCTTTTGCCGCCGGCACTGCCCGCACCACCGCTGCCGGTGCCCCCGCTGCCACTGCCGTTGCGTGGTGCCGCGGGAGCATCGCTCTCCTCACGGGTGAAGCGCGCGAGCTGAGTGGGCGGCCCCACCTCCGGATCATCGGGTCCCACCGGGCCGAACGTCACCGCGTAACCGTGCCGCGTGGCGACCTCCCCCGCCCACCGGCGGAACTCCTCCCGCGTCCATTCGAACCGGTGGTCCGCATGCCGCACCTGCCCGGCCGGCAGCGCATCCCAGCGCACGTTGTACTCGACGTTCGGCGTGGTCACCACCACCGTCCGCGGCCTGGCCGCACCGAACACCGCGTACTCCAGCGCCGGCAGCCGCGCCGGGTCCACATGCTCGACGACCTCGCTCAGCACCGCCGCGTCATATCCCGCGATCCTGCCGTCGGTGTACGCCAGCGAGCCCTGCACAAGCCGTACGCGCGCCGACTGCCGCTCGGGCACCCGGTCCAGCCGCAGCCGGCGCCGCGCCTCATGGAGCGCCCGCGTCGACACGTCCACCCCGACGATCTCGGTGAACTGCGCTTCCTTCAGCAGCGCACCGATCAACTGCCCCTGCCCGCAGCCCAGATCGAGCACCCGCGCCGCCCCGGCCGCCCGCAGCTCCCCGAGGATCGCCTCCCGTCGCCGCACTGCCAGCGGCACCGGCCTCTCCTCCGTGTCGGCCTCCTCGTCCACCGCGTTGTCGATCTCCTCGGCAACGGTGTCGTCCGCCTCGGCCAGCCGCTCCAGCTCCAGCCGCGCCATGGCCTCACGGGTCAACGACCAGCGCCGCGCCAGATAGCGGCCGACGATCACCCGCTGCTCGGGGTGGCCCTCCAGCCAGCCCTCACCGGCCCGCAGCAGCTTGTCGACCTCGTCGGCCGCGACCCAGTAGTGCTTGGCGTCGTCCAGCACGGGCAGCAGCACATACAGATGCCGCAGCGCCTCGGCGAGCACACACTCCCCGTCCAGAACCAGCCGCACATAGCGCGAGTCGCCCCACTCGGGGAACGTCTCGTCCAGCGGCAGCGGCTCGGCCAGCACCGACCAGCCCAACGGCCGGAACAGCTTCTCCACCAGCTCCGCGCCACCCCGGGCAGGCAGCACCGGAACCTCGATACGCAGTGGAATCGCCCGCCCGACCAGCTCCGGGCGCGCCGCGCACTGCCCCTTGATCGCGCTCGCGAACACCGTCCGCAACGCCACCGCCAGCAACGACGACGCCGCGTACGGCCGGTCGTTCACATACCGGCCCAGTGCCGCGTCCGGGGCTCCGCCCCGCCCCTTGCCCTGCCCGCGGCGGACGAGGGCAACGGGATCGACCTCCAACAGCAGCGCCGCCGTGCACCGTTCCGCATCCGCCTCGGGGTAGAGAACGTGTGCGGTCCCGTGCGACGTCGAGAACTGCTGCGCCTTCCCGGGATGCTTGTGCAGCAGAAACCCGAGGTCAGTGGCGGGGCAGTCGGTGGTACCGGTGGTCGTTATCGTCAGAAACACATGACCAGTATCGGCGCTCGCGATATCGATGCCCCAGCGAATTTCCCCCTTCCCCTCCGTCACACCGAACCGTCACGCCCGCTCCTCCCCCGCTGCCCACTCCCGGCGCCCGTCTGCTCCCGGAGCGGGCGGCACTGCCAGCTCCCTACTCCCGGCTTCCGGCAGGACCGCCCGTACCCCGGGCCCGGCCGACTCGCCCCAGCCGGGCTCAGCTCAGCTGGGACTGCACCTGCGCGGAGATCAGTTCCAGGTGGTCCAGATCGTCGAGGTCCAGCACCTGCAGGTAGACGCGGGACGAGCCGATGGCGGCGTACTGGCCGATCTTTTCGACGACCTCGGCGGGCGAGCCCGCGAGGCCGTTGGCCTTCAGCTCGTCCACGTTCCGGCCGATGGCCGCGGCCCGCCGCGCCACCTCGGCGTCGTTCTTGCCGACGCAGGCCACGAGGGCGTTGGAGTACACCAGGTCGTCTCCCTTGCGCCCGACGGCTTCTGCGGCCGCCCGCACCCTTCCGAACTGGCGCTCACTGTCTTCGAGTGAGGCGAAGGGGATGTTGAACTCGTCGGCGTACTGCGCCGCGAGTCGCGGGGTACGCGTCGCACCGTGCCCGCCGACCAGCACCGGCACCTTGTGCTGGGCGGGCTTGGGCAGTGCGGGCGACTTCTCCAAGTGGTAGTACCTGCCGTCGTAAGAGAACTCCTGTCCTGTTTCGGTGGCCCACAGGCCGGTGACAATCGCCAGTTGTTCTTCCAGTCGTGCGAACTTCTCCTTGGGGAACGGAATGCCGTACGCCCGGTGCTCCTCCTCGAACCACCCCGCGCCGAGGCCGAGTTCGACCCGTCCGCCGGACATCTGGTCGACCTGGGCCACCTGGATGGCCAGCACGCCCGGCAGCCGGAAGGTACCCGCCGTCATGAGCGTGCCGAGGCGGATGCGCCTGGTCTCCCGGGCCAGGCCCGCCAGCGTGATCCATGCGTCCGTCGGGCCGGGCAGCCCGTCGGCGTGCCCCATCCGCAGATAGTGGTCGGAGCGGAAGAACGCGTCGAACCCGAGGTCCTCGGTGGCCTTGGCGACCCTGAGGAGGGTGTCGTAGGAAGCGCCTTGCTGGGGTTCGGTGAAGATTCGTAGGTCCATACCTCCATCCTGCACGCTGAGCTGCGGACCAACCGCCGGGGCGTGTCAAAGCACCGGGTCGGGTCATACCGGCGTGCGTAGTGGGTTCACAGGCATGAGTCGTGAACGCGAGTCCTGAGTGGCGTGCGGAGTCATGGGCGCCGGGCAGCGGGTGGCCGACGTGACGGGCGGGAACCCGCCTGCCCCACAGCAATTGCTGAACGCGCGTGGTGCGGCACCTCGGGGGGACGGCCCCAGCTCGGACCAGCCGTGGGCGCGAAAGCGACGGCCGTGGAAGTGGCGGTGGCGCCCGTGCCGGTGCCGGTGCCGGTGCCGGCAGGCGAAGTGCCGCTTGTGGTAACGGCAGTTGAGGTGTTGGTTCGACACCGCGGGCACCGTGTGGACGGTGGCGATCACGAGGACGGTAGAGGCGGTGGCGGCGGCCGGGGGCTGCGGGAAGGGGCGGGTGCGGATCGGGGCGTGGCCGGGCCGGGTCGGGTCACGGATGGGCGGGCGCTGCCCGGGCATGCCGGGGTGGCGTGATCAGCCCGCGCGGTCGGAGCCATGACGTGCCGACGTCTGCCGTGCGGGCGGCCGGTCAGCGGCTCTCCCCTCCGTCAGGCAGGATGACGGTCGCGCACCTCCAACTTCTCCAGTATTCCGGCGACGTGGTCCCTGGATTCGTCGGCGGTGTCCATGGCTTCCACGCAGGTCCAGTACATACCCTCCTCGTCTGCCGAGATCACTACTCCCACCAGCGCCTCGCACACCTCCCGCAACAGTTGGCACAGGCCGGTCAAAGCCGCCTTGACGTCACGTATTTCGGTCAGTTGAGCCGCCCGGAGCCCGCCGGCGGTCGCTGTCGAGCACAGCAGTCCCCCGCTGAACCGCCCGCCCGCATCGCCCAGCCCACGGGCTCTGGACCGCACTTCGTACGGCCCGAATATCGCGAGATGGCTACCTATCGCTTCCGCCAAGGCTTGCGCCTGCCACGCCTCGACGATCACGTCATGGACCGAGTTCGCCTGCGCCAGGTCGCGGCGACTGGCCGCGATGATCCGCACCGCGTCCATCTGCCCCCTCCTTCCTTCTTCCTTCGCATGCACCCCGCACTCCTTCCACTACCCAGCGTGAGGGTTAACAGGCAAAAAAGCCAGGGGAATTCGCAAATCTGTGGACAACCAAGGCGTTGCGGAAAGATCGATAACTCCGAAGAGTGACGACAGGCGGTTCGGGTGCGGTCGGGACGCGGCCTTGGCTCCACTTCGTCCGCTTCGCTCCCCCGCGCGTCACTCAACTCCCGCCCCGCTCAAGGGACACAGTCCGCCACTCACACCTCGCGGGACACTCCCGCAGCGCCGGTCACCATGCCCCCTTCGGCCTTCTCCCGGCACACGGCAGGTCACCGTGCAGGCAACGGATCGAGCCGTGCGGATCAGAGGGCGAAGGCGCGGATCAGGGTCAGGCGGCCCTTGCCGGGAACGGCCATCCGGCGGCGGACACCGCACCGGCCGGCGACGGGAACGGGGGCGCCGGCGCACAAACGCGAGGGGCGGAGCCGCCGCCCCGCCACGCCCGGCGACCCACCCGCCCGCGTCCTGCTACTCGGCATCCCGCGGCCGGTCCGGCGGAGCCTGGCGGACCGCCGGGAAACGCGTCTCGTTGCGCTCGATCTTCGCGGCCAGCGCCGTCAGCGCGTCGATGCCCAGCGCCTGGCAGAACTGCAGCAGATACGCCAGGACATCCGCGACCTCGTCCTCGACCCGGGCAGCGGCCTTCGGGTCGGACATCACCGTCGCCGACTCCTCCGGCGTCAACCACTGGAAGATCTCGACCAGTTCCGCGGCCTCGACACTGAGCGCCGCGGCCAGGTTCTTGGGCGTGTGGTACTGCTGCCAGTCCCGGGCAGCCGCGAATTCGGCCAGGCGTCGCTGCAGGGCATGAAGATCCTCGCTCATACCCCTAGGTGTAGCACCTGTACGCCGGGCAGCCCTTCGGCGACCGTCGGATCCCGCACCGTCCCCAGGAGCCGGACGTGGCCGCGGTCGGCCATCCGCACGGCCAGCGACACCAGCTCGCGGGCCTGCCTGCGGTCCATGCAGCGGTCCATTCCGTCCGCCATGACCGTCATCTGCTGCTGCGCCGACGGAATCTCCCCGGCGGGATCCATGGCGAGCACCCCGGGGCCGGTGAGGAGGACCAGCGCCAGCGCGAGAAAGCGCAGTTCACCGTCGCCCAGCTGCTCGACGGGCATCTCGCCGAGGGCGCCGCGGTCGAGGACGGCCTGCAGGGCCTGCGACCCCTGTGCCGTCTGCGCGGTCAGGGTGCCCGCTGCCCCGCCGTCTCGGGCGCCTGCCGTAGCTGCGGCGGTGCCGGCCGCCGCGGGGCCCGGCTGCCGGGGCACCGCGCGCAGTCCGTCGACGGGTCCGGAGCAGGCTTCCCGTACCGCCGCGACCAGAACGGCATGCCGGCGGGCGCATTCGCGGCTCGTACGGTCGAGGACGGCGGAGAGGTTGTCGCAGGACGACCGGAGCCGCCCTTCGTCCGCCTGGTCAGCGTCGTTGCCCCAGCCGCTGGCGTCGCGACCACCGCGGACGGCCTTGCGTCCGCGCGTGCCCGCCGGACCGCCGGCCGCAGCCGGACCGCCGGACTTCCTCGACCGGCCCGAGGCGCTCGTACGTGATCCGCTTCCGCGTCCGGTGCCTCCCCGGCCTGACGCACCGTCCGCCGCGGAGCCGTCCGCCGCACCCACCGCCGGCCCCCGCATGGCCTCCGGTCGCGGATCGCACACAAAGGCTGAACGCAGGGCGACCACGACTTGTTCCGCCGCGGCCAGGACCATCCGCTGGCCGGCCGTCTTGCCCGCGACGCGAAGCGGCAGCAGGGAGGTGCCGAGCCGGTCGTCGGGGAGCGGCGCGCGGGTCACGGGGGTGGCGCCGGCGGTGTGCCAGGCGGCCTGGACAGCGGGGCGGGTGGGGTCGGTGAGGGCGGTGGTGAGGAGTGTCTCGCCGCCGCCGATCAACCGCTCGCCCACGATACGGAGTTCGGGTTCGGCCTGTACGGCCAGATCGAGCTGGACCGGGCCGGCCGGGCCTTCGACCGTGCAGCCGATACGGAAGCCGCGCCGTCCTTGCTGGTCGGGTTGTGCGCCCGCCGGGACGCACGCGGTCGCCCCGCCCGCCACCACCCCGACGGCTCGCGCCAGCGGTTCCCCGCTGCCGAGCCGGGCGAGAATCTCGTACGCCTGCAGCGCACTGGACTTGCCGCTTCCGCTCTCGCCGCTGAGCAGGGTCAGCGGACCGAGCGGGAGGATGACGCCTCGATGGGCCTTGAAGGCGGACAGCCGTAATTCGGTGACCGCCGGTCGTGCACTGTCAGTGTCCATGCAGGGACGCTATGCAGCCACTCGACCGGAGAACCGTTACACCCAACTGCTCTTCCTACGAATGGGGGATGGTGCCCGCCGCCGCTTCCGCCACCTCGGTGCCCACGGGCGCCAGCAGGAACACATTGGTGTCGACGCGGTGCATCCCGCTGCCGAGCCCGAAGACGACCCCGCTGGAGAAGTCCAGGATGCGCTTGGCGACGTCGACGTCGGCGCTGCTGAGGTCCAGGAGCACCGGCAACTGCGCCATGAGGTACTCGGCGACCTCGCGGGCGTCCGCGAAGGTCTGGACGCGGATGACGATGAACCGCCGTGCCTCTTCTGCCGGTTCGTCGTCCGGGAGGGCACGGTGGTCGGGCCAGGAAGGCCATTCGCTGCTGCTGCGAAGCGGTACGACCTCGGCGAGCCCTTCCCACTGCTCGTCGGTGGCATCGGGGCCGTTCACCGAATCACCTCATCCAGAGGGGCGCTGACTATCTGCGGTATCTGCATCGCACGATTCTAGAGATAAACCTACAAACGTTGCCGGATGCGACACACGCGGCGCCGCAACCTCTCCCCATCCTGCACCATGGCCCCTGACCAGTGCAGACACGCCGGGCAGATATCCTGCGTCGAGTTTCTGTGTGCCCGTTCATCCTCTCTTGTGACGGAGGACGCTTCCGCCGCGAGCCTTGCCCCCGGCCGCTGCCTGCGTGGCCTGCGCCTTCTGCACGGTCTGCGCAAACCGTCGAGGAACCGGCCCGCCCGCGCCCTCGCCCGCCCGGGCCGCGGCCGCACCCGACACCCCGGAGTCGTCCTCCGAAGCCCCGCACAGCGTCATCAGTGCGGCCCTGTACCAGGACGGACGGCACGTCAGCAGCCATGGGCACGCTCGCCGACACCGTCCGGCAGCTACGCGCCATCCCTGACTCGCTGGCGTGGATCGGCGGCCTGCACCGCCCCACCCTCACCGAACTGGGCACACCGGCATCGGAGTTCGACCTCCATCCCTCGCCCTTGAGGACGCACTGGAGGCCCATCAGTGGCCCGAACCGGAGCGATACGGCGACATCCTCTTCGTCCTTCGTCGCACTGCGCGCGGCACGCTATCTGGACGATGCCAAAGAGGTGGATTTCGGCGAGGTACATGTCTTCGCGGGCCGCGACCTCGTCATCACCGTGCGCCACGGCGGCGCACCCGATCTCTCCGCCATCCATCGGGTCGGCTTGCCTCCGACCGGCATGACGCACCGCCTCGGGGCACCCCTTCCCCGGCACCTCCTTCCACCCCCTCGGGGTAGCCGGGACCCATCCCGCTCCCCCACTGTCCACCCCGGCCGCGGCACTCGAAGCACGGGTCCCCTGCATCCCCCCGCCCGTCCCACCCACCCCCGCCCTCAAGAAGGATTCCGCAGGCCAGGGGCCCTGTCAGTGGCCTACCGTACGGTAGCCGCATGACTACCGAGCGTTGTGATATCCCGAGGTGTTTCCGCAGACAGTGGGTGCGGGCGGGGCCCGGCCCGCCGTGCGTCGCCCGGCCGCCGGACGGCGGGGCGACGGTGGACGAGAGCGCCTCAGCGCGCCAGACGGCCGAGGAGGGAGGAAGCCGCGGCGATGCCGAGGACCGCGGCGCCGGTGAGAACGGCGAAATCCAGGCCCAGATGGGAGGGGGTGCCCAAGAGCAGTCCGCGGAGTGCGTCGACCTGATAGCTGAGGGGGTTGGCCTTGCTCACCGCCTGAAGCCAGCCCGGCATGACCGCCACCGGATAGAGGGCGTTGGAGGCGAAGAAGAGCGGCATGGTGATGGCCTGGCCGATACCCATCAGACGGTCACGGGTCAGCACGATTCCGGCGATCGTCATCGACAGACAGGAGAAGAAAGCCGAGCCGAGGATCACGGCGACGACCACACCCAGCAGGCGCAACGGGTTCCACGTCATGGCCACACCGAGCAGGGCGGCGATGACGATCACCACCACCACCGCCTGGAGCAGCGCTTTCACCCCGGCGGCGAACGCCTTGCCCGCAATCAGGGCGGACCGCGGAGTCGGTGTGACCAGCAGCTTGGTGAGGATGCCGGCGTCCCGCTCCCAGATGATCATGATGCCGTAGAAGATCGCGATGAACATGGCCGACTGGGCGATGATCCCGGGCGCCAGATAGTCGATGTAGGGGGTGCCGCCGGTGGGGATGGCCTTGATACGGGTGAAGGTCTCACCGAAGACCAGCAGCCAGAGGGCGGGTTGGACGGCCCGGGTGTACAGCTCTGTCCGGTCGTGACGCAGCTTCTGCAGCTCGACCATGCACATCGCGACGACCCGGGCGGGCAGCACCCGCCAGCCGGTACGGGCACGCGGCGGGGCCAGCAGCAGGTCCAAGTGGCCTGTGGCAGAGGAGGGTTCAGCCGACGCGAGATGCGGTGCGGCGGGTGCTTCGGACATCGCGGAAGTCTCCTGACTGCTCGTCGAGGCCACTGCCGGCGACGTCCCGGAAGACGTCCTCCAGCGTCGGCTCCGCGTCGGACGAGGGAAGCGAGGGAGGAATGGCGGAGGGAGAAGGGGATGCAGTGTGCGAGGGCAGCGGTGTCGAGGGGAGGGGCGAGGATGGGGGTGGGGTGAGGGGCACGCCCGTGGCGGTGGCGGCACGGGCCCGGCGGGCCCGTAGCGCGGAGCGGAGTTCTTCGGGCGTGCCGAGGGCGCGGATGCGTCCGCGGTGCATCAGGGCGACCCGGTCGCAGTACTGCTCGGCCTCGTCCATGTAGTGCGTGGTCACCAGAACGGTCATGCCGGTCGCGGCGCGGACTGCGTTGATGTGCTCCCAGACCGTGGTCCGGGCGATCGGGTCGAGACCGATCGTGGGTTCGTCGAGCATCAGCAGGCGGGGCGCACTGACAAGTGCCTGGGCGAGTTCCAGACGGCGGATCATGCCGCCGGAGTACGTCTTGGCGAGCCGGTTGGCGGCCTCGGTGAGGTTCACGGCCTCCAGAGCCTGGGCGACACGGGCCGCGCGCTCACGACGGGAGACATCGAAGACCCGGGCGAACAGCTCGACGTTCTCCCGGCCGGTCAGCCCGGCGTCGGCGGACAGCTGCTGCGGTACATAGCCCAGGAGGCGCCGGACCGCCATGCGCTCTCTCGCCGCGTCGTGCCCGAACACCCGGACCATGCCTGCCGGGACGGGGAGGAGTGTGGTGATACAGCGGATGGCGGTCGTCTTGCCGGCGCCGTTGGGGCCGAGCAGACCGAAGACCTCACCGGGTCGGACTGACAGGTCCACGCCGTCGACGGCCTTGGTCTCTCCGAAGGCGTAGTACAGGGCGCGGCAGGTGACGGCGTCCGGGGATGCGACCGGGGCGGCGGCAACGGAGGACGACCGGCCGGCCGGCTCGTCCGAGGGCTCGGGGGCGGTCCGCGAGACTGTCCGGCCGGGGTCTTCGGTGGTCATGGTCCCTCCGTCTCCTCGTGCAGGTTGTGGGCGAGCCGGCGCAAGGCCGGAAGGGCGGCGGCCAGTGCCGCCCGGTCGGCCTCGGGCAACCGGGCGACCTGTTCGCGTACGAGAGCGCTGCGGCGGGTCTCCCAGTCGTGCAGCCGCGACCGAGCCTCCGGGGTCGGGTACAGCAGGGCCGAGCGCCGGTCGCCGGGATCGGTCTCCCGGCGCAGGTATCCGGCCCGGCTGAGCTGGTTGACCAGAGTGGAGACCGAGTTGCCCGCGAGATAGAGATCCTTCGCGGCGGCGGAAACCCGGATACCGGGCTGGGAAGCGACCAGCCGCAGGAGTTCGACCTGCGCGCCGCGCAGTCTGGGGGCGGTCAGGCCGCGGCGCAGCCGCCGGCGGATCAGCCGCTGGATTCCGGCCAGTACGTCGGCCAGCGAGTCGGGGAGGTCCCCTGTGGCCACGCCGCAATTTTAGCTCTGAGTGAGAGATAGGGGCCAGACGAGGAGCGGGACCGGTGGGATCCGGGGCGAGGGTCGGCCGGCGTCCGGGCGGGGTGCACGCGAGACGGGCCGCGGGGGCGGCGCCGGTATCCACCAGCGGTCCGCCCGCCACCTGGATCGCTTCCGACGACGTTGGCCGCACGCCTGTCGGGCGCGGAAGGTGACGGCCCCGCGAGCATGTCGGGTACATCCTCCGGCCGAAGCCGAGCAGTGCTCTCGGGCCGTTCAACGACGCCTTGCTGGCGGGCGGGCGGCCGGGAGTGGAGGGAAAGCAGGGCGCTGGACGGGGAGTTCGAAACGGCCGTGAAGAGGGCGGATGCGGATGCGGTAGCGACCTTACGGGGCTCGACGAAGGTGCCCCTACAGGTGGCTGACGGGGAGTCGGTATTGTGACGCCACGTGGGTGACAGCACGGTGTGGACTCTGGCGATCGCGGCGGTGACCGGCGGTACTGCGGTACTGGCCAGTTGGGTGACGAGCCGGGGCAGTGCGCGGGCCGCCAGGATCCAGGCGGAGACCGCCGCGCAATCGCAGCGTGCGGAGCGGCTTCGTGAGAGCCGGCGTACCGCGTATCTGGATCTCATTGAACAGACCCATCGTATGGGCGAGTTGTACTGGGACATCTCCGCGCAGCTTCGGCTCCCCGCCTCGGACGGCCGTGCCCAGGAGCTCGACAAGCTGCACGACCGGGAGGTCGCCGAGTACGCGAAGATCCGGCGCTGCGCGCGGGTGGTGGAACTGGAGGGGCCGCCCTCGGCCGCCGCTGCGGCACTCGCCCTCCAGAAGGCGACCGGTCCCTTCTACGAGGCGCTCAAGTCCGGCCTGAGCGACGGCATCAACTGCCGCGAGGAGTTCGATGCTGCTTACACCCCGTTCTGGGCTGCTCTGGAGCGGTTCGTGGACGCGGCCCGGGACGCGCATCAGACGACGGACTGAGGGGCCGGCGGAGCAGCCGGGTCACGGCCGAGGTGGGGCGACGGGCGCATTCCGCTTTCCGAATCCGTAGCCGGGCACCGGAGCCGTATCGCGTACGCGTACCCCAAAGGCGACCCTTCTGGAGTGCTTGCTTGCGGTAGGTCCTCTCCAGGTTCTCGGATCTCCAGGTTCTCGGATCTCCAGCTCCCCGATCTCCGGCTGTCCATGCCCGCTGGTCCGGGACACCGATCGGGGCCGCCGATCGGGGCCACCGGACCTACCGCACCCGTGGCCGACGTGTCAGGTCGGCGGCTCAGCCGTTCTGCGCGCGCCGACGTGCACGGTAGGCACGCAGGTTGGCCGCGTTGCCGCAGCTCTTGACGTCGTGCCACACCCCGCTGTTGTTCCGCGAGCGGTCGTAGAACGCCACCCGGCATCGGAGGTTGCGGCAGGTCTTGAGGCGGCGCCGGGTGTCGGCCTGCTGCCCCTCGAAGGCAGCGGCCAGCGCCAGCGAGGCCAGCCGCCGCCACCCGGTTCCCCGCGGCTCCAGCCGGACCAGCCCGCCCTCGCCCAGTTGGAGCGCGGCGGTCGCGGAGTGCAGTACGAGCGCGAGCGCGCCCGGCCCGGATGCCGCCTCCTGCGCCTTGGCCGTGGCTTCCTGGAGGTCGTCGCGGAAGGCCCGCAGCTCCGTCAGCCCGTCGGCGTCCAGCGCGACCCTGGGCACCCGCTGCCCGGTGACCGCCGCCCACTGCGCCGTCGCCTCGTCGACCCATGCCTGAGCCTCAGCGACCTCGGCGAGCAGATCGGGAATCCGCGGGGCGCCCGCACCAACGGTGTTGAGCAGATCCTGTACAAGACCGAGGCCGCCAGGAGCGGGGTCCAGGCCGTACCGGGCGGTCGCTGACCAGGACATCGTGGATCACACCTCCTGTGGGAACCGGCGTACGACTGGGGTACGCCCGTCGGGGGCGGCTCATCTTCGCACAGCCGCCGTCGCCGACGGCCAGGGAAGTGGCCGGGCTCGATCGGACCGCCCAGCCGCGTGCGGAACCGGGGGCGTACAGGGCGAGCGGCCCGCCCTGACGGCACTCGGTCCGCGTCCCTTCTGGCGTCATACGCAACCGCCGCGTCCAGCCCGATCGACGCGCCCTCGGTGGCGATCAGGTCGGCCCCGCCCGCGGCCGGTCGCACGTAATTACGCGGCGACGCCGGCGCCGGACACCCCGACCGGCGAGAAGCACCGTGTCACCGGCGCCACGGCGATCCGGTTCCTCACGGTCAGGTCACCGATGGTGAACGGCCGCCCCGGATGCTGCCCCGCCCGCGGGCCCTCGGTGACTGTCGCCATCGTGCACTCCCCCACTCCACTGGAGCCAGCAGACCAACGACCGATCAACCCATCAATCAATCAATCGACCAGCCGATCGATCGACCGTCCGTCCGTCCGTCCGGCATGACCGTAGCGGTTTTGGCTATGTCTCCAGGGGCCGGGTCTCGCGACGCCTCGACACCGCCCTTCCCTATCGGAAGGAGTCCGCCGCGCTGACCTGCGGCCCGCGCCCGCATGGCACCGCCCGCAGGCACGGCCGCTCCGCAGCCCCGCCCCACATCACCGCCGCTCACAATCACCCAACCGGTCTAATAATTCGGCCGGGTACCCCGTCCCGTAATACACAGGGGAATTACGGGCGCCACGCACCGGACCCGTACCCGCGAATTCTGCAGCGAAGGCGGTGCCGCTTCTCCCTGGCTACGCTATCCGGGATGAAATGGCGCCCTCGCGGCCGAAAAGCGCGCGCATGCGACGCACGGTGAGCATGTGCCGATTGCCGAGGGCAGGTACGTCCTCGACGGTGCACCCGCCGCATCGAGAAAACCCAACCCTCACATCTCACTCCGGGAGTTCAGAATGGCATCAGAATCCGGCTCCACCGTCTGGGACTGCCCATTCGACTACGCCGAGGCCCTTGAGTTCGATCCGACGCTCAAGCGCCTGCTGACCGAGGAACCGGTCGCCCGCATTCGGCTGCCGTACGGCGAGGGCGAAGCATGGCTCGTCACGCGGTACGAGGACGTGCGCACGGTGACGACGGACCGGCGGTTCAGCCGTCACGCCATTATCGGCCGGGACTTCCCCCGCATGACGCCGGAACCGATCGTCCAGGCCGAGGCCATCAATGTGATGGACCCGCCGGCCAGCAGCCGGTTGCGGAGTCTGGTCTCCAAGGCGTTCGCCCCGCGTCAGGTGGAGCGTATGCGGGAGGGGACCCAGCGGGTCGTGGACGAACTGCTGGACCGGATGATCGAGAAGGGTTCTCCGGGTGACCTGATGGAGGATCTGGCGTCGCCACTGCCGTTGACGACGATCTGCGAGGTGCTCGACATCCCTGACGGCGACAGCGCGCAACTGCGTGCGCACGCCCGGACGATGATGAACGTCAGCCTCGACAACAAGGAAAACGCCATCCACGCCAAGGCCGAAATGCGCAAGTATTTCGAGGAGTTGACGGCTCTGCGGCGCCGGGAGCCGGGGGACGACCTGATCAGCGCGTTGGCCACGGCTCGTCACGAGGGCGAGGTCCTCGACGAGAAGGAACTGACCGTGATGGCCATGGTGCTGCTCATCACCGGCCAGGACACCACCACGTACGAAATCGGCAACCTTTCGTACACGCTGCTCACCCGTCCCCGAGAGCTCGCCATGCTGCGCGAGCGGCCGGAGGCGCTTCCGCAGGCGATCGAGGAAATGCTTCGGTTCATCCCGTTCCGCAAGGGAGTTGGCATTCCTCGCGTCGCCCTTGAGGACGTGGAACTGAGCGGGGTGAAGATCCGGGCCGGGGACATCGTGCATGTTTCGTATCTGACGGCGAACCGGGACAGTCGTAAATTCGACCGCGCCGACGAGCTGGATATGGAACGGGAAGGCTCGTCCCATATGACCTTCGGCTGGGGTGCGCATCACTGCCTGGGCGCCCCGCTCGCGCTCACCGAGCTCCAGGTCGCACTCAGCACGCTCCTGAAGCGTTTTCCGGAGCTGAGACTGGCGAAGCCGGCCGAGGAAGTGCGCTGGAACAAGACCTCGATCTGGCGCTATCCACTGGGGTTGCCGGTCATGTGGTAGAGGAAACGGCCACGGTGCCGGCGCCAACAGCAGCATGCGGAACCTACTCCCCTGGCGTACGGTTACTCGTAAAGATGACCCACCTGTAGGGGAGAGTTCTTTCTTCGACGGATGGTCCGCTCGCGTCCCGCCCAGGGTCTTGGACGTCAGGCCGCCGGAACGACCGTGGTGATATGTCCCGCGAAATGCGAGCACATCACCGCTGCGAGTTCCGTCGGTCGACGGAACGGAAACGGTGACGCGAATTCAGAGCAGAAACTGCACTGGCGGACCACATCTGCAAGGAGTGCATCCCATGGCGGTTCTGTGTAAACCGGCGATCGCGGTCCCTGAGTACATCATCACCAGGGAAGACACCCTCGAACTGGCGCGTCAGCTGCACAGCGATCATTCGCAGCTCAACCTGGTGCTCCGGCTGATCGAGCACACTGGCGTGGTCAGACGGCATTTGATCCAGCCGATCGACAAAGTGCTGGAGCACCCGGGATTCGACGCCCGAAGTGCCATCTACGAAGAGGAGTCCAAGGCCCGTGTCCCCGACGTGGCACGGCGGGCGCTCGAGAACGCGGAGCTGGAACCGCAGGACATCGACCTCATCATCTATGTGTCGTGCACCGGGTTCATGATGCCGGCACTGACGGCGTGGCTCATCAACACGATGGGTTTCCGGTCGGACACCCGGCAGATTCCGATCGCCCAACTCGGCTGCGCCGCAGGGGGCGCCGCGATCAACCGGGCACACGACTTCTGCCGGGCGTATCCGGACGCCAATGTGCTGCTCATCGCGTGTGAGTTCTGCTCACTGTGCTACCAGCCCACGGATGTGGGTGTCGGATCGCTGCTGTCCAACGGTCTGTTCGGCGACGCGGTCGCGGCGGCCGTGATGCGGGGCAGCGGCGGCACCGGCGTCCGTCTGGAACGCAACAGCTCGTACCTCATTCCGGACACCGCGGACTGGATTTCCTACGCGGTGCGCTCCACCGGATTCCATTTCCGGCTGGACAAGCGCGTCCCGGGAACGATGGAACCGCTCGCTCCCGCCCTGCGCGCACTCGCGGAAGAGCACCAATGGGACGCGGGCAACCTGGACTTCTATATCGTCCACGCGGGCGGCCCGCGCATTCTCGACGACCTGAGCCACTTCCTCGGCGTGCCTCCCGAGGCGTTCCGTTTCAGCCGGGCGACGCTCACCGAGTACGGCAACATCGCCAGTGCGGTCGTACTCGACGCCCTTGCGCGGATGTTCGACGAGGCGTCGGCCATCGACGGCCAGCGCGGCCTGATGGCGGGCTTCGGCCCCGGCATCACCGCCGAAATGTCCCTGGGCACCTGGACATCGGAGACGTGACCGGATCCCGGGGGAAGAGAGAACCACGACGGCTATCCCTCTTTCCCGACGTGAGAGGCGGGAAAGAGGGGTGGCCGCAGGCCAGTTGCGGGGTGTGACCGCGCTGAGCGGGCCTGCGGACGCTCGGCGCAGCCGCACGGGCGTCACGACCAGCCAGAGCAGCTCCGTTGCCCGGCCCTACCGGCAAGGTCCCCCGTCGTGGCGGGGCCCCACCACCTTGGCGACCTCAGGCTCTTCACCGTGGAGGGGCGGCGGCATTCGAGGGTGGATCCCGGAACGGGCCGGCAGTTCAGGCGCCCTTCGCGGCCTTCTCCAAAATCGCCACGCACTCCACATGATGCGTCATCGGAAAGAGATCGAACGCCCGCATCCGTCGCGGTGAATAGCCCGCCTCGCGGAAGTAGTCGAGGTCGCGGGCGAGGGCGGCCGGGTCGCAGGCCACGTAGGCGATGCGGCGGGGGGTGAGGGAGGCGAGGTGCTGGACGGTCTTCTTGCCGGCGCCGGCGCGGGGCGGGTCGAGGACGATGAGGTCGACGTCGGTGATGCCGGTGCGGGGGAGGATCTGGTCGACCTTGCCGTGTTCGATGCGTACCCGGTCGAGGTCCTGGAGGTTGTGGCGGGCGTCCTCGACGGCGCGCTTGCCGGATTCGATGCCGAGGACCGCGCCCTTGTCGCCGACGCGTTCGGCGAGGGCGCCGGCGAAGAGGCCGACGCCGCAGTAGAGGTCGAGGGCCATGTCGCCCTTCTTGGGCATCAGGCCCTGCATGACGGCCTCGACGAGGAGGTCGGCGGCCTTCGGGTGGACCTGCCAGAAGCCGCCGTTGCCGACGCGCCAGGTGCGGCCGGCGGCGCGTTCGCGGACGAAGGGGCGGCCGTGGACGCGGTGGACGCCGCCGTCCTTCTCGTCGATCCGGAGGACGGAGACCGGCTTGTCGAGTTCGACGATGGGCAGGCGCCCGCCGGGGCGGGGGGTGAGGATGACCTGGCGGTCGTGGGAGCCGGTGGCGGCGATGGCCTCGACGGTGGCGATCTGCGGCCAGCTGCGCTGCTCGATGCCGAGTTCGGAGACGCCGGGGGCGGCGATCATGCAGTGGGTGACCGGCTCGATGTCGTGCGAGCGGTGCTTGCGGAGCCCGGGGCGGCCTTCGGCGTCGACCGCGTACTGGACGCGGGTGCGCCAGGCCGGGACCTCGCCCTTGGCGACCTTGTCCCCGGGTGCGGGCTCGACGGTACCGTCCCAGCCGCTCTCCTCGGGGGTGAGTCCGGCCAGCCGCGCCAGCTGCTCGGTGATCACCGATGCCTTCAGGCGGCGCTGGGCACCGGGCGCGGCGTGCTGCCAGTCGCAGCCGCCGCACCGGCCGGGGCCGGAGAACGGGCAGGGCGCCTCGACGCGGTCCTTGGAGGGGGTGAGGATCTCGACGGCGTCGGTGCGCAGGAAGCGGGCGCCCTCCTCGCCGTCGGTGACGCGGGCGATGACGCGCTCACCGGGCAGTGCGTGCCGTACGAAGAGGACCTGGCCGGCTTCGGTGCGGGCGATGCAGTGACCGCCGTGGGCGACCGGGCCGACCTCGACCTCGTACTCCTCGCCGACCAGCGACTTCTTGGGTTCCGGCTGCATGGCGGACGAGCTCCTGGGGTGGGTGCGGGAGGCGGTACGGCCGGCCTCCGGGCGGAGGCCAGCCGTCAATTCTACGTCCCCTCGCGGGGTGCCCGACTCCGGTGAAGGGGGCCGGGGCGCGCGGCAGCGCCGGGCGGTGCCGCGCGCCCAGGGCTACTTCTCGACCGCGGCCTGTTCCTGCTTCTCCTTCTTCTCCTTCTTCGGCTGGGCGACCGGGCCGCGGCGCACCGTACCCGGGGCGTTCCATTCCGCGCGCTTGCGGGCGCGCTTCTTGGCGGCTTCGGAGGAGTCCAGCTGCCAGGGCACGGAGGTGACCATGACGCCGGGGGTGAAGAGGAGGCGTCCCTTGAGGCGCAGCGCGGACTGGTTGTGGAGCAGGTGCTCGTACCAGTGGCCGACGACGTACTCGGGGATGTAGACGGAGACGGCGTCGCGCGGGCTCTCGCGGCGCAGCCACTTGACGTAGTCGATGATCGGCCGGGTGATCTCGCGGTAGGGGGAGGCGAGGACCTTGAGGGGGACCTCTATGCCGCGCCGCTCCCACTCGTCGCGCAGCACCCGGGTGTCGGCCTGGTCGACGTCGACGCTGACCGCTTCGAGGGTGTCCGAGCACATCAGCTTGGCGTAGTTCAGGGCGCGCAGGGTGGGCTTGTGCACCTTGGAGACGAGGACGAGGGAGTGCACCCGGGAGGGGCGTACGGCGTCGTCGTCCGGGGTGTCCTCGGCGGCGATCTCGTCGGCGACCCGGTCGTAGTGGCGGCGGATGGCGGTCATGGTGACGAAGAAGGCGACCATGCCGAGGAGGGCCACCCAGGCGCCGTGGGTGAACTTGGTGAGCAGGACGACGACCAGGACCAGGCCGGTGAAGAAGGCGCCGAAGGCGTTGATGGCGCGGGAGCGGTACATACGGCGGCGGTTGGCCGGGTCCTTCTCGGCCAGCAGATGGCGGTTCCAGTGACGGACCATGCCGGTCTGGCTGAGGGTGAAGGAGACGAAGACGCCGACGATGTAGAGCTGGATGAGGCGGGTGGAGTCCGCGCCGTAGAGGTAGACGAGAACGGTGGCGGCGCCGGCGAGCAGGACGATGCCGTTGGAGAAGGCCAGCCGGTCGCCGCGGGTGTGCAACTGACGGGGCAGGTAGCGGTCCTGGGCGAGGATCGAGCCGAGCAGCGGGAAGCCGTTGTAGGCGGTGTTGGCGGCCAGGAAGAGGACCAGCGCGGTGGCCGCGGCGAGGACGACGAAGAGGAAGCTGCCCTTGCCGAAGACCGCCTCGGCCACCTGCGAGATGACCGGGTTCTGGGTGTAACCGGAGCCGATCGGCCTGCCGTTGCGGAGCAGGTCGGTGGCGGGGTTCTCGGCCATCCTGACGTGGGTGGTCATGGCCAGCGCGATGATGCCGCAGAACATGGTGACGGCCAGCCCGCCCATGAGGGCGAGGGTGGTCGCGGCGTTCTTGGACTTCGGCTTGCGGAAGGCGGGCACGCCGTTGGAGATCGCCTCGACGCCGGTGAGCGCGGCGCAGCCGGAGGAGAAGGCGCGCAGCAGCAGGAAGATCAGCGCGAAGCCGGCCAGGCCGCCCTGTTCGGGGTGGATGGTGTAGCCGGCGGTGGGGGCGCGCATGGTGTCGCCCAGTACCAGGCCGCGGACCGCGCCCCAGGCGATCATGATGAAGACGCCGGCGACGAAGACGTAGGTGGGGATGGCGAAGAGCTTGCCGGACTCCCTGACGCCGCGGAGGTTCATCAGCGTCAGCAGCACGATGATCACGATCGCGCTGAGGGTCTTGTGCTCGACGACGAAGGGGACGGCGGAGCCGAGGTTCTCCACACCGGAGGAGATGGAGACCGCGACGGTCAGGACGTAGTCGACCAGGAGCGCGCTGGCGACGGTCAGGCCGGCCTTGGGGCCGAGGTTGGTGGTGGCGACCTCGTAGTCGCCGCCGCCGCTCGGGTAGGCGTGCACGTTCTGCCGGTACGACGCGACGACGGTGAACATCAGCACCACGACCGCGACGGCGATCCAGGGGCTGAAGCTGTACGCGGACACTCCGGCGACGGACAGGACGAGCAGCACCTCGCCCGGCGCGTAGGCGACGGAGGAGAGCGGGTCGGAGGCGAAGACGGGGAGTGCGATGCGCTTGGGGAGAAGGGTCTCCGCCAGCCTGTCGCTGCGCAGTGCGCGCCCGATCAAGATCCGTTTGGGCACGTCGGTCAGTTTGGACACCCGAAGAATGCTAAGGGTTCGTCAAGGTTCTCGCCCAGCCGTCACCGGATCGGGTAAAGGGGCAGGGTGGCTTTCGCTGCACAGCCTTGCCGGGCTTCGCGATGAATGCGAAATATCCGCACGACATCTACACATTGCATGCATGAGGCCGCCGTCGTTGCGGGGAAACCGCCCCGGCCGCCCCGTGGGTCGCGGTTCGCGGGCCTGCCCTACTCCCCCGCGGCGCCCGCCGACCGCGGGTGCCGGGACAGCAGATCGCCCAACCCCTCCCGGGTCGCGGCCAGCAGCACCCGGTCCTGGGGGCGCAGCACGTAGCCGTCGCACAGCTCGTGCGCCAGGAGCGCCGGCGCACATTCGGCACCCGGCTGGGGCGCACCGGCCGCCGCGTCCGGCTCCGGGTCGTCGGGCGCGGAGGTGTCGACGGCCAGCACCCGCAGCCGCCCCGGCCGCAGCACCTCGCCGGCCGTGCGGCCCTCCAGGGCCGCACGGCCGCGCACCCCGACGCGGGCGACCAGTAGCACCCGCCGCTCCACGGGGATGGCACCCAGGATCTGCCGGCCCATCATCGCCCCGGCGAAGGCGGGTGCGGCGAGGAACGAGACGCTGCGCATGGGGCCTCCCCTGCTCGAACGCAGTTGAGAGTTCGGGGAAGGGTCCGCGCCCGGGGTGGGCGGCGCGCGGGGTGCGGTAGACGGCGTACGCGAACCCGTCGTCGAAGAGGCGCAGGGTGACCCGCAGCCGGGGGTTGACCGACCGGGCGTAGAGGGCGGCCTCCAGATTGGTCGTGTCCTCACTCGTCAGCGCCAGCAGGGTGCGGGCCCGGTCGGCCAACGCGGCCTCCAGGACGCCTTCCTGCGTGACGTCACCCAATACGGTGGGTACGCGCAGCCGGCGTGCGAGGGCGATGCCGCGCGCCTCCGGGTCGGCCTCGACGCACACCACCGGGATGCCCATCTCGTGCAGCCGGGCCGGCACCCGGGTACCGATCTTGCCGAGCCCCAGCAGCACCACGTGTCCGGACAGCCCGCGCGGCGGGCGGCGCAGCGCGGAGGCGCTGCGGAAGGTGCCCAGCCCCTCGAACGCCGCCGCCACCAGCACCGGGAGCAGCAGGCCGACCAGCCCGGACAGCAGTTGGAGGATCTTGCGCGGCGGCGGCTGGTCGACCGCCGGCTCGTTGATGGCGAAGAGGTCCAGCAGCGTCCGGTAGGCGGCATGCAGCGGTGGTACGTGGGACGTCAGGGATGCGGCGACGGCCAGCGCCAGCACCGCGCCGACGATGCCGGCCAGCGACCAGCGCAGCCGCCGGGAGAACAGCGAGGCGAGCGGCGCGCCCCGGCCACGCAGCCCGCGCGGACGCAGCGTCCGGCCCCGGTAGGCGACGGTCTCCAGGACCACGGTGCCGCGGTCCCCGGCCGCCGCGGCGGTGGCGTCGTCCGGCAGCAGGTCGGGCCCCTCGTCCCCGTCCGCCGCCGCCCCTTCGGCCGGGTCGCCGGCGGACGGGGACAGAACCGCAAGGGTGCACAGGCCCGGCGCGGCGGCCCGGCCGGGCGGCGCCGGCGCGCGCTCCACGGCGCGCAGCATCAGCCCGTCGGCCTCGATGACCTTGCTGGTCCCGGCGACCGCGGTGGCCACCAGCGCGGGCGCGACGGTGTCCGCGTCGGACAGCACGGTCGTGGAGGCGCCGGCCCGGGGCGGTTCCTCGCCGTCCGCGCCGCGGCTGGCGGCGACCGCCGCCGCCTGGTCGAGCAACTCCTCCGGATGCTGGCCGAGTTCGCGGTTGTAGAGCCGGATGACCAGCCGCAGCCGGGGGTGAGGCGGCGGGCGCGCAGGGCGGCGTGGATGTTGAGCTCGTCGTCATGGACCAGCGCCGGCGCGCCCGCCTCCGCGATACCCGCCTCGGCCGGCACCGCATCGTCGGCCTGGGCCGCCTCCAGGATCCGTATCGGCTCGGGCGGCGGCTCCGTGTCGGCGCGGGGCGCCGCGGG
Organism: Streptomyces sp. GS7; assembly: GCF_009834125.1. NCBI lineage: Bacteria > Bacillati > Actinomycetota > Actinomycetes > Kitasatosporales > Streptomycetaceae > Streptomyces > Streptomyces sp. GS7. Next base: position 6,951,360 of record NZ_CP047146.1, read on the forward strand.
CGGCGGTACGGATGCTGCGGCCGCGGCGCCCGGTCCGGTGCGGGCCACCGCCGCCGACACCCGGCCCAGCAGAGCGGTGGCCCGGCCGAGGCCGCGGGCCGGCGGCGGAACACGGGGGCGGAGCGGCTCCCGGGCGGACGGGACGACGAGCGTCACACGTTCGCGGTAGACGTCCCGGAGTTCGGCTGCGAGCCGGCGCGCGAGCGCGTCATCGCCGCAGACCACCATGTGCGGTGCGGGAGAGCCCAGTTGGGGCTGCTGTGGCAGGTGGGGCACGCCTCGTAGCGTGCCCCACGGACACGGCGGCGCGCAGCCGGGCGCGCGATCCGGCGGCCGTGCGCGGCCGACCCGCATCGGACCGGTGGCCACCGCGCCCCCTACAGGACGCGGCATTGCGGCTACGGTTGTACCAGGCCACGGTGCCGCCGGCGCTGCCGTGCGACGCACCGGGCCGCTGTGGCGAGCAGTGGCTTCGTGTCGCCGGTACTCGGAGAAGAAAGTAGTGAGCAGGGTGTTTGTGCAGGTCAGCGCGCTAGTCCAGGGCACGGGGTAATCAGCATGCACATCGTCATCATGGGGTGCGGGCGGGTCGGCTCGGCGCTCGCGCAGACCCTGGAAAGCCAGGGGCACACGATCGCCGTGATCGACCAGGACCCGACCGCGTTCCGTCGCCTCGGCTCCGCCTTCGGCGGTCGCCGGGTGACCGGTGTCGGCTTCGACCAGGACACCCTGAGGGAGGCCGGTATCGAGGAGGCGGGTGCCTTCGCGGCCGTCTCCAGCGGTGACAACTCCAACATCATCGCGGCCCGGGTGGCCCGCGAGATGTTCGGCGTCGAGAACGTCGCGGCCCGGATCTACGACCCGCGCCGCGCCGAGGTCTACCAGCGCCTCGGCATCCCCACCGTCGCCACCGTCCGCTGGACCGCGGACCAGATGCTGCGCCGGCTGCTGCCCTCGGGCGCCGAGCCGCTGTGGCGCGACCCCAGCGGAGGCGTCCAGCTCGCCGAGGTGCACACCGCCACCTCCTGGGTCGGCCACAAGATCAGCAAGCTCCAGGACGAGACCGGTGTCCGCGTCGCCTTCCTCACCCGATTGGGTGAAGCGATGCTGCCGACCTCGCAGACGGTGCTGCAGGAAGGCGATCTGGTGCACGTGATGATGCGCAGCGACGAGGTCGAGAAGGTCGAGGCGGCATTCGCCCAGGGTCCTGAGGAGGCGCACGCATGAGGGTCGCCATTGCGGGTGCCGGCGCGGTCGGCCGCTCCATCGCCGGTGAACTGCTGGAGAACGGCCACGAGATCCTGCTCATCGACAAGGCGCCGACGGCCATCTCCGTCGAGCGGGTGCCGCTGGCGGAGTGGCTGCTCGCCGACGCCTGCGAGATCACCTCGCTCGACGAGGCAGCGCTGCAGCGCTGCAACGTCGTCATCGCGGCGACCGGCGACGACAAGGTGAACCTCGTCGTCTCGCTGCTCGCCAAGACCGAGTACGGCGTGCCGCGGGTGGTCGCCCGGGTCAACAACCCGAAGAACGAGTGGCTGTTCAACGAAGCCTGGGGCGTCGACGTCGCGGTCTCCACCCCGCGGCTGATGTCGGCCCTGGTCGAGGAGGCGGTCAGCGTCGGCGATCTCGTACGGCTGCTGCGCTTCAGCCACGGCGACGCCAACCTCGTCGAGCTGACGCTGCCCCCGGAGGCGGCGCTGGCCGGCACCCGGGTCGGCGATGTGGACTGGCCCGAGGACACCTCCCTGGTGACGATCATCCGCGGTACGCGGGTGCTCACGCCCAACAAGGAGGACGCGCTGGAGGCCGGCGACGAGCTGCTGTTCGTGGCGGCCCAGTCGCGCGAGGAGCAGCTGGAGGACCTGCTGTCGGTGCGGCGCGACGACAGCTGACCGACGGACGAACGCCGGGGCCCGGGAACCATGTTGGTTCCCGGGCCCCGGCGTTGTGCGACGCGGTGTGGCGGACCCGTCAGCGGCGGTGGCGCGGCCCGCCGCCCCGCCGGTCCGCGGCGGCCGCGTCGGGAGCGGTGGCCAGCAGCCCGCGCTGCCGCTCCCGTTCGGCCTCCTCCGCCTTCTCCTGCGCCTCCATCTCGGCGAAGACGTCGATCGGCGCCGGCGCCTTCACCAGGAACACCCACGTCAGATACAGCGCGAGCAGGAACGGCGGGATCTTCAGGGCCACCAGCACCCAGCCGAGCTGCGTGGTGTCCGCCCACCAGTAGAGCGGGAAGAGAATCAGGCACTTGGCGAGCAGGATCAGCCCCCACGCCCAGCTGGCCTTCGCATACGCCGTCTTCCGGCCCGGGTTGCGGGTGCGCCAGGAGAGGTTCTCCTTGAACACCGGGCCCAGGATCAGACCGATCAGCGGGACGCCCGCGAGCGTGGTGACGATGTAGGCGAGGGCCAGGCCGAGGGTGTAGAGCATGCCAGGCAGGTAGAAGTCCTTGGCGTTGCCGGTCATCATCGCGAAGACCACGCCGAAGGCCACCCCGAAGACGCCGCTGAAGGCGTGCTTGACGGTGTCCCGGCGGATCAGGCGGACCGCGCACAGCACCAGCGACACGGCCAGCGCGGCGATCGCCGAGATGTGCAGGTCCTTGTTGACCGTGAAGATCGCGACGAACAGCAGGCCGGGGAGAACGGTCTCCACCATGCCGCGCACGCCGCCGAACGCCTCGAACAGCGCCGCCTCGGTCACCTCCCGGCCGGCGTCCGGGCCCGCGCCGGCCCCCGGCGGGGCAGAGAGGCCGGCCGGGGCGGTCGCCTGGTGGCCGGGGGAAGCGTCAGGGTCAGTGGGCGGTCGGTCGTACGACGTCACCGGCTACTCCTGTCCGAGCGGTCGCAGTTCGTACTTGGGGTTGAAGAGGACCCGGCGTCCGTGGCTCAGGGAGACGCGGCCCGAGGCGATGAGCTTACGGCCCGGCTCTATCCCGACGATGGAACGGCGGCCGAGCCACACCACGTCGAGGGCGGCGGAGCCGTCGAACAGCTCCGCCTCCAGCGCGGGCACACCGGCACGGGGCCGCAGCGTCACATGCCGCAGGGTGCCGGTGACCTTCACTATCTGGCGGTCGTCGCAGTCGGAGATACGGGTACACCCCGACGCCTGCGTGTCCTCCTGCAGCTCGGCGGACTGGAGCTCCTCCTCGGAGGACGACAGCCTGTCGAGCATCCGGCGGAAGCGGCCGGCCGGCTTCTCTGGTCGGATCCCAGCACTCATAACCCCAGCGTACCGGGGGCCGCCCGGCCGCCCCGCACCGCGCGATCCGGCGCCCTCGGCCCCGCACGCCACCCGAACCGGCGCCCCGCCCAGGGTTCCGCACTGCCGCGCCCCCCGGCGGCGGCGCCCCCTCACTGCTCGAACCGGTACCCCATCCCGGGCTCCGTGATGAAGTGCCGGGGGTGCGACGGGTCGCCCTCCAGCTTGCGGCGGAGCTGGGCCATGTAGACCCGCAGATAGTTGGTCTCCGTGCCGTACGACGGCCCCCACACCTCCTGGAGCAGCTGCTTCTGGCTGACCAGGCGGCCCTGGTTGCGTACCAGGACCTCCAGCAGATGCCACTCGGTGGGGGTCAGCCGGATGTCCCGGCCGCCGCGGTTGACCTTCTTGGCCGCGAGATCGACGGTGAAGCCCTCGGTCTCCACGATCACCTCGTCGTCGGCCGGCCCGGTCGGCTCGGCCCGGCGCACCGCCGCCCGCAGCCGCGCCAGCAGCTCGTCCATGCCGAACGGCTTGGTCACGTAGTCGTCCGCGCCCGCGTCCAGCGCCTCGACCTTCTCGTCGGACGTCTGCCGGGCGGAGAGCACCAGGATCGGCACCCGCGTCCAGCCGCGCAGCCCCTTGATGACCTCGACGCCGTCCATATCGGGCAGACCGAGGTCGAGGACGATGACATCGGGGTGTCGGGCGGCGGCGAGTTTGAGGGCGGTGGCCCCGTCGGGGGCTGCGTCGACCTCGTACTTGCGCGCCTTCAGGTTGATCACGAGGGCGCGGACGATCTGCGGCTCGTCATCGACCACAAGCACCCGGTTCACTGGCGTTCTCCTCGTGGTGTCGGTCGCCGGCGGGCGGGGCCCGCCGGGCATGTGGTGAGTGTGGCCGGTACGGTCCGGCCGGTGGTGAGGCCCGGACGCGTGTCGCGGAGCGGATGCACACCGTCGTGCGGACGCGACGGTATGCCGCTCCCGGGGCTTCTGCCATGGCCCGCTGGGCTCATGTCGTCGCCTGCGCGGGGAGGTCGGGCCGGACCGGCGGGCCGCCCGGAGCGGCCCGGAGGGTGAGGACCATGGTCATCCCGCCCCCTGGAGTGTCCTCCGCGGCCAGCGTGCCGCCGATCGCCTCCGCGAAACCGCGCGCCACGGCCAGCCCCAGGCCCACTCCGGCGCCGCGCGGGGCGTCACCGTACCGCTGGAACGGCTCGAAGATCCGGTCCTTGGCGCTGTCCGGGACACCCGGCCCCCGGTCCGCTATCCGCAGCTCCACCCGGTCGCCGAGCGCACTGGCCGAAACCAGCACCACCTCGCCGTCCGGGCTGTACTTGACGGCGTTCTCGACGAGGTTGGCGACCGAGCGCTCCAGCAGGCCCGGGTCGACCGCGACCATCGGCAGCTCCTCCGGGATGTCGAGGCTGACGCTGCCTTCCGGTACTCCGCCGAGCGCCATCGGGACCACCTCGTCGAGGTCGATCTCGCGGATCAGCGGGGTGACCGTGCCGGTCTGGAGGCGGGACATGTCCAGGAGGTTGCCCACCAGGTGGTCCAGCCGGTCGGCACCCGCCTCGATTCCGGCCAGGAGCTCCGCCTCGTCCTCGTCGGACCAGGCGACGTCGTCGGAGCGCAGCGAGGTGACCGACGCCTTGATGCCGGCCAGCGGCGTGCGCAGATCGTGGCTGACCGCGGCCAGCAGCGCCGTCCGGATCCGGTTGCCCTCGGCGAGCTCCCGGGCCCGCTCCGCCTCGCCGACCAGCCGCTGCCGGTCCAGTACGACGGCGGCCTGCGCGGCGAACGCGGCCAGCACCCGGCGGTCCTCGGCGGGCAGCACCCGGCCGGTCAGCGCCATCGCCATGTGGTCTCCCACCGGCATGTCGACATCCGCGTCCTCGGGTCGCAGCAGCGGCGGCGTGGTGTCGTTGCCGCCCGCGCGGCCCGCACACGTCCACGGGTCGACATCGCTGCTGCGCTCCAGCAGCGAGACCGTGTCCATCCCGAACGTCTCCCGGACGCGTTCCAGCAGGGCGTTCAGCGTGGTCTCACCGCGCAGCACACTGCCCGCCAGGAACGACAGGATCTCCGACTCGGCGCGCAACCGCGCGGCCTGATGGGTGCGCCGGGCGGCGAGATCGACCACCGACGCCACGGACACCGCCACGGCGAAGAAGATCGCGATGGCGACGATGTTCTTCGGGTCGTTGATCGTCAGGGTGTGGACGGGCGGGGTGAAGTAGAAGTTCAGCAGCAGCGAGCCCACGGCCGCCGACGCCAGCGCCGGCAGCTGCCCGCCCAGCAGCGCGGCGACGACGGTCAGGAAGAGGAACAGCAGGACGTCGTTGGCCAGCCCCGGACCGTTGGAGATCTTGGTGAGCAGCAGCGACAGCAGCACCGGGCCGCCCACGCCGACCAGCCATCCGGCGATGATCCGCGCCCGCCCCAGCCGGGCACCGCGCGGCACCGGCAGCCCGCGGCCCTTGGCGACCTCTTCGTGGGTGACGATGTGAACGTCGAGATCGGGCCCGGAATCGCGGGCGACGGTCGCCCCGACACCCGGTCCGAAGATGTACTGCCACGCCTTGCGACGGCTCGACCCCAGCACGATCTGGGTGGCGTTCACCCCGCGCGCGAACTCCAGCAGCGCGCTCGGTATGTCGTCGCCGATGACATGGTGAAACGTCCCGCCAAGATCCTCCACCAGCTTGCGCTGGACGGCGAGCTCCTTGGGCGAGGCCGATGTCAGCCCGTCACTGCGGGCGATGTAGACGGCGAGCACCTCGCTGCCCGAGCCCTTGGCGGCCATCCGCGCGGCGCGGCGGATGAGCGTACGCCCCTCCGGACCGCCCGTCAGCCCCACCGCGATCCGCTCGCGCGCCTGCCAGGTCGAGCGGATCGAGTGCTCCGCCCGGTACTCCTGCAGGTATTCGTCGACCCGGTCCGCGACCCACAGCAGCGCCAGCTCGCGCAGCGCCGTGAGGTTGCCCGGCCGGAAGTAGTTGGACAGCGCGGCGTCGACCTTGTCCGACTTGTAGATGTTGCCGTGCGCCATCCGCCGCCGGATGGCCTGGGGCGACATGTCGACCAACTCGATCTGGTCGGCCCGCCGGACGATCTCGTCCGGCACCGTCTCCCGCTGGCGGACACCCGTTATCGACTCGACGACATCCCCGAGCGACTCCAGATGCTGGATGTTCACCGTCGAGATCACCGTGATCCCGGCTTCCAGCAGCTCCTCGACGTCCTGCCAGCGCTTGCTGTTGCGGGACCCGGGGACGTTGGTGTGCGCCAGCTCGTCGACCAGCGCCACGGCCGGCCTGCGTTCCAGGACCGCGTCCACGTCCATTTCGGTGAACGCCGTGCCCCGGTACTCCAGCTCACGGCGCTGGATCTGCTCCAGCCCGTGGAGCATGACCTCGGTGCGGGGCCGGCCGTGGTGCTCGACGAACGCCACGACGACGTCCGTACCGCGCTCCATACGCCGGTGCGCCTCGGACAGCATCGAGTACGTCTTGCCGACGCCCGGTGCCGCGCCGAGATATATCCGTAGCTTGCCGCGTGCCATGGCCCCATTGTCTTACGTGCGGCCCGCCCCCACCGGGCTGGGCCTACTCCGACCCTACCGACCGGACAACGGGACGAAAGGCGCAGGTAGCGGCTTCACGCCCGGTCTTGACGCGACTCTGATACGGGGGTGGTGGAGGAGCGGGCGGGGGCTCCGAGGCGGTGAGGCGCCCGGGGCGGGAGGACTCGGGGCTCGCGTCGTACCGCGCGGCCCGGGTCCTGCCCACATGGGGCATTGCGGGGCCTTCCGGCGTGGGCCCTGTCCGGCCGTCCGCTCCGGCTCGCACCGGGCCCTTCGGCGCGCCCTGCGCCAAGGTCCCCATTACGGGGCGACAGGACAACGGGACTACGGGACTACGGGACTACGGGCCACCCCGAACTTCCCGCCACGGCTGGTGTCGGGTGCTTGCTCGCCCACGGTCCACGCCGGAGCCTCCTGCGCTGTGACCTGGCCGACCTGCCGTCATGCGGCTCTCCCTTTCGTCGCGCCGGCTGCCCCCTCGGGCCCGGACGCCGCTTCCCGCATCCGCCAGTGCGGCCGGGCGCACCGACGCGCGGCATCTCGGAGCGGCATGGCTCAGAGCGACACATCGCAGAGCACGCAGGGGCGCCACGGTTCGCAGGGGCGCCACGGTCCTCCTGACAGGACATGGTCCTCCTGACAGGAGAGGAGGGCGGGCCCCGTATGCACGTCAGCGACCGACCGAGGAAGGCGGCGGAGACCAGGGGCGGGCGCCGCGCGAAGAGGTACGCGGCGCCCGCGACGGCACCCGGTGGGGCGACCGGACCGGGCAGGCGCACACCACGCACCGCCGTGAGGCGGCCGGCCCCGGTGGCACGGAACGCCCGGTCATTCCCCCATCACAGCCCCAACTCCGCCCGACCACCAGCTCAACTCGGCTTCTCTGACGCATTGCTGACAGCCGAACAGCGCCGAAAAGCCGTCGCCCCGCCAACCGGCCGACTGCGACGATGCCGTCCATGACGCCCACGCCCTCCCCGACATCCAGAGCCCACACGACTGACGTACGCGTCGCCCACACCTCCGACGTGGACACCGCCACCCTCAAGGCGGCCCGCGCCCTCCTCTACGACGTCTTCGACGACATGACGTCCGAGGACTGGGAGCACTCACTCGGCGGACTGCACGCCCTGGTCCACGAAGGCGGCGAACTGATCGGGCACGCGTCCGTCGTGCAGCGCCGACTGCTGCACGACGGACGCGCGCTCCGTTGCGGCTACGTGGAGGGGGTCGGCGTGCGCGCGGACCGACGCGGCCAGGGCCATGGCACGGCCATGATGGGCGCCCTGGAACGGGTGATCCGCAACGCCTACGACCTCGGCGCCCTCGGCGCTTCCGAAGAGGCCACCGCCTTCTACGCCGCACGCGGCTGGCAGCTGTGGCGGGGCCGCTCCTGGGCCTTCACCCCGGACGGCATCCGACGCACCCCGGACGAGGACGGATGGCTCTACGTCCTGCCGGCGTCCGCCCCTCTCGACCTCGACGCCGACCTCACCTGCGACTGGCGCGAGGGCGACGTCTGGTAACCCGCGGGACGGCGGCCGGGCGCCGGGAAGACGACGGCGCTTCGGGGCCCCGGTAGGGAGGCTCCCCCACCCCGGGCCGCCTACCGCATGCCCCCGAACGCCCGCCTCATTCAACTCAGTTGGGGTTGTCCGCGTTCGTCAATGTCTCCCAGGCGACAAAGAGACTGTCGGAGCCGGCCGGCCGCTGCTTCTCCGTCAGTTTCTGTGTGGCGGGCATCGCGCGACCCATGCGGTTGTGCAGCGCGTTGTAACCCACTTCGGTGACTGGACCCAGGCCGCGCTTGACGCTGCCGCCGCACAACCAGGACGGCGGAGTGCCACCCAGCTCGTATGTGGCCTGGAAGTCGAGGGCCTGGCGCAGCCGGTCGGCGACCTCCGAGTAGAGGTCCCGGCCCTGGAGGCGGCCGGTCTCGGCGATGTGCGAGATGGCCGACAGGCCGTATCCGGTGTGGGTGAAATCGCGGCAGGTCTCCTGGGTGAGGCCGTCGACGAAGGTGGACTGGCCCTGCCAGTACTTGATGATCTTGGCGCGGGTGTCGAGGCCGCTGCCCGGTGTCGTCTTGGGCAGGGCGCCGTCGGACTTCAGATAGATGTACGCGGGGACCCGGGCGCGGTAGGTGGCCATGGCCTTGTCGTAGGAGCTCTTGTCCTCGGTGAAGACGGATATCCCGACGGCCGCCTCCATCATCGTCAGTTCCCAGTTGCCGTTGTTGTGGGAGCCGTTGACGACCTTGGGGAGGTACACGGTGCGCAGCATGGTGGCGAAGCGGTCGATGCGCCCCTTGGGCCAGCCCTTGTAGGTGTAACGGATGATTTCGGCGGCGCGCGGCCAGGTGGAGGCGGCCCAGCCGGACTGCAGCGGTGCGTTGCTGTTGGTGTGGTCCTTGAGGGTGCCCGACCAGGCGTCCATGACCTGGATCGCTTTGTCGGCATACCTGGTGTCGCGGGTGACGTACCAGGCCAGGGAGAGGGTGTAGGCGGCGAGGGCGTCCTCGCGTTCGTCGGTGCAGCCGTGGTTGGGGTGGGAGTAGGGGCCGCATTCGACCGTGGCGCGGGGTTTGGGTGTACGGGAGAGCGAGGCGTAGGGGCTCGCCATCATGGCGTCGTAGGCGCTCTTCCAGGGCTGGGCGCCCGAGTTGACCTTGCTGCGGATGAAGTCGAGCTGGCGGGTGCCGAGGAGGACACCGGGGTGGGTGAAGGTGGCGGGGGCCGCGGAGGTCGGGGCGCCCAGGAGCAGGCCCGCCGTCAGGGTGCCGAGGAGGGTTCCGACGGCGAGGGTGAGCTTTCCGCGCATGGGGGGGTGCCTTCCAGTCGAGAGGCTCGATGGATGGGAGCGGACGGGAGCGGACGGGAGCTGTTCTCGTACGTGAACGGCAGGCGTTGACATGAACACCTGCGATGGCTCGCGAACGTAGGGGCAAGCCCCCATGCCGTCAAGACCCGGCGCCGGGAGGGGACATCACAACGGGGCGGGGCAACGGCCGTGCCCGGTCGGCCGGTTCGCCTCACCGGCCGCGCAAGCGGCGGAAGCGGCACCCGTGTGCCGCGCGCAACGGTGCCTCCCCCGGTCTCCCCCACCCCGCTCCTCGCCTCCCCAACACCCCACCGCACAAAAGCGGGTGGCCCCGAGGATCATCCTCGGGGCCACCCGCCATCCGGTCCGCAGACCGGCCGACCCGTTTCCCGCATGTCCACGGATCAGCCGGCCCGCGGCCCGTCAGGACCGCGCACCCGCATCCCCCTGCCGAAGCCGCGGTCCAGTCCGGCCGATCACCGGGGGCGGCTGCCGAGCGCAGCCACCCCCGGTGATCACTTCATGAAAGCGCCACTCAGCCCTGCTTCTGCACCAGGTCGCGCAGTGCCACGTTCAGCTCCAGCACGTTCACCCGGGGCTCGCCCATGAAACCCAGCGGGCGGCCCTGGATGTGGTCCTTGACCAGCTGCTCCACCTTGTCCGCGGGGAGGTTGTTCTCCTTGGCGACGCGGCGGGCCTGGATCTGCGCGTACTCCGGCGAGATGTCCGGGTCCAGGCCGGAGCCGGAGGACGTCACCGCGTCCGCCGGAACCTGCGACTCCGGTACGCCGTACGTGGTGGCGACCCACTGCTTGGCGTCCTTCACCGACTTGAGCAGGTCGGTGTTGGAGGCGCTCAGGTTGGAGGCGCCGGACACCTGGAGGTCGTACTGGGGGTTGACCGGGGGCTTCGCCGTCCGGTTGCTGCCCAGTCCGGCCGACGGGCGGGGCTGGAACCAGTGCAGGTCGGGGATCGGGTTGCCGTCCTTGTCCTTCCCCTTGTCGTAGCGCTGGCCGAGCAGGGAGGAGCCGACGACCTTGCCGTGCGAGGTCAGTTCGGATCCGTTGGCCTTGCCGGGGAAGGCCGCCTGGGCCACTCCGGTGACCACCAGGGGGTAGATCACCCCGCATACCACGGTGAGGACGAGCAGGGCGCGCAGCCCCGCTGTCAGCAACCGGGCGGTGTTGCGTACGGAGTTGTTCACGGCGGTCACCCGATTCCGGGGATGAGAGTGATGAGCATGTCGATGAGTTTGATGCCGATGAACGGCGCGATGAGGCCGCCGAGTCCGTAGACCGCGAGGTTCCGCCGGAGCATCTTGTCGGCGCTGACCGGCCGGTACTGCACGCCCCTGAGGGCCAGCGGCACCAGCGCGATGATGATCAGCGCGTTGAAGATGATCGCGGACAGGATCGCGGACTGGGAGCTGTGCAGCCGCATGATGTTGAGGGTGTCCAGGCCCGGGTAGGCCACCGCGAACATCGCCGGGATGATCGCGAAGTACTTCGCGACGTCGTTGGCGATCGAGAAGGTCGTCAGCGCACCCCGGGTGATGAGGAGCTGCTTGCCGATCTCGACGATCTCGATGAGCTTCGTCGGGTTGGAGTCCAGGTCCACCATGTTCCCGGCCTCCTTGGCGGCCGAGGTACCGGTGTTCATGGCGACGCCGACGTCCGCCTGGGCCAGCGCGGGCGCGTCGTTCGTGCCGTCGCCGGTCATGGCGACGAGCTTGCCGCCGGCCTGCTCGCGCTTGATGAGCGCCATCTTGTCCTCGGGCGTGGCCTCGGCGAGGAAGTCGTCGACGCCGGCCTCTTCGGCGATGGCCTTGGCCGTCAGCGGGTTGTCACCCGTGATCATGACGGTCTTGATGCCCATCTTGCGCAGCTCGTCGAAGCGTTCGCGCATGCCCTCCTTGACGACGTCCTTGAGGTGGATGACGCCGAGGACGCGGGGACCGCGCTCGTCCTCCAGGGCGACCAGCAGCGGGGTGCCGCCGGCCTGGGAGATCTCCTCGGTCAGCCGCTGGGCGTCCTCGGCGACGTCGCCGCCGCGATCGAGGACCCAGGCGATGACCGAACCGGTGGCGCCCTTGCGGACCTTCTTGCCTTCGACGTCCACACCCGACATCCGGGTCTGGGCGGTGAACGGCACCCATTCGGCGCCGGTCAGGTCTTCCTGGTGGCGCTCGGGCAGCTCGTACTTGTCCATGGCGAGGACGACGATGGAACGGCCCTCAGGGGTCTCGTCGGCCAGGGAGGACAGTTGGGCGGCCTCGGCGACCTCGGCTTCGGTGACGCCCTGTACGGGGACGAACTCGGATGCCTGGCGGTTGCCGTAGGTGATGGTGCCGGTCTTGTCGAGCAGCAATGTCGATACATCGCCTGCCGCTTCGACGGCACGTCCTGACATGGCCAGGACGTTGCGCTGGACGAGGCGGTCCATACCTGCGATGCCGATGGCCGACAGCAGTGCGCCGATCGTGGTCGGGATCAGGCAGACCAGCAGGGCGAGCAGCACGATCATGGACTGCTCGGCGCCGGCGTAGATGGCGAACGGCTGGAGGGTGACGACCGCCAGCAGGAAGACGATGGTGAGCGACGCGAGAAGGATGTTCAGCGCGATCTCGTTGGGCGTCTTCTGCCGTGCGGCACCCTCGACGAGGTTGATCATCCGGTCGATGAAGGTCTCACCGGGCTTCGTCGTGATCTTGATGACGACGCGGTCGGAGAGGACCTTGGTGCCGCCGGTGACCGCACAGCGGTCACCGCCCGACTCGCGGATGACCGGGGCGGATTCGCCGGTGATGGCGGACTCGTCGACGGAGGCGACGCCTTCGACGACGTCACCGTCACCGGGGATGATGTCGCCGGCCTCGCAGACGACCAGGTCGCCGATGCGCAGTTCGGTGCCGGGGACCTGTTCCTCGTCCGTGCCGTTGAGCCGGCGCGCCACGGTGTCGGTCTTGGCCTTGCGCAGGGTGTCGGCCTGCGCCTTGCCGCGCCCCTCGGCGACCGCTTCGGCGAGGTTGGCGAAGACGACGGTCAGCCACAGCCAGCCGGCGATCGCCCAGCCGAACCATTCCGAGGGGGTCTTGAAGGCGAAGATCGTGGTGAGGACGGATCCGACCTCGACCACGAACATCACGGGGGACTTGATCATCACCCGCGGGTCGAGCTTGCGTATCGCGTCGGGCAGGGACTTGACGAGCTGCTTGGGGTCGAAGAGACCGCCGCCCACGCGGCCGTCGCCGGGCTGCTGCCCGCTGTGGACGTCCTGTTGCGGGGCACGGGTCGGAGTGGCGGTGGACATGGAGCCGGGCTCCTCCGGTTTCACGGGGGCGGTCATGACAGGCCCTCCGCCAGCGGCCCGAGGGCCAGCGCCGGGAAGTAGGTCAGACCGGTGATGATCAGGATCGTGCCGACGAGCAGCCCGGAGAAGAGCGGCTTCTCGGTACGGAGGGTGCCCGCGGTCTCCGGAATCGGCTTCTGCTCGGCGAGCGAGCCGGCGAGTGCGAGCACGAACACCATCGGGAGGAAGCGGCCGAGCAGCATCGACAGACCGATCGTGATGTTGTACCAGGGGGTGTTGGCGTTGAGTCCGGCGAACGCGGAGCCGTTGTTGTTGGCACCGGAGGTGTACGCGTAGAGGATCTCGGAGAAGCCGTGCGGCGCGGCGCCCTGCGCCTTGGTGTTGAGCATCGACCCGAGCGCGTCCGGCAGCACCATCGAGACGGCGGTGAAGAGGAGCACCAGAGCGGGCGTGATGAGGATGTAGCAGGCGGCGAGCTTGATCTCGCGGGTGCTGATCTTCTTGCCCAGATATTCCGGCGTGCGGCCCACCATCAGGCCGGCGATGAACACGGCGATGACCGCCATGACCAGCATGCCGTAGATGCCGGAGCCCACACCACCGGGTGCGATCTCACCGAGCATCATGCTGAGCAACTGGATGCCGCCACCGAATGCGGTGAAGGAGGAGTGGAAGGAGTCGACGGCTCCGGTTGACGTGAGCGTGGTGGCCACGGAGAAGATCGCGGAGCTGCCGACGCCGAAGCGGGTCTCCTTGCCTTCCATGGCGGCGCCCGCGGCCTGAAGGGCCGAGCCGCCGTGGGCGAACTCGCTCCACATCATCAGCACGGTGAAGCCGAGCCAGATGGTGACCATCGCGGCGAGGATCGCGTACCCCTGCTTCACGTTTCCGACGAGCTTGCCGAAGGTGCGGGTCAGCGCGAACGGGATGACGAGGATCAGGAAGATCTCGAAGAGGTTGGTGAAGGCGTTGGGGTTCTCGAAGGGGTGGGCGGAGTTGGCGTTGAAGTAGCCGCCTCCGTTGGTGCCCAGTTCCTTGATGGCCTCTTGGGAAGCCACCGCGCCGCCGTTGGTCTGCTGGGAGCCGCCGAAGAACTGGCCGACACCGTGGATGCCGGAGAAGTTCTGGATGGCGCCGCAGGCGACCAGGACGATGGCGGCGATCACGGCGATCGGGACGAGGATGCGGATGGTGCTGCGCACCAGGTCCGCCCAGAAGTTGCCGAGTTCGCCGGTGCGGGAGCGGGCGAAACCGCGGACCAGCGCGACGGCGACGGCCATACCGGTGGCGGCGGAGACGAAGTTCTGCACCGCGAGGCCGGCGGTCTGGACGACGTGGCCCATGGACTGCTCGCCGCTGTAGGACTGCCAGTTCGTGTTGGTGACGAACGACGCGGCGGTGTTGAACGCCTGGTCCGGGCTGATCGAGGCGAAGCCCAGCGAGAACGGCAGGTGCCCCTGGAGTCGCTGGATCACGTAGAGGAAGAGGACCCCGGCCAGCGAGAACGCCAGGATGCCGCGCAGGTAGGCGGGCCAGCGCATCTCGGCGTCGGCGTTGGCGCCGATACAGCGGTAGATGAACTTCTCTATCCGCAGGTGCTTGGGCGAGGAGTAGACGGCGGCCATGTAGTCGCCGAGGGGGCGGTACGCCAGGGCGAGCGCCGCGATGAGCGCTATGAGCTGGAGCACGCCTGCGAGAACGGGGCTCATGGAGGCCGTCGTGGTGGCAGCAGTCGACACCTCAGAACCTCTCCGGGAAGACGAGGGCGAGGACGAGGTAACCGAGGAGGGCGACGGCAACGATCAGGCCGACGATGTTTTCGATGGTCACAGCTTCGTCACCCCCTTGGCGACGAGGGCCACTACCGCGAAGACCGCGATGGTGACGATGACGAAGGCCACGTCGGCCATCGTGTGCTCCTAGAGGGATGCGGCGGATAGGACCCCCAAAGCAAAGCGGTATTCGGCCACCGCGTGAACGTTGTTGACGCCTCCCTTACGGCCATTAGCGCCCCGTTGACGAACTTCTTACGCATCCCGCCCTGACCTGCGAAAACAGCAAGGGCCCGTACCCCCTCAATGGGGATACGGGCCCTTGCGACCGTCAGGTTCCGGCCGACCTGGGCGCCTCTTCACGCCAGTGGGCTGGACAGATCGTCAGCGGATCTCGGTGATCTCCGGTCCGCGCTCCAGGCGCTCCACGCCACCGCCGAAGCGCGACCCCTCGGCCGCGTCCTGCTGCACGCCGTCCGGCACCATCTGGGCGTCGTCGGGCAGCTTGAGGACGATCGGGTCGCGGGGCGCCATCGGGGCCTCGCCGCGGATGACGACGGTGTCCCGGAAGATGTGCTCCAGCACGCCCGCGGCCTGCGGCTGCACCGCGCCCTGGCCGGAGATCACTCCGCGCAGGAACCAGCGGGGGCCGTCGATGCCCACGAAGCGCACGACCTGCACCCCGTTCGTCCCGTCCGGCAGCTGCACCGGAACCTGGGCGCGCAGCTCCCAGCCCAGCGGACCCTCGACCTCGTCGATGACCCCGCCCTGCTGGGTGATGCCGGCGGCGATCTCCTCGCGCACCTCGCCCCAGATGCCCTCGTTCCTGGGGGCGGCGAACGCCTGCAGCTGCACGGCGCTGTCCTGGAGGACGACCGTCGCGGCGACGATCGCGTCACCGGCGACCTCGACCCGCAGCTCCATGCCCTCGACGCCCGGCACGTACAGCCCGCCGAGGTCCACCCGGCCCTCGCCGGGCTCCTTGACCTCCGACGCGTCCCAGGGACCGTCGGGCCGCGGAGCGGGCGGAAGATTGAGCCGCTGCGCCGTCGCGTCGTCCCCGTCGGCCACCGCCTCGTCGGCGAGCGCCGCGTCCCCGGCCGGCTCTACAGGAGCCTCGTTCTTCTTGCGACGTCCGAACACGTCACTGTCCTTCCCGGTCGCCACCGACCGATGCGTATTCATTCCCGCCCGTGGAGCCGCCCACCGCCGCATGACCGCCGGTGGACCCGAATCCCCCCTCGGCCCGCGCCGAGCCGGGAAGTTCCGCCACCTCGTGGAAGCGCACCTTCTCGACCTGCTGGACGACCAATTGGGCGATCCGGTCGAATCTCTCGAACCGCACGCTCTCGCGGGGGTCCAGATTGACCACGATCACCTTGATCTCTCCACGGTACCCGGCATCCACCGTCCCGGGGGCATTCACCAGCGCCAATCCGCAGCGGGCCGCCAGACCCGACCGCGGGTGCACGAACGCCGCGTAGCCGTCGGGCAGCGCGATCGACACCCCGGTGGGGAGCACGGTGCGCTCTCCCGGCGCCAGTTCGGCGGCCTCGGTGGTCACCAGGTCCACGCCGGCATCGCCGGGATGCCCGTACGCCGGAACCGGCACCTCCGGGTCCAGCCGTCGCAGCAGCACATCCACCGGATTCCGTAGCTGACTCACGGGTTCACCTCGAAGGCACGCGCTCGCTTGACCTGGTCCGGGTCGGCCATCGCCGCCTGGATCTCCTCGGCCCTTCCGTTGTCGATGAAGTGGTCGACCTTCACCTCGATGAAGACGGCCTCGGCGCGCACCGCCACCGGGCCGTCCGGGCCGCCTATCCGGCCCACCGCCGTCGAGTAGATCTTCCGGCCGTGCACCGCGGTGACCCGCGCCTCCAGGTGCAGCACCGTGCCCAGGGGCACGGGCGCCACGAAGTCGGTCTCCAGCCGGCCGGTCACCGCGATCACCCGCAGCAGCCAGTTCAACGACCCGAGCGTCTCGTCCAGCGCCGTGGCCAGGACCCCACCGTGCGCCAGGCCCGGCGCACCCTGGTGGGCCTCCTTGACGGTGAACTCCGCCCGTACGCTCACGCCCTCGCCGGCCCGCGCCTCCAGGTGCAGCCCGTGCGGCTGGCCCGTACCGCAGCCGAAGCACCGGTCGTAGTGCGCGCCGAGCAGCTCTCCGGGCGGCGGCGCGTCGGGGTGCCGGACCGGAGCGGCGGCGTCCTGGGGTGGCGTCAGCCGCGTCCTGGTTTGGTCAGTTCCACTCACGAGTGCAGACCCTACCCGCGCGCGTAAGGGGCCCGTACCGCCGTGCCAAGCTGGAGCCATGCAGTCGTACGAAGAACGTCTCACCGCACCCCGGTCCTGGTGGGTGATCGCCGCGCTGATCGGCGTCGCCTGCGCCCTGATGCTGCTCCCCCTGGGGACGCTCCCGATGCTCGGCGGGCTGATCGGCGGCGGCGCGCTGTCCGCGGTCGCGGTGAGCTCGTACGGCTCGGTGCGGATCCGGGTGGTGGGCGGCGCACTGATCGCCGGCGACGCGAAGATACCGCTGTCGGCGCTGGGCGAGGCCCAGGCGCTGGACGCCGACGAGGCGCTGGCCTGGCGGACGTACAAGGCGGACGCACGCGCCTACATGCTGCTGCGCGGCTATGTGCGCACGGCGGTGCGGGTGGAGATCACCGACCCCGAGGACCCGACGCCCTACGCCTATCTGTCGACGCGGGAGCCGGAGCGCCTGGTCTCGGCGCTGGCGTTGGGGCGCGGCTGACCGCGCCGGTCGTCGGGGAGGGCGTTCCACGGGATCTGCCGGCGGCGCAGGTCCGCACGGATCCTGGCGGCGAGCCGTGCGGTGTCGCGGCGGTTCAGGAACGCGCCGACGGCGGCGCCGACCAGGAACGGCGTGAGGTTGGGGAGGTTGCGCAGAGTGCGCTTCATGATCCGCCGGCGTAGTTCGCGCCTCGTCTGCCCGCCTAGCGCGGCGTCCAGCGAGGCGGGTTTGACGACGTCGATGCCGCGTTCCCGCGTCCAGGACGTCAGATAGGCCGTGGTGCGCTGCGCCAGATTTCCCGGAGGGCGCAGGCCGTAGACCTCGTGCAGCTCGGCGATCAGCTTGATCTCGACCGAGGCGACGCCGGCGACCTCGGTGGCCAGTTCGGCGGGCATGGCGGGCGGTACGGGCAGCATGGCCGCCGCACCCACCCCCGCACCGACCGTCGCGGTGCCTGCGCAGGCGCCCGCCACCAGCTTGTCGGCCAGTTCCTCGGGGGTCAGTCCGGGGAACTGCGCGCGCAGCGCGGCGAGGTCGCGGACCGGGATCCGCGGCGCGGTGGCGATGATCCGGTCGGCGGTCGCGGCGAGCACCACCCGTACGCTGCCGCCGCCTTTCCGGGCGCCGCGGCCGACCATGGCCGCGAGCGAGGCCGTGCGGCCCCGCTCCCGCGGTGTGTCGGCCGTCCGCTCCTCGGGGAGGGCGGTCGGGTCGGCGGGCACGGGCGCGGTTTCCTCGCGTGATCGTGCGCCGGCCGCCGGACCTCTGCCGCCCTCGCGTCCCTTACGGAACGGGTTCACGCCTGGCACGGCGCGGACCGGTCAGGCCGCGCAGTCGCGGCAGATCGGGTTGCCGTTCTTGTCCTCGGCAGCCAGCTGGCTGCGGTGGTGGACCAGGAAGCAGCTCATGCACGTGAACTCGTCCTGCTGCTTGGGCAGCACGCGGACCGCGAGTTCCTCGTTGGACAGGTCTGCGCCGGGCAGCTCCAGGCCCTCGGCCTGCTCGAACTCGTCGACGTCGACGGCCGAGGCGGACTTGTCGTTCCGCCGCGACTTCAGCTCCTCGATGCTGTCCTCGTTGAGGTCGTCATCGGTCTTGCGTGGGGTGTCGTAATCCGTAGCCATTTTCGCTCTCCCCCTCTGGGTGTCTGCGGTGTCTCAGCGCTCGTAACGCGTGAGAGGCCGGACTTGTGCCCGACCTGAGGCGGAGATTTTGCCTCACATCAAGGTCTGTTACTCAATCGACACCCAACCGCACCCCTGAAGAGGTGATCGGTTTGGATGGCGATCAGGACCGTACACGGTCCGAATGTCGCACCTCGCGGAGCCCATCACGTGTACTTCCCGTGATCCGACCTCCGGGAAACCCGGATTTTCCCGGCTTTCCACCGGGCATTTCGATCACGGAGCGTAGATGGCCGGAATGACGCCTCTGTGAGGGATCACACACGGTCAGGGCGGCGGGCGGACCAGCCGAATTCCGCGCAAAGCGAACTCCGGCGAAGGATCCCCGCACACCCGCCCTTTCGTCAAACCGGGAGGCAGGGCGGTGTACGGCCGTCGGGAGGGCTACCGTACGCGCCGGTAGCCCCCTGGGTCGCCGGCGGGTTGCGCGGCCTTCCAGCGGCCGTACAGCGGCCCTACGGCCCTCGTCAGAGCGGCAGTACCACCCGCATGTCGAGCCCACCGCCCTCCCGTGGCTCCGCGGTGATCGTGCCGTCGTGGGCTCGCACCACCGACCGCACGATGGACAGGCCCAGGCCGACGCCCTTGTCGCTGCCGGTCCGCTCCGTGCGCAGCCGCCGGAACGGCTCGAAGAGGTTCTCCACCTCGTAGGCGGGGACCACCGGGCCGGTGTTGGAGACCACCAGGACCGCGCAGCCGGGCTGCGGCTCGGTGGTGACCTCGACCCAGCCGTTCTCAGGGACGTTGTAGCGCACCGCGTTCTGGACGAGGTTGAGCGCGATCCGCTCCAGGAGGACGCCGTTGCCCTGGACGAAGACCTGCTGCCGGACGCCGCGCAGCTCCACCCCCTTGGCCTGCGCTTCCTCGCGGGTCTGGTCGACGGCCTGCGAGGCGACCTCGGACAGGTCGACCGGCTTCTTGTCGACGATCTTGTTCTCGCTGCGGGCGAGCAGCAGCAGGCCCTCCACCAGCTGCTCGCTGCGCTCGTTCGTCGCCAGCAGCGTCTTGCCCAGCTGGGTCAGCTCGGGTGACGCGTCCGGGTCGGCGAGCTGGACCTCCAGCAAGGTGCGGTTGATGGCCAGGGGGGTGCGCAACTCGTGCGAGGCGTTGGCGACGAAGCGCCGTTGCGACTCGAAGGCGCGGTCCAGGCGGTCCAGCATCTCGTCGAAGGTGTCCGCGAGCTCCTTGAGCTCGTCGTCGGGCCCGCCCAGCTCGATCCGGCGGTGCAGATCGGAGCCGGCCACCCGCTGGGCGGTGCGCGTGATGCGGCCCAGCGGGGACAGCACCCGGCCGGCCATCGCGTAGCCGAAGGCGAAGGCCACAATGGTCAGCCCCAGCAGCGCCAGCAGCGAGCGGTTCAGGAGGCTGTTGAGGGCCAGCGCGCGCTGGCGCGCCAGGCAGTTGGTGACGGCTTCCTGGAGCAGCTGCCCGGACGTCTCGGTGGGCAGCGCGCAGGTGTCACTGGTGGACTGGAACTTGCCGCCGAGGATCTTCAGCGGGAGCGCGCTGCCGTCGTGCAGCGCCGCCGCGGCGAGCATGTAGATGATCGTGAGCAGCACGATGCCGGCCATCAGGAACATGCCGCCGTACAGCAGCGTGAGCCGTATCCGGATGGTGGGGCGCAGCCACGGGAAGGGCCGGACATTGACCGGCTTGGGGTCCCACGCCGGTTTGGGCGGCGCGGGCGGCGGCGGGGCCGCCGGCTTGGAGAACGAGGGCAGGGAGGGCATCGCCGGTCAGATCCGGTATCCCGAGCCGGGGACGGTGACGATCACCGCGGGCTCGCCGAGCTTGCGGCGGAGCGTCATGACCGTGACCCGGACGACGTTGGTGAACGGGTCGGTGTTCTCGTCCCATGCCTTCTCCAGGAGCTGCTCGGCCGAGACGACCGTGCCCTCGCTGCGCATCAGGACCTCCAGGACCGCGAACTCCTTCGGGGCGAGCTGGACCTCCTTGCCGTCGCGGAAGACCTCGCGGCGGTTGGGGTCGAGCTTGATGCCGGCGCGCTCCAGGACGGGCGGCAGCGCCACGGTCGTACGGCGCCCCAGGGCGCGGACCCGGGCGGTCAGCTCGGTGAAGGCGAACGGCTTGGGAAGGTAGTCGTCCGCGCCGATCTCCAGGCCCTCCACGCGGTCGCTGACGTCACCGGAGGCGGTGAGCATCAGGACGCGGGTGGGTACGCCCAGCTCGACGATCTTGCGGCAGACGTCGTCACCGTGGACGAGCGGGAGGTCGCGGTCGAGCACGACGACGTCGTAGTCGTTGACCGCGATCCGTTCCACCGCGGCAGCGCCGTCGTAGACCACGTCGACGGCCATGGCCTCCCGGCGCAGTCCGGTGGCCACCGCATCGGCGAGCAGCTGCTCGTCCTCGACGACGAGAACACGCACGTCGCTAGTCCTTCCTCACGGCCCTCATGAGCAGGGCACAACAATGTCCAGAGCTCTTCCATCCTGCCCCGAAGAGCCATAAACCGGCTGTAAGAGGGGACCGGAGGGGGTGCGGACGGGCGGACGCGAGGATTCCCGGACGCGCTGAGGTTTCCCTGAGGGTGCCCGTGGGGAGGACGTCTGCACACCCGCGATCACGCCCTGTACCGGCGTTTTGCCACGATCCCCACCCGCAGGGACCACGCCGTGATCGACCCACCCGTCGGCACACCCCCGTGCCACCGACCCACG
Source organism: Streptomyces sp. GS7 (assembly GCF_009834125.1). Taxonomy (NCBI): domain Bacteria; kingdom Bacillati; phylum Actinomycetota; class Actinomycetes; order Kitasatosporales; family Streptomycetaceae; genus Streptomyces; species Streptomyces sp. GS7. The sequence continues at coordinate 6,972,679 of NZ_CP047146.1, forward strand.
ACGAGGGGGCGCACCATGGACGCGTTCACCGCAGGCATTCTGCAGCGCATAGAGAAGACCGAAGCCGATCTGGACCAGGCCCGCGCTGCGGGCGACGACTTCCTCGCCGAGGTGGAGCAGGCGGAGCTCGAAGACCTGCAGCGCCTGGCGACCGAGCACGGGGTGCGCTACGGCGCCGTCAGCGCCTGAGTCCCCGGCCCGGCACGACCGCGGCAGCGCCCCGGCACCAGCGATGGTGCCGGGGCGCTGTCCTGTGCGCAGCCCGCGGAGCGGGTCAGTCGTGCCAGGCGCCGAGGTCGTCCAGCAGCGGCTGGAGTTCGGCGAAGAGGGCCGGTGAGGCGGCGAGCGTCAGCTCGTGGGAGGCGGCCTTGCCGGGGCGGCCCCCGGTCAGCGCGCCGGCCTCGGTGGCGATCAGCACCCCGGCCGCCAGGTCCCAGGGGTTCAGCCCGCGCTCGTAGTAGGCGTCGAGCCGGCCGCAGGCCACGTCGCACAGGTCGATCGCGGCCGAGCCGCCACGCCGGATGTCGCGGACCTGCGGGATCAGGGTGCGGGCGACCTCGGCCTGGGCGGCGCGGCGCTCGGTGAGGTAGCCGAAGCCCGTACCGACGAGGGCCTGGGAGAGCGGCGGGGCGGGCCGGTGGTGGATCGGCTCGCCGTTGCGGAGGGCGCCGCGGCCCCGGACGGCCTGGTAGGTCTCCTGGCGCATCGGGGCGGCGACGACCCCGACGACCGCCTCGCCGTCCTGCTCCGCCGCGATCGACACGGCCCAAGAGGGCAGTCCGTAAAGGTAGTTGACGGTGCCGTCCACGGGGTCGATGACCCAGCGGACGCCGCTGGTGCCCTCGATGCCGGCGCCCTCCTCCCCCAGGAAGCCGTCGTCGGGGCGCTGCTCCCCGATGAAGTCGGTGATCAGCTTCTCGGAGGCGAGGTCCATCTCCGTGACGACGTCGATGGGGCTGGTCTTGGTGGCGGCCACGCCTAGGTCGGCGGGGCGGCTGTCGCGCAGCAGGGTGCCGGCGCGGCGGGCGGCTTCCAGGGCCAGTTCGAGGAGTTCGTCGTGGAGGGGGTCGGGGCGCTGCGCGTCGGGCACGATGCTCCTTGCTCGGGTGAGCGGGGGTCGGGGGCGTACGGGGCCTGGGCTACGGGGTTACGCGGGGGCCGGGGCGACGGGGCCGTCCCAGTCGGCGCCGGAGGCGGCCGGGCGGGGGGTGCGCGCGGGGCAGCAGCCGATGGGGCACAGGTCGTGTCCGGCGCCGAGCGCGCCCAGGGCGCAGCGCTCCGGGGTGCCGCCCTGTTCGGTGGCCGCGCGCTCCAGGAGGAGGTCGCGGACGGCCGCGGCGAACCGCGGGTCGGCGCCGACGGTGGCCGAGCGGGCGACCGGCAGGCCCAGTTCGGCGGCCTTGGCGGTGGCCTCGGTGTCGAGGTCGTACTTGACCTCCATGTGGTCGGAGACGAAGCCGATGGGCGCCATGACGACGGCCGGGACGCCGGCGTCGTGCAGCTCCTCCAGGTGGTCGCAGATGTCGGGCTCCAGCCACGGGATGTGCGGGGCGCCGCTGCGAGACTGGTAGACGAGCCGCCAGGGGTGGGCGACGCCGGTCTCGTCCCGTACGGCGTCGGCGATCACCTGCGCGACGTCCAGGTGCTGCGCCACGTAGGCGCCGCCCTCGCCGCCCTCGGTCTGCTCGGCGGGCGTACCGGAGGTGTCGGCGGCCGCGGTGGGGATGGAGTGCGTGGTGAACGCGATGTGGGCGCCGGCCCTGGTGTCCTCGGGGAGTTCGGCCAGGGAGGCCAGCACCCCGTCGACCATCGGGCGGATGAAGCCCGGGTGGTTGAAGTAGTGCCGCAGCTTGTCGACCCGGGGTACCGGCAGGCCCTCGGCCTGGAGGGTGGCGAGCGCGTCGGCCAGGTTCTCGCGGTACTGCCGGCAGCCGGAGTACGAGGCGTATGCGCTGGTGGCCAGGACGGCGATGCGGCGATGGCCGTCGGTGACCATGGTGCGCAGGGTGTCGGTCAGGTAGGGCGCCCAGTTGCGGTTGCCCCAGTAGACGGGCAGGTCGAGGCCGTGTTCGGCGAAGTCCTTGCGCAGCGCGTCGAGGAGCTCCCGGTTCTGGGCGTTGATGGGGCTGACGCCGCCGAACAGGAAGTAGTGCCGGCCCACCTCCTTGAGGCGCTCGCGGGGGATGCCGCGGCCGCGGGTGACGTTCTCCAGGAAGGGCACGACGTCGTCGGGGCCTTCGGGTCCTCCGAAGGACAACAGCAGGAGGGCGTCATAGGGGCGGGGATCGCGCTGTTCGGGCATGCCTCCGATCCTCCCACCCCGGCCCCGGATACGCGGGGCCAGGCCCCCGGTGCGGCCGGCCGGAACGCGGCGTAAAACGGGAGGCGCCGGGCACCTCTTCGCCCGTAAGCTGTATCGGCCACGGACATTCCTTACCGAGTTTCGGTCCTCACCCGCGGAGCACCCCCGTTGCCCAGTCCCTACCGCGCCATCTTCGGCCGCCCCGGCACCAGATCCTTCTCGGCCGCCGGGCTGCTGGGCCGCATGACGCTGTCGATGACGGGCATCGGCGTCGTCACGATGGTGTCCCAGCTGACCGGCCGCTACGGCCTGGCGGGGGCCCTGTCCGCGACGATCGCGCTGTCGGCGGCCCTGATCGGCCCGCAGATCTCGCGGCTGGTCGACCGGCACGGCCAGCGGCGGGTACTGCGTCCGGCCACCCTGGTGTCGCTCGCAGCGATCGCCGGGCTGCTGCTGAGCGCTCAGCAGCGCTGGGCGGACTGGACGCTGTTCTGCTTCGCGGCCTGCGCCGGCTGTGTGCCGAGCGTCGGGTCGATGGTCCGGGCCCGATGGGCGGAGCTGTACCGGGGCTCCCCGCGCGAGCTGCACACCGCGTATTCGTGGGAGTCGATCGTCGACGAGATGTGCTTCATCCTCGGGCCGATCCTGTCCATCGGCCTGTCCACGGCGTGGTTCCCGGAGGCCGGGCCGCTGCTGGCCGCGGTATTCCTGGCCGCGGGAGTCTTCTGGCTGACCGCGCAGCGTACGACGGAGCCGGTGCCGCATCCGCGCGAGCAGCAGGCCAAGGGGTCGGCGCTGCGCTCTCGGGGGCTGCGGGTGCTGGTGGGGACGTTCGTCGCGACCGGCGCGATCTTCGGGGCGATCGATGTGGTCACCGTCGCGTTCGCCCAGGAGCAGGGCCACAAGGCCGCGGCGAGCCTGGTGCTCGCGGTGTACGCCCTCGGGTCGTGCGTGGCCGGTGCGGTGTTCGGACTGCTGCACCTCTCCGGACACCCTGCCCGCCGGTGGCTGGCGGGGGTCGCAGCGATGGCGGTGAGCATGGCGCCGCTCCAGGCGGTGGCGTCGCTGACGGGATCGCTGACGCTGCTGGCCGCCGCGCTGTTCCTGGCGGGGCTGTCGATCGCGCCGACGATGGTGACCACCATGGCGCTGGTCGAGGAGCATGTGCCGCGGGCGCAGCTGACCGAGGGCATGACGTGGACGAGCACCGGCCTGGCGGTGGGGGTCGCGCTCGGCTCCTCGGCAGCCGGCTGGGTGGTGGACGCCGCCGGTGCCGACCAGGCCTATCTGGTGCCGCTGACCGCGGGCGTACTCGCCGCCCTGATCGCGCTCGCCGGCTACCGCAGGCTCCGCCCGCGGTCCGCGCCGGCTCCCTCCACCCCGGCGGCCAGGGGCATCCCGTCCCCGGCGAAGGCCCCGGCCGACGAGCGGCACGACCCGTCGAGGACGAACTGACGCATCGAGGAAGCCGCCCTCAAGGGAACCGCCCCCAGGGCGCAAGCCGCATCGGCGCTCCTCTCTGCACCATCGGAAAACCGGCGCACCTCTCTGCACCATCGGTGAAACCGACGTACCCCTCTGCTCCACAAGCCCGCGAGTCACCCCCGAGGCCCGCCTTCAGGTGGTGGGCGCTCCCGCACCCGTTCGTTCACCGGGCGGGCAGGCGGTCTGGCCAACATCGCGGCCGGCGCCCCGAGTTACCGTCGGTACGACATGTCCGGGAGCCGGGCGATTGCGGCCGATTCCTCGGCGATGTGATTCCCGTCACCCTGCCTGGATGTCGTGTCGGTGACTGACATCATGCGCTCACACCAACGGCGGTCGTACGCGGCCGGCCCGCGCGGAGGGGAGGGGACGTCACCATGGCGGTCACCGATGTCATCGGCGGCTCGGGAGGACGCGGCTCGGGAGGGCCCTGGCGCAACTGGGCGGGCAACGTCACCGCCCGCCCCGCCCGCATCGCGGCCCCGGCGAGCACCGAGGAACTGGCCGCCGCGGTGCGCGCCGCCGCCGCGGAGGGGCTGACGGTCAAAGCGGTCGGCACCGGGCACTCCTTCACCCCGGCCGCGGCCACCGACGGGCTGCTGATCCGCCCGGAGCGGCTCACCGGCATACGCGGGATCGACCGCGAGGCCGGGACGGTGACCGTCGCCGCCGGCACCCCGCTCAAGCGCCTCAACCAGGCGCTGGCCGCGCACGGACTGTCGCTGACCAACATGGGCGACATCATGGAGCAGACCGTCTCCGGGGCCACCAGCACCGGCACCCATGGCACCGGCCGCGACTCCGCCTCGATCGCGGCCCAGATCACCGCTCTGGAACTGGTCACCGCGGACGGCTCGGTCCTCGACTGCTCCGCCGACGAGAACCCGGACGTCTTCGCCGCGGCGCGGCTGGGCCTGGGCGCGCTGGGCGTCGTCAGCGAGCTGACCTTCGCCGTGGAGCCGGAGTTCCTGCTGACCGCCCGTGAGGAGCCGATGCCGTTCGACGAGGTGACCGGCCGCTTCGCCGAACTGGTCGCCGAGAACGAGCACTTCGAGTTCTACTGGTTCCCGCACACCGGCAACTGCAACACCAAGCGCAACAACCGCAGCCAGGGCCCGGCGGCGCCACCCGGGAGGGTGAGCGGCTGGATCGAGGACGAGCTGCTGTCCAACGGGGTGTTCCAGGTCGCCTGCGCCGTAGGAAGAGCGGTACCGGCCGCCATCCCGGGCATCGCCAAGGTCTCCAGCCGCGCGCTGTCGGCGCGTACGTACACCGACATCCCGTACAAGGTGTTCACCTCGCCGCGGCGGGTGCGCTTCGTGGAGATGGAGTACGCGCTGCCCAGGGAGGCCGCGGTCGAGGCGCTGGGGCAGCTCAAGGCGATGGTGGAGCGGTCGGACCTCAGGATCAGCTTCCCCGTGGAGGTGCGAACCGCGCCGGCCGACGACATCGCCCTGTCCACCGCCTCGGGCCGGGACACCGTGTACATCGCGGTGCACATGTACCGCGGGACGCCGCACCAGGCGTACTTCGCCGCCGCCGAGCGGATCATGACGGCGCACGACGGGCGCCCGCACTGGGGCAAGCTGCACACCCGCGACGCCGGGTACCTCGCCGAGGTCTATCCGCGGTTCGGTGAGTTCACCGCGCTCCGCGACCGGCTGGACCCCGAGCGCCGCTTCACCAACGGGTATCTGCGCCGGGTCCTGGGCGACTGAGCGGTGCGGCGCCCGGCGCCCCGTGACGGCCGCGGCCCGGTGCCCCTGGACGGGGCACCGGGCCGGGTCGGAGGGCGGTCCACCGGGTGAGGAGGTCCATCCCTCAGGAGGGGCGATCCTTTGTCCGTCAGGGGGTCTTCGGATCGGGCGACTGCTGGGTGTCGGGGTTCTGCCGGCTCTGCTGTTGCCCCGGGGTCGCGCCGCCGTTGGAGCCGTCGCCGCTGCCGCCGTCGGTGCCGGTGGAGTGACTCGGGGACGGGTTCGGGGACGAGGACGTGCCGGGGCTCGGAGAGCCGGAGCCGCCGTCGGAGGGCGTCGGCGACGGGGACTGCTTACCGCGGTCCGTCCAGCTGCCGGTGCCAGTTTCGCCGGACCGGCTCGGACCCGGTGACGGCGTCCCGCCACTGCCGTCCCTGCCGCTCCCGGAGGAGTGGTGGGGGGTCGGCGCCGGGGTGCCGGGCCGGTGTGGGATGAACCCGGTGATGTTGCTGATTGTGGTGCCCTGCTTGCCGCTGGGCGTCTCACCGGTGAACAGCTCGGTGGCGGTGACGGCACCCATCGCCAGCACGAACACGACGAGCGCGCCGAGCGCGGGCCGCTTCCAGCCGCGCAGCCGGGTGCCGTACGTCGCGGTGTTCTCCTCGTCGACGGCCACCGGGGAGCCGGGCTCGCCGGCCTGAGGAAGTACGGCCGTCGCCGCGGCCTCCTGGAGGGCGGCCTGGCCCAGGGCCATGGTCCGCTCGTCGAGGCGCGGGACGAGCTGCGTCCGGTCGGCGCCGTCGGCGGCCTGCGGTTGGCCGGCGCTCTTCCCCGGGCGCAGCGCGCGCGTCGCGTCGCGGTCGACGGTGCGCAGCAGGCGCGTGGCGTCGTCGGCCGGGTGGGCGCCGGCGGGATCGCGGCGGCGCGCCTGCTCGGCGCGCGGGATGAGTTGCGTACGGGCCGCGGCGGGGTCGGGCTTCCGGGCCGCTACGGAGGTGACGGTGTCCTCCGCGCCCTGCTTGTCGAAGGTGGGCAGCACTCGTGTGGGGCCGGCGGGCTCCGCCTGCCCGGTGGTGGATCGGGGTCGAGTGGTGGAGAAACGGCGTGGCTTCGGCCGTGTGGTGACGGCCGCTTCCTTGATCTGCTCGCCGGTGCGCCGGAACAGGTGCTGGAATATGGAGCCGCCGGTCGTGGCGACGACACTGACGACACCTGCGCCGATGATGGTTCCGTAGACACCGAGTTGACCCGCGAGGTACGCGGCGGCGGCCGCGGCGAGAGCGCTACCGGAGACCTGGGCGAGGCTCAGGTCTATCCGCTTCTCCTTCTTCTTCGTGTCGGTTTCGGTTTTTTCGTCCATCTCCTACCTTTGATCGCCCCTTCGATCCATCTTGCATGGAGAAGTGACCGAGTGGCGGAGCCAATAGTTCCGAATCTGGGGAATCTGTGAAACTCGACACCTTCACTGCAGGTAGAGAGGTCGACAAGGCGACTCAACTCCGTTGCCTCGCGAGAACTTCGGCGGCGCGGCGGTCCACCTCGGTGGCCCGAATGGAGTACTGTGGCGAGCCCTGGCCCCGGTTCCCGTCCGGCTGCCCGGACCCGCGGGAGGGGCCCTGAAGGCGGCACCCCTCCCTGGGGCGCCGTCGCTCGGCACGGGTGATCGGTGACAGGGCAAGCGGCATGGTCACTGAGCGTTGCGAACTGGTAACCGTGCCATAACGGCGTTTCTGGGCCAAGCCCCGACACGCCGGGCAACTCGGCAATGTTGTGGCAGGCTGCACCCGGGCAGGCCACACTCGACTAGCGGAAGCAGCGACGCACGTGACGTCGGCAGGCACCACCCGGGAGGTCCCCATGCCCGAACTGCGTGTCGTGGCCGTCTCCAACGACGGCACACGGCTGGTGCTCAAAGCTGCGGACAGCACCGAGTACACGCTTCCGATCGATGAGCGGCTGCGCGCCGCCGTCCGCAACGACCGCGCACGCCTGGGCCAGATCGAGATCGAGGTCGAGAGCCACCTGCGCCCGCGGGACATCCAGGCGCGGATACGAGCCGGCGCCTCCGCGGAGGAGGTCGCTCAACTGGCCGGCATTCCCGTCGACCGGGTGCGCCGCTTCGAGGGGCCGGTGCTCGCGGAGCGGGCGTTCATGGCCGAGCGGGCACGCAAGACCCCGGTGCGGCGGCCCGGTGAGAACACCGGCCCGCAGCTCGGCGAGGCGGTCGCGGAACGGCTGCTGCTGCGCGGCGCCGACAAGGACAGCGCCCAGTGGGACTCCTGGCGCCGCGACGACGGCACCTGGGAGGTGCTGCTGGTCTACCGGGTCGCCGCCGAACCGCGCTCGGCGACATGGACGTACGATCCGCCGCGACGGCTCGTCCAGGCCGTGGACGACGAGGCGCGGGCGCTGATCGGCGAGAGCGACGACACCCCCGAGCCGAGCTTCCCGTTCGTGCCGCGGATCGCGCGGCTGCCGCGCGACCGCCCGCTGGACCGTGCCCTGGACCGCCAGATGCCCGATCGCGGCGAGCGCACCGCGTCGTCCGGCGGCGAGGAGCGGGACGAGTCGCGGGGTGGCGAGGAGGCCACCGGCGAGCGGGAGCGGGATTCGCTGACCAGCCTGCTGGAGGCGGTGCCGAGCTTCCGCGGCGACATGGTCGTACCGGAGACCGCCAAGGCGCCGCAGCACGAGGAGCCTTCGGAGGCGGAGGTCGAGGAGCCGCCCGCCCCGGCGGCGAGCGCGGGCGCGGGCTCCGCGTACGCCGATGTGCTCATGCCGCGGGCGGTGGCCGGCCATCGCGACCGGCTCACCGGGACGACGGACCGGCAGGCCGAGGCGGACGGTGTGCGCCCCGGGCGCCGGGCCGCGGTGCCCAGCTGGGACGAGATCGTCTTCGGCACCCGACGCAAGAAACCTGAGTAGCCCAGGGGCGTGCCGGCCGCGCCCGCGCCCCTGATGAGCCCCCGTCCGCCGGCCCCTGCTTCCAGGGGGCCGGCGGACGCCGTCGTATGAGGCCCGTCGCGGGCCCCGATGGGGGCTCAGCCGGGCTGCGGGCCGGTGGCGACGGGCCGGGACGGGTCGGCGGACCATTCGCTCCAGGAACCGACGTACAGCGCGGCGGGGATGCCGGCGACCGCGAGGGCGAGCACCTGGTGGGCCGCGGAGACCCCGGAGCCGCAGTAGACGCCGACCTCGGCGTCCGCGGTGGCGCCCAATGCGGCGAACCGCTCGGCCAGTTCGGCGGCGCCACGGAAGACCGTGCTGCCGTCGGCGACGTTCTCGGTCGTCGGGGCCGACACCGCGCCCGGGATGTGGCCGGCGACCCGGTCGATGGGCTCGACCTCGCCCCGGTAGCGCTCGCCGGCCCGTGCGTCCAGGAGCACGCCGCGGTGAGCCAGTGCGGCCGCGTCGTCCGCCGTCAGCAGCCGCATGGCTCCGGGAGCGGGGGTGAAGTCACCGACCGGCGGAGTCACTTTGTCGACACTCATGGCACCGCCGGACGCCTGCCAGGCGGCAAGCCCGCCGTCGAGAACTCGCACATCCGGGTGACCCGCCCAGCGCAGCAACCACCACGCACGGGCGGCGGCCCACCCCTGGCCACCGTCATAGACGACCACCGGACGGCCGGCGGTGACGCCCGCGGCCCGCATGGCGGCGGCGAAGACGGCAAGGTCGGGGAGCGGGTGCCGGCCTGCCGCACCGGGCGGGCCAGCCAGTTCGCTTTCGAGGTCGACATAGACCGCGTCGGGCAGGTGACCGGCCTCGTACGTGGGGCGGCCGGGCGGGCCGCCCATCTGGTAGCGCACGTCGAGAAGCAGCGGAGCCGCGGGACCCGCCAACTCGCTCGCGAGTTCGGTAGCGGTGATGATGGCATTCATGGGGCTCATCCTTGCGTAGCGACGGCTACGTACAGAAGGCGGGTGCCCACCCTCCGTATGGCGGAGTTATGCGGCGGCGTGACGCCGCCGAAACGGACGAGAAACATCAAAACGGGCATTCTCCCTCGCGAACGCGCCGTGGACGGCGCGGCCGGGGCGCACAGCAGGTCACAGGGTGCGAGCATCTGCTCGGGACCCGCGCCCGTACCGCAATGGCCAGCACCTGATGCTCCGAGGAGAGAGTGACGATGACGACCGAGGCAGCAGCCCGGCGGATGCCCGGCGCGCCCTGCTGGGTGAGCCTCCTGGCACACAGCCTGTCCGCGACGCAGGAGTTCTACGGCGCGCTCTTCGGCTGGGAGTTCCGCCCGGGACCGCAGCATTTCGGTCCGTACGCCCGCGCCTTCCTCGACGGCCTGGAAGTGGCCGGGGTCGGCGAGCTGGCGGCCGACCGGAATCTCCCGGTCGCCTGGACCACCTATCTGGCCAGCGACGACGCGGATGCCACCGCCGAGCAGATCCGCTGCTGCGGCGGCACGGTCGGCGTCGGGCCGCTGGACGCGGACGACGCGGGGCGGATGGCGATCGGCTCCGACCCACAGGGGGCGATCTTCGGCATCTGGCAGGGCAGGTCGATGCCGGGCACCGCGGTCAGCGGGGAGCCGGGCACCCCGGTATGGAACGAACTGGTCACCCAGGAGACGGACTCCGTCGGCCCCTTCTACGAGCATGTCTTCGGCTTCGAGGCGGAAGCCGTGGTCTCGGCCGACTTCGACTACCTGACGCTGCACATCAAGGGGAAGCCGGTGGCGGGCATCCACGGCGTCGGCAACGCCCTGCCGCGTGACCGGGGGCCGCACTGGATGACGTACTTCGCGGTATCGGACACCGATGCCGCGGCCCGCAGGGTCACTGAGTTGGGTGGGCGTGTACTGCGTCCGGCACGGGACTCGGCGCACGGCCGGCTGGCCACGGTGGCGGACAGCGAGGGCGCGGTCTTCACGATCATCCAGCAGCACTGAGCGGGGCCGGCGGGCCGGCGGGCCGGCGGCGCCGCGTCGCCACTCCGCAAGGGCCTGCCCTACGGGCCGGTGCCTGGGTGTACTGGCCCGCGGCGTCGACCGGCAGGACGTCCGGGGAGAGTGCAGCCGCACGGGTGGTCGCCCAGGTCTGCCGGCGGCGGTGGTGGCGCCGGCACAGCACCTCGTAGCCGACCTCCGCCTGCGGCCGTCCAGCGGCGTCGCCATCATCCCCGACCACGTCACCGACCACGACCTGCGCGCCTTCCACGTCCATCCGGCCGTCGACGGTACGGGCGTTGTGCGTGGCGCGGGCGCCGCACCAGCACGGCGCCTCGACCTGCAGGACCTCTATCCGGTCCGCGAGTTCGACCAGCCGCTGGGAGCCGGGGAAGAGCTTGCTGCGGAAGTCGGTGGTGATGCCGAAGGCGAAGACGTCCAGCGCCAGGTCGTCGACTACGCGGGCGAGTTGGTCGACCTGTTCGGAGGTGAGGAACTGCGCCTCGTCGGCGATGACGTAGTCGACCCGGCCGCCGGAGCTGAGATGGCCGACGAGATGGGCGTAGAAGTCCGTGTCCGGCGCCGCCTCGACGGCCCCGGTGACCAGGCCGAGACGGGAAGAAAGCTTTCCGCGGCCGGCCCGGTCGTTGCGGCTGTAGATCATGCCCTGCAGGCCGCGGGCCGAGCGGTTGTGCTCGATCTGCAGCGCCAGTGTCCTTTTGCTTGGGTATCCGCCATGTTTGGGTGGACTCTCAACCCCGGATCGAGAGCCCGGAGGATTTCCTCCAGGCGCTCATTGCCGACCGGGCCCGCGGGCACCGGCTCCTGGACGGCGGCGATGGGCGCAGCCGTCAACGGCCCGCCTCCTGCCTGCTGAGGGAACGCGGGGACGGCACCCGCTCGGCGGCCGCCCGGACCCGCCCCGGATCGGGGAACCGGTAGGGCCCGGACGAGTCCGGGCACCGATGCCCGAGTAGCGCCTGCACCTCACCCGGCGAGCCGCCAGCGTCCGCGACGTTCGAGCCGAACGCCCGCCGGGCCATGCGCGGCCCCACCCGGCGCGTCAGCCCGGCCCGCCCACCGAGCCGCTCAAACAGCTCCCCGATCGCCTCGGGCGACATTGGATCCCCTACCGGCGCCCGGAACAGGTTCACCAGCAGGAAGTCGCCCCCGCCGTCCGCGAGCAGCCGGCGCTGCTCCTCGTAGTACAGGTCGAAACGCGCTCACCATTAGGAAGTCCAGCGGCGCCACCCACGCTTGCCGCGACTTCGACCAGGCGCCGTTCACGTTCTCCCACCGCCGCACGTGCACGTGCGCTCCCGGGTAGTCGCAGCCCAGCGCCCGCGAGTCCGGCAATAGGTGCACATCACTGCGGCGCGGCCCGGCCACTTGGCCGCGCCGCAGCCCCACCCGGCCCAGTAGCAGGACGACCAGACGTCCCCGCGCGTTGCGGCAGGCGCCGAACATCGCGACCAACTCGGCATCGGCGGCCCGATCCACCTGGCCGCTGGCGATAGAACAGGCCCCCGTCCTCCCCGCCGCCGCCGCGGGCAGGTCCCGGCTGTCGGCAAGCTCGTAAATCTGCCCCAACACCGCACGGGTGCCTCGCCGGCCGACACCGCACAGGCCAGCAGGCCCCGCACGGTAACCAGCGCCCGATTGATCCGCCGCTCACCCCGTACCGGGGCGCCTCCCGGCCCCGGTTGGACCACCGGCACCACTCCGTCCCGGACCGCCGGGGTGTATTTCAACCACACCGTGAACAGGCCCAGATCCCGGCCCGCCTCCGGCCGGCGCCGGCCGGTCGCCTGGCACCACCGCAGATACAGCGCGACGCCATCGGCGTAGGACTTGGTCGTCAGCTCCGCTCGGTCCCGCCCGAACGGCAGATTCCGCAGCCAGTGATCGGCAAGGGGGACGACCTCCAGGTCGTCGTCAAGGACCGTCCAGTACTTTTGCCCGGACGGCAGCAGCACGGGAAACGCCCGCATCAGCAACTCCTGCTTCGAGTCGTACAACAACCCGCCGCAGAGCCACACCCCCCGAGAACGAGTCCCGGAAGGTCAACGAACCTCCCTCACCACACGTCACAGCACACCCGATCCCCACCCAGAGAAAGAAGGTTTCCGCCGGCGCCGTAGCGATGAGTGGGTTCTTGGCGAGATGTACAGGGGCCGATTCGTCGCGGCGTGCAGCCCAGCTCCGCCGTCACGACCATGCGGTCGTGAGGCCGGCGGAGCGGTGTCAGCGGCGTCGCGGGTCTACCCGGCTGCGACCCTGGCGCCACCGTCCAGCCGCGCCCGCGTCGGTGGTCAGCCGACGTTCGACCCGGGCATGTGAGGGACGACCGCTGACCGGTACCCCGTTGCCCTGCCGGGGAGGGCATTTGACTCAGAAAAAGGTTTTGTCCCAGCTGTCCGTTCCGATGGCGCGGATGGCATTCTCGAAGCCGTTGGCGATCCGCTGGATCCCGGCGTCGCCGGAGATGAAAATGTCATCATTGTCGGCCAGCAGCACAACGTCGTCGGTATCCCAGGCCGTACCGATCAGCACGACGGGCTGGCCGATGCGCTTCGCGTCGATGCGAACGTTCCTGGGGAGGGCGTGCGTTGCCTCCAGGGTCCTCTCTACCGAGGTCGTGAGTTCAACTTCGCGCTGCCGCCACGGCCAGATCACGGTAAGTTCGCCGTAGTCGGCCAGGAAGTCCCGCAGGCGAGAGCTGACTTCGTAGCCTTCTTCGGCGTATCGGCGGCAGGCGTCCTCGACATCCAGCGGACCGGCCTCAATGCGTGCCTCTCCCGCAACGGCAGCGCGCAGCCGCTGAACCGCTGGACGGTCAGGGGTGTTGTTCATCCTGTCAGGACCTCTCCCCCAAAGCCAGGAACCCACGTCTTGCAGTTGTCACACATGGGGAATTTCTTTCCCTTTGTGTTGATGGTCACGAGGTCGTCTGCGTCATCCTTGATCGCGTTGGTGAACATTCGTGGTTCACCGCAGAGGGTCCGCGCAGTGCGCGGTGTGGTCATCCACGGTGATCTCGTACTCGAAGCCGTCGGGGACGACGGGCGGCGGCTCGGGGTGGCCGGCGGCCACCGCTTCCCTCGCGAGGTGTTCAAGTTCGGCGGCGTCGGGACGGCCTCCGGTCTCCAGTTCGGCGTGGAGTGTGATGCCTGCGAAGCCACCGCTCCGGGTCACGCGGATGTGCATGGAGTTCCTTCGCGCGTACGCAGCCCCCCGGGCGCACAACGCAAAGAGTCTCGAAAGCAAAAAAGCCTCGTTCCCCGAGTCGGAACTCGGGAACGAGGCTTTTTCGAAGATTGTTCGGCGGCGTCCTACTCTCCCACAGGGTCCCCCCTGCAGTACCATCGGCGCTGAAAGGCTTAGCTTCCGGGTTCGAAATGTAACCGGGCGTTTCCCTAACGCAATAACCACCGAAACACTATGAAGAAAACAAACTCCAGCCGATAAGGCGAGTTCGTTACTTCAGAACCTACACAGTGGACGCGAGCAACTGAGGACAAGCCCTCGGCCTATTAGTACCAGTCAACTCCACACCTTACGATGCTTCCATATCTGGCCTATCAACCCAGTCGTCTACTGGGAGCCTTACCCCATCAAGTGGGAGGGAGCCCTCATCTCGAAGCAGGCTTCCCGCTTAGATGCTTTCAGCGGTTATCCTTTCCGAACGTAGCCAACCAGCCATGCCCTTGGCAGGACAACTGGCACACCAGAGGTTCGTCCGTCCCGGTCCTCTCGTACTAGGGACAGCCCTTCTCAAGACTCCTACGCGCACAGCGGATAGGGACCGAACTGTCTCACGACGTTCTAAACCCAGCTCGCGTACCGCTTTAATGGGCGAACAGCCCAACCCTTGGGACCGACTCCAGCCCCAGGATGCGACGAGCCGACATCGAGGTGCCAAACCATCCCGTCGATATGGACTCTTGGGGAAGATCAGCCTGTTATCCCCGGGGTACCTTTTATCCGTTGAGCGACGGCGCTTCCACAAGCCACCGCCGGATCACTAGTCCCTACTTTCGTACCTGCTCGACCCGTCAGTCTCACAGTCAAGCTCCCTTGTGCACTTACACTCAACACCTGATTGCCAACCAGGCTGAGGGAACCTTTGGGCGCCTCCGTTACCCTTTAGGAGGCAACCGCCCCAGTTAAACTACCCACCAGACACTGTCCCTGATCCGGATCACGGACCCAGGTTAGACATCCAGCACGACCAGAGTGGTATTTCAACAACGACTCCACACCAACTGGCGTTGGCGCTTCAAAGTCTCCCACCTATCCTACACAAGCCGAACCGAACACCAATATCAAGCTATAGTAAAGGTCCCGGGGTCTTTCCGTCCTGCTGCGCGAAACGAGCATCTTTACTCGTAATGCAATTTCACCGGGCCTATGGTTGAGACAGTCGAGAAGTCGTTAC